>JAVBQL010000015.1:0-58521 GCA_031549085.1 Spirochaetota bacterium
AATAACACCCCACAAACCAACACAATAAACCCAGTCAAAGAACAAAAAACTTATCGACACAAATCATCGATAAGCTGGATAAAATATATAACAAATATAAAAAAATGTCAACAAAATTATATAAAGAAAATTGTAGAGAAAATAACAATAGACAAAAATGTATAATGAGATATAATAAAAAAAATTATGAAAAAATATACAAATAGCAATAATGATGAATTCTCTTCAATAAAAAATATTGTTGAGGAGATAATTAACGATAATAAAGCTGATTTATCAAACAAATTTACATATGAGTTGATAAAAAATAGTTGGACTACTATTATAGGAAGTATAGTTGGAGAAACCTTACCTGATAGATTAACAAATGGAACGCTCTATGTTGCTTGCAACACCCAAGGTTTGATAAATACATTGCATTTTTATAAAAAAGAGATTATTAAGAATATAAATAGCCTCTTTAAAGACGATATTAAAGTAACAGATATAAAATTTTTCTTTAAAAGCATGAATTCTCAAAAATAGAATTTAATGTTTTTAAATTTAAGATATTTTTTAATAATTTTGTTGAATTTAATTTAAAATTCAACTATTTTTAAGCCTTGTTCTCGATACTATTTAAGGTATATTTTTATTATTTTTTAAGATGGTAATTTTATGAAAAAAAGAATCTTTGCGTTGATCTTTATCTCTATTTCACTTTTTTTAAATGCAAGAATAGAAGATTACATTGATACTAGATATGAAATTCTTGAAGAGAAGGAAATTGTTTTTTATGCTAATAATAAAAATTTTTGTCCCTACCAATATAAAATAACTTTCTATGGAAACTATGTGGAGAATTTATCACAAAAAGAATTCAAGGGTATAATAAATAATGGTCAAGGTGAAGTTGAGCTATTTAGAATCAAATCAGAAGAAATTTTGCCAAAAAAAATTACTTTCAAAGAGCGATTTAAGGTTGGTGACCCTACATTAGAACCAAATTCTACATATACATATCGCCTGCCATTCGCCGATAATGAGTGTTATCGTGTAACACAGACATTTAACAGCAGATATTCTCATAAAGGGTGGCAGCGATACTCTGTTGATTTTGGAATGTATATAGGCTCCCCTATCTATGCAGCCCGTGGAGGTGTTGTTGTGGATTTTAAGAAGGACTCAAATATAGGCGGAAGAAATCCAAAATATGCAAAATATACAAACTATCTAGTAATATACCATGATGATGGAACATTTTCAAGCTACCTTCACTTGAAAAAAGATGGCGTTACTGTTAATGTGGGTGACATTGTCAATGAGGGAGACACTGTTGGATACAGTGGAAATACAGGTTGGTCTGGAGGAGCACATCTCCACTTTATGGTATATAAGGCGATGGACTTCTACTTTCAAACAATCCCAATCTCTTTTTACGGAAAGGGAATAGAAAAAATAGATCCTAAATTCAACACATATTATGTTGCCTCATCAAAAGAGAAAAGCAATGATCTTCTTGAGACAGCTATTGTAGAAAACAGCAATCTAAATGAGACAATATCAGCTCAAGTTATAGATGAGCAGGCTGGTGGTTTTCCTGATATAGAAGAGGAATCAATTATAATAGAAGACTCCAGTATAGGTAGTTTTTAATTTTTTGCGTGCAAATTCTTTTTGAAAAGTATTTTGTGCAAAAAGATATTATCTTTCTAAACTTAGAATCTAAGAACTAAACTTAGAATCTAAGAAAACAAAAAAAACAGACCCACCTCTGCCGTTATGAGAGTGTCGTACTCCCTGTTAAATAACAAGGCGGGAACCTCAACACTGTCTTTCATTGCTATGTGGGACAGCCCACACAGTATATAATCAACAGACTATTATTGGCACCCTTTTCTTATAAAAAATTGTCCGGGAAACAATCAACTCCCTACACGAACAGCGCAGGCCTAATTAAATGGTATCACATATTAATAGAATTTTCAAGATCTTTGATGGCATTTGATAAAATTTTATAACTATTTGAATTTTCTTCTAAATTTTTTGTCTCTTTTTTTAAATTATTCAACTCTGAACTTACCATAATACCAGCCAAAATTGCTATCTTTAGATTAGATTGATTTGGATATTTTTCATATATTTTTTCTACGACCAATTTATAGCTATCTAATACTCTTTGAAACTCATCTCTATCATCTTCATTTACTGATAGCTTTAACTCTTCACCAAGTATAAATATAGATATAGAAGTTGTAGACATGGAATATAGTCCCCCACATACACAAATAAATCAGATAGTATCATTTAATATCTAAAAAAGATACATAGTTATTTAGATTATAAATAAATTTAAAAAATAGCAGTAAAAGTTACAATACTCCTTTTGGAAGATTTGTAATTTTCTCCTCTTCACCATCATCTGAATCTAGATCAAAATCAAATGTTGGTTCATTTGTATCAATTAAATTTTGTGCAACGATATTTTTATTTGCATTGGTGTTAATTTGATTATTAGTGGAAGGAGTAATCGTTTGACTATTTTTTAAGGCAGGATTTACTGTCTTTTGGTGATTTTCTTTGCCATTATCACCATTAGATTCAAAGAGAGAATCTGGTAAAAGAGATAATATGTTATCAACTTCCATCTCTAAATTTTTATAGAAATCTACATTTTGATTTCTATCATTTTTCAATGTCTCTATCTCTTTTTTTAGAAGTTTATTATCCTCTCTTAGGACCAATATCTCTGTTTCATTTTGTTTTAGGAGTTTCTTAGCATTCTCTATCCATTTAGCAGCCATCTTTATCTTATTATAAATTGTTTGTAGGTTTTCAACTTCCATAAAAAACTCCTTTTAAGCTCTAATACATAAAAAAACTATGGGTTTAATAAAAAACAAATCTATTAAACCCACTTAAATTTAAAATCTATTTTTTTGTATCAAGTGCCTTTTTTGCAACCTCAATTAGTTGTTCAAAAGCTTTAATATCCTCTATAGCTAGGTTTGCTAAAGTTTTTCTGTCTATGATAACATTAGCTTTCTTCAATCCATCTATAAATCTTGAATATGTGATATCATAGTTTCTGCAAGTACCATTGATACGAGCAATCCATAGCTGTCTTGTATCTCTCTTTTTTCTCTTTCTGCCAACGTATGCATATACTAAACTATGAATCAAAGCTGTCTTTGCTACTCTATATAGTTTTGATCTTCCGCCTCTGAAACCTTTTGTCTGTTTTAAAACTTTTTTAGCTCTCTTGTGATGAACTTTTCCTGTTATTGCTCTTGCCATTTTTCCTCTCCTACATCATTGGCAACATAGATTTTACTCTAGTTGCTTCACAGTCACTTAATACTCCAATTTTACCCAAATGTCTCTTTCTTTTGGAGCTCTTGTTCACAAGAATATGCCTTCTACCTTGTTTTGAATAGAGAACTTTACCATTTTTAGTTACTCTAAATCTTTTTGCTGCGCTTTTTTTGTTTTTTAACTTCATTTTTTACCTCATCTTTTAGATTCTTATCAAAGCAGCCAAATAAATTTTAATTTTTCTGACTGTCTAATATAGCTATAAGGAGACAGCTTTTCCCTTATATACTATTTTTTCTTCCCCAACGGGGAGAATATTATATTCATAGACTTACCCTCAAGGGTAGGTCTCTTATCAACAGTACCATAATCTTTAAGATCTTCAATAAATCTATTTAGAACATCCTCACCTATATTTATATGCGCCATTTGACGTCCTCTAAATCTTATAGTTATCTTAACCTTATTTGCATCTTCAAGAAACTCTTTAGCATGTGCCAACTTAAAGTCATAATCGTGCTTATCAATTATTGGCTGAAGTCTAATCTCTTTTAACTTTACTATTTGCTGATTTTTTTTGCTCTCTTTAGCCTTTCTCTCAAGCTCAAATTTATATTTGCCATAATCAAGGATCTTACAAACAGGTGGCACTGTTCCCGGTGAAATTTCGACCAAATCAAGTCCAGCATCATCGGCTCTAGTTAGTGCCTCTTGTATAGTAACAACTCCAATCTTATCACCATTTTCATCTATTAATAGGACCTCTTTCACCCTAATATGGTTATTCGTTCTAAGTTCTTTATTGTTGCTCAAAGATTCTCCTTAAAAATAAAAAATATATATAAATTTACTATTTTGTGTTGTTATTTAAATCAATAAAAAAATCAACAAGTTCATCAAGCTTCAATGTTCTATTCTCCTCCATATCAGCTTTTCTAACTGTTACAAGCTTGCTGTTCATCTCACTATCGCCTATAATAGCAATTGTATGAACCCTATCAAGTCTAGCCTGCTTAATTTTTGCCCCAAGCTTCTCACTAGATTCATCGATAGTAACTCTAAAGCCAAAATTTTGCAAGAAATTTTTAACGCTATTTGCATACTCCAAATGAGCTGCTGCAATAGGCAATATTCGAAGCTGCTCTGGAGCAAGCCAAAATGGAAATTTACCTTTGTAGTGTTCGATTAGGATTCCAATAAATCTCTCAATAGAGCCCAATATTGCACGATGGAGCATAACTGGTCTATGCTTTTTACCATCAGCTCCAATATAGCTCATATCAAATCGCTCTGGCATAGCAAAATCGCACTGAATAGTACCGCACTGCCAGCTTCTGCCTATCGCATCTTTTATATGAAAATCTATCTTTGGTCCATAGAAAGCACCATCTTTCGGATTGACCTTATACTCTATCTTTAGCTCCTCAAGAGCCTCTTTTAATGATTTCTCTGCAAGCTCCCACATCTCATCGCTTCCGATAGATTTATCAGGGCGAGTTGAGAGCTCTATATGAACATCATCGAAACCAAAGTCACTATATATCTTTTGAACAAGGGCTATAACTTTCTCAACCTCACCCTTAACCTGCTCTTTTGTACAATATATATGAGCATCATCTTGTGTAAACTGCCTAACACGAAATAGCCCATGCAGAACACCCGACTTCTCATGACGATGTACCAAGCCAAGCTCTGCTATTTTTAGAGGAAGCTCCTTATAGGAGTGGATGCCATCGTTGTATATTAAAATTCCACCTGGACAATTCATAGGCTTCACCGCATATGAGTCACCATCAATTTTTGTGAAGTACATGTTCTCACTATAGTTAGCCCAGTGCCCTGATCTATGCCAAAGGTCTTCATTCAAAATAATTGGAGTCTTAACCTCTATATAACCATTTTGTCTATGGATTCTTCTCCAGTAGTCAACTATACCATTATATAGAACCATTCCATTTGGTTTCCAGAATGGAAAACCTGGTCCCTCTTGATAGAAACCAAAGAGCCCCATCTCTTTACCAATTTTTCTATGGTCTCTCTCTTTTGCCTCCTCAAGCATAGTCAAATATGCTTTTAGAGATTTACTATCAGCAAAAGCTGTTCCATAAATACGTTGAAGCATCTTATTTTTCTCATCACCGCGCCAGTAGGCTCCAGCAATTTTAGTTAGTTTAAATGCTCTTATATATGAAGTAGATGGAATATGCGGACCACGACAGAGATCAACAAACTCCCCTGTTGTATAGAGAGATACAGTTTCAGCATCAATCTCCCCAATAATTTCTGCCTTATATATCTCACCCTCATCTTTGAATTTCGCTAAAGCTTCAGCTTTTGATACTTCTTTACGAACAAATGGAAGATCAGAATCTATAATTTTTTGCATCTCCGCTTCAATCTTTGTAAAATCTTCCTCATTGAATCTTGTTTCACTATCAAAATCATAATAGAATCCATCATCAGTAGATGGACCAATTGCAACAAGTGTCTTAGGAAAGAGCCTCTTTACTGCAAGTGCCATAATATGAGATGTACTATGTCTTAAGATTGCGATACCTTCACTGCTATCAGTTTTTACCCACTCAACAGATTTGTTCTCACCTATTGGAGTGGTAAGCTCTATAAGTTTATCACCCTCTCTTGCCGCAATGATACCATATTTCGCATTTGGAATATATTGTTTTATTAAATCTAGTAAGCTTTTTCCGCTCTCTATTGAGTACTCTTTGCCGTTTACATTTATGGTTAACTGCATCTTCTCTTCTCGTTTTTTTGTATAATTAGTTAATATATATATATTATTAAATTTCTAAATAAAAGTCTATTTTTTGATCTATGAGATTAGAATTTTAATAGTAAAGTGTCAAGATTTTTCTATCTATTTTTTTTCTAGTGACACCCTCTCTGATAAATATTTTATAGAAGTGAACTTAATAAATTTTAGAGTCTCTTCTCCCTCCGCCAACTAAATATCACTTAAAAAACTATTAAGAAATTTCTCATCAAAATTATATGGATTCTCATTAATAAGTTTTTTTGACTTACTTTGTATGCCCTTGTCAGTTGATTTTAATGATTGTTTCAAAAATTCTCTATTATTAATTATAAATTCTTTTCCATACTCGACCGGATCTTTTGTAAAAGCTCTTATCAGCTCAAGCTGCTTGCTATTAATAATATTAGCTCTATTAGCATCAACAAAAAATTCATCATTAATAGTAACTAAACTAAAGAAATCAATTTTTTCACTGATAAAAAAATCTTTTCCGCCCTGATTTCTATCAACAACTGCTCCGCTAAAAATCATTTTTCCCTCTTTTTTATCTATCGCAGGAATCCAGCTTCTCTTATAACTTGAAGCCTCTGTAACAAGATCTGCCAAGTGAGCAAGTTTTCTATTTTTAAGAGTATCAACCACTCCATCAGTTGAAAATGTATCTAAATCTTTAGAGATAAAAATATGTTTTTTACTCGCAAGATTGGCTATCATTATAGAGAAAAACCAATCTCTTCTCTCTCCGCCAGATATATAGTCTGCACTATTAAAAGAGGGCTCGTTTCTCAAACCATCATAGAAAAAATCTATAACATCTCGATAGATTTTGTTTGAGTTATAAAAATTTATAACCATTTTGCTTATCTCATTTGCAAACTCTACTCTATCTTTAGATATATTGTCATCTATAAATGATAGGAGTCTATTGGCATCACTCTCCCCGCCAAATAGGAAGTGAGTATTTATAAAATAGGGACCAACCATTCCTGATGTGTACCAAAATGGTGACTCTGCAGGAGCAACCCTTATTGCATTTGTTTCAAACAATAATTTTTCTATAATATTCATTTTTTTTCTTCCTCTTTTTTCTTGAAAATACCAAAAAGTCCCTTTTTATTATCTTTTCTATGCTGATTTTTATAAGACTTTACAGCATCAGCTATTTGGACATTATCACCCTCTTCAGCCTTAAGTTCATCCCAATATTTAATAGTTAGAACATAGAGGTCAGCCTCTGTCATACCTGGAAAGAGTTTTGTAAGGTTTTCATTTTCGATCTCCTCTATTATAGGCATAAAAAACCTATCATACCAGCTAAGCATTGCCTCTTGAAAAGTAAAATCTCTCTTATTTTCTATCCCTAAAAAATATTTATGAACCTCTATATGAGAGTAAATCTGATCAAATTTACCAACAAAGCTAAACTTAAGCATAGAGACATCTCTAAACTGATCAAGTTTTGTAACCTCAAGGAAGCTCTTTCTCTCCTCTTCAATTACAATTTTTCTCAAATCCTCAACGGTTGTATCTGTTGTTATCTCAACATCAGTTTTTAACTCTATTACCTCTGCATCAATAAACTCTTTTCCCTGAAGTTTTGCGACAGACACTCTGTGATTGCCATCTCTAACAAAGTAGATATCCCCAATCTGATAGAGCTGAATTGGAGGTAAAATTATATCTCTATAGTGAGCTTCATCTATTCTCTCCCACCTGTTTCGTAGATCTTGCCTAACCGGTAAAAACTCTCTATCAAAATCTCGATAGCGATCCTCACTACCTCTAATATCTTTTATTTGAATCTCCTGCATGCCTTTATAAGATTGGTTTTTAATCTTTATATAACCAACAACCTCTCTAAAAGAGAGAAGAGAATCATTATTATCCCCAAAAAGCCTACTTAATATTCTCTCTATTTGAGATTTAAAAAAAGCCTTATTGAAATCCTCTTTTGCACTGTTTTTAATACTTATATCATCCATACTCAATTTCAACCTCTTAAAATCATTATTTTAAACATCCCTTCATTTTATCTATTATCAACTCTTTTTCACATTCTAAAATTCAACTTTTGAATATCCTGAACAATTTATCACTCTTGTATCATAGTAGAGGCGCTCTCTCTTCTGATTTCGATCATATATATGAATATGTCCATGCAGAAAAAGCTTCGGTTTGAAGAGCTTTATAAAAAGATTAAATGCTTTAAGTCCTACATGACATGGGTCTTCAAGATCACCAACTTTATATGGGGCAGCATGAGCAACAAATATATCAAGATATTTTCCATATTTTATCTTGTTATATAGAAGTCTTGGCACTAATCTAAGCAACATTAGATAAACCTCCCACTGCTTATATTGAAAGGCTCCCCCATTATACCAAACTGTCCCCTGAAATCCTGTTATTAGTGTACCATTATGATTGTAAAATTTCAGATGGAGATCATTGAACCATGTTGGGATATCTGCCTTTATCTGTCCAAATGTATTTTTTTTGATATGTTTGCTTGTAAGGTGATTTCCAACAACATAATAGAGAGGTCTATTCAATTCGCTCATTATAAAGTCAAGATAGCCTGTAGATATATCCCCACAACTCACAATCATGTCAACATCAGACATTCTGTATTTCATTTGATCGGAGTATATAACAGATTCAATCCAATCTGATACACATAGAATCTTCATCATCCCTCTTCTATAGTTTCAAAATCTAAATATGTTTTTTTAGTATACTAAAACAGTGATAATTTGTCAAAATCTATGCAGTGATTAATATTGAGAAAAAGATGATACTCTAATAAAATATAAAACGAACTAAAAAGTTTTTATTTAGCATTAAAATAGGGAAGAAATATCTATTTTATTCTTTGTTCTTATTTTTACTCTTATTTATAGTATAATATCCAAGTTCATTTTTTAAATTTTCTTTAAAAAATTCAGATCTTTCAATAAGAGCAAGTTCGTCATCTGTTATAGTTCCATCTATAAGTTTTTTTCTATATAGTTCTATAGTATCCTTGTACCCCTCAGCTCTTGCATCTTCAGCTTTCTGCATCTTACCATCATCTTGCTGCGCCCTAAAGTTATTTATCGCCTCATATTTTTTAATATTGCCTTTAGGATCCCAAGGAATATTATTAAGCTCTATAATTTTTGAGTTATATATTTGATATGTTACTGCTGTATCTATAGTAGAGCCAACCAGTGAACCACCAGCACAGCCAATAGAGGCAAAAAAGATTGGGTTTGATATTGTTCCATCAATTGGAATAATGCTTTGACCATTAGCACCTGCAGGAGCAAAAAGAACAGTTGAGACAATAAATGTTATAAAGAGGGATGTATATAGCACCCCCTTTGCTATATCTTTATTTCTGAAGTGTCCTACAATAGGTGTTCCAAAATCTACCATTGGAGGAGACTCTTTTCCAACCTTCATTGTTATACAACTTGTAAGCATTGAAGATATAATAAGTATAACTACTACTTTTTTAAACATATTCCTTTAAAAAAATCCTTAAAATTTTAGCTTGAAAGTAATCATAAGATCACTAGTTTCTGAATTGTATCCAAGATCGGGTATCAAACTATATTTCTTCATCATCATATTGTTATATCTTGCTGCTGCCTCTCTATAGGCCTTCTCATTATTTTTATATTTATGAATTAGAGAGTAGGTAACCAAGAGATCAATTAAAAGAGCAACCAAACCAACTACAGTAAGTGCCGTAAAAAATAGTCCTGTAAAAAATAGTGATGGATAGGAATCCATAAAATAGTCATACCATGATTTATATCCCATACTTCCATAACTAGAGGGATTAAGATAATATGTTGTTTGAAGTGCAATAAATACAGCTGACACAGTGAAAAAAGAGGCCGTTACTCCTCCCAACACCGCCGCACCTATTAGTCCACCCCTCTTAACCTTCGCCAACTCTCTATTGTTTTTTATAAGAAGTGGATCTAATGTTAGAAAATAGAAGTCATTATCAGTAATCCTTGTTTTTCCCTTCATTATAATAAATTCTGTTGCATCCAGTGGAAGCATAGGATCAAAATATTTTCTTGTCTGTATTGTTATTTGCTCATTATCAGAGAACCATTGATAATTTTTCTCTCCATCAACTAAATTTGTCTCGTTGGATTTTTGGCCATTACTATCTTTTGGAATTTCATTAGAAAAAATATTTGTGGATATACATAATACAAGAAATAGAAAAATTATCTTTTTTAACATTAAAAACTTATCCTAAACAACAATATATGTCAGTGTGTATATTTTCTAAAACATCTCATAAAAAAATAACAAATTCCCATCTATTTTTAAAATAGAGACCCATATATTAAATTTAGAGAATATCGCTATTCTCTTTTGAAGATGAGGCACTACCTAAACTGCTCACCTCTTCCTCTCTTTTTTTTGCTATATCTTGAAATATTTTATCAAGCTTATTAGCATTTGCTTCTATCTCATCATATCTAAATTCAATTTTTGGAGTAAATTTAAATTTTAGCCTCTCCCCCAACTCTTTCTGAAAGAAAGGAGATGCACTATTAAAACCTGCCAAAACAGTTTTTATATTAGTCTCTTCGATCATAGAGATATAAACATGACAATAGTGCAAATCTTTACTTACAGTAACATTAGTAATAGTAAAGATTTTTGGAATTCGAGGATCTTTAACATCTCCCTTAACTACAATAGACATTATCTCTCTTGTAATTAGGTTCTTTATCCTCTCCATCTTATATTTCATAAACTACCTTAACTTTGTTCTTTACTCTCTTTCTCTTTTTTTTCTTTCTCTTTGGCTTTAATTTCTTCTTTCGCTTTAGCCTCTATATCTTCAAGTGTTCTTGTAATCTCTTTAATTTCGTATGCTTCTAGAGTATCACCCTCTTTGATGTTTTTATAATTTTCAATCCATATACCACACTCTGTTCCCTCATTAACCTCAGAGACTTCATCTTTAAATCTTCTAAGAGTAGCAATTTTTCCCTCATGGATAACAACATCATCTCTGATAACTCTAATTAGAGAGTTTCTCTTAACTTTGCCAGATGTAACAATAGAGCCTGCAATATTTCCAACTTTTGAAATTTTAAATATCTGCTTAACTTCAACAGTTCCAATCATCTGCTCTTGGAGATCTGGTTTTATCATTCCCTCCATGATCCCTTTTATGTCATCTACAACATCAAATATTATATTATATCTTCTAACTTCGATCTTCTCTTTTTCTGCCAAAAGCGATGCTTTAGGATTCGGACGAACTCTAAAACCTATGATTATGGATTTACTTGCAACTGCAGTCATTACATCACTCTCATTTATAGCACCAACACCAACCTGAACAGGAACAATTTTAATCTCAGCATTACTTAATTTAACAAGACTATCTTTAACAGCTTCAGCAGAACCTTGAACATCTGCCTTTATCATAACACGCACCTCTTGAACCTCATTTTCTCTCTTTTGAGATAAAATATCTTCAAGACCAATCTTCTTAACAAGTTTTGCCTCTTCCATTTTAGAGAGCTCTTGTCTCTTAGACGCAATATTTTTTGCCTCTTTCTCAGAAGCTGTTACATTAAATGGATCGCCAGCTTTTGGTATATTCTCAAGCCCTGTGATTTCTATTGCCATTGATGGTGTTGCCACCTGAATTTTTTCACCTCTATCATTATAGATGGTTCTAATTTTTCCAGAATAGACCCCAGCAACAAAGAAGTCTCCAATTTTTAATGTTCCTTTTAATATAAGTATTGTTGCAACAACACCTCTTCCCTGATCAATTTTTGCCTCAAGCACAAAGCCACTTGCCCTTACATTATATGGAACTTTTAAATCAAGCATCTCTGCCTGAAGGGTAACTGTAGCTAAAAGATCCTCTATACCAATTTTCTTTAGTGCACTTACAGGTGCATATAGGGTTTGTCCACCCCACTCTTCTGGAAGCAACTCATGAATTGAAAGCTCTTGTTTTATCTTATCAAGATTAACGCCATGCTTATCTATCTTATTTATAGCCACAACAATTGGAACTTTTGCCTCTTTTGCATGCTTTATTGCCTCTACTGTTTGAGGCATAACACCATCATCAGCAGCAACAACCAATATTACAATATCTGTAACTTCGGCGCCACGAGCTCTCATCATACTAAAAGCCTCGTGACCCGGTGTATCTATAAATGTAACTTTCTTACCATCTTTAAGTTCAACACTATAGGCTCCTATATGTTGAGTTATTCCGCCAGTCTCTCCAGCAGCAATATTTGTTGATCTAATTGCATCCAAAAGCATTGTCTTTCCATGATCAACATGTCCCATTACTGTAACAATAGGAGGTCTTTGCTGAAAATCATTTTCATTAACCTCTTCTTCTTGAATAACAGTCTCATCATATAGAGAAACAACATTAACCCTACAATTAAATTCGCTTGCAACTATACTTGCGGTATCAGAATCAATTTTATCATTAATGGTTACCATTGTGCCAAGTTCTAGAAGTTTTGATATAATTTTGCTTGATTTTATATTCATCTTTTTAGCAAGATCGCTAATACTTATTATATCAATGATATCAATTGATTCAGGAATAACAGCCTCGTTCTGAATTTTATCCTTCTTTTTTTTCTTCATGAAGGCCTTATTCATTTCCCCTTGACTATCATATCTTTGAGTTTTATCTTGATCATATTTTTTGTTGCTGATCTTCTTTCTTAAACGATCTTTATCATTATTAATAGGAGCAGGTGTCGTACTTGGAGGTGCAGATGAGCCGCCTATCTTTCTTTTGATTCCTCCAGGGCCACTATTGTTTGTAAAGCCTGGTTTGCTTCCACTTGAGGCTTTATTAAACATAAAGCTTCCACCTGTTTTAGCTTGACCTGTAGTGGAGCTATTATTTAAATTAACTCGCTTTATAAAAGTTTTTGCTGGATTGCTCTTTAAAGGTTCTTTAGTATCAGAGTTGTTCTTATTTTTATATTGTATAATTTTTTTTGGTGTAGTTGTACCATCATTACTATTTTTAGATAAAGAGTCACTATCATTAGAACTATTTGTAGAATTTATATTCTCATTAGTTTCACTAGAGGTATCTGCAGATATCTCTTTTGTGTCAAGAGATTCCTCTTCTATTTCATTTTCTTGGCTATCCTGCTTTGTCACAGATGTCTTTTTTAAAACAACCTTCTTTTTTTTAACAACAACAATTTTTTTAGTAGGAGTAGCTATAGTCTCTTGCTCAATCTTTTTATCGGTGTTTTTAATTAATTCACCCTTTTCGTTATCTGCCATTCGCCCTCATTATAAAAATTAAACTTATGGATTTTACCCCATACTTATTAAATAGAATTATAACATATAATTTATAAAAATAGTATCTTTTTTATAAATTATTCTTCAAATTCAACACCACAATTTGGACATTTCTTTGTGTCCTCTGTTATACTGGCTCCGCATTCAGGACATTGATAAGTAACTTCTTCTTCCTCATCCTCTTCCTCCTCAGAGCCACCCTCTTCAACAACCTCAAAGTTTTCTTCTATATATGTGCTAAGTTCTTTCGCCATCTCTGGGGTAAAACCTTTTAATTTTACTAAATCTTCCTCTGTAAGCTCTATCAATTCCTCTATACTGTTTATAGAATTTTCAGCCAGAGCCTCTTTGATTTCAGCTGAAACCTCAAGTTCGAAGATCTCTTCAGACTCATCTTCATCATTTCTAAATAACTCTTCAGCCTCTCTAACTCTATCAATCATAACTCCAGCTTCAATAGCTTGTGCCTCGGTCTTAACCTCTATTTCCCAATCTGTAAGCTCATTCGCAAGTCTTATGTTAAGTCCTCTCTTACCAATTGCAAACGAGAGTTGGGAGTCATCAACAATTACAATCACCTTCTTCTTATCTGGATCTGTTATGATAACATTTTCAATTTTAGCTGGGATCATTGCATTTCTAATAAACTCTTTTGGTTCTGAAGAGTATTTTAAAATATCTATCTTTTCGCCTTCAAGCTCTTTTATTACATTTTGAATTCTGTTTCCCTTCTGTCCAACACAAGCACCAACTGGATCAACTTCCTCTTTTGAAGAGTAGACAGCAATCTTTGTTCTATATCCTGCCTCTCTAACAATTTTGAATATTTGGATAGTTTTGTCATAGATCTCCGGGATCTCAACTTCTATCAGTTTTTTAACAAACTCTGGACTACGGCGACTTAATACAACAGAGATATTACCCTGTTTTGTACTTTTAACATCTTGAACCAGAGCCTTGATCCTATCTCCAACCTGATATGATTCGTGTGGAGCTTGGTTTGTCTTTGGTAAGACACCCTCAAAATTCCCAAGATTAACATACATTGTATCATTTTTAATACGCTGTATATAACCTATTATAAGTTCACCCTGCTTTGATTTAAAATCTGAATATATTGAGTTTTTCTCTATCTCTTTAAGTCTTTGCAAAATAATTTGCTTTGCCAAATGAACCGCAATACGTCCAAACTCTTCAGGGTTACAAGGGACAAGCATAGAGTCGCCTATCTCTGCATCCTTATTTATAGCTTTTGCCTCTTCGAGAGTAATCTCAAAAAGGTCATCTTCAACTTCCTCTACTATCTCTTTTTTGGAAAAGACATTTATAAGAAACTCATCGTCATTCCTTATAACAAGATTCTCCATTGTTCCATAACATTTTAGATAGGCTTTTTTTATAGCCTCCTCAACAGCTTTCATTATGAGATCACCACTTATCCCCTTATCACTTTGTATCTCTTTAATCTGTTCTGTTAGATCTAATCTCATGTCTCCTCCATTCTAAACACAAAACTTCTAGCCATTTAAATGACAATTTTTTATATCTTCGTTTTTTATATCAATTATATTTCCATCTTTATCAACTATAGATAAAGTATTATTTTCATAATTCTCTATCTTCCCTTCAAGTGTCAAACCTTTTTCAAGAGATATTCTAATATTTCTATCTTTAAATGTTAAAAACTCACTGGCATATTTTATTTTTCTAAATATCCCTGGGCTTGAAACCTCAAGGTTCAATCTATCTTTCAAAAAAGACAGTTCTTCAAGAAGGGGATAAAGTTTTTTATTAAGCTTTCCCAAATTGACAAGATCAAGCTTTTCAGCATAAACATAAATTGTTACAAAAGTGTCATTTCCAGAGTAGCGGATATCAATATCGATCAATGAGAGACCTTCATCCACTATTGAATGAAAAATTGCCTTCTCTATTAATAATACATTATCTGCTTTCTTTTTTTCTACCATATCAACTATACTCATGCTTAATAAAAAAAGAGTCCGTTTGACCGACTCCTTTTTAAACTTATCCTAATACTATATATCAGAATATCATATTTTATTTGTTTTTTGTCAACTATTTTTTTATAAAAATTTTTATTGGTAAAGTTTGATTGTAAGCAGCATTTTTTTATAAGATTCAACTATCAAATAAAGCTTATTTAATGCAAACTCGTTGAAATTAATACTTAATTCACTCTTTTATGCTAGATTATTTCAAAAATAAACAGTTTGCTATAAATCAAATTTAAAAACCACAAAATATATTGACTTAAAATATATTGTATAACTATAAATATTTTTTAAAAATCAAAAATAAGCAAAAAATCATTTTTTAAAAAAGGAAATTTCATTTTTCAGTAATAACAGATAATTTTTGTCCATTTCGTTTAATTTATAGCCTATTTCATTTAATAATTTATAAAATTAAAATTATTATTTTGCTTTATAATATAATTTCCAAAAAAACTTGAAAATAATCTTAAAAATATTTGACAATTAGAGGCCGCTTAAATATCATCTAATTAATGAAGTTAGAGTATTAAATTGTTTGTTTCAATTTTCTTAATTTAAAAGGAGTATTTAAGATGAAAACAAGATTTATAACATTAGTATCAGTATTCATTCTTGTATCATTTGTGTCTTTTGCACAGCAAGTGCAGCCCAATGAGGCTTCAAAGTACACAATTGAATTTAACAAAAAAGTGGAGATGCCAACATCAACAGAGGACTTTGATGATGTCAAACGTGGATTAATTGCAAAGTTTGACTATCCAACAATAAAAAGTGATAGCGGCAAGGTTGTATGGGATTTCACTAGCTATCAGTTCTTAACTGGAAATGCACCAGAGACAGTAAACCCAAGCCTATGGCGTCAAGGTATATTAACCAACTATTCTGGACTATTCAAAGTAGTTGATGGGGTCTACCAAATAAGAGGTGCTGATGTATCAAATATGACTATTATAGAGGCAAACAAATCTATTATAATCATAGATCCTCTAGTGTCACCAGAGACTGCAAAAGCTGGCTTGGAGTTATACTATAAAAATAGACCAAAGGTTCCTGTTAGGGCAGTTATATACACACATAGCCACACAGATCACTATGGTGGTGTCAAGGGAGTTGTGACCGAAGATGAGGTAAAATCTGGAAAAGTCAAAATATATGCTCCTGATGGATTTTTGGAGCATGTGGCAAGTGAGTTTCTCTATGCTGGAAACGCTATGTCAAGAAGAACAATGTATATGTATGGAGCTCTATTAGCACCCGGACCCAAAGGTGGTGTTGGCAGCGGGCTTGGCATAGCAGGTTCATCTGGAGAGGCGACACTTATTGCTCCAACGGTGATTATAAAAAAAGATGGAGAGAAGCATAAGATCGCTGGAGTAGATTTTGAGTTTATTATGGCTCAAAACACAGAAGCTCCATCAGAGATGTTCTTCTTTATTCCAAAATATAAGGTTATTTGTGCTGCAGAGGTATCAACTCATACTATGCACAACATTCTTACCTTAAGAGGTGCACAAGTTAGAGACTCAAAATCTTGGTGGAAAGCACTTAATAAGATGAATAACGATTTTTCTCAACGTGCAGATGTTATAACAGCTTCACATCACTGGCCAGTTTGGGGACGAGAGAAGATCTATAAATATCTAAATAAGCAGAGAGATCTATATAAATATATGCATGATCAAACTCTAAACCTTATGAATCAAGGCTATACAGGTATAGAGATTGCAGAAATGATAAAACTTCCAGAATCTATCTACACAGAGGGCTACAACAGAGGCTACTATGGTTCATTAAGCCACAATGTTAAGGCAATCTATCAATATTATCTAGGCTGGTTTGATGGAAACCCTGTTAATTTGCATAGGTTGACTCCTGTTGATGAGAGCAAGAAATATGTTGCAGCAGTAGGCGGCATACAAAATGCTATTGATATTGGACAGAAAGCAATTGATAGTGGGGAGTATAGGTGGGCTTCCACAATTCTATACAATGCAGTATTTGCTGATCCAGAAAATAAGAAAGCAAAAGATCTCTTGGCTGTTGCATATGAGCAGCTTGGTTATCAAGTAGAGAATGCAACATGGAGAAACTTCTATCTTCAAGGTGCTTCAGAACTTCGTAATGGTGTTCCAAAAATCGAGCTACCATCAATGGCAACTCCAGATACTATTAAAGCTATGCCTGTTGATATGATTTTTGAATTTATGGGTGTGTTGGTTGATGCTGAGCAAGCAAAAAGCAAAGTCATAAATATAAATTGGAATTTCAAAGATGTGAAGGGAAAATATACAACAACATTAGAAAATTCTGTCTTTCTCTATAGCGCTGATAGAGAGGCAGATAAGCTTGATGCAACAGTCACTACTGAAAAGAGTGTTCTTGGAGATTTAAGCTCTGGAAAAATTACTATCAAAGATGCTATTGATAAAAATCTCTTAACCATTCAAGGAGATAAAAATAAGGTTTTAGATCTATTTTCTGTATTCAAACAATTTAGTTTGGCTTTTAATATCGCTA
Source organism: Spirochaetota bacterium (assembly GCA_031549085.1). GTDB lineage: Bacteria > Spirochaetota > GWE2-31-10 > GWE2-31-10 > MWDO01 > JAVBQL01. Next base: position 17,938 of record JAVBQL010000015.1, read on the forward strand.
CTCCATAGGAGATAAATAAATTTAAAATATAGATCTAAATTAAACATTTTAGATCTATATTTTTATAAATTATTTCATTTTTATTAAACATTAAGGAGTGTTTTATGATGAAAACAAGATTTCTAACATTAGTATCAGTGTTCATTCTTGTATCATTTATGGTTTTTGCACAAAAGATAGAGCCAAATGATGCATCAAAGTACACTATTGAGCTTAACAAAAAAGTAGAGATGCCAACATCAGCAGAGGATTTTGATAACGCATCTAAGGGGTTTATTGCACCATTTGACAATCCTATAGTTAAAAATAGTGAGGGAAGAGTTGTATTTAACTATGATGATTTTAAATTTATAAAGGGTGACGCCCCAAATAGCGTAAACCCAAGTCTTTGGCGTCAAAGTATATTAATTAATGGTTATGCGGGACTATTTAAGGTTGCAGATGGAATATATCAGATTCGAAGCGCTGATGTCTCAAATATGACCATTATTGAGGGCAATAAGGGGCTTATCGTAATTGACCCTTTGGCAGCTGAAGAACCTGCTAAAGCTGGAATGGAGCTATACTATAAACATAGACCAAAATATCCAATAGTTGCTGTGATATATACTCATAGCCATGTAGATCACTATGGCGGTGTAAAGGGTGTTGTTACAGAGGAGGAGGTCAAAAAAGGCAAAGTTAAAATCGTTGCTCCAGATGGCTTTTTGGAACACACCATTAGCGAAAATGTCTATGCCGGAACCGCAATGTCAAGAAGGGCAATATATGGATATGGCTCTCTCTTGGAGAGAAGTGCAAAAGGTACTGTTGGAAGCGGAATTGGAACAACTGGCGCAGGTGGCAATGTAACCCTAATTCCTCCAACATTGATTATAAAAAAAGATGGAGAGAAGCATAAGTTTGCAGGTATTGAGATAGAATTTATGTTGGTACAAAACACAGAGGCTCCAGCTGAGATGGTCTTCTATGTGCCAAAATATCGTGCTCTATGCGGAGCTGAAATTGTATGTCACACCCTACACAACCTTGTTACATTAAGAGGTGCACAAGCCCGTGATTCAAAAGCGTGGTGGCAAGGCATCAATAAAATGAACAATAAATTTACTGAAAAATCAGATGTGCTGTTTGTATCACATACATGGCCTGTTTGGGGAGAAGAAAATATTGCTAAATATTGTAAGAGCCAGAGGGATCTCTATAAATATATTCATGATCAAACACTCCACTTTATAAATAAGGGCTACACTGGCGTTGAGATAGCTGAGATGTTAAAGCTTCCAGATTCACTATATAGAGAGGCGTCAAACAGAGGATATTATGGATCTTTAAGCCATAATGTTAGGGCTGTATATCAGTTCTATCTAGGCTGGTTTGATGGAAATCCTGTTAACCTTAACAGATATCCGCCTGAAGAGGAGGCAAAAAAATATGTATCTGCAATGGGTGGGATACAGAGTGTTGTCGGAGAGGGTGAGAAAGCTATCAATAGCGGAGACTATAGGTGGGCATCCACTATGTTGAGTCATGCTGTATTTAGCGACCCAAGCAATAAAAAAGCGAAGGATCTCTTGGCAACTGCTCTTGAGCAACTTGGATATCAAACAGAAAATGCAACTTGGAGAAATATATATCTAGAGGGCGCTTATGAGCTTCGCAACGGATTCCCATCAGGGGTTATGTTTACAACAAACTCTCCTGATAGTGCAAGAGCTATGCCTATGGATATGGTGTTTGACTATATGGGAATTCAGCTAAATGCAGAGAAAGCAAAAGATAAGGTCATAAATATAAATTGGGAATTTAAAGATATAAAAGAGAAATATGCAACAACATTAGAAAATTCAGTCTTTGTTTATAGTGCTGATAAAGTTCTTGATAGTGCCGATGCAAAAATTGTAACCAACAAATCTGTCATAAACGATATCAATGCTAAAAAAACAACATTTAAAGATGCAATTGATAAGGGAGAGATCGTTATAGAGGGCAGCAAGGATAAAGTATTGGAACTTCTATCTATGCTGGAGGAATTTAATATGGGATTTAATATTGTCACTCCATAGAGAAAGTAGGAGATAGATAAATTTTTAGTTATAGGGGGCAAGATTTAACTACTCAACCTCTATAACTTTAAAATATATTTTATTTAGGAGTATTTTAGATGAAAACAAAAATTCTAACATTAGTATCACTGTTCACTCTTCTGTCATTTATGGCTTTTGCACAGAAAGTAGAGCCGAATGATGCGTCAAAATTCACAGTTGAATTTAACAAAAAAGTAGCGATTCCAACATCAACAGAGGACTTTGATGATATCAAACGTGGATTGGTTGCAAAGTTTGATATTCCAGAGATCAAAAACGATGAGGGAAAGCTAATATGGGACTTTGCTACCTACCAATTTTTGACAGGCAATGCCCCAGAGACAGTAAACCCAAGTCTTTGGCGTCAAGGTATACTAACCAGCTATGCGGGACTATTTAAGGTAACTGATAATATCTACCAAATACGAGGTGCTGATGTCTCAAATATGACAATCATAGAGGGCAGCAAGGGCATTATAGTAATTGACCCTCTAATATCTGCAGAGTGTGCAAAGGTCGCTCTTGAACTATACTACAAGCATAGACCAAAGACACCTATAAAGGCTGTTATCTACACTCACAGCCATGTTGATCACTATGGCGGAGTAAAGGGAATTATTTCAGAAAAAGATGTAAAATCTGGCAAAATAAAGATCTATGCTCCTGAGGGCTTCTTGGATCATGCAATAAGCGAGAACGTTTATGCTGGAAATGCTATGTCAAGAAGGGCAATGTATAGTTATGGAGAGCTCTTGCCTTTCGGTCCAAAGGGTGAAGTAACTAATGGACTTGGCATAAAGACATCAACAGGAGGAACAGTTACACTTATCCCTCCAACTGTTATAATAAAGAAGGATGGGGAGAAACATAAGATTGATGGCGTAGAAGTTGTATTTATGATGGCAAAAAATACAGAGGCACCATCAGAGATGTTCTTCTACTTTCCAAAATTCAAAGCTCTCTGTGCAGCTGAAGTTTCTACTCACACTATGCACAATCTATATACTTTAAGAGGTGCGCAGGTTAGAGACTCAAAAGCTTGGTGGAAAGCTCTTAATAAGATGGAGAACGATTTTGCAGCAAAATCTGATGTGATTTTTGCATCACATCACTGGCCAGTTTGGGGAAGCGAGAAAATTTCAAAGTTCCTGCTTAAGCAGAGAGATCTTTACAAATATATGCATGATCAAACATTACACCTTATGAATCAAGGTTATACAGGTGTTGAGATTGCCGAGATGGTAAAGATGCCAGACTCTCTCTACACAGAGGGCTACAACAGGGGCTACTATGGATCATTAAGCCACAATATTAGGGCAATATATCAATATTATCTAGGTTGGTTTGATGGAAACCCTACAAACTTAAATAGATATCCGCCTGTTGAGGAGAGTAAGAAATATATTGCCGCAGTTGGTGGTATACAGAACGCTATTGACATCGGACAGAAGGCAATTGATAGTGGCGATTATAGGTGGGCATCCACTATTCTATACAATGCAGTCTTTGCTGATCCTGATAACAAGAAAGCAAAAGACCTTTTGGCTTCTGCCTATGAGCAGCTTGCATATCAAGCAGAGAATGCTCTATGGAGAAACTTCTATCTTGAAGGAGCTTTTGAGCTTCGTAATGGTCTTATAAAAGACAAAGTTCAATCTGTTGCCTCTCCAGATACTCTATCTGCTATGGATATGGATATGGTATTTGATTTTATGGGTATCCAACTTGATACAGAGAAAGCAAAAGGCAAGGTAATCAACCTTAATTGGGAATTTAAGGATTTAAAGAAAAAATATGCAACAACTTTAGAAAATTCAGTTTTTGTATATACAGAAGGTAAAGTTCTTGACAAAGCCGATGCATCAATAGTAACTAACAAATCCGTAATAGATGATGTAAACTCTAAGAAGATAACTATGAAAGATGCTATTGATAAGGGGCTTATAACTATCACTGGTGACAAAGGAAAACTAACAGAGCTTCTCTCTATGATGGTAGAGTTTGAACTTCTGTTCAATATTGTAACACCATAAGATAAAAAAACGCTTAATTAAAAAAAAAATTATAGAGACCTAGCTATTAAATCTAGGTCTCTGTTCTTTTTTAAAAAGATTTGTTTTAAGAAAAGGAGATTTTTTATGAAAAAGAGTATTTTTCTAATCTTAGTGATGCTAACTTCTTTTGCATCACTTCTCTTCTCGACAGAGGGAGCTGCTGCTAATAAATCATTAGCTCCATTTCCATATGCAATAACTCATATTGATATGTCTCAATCTGACGCTATTGCATATCCAATCGCTTCAGGCAAGTTTAATATTGATCTAAACAAAGTGCCATTTGTTTGGAGCGGCCCTGTCAATATTATCACATTAGCAAGTACATCACCAGACTATATGTGGGCGGCAAATTCGGGAGGGGCTCAATATGTTGATATTTCAAAGGGCGGCTATAAAGAAGTTGCACGCATTGATGCTCCGGGTGAAAAAGTGTTAAAAAAAGCAGATCTACAAAAGATGTTTGCTGCAAATTTTAAAGATGTAGAGTCTGCAAAGAAAGCTTTGGATGAGTATGGTATAAGCTTTCCAAGAATGACTAATGGTATATATAGTTTTGTAGATTCCAAAAATCAACTATATTATAACACTGGTGTAACTAAGAGTGTAATAATATTTGCACTAAAAGATCCAAAAAAAACAGCAAGTGGTATAAAAATAGTTAATTCTATGAGTTTTAAAGATAAATTAGCTCAAGATGAGTTAATTGCTGGAGTATCTATTACATATGATGGAAAGCTAATTATTCTTGGAAATAAATCGCTCTTTATAATAAATGCTGACCTAAAGGGAGATGTAATTAGCACTATAAAATTTCCTGCAAACGAAAATATTACAAACAGTCTATGTGTTGATGAAAAAAATGGAATATATGTAGCATCTGATAAAACTATGTATAAAGTAGTTTGGACTGGAACAAAACTATCTCAAGAGGCCAGCGATGGAGCGTGGTCATCACCTTATGATAGTGGGGATACTACTCCAACAGTGAAAGTTGGTACTGGAACAGGTTCAACACCAACTCTTATGGGTTTTGGAAAAGATAAAGATCACTTGGTTGTTATTACAGATGGTGCTAACAAAATGAAGCTTGTAGCTTTCTGGAGAGATGATATTCCTAAAGATGCTAAAGCTGTTGCAGGTGCAAAATCAAACCGCATAGCAGGTCAAATAGCAGTAACTTGCGGTCTTAATCCATTACCGGACTTTATACAAAGCGAACAATCTGTTGTAGTAGATGGCTATGGAGCTTTTGTTGTTAACAATATTGCTAAAAAAGGAGAGAAAGATAAGATCCTTGATGTTATGACTCTTGGTCCTATCAATGAACCTGGTACTGGTGTAGAGAGATTCGAGTGGGATCCAATAAAAAAAGAGTTTCACTCTGTTTGGGCAAGAGCAGATATTGTATCTATAAGCATGGTACCAACCGTTAGTACAGTGTCAAACATTGTACTTGTTAATGGTTATACAAAAGATGAAGGCTGGTTCGTTAAGGGTATGGATTGGGCAACCGGTAAAACCCTTACTGAAGTAATGTTTGGACAGAACAATTTAGGGAATGGAGCATATGCAATTCTTCAACTTTTTCCTAATGGAGACCTACTGTTTAACTCTATTGCAGGAACAACTCGTATAAAACTAAAATAATTTAATAAGTTATTAAACCCTCTTCTATTATGGAGAGGGTATTTTTTTAGCAAAATAAAAAAAAAGAGCTATTAAAAATAATAGACTCTTTTTTCATAAAATGAAATATAGATTTTATATAAAATATAGTAAAAATTATCTCTTTGAGAATTGGAACCTTTTTCTTGCCTTTTTATGACCAAACTTCTTTCTCTCTACCATTCTAGGATCTCTAGTTAGGTATGAGTTCTCTTTTAGTGGCTGATGATTACTTTCATCTAAGAGATCAAATGCACGAGCAATTCCATGTCTTATAGCTCCTGCTTGTCCTGATAATCCACCACCATAAACAGTAACCAAGATATCATAATCATTCTTGAAATTTATAACATCAAGTGGCTGTCTAATAATCATTTCATAGTTGCCCTCTGGAAAATATTCTGTTGAAGGCTTATCATTAACAATAATCTTACCAGTTCCTTTAACAAGTCTAGCTCTAGCAACTGAAGTCTTTCTTCTGCCTGTTGCAAAAATGGTGTTTCCAACTTTAACTGCTTTTCCCATTATATATCCTTAAATTATTAAAATTTCTAAATTATTATAGGCTCTCTATTACTTCCGGTTTTACACTTACCTCTTTGTAAAAATCACTCTTGTAGACACGCAAGTTTCTAAAGAGTTTTCTTCCAAGAGGCCCCTTTGGAAGCATACCTTTTATGGCAATCTCCATAGGATCTGTAGGTTTTTTTGCAATTAATTTATCATAAGTAATACTCTTAATTCCACCAACATAGCCAGAGTGATGGTAATAAATCTTATCTGTAAATTTATGACCAGACATAACAGCTTTTTCAGCGTTGATTATTATAACATTATCACCTGTATCCATATATGGTGTATAAATAGCTTTATGCTTTCCTCTAATGATATATGCTGCCTTTGCAGCAACCTTACCCAAAGGCTTCCCTGCAGCATCAATTATAAACCATTTCTTAGTAATATCTTTCTTTGTAACATTGTATGTAACATACTTATTGTTCATTTTTATTCACTCCACCTTTACGAATAACGGAAACTAAATATATTATTTAATTAATATCTTGTCAAGATATTTTTGCCTTTATTTAAGTTTGAAATTTCTTTTATAGAACACTTTACTCATCTTTTTTGAAGAGAGATGTAACACTATTCTTTAGATTGCTAAATCTCTCCTTAATCCCCGATGGCTGTTGAGTAGAACTCCCATAACTAAAAAATGAATTTTTTGATATTCCACCCTGCAAAATATCAAGAGTTGGCTTACTATTTTTATCTGTAACTTCAGGATACATTGCTATAATATTTATCTCCTTAAAAGTATTAACGACTCTCTGTATACCATTACTTGTATATTTATTCCAAGAGATTGTCCCTTTTCTTGTAAAGACTGGAACATATAGAATCTCTTTTGTAAGAATCTCTTTTAAATTTGATGTTCCAAATTTATCTGTATCTATTTCATTAAATATATATGTAATGTCAGGCTTTATAAGATCTATTATCCTTGTTAAATATTTAGCTGTCTTTTTAGAGCAGTAAAATTCTACAGGTAGCTTCAACTCTTTTGCAAGGGTTTTAATTATTCTTACCATGTTTCTAAAGCCTGTCTCAAGGTGGATAAATTCAGGTAAACTAACAATAATTTTCTTTAAAGATGTCATTATTTTTGTAATATCATTCTCTTCAACAAAATTTATAATAGTGAGCTGAGATGTTGTTGAATCTAGAATATTATCCAAAACTGACGCTTTTATAAAGTTCTTTTTTTCAGAAAAACCACTATCCCACTGCAGTAAAATATGAGTAATAAAACTCTCTTTAACTATTTTCTGAATAGCCACTCCTATATCCTTTTCTATTCTTGCAGAGCTCTTTATAGTTTTGTCAGCTCCTGATGCTTTTTTCAATATCTCTTCAGTGATCTTATCATACTCTTTTATCTGATTTTGTGCCGTTGGGGAATTTGGTATAAGTGCAGTTGTATTTATTACCTCTTTTGGTGTTTTTCCTCCAAGCATAAAAGAGAGGTCTAATATAATATTCATATCATCTTTTTTAGGTAAATTTATAATAGGAATAAGAAGCTGTTCTGCTCTCTCACTATTAAGATCTCCACCATCATCAGATTCTTCACTAAGAATCTTTCCACTCTTATCAACTATTATAGAACTAAATATACATGATACCAATATCATAAGAATAGTGCCATTAAGGACATCATCATTTAGTATCCCCAACTTGTATCCAATCATAACAGCTGCCAAAGTTCCAGCTGCTTGAGCAAGACTTAGTCCAAACATAATATTTGCAGCAGGCATAGAGTATTTAAAAATAACTTTTGTTATTATAGCAGCCAACCACTTTGTAAGAAAGAGAGTTGCAATCATTATTCCACCAACTAGCCAAGTACTGTAGCCACTAAAAAGAACCTTCACATTTACAAGCATTCCAACCATTATTAGAAAAAATGGAACAAAGATAGTATTCCCTACAAAAACAACTCTATTCATCAAAGCAGATGTAGATATTACAAACTTATTTAAAACTATACCAGCCAAAAAGGCTCCAATGATAGGTTCAATTCCTGCAAGTTTTGCAAGGTATGAAGAGATAAATACAACAACAAGAACAAAAATGAACTGATATCCAGCATCATTATCACTTGCTGTACTTTTGAAAAACTTTCGGCAAACAGCAGGAACAAACAAAAATATAAAAAGCATATAGATAACAAGGGAGATAAATAGTCTTATCCAAAAACTGAAATCTAATGTTCCTTTAGCAGATGAAGAGATAATTGAGAGTACAAACAAGGCTAAAAAGTTTGTTATCATTGTTCCACCAACAGTAACTGTAATATACTCTTTTTTTGCAATTCCAAATTTTGATAAAAGTGGATATGCTATCAATGTATGAGAGGCAAACATACTTGCAAGAAGTATCGATGAGCGCATATCATACATATTTTGTCCACTTTTTATTGTAAAGTAGACTATCACACAACCCAAAACCTGCGGGATAAGAAATGTCAATAGACCAAATGTTATACTTTTCACCTTACTTTTATTAAGGTCATTAGGATCTGTCTCCAGTCCAGACAAAAACATTATATATAGAAGACCAACATTACCAAAAAGCTCAATGGCACTTCCACTATCCGACCTCAAAATATTAAAAGCATGAGGTCCAACAATTATTCCTGCAAAGATAAGACCAACTATACCAGGTATTTTTATTTTTTCCAGTATCATTGGCATAACAAGCATTATAATAAGTATAATAGCAAAAACTGGAACAGGATCTGTAAAAGGCAAAATATTATCTACATCTACATTTGGTAGATATTTTTTTATATTTTCTAGCATAAAGATAGAATCCCCCCAAATTTAATAGTAAAAAATTTTAATAAACAAACTTAAAGAGATTTTAGTTATAAAATAAGTTTTTTTATTAAAATTAATTTTGTCACAAAGTTAGCCACATTATAAAAATTAGTTTCCTATTTGTCAAAATAAATATTGTTTTCTTAAAAAAATAACTATTTTTTTATAATATCTAATTTAGGACTCTTTAATTAAATTTCACTATATTTTAAAAATGACCACCTGGTCGTCCAAAAAGAGAAAAAAATTGTTGACAAAATAGATATCTTTAATTACAATCCAAAGTAGTTTTTATATGTTTTTGAACTTATATTCTACTATAATTCTTTAAGGAGATTTTCTAATGTCTACTACTTTTGAAAAGGTAAGGGAAGTTGTTGCTAGCAGACTTTCTATAAATGATTTGAGCAAGATTAAAGAGGAATCATCTTTTATTGATGATTTGGGTGCTGATTCTCTTGATATTGTAGAGTTAGTAATGCAATTGGAAGAGGAGTTTGGAGTTGATATTCCAGATGATGAAGCTGACAAAATTACAACTATAGGAGACGCTGTAAACTACATAGAAAAACATAAAGGGAATAAATAAGATAATTATAGTTTTTTTATGAGGTTTCCATGAGCTTTTTATGGATAAAACGATAGATCGAGATGCAGCCCTGTTAGAATTCTCTAGAACTCTTAATGTTGAATTTAATGACATTGGTTTGTTAAATCAATCTTTATGCCATAGGTCTTTCATTAATGAATCTAAAGATCTGTATAGTGGAAACAATGAACGTTTAGAATTCTTAGGAGATTCCGTTCTAGGTTTCATAATTACAGAGTATCTTTACAAAAATTATCCTCGCCTTGATGAGGGAAGTATGGCCAAGATCAGATCTGTTGTAGTAAGTGAAGATGTTTTATCCAAAATAGCTAAAAATTTGAAACTTTATGATTACATACTGGTAGGCAAAGGCGAGGAGCTTACTGGTGGCAGGTTCAAAAAAGCTATCTTAGCCGATACACTTGAAGCATTTCTTGGGGCATATTTCTTGGATTCTAATCTTTTAAAAGTTAGAGATTTTGTCCTAAGATTTATGATAGAAGAAATTGAAGCTGTTATAACTGACAAAAATGGAAAAGATTATAAAACTCTGCTTCAAGAATACTGCCAAAGAAAATATAAATCGTGTCCAGTCTACAAACTAAAAAAAGAAGAGGGCCCCGAACACAATAAAATTTTCATTGTTAGAGTAGAGATGAATGGAGATATTGTTGGAGAGGGTTTTGGTGGCTCAAAAAAAGAGGCCGAAAAAATGGCTGCCAAAACAGCTTATACAAAATATACAGTGTTAAAAAATACAAAAACTAAGACTGTTCATACATGAAGGGTTTTAAATTGCTTTTAGGATCTCCAATTGTTAAGAGTGAATAGTTATAAAGATGCTGGTACAAAATTCTATAATATTGCATTTGATTTTTATTCAAAAGATTTTATTAAAGAGGCACTATTCTATTTTAAAAAAGCAATAGAGGCATACTCTTCAAATGCAAATTATCACTTCTATCAAGCAGTTTGCTATCTAAAATTAGAACTTTTTGAAGACTCCATAAATTCATTTAAAAGAGCAATAGAAGAGGACTCAAACAATGATATTTTCTACTATAACCTAGCCAATGTTTACTACCACACAACTGATTATAATAGTGCAATAGCTTTCTATAAAAAAGCTATTGAGATAGATAAAAATAAAGATATATACTATTATAACCTTTCAATAACATATTTTGTCTTAAGAGATATTAATAACTCATTAAAATTTATAAATAGAGCTATTGAAATTGGTAATGATTTTATCGATTCTTATATACATAGAGCCAATATATTCATAGAAAAAAAAGAGTATAGCAAAGCATTGGAAGATTATCAATATTTAATAAATAAAGAAAAACTCCTCTCTGAGTCTTATTTCCAAATGGGACAAATATATTCTATAATGCATAAATGGGATTTAGCAATAGAAGCATTTAATCTATCTTTACAAGAGTCAGATACTACTATGGATAATTTCATAACCAACTTAACTTGTAAATACTCTCTTAAAGAATCAATAGATACTGAAGAGTGTTTCTATCCAACAAAATCTCAAATGGAAAATTTTACCTTCTTTCTTGAGAGGGGCTACATGCGATATGCAAATTATTTTAGGCTAAAAGTCTGCAAAGATTGTAATATCTGTCTTCCTATGAGAATAGATACTGCTTCATTCAAACTAACAAAGTCTCAAAAAAGAATATTAAAGAAAAATAGTGACGTAAGAGTAATAATTTTAGATAGAACCTCTATTGATGAAGAAAAGTTTAATCTCTTTAAAAAATATCATGAGATAAGGCATAAAGATAATATTAATAATAGTTATGAAAGTATAATGGCATCAAGACATTTCGGTTTTAAAGGTTCAATTGAATTAAATTTTTATATTAATGAAAAATTAATAGGTGTTAGCATTATAGATTTGTCTAAAGATGGGTTTAGTTCAAACTTCTTTTATTATGATACTGACTATATGGAGAGGGCTTTAGGGATATTTAGCATTCTTTATGAGATTGAATATGCCAAAAAACTAGGTATCAAATATTACTATATTGGATGGTATACTCCAACAATCAGCAATATGAAATATAAAGATCAGTTTAGGCCAAGTGAAGTTTATGTAAACAATAAATGGATTCTTTTTGAGGAATATTTAAGAAAAGAGAAAAAAACTATCTCAACATTCTTTCAAGCAGAGAGCAACTCAATATAATTAGAGCAACTCATTTTGTTGCTATATATTTATAATATTACCAACTATTATCCCTGTTCTATCTCATTTTTTTGAAGCCCCAATGGCTCAATAAATTTATTAAACTCAGGCTCTATTTTATATCTTTTTAAGATAAGCTCAGCTGTTATTATAGCTCCAATTACAACTCCAGATACTCCCCCACCAGGATTGACCCAAGCACTAGAGAAATATAAATTTCTGCTTTTTATCTCATTATTAAATCTAAATATATTTGATTGTGATAATTTTTGACAGGCTCCATATACAGCACCATCTGTGTTATTACTATATTTTTTCATTGTCATTGGTGTTCCAACTTCGAGTATTTCAATATGTTCTTTAAAGCCTTTAAATTTTGCCTCTACTCTATCTAAAATTAGATTGGCTATTCTCTCTTTCTCTTTTCGATACTCCTCTTTAGTCTCATATTTTTCCCAATACTTTATATCACTCACAGTTGATATATTTATAACTGTCTTATTTTTATCACATAGAGATTCATCAAGTCTATAGGAAACCAATATCAATGCCTGCTTTGAAAAGTCATTTTGATTCTCTTTTTTCTCAAGTTCATTTAGATCATCTATATCATTTATAACATAACAATAATCATTTATGCCAAGCTTTGTCACATCTATATTAAGCCCTATATACATAGAAAATATTGAGGTTGAGCTTTTTACACCCGCTGCCTTAAGTCTTGGAATTAATGGAATGTTTTTCTCTCCAATAATATTTTTTATTGTATATTTAAGAGGAGAATTACATATTGTTAAATTAGAATAGAACTCATCTCCCCTCTCTGTTTTTACTCCAATTGCTTTCTTCTTATTATTAAATAAAACTTTTACAATTCTTGAACTTGTATGTACCTCTCCACCATTCTCTCTAATGATTTTAGCAAGCTCCTCTGAGAAATTTGAAGAACTCCCAGAGACCCAATATGAGCCATTTAAATATGAATATATTGCAGAAAAATAGATAAAATTCAATTTTTTCAAACTATTAGAAAAGTAATTGTATATTTGAGCTATTATCATCTTTGCTCTTGAATTTTTTATCTTTTTAAAAATCACAGAGTGAACTGTAGAAAAGAGATTTTTCATAACAAAAGGATATCTTGTTGGTGTATTAATCATCGCCTCAAGTTGATCTTTCTCACCTAAAAAAGCAAGTGATTGTTCTTGAGTCTTTTTTATATTCTCCATTGCAATTGTTATCTCTTTTTTTTCTTCAGGAAACATCTCAATTAACTTTGCCAAGAACTCATCATAATTATGAGGAACAGTGAAACTCGTTCCATCTTTAAAGAGAGATGTATAGAGAGATGGGATCTTCAAAAATTTTACTCTTTTAAAAAGATCTAGATATCGAAAAGTTCTAAGTTTTTTATCATCTGGATTAAAACCATTCATTTCATGAAGGGAAGCTTCAAAAATATAATCTTTTCTTTTCCATTTAGATGCATATCCTCCAACATGCTGTCTTGCTTCAAACACCTTAACTTTAAAACCATGTTTTGATAAAAGTGCTCCACAAAAAAGTCCGCCTAGACCAGAACCGATGATATTTATTGTTTTCTCTTCATTTTGATTCATAAACTATATCCCTGATTTAAATTTATATTAAAACTAAAAAACTTAAATAAAAAACATTTTAAAGATTGTTTAAATTAGTAGATTAAGAAAAGTTTTAAGTTGTACCAATGAAATAATTAGAAATTAGTTGGATGGTCACAAAAAACATAATCAATACCAAATTCTTTTTTAATATTCTCTGCTAATGCTTTCACTCCAAATGTCTCTGTATAATAGTGTCCTGCTGCTAAAAGATTAATTTTACCTTCTAAAACGGTATGATAATTATAGTGAGGAACCTCACCAGTTATAAAAAGGTCTATATTTTTTTCAATAGCTTCAACCAAGCATGAAGAACCGCCGCCTGATACAACAGCAACACTTTTAATATTTTTTTTACCAAACGAGAGATATCTAATATATCTCTCGTTAAGATCTACTTTTAATGATTTTGCTATTGTTTCGATATCTAAAGATTTATCAAAGGTTCCAGAGTAACCTATATAAACTCCATGATAATTACCAAAAGAAACAAACTCTTTTATACCAATTTGTCTCATAATGGAGGCATTATTACCAACATCAATACTTGCATCAAGTGGTAGATGATATCCTATAAGGCCAATATCATTTTCTATCAATGCTTTGACTCGTCTATAATGTTCATTTATTATTGGAAGCGAATAGCCCCAGAAAAGACCATGATGTACTATTAAAAGATCAGCACCATTCTCTTTAGCCATATTTATGGTTGCAAGAGAGGCATCTACAGCAATTGCTATCTTTTTTATCTCTTTTTCATTTTCAACTTGGATGCCATTTTGAGAAGAATCCTTCATAGAGTTTGGGTCAATAAGGTTTTTTATATAATTATCTATATCTTGTATTTTCATTATTCAATTTAAATAGCAGACAAATAATATTATCTACTATTTTTCTATAATCTCCCTTACAGACTCTAAAAGTTCTGATATTTGAAAAGGTTTGGCTACAAGCTTTTTTATTCCCTCTTCCATCATTAGTAAGAATTGAGAATTTTCAGCACCTGGATGAGCAGTTAATATTATTCCATAGGGGATTCTATCATGAAGTCCCTCTTTTTCTAAAACTACTTTCATTGCAGTATATATCTCTTGTCCAGAACCTTTAGGCATCATCATATCGAGTATAACCAAATCGATTTTTTCTCTCTTTATGATAGCAATAAAATCTTCTCCGCCATCAGATACAAAAACATTATATCCTTCAGCAGTCAATACATCTTCTAAAAGCGTTTGAACTCCAACTTCATCATCTACAACAAGGATGTTCTTCATAAAACTACCTCCTTAAATATCTTAATTATCTTAATTATCTTAATTATTTTAAATTGAGTTTTGTTTTTATCTCGTTATAAACCTCATCCATACCATTAATTGCATTTATTGTAACTATTTTACCTATTTTTGTGTAGTACTCAATTAGAGGCTCTGTCTGTTTATGATAAACCTGAAGCCTATTGTTGATAGATTCCTCTTTATCATCAGCTCTTATATAGAGGGGCTCACTATCATTATTACACTTACCCTCATTTTTTGGTTTATTAAACATAATATGATATATCTCTCCACATTTTGGACAAACTCTTCTTCCTGAAAGTCTATCAAGAACCTCTTTATCTGTTATATCAAAATAGATTGCCTTATCTATTGGTGAGATCTTTTCCCAAGATTCAGCCTGAATAATTGTACGAGGAAACCCATCAAGTATATATCCATTTTTACAGTCATCACTTTTTATTCTATCTTCTACAATAGATATTGTAAGGTTATCTGGAACTAGCTCACCCTTTTCTAATATCGAAGAGACTTTTAAGCCTAATTCTGTCTTATTTTTTATATTTTCTCTAAATAGATCACCTGTACTTATTTGAGGTAAACCATATTTTTCATTCAATTTTTTAGAAATAGTACCTTTTCCAGCACCAGGTGCTCCAAAAAATACAAGCTTCATATTTTTTATCCTCCATGAATATAGAAACAGTTAAAGCAATTTGATGAGATTATAACATAATTATTATTAACTGTAATCATTTTTTTTAAATTTATTTCTTTTATCCTATTTTTTTATATATTTGTATATAGAGAATAATAAAAAATTATTAAATAATTACTTTAACTCAAGAATAAAAATATAGCTAAAGGTTATTTTTACTTAGTAAACTTTACTTAATGATAAAAATATGATATTTTAATAGTAACATAAAATAAACTTATTTTTTAACTAGATTTTTTCAAGTTATACTGATTTGTTAAGTTTTGCTTATTTGCCATTCTTTTAATTTTTAAATATTAAAAAGGGAGTGTAGTGAACTTTAAAGAGGAAGCTAAAAATATTGTTAGTATCATATCACAATTCAAAAACATACTAATAGTAATTAAAGGTTCTCCAGATCCCGATGCAATAGCTTCTGCATTTGCTTTAAAAATAATTTGCGAGCATTACAAAATACATTCAACAATTCTTGCATATAAAACTGTTTCACTTAAACAAAATAAAATATTAATTGATAAATTAAAAATTCCAATAGTCTACTGGAATGAAAGATTTAACTATATGGATTATGATTCTTATGCAATAGTAGATTTTCAAAATACAAAAATAGATAATATGCCTCCATCAATTCCTTGTATACTTCATATTGATCATCATGAGATATGTAAACAGGAGAGAGAACCAAAATATTCAATAATAGAACCACAAAATGTATCAGCAACATCAACAATATTTGTTTTTATACTAAAAGAACTATCTATCAACATGTCATCCAATCTTTCAAAAAGATTATCAACAGCCTTGGTATATGGCATAGTAACAGATACTGATAATTTCACGCATTGTAATGATATTGATAAAGATGCTTTTAAACTTATATCAGAGCATAGAGACAACTCTGTGTTGAAAAAAATATCAAAAATGGGTTACTCAAAACTCTTAACAAATATCTTGAAAAAAGTACATGAATCAAAAACTGTATATAAAAACTGTTTGATAACAGGTATAGGATATATAAAACATTATAATAGAGACATTATTGCAATTATAGCTGACGGACTAATACAAGATAATACTTTTGATCTTGTTATTGTATTTGCTATAATAGAAGAGAATTATAAAAATCTAACGCTGGATGCCTCCCTCCGAACTAAACATAAAGATTTTGATTTAAATGGATTTATTAAAGAGATGGCTCAAGATGGTGGCGGAAGACGTTACAAAGGAGCATATCAGCTTAATCTAAGCTATTTTGATGAGAACAACAAAGAAACTCTTTGGAAATATATCTATGACACAACACTAAATAGATTAATGAAAAAGATAGATAATAAAGCTATATTTTTTCAAACTACAGGGTTTTTTAATAATTTCAAATCCTTGTTCCAAAAATAACCTAACCAATATATTTTTAGAACAATCATTCTTCATATAAAAAAACTGCCCTCTTCTTATCAAAGAATTAGGCAGTTTTTATCAATTATATCAAAAATTAAAACGCAAGTTTTTGTTTAAGTTTCAAGTCAGCTTTGTTTAAAACCATAACTTCCTTATTAGCATTATTTATGTATATAAGATCATCATATATACTTAAGAAAGTATTGCTATCAACCATATCTGAAGATTTTGCTACAAGCTCAAGTTTTGTATTAAACTTGCCAAGATAAAATGCTGTATCACTCTCTTTTATAACAGCATATATAAAGTCCTCTTTTATCTCAACAAAACTTCTCCAGAATATATTCTCTTTAGATTTTGAAACCTGGTTCAAATTAGTTCTGTCCAATAGACAAAGATTATGAGCTGCGTTATGAGAACCAGTATGAGTTATTACAACAACACCATCTTTTGAAACATCATACTTGTTTCCACATATATTATTAACAGCAGATTTTGTATCAACAGCACCAGTCTTTGCATTTATAATATACATATCATTATTGTAGTGTCCACCCTCCATATAATCTCTAACTTTTATATAGTAGAGTTTATCAGCAAATATACTCTTATCAAGAGTCTTGTCTCTTAGATCACTCTCTCTCTGGTCAAGAGCTTTCTCTTTCTCCTCAGCTGCTTTTTGCTGCTCTGCCAAAGCCTTCTCTTTTGCTGCAAGTTCAGCAGCTTTTTTATCTGCTTCAGATTTATCTGCAGCTTTCTTCTCTTCAGCCGCCTTATCCTCAGCTGCTTTTTGCTCTGCTAGTTTCTTTTCATCCTCAGCAATTCCAGCCTTATCATCTGCTATCTCTGTCTTTTTTTCATCTATTTTCTGTTCTTGTGCTTCAACCTCTTTTTTCTTCTCTTCTAACTTCTTTTCATCTTCTTTCAGCTTTGCTTCATCTTGCTTTGCTTTCTCTTGCAGCCTCTTTAGTTCAGCCTCTTTTTCTGCTGCAGCTTTTTTGTCTGCCTCAGTTTTTGCTGCAGCTTTTTGTGCTGCAATTTCTGCCTCTCTCTTTGCCATGTCGGCTTTCTCTTTTGCCAAAGCTGCCTCTGCCTGTTTTGCCTTATCCTCTGCGGCCTTTATATCCTCTTTGTTTTTATCAACAACTGCTTTCTGCTCTGCAACCTCTCCCTCTTTAATAGCAACCATATCTTTTCTTACTTCAAGCTCCATTCCCTCTTCTTTTCTCATCTCATCAACTATATCTTTATTAGACAACTCACTTGTGCCAAGAGATCCTAAAGTCTTCTCTTTTGCTGCTGATGTCAGTGGAATAACAATTTTTGTATTTCCTGGCCAATCAGCATAGTTGCTTGACATACCAACATTGGTATTGTTTACATAATTAGCAATTTTTGAGACATATTTACTTTTAAAGAAATCTAAATTTTTATAGTAGATAACATTATAGTAGGTAATAAATGTAGCCAATGCTTGTGCATTTATTCTGCTGTATTCAAATCTTTGTTCTAGAAAACCAGATATAATTAGACGAAGGTTTCTAATATGATCAACCTCAGCTCCCCTATCTATCGATATTATTGCAGCATCATACTTATCCATTTCACTTTCGTCTACAACAATTATGATAGAATATTTGTTGGCATAAGAAAATGCACTTCCATCATCTTTTGCATTTCTAGCCAAGTCTATACCAATACTTCTTATCTGCTCAACAGTCTCTATTCTTGTGTGTTGACCAGTATAGTTATTAAACCTTATATTGGCTCCCTCTCCCTCTGTGGATTTAATCTCTGCCTCACCTATCTCAAGAGCAAAAACATTTGCCAAAACAAACATTAAAAAAAGAGAAACTACAATATTCTTTCTCATATTATACCTACCTTCTACTAAAATAGATTATTACTGAATTGTATACATTATACAATTATATCGACCTTTTTTCAATATAGTTTTAAAATTAAAGCTATATTTTTGAGATCTATCAAAGATATTTTTACTTTTTTAAATATATTTATCTAAATTAAAGGTATATGATCTAAAAAATGAAAACAAGTGAAAAATTAAATAAATTTTAGTCAAATTTTATTAGTAAAAGTTTTTCTTAATAAATGACTATTCACAATATAGGGTAATAGTATCTCCATTATCTATATTTTCACCTCTAGAGGGAGTCTGTTTTTTAATAGTACCACTTCCAACAACTTCTATTTTCAAATCAACTTTAGATAAAATTGATACTGCATCTCCAACTGATAGTGAAATAAAATTTGGCATCTTGCTTGGAAGAGATTCTAATCTATTTTGAACAGTGACAGGTTCAAGGTTATTTAAATTCACATCAACTTTTACCTTTGAATCTATCTCAATATATCCGGTCATCTTTGATATAAAATTATCTAACAACTTTGCACCTATTATGCCACCCCATCTTACACGCCCTTCTGGGGTGTGTTCCACGTTATGAAATACAACATATGCTATATATCTAGGTTTTTCCGCTGGAAATATTGTAAGAAGAGATGAGGTTACAACATTATCTGAATATTTTTTTGTTTTGACATCAAATATCTCTGCTGTCCCAGACTTAGCAGCAAAACTCAAACCATCTATCTTTAAAAATCTAGCAGTTCCGCCTATCTCATCAGTTGCGGCTCTCATTCCCTCTATTATTTGTGGAGCAATGCCCTCTTTAAGAACCCTTCTAACCTCTCTTCTTCTAAAAGATTGAATAATTTTATTATTATCATCATAGATATCTTTAACAAGATTTAAATTTAAAAGAACACCATCATTAACAAAAACAGTTGAGGCTGCAACCATCTGCATGGCATTAACACCAATCTCCTGCCCTATCGGGATTGCAAGCATAGATCTTTTTGACCAATTTCCAATATCTCGGAGAACACCTCTCTGTTCACCAGGTAGCATAACTCCTGTTGATTCTCCAAAGCCAAAGAGTTTTAGATAATTATAAAAATCTCTCCTATCAATCTTATTTGTAGCCTTTAAGGTCCCAACATTACATGAGTATTTGAAGATACCTGCCATATTTATTAGACCATGTTTAGTATGTGTAGAGTCTCTAATTGTTATTCCATCTTGTGTATATGTTCCTTCACACAGAAAATGTTCATCTTTTGTAATTAGACCACTATCTAAAAGAGGTGATATACTAAATATTTTAAACGCAGAGCCCGGCTCATATTGATTGAATATTGCAATGTTTCTAAATTTCTGTTGATCATATTTGGAAAAATTATTAGGGTCAAAATCAGGGTAGTTTGCAACAGCAATTAGTTCTCCTGTTTTGCCATCAGCTAAAATTAGTGTCCCTGACTCTGCCTTCTCACTTAAGACCCCATTTCTGATCGAGTCTTCAGCAAACATTTGAATATTACTATCTATTGTTAGAGATAGATTATAGCCTGACAGTTTATTGCTAGGGGAGGCTTCTGTAAGGTTTTTTGGAGAGAGGTAATCATCGAAGCTCTTTTCAAGTCCCTCCACCCCCTCATTATCAATATTACAGAATCCAAGTATATGAGACAAAAGCTTACTATTTGGATAGAATCTCTTATATTCTTTTCTAAAATAGATCCCTTTTATATCCAAATCTTTTAGGTTTTCAGAGAGTTCTCTCTTGATATGTCTATCTACCCAGACAAAATGTTTGTTTTGAGTAAGTTTATTAAAGAGATCTTTTTCAGGAATAAGAAGTGTTGTTGATATTATTTTTGCAATTTGAGCTTTATCTTTAATTTCTTTTGGGTTGGCATAGCATGAATCAAGCTCTGCACTAATTGCTAATATCCGATGGTTTCTATCGTAAATTTTTCCACGTTTTACCACATCGTTCGTAGTCCCTGAAATTATAAAGTCATTAGGATTTGCCCTAGATAGATAGATAATACGAACTATCATTAGAGTGCTTATTAAAAAGACAAGTATAACTATTATAATAATTCTCTTTGCTATGTTTTCATTCATAAGATATGTATACTCTCTAAAAATTTAGCGGTTAATCTATCTTTAATTCTTTTATCAGAGAAAGAATGGTCTCTCTATCATTATATTCTATCTTCTTATTATCTATTATCTGATATTTTTGATGTCCCATACCTGTTACAACAACAACATCACCCTCTTTGGCCATATTTAAGGCCTCTCTTATGGCCTTTGTTCTGTTTGGGACAATAGAATATCTATCTTTCTTGTCCTCTTTTATGCCACTTACAATCATATTAATAATTGATAAGGGATCCTCACTATATGTGTCGTCATTGGTAATAAATGTATATGTAGCCTCACTTGTAGAGATATCTCCCATTATTGGACGCTTCTCCTGATCTCTGTCCCCACCACAGCCAAAAACAGAGATAATACTATTTTTAGTTATCTTTTTGGCTTCCATTAATATTTTTTGCAGTGAATCTGGGTTGTGAGCGTAGTCGACTATAACCATAAATGGTTTTTCAATAACAATATCAAATCTACCCTCAACACCTGTTAAATTCTTTAATGAATCATTCATAACGTTTGGATCTACTCCAAGCAACATTGCAGTAACATATGAGATTACAATATTAAGAATATTAAACTCTCCACGAATTTTAGTAGAAAAATTATACTCTCTATTGTTATATGAGAAGGTAACATCAAGCCCACTAAATGAGGAAAATTCTTTTAATATTCTAACTTCACAATCATCACCATATCCAACACCTATCTTTTTAACAGATTGATTTAGTATATTTGCTATCTCAACACCCTTTTTATCAACTATATTTATAACAGCATACTTATCATTTTTAGGAGAACTATTGAGCATTCTAAAAAAATCAAGCTTTGCTTCAAAATAGTTCTCCATAGAACCATATAAATCAAGGTGATCTTGACTGAAGCTTGTGAAAATTCCTATATCAAACTCTACATCAACAACCCTTTTCAAGGTTACTGCGTGGCTGCTTATCTCAACAACAGCATGTGTAGAGCCCTTATCAAGTGATGTTTTCAAATCTCTCTCAAGCTCATTAGCCTCCATTGTTGTTCTAACAGCTTCAATCTCTTCGTCATCTATTATGTTCCTTATCGTAGAGAATAGAGATGTTTTATATCTATTTTTTAGAAAAGTATATATTAGGGTACTGATAGTAGTTTTCCCTTTTGTTCCAGTGATACCTATCAACTTCAATTTTTTAAATGGATACTCATATATAAAATTAGAAATTTTACCAAAAGCCTCTCTTGAATCATTAACTTTTATAATAGATGAGCCAGTTGTGATACTACTATCAATATCATTAATATCTTCTACTATAAAGTTTCTGCATCCATTGTCATATGCACTGCTTAAAAAACGGTGACCATCTGTTTGGAAACCCTTTATCGCAGTAAATATAAAGTTGCTTTTCGCCTCTTTTGATGAGAGAGTTATATTATCAAAAAAACTTTTGGAATTTAGTGAGAATAATTTATAATCTAAAATGTTAGCTTTCTTAACAAGCTCTTCTAAATTCATACCTTTAAATTCTGCCTGTAATATAATTTATAGCTACTTGTCAGCATCTATCATTCTCTCTTTCTCAATCTTAAGTTTTTCTATCTCCTCTTTAATCTTGCCTCGCTCAATATCAGCACATTTTCCGCATGTGAATTGCTCTCCTGCCAGATATCCATGCACCGAACAGATTGAAAACGTTGGAGAGATAGTAAAATATGGAAGTTTATAATTATAGGCAATGGTCTTCACCAACTTTAGGCAAGCTTTCCAATCAGTAATAGCCTCTCCTAAATATGTGTGGAAAACTGTGCCACCCGTATATCTTTTTTGAAGCTCATCTTGCATATCAAGAGCCTCAAAAACATCTTCAGTAAATCCAACAGGAAGCTGAGTGGAGTTTGTATAGTATGGCTCATCTTCACCACTTGCGATTATATCAGGATATCTCTTTTTATCATGCTTTGCAAGTCTATAACTTGTAGACTCAGCAGGGGTTGCCTCAAGGTTAAATAGATCCCCAGTCTCCTCTTGAAAGTCCGCAAGACGCTTTCTCATATAATCCAATATCTCTATTGCAAAATCTCTTCCTTCTCTTGTCGTAATATCTTTACCCATAAAGTTTAGGAGTGCCTCATTCATACCATTTATTCCAATTGTAGAGAAGTGGTTGTCAAAGTGCTTTAGATATCTCTTTGTATATGGAAATAGGCCATTTTGCATAAGTCTAGAAATAACTTTTCTTTTTATAGAGAGTGAATCTTTAGCCAAAACCATTAGGTGATACAATCTCTCAAAAAACTCATCTTTTGTCTTTGATAGATAGGCTATTCTAGGTAAATTCAGTGTAACAACTCCAACAGAACCAGTAAATTCATCAGCACCAAAGAGTCCACCACCCTTTTTCCTAAGCTCTCTTTTATCAAGCTGCAATCTACAACACATAGAGCGAACATCACTTGGATTTAGATCACTATTTATAAAATTTTGGAAATATGGTGTTCCATATTTTGCTGTTATAGAGAAGAGAAGTTTTGCATTTTCAGAATCCCAGTCGAAATCTTTGGTAATATTGTATGTTGGAATTGGATATTGAAAGCCACGTCCATTTGCATCTCCATCAAGCATAAGCTCAAGGAAAGCCTTATTTACCATATCCATCTCTTTTTGGTAATCCCCATATGTAGTGTCAAGTTCCTTACCACCAACAATAGCCTTTTTATCACGGAGATCTTCCGGCACCACCCAGTCAAGTGTAATGTTAGTAAATGGGGCCTGACTTCCCCAACGAGATGGAATATTAACACCGAATATAAAGCTTTGAATAGCCTGCTTTACTTCAGCATATGAGAGATTGTCAGCTCTAACAAATGGAGCAAGATATGTATCAAAGCTAGAGAATGCTTGGGCTCCTGCCCACTCATTCTGCATAATTCCAAGGAAGTTTACTATTTGGAACATTAACGTGTACATATGTTTCGCAGGTTTAGAGCTAATTTTACCTTTTACACCACCTAGCCCCTCCTCTATAAGTTGCCTCAATGACCAGCCTGCGCAGTAGCCACTAAACATACTTAAGTCATGTATATGAAAATCTGCATTTTGATGAGCCTCTGCAATATCTGGCGGATAGATATTTTTTAACCAATAATTTGCTGTAATAGAGCCTGAATTGTGAAGAATAAGTCCACCCAAAGAAAAGTTAACATTAGAATTTTCATTAACTCTCCAATCCGACTGCATCAGATAGCCCTCCATTATATCATTTATAGAGAGCATCATATTTTTTGCATCTCTTACAGAGTGGCGCTTCGCTCTATAAATAATATATTTTTTTGCCATCTCATATTCGCCCTCTTCCATTAGGACATTCTCTACAAGATCTTGGATCTCTTCTATCGCTGGAGCAGAGTTTGAGTGGCGTGATGACATAAAGGCTTTAAGTTTATCCTCTACCTTATCTGTAAGCTTTGTGATAAGAGCATTATCATTATCTTTTTCAACCTCTTTGGCAGCCTTTCTTATAGCATCATAAATTCTATCCTTATCATAGAATTCAAGTTGTCCATCTCTCTTGATTACATGCTTAATTACTCTTCTCTCTTCAGGATTGGTCTTATCAAAATCAATACCCAAAAAGTCTCTTCGCCAAATAGAATTATTATCAATCATGGATTATTCCCCCAATGGAATTGTAAGTAAAAGAAATTACTTATTGTTAAGAAGATTAATACATTTAGATTGTTTTGTCAAAAGATAAAATGAAAAATAATTCACTTTTCAAAATAGTGTTTTGCTGAAGTTAATATCAAGATTGGTTTAGTAATTTTTGATGAAAGAATTTGATTAATAATAAAAAATAGAGAAAAAATATTAAAATCTATTAAATAAATTTAATAAAGGAGAAAAATAGAGAATTTTTCTTTGCTATAATTATTCAAAACTAAATTTTTATATTAAAGTTTTAAGAGAAAAAAATTATTAAAATCAATATATAGAATTTATTATTTTTCATAAATATAAAAAAGCATCTATCTTAAAATTAAGAGAGATGCTAAAAAATCAATATAAAATATAGAATTTATTCGTCACCAAAATAGGCTGAATCGCTCTCTGCACCCTCATCATAATCTATAACAAATAGGCTATCAGGAGACTCATCATGATATAAAATTCTAGAGCAGTTTGGACAATATTGTACAGTGTCATTTTTTCTAACCAAATTGATAAATTCATTTGGAAGAATCATATAACATCCATTGCAATGCCCCTTTGATATTGTGACAATACCAACACCATCTTTATTCTTAACAATTCTCTCAAATTTAAATTTTAAATTTCCATCTATATTACCAACAAGTTCTCTCTCTTTCTCCAAAAGAACTGCAAGCTCTTGGTCGATTTTAGAGAGTTCAGAATTTATACGATCCTGCTCTTTTGCAATCTCCTCCTCTTGTTGTTTTATAGACATCTCATCTCTTTCGATATTGTTTTTTAAATCTTCAAGAACTCTTTGTTCTTGCAAAAGTTTAAACCCATATTTCTCTTCACTAAGTTTATTACTCTCAATCTCTTTTGCAATTGCATCATACTCTCTAGCCCCCTTGACAATCTTAGTCTTCTCTTCTAAAGACTTTTGACGCAAAGAAAGCTCTCCAATAAATCTTTGGTTAGCTATAATAGTATTTTCTATCTGCTTAAATTGAGAATATCTCGCTAAATAGCTTTTTTTAAGTCTATTCAATATCTCGCTCTTATTATGAAGAACTTTTGGAAGCTCCTCTTTTCTCTCCTCAAATTTGAATTTTTCTGTTAGAATTACTTGGTACTCAATTAGTTTTGAGTAAATATCTGTTGTATCCATCGTATCCATTATACTCCCCCTAAATTATAAATTATCCAAATGATCTTTCAATTTTCTCAACCTCACAGGATGTCTTAATTTTCTTAAAGCCTTAGCCTCTATCTGTCTTATTCTCTCTCTTGTAACATTGAAAATATATCCAACTTGTTCCAAAGTAAGTGAATAGCCATCTTCCAAACCATATCTCATCTTTAAAACATCTTGTTCTTTTTTTGTCAAGGTTCTTATTACCTCAATAAGTTGAGATTGTAAATCTTTAAATGCAGCAAAATTTGCAGGATTTTCATAACCCTTATCTTCAATGAATTCTCCTAAGATGGAATCATCTTCTTCACCAATAGGAGTCTCCAAACTTACAGGTTCTCTTGCAACATTTTTCACAGATTTAACTTTGCTTACAGGCCAGCCAAGCTGAATTGCAATATCTTCATCTGTTGGCTCCTTGCCCAATTTTTGCATCAAAACCCTTGTCTCTCGTAAAACCTTATTTATCTGCTCTATCATATGGACAGGAACTCTTATCGTTCTAGCCTGATCACTTATCGAACGGGTAATAGCTTGTCTAATCCACCATGTCGCATAGGTAGAAAATTTATATCCCTTTCGATATTCAAACTTGTCAACAGCTTTTATAAGACCTATATTTCCCTCTTGAACAAGATCAAAGAAGTGCAAACCTCTATTTGTATATTTTTTAGCAATGCTCACAACAAGTCTTAAGTTTGCATTAACAAGCTTCTCTTTGGCGTTTTTTACCAAAAAGAGTCCTCTGTCAACCTCATTTCCAGCCTCTTTCATCTCTTCTATAGCATTGTTATACTTGTTCTCATAAGATTTTAATGTCTGAATATTGTTTGTTACTTTTCTAAGATAATCTTTCGCCTTTTCAGCAGATATATTATATTTTTCCTCTACAAAATCTCTGTTTTCTGGCTTATCTAAATTTTTGCAAAGAATTTTAAGCTCTCTTGGATCATTAAAACCAAATTTTCTTAATATTTTATCATTAGATTGTTCAATCTCTCTTATCTTTTTAGAGACATTCACAATCTCTTCTGCGATCTTTATAATATCTTGATTATCAATCTCATGGTTGAACATCTTCTCAAAAGCATCCTCTCTTACCTTCGCAATGCTCTCCTCTAATTTAGCCTTCTCTTTTGGATCTTTGCAAGATTTAAGTTTGCTTGTTAAATTATTGAAAGTACAGATTGTCTTCATAAAATCATCAAATATATCTTTGTATTTGCTCTTTATTCTCTTTTTATCTGAAGAGTAGTCTCTTGATGATGACTTTATAGTAACTATTGTCTTATTTAAATCGATAGGTTCAGCACTTATTTTTTCTAGGATATTAAAAAATTCAATAAGTGTAATACCTACTTTTCTTATAGAATTATTTATTAATCTTTGTCCCTCTTCAATCTTTTTTGCTAGAACAACTTCCTCTTCTGTATCAATTAGACTAACACGACCTATATCTCTTAGATAGACTCTAATAGGATCGTCCGTTGGAGGGAGACTTGCCATGGATCTCTTCTTTGAGTCAATGGTACTGCTGCTAGCTTTTTTTACAACATCTTCTGTAAAATCGGAAGAGACATCAACATCCTCCTCTTTCACAACTATATTTTTTTCCTGCAGCATTACAAGAACCTCATCAAAGAGCCCCTCTTCAACTATCTCTGTAGGCAAGAATTTATTAATTTGGTCTATTGTTAAACATTTTTCCTTTAGACCAAATTCTATCATCTCTTGAATTTTGGGATAATCAGTAATTTTTTTCATATTACTTTTTTAACTCCTGTAATTTTCTAACTTTTATTATCTCATTAGAGATAATAATCTTCTCTTCTTGAAGAGCTTTTAAATTAGATAGATCTTTATAAAGCTCAGCAAGCTTTATTTTTTCATTTAAAGCCTGCGATTTTTTATGATAATGTTTGATGATTAGATCCATGCTCCTGTCTATAATCTCATTTTCAATTCTCTGTCTCTCTTTAAGAGAGGGAGCTTCACCATTGGTTCTATCATTAAAATAGATAAAACCAAGCTCATCTTGCAAAAATGAAATGATTTTGATATTAGATAGATTGTCATAAATATGGTTATCCAAACTAGCCTTATTGTTAATTCTATTATTAAAGAGAAATTTTGTATCTTTTAAAGAGAAGAGTTTTTCATCTACTCCGCATTTCTTCATCAACTCTTCTGGATTATCGACCTTATATAGCAATAAAACTAATTCTAATTCTCTTTTTATATCAAAAGTTAAATCTTCATTAACATTTTTTTCTTTTTTCTTATAAGTATCTCTCTTATTTTCGCTCTGGATATATTTTTTTTCTTCAGTGAAATTATTTTTCATACCATTTTTCTTAAATTTATTATCTAAACTTTTAAAAAATTCCGCTTTCAAAAGTTCACTATCCATATTTAATACTTTTGAGCTAGTCTCTATTAAAGAGACTCTTATAATATCACTCTCCCATAATTTAATATAACTAAATAAATTCAAAACGGCATCATTAATGCTCGAAATATTACTATAATCCAAATTTTTCTTTAGGTTTTCTAAATAGAGTAAAAATCCATCTCTGTTATTCTTATTAAAAAAATCTAAAAAATCATCAAAAGAATTTTCTTTAAAAAAATCATCAGGGTCTCTATTATCAGGAAGAGGAAGAATATTTATTTTTATGTCTATATTGGCTGCCTCAAAAAGAGTTCTAAACATTGCTTTCTTTCCAGCCTCATCTCCATCAAGAAGAAGAACAATCTCGCTGCAATATCTTTTTAAAAGTTTAATCTGATCTTTTGTTATCGCTGTACCACAGGTAGCAACAACATTTTTAAGTCCACTCTTAAAACAAGCTATAAAATCCATATATCCTTCAACAATAAAGGCTCTATCCTCTTTTTGTATTGAATTTTTGGAGAGGTTTAGACCATACAAATTTTTGCCTTTTTTGTATAGAGGAGTCTCTGGAGAGTTTATATATTTTGGCATGATTTCACCAGATAGCGATCTTCCAGCAAAGCCTATTGGCTCATTTTTATGATCTATTATTGGGAAGATAATTCTATTAAAAAATAGAGGTCGTAAGCCCCTATCCCCCCTCAAAAACAGGCCACTTTTAATCAAGAAATCCTCGCTAAAACCCCTCTTTTCTATAATATTTCTTAGCCTATTATAGCCTTTCGGGGCAAAACCTATATTAAAAAGCTCTATATCACCTTTGGTTATTCCTCGACTACTCAAATAATTTATTGCCTCTTTGGCTTCTGCTGTCTCAAGAAGAAAATGATTAAAAAGCTTTATCATTCTTGCATTGAATTCTAGTATAGTCGATTTTGTATTATAGTCTTTTGAATCTTCAAATCCATCTGTAATCTCTATGCCTGCTCTCTTTGCAAGCTGAACTACTGTCTCTTGAAATGAGAGGTTATCAAGTCTCTGAACAAGAGTGATAACATCACCTTTCTCGCCACAAGCAAAACACTTATAAAACCCATTTTCCTCTGAAATATAGAAAGATGGATTTTTATCACTGTGAAAAGGGCACAAAGCTACCCAATTTTTACCACTTTTTTTTATATTTTTTATATATTCACTTGCAACAGATATAATATCAATTTTATCTTTGATCTCTTTTATAAGACTCTCTGAAAATTTCATTAAAAAGTCCCTCTATAAAGGATATCAAATTTCGATGAGAAAACAGAACTCCATTATCCAGATATATTACTAAAAAAAAACCTAAAAATCAAGAAATTTATATAACAAACTATAATTATATTGTTTTTTTATAGAGATATTTAAAAGAGGCTATTTAGTTCTCCCATAAACATACTAAATCTTCTCTACAATGATTCTATTATTACCTAATTCGATTTTTTTTAATATTGAGATATTTTTAGTATTAATTAATCTGAAAGACAATAGTTACTTAATAAAAGAGATTTATCAAAAATTAGGTGGAACGTAAAAATTTAAAAAAGTTTCTCTATTTTTTTTGGGTCATTATCTTTCTCAAGACACTCTATCCAGTGAGGAGAAATAGAGTTGTTCTTTATATGATCTTTTTTTGATGCTCTAATAATAATGGCAATAGGGGTAAAGAGAAGATAATAGAGCAACCCAAATACAACATAGGTAATTATTGTACCAACAATTTTGGTTATAACTTTTGTTATAAAATATGTGACAACAAGAGCCTTTGGAAATAGAAAGGCAAAGATAATATGATAGAGAAGTAGTCCAGCAACAATAGACTTTGCAAGAACCTGCCAGTTTCTAAGGAAGGCAATAGACAAAAGCAGTGCCATGCCAATAGCAAAGTAGATTCCAAATTTGCGTAAATCACTATCAAATTTTGATAGTTTTTTTAGTCTTTTATTAGTGTCTTTTTCCATCTCTTTAAATCCAATTTTGGTTGATCTTTTTTAGAGAGCAAAAAGCTCCCAATTGCAAGATAATCTATATTTGTCCCCATAAAGCAATAGTAGGCATCAAGAGGACTCCCAACAATGGGCTCCCCTCTAACATTAAAGGAGGTATTTATAATAATTGGCACTTTGGTGATATTATAGAACTCTCTTATAAGATTGTAAAATAGAGGATTATCTTTTCCATTAACAGTCTGAAGTCTTGCTGAAAAATCAACATGGGTAATAGCTGGTATTGTACTTCTATGAATCTTCAATAGCTCAAGTCCGTTTTTATTGCTCTCTTCAACTTTGTTATGATAGCTCTCCCTCAATTTTGCAACAAAAAGCATATATGGAGATGCTCTATCAAAATAGAAGTAGTCACTGACACACTCTTCAAGCATTGCAGGAGCAAAAGGTCTAAAGGATTCTCTGAATTTAATTTTTTTATTCATAACAGATTGCATATTTGGATCTCTAGCATCTCCAAGAATAGAGCGGCTCCCCAGGGCACGAGGCCCATACTCCATTCTCCCTTGAAACCAACCAATAACATTGCTCTCTGAGATAAGTTTCGCAACTTTTTTTACCAAATCATCACTGTTTAATTTTGTATAAGAAGCCCCAAATTTAATTAGGTCTCTCTCAATCTCCTCATCACTATAGGAGTTTCCCAATAGAGAGCCTTTTTGAGAATCTATACCCTCTCCATCACTATCTTTTTGTATAACTCTCTCACCTTTTAAATAATCATAGTAGCAATAGAGAGCAGCTCCCAGTGCCCCGCCAGAATCATTTGCTGCAGGCTCCACCCAAACATTATTAAAAATTTTCTCTTCCAATATTTTAGAATTTGCAACACAATTTAAAGCACTGCCACCTGCCAGCACAAGATTGTCAAGTTCAGTAACCCTCTTTGCTTCGCGAGCTATATTAAGGAGAGCTTCCTCAAAAACAACTTGGATAGAGGCTGCTATATCCATATAAAATTGAGATGGAGTTCCACTTCTTAATGGAGGATGTTCAAAAAGTTTTGAGAACTTTCTTGATATCATCTTTAAGCCAGATATATAGTTGAAATATTTTTCGTTTAAGAGGTATGAACCATCCTCGTTGAGCGTAATAATCTCTCTCTTTATAACATCAGCATAGATAGGTTTTCCATAGGGAGCAAGTCCCATAAGCTTATACTCACCAGAGTTGACCCTAAAACCGCAGTAGTAGGTAAATGCAGAGTAGAGCAGACCTAAACTATGAGGGAACTCAATCTTCTTCAACAATTTTATGCCGCTATTTCTACCAACACCTATAGTTGTGGTTGTCCACTCGCCCGCTCCATCAACTGTAACAATAGCAGCCTCCTCAAATGGAGATGGATAGAAAGCACTTGCAGCGTGAGATTGATGATGCCCTGTAAATAGAACTTCACCTTTATACTTAAGCTCTTTTTTTATAGTATCCTCAACCCACAGCTTTTTCTTAAGCCACATAGGAATCGCTTTGATAAAAGAGTGTACACCAAACGGTGCTCTATGTATATATGAAGCAATAATTCTATCAAACTTGGTTATTGGTTTATCATAAAAGACTACTCTCTCTATATCTTCTAATGTAATATTGACAAATTTAAGTGCATTATTAATAGCATTTATTGGAAAAGCATCAGTTCCCTTTTTGCGAGTATAGCGTTCCTCTGATGAGGCAAATATAATTTCACCATCTTTGATAAGTGCTGCAGCTGAATCATGATAGAATGCACTAATACCCAATATATACATCTATTTCCCTTTTTTACTAAAATTAAAAATATAATTAAAATAATGTATATATAAGGGGAGCTATTGCCTGTGATTGTGAAACAAGCAAGACTATAGCAACCAAAGCAAATATAACAATTATTGGTATAAGCCACATCTTTTTATTTTCTCCCATATATTGGAAGAACTCTTTTAATAATCTGAACTTTGACATTTTAATCCTAAAAAATTGGTATACAATTATTATAAGAATTTAAAATATGTATGTCAATATAATATTTTTTATGGCAGTGAAGGGATAATAGAGATCTCTTTTATTTTTTAATATTGCAGAAGCCTACTTTAATTCATCACCTATTTCAGAGATGAATTTTTTTAACCAAAGTTTGTTTGTAGATTTTTGTTTCTCTTGAAGAATGCTGTTGGAATAGGATTTAATATTTTGAAGTTCAACTCTATCACCATCTCTCTTAAGCTTGAAGTATGAGACTAAAAAATTATAAAAAAGTAGAATAGAATCTGACATAACATTCTTCTTATATAGAAGAATCTCATCAATATAGTTAAAATACTCTTTTGTTAATTCATAATCCTCAACCTGAATTGAAGCAAATATAAGAGATAATACTATATATATAATACTATTCTCTTTAATAGATGAAAAATAGTAGATATTCTCTTTATTTTTATGTTCAATGCTCTTTTTTAAAAGAACAATTGCATCTTTATAGTATTTTTTGACAATATGTATATATGCAATATTTTTATAGAGCTCACTTAAACGCTCTCTGTCATCAAGCTCAATTAAAAAGGGCTCCGCATTTTTATAATAATCTATGGCCTCATCATATCGCCCCTGTTCAAAGGAGAGTCTTCCAAGCTCCTCATAATTTGCTGAAGTGTAGTAAGAGTTATTTACTGATAGAGATATCTCTAACGACTTTTTTAAATATAAAGATTTATATATTGTATTATCCAAAGGCTCTATTGCAAGTCTATAATAGTAGTTGATCTTATCATAATCATAAAAAAGATAACTCTCCCCTTGAGTAACGATATCTTTAATCATATCAGTCTTTAGAGGCCCACTATAGTTCATCTTAAAATAGTTTGCATAGCAAAAATACCAAAATATAAGAAGAACTCTTTTGTGCTCCTTATCCATGTAGGTCTTATCATTAAGGAGGAGATCTTTAGATATCATAAACTTTTCTATCTGACTCTTGTCAAGCTTGTAGGACTCTTTACTAATATAGAGAGAAATATTAACTATCAGTGAAAATATAAGAAAAAACTGGCTTCCAGACTCTTTTGCTGTCTCCTCTATCTGCTGCATATAATTTTTTAATACATTAGTATCTTCAACATCAATAAACTGCATCTTAAAAATTTCAAGCCTTGATAAGAAAACTATAGCAGTATTATTATATTGTTTTGCATATTTTATAGCCTGAAGATAGTAATCTTGCGTCTTTTCAACAAACCCTTCTGAAGAGAGAGCTGTATAGTAAAAAATTGTACTGATATCAAGTGAGAGCGGATATGAGTAGGTAAAAAGCACCTTATAAAAAGAGTTATTAAAGCAGTTTACTTTCTCTTCATGGAAAGTAGATTTGTTTGTATCATGAGAAATCAGCTGTTTTGCAATATATAAAGCTCTAGAGAACCATTTATACGAATTTTTTTTATCAAAAAAATCTGAGTAATATTTTAATCCCGCCATAAAATAGAAGTAGACTGCATCATCGAACAAAAGAGCATTTTCTAAGTGGTACGCCAATATCTCATATATAGAGGAGTAACCATCACTATAAGAATTTTTCAAAAAAGAGGCTATTTTAGAGTGAATCTCATGTTTGGTAAGAGGAAAAATGCTATTGTAAATTAACTCTTTTAACTCTTCACTTGAGAAATTTATATAACATTGCTCACTGATGTAACTCTTATAAACAAAACCAAGAATCTGAAGGTTATTAAGGTTTTTATCAAATTCACCTTTATCATACAAATGATGGAGAATATCATAAGAGACACGCTCTCCAAAAAAACTTATAAGCTCAAGGAGATTCATCTCATCAACATTGAGTTTGCCCATTCTCGAGATAAAAATATTTGAAAGAGAAATATAATCATTTTTTCTCAAAAAATATTTTCCATCACTTTTGCTTACCAAATCATTATCTATAAGATAGTTCAAAAGAACCTCTATATAGTAGAATTTATTATCTGTCCCTTCATATATATAGTTCAAGAGTTCATCATCTATATCGGACTTCAAAAGATCACAAATGGCAAGTTTACAAGATTCTTTATCAAACTTATCAACATTTATCATATTAAAATGAATATCTTTTAATTTATCAGTATAATCTTCACTGGAGCTTGTAACAAAAACAATATTAGAATCTTTTAGAGACACAATAAGGTGAGATATAAGCTCAAAAGAGACATCATCAAAAGTCTCTATCTTATCAAAGAATAGTATTACTCTCTTCTTTTTTGCCAAGTAAAAGAAAAAATTCTGAAAAGCTTTAAATATAACACTTTTGCTAAGAGGAACATTATATAAAGAGTCATCACCAGTAGAAGAAAAAAGATCAGCTATATATCCTATACTTGTAGCAAGCTCCTCTTTATAATCTTTCATAAATCTTGTGAGTTTCTCTTTCAAGCGTTTTGTATCTTTTTTTATATTGAAGAAACCAAAAAACATATTTTTAAAGGGCTGCCATGGAAATTGTTTAAGATAGGAGCTTCCACTTGATAAAAAAACATAATGTTTTCTATCACCAGATAAATTTTGGTGGATAAGATCTATAAAATTGTAGTTGGCAATACTATCAACACCTTTTATATAAAAGCATAGCTCTTTGTTGGAATCATTTTCTTTTAGTTTTTCAGAAAAAAACTCCAACTCATTTTTGTAGGTACTTTTTATTATGCGTTGATACTTTGTATTTTTCATAAACTTTCTTTTTTAATAAGCTAAATTAAATTTAAAATATTATTATACTAATCTACTATGCCTCCCCTCCCATTTTATACTAATCATTATACTAATTTGTTTTGTAAAAAACAACTTTTTTCTCTATTTATCTAAAATGTAAAAAAAATAATAATTTAAATGACAGAAAAAATTACTTATTTTATACTAAAAATAAAAATTAATTATATAAAACAATATTTGAGTTACATTATGCATGTAATAACAGTTAAAGAATATATAATAAAAATATTATTAAAAACAAATATATTTTTTTATTGTAGTAATAATTATTTATTACTAATAATAAATAATTTAATATTTGTCTTGACTAAAGGATAATAAAGAATTATAACCATGTAAATGTAAAAATTTGTCTATATGTAAATGAATATAGACAAAATAAATTTAGGAGACAAAAAATGTCATTTGTAAAAAATATACCAATATTTATTGTATTGGTTATAGGGATAGTAATATTTTCTTCCTGTACTGTAGATACTGATAATGGAGGTGGTAGTGGAGGAGGAGACAGCGGAGGTGAAAATGGACAAATTACAAATATAGAAAATGATATTGTTTTTAGTTCTATTATACCAGCTGATGGAGCTACTGCAGTTGAGACTTCTACCGTTATAGTTGTAACTTACTCAAGTATAACTTCTCAAAAGGTAAATATAACCAAAAAACCAATAGTTATTTTCAATGGAAAAACATATAGTGATTCTGAGATAACTTTAACAGATAAAGCCGTTATTATAACACCTACCACACCATTTGATACTGGAACAATATATTCTAGTTTGGAAATAAGTGGTTTAAAAAACAGTAATGATAAAGATATCCCTACATATAAAAATGCTAGTTACAGCTTTACCACAAAGCTTTCAGCTGTAGTTTCAGATCTTCAAGTTTCTACAATTTCACCTGCAGATGGATCAAACAATATTGAGACGAACAGCACTATAGTTATCACCTACAGTAGTGGAAGTAGCCAAAAGATAAATACAGCTAAAAAGCCAAAAGTTATTTTTAGTGGAAAAACATACAGTGATTCTGAAATATCACTAACAGATACAACCATTACTATAACGCCTGCTACTCCATTTGATACTGGAACGATATATGCGAATATCGCTATATCAGGTCTAAAAAATGCAGCTGGGAATGATATAGCTATATATAATGAAAATTACCAATTTACAACTAAATTTTCAGCAATACTCTCAGATCTAACAATTTTTTCGCTCACTCCAGCCAATGGAAATGAAGTTCCAACAAATAGCAAAATAGTTATAACTTACGAAAGTGCAACCAACCAAAAGATAAATATAGCTAAAAAGCCAAAAATCACATTTAATGGCAAAATATATAGTGATTCTGAAATATCACTAACAGATACAACTGTTACGATAACACCTTCAATACCATTTACCTTGGGTTCAACATACTCTAATATTAGTATATCAGGCTTAAAAAATACAGCTGGTAATGATATTCCTACATATGCTAACTCTACTTATAGTTTTATCACCAATATACCAAGTTCGCCATTGAACTTTGCTTTCTCAACAACAGATGAGATGTATATTATTGGTTATGGAGTTGATTTTGGCTCATGGGCTTTTACACCTTCAAAACGTATGAGTGCTACTGAAAACGGCAACAACATAGAATATAGTATAACATTTACCCCACTATTAGAGCTTGATAACAACATGTTTAAAATTGCAAGATATACACCAGATGGCAATGTTGATGGTTGGGCAACAGGAAAACATCTTTGGTTGGGCACATTTGGAGCAACCGCTACTAAACCAGCGATATTTAAGGGGACAACAGCAGGTATGCCATACACACAAAATTATAGCAACACAGCTCCTCTCTATGGCGGTGGCGGAGATAATATGTCTATAAGTGCCAAAGCAGGAGAACCTGTGACTATTAAACTTACAGTGCCAAAAAGTGGAGAGATAACATTTAGTAATGGTACAATTACTAGTGGATTCAACTTTGATATTAGTGTATCAGCTACACAACTTCCACCTTTATCAGCTCTTCAACTAGATGCGATGTCACCTGGGCATAGAAGCACTGCTGTAGATATAAATAGTGCCATAGTTTTCACATATCCAAGTATTGGTACAATTGAGCTAGATACATCAATAGATGTATCAGCAGATCTAACTATAATACTCAATGGAAAAACCTACTCTAATAGTAATAGTGAAATTTCATTCATAAATTCAACAACAATTATGATAACTCCATCAACGCCATTTGAGCCAGGAACAAAGTATTCAGGCTTAACAATCAGTGGGTTAGTTGATACAGATGGCAAAAAAGTAAAGAGCGTTAACTATACCAGTAATGACTACTATTTTATAACCAAATTTCCTTCTGATATAGAATTTTCATCAATAACTCCAACTCTATATGCTGCTGTTCCAAAAACTACTACCATAACAGCAACATACACAAGTTTAACTGGGAAAAAATTCAATACATCAATAAAACCAACAGTTGTATTTAATGGAAAGACATACTCTAATAGTGAGATAGCAGTAACAGATACAACAGTTGTTATAACCCCCTTAACACCATTTACTGTTGGAGGATTTTATAGCAATATATCTATAGAAGGATTAAAGGATACTTTAGGCAATGGAGTAGACCCATTTATTGATGATTACTACGCCTTCACAATATCACCTATGCCAAACTCACCTCTTGCTTTTAACTTTACTGCAAGTGATCAAATGTGCATTATTGGTGCAGAGCCTTTTGGTTCATGGATTTTTGCACTTGCAAAGCCTATGAGTGGTGATGAAAGTGGAGACAGTATTATCTATACAGCGGAATTTACCCATTTTGCAGATATTGTAGAGAAATCATTCAAAATTGCTAGATACACACCTGATGGCAATGTTGATGGCTGGGCAGATACTCCTCAACTTTGGGTTGGAACTTTTGGAGCAACAAGCAGTAACCCTGCAATATTTGATGGAACAATATCAGGAGTTACATATGATAAAGGTTATTATGGAACAGCTCCTCTAAATGCTGGCGGAAATAATATGACAATCAGTGCAAAGGCAGGATCCCTTGTAACGATTAGATTAATAGTTCCAAAAAGTGGCACCATAACATATACTGATGCTAATAATATCAATGGATTCAATTTTTCTATTGTGGTAAGCGCTACACAGCCATAGTTTTAAAAGACAATAGAAAACTATACTTAAAATTAATTTGGAGAGAGGGTCGCCTCTCTCCATTTTTTTTACAAATCCTGTTTAATAAAAAAAACTCAAATAACAACTAGTATTTTAATAATATTTAATATAAAATTATCAGAAAAATATAGAAGGAGACTTTTATGAAAGCTATTTTTGAGAGAAGAAGTATTAGAAAATATCAAAATAAAGCTGTTCCTAAAGAGCTTATTGATAAAATTATTAGTGCTGGAATGGCTGCTCCATCAGCAAGAAATCAGCAATTATGGCACTTTATTATTCTTGATGATAGAAAGTTATTAGAAGAGATTATAGAATATCATCAATATGCTTCTGTTCTAAAAGAGTGTCCAATAGCTATTGTTGTATGTGCAGACCTCCTATTAGAAAAAACAGAGGGTTTTTGGATACAAGATTGCTCTGCAGCAACGGAAAACATGCTTCTTGAAGCAACATGTTTAGGTCTTGGTTCAGTTTGGCTTGGAATTTACCCACGTGAAAAACGTGTTGAGGGAGTGCAAAAGATTTTTTCTCTTCCTTCCAATGTTGTCCCATTATCAATTGTTGTTTTAGGATATTCGTTAGAATCTCCTAAAAAAGAAAACCGTTATGATACAAATAAAATACACTATAATAAATGGTAATAAGATTTTTTTAACAACTCTAGTTTAATGGTTGCTAAATTTATAGGCTTCTTATATGTCTAAAAACTTTACCTACTATACCAAAATATCCCTTCTCATTCAAACCAATCTCCTCTGTTTCATAGGCAGGATTTATACTTTTTATTAAAATTTTTTCCTGCTTGATAAACTGAAGACGTTTAAAAAGTATATTCCCATTTATATTTATAACATAAAAACCATTCGCCTCAACAACACCAACAGCACAAAGAACAAAATCTCCAGACCGAAAATCTGGCTCCATAGAGTCCCCTTTTATTTCCAAACAGACAACATTCTGTCCATAATGACCTAAGAGATGTTTTGATATATCAAGATAATCAACAATATTAGGATTATCTATACCCTCTATCCCATATCCTGCGGAAGCTTTAATATCAAGAATAGGAATTTTTACACTATTATAATTAACCAAATGTGTCTCCTTATGACTTAAAGAAAATTCTGGTTTTTGAGTTACTGTTAAACCATCATCATTCTTCATTGAAGAAGAGAACATTTCTCCCTCTCCTGTTAAAAGCCAATCAGGTGAAACGCCTATTTGGAGTAATTTGTATTTAATTTCATCTGGAAGTTCAAGGTAAGCTGTCTCATATTTACTTAATAATCTTTGGTTTATACCCAACTCTTTAGCAAATTTGTCTTGAGTGTAGTTAAAATATGTTCTAATCTCCCTTAGTCTATATGCTAAATCCTCTTTTAAGTTCATAATTAAACCTTTTAAAAAAATATTCTATAAAAACTCCATTTTGTTCTTGACAATTAGCCAATATTGGAGTATAAATATATTGTTATATCGGCAATTATAGCCTAAAACTAAAAGACAAGTTTAAAATAAGATCCCAATTATCTATAGGATTTCATTACCTAATTAATCTTTATTCTTTCTAAATAGTTTTATTGTTAAGAAAAGCCAACTAACCATTTTAAATATAAAACTTATTTAAAGTTTATGCAAGTTTTTTTTTAATTAAAAATGGAATAAAAGAACGAAAATATTACATTTAATTTAGCCAACAATAAATTAAAGCTCATTTGCATTACTAAAATGTATGTTGCTCTAAAACAGAGCTCTTCACTAT
Source organism: Spirochaetota bacterium (assembly GCA_031549085.1). Taxonomy (GTDB): domain Bacteria; phylum Spirochaetota; class GWE2-31-10; order GWE2-31-10; family MWDO01; genus JAVBQL01. The sequence goes on from JAVBQL010000015.1 coordinate 57,986, forward strand.
GATATTAAGGTCGTTAAAATTTAACAGTGGTTTAAATTATATTTTAAATATATTCATAATTATTAAAGGAGATTGACATGATTGACATGAAATATAATGTCATATGGTATAACAGAAATGGACTTAGTTTGGTTGAGTACAACAAAAAATATGGGTGGGTTGATGAGGATGGATATGAAGTAATAGCCCCTATTTATGATGAAGCTCAAAATTTTGAACCTGGAGAGAGAATTGCAGCGGTAAAAATTGATGATAAGTGGGGATTTATAAATAAAAAGGGAAAAGTTGTTATCCCATTTATCTTTCAAAAGGCTTATAGCTTTGAAAATGGACTTGCAGCCGTAAAAATGAATGGGAAATATGGATATATTAACAAACAAGGAAATATAGTAGTTCCTATAATTTATGATGATGTTTACAATTATGATTTCGATACTGGTGTTGCTGCAGTTAAAATTGGTGAAAAATACTATAATGTTGACAAAAATGGAAACAGAACTATAAAAAAAATACGTTTCACAATTAATAAAAAAAAT
>JAVBQL010000008.1:0-124940 GCA_031549085.1 Spirochaetota bacterium
TTTTTTTATGTTTTTTTTTCAAAAAAGCAAAATCTATTAAAAAATCTTTTTTAACTGTTGTAATTATTCAAAATTTTTTGTTATATTTTTTTGTTTTAATGTTTAACACGACTCTCTCCTCTCCATTCTCCTTTATCTCCTCCTCATATGCATCAATCAAAAATGCAAGAGTCGCTCTGTCAGCACCAGCCGCAGGCTCAATTACATATGGGGTATATCGCTCTTTGGTCTCCTCATTAAAGTAGCTGGTATCCTTCCCGCTATGCTCCTGATGTGTCTTTAGGTCAAAGTCGGTTCTATTTGCAATACCCTCAAGCTCATCAAAGCCCCACGGATATCTATATTCAACATCAGCACAAGCCTTCGCATAGTGGGCAAGTTCGCTCTTCTCATGCTCTCTAATTCGGATATTCTCCTCAATAATACCATATTGAAGATACCACTTTTTTCTTTCATCAATCCAATATTGATACCACTTCTCATCTTCACCCGGCTTTACAAAAAACTCCATCTCCATCTGTTCAAACTCTCTGGTTCTAAAGATAAAGTTACCCGGAGTTATCTCATTTCTAAATGATTTTCCAATCTGCCCAATACCAAAAGGAGGTTTCATTCTTGATGTGAACTGCACATTTTTGAAGTTGACAAAGATACCCTGTGCAGTCTCCGGTCTTAAGTATACCACAGCTCCAGCGTCCTCAACTGGTCCCATAAAAGTTTTAAACATAAGGTTGAAGTTTCTTGCCTCAGTTAGCTCACCTCCGCACTCTGGACACTTTGTTGGATCTTCAAGCTTATCCTGTCTCCATCTCTTCTTACACTTCTTGCAGTCAACCAGTGGGTCGGTAAAGTTTTTCAAGTGTCCCGACGCCTCCCACACCTTTGGGCTCATAAGTATAGAGCAATCAATACCAACAATATCTTTTCTTCTGTGGATCATATAGTCCCACCAAGCATTTTTTACATTGCGTTTTAGTTCAACTCCTAAAGGGCCATAGTCCCAGCATGAGTTTAAACCGCCATAGATCTCTGAAGATTGAAATACAAAGCCTCTTCGCTTTGATAGTGAGACAATCTTCTCCATTATTGTGCTGCTATCAAGTTCTTTTTTCATTTTTTATCCTAAAAATAGATGATTACTAGATTTTCTAAACTAAATATATAGAAGAATTTATAACAGAAAATAGTAAACATGTAAATTATTATTTTTTTAAATAAGGTGAAAGTTCAATTTTATAATATAATAATAAAATACGAATAATCAATAGTTTTGCTACCTCTTCCTTTGAAAGATCTTCTCAAGTCCATCCTTTGCGATCTCAAAGTGAGATGGTCTCCCATGTGGACAATTTTTTATGCCTGCATCAAGATATCGTTTTACCAAATCTTCCAAGTCAGCCTGATAGACTCTATCACCCTTCTTTATAGCATTTTTGCATGAGGACTCTATCAATATATCATCAATCACTGAAGAGTTTATCCCCCCCTTTGTTTCAAGGAAGTTGACAATAGCCTCTATCTCATCTTTGTTATCTTTGATAGCCAAAAGCTCTGGCATCTCCTTTATCACAATGGTATTCTCATCTCTTGTCTCAATTAGGAAACTATTTTTATTTAGATACTCTATTCTCTCCTCTGTCTCACTGTCCCACTTGTGAACTTCAGCTACCTTTGGAATTAGAAGCTTTGTTTTGCTATTAGATGAGTTATACCTACTTTTTTTCTCGATATACCTTAATGACTCATCTGCTGCGTGCTGGTCAATTAAGATAATTTTATCATCAAGTTCTACTATTATATATGTAAGGTAGGCTACTCCCAATATCCTATAGTTTTTATTTTCATAATAATACTCATCATTATAACTAGAGGTTGGAAAACTACTTTTAGGAGGAGAATTCTCATTTTGAAAGTAGGTCTCTTTTAGCTCTCTGCTATCGATGGTTATTGTTATACTGTTATCACTAACATTATTATCCTCAAACAAGGCAAAATCATCACTGCTATTTTCATCTATACTATATTTGTTCAAATTAAAATCTGTCAAATCCCTCTTAACAATATTACCAAAAGCCTTTACAACAGAACTCTGTATCGCAAGGAAGATATCACTCTGATTAAAAAACTTAATCTCCTTTTTTGCTGGATGGATATTCACATCAATAAGTGTTGGATCTATATTTATAAAGAAAAATATCAATGGATATCTGTTTGGAGAGACAAAGTTTTTTATCCCACCACTTATAGCAGAGTAGAAAAAGCCAACATTAACATTTCTACTATTTACAAAGAGCTCCTGAAAGCGCCTGTTGTCAAAAAATATATCTGGTGATGAGTGATACAAAGTTATATCTATACTATTTGATAGCTTATACTCATATTTATAGATGGTAAATTTATTTTCGTTTTTATAGATCGAAAAAAACGCCTTTTCAAAATCACCATCGCCGCTTGTAGCAAATATTAGCTTATCATTATTGTAAAGTTTAAATGATATACTTAGGTGAGCTAAGGCTTTTAGTGTAACTATCTGTTTAACAGAGTTTAGCTCTATACTATTCGATTTTAAAAACTTCTTTCTCGCAGGCAGATTATAGAAGAGGTCAGCCACCTCTATCCTTGTCCCTTTGATAGCCCCTGTTGAGGTTATCTTAAACTTATTATCTCCAAAATTGGAGAGTTTACTCCCCTCTTTTGTACCTGTTTCGTCTCTATTGGATATTATTGTAAAGTATGAGACTGTTTGAATTGAGTAGAGCGCCTCCCCTCTAAAACCAAGTGTTCTTATATTATTTAGATCATCAATATCATAGAGCTTGCTTGTTGCATGCTTTTTTAATATGAGATCAAAGTCCGCCCTATCAATCCCTGCTCCATTATCAACTACAACAATTAATTTCGTTCCGCCATCAACAAGCTTGATAGTTATCTCACTTCCGCCAGCATCAACAGAATTATCAATAAGCTCCCTAACAACAGAGGCAGGTCTCTCAATTACCTCGCCAGCAGCTATTTTTGATGATATATCTTCAGGCAAAATCGCAATTTTTTTATTCATAATATACCTATATAAAAAATAGAGGCTATTGTCAAAATTTATGTTTTATATATTCTTTTTAAGAAAACAATCTTATTTAGTTACAATATATGTTATACAACAACAATTTATTTCAATAAAAAAGTTTTTCTATTATTATTAAGTTATATTTTAATACAATCTTTATATATGGAGTTTTCACTTGTTTCAAAAATATTTGAGATTATGTACTGAAAAAGTTTTACAGGCAATAAATATTGGCTCTATTGAACTTGCAAATTTTAAACAACATATATTTTCACCAGAGTTTATTCTGCTTGGTATTATTGAGCAGGAGGATTCTATTGTTACAAAAATATTAGATGAGGTGGGTTTCACTTCACAAATAATAATAGATGATATGCTTGAAAAAATCTACTCTATTCAGGAATCAAAAGAGTACAACCAAAGTGAACAGCAGGCAAATATATCATTTAGCCCTGATGTAGAGAAGCTCTTCAGTATAGCATATGATGAGATGCAGAGATTTGAGGATAGGTACATCTCCACAGGAACACTCTTTTTGGCTTTTCTTAATTCATCAATTCAGCCCTCATCAAAGATACTATATGATATGGGCCTAGAATATCATAGCTTGAGAGAGGCATTGATAAACATAAAATCAGGTATTGCTATAAAATCGAGAGACGGAGAATCCAAAGAGAGCATTATTAAAACATATGGCAAAGATTTAACCATGCTTGCCAAAAAAAATATGCTTGACCCAGTTATTGGTTTTGATAGTGAGGTAGATAGAATGATCGAGATACTATCAAGAAGAGGTAAAAATAATCCATTAATTATTGGAAAATCAGGCGTTGGGAAGAGTGTCTTGATAGAAAAATTTGCAGCCCTTATTATAGCTGGAAGAGTGCCCAAAAAATTTATAAAAAAAAGAGTAGTCCAGATTGATTTCTCATCTCTCATTGCTGCATCAAAATTTAAGGGAGAGTTTGAGGAGAAGTTGAATTCTCTGATAAGTATAGTTAACAGCTCTGGTGGTTCTATAATAATATTTATAGATGAGATACAGACACTCTTAGATAGCAATATGGGGACAAAACCATTTGACTTACTGAAACCAATCTTGCTGCAAAATCAGATACAAATAATCGCAACAGCTACTCAAGAGAGCTACAAAAAGATTGTAGAAAAAGATAAGACAATTGCAAGAAGATTTCAAAATATAACATTAGACGAGCCAAATCTAAATGAGACCATAGAGATATTAAATGGTTTAAAATCTAAATATGAAGATTTTCATAAGATAAAATATTCTGATGATGCAATAAGGTCTGCAGCAAGCCTCTCTATGAAATATATAAACGATAAGTTTTTGCCCGATAAGGCTATTGATCTCCTTGATGAGGCTGGAGCAAAAAAGTATTTAGCAATCACCAATGTATCTCCTGATATATTGGAACTTGAAACAACAATAGAAAACTTTAAAAAAGAGCAGGCAATAGCTTTTAGAAATAATAATATAGATGAAGTTGTTAGATACCATAATGAAATAAACTTAAGAGAGAAAGATTTAGATAAACTTACAGCAATCTCTATAAACAATGAACCCAAAAGCAGCATTGTTACAGAGGAGGATATAGCAAACCTCATAAGTAAAACAACCTCCATCCCAGTCTCAAAAATAGTTGAAGATGAGGCTAACAAGCTAAAAAATATGGAGCAAAATCTTCACAAAAGAATTATCTCGCAAGATGAGGCTATATCATCAGTCTCGAATGCTATAAGACGAAATAGGTCTGGAATAAAAGATCCAAATAGGCCAATTGGTACTTTTCTATTTTTGGGTCCCACAGGTGTTGGTAAGACTGAACTTGCAAAGGCTTTAGCTCTATTTCTATTTGATGATGAGACAAAAATTATCAGACTTGATATGTCTGAATATATGGAAAAACATAGTGTCTCAAAGATAATTGGGGCTCCTCCCGGATACATTGGATATGACGAAGGCGGGCAGCTAACAGATAAGATACGAAGAGCCCCCTACTCTATCGTTTTGTTTGATGAGATAGAGAAGGCTCATCAAGATGTATTTAATATACTGCTGCAGATTTTTGATGAGGGGCATCTAACAGATAGTCAGGGGGTAAAAGCTGATTTTAAAAACTCTATAATTATCTGTACATCTAATTTGGGCTCCTCAAAAATATTTGATCTCAATAAAAAGATAGGTTTTGCTACACCTACTTCAAATAGTGAAGACTACTCTCTTATAAAGGAGAGCATCCTTGAAGAGACAAAGAAGTTCTTTAGAGCAGAGTTTCTAAACAGACTTGATGATATTATCGTTTTCCACCCACTAACAAAAGAGAATATTTTAGCTATAACGGATATATATCTATCAAAACTTACAGATAAATTGGATACTATTGGTTATAAAATCTCATTTTCAAGAGAGGTTAGAGAGAAGTTGGCAGAGCTTGGAACCTCAGTTGAGTTTGGTGCTAGACCTTTACGAAGAGTTATTGAAAGCAGGGTTGAAAATGTATTAAGCATGATGCTTATATCAAAAGAAATTGAGAAAGGCGATGAACTTGAAGTAAAATTAGAAAATGGTGAGATAGTAATTTCAAGACAGTGAGAGTTAATATAATAATTTTTTCTCAATTCTCCCCCATCCAGAAATAGATAAAAACATCAAATGTAAAAAATGTTGACTTTAAAACTATAATAGCTTTATACAAGTATAATACAATTTTTATTTAAATATATTCAAAATAGGTAACATCATGAGTATATTAAGGAAACTATTTTATGAAAAGAGCACTATTTTTTGTTTTTCTACTATTTACTCCATTTTCTGTTTTTTCTCTAAAACCTGTTCCAGATAAGATAATTGTCCAAGTTGATGATGATGCCACCTACCAAATTCAGGTCGGTGCATATAAGAAGATAGAGAATGCAAACCATATATTCTCCCTATTAGAAAAGAGTGGGTTTACTCCAAATTATGAGAAGTATCTCGACTTTATGAGAGTAAAAATTGTTGATGTGAAAGCAAATCAAGTAATTAAAAATCTTGAAAAACTAAAAAATCTTAATATCAACGATGTAATTATTAGAAAGGGTAAAAACAGTAACCTCCTATCAGAAAAGTGGGAAATTCTCTCTCCAGATGCTATCTACTCATCATTTGAGTTCAATCAAGATGGAAATTATATTGTTTTAGAAAATGATGAGTATAAAACAGTCCATTTTGGGAACTATGAGATGACTGCAAAGAATATATATAATTTGATCGATTTAGGTATTGTAAAGGTTGCAAATAATAATGGCAAAGATGTGCTCTTCTCATTTGCTACTATTGATGAACCAGAAAAAGAGCTAAACCTAACAGCAGCAAAATCTGAAGTAATATCAAGTAGTCAAAAGACGGATATGTTCTCTAGAACTTGGAAATTGGTTGAGACTACTAGTACAATTAGCGAAGTAGGAGATATATTATTTATTTCTGATGTTGGTACCTATTTCTTTACAACAGGCTCTGGAGAACGTAAACATAGAGAACCATCTCAATGGAAATGGTATGATGAGGAGAATAATTTGTTTGAATACTCACATGATGATGGATTTAGCTGGTATAAAATCGAAAATTCTAATTTAACAAAAGAGTTTTACACGCTAACTGATGCTGCCGGCAGTTTTTATAGATTTGTACCTGCTAGAGATCAATCTAGAGATCAATAGAGAGAGAGCCCCTTACTTTAAAGGATATAACAGTGAAAAAACTGATCTCTATACTTTTTTTTCTTTTCCTTATTCAAAATATCTATCCAACAAAAAATTTCAAAAATATATATGATGAAATTAGTGAATTCACAAAAAATGAACTCATTGCTGTAAAGAAAAATAGAAAGTGGGGAGTAGTCAATAGAGATGGAGAGCTTTTAACTCCTCTTAAATATGACAATATAAGAGAATTTGATGATGAATTTGTGCTGGTAAATATAGATGATACCACTTCAGATAGTAACTACAACTCCTATTGGAGAGGAAAGTGGGGCTTGCTGAATAAAAATGGAGAAGAGATAACTCCAATAAAATATAGTCGTATAGAAAAATTTGGCTTTGAATCCAGAATAAGTTCTGATGATGAGTTTATATTTATAAATATCGATGATGGAAAGCTAGCAGATGGATATACTAATCTATATTGGAGAGGAAAATGGGGACTTATTAATAGAGAGGGAAGAGAGATTGTTCCAGCAAAATATGATATCATATTAAACTTTAGTGATGGGTTGGCCCCAGTTAATATTGGGGTTAATGGAATGGGTGAAAGAGGCGGCTCAGGAAAAAATATAGCATATTATGGTGGAAAGTGGGGATTTATTGATAGAGATGGGAGAGAGGCTATACCACTTAAATATAATGATGTAGAACATTTTCATGATGGAGTGGCTGCCATCATCTATAAAAATAAAATTGGTTTTATTAACAAAATGGGCAGAGAAATCATTCCTCCTATATATGATGGAGATCCATGGTCTTTTGATTATCAAAATTTCTCAGATGGAGTTATAAAACTTAAACTCAATGGCAAGTGGGGATTTGTTGATAAAAATGGAAAAAAGATAGGTGATTTTATATATGATTATGTTGGCAATTTTGGAGGAGGGATAGCTGCTGTCCATAAGAATAAAAAGCTTGGATTTATTAATAAAGATGGGAAATTAATAGTCCCTCTTATATATGATCCTCTATATGATCAAGAGAGAGATAATATCTATGATTATGAGATAACCTCTATTTTACTCAGTGAGGGGCTGGTTTCTGTTATTCTAAATGACAAACTTGGTTTTATTGATAAGAGCGGCAAGGAGATAATTCCTTTCATATATGAACCATTCACCTCATATGAAAATGTGATTATTAGTTATTTCTCAGAAGGCTTGGCACCTGTTCTTCTTAATGGCAAATTTGGTTTTATAGATAGAGAGGGAAAAGAAATTCTACCTTTCATTTATGATAGTCATGTATGTTTGTATGATTATCAAGACTACTGCTTTAAAGATGGAAAGGCCCGAGTACACCTCAATGGCAAGTGGGGATTTATAGACAAAAAGGGGAATTTTACATTAGAAAGATAGAGAGGATATATAAATGAAAAAAACTATCGTTATACTATTTTCACTAATCATGCTACAAAATATCTACTCAACAAAAAACCTTAAAGATCAATATGATGAGGTTAAGGAATTCAGTAAACATAATTTAACTGCTGTTAAAAAAGATGGAAAGTGGGGAATTATCAATAAGACGCCACTCAAATATGATGATATAAGAGAGTTTGATGATGAATTTATTTTGGTTAATATAAATAATGAAAAAGAGAGTGAATATAGAGGATATCGTGACTCTTGGATAGGCAAGTGGGGATTGATGGATAAAAATGGAAGAGAGGTTGTGCCTATCAAGTATGATGTTATTAAACATTTCTCAAATGGGCTTGCCGCTGTAAATATCGGTTTTGAAGGGATAGCAGAGCGTGGTGGTTTTGGAAAATGTGTAATATATTGTGGTGGAAAATGGGGGTTTATTGATAGAGCTGGCAAAGAAGTTATTACTCTTAAATATAGTGATACAGAGGGATTTCGTGGTGATTTAGCGCCAGTTTTATATAAAGATAAGATGGGCTTCATTGATAAAACAGGCAAAGAAGTCATTCTTCCTATATATGATGATGATCCATGGTATCATACTTATCAAAACTTTTCGGATGGAGTAATCAAGCTTAAACTCAATGGCAAGTGGGGATTTATTGATAAGAGTGGAAAAAAGATAGGCAATTTTATATATGACTATGCCTCCGATTTTTCAGAGGGAGTCGCTGCTGTTGGTATAGATAAAAAGCTTGGATTTATTGATAAGAGCGGAAAACTTGTAATCCCTCTTAAATATGATATATATCCCGAATATCATACATATCCCATCCCTGATTATGAGATGTCTGCTACCTTCTTTAGAGAGGGGTTAGCTGCTGTTGTTCTTAGTGGCAAACTTGGGTTTATTGATAAGAGCGGAAAAGAGGCAATACCATTCATCTATGAACCTCTCTGCACATACTATGAGAACATAATGATAAGTTTTTTTAGTGAGGGGCTGGCTCCCGTTCTTTTTAATGGAAAATTTGGTTTTATAGATAAAAATGGCAGGGAAATTATTCCATTTATTTATGATAACAGCGAGGACTATTATATATTCTATGAAGAAGACTACTGCTTTAAAAATGGAAAAGCAAAAGTAGTGTTTGACGGTAAGCAAGTCTATATAGATAAAAAGGGTAACTTTATTTCAGAAGAATAGAAAGGATATACCAATGAAAAAATCTATCATTATTCTATTTTCTATTTTTCTACTTCAATATATCTATCCCACAGAAAATCTTAAAGATCAATATGATGAGATTGATGGCTCCATTGGAAATGAGCTAGCCGCTGTAAGAAAGGGTAAAAAGTGGGGAATTGTTGACAAAAATGGAAAACAACTAACTCCATTTAAATATAGTAATATAGAAAAATTTGATGATAATTTTGTGCTAGTAAATATAAATACTTTTAAAAATCCATATGATGAAAATTATTATAAAGGAATGTGGATAGGAAAATATGGATTAGTAGATAAAAGCGGAAGAGAGATCACCCCTATAAAATATAGTATCATTTCAGAATTTAAAAATGGATTGGCTGCTGTAAATATTGGTTTAAGAAGACAATATTTTGCTACCCATGTAGAAAAATATATGGGCACAGAGGGAGGAACATGGGGATTCATAGATGAGAGGGGAAAGGAGGTTATTCCACTTATATATGATGATACTGAGGGATTTGAAGATGAACTCGCACCAGTTCTATATAAAAATAAGATAGGTTTTATAGATAAAAGTGGAAAAGAAATTATACCTTGCATTTATGACCCATCATGGAAATATAGCTATCATAGATTTTCAGAGGGAGCAGTAAAACTTGAGCTCAATGGCAAGTGGGGATTTGTTGATAGAGAGGGCAAAAATATTGTGCCCTTTGTCTACGATTATGTAGCTAGCTTCAGTGAAGGAGTGGCTTCTGTTGAACTAGATGGAAAGCTGGGCTTTGTTGATAAAAAGGGAGAGGTAGTCATTCCTATTATTTATGGTACTACATATATGACCTATTTTGATGAGGGATTGGCAGCAGTAGAACTGGATGGAAAGATAGGATTTATAGATAAAAATGGAGATACTGCTATCCCCTTCATTTATGATGTAATACGTGATAAATACCAAAAAGTCAACTACTTCTTCCATGATGGAAAAGTAAGAGTTGTACTTAATGGAGAGTGGGGATACATAGATAAAAAGGGTAACTTTACTCCAAAATTCTAAAATATAATAAATATAACTAGCCTTCCCTACCCCTAATAAAATTGACAAAAAACACTATTTTTGATACTAACTCATATGGACACAATATTTCTAAAACTAAATAATCTTGCTGACACAATCTCATCAGAGATAAAAAAAATAGTAAAAGATAACAAAATATATCTCTCAGTTACTGTTATTCTATTTGGCTACTCTGACGACAGCTATAGCTATGTCAATGGAATGAAAAAGAGAGCAAGTAATCTCGGAATTGAGCTTGATATAGTCTCTCTTGATGATAATGTCTCTGAAGAGGAGCTTATAAAAAATATCGAGAGAGTAAACAGAAATGAAAACACATATGGACTAATACTCCAAAACCCTATACCAAAGCATATAAACCTAAATAAATTAAAAGATCTCATTGACTATAAAAAAGATATTGATGGAATAACAAGCTACAATCAAGGCAGGCTCTTTAATAAAACCCCATTTATGATTCCTGCCACCGCTTGGGCTGTTGATATCTCTCTATTATTCATATCACAATCATTTGATACCCCCCTACCCGGCCTAAACGCAACAATAGTTGGACGCTCAGTGACTGTTGGCCTCCCAACATTTCATCTTCTGTTAAAGCGAGATATTACTCCAACAATTGTACATACAAAGACAGAAAATATAAAAAATATCACATCAAAAGCTGATATTGTTGTTGCCTGCTGCGGTATTCCAAAATATATTGATGACACTTTTATAAGAGAGGGCTCTATAGTTATTGATGTTGGTATTCACTATCTTGATAACAAGGTTGTAGGAGATGCTAACAATGATAATATAACAAAAGCCTCAATTGTAACCGCTGTACCTGGCGGCATTGGTTCAATTACCAATCTACTCATATTTGCAAATGCAATAAAATCATTTTTTTCAATAAATAAAAATATTGAATATATATTTCAATTTGAAAAGAAGCAACTTTTTTAACTTTTAACAATTATTCACAATTTCTATTGTTTATTTCCAAGAAAAGATTTATAATTTTATCATAAAATCTTTTTTAGGAGTGTAAGCATGATTACTACCATATATCCTTCTGATATCATTGGAATTGTTAATTCCAATCATAGAGCACCTCAGTATATACTGGGTCAACATCAGGTAGAAGTTAGAGATCAAAAAGGTAAAAAAGTTACAGTAATGTCGATAAGAGCTTTCGTTCCAGATGCGAAACAGATGTTTGTAGTTACAGATGGTCCAGATTCAAAAACTTATGAGATGGACAAGGTACATGGTGATGGTCTTTATGAAGCAATAATATGGGATAAAAAAGAGAAATTTAAGTATAAATTAAAATGTATTGGTTTCCATGGTCAAGACTGGGAGATGAGAGATCCATATGAGGAGTGGGTTGAGGGGGTGACTCAATTTGATAGATACCTATTTAATAGATCTCAACACTACAAGATTTATGAGAAGATGGGTGCTCATCTAATTAAAAAAGATGGAGAGAGCGGTGTATACTTCAGTATTTGGGCGCCTAACGCTCAAAGGGTTAGTGTAATTGGCGACTTCAATGGATGGGATGGAAGAAAAAATCCAATGTCACTTCTAGAAGATTCTGGTGTTTGGGTACTCTTTGTTCCGGGCTTAAAAGAGGGAACAATCTATAAATTTGAGATAAAGAGCAGCTCTGGTGAACTTTTAGAGAAGGCAGATCCATATGCAACATATGCTGAGGTTAGACCAAAGACAGCCTCTATAGTTTACACGCTAGAGGATTATAAGTGGAATGATAGTGAGTGGCTTGATAATAGAGCAAAGATGATTCCGCAAAATTCACCTATAAGTATATATGAGGTACATTTAGGTTCATGGATGCGTATCCCTGAAGAGGGCAATAGATTTCTATCATATAGAGAATTTGCAGATAAGCTAATTCCATATGCAAAAGATATGGGATATACTCACATTGAGCTTCTACCTATACAAGAGCACCCATTTGATGGCTCTTGGGGATATCAAGTTACAGGCTATTTTGCTCCAACAAGCAGATTTGGAAAGCCAGATGACCTACAATATTTTATAGATAAGTGTCACACCAATGGTTTGGGTGTTATTTTGGATTGGGTTCCGGGGCACTTTCCTAAAGATAAACATGGACTTATCAATTTTGATGGTACTGCTCTATATGAGCATGCAGACCCTAGAAAGGGTGAGCATATGGATTGGGGAACAAAGATATTTAACTATGGACGTATGGAAGTTAAAAACTTCTTGATTTCAAATGCTCTCTACTGGATAGATAAGTTCCATTTTGATGGCTTGCGTGTTGATGCCGTTGCCTCTATGCTATATTTGGACTACAGCCGTAAAGAGGGTGAGTGGGTTGCAAACCAATATGGTGGCAGAGAAAACTTGGAGGCTATTGAGTTCTTTAAACACTTAAACTCTATAATTTATCAATATTTCCCTGGTGTGCTAATGATTGCTGAGGAGTCTACATCATTTGCTGGTGTAAGTAAACCAGCCTATGCTAATGGGCTTGGTTTTGGTTTCAAATGGAATATGGGCTGGATGCATGATACATTGGAGTATATGCAAAAAGATCCAATACATAGAAAATATCATCATGGTGAATTAACCTTCAGCTTTATATATGCATGGTCAGAAAACTTTATATTGCCTTTCTCTCATGATGAGGTTGTTCATGGAAAGGGCTCTATGATTGCAAAGATGCCTGGTGATTATTGGCAAAAGTTTGCAAACCTTAGATGTTTATATACATATATGTGGGGACATCCAGGCAAAAAATTACTATTTATGGGTCAAGATTTTGGACAATTTGATGAGTGGAGTGCTGAAAAGAGTCTTGATTGGCATCTATTAGGATGGGAATTCCATAAGGGACTGCAAGAATGTGTTAAAGATTTGAATAGAATATACAAGAGTGAGAAGTCATTGTATGAAAAAGATTCTACAAGTGATGGATTTGTTGGTATAAATATGGGAGACTCTGAAAACAGTGTAGTCTCATTTATTAGACGTTCAAATGATCCTTTTGACTTCCTAATATTTGTAATTAACTTTACTCCAGTGCCTAGATTTAACTATAGAATTGGTGTACCTGAAAACTGTTTCTATGAAGAGATATTTAACAGTGATGCTGGCAAATATTCAGGTTCAAACTGCGGTAACTATGGTGGACTCAATGCAAATACTAACATTCAAGCTTTTGGAATGCCTCACTCATTGGATGTTATTGTCCCTCCATTAGGTGGTGTTATATTAAAACCAAAAATGGATAAAAAATCTAAGAAATAAAAAAAGAGAGACTATTCAATATTAAATAGACCCTACTCAATGTAGGGTCTATTCTTTTTATAAATATTCAATAACTAAAAAATATAGAAAATTAAATACAATTTATTAAGCTCATCTATTATAAACAAAAACAATTAATATATAACGTTTTATTTATAAACTAATAGAGGACTAAATTCAAAATTAATATTAAAAATTCTATTTTTTTAAAAATAAAGTTTTTTATATAATAAAATATGTTTATTAATAATAATTTAAAGTAAATATATGAAAAAAGTCTAAAATATTGAATAAAAGTTTGCTAAAATGCTCATTATAAACATAAGACATAAGTAAAAATAGGGATTATTTCACTAAACAAAATATTATTGATTATAATCAATAATATTTTGTTTTTTTTATACTTTATTATATTACATTATTATCAATTATTTGTTATTATTTCTACGAGTCACTTATGAAAACATTAACGAATTTTGGAAACAAAGTAAGATTTCTAAGAAACAAAAATGGTATCACACAAGAAAAATTGTCGGAAATGACAGATCTTGATATATCCTTTATATCAATGATCGAGCATGGCAAGAAAAACATAACTATTAACACAATAGAAAAAATTGCTCGTGCTTTTAACTTAAACATCATAGATTTATTATCATTTGATGATAAGATCATAAGTTTTAGTTATCCGACAAGATCTGAGATTATTAGAGCCATAAACGAAAAATTAGAGACTTACGACTATGAAACATTATTTTCTCTATACTCATTCTTAACAAAGGATAAATAGTACTTTTTCTCTTTTGCTTTAAACTTTTAAAGGGAATTGTATTTTTTTACTTTATAAAGTATTGTTAGATTGAAAGTAAAACTATTAGTTCTTTAGTATACTACTGATCTAGTATATCAAAGCCCTAAAAGAATCCTATTTTTCAAGCTAATCACTGCTTTAGTGTTTTGTATTTGTATATTGAAGGTAATCAAAAAATAACAATCTTACTCAAAAACTAACTGAGTATAGTAAGATGTTTGTATTATTTAAAAAAAATAGAAATAATACAAATAAGGGGAGAGAGCTAACCTCTTAATCCCATAAATCTTTCTACACATTGGTCTCTTTTTTTATCTATAGTAAACTTAATATTCTAAAAAAATCAACTTAAAAATAGAACCTATTATTTGTTAGGTCTGGGCGATATTCAAAGTGCATAATATCAAATCTTTTCCATTTTCCGCCCCAAGAGAAACCATATTTTTCAAATATTGATACAACTTCACTTGGTATTTGATATCTATCCTCATCTTTAACACTCCACCACTCTTTAAAAAATATCCTACTCCATAACCAATAAATTTGCTTCTTATTATTTTTTGGAATAAAATCAACTGCTATGCCAAAACTGTGAATAGAGGTTCTATCAGTTCTATCAATTTTTCTATTCATATAGGTAAAAATAACCTTTATCGATTTTATCCACTCTTTTACCTTATCATCTGTTTTTGAGATATATTCTATTTCATCTATAGCCTTTTTTAAATTTTCGCTGGCCCCATTTTTTGAGTTAAATGGTAAAACTCTACCAAATATATTAACATCTACCAAATTATCTTTTATCTCTTTAGGATTCTTACCATAAATCAAATGAAAAAATTGACTCTCTTTATCGTGTTGATAAAAGAATTTTGAAAATCTTAATTGATTGAGATTCTTATTGCTTTTTGGGTAAAAATAGAGACTGGGTGTAAAATCTCTATTTTCAATATATTTTTTTGAAGAAGAGAAATAAAACTTATTATTCTCATCAAAGTAGAAGATAATATCATAATCTTTCTCAAAATAGACAAACTCAATTTTAGGAAGAAAATCTTTATAGGCATAATAAAATGAATCTAATTCTGATAAGTATTTGACTTTCTCTATTCTATTTTCAAAAATATCATTTGGAAAAAAAGATGACGCAACATTTGAGATAGGATATATACCATTATATACTAGATCAAAACTACTTGGAGAGATGAAGTAGCTCTCACTATCCTCTTTTGAAAATAGAGGAAGGGAAATTAATGCCAAAAAACATATATATATTTTTTTCATAAAACAAAAATTCAGAGAGAGCTTACTCTCTCTGAAAACAATAATTTTTTTAAATAAAAAACTAAGCTGGGCTTATAGCATCAACTGGGCATACTTCAGCACAAGCACCACAATCAGTACAGGTTGCAGGATCTATCTTATATGGATTTCCCTCACTTATTGCACTAACTGGGCACTCCCCAATGCAAGATCCACAAGCAATACAAACATCTGATATGGAATGAGCCATACTATTCCTCCTAAATCTAAATATCCCTATATCATACAACACTTATAGGTTTAAAAGCAATGTTTTTTGCAAAAATATTTTAAACTTATTTTATTAAAATTGTTACAACCGATATTGAAACGCTAAAAGCCGTAACTGTAGAGACAATGCCATGAGCCAAACCCATCCATTCAGCCCCTTTATACCTATTTGCGAAAAAAACAGCAGATAGTATAACACTTGCTACCTCTAAAATAAAAAATCCCAATGAAACTCCTGCAGTAACAAGATGTTTCGTTCTAATTGGTAGCCCAGCCTTCATTTTAAGTCCCAATTTTGTAAAGCCAAGAACAACTAAAGATGCATATGATGCAAGAGCCGCAGAGGCTAAAGCTATATGTGCAATCTGCAATCCCGGATATACTTCAGGAACTGGAAAACCTGTAAAATAGTTTACTAGAAGTGCAGCACCAACACCTACAGATGACCACATTGTAACATTTGTTAAGGTAGCTGATACACTATGAGCAATCTTTAAAGATTTATCAACTTCCAAAGCAAAGCTAATCTGTTCCTCATTATCTTTTTTTTCTTTTGACTCTGAATCATCTGTAACTAGATCTTCAACCTTCAAAGAGTTTCTATTTTCTTTCTTTTCTTCATCTTGATTCTCCAAAGAGTTCCCAAAACTTGCAAAAGTGAAAAAAATAAAAAATGCTACTATCAAGGATTTTTTTTCATTCATCATATATAGAAAACTTAATAACAAAAAATAAACTTTAGTTGAATAGACTAAAAAACTAAATTTAGTTAATAATTATTTATTTAAAACTATTTTAACTCTATTATATACATCTTCATTAGTAAATTTGAAAAACACTCCAACATCTTCAGCTTTTCCTGAAATTCCAAATTTATCTATTCCAATCACATCACCCTTGAGCCCCACATATTTATACCATGTCATAGAGACCCCTGCCTCAACTGCAACTCTCTTCTCTATATTAGATGGCAAAACACTCTCTCTATACTCTGCACTCTCATGGTCAAAAAGATATGTGGAGAACATATTAACAACCCTAATTGAATAACCTTCACTCTCAAGTTTCTCTGCAACATCAAGAACCAACGATACTTCAGAACCAGTTGCTATAAATATCATATCTATTTTATCTTTTTTTGATTCTCTCTTTAAAATATAGCCACCACGTTTTGCATTGGTATAGCTCTCCAATTTTGAATAATCAAGAGTCCTAACCTTTTGTCTTGTGGTTATAATTGTTGACGGTGTATGTTTGCTTGTCAAAGCAAGCTCCCATGCAATTTTTGTCTCTTCAGGATCACAAGGCCTCATAACATTCATATTAGGAATCAATCGTAATTCACTGATATGTTCAATAGGATGGTGGCTTGGCCCATCTTCACCAACATAGATAGAGTCATGAGAGTATAAAAATATGGTTGGAATTCTCATTAAGGCTGCCATTCTTAATGTTGGACGCATGTAGTTTACAAATGATAAAAATGTACCAACTATTGGAAGAACTCCTCCATAAAGATAGAGCCCATTTGCAATAGCACCCATTGCGTGCTCTCTAACACCATACTGTATATTATGTGCCAAAAAGTTTTTTGAAGATATATCGCCGCTCTCTTTTATAACCGTCATAGTAGAGCACGCCAAATCAGCACTTCCAGAGACTACAAAATCAATATCTTTGCATATTGCATTTAATACCTTATTAGATGCCTCTCTCGTTGAGTGCATAGAATTTGGAGCAAAAGCTGGAAGATTTTGAAAAGCAGAGGCATCTATATCTCTCGCAAAATTTTTATTAAAAAGCTCATTTAGTTCAGGATATTTGCCCTTCCACTCATTGAACATTGATTTCCAGCTATCATATTTGTTTCTCTTTTCTGCCATCTTTTTACCGAAATAGTCAACAGCAGCTGGATCTACAAAAAAATCGCTTGTTATACCAAGATTTTTCTTAGTCTTTTCAAGTTCATCTTTTCCTAGAGGTGCACCATGACAAGTGTTTGAATCCTCTTTATTAGGAGAGCCTTTACCAATAATTGTATCAGCAATAATTAGAACAGGTCTATTATGTTTGATTCTAGCAATTTCAGCTTCGTCAAATCCTCTCTTTATTGAGTCCAAAGAGTGTCCATCTACATCAATGACATGCCAGTTAAATGCCTCAAATCTCTTTCTAACACTTTCTGACAAAGTAATATCAACAGGCCCCTCTATACTGATGCGGTTACTATCATATATTGCTATAAGGTTGTTCAAAGCAAGGTGACCAGCGATAGAGCCTGCCTCATAAGAGATTCCCTCCATTAGATCACCATCCCCAACCAAAGTGAAGATTCTGCCTGAAAATAGCTCAAAGCCCTCCTTGTTAAACCTTGCAGCATGTCTCTTGCCTGCAATAGCCATTCCAACACTGTTTGCAAAACCTTGTCCCAATGGGCCAGTAGAGGTCTCAACTCCATCTGTCCAGCCATACTCTGGGTGGCCCGGAGTTTTTGACTTAAGCTGACGAAATTTTTTGATTTCATCTATGGTAACATCTTCATACCCTGCAAGATGCATAAGCGAGTATAAGAGCATTGATCCATGCCCCGCAGAGAGAATAAATCTATCTCTTCCAAACCATGATGTATCTTTTGGATTGATATTCAAAACCTCTCCAAAAAGATATGCTCCAATCTCTGCGCACCCCATAGGAAGACCTGGGTGACCAGAATTAGCTTTTTCTATAGCATCTATTGATAACGCTCTTATAGTTTTTGCAACTGCTTCTAAACCTTTTAAATCCACTTATAGACTCCAAAAAGAATATTTATATTATTAGACAAAAATAGAGCAATATACCAGTATAGAAATAATAAAAAATATAAAATTAAATAGTTATTAACTCTTAAATAAATATATTTTTGGAAGATTTGATATGTTTAAAAAATTATATTCTTAACCTGATATATGCCACTTTTTGTCTCTATCCTACTGTAAGAACTATTTAACAAAAAAATAGAAAAAAATCAATAAAATATTAATCTTTATAAAAATTTAGAGCATGATGTTTTGAATAATATAAACATTGGAAATCTATTTCTTAATTATTACTTATGATTGCCATTTTTTGCTTTGTGCTTTATGAAGGTCCCCTCATTAAGCTCCTCAAATGCAATTTGAAGCTCCTCTCTAGTATTCATAACTATAGGCCCTGCCCATGCAATTGGCTCTTTTAGAGGCTCTCCTGAAAATAGAATGAAACGAACACCAGCTTTACCTGCTTTTGAATGGAAAGAATCCCCAGAATCAAATATAGCAGATGTGCGCTCCTCAACAACTTCAGCCAAACTTCCAAAAATACCACTGCCTATAAGCACATATACAAATAGAGTATGATGTTCTGGGAGGGTAAATGAAAACTCACCATCTGGCTTTAGTGTTACGTCCAATACCGTAGGTTTAACAAATTCGCCTTCTGGCCCCTTTTTATTTTTATAACTCCCAGCAACAACACGAACACTATTACCTTCGTCCAAAACTATAGGCATATTCTCTATATTAAGATCTCCATATGTTGGAGTTGTCATTTTATGAGCTTTTGGGAGATTTATCCAGAGCTGAAAACCAAAGAGCCTCTCAGCAACCTGGGGCATCTCCTCATGTAGAATTCCGTTTCCAGAGTTCATCCACTGCCCCTCGCCGCCTCTTATTACACCAGAATTTCCTAATGTATCTTTGTGGTCTATCCTCCCAGAAATAAGATAGGTAAATGTTTCAATCCCTCTGTGAGGATGTAGTGGAAAACCTTTGATATAGTCTTCAGGATCATTAGAATCAAATACATCAAGCATCAAAAATGGGTCAATATACTCAACATCCCTATGTCCCAAGACACGCACAAGCTTTACCCCAGCACCATCAACTGTTGATTTTCCGCTAATGGTTTTTGCAACATTTCGCACTTTCATATTAAAACCTCCATGATAATGAAATATATTCAGAATAACAGATAAAAAATATATGCTATTAAATAATACACAAAGGTTAAAAAAAATATTATTTTACAAAACTATATAGCATCTTTATCTCATCAGGCCATTTTGTCTCATCTATTGTTTCAAGTATAATAGGTATATTATCAAAACGAGAGTCACCCATAATGAGTTTGAAGGTCTCAAGCCCCATAAGTCCAAGCCCCAAGCTATCGTGTCTGTCTACATTACTGCCCAGTTTTGCCTTAGAATCATTAAGATGTACACCTGAAAGATAATTAAAACCAATAATTTTGTCAAATTCGTCCATTACCTTGTTATAGCTATCATAGTTTGTAATATCATAGCCTGCAGCATATATGTGCATTGTATCAATACAAACCCCCACTCTCTTTTTATCTTCAATCTGATCTATAATAGAAGCTATTTGATTAAACTTATGTCCAACAGAATTTCCCTGCCCTGCTGTCAACTCCACAACCAGTTTTACACCACTGCTTTTTGATAAAATATCATTCATACCATCCGCTATGAGTTTTAAACAATCGTCAACTGATATAAGCCCAAGTGTACTGCCCGGATGAAAATTCACCATGGTTAATTTAAGCTGCTCTGCCCTCTTTACATCATCAAGCAGTGCTTCAATAGATTTTTCCCTTTTATCAGTCGAATTACCAAGGTTAATAAGATAACTTGCATGCGGAAGCACATATTCTGGCTCAATATTGACCTCTTTTAGATTCTTTTTGAACAGATCGATATTGGATTCACTGTAGGGAGTGCCATTCCATTGTCTTTGATTCTTTAAAAAAAGAGCAAATGCCTTTGCTCCAATCTTGGAAGCGTTTTTTGGTGCATTCTCAACGCCGCCTTCACTACTGACATGAGCTCCTACAAACTTCATTCTTAAACTCCATTAAATAAAAAATATATAAATCTATAAAGTAAAAAAGGATAAAACCCTATTTTAATAAAAACATATTACATAAATATAACAAAAAATGAAAATGTTTCTTATAACAAAAAAAGTAAAAATCTAAGTTGTTGACAATATTAGTATAAAATGATAATCTTTAGCATATTTTATGAAGCTTTTCAAGGATTTTTTTATGGCAGAAGATAATAAAAAAGAGAAAAAAGATGGTTTAAAGAATTTTTTTGTAACATTGGTTATCGCAATAATTGTTGTTACTTTTATAATATCCGGAGAACCAATTTTAGGAATAAACAACCTAATAAGAGACTTTGGTAAACAAAAGATAAAAAATGAAGATGGAACAATCTCAATTCCAGATGATGCTCAAGTTGCTCAAAACAGAAACAATCCAAATCTATATGTTGGAAGGGTTGCAAATGAGCTTATTCAGCTTGGCAAGCCAGATAGATTCAATCAGGAGATTGCAAACATAACAAATAGTAGCCTTAATCCATACGAAAAATACAGCTATTCAAGATACTCTTTTGAGAATGCTATAAACAGAATTATTGGGATGAGAAGTGCTAAAAATATGAATATAACAATATCAAAAAATTACTTAATAAATGAAGTTGGCAAGAGAAACTTCCCTAATGAGGAGGGAGATCCAGACTTCTTAAAAATGAGACAAAATTCGGCAGCACTAAATCAATACTCTAAACAGGTCTATGATGATCTTCTCTTTGAAAACTTTTTACAAGATTACTTTTTTGGACTGCCAATTAATGATCATGAATTATTAAGTGAATATAGACTTGACAACACAAAAGTTGTATTAAAATATATAACTGTTGGTTTTGATAATGTTGATAATGACTCCTTAAAGGAGTATTTTAAAAACAATACAGACAAATATAACCTATATAAACTTACTAGAATATACTGTAAAGATAAGGCAGAGGCAGATAAAATAGTAAAAGAGGCAAACAATAATTATGATAAATTTGTTGAGCTTGGAAATAAGGGAAAAGAGGATGGCAAAGTTCTAAATATTGTTACTGATCCAGATTACTCCTTTTTAGATGAATTAGCTGAACAACAATTGACAGATGGGCTTAAATCTCTAAAAAAGCATGAAGTATTACAAACAGTTATAGAGACACCTATTGGTGGAATGATTGTTGCAATAGAAGATAAAAAAGCTGCTAATTTGGATGATAATAGAGTATTAGGCAAAGTTACTGATCAATATAGAGTAGATAAAAAAGATGAGCTTGAGACAAAAGCAAAAGAGTTTGCAGATTCTGTTTATAGTGATCTTAAAGGCAAAGATTTTGACACTGTTGTAAAAAGATTGAATTTAAATGCAACAACAACACAGCCTCTTACATTTTTAGATCCAAATTTTTCAGGTGTGTTTAACTCCTATGATGATTTAACAGATGACACAAATTTCATTGTGAAAACTTTTAAAGCAAAAAAAGGAGAGCTATTAGAACCATATAAGCACTCTAATGGATATGTTATAGCACTTGTGTCAGACCAAATATCTATGAAAAATGATGAATATGAAAATTTATTTGATGATCTATTAAAAGAGTATTCAAGTAAAAAAAGTACAAATATAGAGATTGATTATTTTACTAAAGAGAGAAAGCAGTATAGAATTGTAGACAATTTTAACTATGTTTTCAATATTCAAGACTTTATCAAAGAGAGTGGAAACACTGGAGTAGATATTCCATACGATTTTAATTAAAAATATATAAAATCGATGATATTAAATAATGGACTAGGAGCGACCCTATATGGCTAGCTCCTTTTTTTACAAAATAGAAAAGAGCAAAACTGGACTTGATACCCTAACAATCAATAATATATCCATCCACTCAAAGTTTAACCCAATTAATGAAGCAGAAAATTTTATATATAGCGGTAAAAATTTAATATTGATTTTTGGTATTGGACTTGGATACCACATAAACAACATTATAAAAAACAATAGTGAATCAATATTTATTATATATGAGCCGCTGCAAGATATTCTATCACTTTATGAAGATAGGTATCAAAATATAGAGTTAGAAAATCGAGAAAACATACTTACTCTAAAAAGTATAGATACAGATCTTATATACAATTTTCTTTATAGACATAGCTTTTTTAATGATGATAAGATATTCTCTTATCAAAACTTAGGCTACAAAACCCTTTTTAATGACAACTATATTCAGTTTTATCAATCAATAAAAGATATTTTTAAGATCTTAAAGCAAAATATTTTAACTGACTCCTATTTTTTACCAATATGGACAAAAAATTTCATTACAAACTCAACTAAATTAGAAAAAAAACAACTGCTTGATATAAATAAAATGAAAAGTGATAAAAAAGAGAATTTAGCTGTTATTGTATCTGCTGGCCCCTCATTAAACAATGATCTATCCACATTAAAAAAGATAAGAGATAAAATAACAATATTTGCTGTTGATACAGCATATAAAACTCTATTAAAGGCTAAAATTGCTCCAGATTTTGTAGTGTCTCTAGATTCTCAATTCTTCTCATTAGATGATTTTCCTATTAATGCATACAGTGAAACAGTTTTTATTTTTGACCTGACATCATATCCAAAAGTAAGTAATCTATATAAAAATAGCTATTTTACAACCACAAATAATTTCTTTGAAGATACTATTGTAAAGGATTTTTTTGATAATTTTGGAATTGATATAGAAAAAATAGATACAGGCGGAACTATAACAGATTATACATTGGACCTTGTTATAAAACTTGGATTTAATAATATATTTTTTTCTGGTCTTGACCTATCATTTCCAAACTTTATAACACACTCAACAAATTCTCCATTCTTTGATAAAATTCTATCCTCTTCCTCATATATTGATACAATTGATCTTCTTATGATAAAAAAAATATATGATAGAAATTTGTCAAAAGTAGAGAGTAAAACCGATGAAACACTCTACTCTGATTTTATACTGCAAAATTATGCCTCCTACATAGAGGACTACATATCATTTTACAAAGATAAGAATATATATACCACACTTCAAAATGGTATAAAGATAGATGGAATGAAGAGTATTAGACTAAATGATTTAATCACAAAACTAGAGACTAAAAGGTTTATATTCAACGAAATTATTAATGGCGGATTAATATCACTAAATGAGGATAAAATAGAAAATTATTATAAAGAATTATTATCAAAACTATATAATTTATCACAAAACTTAAAAACATGGTTATCTAATAGAGAAACCTCTATTAATACTGATTATAATAGAGAGATAGAAAAAATATTGATGGAGAGTAAAATATATTTTCCTCTTTTGGAAAAATTTTTAATAATATCCAAAATAAATTTAGTTAAAAATATCACTAAAACAGATGATATTTCATTTTATAGAGCCATTTGTTCAAATATTCTTCAACTAATCTATTTTCTTATAAGAAATTTGCAGAAAACCATAGACTAAACAGAGCATGTTTAGGGTGAAAATAAGCAGAGCCTGTTCTTCGTAATAAAAAAATTGACATTTATGGACATAAATATTATAATTGACTTTAAGATTATGTCTATATATTTGATTGTCAAAAAGTCTATCATTAACTTTTAAGGGTCTGTTATGTACAAAAAAAATGCCAAAATAGTTATTATTGATGATGAAGTTCAAGTTTCAGATATGGTTAAAGACCTCTTGCTTGTGACTGATGAGAGTTTCAAAATAGAGGTATTCAATGACTCTTCAGAATTTGTTGAAAAATTTGGAACATATAACAATGATAACTTAGATCTAATCCTATTGGACATAATGATGCCAAAATTTGATGGTATTCAAATATTAGAGAAATTAAATTCAAGAAGGGACACACAATACATACCAAAGATAGTTATGTCTGCATATAACAATGACGAAAATTTAAAAACAATATATAACTTTGGTGCTATAATGTTTATAGAGAAACCTTTTACCAATTTGGCATATTTCTCTAATCAGATACAAAATCTGTTAAAAATAAAGTTATATGATGATTACAACAGGAGTTTAATAGACCTATTAAAAGAACAGAACAAGAAAATTCTCAACAAGGAAATTTCTGAGATAACTTTTGTTGATAAGATTAATATGGTTATAAACTCTCTTGGAGATTTAAATTTTTCACTAGAGAATAAATTTAAAGAATTTAGCAGCTCTGAAGAGCAACATAGTTTAAAAAATAATATTTTAATTCTGAAAGAGTTGACAAAAATTCTGAGTAATCACCAGCAATGAATTTTGTAAGGAGTATAAATAATGGATATAAGAGTAAGAGAAAATAGCGATATAGTTATAATAGATATTGATGGAATACTAACATCATATGAATCAAAAAAGATAGATGAAATTGTATCAGAAAATGTTTTAAAAAATAGAAACAAAATTATAATCAACTTGGACAATGTCTCACATATTGATTCAAGTGGTATGGAGACTCTAGTTTCAATAAAAAATAATTTAGTTGATAGAAAAGGAAATCTTTGTTTAGTAAATCCAAATAATTCTATAAAAAAGATATTAGATTTAACAAAACTAACAAAACAGTTCTCTATTTTTTCAATAGAAGATGATGCTGTTAATTATTTTTCAAATTAGGAAATAGATACAAATGAAAAAACATATATCAATATTCAATAAAATTGCTTTTTGCATATTTGGCCATACCCTATTTTTTGTTGGTTTTATAACCTCGTTTTTTCCTTCTCTATTAAAAAAGAAAAAATAAATAAGGATACAATTTTAATGAACATACTTCTTACCAATGATGACGGCTTCTCTGCCGAAGGTTTATTAGTTTTAAAGAGATATTTTGAAAAAAAAAGCGAACATAATATATTTATTGTTGCTCCAGATACAGAAAAGAGTGGCTTTTCACACAGTATTACATTTACAGAGTTAACAAAACTGGTTAAACAGCATGACAATACATGGATAATAAGAGGCACACCTGCTGACTGTGTAAATCTTGCACTTTTAGGAATGGTAGAAGAAAAAATAGATTTGGTTATATCAGGTATAAATCATGGACCAAACATGGGGCGTGATACTCTCTACTCTGGAACAGTTGGAGCTGCTAGACAAGCTGCTTTTTATAATGTGCCATCTATTGCTCTCTCTCTAAATACATGGAGCGGAGATAAAAATAGAGAACATTTTGATAATGTTGCTCCTTTTTTTGATAAGCATTTTGATACACTAATAAAAAACATAGATACTAATTTCGTATTTAATATCAACTTTCCAAACATAGCATATGAAAATATAAAAGGTGTTAAAAACACAAAACCATACCATGAGGAGCACTACAATGATGAACTCTTCCTTGTTGATGCTCAACATCTTGGCAAATATTATGGAGTAAAATGGAGACATAAGTTTGTAGAACTTGATAGCGAGTTTGATGCCTCTGCTGTACGTGATGGTTTTATATCTGTATCTGCATTAAAAATATTGCCTGAAGGGTTTAATTTAAATATAAAATTTGATTAGTTATATACCAAAGGCAATACTAATATTTATTAAGGAAAAAAAATAATTTAAACTATGGTAGAACTACTGTCGCCTGCTGGAAATCTTGAAAAATTGAAAGTTGCTCTGCATTATGGGGCTGATGCTGTCTATGTTGGCCTAAAAGGTTTCTCTTTAAGAGCAAATGCTACAAATTTTGATGAAGATGAATTAAAAGAGGCTATCCAATATGTACACAACCTAAATAAAAAAATATATGTAGCCTTAAATATTTACTTCACACCAGATCAAACAGATGATATAATAGATAGATTAAAAATATTAGAAAATATAAAGCCAGATGCAATAATAGTCTCCGATTTTGGAGTCATAAGACTAGCAAAAGAGTATGCCCCATCAATAGATATCCATGTAAGTACACAAGCTAATACAACTAATGAGCAAGCTATAATGCTCTATAGAGACTTAGGAATTAAAAGAGTTGTTCTATCAAGAGAGCTATCATTAGAACATATAAAATCAATAAAAAAACTTGTTCCTGATATTGAATTAGAGGCTTTTATACATGGCGCTATGTGTATTGCCTACTCTGGTAGATGTTTGCTATCATCATATATGACTAAAAATGGATTAACAGAGCAAACCAAACATATATCAAACGACAAGAGTACAAGAGCAGCAAACAAGGGAGACTGTTCTCACAGTTGCAGATGGGAATACTTCTTAATAGAAAAATCTCGCCCTAATGACCATTTTATTATTGATGAAGACAAAAATGGTTCATATATATTATCATCAAAAGATCTTGCTATGATAAACCATATAGATGATTTGATAGATGCTGGAATTGATAGCTTTAAAATAGAGGGAAGAATGAAATCTATTTTATACATATCAAGTATAGTAAGAAGTTATAGAAATGCTATAGATCACCACTATGATAAAAATATAAATTATGACAAAAAATTTATAGAAAAAGAGTTATCTGTTGTCTCTCACAGAGAATTTTGTACTGGTTTTTTCTATGATTCACCACAAAACAACTCTAATACAATCACAACAGATAATAACTATCAGAGAGAGATGAGACTTGGGGCAATGGTTCTTGATGTTAAAAATGATAAAGCTGTCTTAAAAGTTTTTAATAGAATATCATCAAATGAGAAGCTAGAGTATATATCATTGAATGAGACTAAAGAGATAAAAAGAATTGAGCTATTTGATATTTCTGGAAACAATCTTGATGTAGCAAATAATACTCAATATATAGAGGCTCTATTTTTTGATAACGAAAATAATAAAATCATACCTAAAAAATTTGACATAATTCGTATAGAGGCATCATTTTAGCAATTCAATTCTAATTTTTGCTCTGCAAAAAAAAAAGAAAAGGCTTTAGTAAAACACTAAAGCCTTTCATTTAAGACGGTCAGAAGAACTTTCATCCCCCATCTCAACTTTTCTATACTCTATTTTTTTAATAGATTATCAATTTTACCAATAATATCCTCTTTAGAAGAACCATTCGCAACCATATTTTTTATTTCAGTCAACTGTTCTTTAGAAGGTTGTTGTGATGTCTTAGCAATAGGCAGTTCATTACTAACTACCTTTTGTCTTAAGAGCTCTAATCTATCAACAATATTTTGAAAGAAGTCTTTTTTTCTAATCTTTATCTTGAAGTCAAAATCTCCTGCCAGTAATCTATCCAAAGAGACTCTCATTCTATACACAGGACCTGCCATTCTATGGGAGAAGAATAGAGAGTATATAGAGATAATGATCATTATGGCTAAACACATAATTGATAGAGGCCCTATCACAAGGAAGAACATCTTTGTTCTCTTTTTAACTTGGCCCTCTTTTTTAGTTAATCTTGTAGGATCAACATTAGAAACTTCATCACCCTTCTTGAAATCTGCACTAGATAGAGGGTTAAAACATATGTATTTAACATTTCCACTCTCATCTATCTCTTTGTAAACTTCTATACCAATCTCTTGTTCTATTTCATTTCCAAAACCATCATCATAAGTTTTAGTTCCCATATCATATGTGTATATTATGCTACCTTCTTGAAATCCAGTTATAGTTGAATAACCTCTCTTAATTATCTCAATATCCTGATTCAACTTATTTATTCCAAGAAGTGAATCTTGAAAATAATATACTGCAAACGCAACAAAACATAGAGCAACTGTAACGAGAATAACCACAAGAAATCTTAAGATAAAACTAATTTGAAATGGCTTATCTATCAGATAGTTTCCTCTCTTATTTTTTTCAGCACCACTTTTAGCCACTTTATGAACCTCCTAAAATATTTATAACATAATTTAGAAAAACTATAATTCTTTGATACCCCTATTGTATATTCAAATACTAAAAATAGCAAGAAATTTCATCAAAAATATTTTTTATTTAAATATCTAAATTAACTAAACTCTCCAATTCTCTATAGCCATCTTTAGAATATTGTGAAACTTTCACAAATTTAAACTTATCCCTATTTTCAGAAAAAAATAGCTCTACATAGTTACGAGACTCCTCTTTTAGATTATAGAGAGAAAATTTAACCAGTCTCTTTTGTAACTCATCAATCAGGTTTTCTGAATTTTTACCTGTCAACTCCACCTCTAAATAGTAATCTCTTAAATTATTGATTGATGAAAGCTCTATTTTTAAAGGATTCTCGTTATTAACATTATAAGAAAACTCATATGATTTTTTTATATTATAATAAAAAATGTAATATTTCTCTTTCAAAAAAGCAACTACTCTAAGAAAGTTTTCTTTATTCAACTCATATTCATACTCAATATTTTTCTCTATGCCATCAACAAGACTCTTAAGTTTTAATGTCATAACATAATTAGTATCATTCATAATACGCAATCTTAAAAAAGAGAAATCCTGTATAGGAATATCAAATTCTGTAATATACCTAATCATCTCTACATCTTTTTTAAGAAAAATGGGCTCACCTTTTTTGAGAACCAGCTCATCTCCCGAGTAGGCCGCAAACCAAAAGCTGGACTTATTTATAGTATTATAATTACCAAAATCACTCTTTAAATCTGAAAAAGTGATATCAAAATCACCTACTAAGAATTTTTTTTCTATTTCAAAAGACATAAGTTTTTATTTAAAGAAGGTTTTTTTGTTCTTCTTTAGCTTGCTCCTTATCCTGCTCTTTTTTTGATTTTGAATTTTTCTTTGAATCTTTATCATCTTTGTTAGGAGTAAAAACAGAACGAATTTTTTCTTCTATAAATTTAGCAATATCTGGGTTTTCTAAAAGAAAAGCCTTTGCACTCTCTCTACCCTGTCCTATTTTTTTCTCTCCATAAGAGAACCATGAACCTGACTTTTGTATCAAATTATATTTAACACCTGCATCAAGTATAGAGCCCTCCCTTGAGATTCCAACACCATATGTCATCTCAAGTTCAACTTCTCTAAATGGAGGTGAGAGCTTATTTTTAACGATTTTAACTCTTATCTTATTTCCCGTTGGTTCAGTCCCGCTTCCCATAGAGATCATTTCAGATTTACGTATATCAAGTCTCATCGATGCATAAAATTTTAGAGCAATACCACCCGTTGTTGTCTCAGGGTTACCATAGGCAATACCAATTTTTTGTCTAAGCTGATTTATAAAAATAATACAGCAGTTGGACTTTGATACAGCAGCAGTAAGCTTTCTTAGTGCCTGACTCATAAGTCTTGCCTGCAGCCCCATGTGGCTATCACCCATCTCTCCCTCTATCTCTGCCTTAGGAGTAAGCGCAGCAACAGAGTCTAAAACAATTATATCAACAGCACCACTTCTTGCAAGATACTCCAAAATTTCAAGAGCCTGCTCGCCTGTATCTGGCTGTGATATATACAATTCATTTATATTAACACCCAAAACTTTTGCATAGTTTGCATCAAGTGCATGTTCTGCATCTATAAAAGCCGCAATTCCTCCAGCTTTTTGTGCCTCTGCTATTGCATGCAGAGCAAGTGTAGTCTTTCCTGAAGATTCTGGACCATAAACTTCAATAACACGTCCCTTTGGAAAACCACCAACCCCAAGAGCTGCATCAAGCAGTAGAGAACCGCTTGAAATAACATTAACATCAATAGAGGGCCTAGAACCAAGCTTCATTATAGCACCTTTACCAAAAGCCTTCTCTATATTTGCAATAGAATTTTCAAGTGACTTAAATTTCCCTTCATTAGATTCTTGTTCCATACTCAAAATACACCCTTACTTTATATAAAAATATTAATTATAAAAACTAATCGTTTTATTATAGTCAAAAAAAAATGAGAAATCAAGATATTTTTTTTGATTAAAAATTATTCAATAACTTTTATTTTGGCACCCAAAGCACTAAGCCTATTTGGAAGATCTTGGTATCCTCTCTCAACCTGTATAACGTTTTGAATAACACTCTCGCCCTCTGCGCATAGACTTGCAATAATAAGTGCCATACCTGCCCTTATATCTGGGCTTGTAAGCTCCAATCCCCTAAGACGTGACGGACCTGTAATAACAGCTCTATGAGGATCACAAAGTATAATTTTTGCCCCCATAGAGACAAGCTTATCTACAAAAAACATGCGAGATTCAAACATCTTTTCAAAAACCAATACAGTTCCCACAACCTGAGTGGCAACAACAATAGCAATACTAATAAGATCAGGCGGAAATCCAGGCCAAGGAGAGTCATCAATCTTTGGAACCATTCCTCCCAAATCTTCTATAACTTTAAGCTCCTGATGCGCTGGTACATATATTGATTTTCCATCACTCTCCCACTGAATGCCAAGCTTTCCAAATACAAGCCTTGTCATTCTCATATTATCTGGCTCTGCATCAAGAATCTCTATCTCACCTCTTGTAACAGCAGCAAGACCAATAAGAGAGCCAACCTCCATAAAGTCAGTTCCAATCTTAAAATCTGTTCCATGCAGCTTTTCAACGCCAGTTATTCTTAAAATGTTTGAACCAACACCCTCAATTTTTGCCCCCATCTGATTTAAAAAGCGGCATAGATCTTGAACATGTGGCTCACTTGCAGCATTAAGAATAACAGTCTCACCCTCTGCTAAAACCGCTGCCATAACAGCATTTTCAGTTCCAGTAACAGAGGCCTCATCAAGAAAGAGCTCTTTTCCAACAAGCTTGTTTGCAGTAAGTTTAAAGTATGTCCCACCTAAATCTATCCTAGCACCAAGCTCTGATAGGGCAATAAAGTGTGTATCAAGCCTTCTTCTGCCAATTACATCACCACCAGGCGGAGGAAGAGTAACCTCACCACACCTTGAGATAAGCGGGCCAGCGAATAATATAGAGGTTCTTATCCTCTTGCCAAGCTCTTGATCTATAACTGTCTTTGTGATATTTCCATAAATTTTAAATGTGTTTGGTGCACTCTTCTCAATTTTAGCACCAAGAAGTCTAGCAATCTCTATCATGATAAAGACATCTTCTATCTCTGGAATATTTCTTAAGACTACCTCTTCATCAGTCAAGAGAGAGGCAGCAATTATGGGAAGCGCAGCATTCTTGTTTCCATTGGGCTTTATAGTACCTTTTAATGGATATCCACCTTCAATTAAATAGCGTTTCGCCATAAATCATTCCTAAATATAATATTGCTTTGTTATGATAAAAAAAAGGATATTAAAGAAAAATAGATTAGCGATGATCGGATTCGAACCAATGACCGAACGGATATGAGCCGTTTGCTCTACCACTGAGCTACATCGCCAAAATATAGAATAGATAGTTATCATTTATTTTTGTTTTTGTCAATATTGATAAGACTCTTTTAGTTCAACTAATCGGTTTTAAGTAAGAAAATTGGTTTAAAATAAGACAGATATAAGATTGCTACCTTAATTTAAAAGCGAATGCGAATATATAGAATCGATTTTTGTTACACAAGTGATACAAAAATCTTTGTCTATACATTCACATTCGCTTTTAAATAGAAACAAATTAGTAACTTTCCATCTTTCTATGTAGGAAGAGGGATTAAGGGAGATGGTAGAGAAAGCTAAAAAACTCAATCAAAATCGCCTCTTTTGAGAGCCTTATTGATTATAATTCCATCTCCGCCAAGGTACTCTTTTATCTCTCCATCAATCAAAAACTGAACACCTTTGATATTCGAAAATTCTGTGGCTGTATAGACAATCTGCTTCAACTGATTTTCAATAGACTCCTTACCATATTGATTCCATTCAAATTCATCAGAAAAATCTAAATAGGCAATATCATTTTTGATTGATACAGATTTAAGCTCTGTCATATCTGGTATATTAGTTACAATGTCCATATCCTCTTCATTAGAGGTAGGCCCCTTCATAAGCATCTTCAGAGTCTCTTCAAGAGGGTTATCAATATAACTGATTGATCTATGAACAGGAGTCAATATTAAATTGTCATCTTTTATAAGAGTAAAATAGATATTTGAATCTCTAACTTTTAAACTATTGCTATCATCTTTAATGGTAGTTTTACTCTTATCATCATCCCTTCTATTATCTTTTTCAACAATATCTCTATTTGTGTGAAGCTTACTAAAAAAACCGCCCTCTTTATTAAATGGGTTAATGCCATTACTCTTTATAACAACAACTATTATAAAAATCACAAGAAAAGCTATAAGAAAACCTATACCTTTTCTATTTCCACTGTTTGATTTTTTTCTAGGAGTAGATTTTTTCTTTGAATAGTTTAATGAACTATTTGTACTCTTTCTTTTTGCCATAATCACCTTCTTAAAAAATAGAGAGGTCTAATTATTAATGATTTCGGCATATATAGGGTTTTTATTGACCAATGAGTGAGAGAAATATGAAAACTTGTTTTCATATTGCCAAGCAAGGCAGGTCAACATAGGGTATTACCCTCTATTAAAAATTCTGATAGAGAACTATTTTTTAGCACTCTTAAGTTTCACCCTAGCAATATTTATCTCTTTTGTCTCAAAAGCATCTTCATTAAAAAAAGAGTAGATTAGTATTGTAAGTCCAACCAGAAAGCCAGCAACACATATCTGCTGTCCTGTCGTAAATATAGAGAACCACCTCTCAGTGTCGTTTCTAAAAAACTCAACAACAAATCTTGTAAGACTCGTACCCATTGCATACCAGCAGATCATACGCCTCTTTATCCACTCATTATTCCATGCAAGAAGCAGAAAAATAAAAATTATAAGATTACCAAAAATATCATAGAGCTGTGTAGGGTGAAGTAGTGTTCCTGGCAGCGAGAGTTTTGAGGTGAAACTAGTTGCAGCATTGCTGTATGCTATACTTTCAGGATTGAAAACAACACCAAATATAGAGGTTGTTGCCTTGCCTGATGCATCACCATTCAAAAAACAACCAAAACGGCCAACAATTTGACCAACTAATATAGCTGGAATAAAAAAACGCATATGGTAAAAAAAGCTGAGCTTTTTAACTTTTGCATAGATAAAGCCAGCAAGAAGCCCACCAAAGACAGCTCCTGCAACAGTAATTCCACCATGCCATGGCTTAAAAAATATTGATGGATCACTAAAAAAGGCTTTTGGATTCCAAAGTAAAAAAGAGAATAGACGGCCAGAAATAAGAGCAACTATCAGACAGATGGCAATGGCCTCATACATTACCTCTATATCAATATTGTCCAGCTTACATAGATATGTAAAATAGACAATACCTAAAACTATGGCAATGAAGAAATATACTCCCTCATAATTTGTTATTGAGTGTGAAAATATGTTGATGTTTATTGGAAGCAATTTTGTCTCCTTTAATTTATAATATTTAGCACTTCGCTAAAATCATCTATAATAAAATCATATGATGGAATTTCGTCAATTTTACTGTATCCAAAAGAGGCAAAACAGCTTTTTATATTAGCATTTTGTCCACAAAGCATATCATACTTTGAGTCTCCAACTATCATAGCTTCACTTGAATCAATTGAATACTCTTTTAAAATTTCGATTATTGGCAGAGGGTCAGGCTTTCTAACACCATAGGTCTCTGGAGCTACTACCTTTTTGAAATATTTTGATATATCAAATCCAGCAATAAGTCTCTCTGTCAAGACCAAAGGCTTGTTTGTGAAAACTATATTTATTGTATTAAGTCTATCTAATGTTGAAAGAACATTAGGATAGAGAGAGGTATAGTCTGTTGCATGGCTTTTGTAATATTCCATATATGAGTGCATAACATTAGGCATATGCTGTTTTACAACAGCCTCATCATTATAGTATGACATAAGACTCTTTCTTATAAGGGCTTTAGAACCATCGCCTGTAAAACCTTTTATAATATCTATATCCAAAGGCGGAATCCCAGCTATCTTTAGTGCATGATTTACAGAGGCAGATATATCACCAAGAGAGTCAAAAAGTGTTCCATCAACATCAAAAAAGAGGAGTTTTATCATAATTTATAGGCTAACTTCTATTTTTTAAAGTAAATAGAGAGAGAAAGTGTTTTCTCTCCTCCTCTATTATTAAATCTATCTGCTCTTTTTGATCTTCACTTAATAGAGCTTTGAAATTTGAATATAAATTTATTGAATCAAGCTCTTTTTTCATTGCAAAATTTATTGATGATTTTAGATCATCAAACTTTAAATCTTGATCATTATCCTTAAAAACTTCAGCAACAAAAGCATTTATATAATTATAATATTCATCAGAGAGATCTATATTTTTAGCTTTACTATCATCAACAAACTTTGAGAGCATCTCTTGAAATTTTATCTTATGATGTTTTTCTTGATCTGCCAGATAGAGAAAAAAATCTTTTAGCTCTTTGTCTTTATTAAATTTCTCAGCTAACTTTGTATATAATCTATCACCCTCATCTTCCAAGCTCACAATAAAATTAAGCAATTCTTCAAAACTATAACCAATTACCACAAAAAACTCCTTAATCTACTATAAAAATAGTCAACAAAAAGATACAACAAAATTGGATTTTTTACAACTTATTAAACACATTATATAAAAATATTGCGATAAAAAATATTAAATTTATATGATAGAAAACTCTTTTTTACATTTTTTATTGAACTCTTTTTCTATTACAGATATCTCTTTTTTTGATAGTTTAAATACTTTATAGACAAGTATATCCAAAACATCAATAGAGAGACTGCTATCAATCATACCACAATATATATCATAAAACAATTTATGGACATCATCATTAAAAACAGGAATAGGCAGTGATTCCAAATGAAAGCGCAAAACTTTCTTTGAGTGAAACTTCTTTCTATATATATATGAATAGAGTTTTGAATTAAAGAGGCACATGATAGTCTCAAATGGGTAGTCAACTCTTGGAATAAAAAGATTTGCACTGTTTAGTATTAGATGATTTTCATTATCCAAAGCACATACAATTCTATCTGATATAAACCTATAAACAACTTTTTTTTGTCTATAATATCCAATTGGTGCAGTCTGCTGATACTGATTTGGCGATAACTTAATAAAGCAGTGCGGCTTGGAATATTTAAATGGGAGAATATCCCTTCCGCGAAAAATAGGCTCTTTTGTTTCATCAAAATATGTTGTTATATGATTTTTGTTATTGCCAGTTACTATGCCAAGTCCAAAATCGCATTTCCCCTTCAAAGTGAAATGTTTATGTTTATATGTTTTATTTACTATTTTTTGTTCATTATTGAGTGATGTGGCTGCTATTATGAAATATGGAGACTCTATCTTATCAAAAAATATAGCTGAACTATTTTTGGATTTTGATACTATTTCAATCTTATCAGAAACAATATTGTTATTAATATGAACTCTAATTGACTCTGACATAACTCCTTTAAAAGCATTGCCAAGTAGATATATCCTAATCTCTTTTTTTTGATTAATTACATACTCTCTTATTTTTCTGTGTGCAGCTACATTTAAAAATGAGTATGGCAGAAAAAATATAAGCTCTCCATCATGAGCCAATTTTTTGAATGAGTTATATAATGATATCGAAAAAGATTCACTTGTTGATATATCAGAGTGTGCTTTTATCAGATACTCTTTATCATCCCTCTTATACTTACTCCCCCATGGCGGATTTGTAATTATAAAATCATACTTCTCACTACTATTT
Organism: Spirochaetota bacterium; assembly: GCA_031549085.1. Lineage (GTDB taxonomy): Bacteria > Spirochaetota > GWE2-31-10 > GWE2-31-10 > MWDO01 > JAVBQL01. Next base: position 36,665 of record JAVBQL010000008.1, read on the forward strand.
TTCTTTTCAAAAATCAGGTCTCTTTTTTCTATGTTAGATTTCATATCCACATCTTTAAAATAGAGTGCTAAGTTCACTTTGCATATTTTTATTGCTGTCTCATCAATATCAAAGCCAAATACATTCTCAGGCAAATGCTCTTTTGACAAGACATTCATAAGAATATTGCCGCTTCCGCAGCATGGGTCCAAAACTCTCTTATCTTTTTCTATACCTATATCAAAGAGCAGTTCACTAGGTGTATAAAACGAGCCAAGTTTTGACTTAGTCGATAGACTTTGAATAGATTGGTAAAAGGCTCCCAAAAAATCATTTTCAAAATCAAAAATATTTAGAGGTGAATATAGCGAAATTACTTTTGAATTTTTTATTCTCATATTCCATGAGTTAATAAAAAAATCCAATTTCGTTTTAGGATTGGTTAAACAATCATCTGTTATTAAATTATTATTTTTTAGAATATTATAAGAGAGAGCAAAAATAGTCTCCCCTATTTTTAAATTATTATCTCTGTGGATTGAAACTGCACTATTAATAAGCTCTTTTACTCTGCTATCTGTAATGCCTAGATATGTTATGAAGCTCTTATCAATTCTTGAGCGGTTTGCTCTACCCCTCAATTTGCTGTCACTGTTTTTTATAGAGGACAATATTTTATTATATTCACTCTCATTAAAAAGAGAGCCGTTAGATGGTTGGGCAATCAGATCAGTTTTTATCCAGTTATCTATGGTCGCAACTGACACAGAGAGTTCATTACTAATATCTCTTTTACTCTTTAAATTGTACACAATTATTTTACCTTAAACAGAGCTATTTATCATCTATATTGCTTTTATCTTTATCCACATTATCAGCATCACTCTTCTGATTATAGTCAGAACAGTTTTCACTAAAATCGCACCCATCACACTTTGAACCGCCCTCGCAGTTGCAATTTGTTTTTTTTAATTTTCTATATATAAATCTAACCATATAAACAATAACTATAACCATAACAACTATAGCAAATATTATCTCCCAATTTTTCATTAAAACAATCTCCTAATGTATATTTTTTTATATACAAATTATAATACATTAATTTCAAAAGAGCCAATTTTTCCCTACCCTCTCAACCCTTCCTATTATACTTGTTGTTATCTCATAACTTATGGTCTCTGTTAGATTAGCCAAATCGAGAGCATCATAGTGGCAATGCTCTTTATTTCCAAATACATAGACTGTATCTCCAATCTTTACTCTACTGTCAACCTCTATCATCATAAGATCCATAGTTATAGTTCCAACCTGTTTATAGGAGACTCCATTTATCTTAACAATAAGTCTATTAGTTAAATTTCTCTGAATCCCATCTCCATAACCCAAAGCAATGGTAGCTATAAATGTATCCTTTTCTGCTACATACTTATGGTTATAGCTAATGCCAGTCCCTTTTTTTATCTTTTTTATATTAATAACTTTAGATTCAAGGGTCATAACAGGGATTAAACCAAGAACATCATTTTTATCCATATTGACATATGAAGAGTAACCATAAGCTATTATTCCTGGCCTTATATAGAAGGTTTTATCTGTAGGAACTCTTCTTATAATAGCAGCAGAATTATGAGTATGATAAAATTCTGGTACAAGCCTCTTCTCTTCAAGATCTTTTTTGATATATAAAAATTGTTTTAATTGATAGTTGGTATAGTCCAAATCACTATCACTCTTCGCAAAATGTGTATAAAAACTCTTAAACTCAAGATTATTTGAGCTTTTTATATACCTTGCAGCACTCTCTATATCATCACTTGGCATACCAAGACGCACCATACCTGTATCAACTTTTAGATGAATAGGTATCTTTTTATTCATAGATTCAGCACTATCATTTATCTCTTTTAAATTAGTAAAAAATGAGACAGAGAGCTCAATATCATTTTCAATTGCTGTTTTTATATTAGAATCAAACTCAATACCAAGATCTATTATTTTTGCATCTATACCATTCTCTCTTAAAAAGACTCCCTCATCAACCCTTGAGACAGCAAGATATTCAACACCAACTTTCATGGCCTCTTTTGCTATTATTAAACTGTCATGCCCATAAGCATTTGCCTTAACAGGTAGAATTATCCTATTATCTGGCAAAATTTCTCTTATAACCTCAATATTGTTACGAAATGCTTTTAGATCTATTATTGCTTTTGCTGGTGTCATTTTTACACTCCATATTTCTAATAATTATACAACTCGAGACAAATTTTATACAACCTAATAAATTATAAATTTGAGAAAATTATTTAGATAATAATAGGTTATTGCTCTATTTTTGTTATGTCTCTCGATGCTCCCTTGGAGGCACTTGTTGCAAACATAGAGTATATCTTTAGGGCATTACTTACTTCTCTATCTCTCTTTGGTTTGTATCCGCCATTTTTTAAGATTAAATCTTTTCGCTTTGATAACTCCTCATCAGAGACAAGAAGTTTTATTGTTCTATTTGGAATTGATATCTCTATTGTGTCTCCATCATTCACTAAAGCAATAGTTCCGCCTAATGCTGCTTCAGGTGAGGCATGACCAATGCTTAAGCCAGATGTCGCACCACTAAATCTTCCATCGGTGAGAAGTGCACAAAACTTATCAAGCCCCTTTGATTTTAAATATGTTGTTGGATAGAGCATCTCCTGCATACCAGGCCCACCCTTTGGTCCCTCATAGCGAATTACAACAACATCACCTTTATCTATCTTGTTTGCAAGAATTGCACTGCTTGCATCTTTTTCACAGTCAAATACTTTTGCTGTCCCTTTGAAATTATAGATTGACTCATCTACACCTGCGGTCTTTACAATAGCCCCCTCAAGTGCAATATTTCCAAAGAGTACAGCAAGTCCGCCCTCTTTGCTGTATGCATGTTCAATATCTCTTATACAGCCAGTTACTCTATCAAGATCGGCATTGTCATACATATTAGATTGTGACATGCCTATTAGATTTCTTACCCCCCCAGGTGCAGCAAGGGCTCTCATTTTAGCTTTTTCAGTAAGCTCACTATAACCACCATTTATATCATTCTCTTTTACAAGCTCCTCTATAGTCTTGCCTGTAACTGTCATACAATTGTTATTTAACAAGTTCTTTTTATAAAGCTCGCCTAAAATCGAAAATATACCCCCAGCCCTATTAACATCATCAATATGATATGTTGAAGATGGAGCAACTTTACATAAGGTAGGTATGCTTCTTGATAGTATATCAATATCTTTCATAGAAAAATCTACCTTTGCCTCATTAGCAACAGCCAAGAGGTGTAAAACAGTATTTGAAGAGCCACCCATTGCTATATCAAGTGTCATCGCATTCATAACAGACTCTCTAGTTACTATAGAGAGAGGTAAAACTTTATCATTATCATTATGATAGTAATCTTTTGTCATCTCAACTATTCTCTTGCATGCCTCAACATATAGCTCTTTTCTTAAAGCATGTGTCGCAAGAAGTGTACCATTCCCAGGCAGGCCTAAGCCTAGTGCCTCTGTCAGACAGTTCATAGAATTTGCAGTAAACATTCCGCTGCAGCTTCCGCATGTTGGACAGGCAATTTTTTCAACAGCAAGCAGCATCTCGTTTGATACAGTCTCATCACCGCCAAGCTTCATTGCTGTTGAGAGGTCATGTTTCTCTCCGTTTAGAACACCAGTCTCCATTGGCCCGCCAGATATAAAAATTGTTGGGATATTAAGGCGCATACTAGCCAACATCATGCCAGGTATTATCTTATCACAGTTTGGAATACATATCATTGCATCAGCCTGATGTGCATTAACCATATATTCAACACTATCAGCGATAAGCTCCCTTGATGGCAACGAGTATAACATTCCCTCATGTCCCATTGCAATTCCATCATCGATAGCAATTGTATTAAACTCAACGCCAAAACCACCATTTGCATCAATAAGCTCTTTTACCATCTTGCCTATTTCACGAAGATGATAGTGTCCCGGAACAAATTGGGTAAATGAGTTTACGACTGCTATTACTGGTTTATTAAAATCCTCATCTTTCATTCCGTTGGCTCTCCACAAAGCACGTGATGATACTCTGTTTCTTCCGCCAGTTGTTATTTTACTTCTATAGTCTTTCATAAAAAATCTCCATATATATTGAGTTAAAGATAGTAAGTTGTAAGTTTATAAAAAAATTATGACATTATAAGAGTATCAAAAGGCTTAAAAAAAATCAAGATTAAAAAAATCTTCTACTTCAAGTTTTAGGTAGAATTGTTTGATCTATAAAACCCCATTTAGCACCAAATTTAACAGCAGCTAATCCTTCAGAAAAATTTTCTGCATCATCATATTGAAAAGGAATTATAAGCTCATTTTTCTTGTTAATAAAACCCCATTTTCTATTGCTATAAACTCTTGCCAATCCTTCAGAAAAATTGCCTACATCATCATAAATAATAGGAATTACCTCTTTACCATTTTTGTCAACAAAACCCCATTTGCCATTACTTTCAACATCTAATAATCCTTCAGAAAAATCTCCTGCATCATCATAAATAAAATCAGTTATTTGTTCTCCTATACTATTTATAATTCCAAACTTACCATTATATTCACTAACTAAGCTTTCAGAAAATTCTTCCACTTTATTATAATTAGAATATACTATCTCTCTACCATTTTTATCAATAAATGAACATTTATAATTATTTTTTTTTGAATAAAACTTATTTTCAGAAAGAGTTGCTCCAATAATAGTCTTTACTTTTGATAACCCATTCTTAAAACCTTCTACATCATCATATATAAAATGAATTCTTTTTTGACCTTTATTATCAATAAAACCCCATTTAGCACCAAATTTAACAGCAGCTAATCCTTCAGAAAAATCTCCTGCATCATCATAAATAAAGTCAATTATTGTTTCTCCCTTACAATTGACAAAGCCCCACCTATTTTTACATTTAGCCCTAGCTAATTCATCCCTAAATATACCCACTTCATCATATATAATAGGAATTATTACTGGATCTATTTTATAAATATTTCTCCATTTATCAAATATTTTAACTTTTGATAATCCATTCTTAAAATCTTCCACATCATCATATATAAAATGAATTCTTTTTTGACCTTTATTATCGATAAAACCCCATTTACCATTATATTTAACTTTTGCTAATTCTTCGGAGAAATCTCCTACTTTATCATATATAAAATAACATATTTCATCACCATTATTATTAATAAAACCCCATTTAGCACTTAGCTTTGCTCTAGCCAATCCTTCGGAAAAAGAGCCTATTTCATTATATTTAACATCAATTATTTCTTTACCTGTTTTATCAATAAAGCCCCACTTATCATTAATTTTAACTTTTGCTAATCCCTCGAAAAAATCTTCCGAATCATCATACTTAAAAAGAACGATAAGCTCATTTTTTTTGTTAATAAAACCACATTTTTTATTAATATAAACTCTTGCCAATCCTTCAGAAAAATTGCCTACATAATCATAATCAAGAGAAACCACCTCTTTACCCATTTTATCTATAAATCCATATTTATCTACATATATAGATTCTCCAGCTCCATCAGTAAAATTCCATTTATCATAAGAATTTATACCTTTATGTGTTTTACTTGTTTTATAATCATGTTTTATAGAACTAACATTTCCTAGTTTACATCTATTTCTAACTTTTGCTAAGCCTTCGGAAAAATCCCATACCTCATCATATTTAATAGAAATTATCTCTATAGCTTCATTATTAATAAAACCCCACTTATCACCGATTTTAACCTTTGCTAAGCCTTCAGAAAAAGAACCTATTTCATTATATTTAATAGGAATTATTGTTTTTCCTATTTTATCAATAATTCCCCATTTACCATTAAGATTGACCCTTGCTAATCCATCAATAAAATCCCCTACTTCAATATATTTAGGAGATATTTTCTCACGGCCTTTTTCATTATCAATAAACCCCCATATATTTTTATGTCTAATTTTAGCTAGTCCGTTTTTAAAATTACCTACATCATCATAAGAGTTAGTGGATAATGGATTACCTTTTTCATCAAGAAATCTCCATTTACCATTAATTTTAACTTTTATAAATCCTTCATAAAAATTTCCTATATCATCATATTTAATAGGAACTATCTTTATACCTAATTTATCAATAATACCCCACTTATTACCATTTTCTATACTTTGCACTTTACTAAAACCATTAGAAAGTTGTTCTTTATTACTATAATCACTCATTCTAGCCCTCTAATTTTTTTGTTAAAACACCTTAAATAGGTAGGGTAGTTTAAATTATTAAATAATATAATAATTTATAAAAAAAATTACGAAGATTATATATATTTTAAATATAAAATGACATTATAAGAGTATCAAAAGGCTTAAAAAAAATCAAGATTAAAAAAGTCTTCTTTAAGTTCCAATGGGGATTTTATTGATGTCCTCTCATCTATCTTTTTTATCTTACGATTTAGAACACGAAAAACAAAGAAGATATCTATTTTTTCAAAATTATCTCTTTTGAATCTGCAAAAAACGACCCTTTTCGAATTTTCGATTATTGGTTTCAACTCTTCAAAACGCTCTTTGACATCTTCTATGCCAATTATGGTGGAGAGAAAATCTTTTTTTATCTTTATAAATTTTAAATTAAGTTTGTCCCTTCCATCATAATCATCAAAAACAACAAATATAAGCTCTTTTGTGGTTTTACTTAAGACATCAAATGGCTTTATTGTTCTATAAAATGAGAACCTAACTGGTGTTGTTCTAAGGAAGTAGGAGAGCGTAAAGAGGATTTCAAGATTATAGTTGTAGTGAATTAAAAACTTAGCAAATATTACAACAAGTGCAAAAAATATCACCAATATAGCTGTGGATAGGATACCAATTTTTTGATAAATACTTCCTATTATTATTGCAAAAAGTATTAAAAAGGCCTCTATTAAAAGATAGATAACATACTGTGTAATAGATTTTGCCTGCTTATTATTAGAAAAAGACTCTATAAAAGTAAATAGAGATTTTATGAGTGAATGAGATATTATAACAATAAAAATAATTAATATATTTATAACATTTATATCAAGGTTTTTTATATTAAAGTGAAAGAGTACAAAAATCAAATTATAGACAAAAATCAGCACTCCCCAAAGAATAACCTTCATCAGATAGTCAATAAGCTTATCGAAGACAAACTTTCTAGCCAAAATAAGTTCTACTATATATTGAGAGGTAATATACAAAAATGCAAATAGAAATATAAGTGAGATATTTTGAAATGTTCCACTCTCTTTTAGGATATTATTTGCACAATAAATTATAAAGGAGTTAAAACTGATTCTGGTGCTGGAGACATCATATCTAAAGCTATATAAAAAATAGCCTGTAGCAAAAAGAAAGATTATTTCAACATAGTATTTTGGTATAAGATACTGCAATCTAAAGGAGTCTCTAAATAGAAGAAACCCAAGGCATACTATAAAAAGAGAGCTTATAACTATAACTAAAATATTATAGACCCTATTTATGACTTTTCTATAATTAAGGTACTTTGAATTTATATCATCGTAGTTCATTCTTTATTAAGAATATATCATAACTCCCCCTTTGTCAACAAAGAGCATTTTTTTTCAAAAAAAAATATATTTTTTATTTTAAAATAGAGTGTACTTATTTAATAATACTTTTTATCTTAAAATTTAAGAGATATATTTGACAAATGATATGACTTGAGTTTTTTCTGTATATATGGTATAAATTTCTCAATTTTAATTATTTAAGGATATATAAGATGAAAACTCTAACTCAAAAAATTTTAGAAAAACATTTAGTTGCTGGCACCTATAAGTATGGCGAGGAGATCGGTATCAGAATTGATTCAACCTTGACACAAGATGCAACAGGGACTTTAGCATACCTTCAATTTGAGGCTTTTGAGTTGCCAAGAGTTAGAACTGATATATCCGTAAGCTATGTTGACCACAATACACTGCAGACTGACAACCGCAATATGGATGACCATCTATATCTGCAAAGTGTTGCAAATAAGTATGGAATATATTTTTCAAAGGCTGGAAATGGAATATGTCATCAAGTACATCTTGAGAGGTTTGCAAAGCCGGGACAAACACTATTAGGCTCTGACTCTCATACCCCCACAGCTGGAGGAATGGGTGTTATCGCAATTGGAGCTGGTGGACTTGATATTGCCTGTGCAATGGCAGGCGAACCATTTTTCCTAAAAGTTCCAAAGGTAATTGGTGTAAAGTTGGGTGGAAAACTTAAAAAGATGGTCAGTGCAAAAGATATAATCCTCGAAGTCCTAAGGTTAAAGAGTGTTAAGGGTGGTGTTGGAGCTATATTTGAGTACTTCGGTGATGGTGTAAAAACTTTAAGTGTTCCAGAGAGGGCAACCATAACAAATATGGGGGCAGAACTTGGAGCAACAACATCAATATTCCCATCTGATGAGATGACTCTCGATTTCTTAAAGATGGAGGGGCGAGAAAAGGATTTTACAGCTCTCTCTGCAGATGCTGATGCAAAGTATGATGAAGTCATCGAGATAGATTTGAACAAGCTAATTCCATTGGCTGCTATGCCACATAGCCCTGATAATGTAGAGAGGGTCTCAACAATAAGCAATGTACCAATAACTCAAGTGGCAATTGGAAGCTGTACAAACTCAAGTTATCGCGATCTATGGATTGTAGGAAAAATTCTTGAAGGAAAAACAGTTGCTCCAAATGTATCACTTGTAATCTCACCCGGCTCAAAACAGGTGCTTACCATGATATCAAAAGATGGCACACTAACAAGACTGATAGAGGCAGGGGCTAGAATATTGGAGTCTACCTGTGGCCCATGCATTGGAATGGGGCAAGCACCAAATTCAGCTGGTATAAGCTTAAGGACATTCAATCGGAACTTTGAAGGAAGGAGTGGAACTGCTGATGGCAGGGTCTATCTTATTAGCCCAGAGACAGCAGCAGCAAGTGCCCTAACTGGAAAGATAACAGATCCTACAACCCTTGACATTGATCTTGATTTTAAGTTCCCAGAAAAATTTGATACTAATGACAATATGATAATAGCTCCAGCAGCTGATGGCAAAGATGTTGAGATCATTTGTGGACCTGGAATTAAACCAATACCAAACTTCCAGCCTTTAGGTGATAATATAGAGGCAAAGGTTGTAATAAAAGTTGCTGACAATATCACTACCGACCACATATTACCTGCGGGAGCAAAGGTTCTTCCATTCAGATCTGATATTCCTAAAATCAGCGAGTTCACATTTGGAAGTATCGATACTGACTTTCATAAAAAAGCAAAAGAGGCGAAAGTTGGAGTTATAATTGCTGGAGAGAACTATGGACAGGGATCATCAAGAGAGCATGCTGCTTTAGCTCCTAGGTATCTTGGAGTTGTTGCCGTAATTACAAAGTCTTTTGCGCGTATTCATATGGCAAACTTGATAAACTTTGGAATTATTCCATTCACATTTGAGAATCCAACCGATTATGATGCAATAAAATTTGATGACAAGATAACTATTCCAAATATAAAAGAGCAAATTACAAAAGGTGCATCATTAATAGAGGCTAATATAGGCGGAAAAAAAGTAATGCTAAAGACATCTCTATCAAATAATGACAGAGAATTAATACTAGCTGGTGGCAAGCTGCCATTTATTAAAAATAAAAATAGAAAATAATATTTCTATTTAATTCGTTAGTAAAAAGTCGCACTTTGTGATATAATTTTTTGTAAACAAACTTTAAGTATTTGGAGAGCTTTTTATATGAAAAGAGTAGCTATTTTCTTCTTTGTTTTTTTTACTATGTCTCTTTTTGCACAAATGCCGACTAGGCTAACTGATATTCATAGACTTGGAACAGGTTTTAATGATTTTCAAAAAAATAATACCCAATATGACAAAACGGACAATTTTCTAGTAAGAACAAAGCCTCAAAACATAAATGATAGCTGGAACTATGATCTAATTGTACTTGAAGGGACTAATGATAAGATAAGCTCTATGCTTTTTCGAAGATATAATATGTCAAGTAAAGAACATATAAAGAGAGTCAATACCTTAAGTGAATATCTGTCTAATCAGTTTAAAGCAAACCTCTATTCTGTTACAGATGCAAATAAAAAAGATACTTTGTTAAACTATATATCTTCAGATGCTATAACTAAATATATAAGCAAAAGCTTTGATAAAAAAAATATTGAAACACAATTGTTGCTTACTGATGACAAAACAATATTCTCATTCTTCAAATATAATAATGAATACTATATATACATGGCAACCATTATAAAAACAGCAACCACAACAACATCTTCTACTACATCAACAACCACCACTATTCCACAACAAACTACAACCTCAAGCTCCACTACAACTACCACGACGATACCTCAAAAAGGTACAACCTCTACTACGACCACAACCATACCACCAAAAAAGAGTGTAATTGAGATAGATATAATTGATCCAACAAGTGATGTTATAATCAAAATAATTACAACTGATTCAACAACTGATGCAAAAATTATAAGAAAGGATACTACGGCTGATACAACTACTAAAAAAGATAGCTCAAATGATACTAGCAAAACCACTACTTCTCAAACACAAGCCTACAATTATGACTATGATATGGATATGACTGACTTTTTGGATTCTGATATCATGAGGGATGAATTCGATTTATTAGAAAAAATGCAGATAATAATGAATAGCTATGAAAAAAAAGATGAGGAATTGAAAAAGCATCTCTCCGAAAATAGAGATAAGTTTTCATCTATGGAAGATTTTTTCATTGATTTAAGAGGTAGGGTGAAAGATCCCGATCTAAAAAAAGCACTTGATTATCAAATAAAAATATTTGAAAATCAAAAGAAGATAAATGATCTGGTTACAAATACAAATAATTATGATGAAATTTTGAAACTAATAGATGAATCAAACTCTCTATTTAAAGATTTTATAGATGCACTAAAGAGCTATTATGAAGAGAATGGTTTATAGATAACTAATTTATAAAAAAAAATGCAGATCAAAAAAAGATTTGCATTTTTTTTATTGACATGAATGTTAGTTTATGCTAACATTGTTAATATCATTAAACTAAAAAATATTATCTACTATTTAAGGATACTCATATGACAAAAAGCATAGAAGATTGTTTGGAATCGATCTATATGATTAGCCTAGAGAAGAGAAGTATCAGGGTAAAAGAGCTCTCTGACAAACTAAAGGTAACAAAACCATCTATTGTATCAGCACTGAAAGAACTAAAAAATGAAAATTTAATTTCACAAGAAAAGTATGGATATATAGAGCTTACTGAAGATGGCTTAAAAGAGGCAAAAGAGATATTAAAAAAACATAATATGATAAAAGAATTTCTAATTGATATTTTAGAGGTTAGTGAAGATAGTGCTGATAAGGACGCCTGTCAAATGGAACACTTCTTAAGTAGTGAAACTTTATCAAAGATAGAAGAGTTTACCAAAAAAAATAGAGGGCATTAAACCCTTTCTTGACCTGCCCTGTTTAGATTGCGTAAAAAAAAATTTAACATTACTCTTACGAACGTTGGTCAATAAAAAATAAATTAAGGAGATTTTATGTTTAAGCTGGTTGAATTAAAGATAGGAGAATCATTTAGAATAATCAAACTTGATATAGATAACAGTGAATTAAAAAAGAGACTTATTGATATGGGTTTCAATAAAGGAATAAAGGGGACTGTTGTTCGTAAATCTCCCTTTGGAGATCCTATTGAACTTGATTTAGGAGGCTATTTTGTATCTGTTAGAAAAAATGAGGCCAGAGGAATTATAGTAGAAAAGATTGATGCTTCAAAACTTGCAGAAGATGATGCTAACCAGTCTATCAAATATGAAAAAGAGAGAGAAGAAGAGCATGTCTTTGATATGAATGGAAACAAAAATATAAAACGTAAAGTAGATGATAGGGCTGATAAATCAAAAAAAATCCGCATAGCAATTGCTGGAAATCCTAATGCTGGAAAGACAACAATATTTAATGCACTTACAGGTTCAAATCAGCATGTGGGTAACTACTCTGGTGTTACAGTTGAGATAAAAGAGGGAAAATTATCTTACAAAAATTACTCTATATATATTTATGACCTCCCCGGAACATATAGCCTTAGTGCCTACTCTCTTGATGAGGTGGTTGCAAGGGATTTTATAATAGATAAAAAACCTGATCTGGTTGTCGATGTTGTTGATGCAACAAACCTAGAGAGAAATTTAAATCTATCTATGCAAATAGAGGAGCTTGATGTCCCAATGGTTATTGCTCTAAATATGTGGGATGAGGTAGAGGATAAAAACATAAATATAAAAACAAAACTTCTTTCTGATCTTATAGGCATTCCTATGGTAAAGACTGTTGGAAGAAGAAATGAGGGGCTCACAGATCTTCTTGATGCTATAATAGCGACAGTTGAAAAAGAGAGAGATAAAACTATAAAAAAAGAGAAAATAAGGGTCAATTATGGTGAAGAGCTTGAAACTGAAATAAAAAAACTTGAAAATATCATTAATACAGATACAATTTTTTCTGACAGATATAATGCAAGATGGGTTGCTGTAAAATTATTGGAGAGAGACTCTAAAGTAGAGACTATTATAAAAGATCATACTGATTATGAGAGGCTCTCAAAACAGCTTGAGTTGAGCAGAATATGGATAAAGGGACACTTTGCAGAGAGATCGGATGAGGTAATTAGTGAACAAAGATATGCCTATATTCATGGGGCTATAGAAGAGTGTGTCACTGTAAAAAAAGAGGATAATAAAATAGGGACTACTGAAGCTATCGATAAGATATTGCTTCACAATAAGCTTGCTCTTCCAATATTTTTTGTAATTGTATGGGCAATATTTCAACTGACTTTTACAATCGGTGGTCTCTTTATGGAGTGGATGGAGGCTCTCTTTGGTTTCCTAAGTGATATTGCCATGCACTATATGCCAGAAAACATCATTAGAGATATTGTTGTTGATGCCGTTATTGGCGGAGTTGGTGGTATGCTGGTCTTTGTTCCAAACATAGTAATACTATTTGTCTTGATATCAATACTTGAAGATAGTGGTTATATGGCGCGTGCTGCGTTCCTGATGGATAAGATAATGCACAAAATTGGGCTGCATGGCCGCTCTTTTATTCCTTTAATGTCGGGTTTTGGTTGTGCTGTTCCTGCTATTATGGGTACTAGAGTTTTACGAAGTGAAAAAGATAGAATAGTAACTTCACTTGTTATACCATTTATGAGCTGCGGTGCAAGACTGCCAGTATACACACTTCTTATAGGTGCATTCTTCTCAAAAGCTGCTGCGGGCAATATTCTATTTTCGATATATTTGATAGGAATAGTCGTTGCAGTTGGAATTGCTTTCCTATTAAGAAAATCGATATTCAAAGGAGAGTCAACACCTTTTGTAATGGAGCTTCCTCCATACAGATTTCCAACAATAAAAGGTGTATTGACACACATGTGGCAAAAGACTCTTATATATCTAAAAAAGGCTGGAACAATACTTCTTGCTGCATCAATCTTAATGTGGTTTTTAACAAACTTCCCAAAGAGCAATAAGAGTGATGAATATTATGGAGAGTTGGCATCAAATATGGAGATGCAAATTCAAAACGATAATCCAGATTCCAGTCCAGAAGATATAGAACTATTAGTAGAAACAAAAGTTAATGAAGAGAGGGGCTTTGATGACCTTGAAGCAAGTGCTGCTGCAATCGCAGGTAAAGCGATAGAGCCAGCATTAAAACCGCTTGGTTTCGACTGGAAGATGGGAATAGCCCTAATTTCAGGACTTGCTGCAAAAGAGGCTGTTGTCTCTACACTTGGAACAATATATAAACAGACCGACACTGAAGACTCATTAAGGGAGGCACTGCAAAAAGATCCTCATCTAAATCCATTTATTGCATATTGTTTTATGATCTTTGTACTGCTCTATCTGCCATGTATAGCAACTCTTGCTGTTATAAAACAGGAGCTTGGCTCTTTCAAGTGGGTGGCATTCTCATTTACCCTATATATGGTTGTTGCGTATGTAGTTACATTTTTGGTCTACAACATTGGAAGTTTGATAATGAGAATAATTTAAAAAACATAAGTTTAGCTTGGTTGGTTTTTCTATTGAGCTTACGGCCATATAAAATTAGAAAGGTAATACTTTTTTGTATAAGATATCTGTCAGAAAGGACGTGGCACATAAAAATAAAAAAATATCAAAAAAATAAAAATTTTTTTTGATAAAATATATTGACTAAAAGAGATAAAAATGATATTTAAATAATCATTGGAAGTTAATATTCCTCTGTAGCTCAGTCGGTAGAGCGGATGGCTGTTAACCATTAGGTCGGGAGTTCGAGCCTCTCCGGAGGAGATTGGAAGGAATCAGGTTTTTACTTGATTCCTTTTTTTATATGCAATACGTGATATTAATTAAAGAGAGAAACAAATAGAAAACTTTCACTATTATAAAAAATATTATCTAGCTAATAAAATCATAGAAACATTAAAAAAAGATACCAGAGAACAAGGTATCTTTTTTAATTGAATATATTAGCCTGCTATTTTTTCTTGACTAAAGAAGCTTTCTCTTTTTTATCTAAATAGTATAGATATATATAGCTAATAACCGCAACCAGAATCATAATAAGGCAAAGGATCTGCCCCATACTTATATGACCAACTATATAACCAGTAAATTTATTGGCACTAACATCAGCAAACTGCATATCAGGCTGTCTAAAAAATTCTAAAATAAAGCGAACAACTCCATAACTTGCAAGATATATTGGAGCTCTAACGCCCTTAAAAGGCTTAAACTTTCTCAATACAAACCACATCAAGAGAAATATAAAGATACCCTCAAAAAGAGCCTCATAGAGCTGAGATGGATGGCGCGGAAGGTTTATCGCTGTAACTATATTGCCATTAAGCGCTATTTTGCCAAGGACGTTATTTATAACCTCCCCTGCACTGTTCGTTACTGTGTTTGCAGCAACATCAACATTCCAACCAAGCTTCGATATAACATTAGTTACATCTGGAAGTGTAAGTGGAAGCTTCTCTGCATTTGGAAATAGAACTGCTATTGGAGAGGCTGTAACCCTTCCATATAGCTCTCCATTTATAAAATTACCAATACGGCCAAAGGTATAGCCAAGCGGAATTGAAGGAAATATTACATCACAAAGATCTCTAAAATTAATTTTTAGTGACCTTGAGCTAATCAATATTCCTAAAAATATTCCAATCGCACCGCCATGATATGAGAGCCCTTGAAAACCTATAAAAACGCCATCTCTAATAGGAATAAGTATCTCCAAAGGGTGATGAATATAGTAGCCAAAATCATAGATAATACAGAAAAAGATTCTTGCGCCAAGAATCATACCAACAATAGCCCAAAAGTAGATCTCTTCAATAGATTTTTTTGTCATCTTATAGTTCTCAAGCTTTATCATCACATTTGCTTGAACATATGACAAGAAGAGAGCGACAATATACATAAAGCTATACCACTTTAGGTTGTAGAGCGGATTGCTTGGACCAATATTTAAAAAACTAAAAATTTCAGGCTTAAGCCAGCTTGGATAATCGATATATAGTAACATGGAGAGGAGTATAACAAATATATATTTCAGTGTCAAAATTTATATAGTGAAATTACTAAAATGCAAATATTAAACAATTATCTTTCTATTGACACTATTCTTTGATATTGATATTATCAGCTTAAATAATTGTTTTTTCTTATTTTAAAGGAGTTTCCACTATGAAAAAAGATATAAAGAAGATAGCACTTGCCTACTCTGGAGGGCTTGATACCTCCATTATTATACCATGGTTAAAAGATAACTATGAAGCTGAGGTTGTTGCGATATGTATCGATGTCGGTCAAGAGGAGGAGACTTCTGGGCTTGAAGAGAAGGCAAAAAAGACTGGAGCATCAAAATTCTATTTAATAGATGCTACAAAAGAGCTTGTTGAGGACTATATATTTCCAATGGCTATGATTGGAGCAACCTATGAAAATAAATATCTCTTAGGAACATCTATTGCAAGACCGCTTCAAGCAAAAAAGCAGGTTGAAATCGCACTAAAAGAGGGGTGCGATGCAGTAAGTCATGGCTGTACTGGTAAGGGAAATGATCAAGTTAGGTTTGAATTGACCTATAAAGCACTTGCACCTGATCTAAAAGTGATTGCTCCATGGAGGATATGGGATATTTCTTCAAGAGAGGAGGCTATAAAATATGCAAAGTCAAAAAATATTCCGCTTGGAAATATCTCTGAGACAAAGATATACTCTCGTGACAGAAATATTTGGCACATTAGCCATGAGGGCGGCGAGCTTGAGGATCTAATAAACAGGCCTAATGAGGAGATGTTTACATTAAGCAAATCTCCTAAAGATGCACCAGACAAGGAGTTTGAGCTTACTATAAACTTCGAAAAGGGCTTCCCTGTTGGAATAGATGGAAAAAAGATGGATGGAGTATCTCTCCTTAAATATCTAAACAAAGCAGCTGCTGAAAACGGTGTTGGCAGAGCAGATATTTTGGAGAACAGACTTGTTGGAATGAAGAGTCATGGCGTCTATGAGACTCCAGGCGGAACAATTCTCTATGCAGCTTTGCAAGAGCTTCGCTCTATGATTCTTGATAAAGATGCTCTTCGTATGCTAAATTCAATTGCTCCACAATATGCAGACCTTGTGTATAATGGAAAGTACTTCACAAACCTAAGACACTCAATTGAACTCTTTGCAAGAGAGCTTATGAAGTATGGCGATGGCTCTATCAAGCTTGTTCTATATAAAGGAAATATAATTGTAGCAGGAAAGGAGTCAAAATACTCACTATACAGTGAAGATTTGGCATCATTTACCACAGGTGCAAACTATAGCCATAAGGATGCAGGCGGATTTATAAATCTATTTGGCTTGCAAGTTGGAATAGAGGCTTTTAAACAGAAAGATAGAAGTTAAGAAAAACTATTAAAATTATTTTCCCCTCTCATTGGAGGGGATTTTTTTATAAAAAGATATAAACAAAATACTATTTTTTCTTTCTATTTTCAGGATTATTATACTTATAGCACTCATCGTAAAATTTTTCTAATGACTCCCCATAACCTGTTTGGTCATTATCTTTTATAAACTTAATTATATCTTCCCAAAATAGCAATTTTAGCGATTCTTTACCACCAAATAATTTTTCACAAAGTGGAAGAAAATTATTGTCATACCAATTCTTTTTATCATTATAGTCTAGTCTACTACTATATTGTTCATATCTATCTTTTATTATATTCTTTATACAATCACATCTATTAAAACCTTTAAATGAGGCTATTTTATCTTCTTGACCTTTGGGTATTATCGTAAAAAAGGATACATCTATGTCTTCAATATTCTGTCCTGAATTTGCAACAACATTACACATACAAGCAATAGTTCTAGCTACTTGGTTATACTCTTTGGCATTTTTCACTCCTTTTTTAAAAGGACTAAACATCTTTGCCTCTACAACAACAAATTGCTTGCAATTTTCTAATAATTCTAAGTTTCCATAACCATTATTATCATCATTATCAAACTTGAAATTACCATACACCCCATCAGCAGTGGTATAAGGTTCCCACAATTTATCCTTCTCTCCCAACTCTCTTTCAGATAATTCTGAAAACTTAGTTGGCAGAGCAGCTTCAAAAAACAGCCTGCTTCCAGCTTCAATATTTATCATATCATGTTTAATTTCTCTATGCTCATCAAACCACTTCAACACAAACCTTAACATCCACCCCTCATTATATAATAACTTTGTAGGTTGTATATTTTTTTCAAATGCCATGAACCCTTCAATAACATTAGTAATACTACTACCCATAAAAAACTCCTATATTTTTACTAAAATTTAAACCTCATTAAAGCCACCACCTATTTCACTAATCCTTCCTATAGTGACAGCCTATAGATCTGCTGTTATGCATAGCTTGACTTACTATAAGCCCAGCTGTAATTATTCCATTTCGAAGCTCTATTATATCACGCGTTAACTTTGCCTCTTTATAGAATTTAAATATTCTATGTGCATAGAAGTTAAGGTCAGAATCTGCTCTTTCAAGTCCCTTCTTTGTACGAACGATTCCAGCATAGTTCCACATTGTGAGTTTTATAAATTTCCAATCCTGATATATAAGAATCGTATCAAAATCAACAACATTCTTTGGGAACTTCCACTCTGGGATACTCTTAAATCTATTTTTATTTATCTCTTTAAAGTTATCTACTATATATTTAGCAGCATTTTTGCCCCACAATAGCCCCTCAAGAAGCGATGTTGAAGCAAGTCTATTTGCTCCATGAAGCCCTGTACAGCTAACCTCTCCAATAGCAAATAGGTTTTTTATAGATGTCTTTCCATTTGTATCAACCTTTATTCCGCCACAAAAATAATGTGCTGCAGGAACAATTGGTATAGGTGATTTTGTAATATCTATTCCACCAGAGAGACATGTATTATAAATCTGCTCAAACCTCTCCTCAATTGGCTTTTCGCCTTTATAGTAGTTGGCAATATCGAGGAACATATACTCTTTCCCCTGCTTATTCATCTCATCATAGATAGCCCTTGCAACTACATCGCGAGGAGCAAGCTCCTTTAATGGAGAGTAATTCTCCATAAACTGTACACCATTGTGGTCAACCAATTTTGCCCCCTCTCCACGAAGGGACTCTGATATTAAAAATCTCTTTATATCCTTATGGAAGAGCGCCGTTGGATGAAACTGCACAAACTCACAGTTTATTATATCAGCTCCAGCTCGATGTGCCATACTGATTCCATCCCCTGTCGCTGTGGATGGGTTTGTTGTATATTGATAGAGATTTCCAATACCACCTGTTGCCAAAATTACATTATGAGCAAAAAATATCTCCGCCTCTCCCGACTCATTATTTAGGAGGTAGACACCCATAATTTCACGCTCTTTGTAACGCTCCTGACTATCAAGTGAGTGGTGATTGTTTGAGATCAAATCTATTGCAGTGTAGGAGGTGTAGATTTTAAGATTGATTTTTTTTGCATATTCCAATAGTGATTCTTCTATGCGCTTACCAGTTTGGTCTTGAGAGTGGAGTATGCGCCTACTTGAGTGGGCAGCCTCTGCTGTATAGTCAATATTACCACTCTTATCCCTGCTAAAATCGACCGCCACTTTATCTATTAAAAAATCGAAAACAAGCTTTGGTCCCTCTTCTGACAAGGTCTCAACAGCATCAATATTATTAATATTACAGCCAGCCTCATATATATCTTTTGCCAAGTTCTTTGGCGAATCATCCTCACGCCATGCAATAATTCCTCCCTGTGCATTATAGGTATTTGACTCCTTTGGATCAGTAACCTTTGTAACTACTGCAACTTTCAAATTGGCTTCATGCAAATCGATAGCCGCCGTAAGTCCAGCAACTCCGCTTCCAATAATAACAACATCAAAAATATTATCCATTTTTCAATTCCCTTTTAAGTTTTCTCTAAATCTTTAAAGAAAGAATTTAAAATAATTTATTATAAATCAAGATAAAATTCAAATAAAAAATTATCAATTCAACAAAAAAGAGCCTGCACTATACAAGCTCTTTTACAAAAATATTAATTTAATCTATAAATCAAAAACTCTATTTTGTCACCTTACTAAACATAAAGCTCTCTTCAAACTGTGGTTTTCTCTCTTTTATTGCAAATGTGAGCTCATCACTATCTAAATCAATGAAAACCTGATCACCGTCCCTATACTTCCCTTTCAAGAAATCAATTGAGAGGAGTGTAACAATCTCAGATTCTATAATTCTTCTAAGCGGTCTTGCACCATAATTTTTTGTTCTATTCTTACTTATCAAAAACATTTTTGCACTACTGCTTATCTCAAGAGAGACACCCTTCTCAAGAGCATTTTGTTTAATTTCAGCAAACATATTATCAAATATAGATATTAAATTCTCATTAGACAGAGGATTAAACACAATAATTTCATCAACTCTATTTAAGAACTCAGGACTAAACTCACGCTTTAGTTCATTTTTAGCAAAGTTTTTCATATCTTTGGAATCTATCTCCTCCATGCTGGAGAGAAAACCAAATTGGTTATCCTTATTGATATGCTTTGCTCCAACATTGGAGGTCATAATTATAATTGTATTTCTAAAAGAGACAACATGACCCAAATTATCGGAAAGCTCCCCCTCTTCAAGTATCTGAAGAAGAATATTAAAGAAGTCTATATGAGCCTTCTCAATTTCATCAAAAAGCAATACTGAATATGGATTTCTTCTAACCCTCTCTGTTAGTATTCCCCCCTCTTCATAACCAACATAGCCCGGAGGAGAGCCAACCAGCCTTGCAACATTATGCTTCTCCATAAAATCTGACATATCCACTCTTATAAGAGAATCTTTTGAACCAAACAAAAATTCCGCTAAAGATTTTGCAAGCTCTGTCTTTCCAACACCTGTTGGACCAAGAAAGATAAATGAACCAAATGGTCTCATTTTTGAAGAGAGTCCAGCCTTTGCTCTCTTTATAGAAGAAGAGAGCAGTTTGATTGCTTCACTCTGACCAATAACTTTTTTAGACAGCTCATCTTCTATAGTAAGGATTTTTTTACTCTCATCCTCAGATAGCTGCGATAGAGGAATCTTAGTCATAACAGAGATAATCTCAAGTATATCATCAACATCAACAATTGCTTTCTTGTTTTGATTAAGCTTCTGCCACTCAATATTTTCAACATCTTTCTCATTGATAAGCTTCTCCATCTTCACTCTAAGAAGTTCACACTCCTCAAAATTATGGTTTTTTATCAATTTTACCTTCTCTCTGTTCAGTTCAGCAATCCTATTCTCTATATCTACAAGATGTTGAGGTTTTGAGTTTTTCTTCATCTTCTTTTTAGCTCCTGCCTCATCTATCAAATCTATCGCCTTATCAGGGAGAAATCTATCAGTTATATATTTCTTGCTTACCTGCACTGCCTTCTCAATTGCACTATCAGTATAGATAACATTATGGTGCTCCTCATAGAGCTCTTTTATCTCTTTTAGAATCTCTATTGTTTCTGCTGGACTTGGCTCTTCAATAAAGACAGATTGAAATCTTCTGTCCAAAGCACTATCTTTCTCTATATGTTTCTTATACTCTTTTAAAGTTGTTGCTCCAATACACTGAAGTTCCCCTCTCGATAAAGCAGGCTTTAAAATATTTGAGGCATCAATCGCCCCCTCAGCAGAGCCAGCACCAATTACTGTATGTATCTCATCTATAAAAACTATAACATTTCCAACTTCAGAAGCCTCTTTTATGATCTTCTTTAGACGCTCCTCAAACTCTCCACGATATTTAGTACCAGCAATAATCTGTCCCAAATCTAAACTGACAACTCTCTTTCCAGCCATTGTATCAGGCACTAAGTTGTTCACAATCCTTTGGCTTAAACCATCAGCAATAGAGGTCTTTCCAACACCCGGCTCTCCAAGCAGAATTGGATTATTTTTAGATCTACGGGATAGTATCTGTATTACTCTATCAATCTCGTTTTCACGGCCAATAACTTTATCTAATTTATTTCTCTTTGCCATTGCTGTTAAATCAACACTAAACTCATCTAACAAAGGGGTCTTTTTAGAGATAAACTCCTTCTTATTAACAGTTCTACCAAAGCCAATTATCTTAACAATTTTCTCTTTGAATATAGATAGTGTGATATTATGTTTATCAAAAATCTGCATTAGTTTCTGGTTATTTTGCTGAAAGATTGCCAAAAATAGATGTTCTGTTCCAACATAGTTATACCCCATATTTTTAGCCTCCTCCATAGAGTTCTCAATAAGAATCTCTATATTGCGAGAGGGTAAAATTGGACCAGCTATATTATCTTTATCAAATCTTGTTGTGATGCTCTCCACATCAAAACAGAGAAGAGAGAGGTCTACTCCCAAATCTTTTAGAACCCTAGTTGTAATAGAGTCTTTCTCTCTAAGTATTGCAATACAGAGATGCTCAAGCTCTATTTTGCTTGAGTTGAACTCCTTTGCAATATTAAGAGATGAAAATTTTATTATCTGCTCTGCTCTTGCTGTAAAAGATCTGCTAAAATTAATCATAAAATTAACTACCTAAAAAAAAGATAATAAAGGGGGTACTACCCTTACAAGCTCTTAAACCTTGCCCTCTTTCAATGTTTTTTACTGCTTGTATTGGATATTAGACCCTTTGTTGATCTGCCTCTGCTTTTTGACTATCTAAAAATAGGTTTTCAGATTACTAAATAGAGTTTAAGCAAATCAATAACTAGAAACTTTAGTTAAAGATAATTTCGGCAAACGCTACCTATAAAATTATAAGAAAAAAAGTTAAAATCAACTATATACTATTTTAAACCAAATATTTAAAATTAACAAGAAAAGAGAACTTTTTTTATTATTTTAATAATAGCCAAATTTTTTTGATGGATTTTTTAAATTTAGGGACTAAAATTTTTATACAAGATATATTTATCAAAAAGGGTGTGGAACACAAAAAAAGAAAAAATCTATCTATCTATAACTATAACAATTTTTCCATTTTTTATAGAATTTCTTGATTCTGCTGAAGCAAGCATCTTCTTAGCATCATTTTGAGTAATTATAAGTATACTTCCATCTTCATCAGCAGCACCATAGGCAACAACACGAAGCGGGTTCCTGCCTATTCTCTCTATGTTATCTTCATAAATGTTGTAAGAGTATTTCACCATACCACTATTTTTTATCACTTCTGGAAGCACATTGTACTCATTAAAAACAAGATTTCCCTCACTGTCTTTAACTGTTAGAAAAACACTCGGTTTTATTTTTACAGAGATCCTATCATCAAAAGAGTCTAAGCTGCCTCTTGCATCTATTATAACACCGCTGTAATCATTATTATAACTATATCCCATATAGCCCTTAAGCTCTTCAGTATATATCTTCTGCTCTTTCATTATGATATCCATAAGCGAATCTTTGCCATACATATCAATATAGTAGACTATCTCGATAGAATTGATACTAGGATATTTAATTGTCTCAAGTTTTGCAGAATCGATAAGCGAAAAAAGCTCTCTACTTTTTTCCCCTGAAAGCTCTATATAGTCAACAACAGACATAGAGTCTCTCATATTTATCTTTTTCAATATACTATAATAGTTTATCTTAGCCCGCTCTTTTGCATCATTAACTTTGCTTAAGCTATTTTTCAAGAAGTTATAATCCATCTTTGATGTTATCGTTGTAGATGAATATATTCTCCCATTTACCCAATCTATATATAAATTATCTTTACTGCCACTTACATCTGCAAAAAAATATATATTTGAAAAGATAAAAATCAAAAAAATAGCTATTATTTTTTTCATTGTGTTTTAATCCTTAATACATCACCAACCCTAATAAGGTATGGATATGCTAAACCATTAAGTCTAATTAATGAATCGGAATTAACACCAAATTTTAAAGCAATTTGTGATATTGTATCACCATTTTTTATTACATATTTTGTAACACCATCACTAGGTCTACTGCTAACAGCACTTCTATTTACTGTTGTCTGATTTTGGACAACTACTTTTTGTTGTACTGTATTAGTATTTACTACTGGTTTTGTTTGGGCAACATTGTACTGCTCTGCTCTATATTGGCGCATTGGGATAAATATTTTTTGCCCTATTGAGAGCATATTTGCATTTCTAAGTCCATTAACATTCATAATCATAGATACTGATATTCCATAATTATCTGCAATAACAGAGAGACTGTCACCTCTCTTAACATAATATGGTATATATGTAAGACTGGAATCTTTACTTAAAGCATCATAATTACTGATAAGTTTTTCACAATTCTCTTTTGGCAGTCTAACCTTATACCCCATCTTTGGATCCGGTGTAAAACCAGCACGAAGTCCTGCATTAAGAGCAGAAATCTCAGCAACGCTAATTCCAGCGTGCTTTGCTACCAAATGAATTGGAGTAATAAGAGGAACATGATAATATGCATAATCGTGATCTTCCTCTTTATAATCAAGTCCATATCTCTCCGCATTCTTTATTATCATAACTGAAGCAACAAATCTTGGAACATAATCTCTAGTCTCTTTAGGGCTAACTTTTGTTCTAACTAAATCATAAAAATCTTTGCTGTTGACCTTCGCAAGCTCTTTTCTAACATTAAATCCACCATGATTGTATGATGCAAGAACAATGTACCAATCCCCAAATTTGTCATATAAAAATTTCATAAACTTTGCTGCATATCTACATGCAATAATTGGATCTCTTCTCTCATCAAGCCAATCATTAATTCTCATTCCAACCCAAATGGCTGTCTTTGGCATAAACTGCCACATTCCAACCGCGCCAACTCTTGAGATCGAGTGATTATGAAAACCAGACTCTATCAAAGGGAGATAAACCAGCTCTTCTGGAATCCCCTCTTCTCTAAAAATCTCTTTCATCTCATTTATATATGGTTCTGCTCTGCTTAAAGCTTTTTGAATAAATGCTTTTCTATTTAGAAGGTGTTTCAACTGCTGCTCAACATATTCATTCTTATATACTGGAAATGAATTTTCATACTCCTTTTTTAAGGCTTGCTCCTCTACAGGTTTTGATAGAAGCTGCAGAGTCTCTTTATCCAAGAGAATGCTCAATTCATAGTTAT
Organism: Spirochaetota bacterium; assembly: GCA_031549085.1. Taxonomy (GTDB): domain Bacteria; phylum Spirochaetota; class GWE2-31-10; order GWE2-31-10; family MWDO01; genus JAVBQL01. The sequence goes on from JAVBQL010000008.1 coordinate 61,523, forward strand.
AGTAGTTCTCTTCATTTCTATGCTCTTCGAACTCTTTATTTCTATCTGCCTCTGCTTGTGTACTGATATTTTGAATCTCCTCCTCTTCAGGTGAGATCTCTTTATGGCTTATAACCTCTTCACTTGATGAAGAATCATCCTCCAAAGTTATTGTAGGAGTAGTTGTTAAATATGCATCATTTGGAAGAGAGACTTGTGACTTCTTCTCTATTCTTGAATGCAAATTTATTAATGAAAGTGAAATGATAAGGCAAGCAAAAGCTATTTTTTTCATAAAAAATCCTATTCGTAATGCTTCAAGAAGATGAAGCCATTTTAAATTTTATCGGCAATAATTTTGAGATTGTTTAAAAGTTAAATCCCAATATAAAAAAGAAATTCCAAGTTTCCTTTAGAACCCCTTATGCTGCTTTCAGCAATATTGTAAACTTTTAATCTATTATATTCTATTTCTTTATGCAAAAAGTCAACTATTTTTTCTCTTTCAAGTTCACTTTTTACTACTCCATCAAAATTCTCATCAAGATAGAGTAAATTTTTCAATCTTTTGTACTCAAATTGTGGTTTTATAAGAATTACCATACTATTTATACCTAAATTTTCATACAAATGTTTAATCAAACTGATAGATGAAGTAAAACTCACATCCATAACAGCAAAATCTATATTCTCTCTGAATTTTTCTTTTGTTAAATCCTTACAATCTGTATTTTCGTAGACAATAACATTTTCTTTTATACGAAGATTATAATCAAGCTGGTTTGTTCCAACATCAACACAGTAGACCTTTGATGCACCTTTGCTTAGAAGCACCTCAGTAAAACCGCCTGTAGAACTTCCAACATCTAAACAGACTTTACCTACGATATCAATATTAAATTTATCAAAAGCAGTAAGAAGTTTGTATGCCCCACGTGAAACATACTCTCTCTTCCCTTTTATTCTTATCTCTGCATCTTTGTCTATTTTTATATTCTTTACTATCTTGTTATCATTAACAATTACACTTCCAGCCATAATCAGGCTCTCTGCAATATTCTTTTCATAATGCAACTCATTAATAAGTCTATCTAATAAAAAAACTCTCTTCATATATATAAGTTAAATAACAAACCTCAAAAAACTTTGATTTTATATACTATAATATTGCTCTTTTTTCAATATTAAATATCATCTGCATATTATTGTTTCTCAATAAATTTGATATCTTAATTTTAAACTCCAGTTATATAGTTGGATATTTCAAAATAAGATTAAAAAAAATAATAATATCTTTTTATATAAAATATATATCAAAAAGAATGTACCTACTCAAAAGAGACAAAAAGTATTTGACCTTTTTAAAAGCTTATACTATAATAGCTTTAACTAAGTTACTAGGGAGGATCTTATGAAAATATTATTTTCACCTTCCAACTATGTTATCGGTAGACATTAAGTTCTGCCGTTTAAATATATCGCCCAAGAGTCTATCTTGGGTTTTTATTTATTTTTTTATATATCGAAATATTTAAATATTTTTTTATATAAATAAAAACTCTAAAAATAATATTCTATTTAAAGTATTCTGAATATAGAGTGTTGACATACAAAAATAAATGTGATAAGTAAGTTTTTGTGGATGAAATGGGTGAAATTCCCATACTGACAGGCAACCGTATAGTCGGGTCTCCAAAATCCTCCCAGTAAATGAGGTGTCATATGTATTCCTATCTTTTTTTTGCAATCAATTATGCTAAATTTGTCTCTGGAGCCCTATGGTGATGGTAGGCTTGGTGTTGATTTATTAATCATACCATATTAATCCTATACCCACACATTAATCAAATGGTGGTAACAAACAATCATAAGTTATTTTAACCAATAATAAATGTGGATATTTTTTTTTTAATTTTTAAGGAGTTTTTATGAACAAATTATTCAATCTATTTTCAATATTTTTCATTCTGCTATCTATATTTTCATGTGCCGACCCTGCTGCTGAAATTGGCGATAATACAAATCCAGATGATCTATATGAGTTGGGACAAGCCCCAAATGATATTGTAAAGTATAACAATGGATATGTCATAATATCATCAATGTCTAGTATTGCTCAAGTCTTTACTTATAAAGAGAGCAGCATCTTTCTCACATTAATAAATCAGGGATCTGAAACAACCAGCACACTATCAAGTGATGGAATGTGGAGAGTTGATGGCAGGACAACAGCAAAGTTGGTAAGAGAGTTCTCCTTGGGGCAGGGAGTAAATCCATATAAAGCAACAGTAGTTGGAGATAATCTATATACAACAGCTCTTGAGGATGACAAACTTCTCATTCACAATCTAACTAATGGAAATAAAATAGATGAAGTTGACATACCAAAAGATGGTCAATACAACTCAAAACCAAGTGGCATTGTAAATTATGGAGACTACATTTTGGTGGCATGCTCCTTCTACTTTATTGGTAATGATTATAGTGTAAACTATAGAGATAAAGGAAAAGTTTTTGTTTATGACTATGTAAATAGTCAGCCAAAAGGTTATATAGATGTTAATGGAAAAAATACAAATGCACTATATATAAAAAATGATATTCTATATATTATATCAAGTGGAAGCTATGACTCAAACTGGGCATATGAGAATAATGGAAATATAGAGAGCATAGATTTAAGCTCTGCAGATCTCTCAATACCTTTAAGCATCACAACGACAAATATTATATCAGGAATAGAATTTAGAGTGTTGCAGATAGTTGGGACCAATGCCTATACAAATGATAATGGAAAAATATTGAAATATGATATAAGCGGAGCCACATGGACAAAGAGTGGTGAGGTGGATTTAGCTCCAAGTGATGCAGCCTTCTCATACATATCAGCACTAAACTACTCATCAACAAAAAACAAGCTCTACGCAATAGAGGGCAACAGCATGAAGCTATACACCGTAGGCCTAGATTTAGGTTTAGAGAGCAACTATATCACAGGTCAATACCCTACCGCCCTTCTAATTAATGAGTAATTTTATTTAACTATAGTAGACCTCTCTTTTTAGAGGCTACTATTTTTATTAACAAAATTAGGCTTTGACAAAACAGAGCATAAGATATATATTTAGTAAAATTGACTAAATATATGAAGTATACAACAAGAAAAACCATTCTAAAAAAATTGAAATATGAGCCAAAACTATTCTCAATAAACCACATAGATGGCTGTACACATGGCTGCAAGTATCCATGCTATGCCTTTGCAATGGCCAAAAAATTTGAAAAAGTAAAAGATTATAATGAGTGGCTTGACATAAAAATTGTAGAAAATGTGATGGAGCTCTTAAAGATAGAGCTGCCAAAACTCAAAGCTAAAAATCAAATTGATAAGGTCTTTATGTCAAGCACAACAGATCCATTTATATATAAAAATAGAGATGTCGAAGAGCTATCACTGAAGATAATCAACTTTGTCAATAGCTATGATGTTGAGGTTCGCACTCTAACCAAAGGTCTATATAATATAGAAGAAATATCAAAACTTAGTAAAATTAATAAGTTTGGAATCTCTTTAATATCACTTAATGAGCAGTTTAGAGCTAAATATGAGCCATACACAGCCCCATATCTTGATAGAATAGAGAGCTTGAAAAGAGTGCATGAAAATGGTTTCACCACCCTAGCTCATATAGAACCCTACCCTACTCCAAATATAATAAAGCAGGATATTAGAGAAATTTTAGATAAAATAGGCTTTGTAAATATGATTGTATTTGGGAAGGTTCATTACAATAACTTTTCATCGTCCTATAGAGATATAGTTGGCTTCTATAAATATACCACAAATATAGTCGTAGATTTTTGTAATAAAAATGGAATTAAAGTTTTATATTAAAGTAATAAAAAGAAGTTTAATTTATAAATTTAAAAAGTAATAATTGCTGTTTTTTTAAAAAAAGAGCAACTATTACTACAATAATGATATATTTCTGGCAATATTTTTCTTACAAATTTATTTAAATAAATATAAAATTATCACTAAAACCCTATAACAATAAAAATAAAAAAATATTTTATATAAAAGTTTGAAATTTTAACAAATAATTACTATAAATTATAAATTAAACTTGAAATTAAATATTAACCATGTTATTATATTGTAATCAAGATATTTTTTTTCAGGAGAATAAATTTATGAACAAGAATTATATTATTATATTTTTGTTGATTTTTACTATAACATTATTTACTGGTGCAGATAGCTATAAAAAAGACAACATTAATATAAAAAAGATGCAAAATAATAGCCCTCCACCGCCAAAAAGCCCTACTACAACTACTACTCTTCCACCTCCGCCACCAAAGAGTCCAACACCACCTCCAGCCAAAAGCCCTACTCCACCGCCACCAAAGAGTCCAACACCTCCTCCAGCAAAGAGTCCTACTCCGCCACCGGCTAAAAGTACACCAACTACTCTCCCACCAAAGAGAGAGGCGATATACTCTGTGCGTGTAACAAATGTTATAGATGGTGAAACTATTGAAGTTCTAACAGATTCAAGAGAACGTGAAATAGTTAAGATGGTTGGTATAAATACAACAGATTTAGGAAAACGTTATGAGAGGGAGGCACTTGATTATATAGAGAGGCAATTGAGCAACAAAAGGATTTTTTTACAACTTAATGAACCTGCTAGAGATAGATCCAACAACCTTTTGGCCTATATATGGCTTGAAAAACCAAATAGTACAAATAGTGAAAGAGAGATAAGACAAAACATGTTTAATGCTATTCTGATAATTGATGGTTATGCAGAGGCTGTAAAAATCAACTCAAGTAATAGCATGACAAATCTATTTTATGATTTTGAAAATCAGGCAAGAAAAAGAGATCGCGGAATTTGGGAACCAAATTCTAAAGATAAAAGAAGGCACTAAGCCTTTTTTATCTGAAAATATCTATTTTTGAATAAAAAAGTTTATTTTTAAACTTTATATATTTATATTTATTAAATTTTAAGGAGTATTTTTTATGAGAAAAATATTATTTATTTTTTCTATTTTATCCATTTTTCTTCTATCTTCATGTTATATAGATATGACATCAACTACTGACGATGGAAAATTTACATTAACAGTTGAAAATAACACTCAAGCTGGTCTTACAATAGACTATGTGTGTCTACAGCCAACAGGCTATTCAACCTATCAAACTCAATATGACCTGTTAAATGGAAAAAGCTATATTTCAAATGGACAAAGTTACACTTTTTATAATCTAAAGCCAGGTTTATATGATCTATACGCACTTATTTATAATAGTGGAACATATGTAGGTGAAAAACACCAAAAAAATCTCGACTGCGTTGATGGACATGATTATACTTATACTATCTATTTAAACAATCCAAGTATACTTTCAGACAATACACCAAATAAAGATTAATTTTATTGATACTAAAGTAAAAGCAGCTAATTTCTTAGCTGCTTTTTTTATTTTAACAAAAAATAGATACATAAAACCATATAATAAAAGACGCAAAAAAGAGAATAATATAAAAAAATATAGACCTAAAAAATTATCTAGATATAAAACTAACAACCATCTCTAGATAATTAACTTGAACATTGATAAGCTTTATAGAACTTTTAAGAGAATCCCAGCAGTTCTGATACAGCCTTTATTATATTAAAATAGAAGTTCCCATTTAGATCCCTAAATATCTCAAATGGCAATTTTGGGTGTCCAAAAAATGGTCTCATAATCCATGCAAGCTGACTACCTACAAAACAGTACAATACTATCCAAACATTGAATAACAATCCTTTAGATTTTCTATTTTCTGAATAGAGTATTGTTAAACCAGAGTTAAAATATTGTAATCCAATTATGCCTGATATTGTGAAAATTATCACATTTAATAGTTTAAAAAATTGATAATTTTTGCTTGTCATCACAAAAAATAGGCTTATTGGAGCAAATGCTATTAAAATTGTGCTTGTAATTGTTAAAAGGGTTAAAACAACTGAGAAATATTGAACAGCAGAGTTTTTTAGTCCCAAGAGTAGACTAAAAATATAGAGTGTAGGAAAACAGATAAATAGAGTCAGCAAAAACATTATTGGAAGCTTTATTGCTGATGATAAGCCTTGCAGCGGACTTTGTGACAAGCCGATAACAAAGCCATATATAAAGAAAAATATGAATGTTGGAATTAATTGAAAAATAATCTTATTTTTTATATCAATACCGTCTCTTATCTCATTAAAAAATAGATTCTTATCCGATATAATTGAAAAAGGCATTTTGAAAATATTCATAAAGTTTTACCTATCCTTTATAACAAAAAAAATGTTTAAAATTTATATTGTATACAATAATATTTAACCGATTATAGTAGAATAAATAGAAAATAGCAAATAGATATTTATATAATAGAAATAATTTAATTAAATAGCATTTATAATTATATTATTAATAAAAAAATATTGATAATAGTAATAAACATGATATTTCTTTAAAGAGATGGTTCAACAAAATTGATATCAAAATAGAAATAGTCCTATCCTTTTAAATATATTATCATATTAAAAATTTTACTTTTTCCATTTTTTAGATTATATTGCTATCATTAATAAAAAAGCTAAATAACTTAATTTTGGATAAAAAATGGATACACAAAATCATATAATAATAAAAGGTGCAAGAGAGCACAATCTAAAAAATATAGATCTAAAGCTACCTAGAGATAAAATGATAGTTATCTCAGGTGTCAGTGGTTCTGGAAAATCATCATTAGCATTTGACACAATATATGCAGAGGGGCAAAGGCGCTATGTAGAGTCATTGTCTGCCTATGCTAGACAATTTTTGGGCCAAATGGAGAAGCCAGACCTTGACTATATAGAGGGGTTGAGCCCTGCCATATCGATTGAGCAGAAGACAACACAGAGAAACCCCCGCTCTACTGTTGGAACAGTTACAGAGATATATGACTATCTTCGTTTGATGTTTGCTCGTATTGGCACTCCATACTGCTACAACTGTGGCGACAAAATAGAGAAGCAATCCATAGATCAAATCATTGATAATATAATGTCATATGAGGAGGGAGCAAAGGCAATAATCCTAGCCCCAATTGTTCGTGACCGCAAAGGCGAGTTTCAAAAGACATTTGAAGACCTAAAAAAGAGTGGATTTGTTAGAGTAAAGGTTGATGGAAATATTTTTTCATTAGATGAAGATATTCCATTAGAAAAAAATATTAAGCATAAAATAGAAGTTGTAATTGATAGAGTAATAATAAAAAATGATATAAGAAAAAGGCTGACAGAGTCAATAGAGAGTGCATTAAAATTGGCAAACAGTATTGTCTATGTAGAGATAAACGATGAACTAAAGGTCTTTTCTGAACACTTTGCCTGTATAAAATGCGGTATCAGCTACCCTGAGATAGAACCTCGTATATTCTCATTTAACAACCCTCAAGGTGCATGTCCAGAGTGTCATGGGCTTGGAGAAATAACAGATTTTGATCTAAAAAAGATACTGCCTGATGAAAATATTTCAATTAATGATGGGGCACTGCAATCGCATAAACCTAGCTACTCTATGGGATTTCAGCAATTAACTGCACTTGCCAAACACTATAATTTTTCACTTGATACAAAATGGAAAGATTTAAGTGAAGAGGTAAAAAATGCAATACTATATGGAAGTAATGAGTCAATATATTTCTCTCTGGACTCAAAAACACATGATGGTGCGCTTAAATATAATGGCAAATTTCATGGTATAATGCCTGAACTAAAGAGAAAATATAGAGAGTCTTCATCGGAGTGGGTAAAAGAGTGGATGGAGCAATTCATGAGCTCCAAAGCTTGTACTGCTTGTGAAGGAAAGAGGCTTGGACCAATACCTCTCTCTGTAAAGATAGCTGATAAAAATATTTATGATTTCACAATTTTATCAATAAAAGAGTCATTAGATTTTACATTAAGTCTTAAACTAACAGAAAATCAAGAAAAAATAGCAAAACAGATAGTAAAAGAGATAAAGGATAGAGAGCAGTTTCTAATAGATGTTGGACTTGAATATCTTACATTGGAAAGAAAGGCCGCTACCCTATCGGGTGGAGAGGCACAGCGTATACGCCTTGCGACACAGATAGGTTCAAAGCTGGTTGGAGTTCTATATGTATTAGATGAGCCAACCATTGGATTGCACCAGAGAGATAATGATAAACTGATTGCAACCCTTTGCGAACTGCGTGATATAGGCAACACTCTTATAGTTGTAGAACATGATGAGCAGGTGATACGTACAGCTGACTATGTTGTTGAGCTAGGACCAGGCGCTGGAGAGCATGGAGGAGAAATAACTGCTCTAGGTACTCCTAAAGAGATTGAACAAAATGAGAACTCTGTCACTGGACAATTTTTAGCAAAGAAAAATATAATAGAGATTCCAAAGACAAGACGTACTGGAAATGGACACAGCTTAAAATTATTTGGAGCAAAACTCCATAACTTGCAAGGTTTAGATGTAGAGTTTCCGCTTGGAAAAATGACATTAATAACAGGAGTAAGCGGTTCTGGAAAATCTACATTAATAAATGATATCCTCTATCCTATTCTATTCAGCAGACTAAACAGAGGTTCTGCTGATGAGGTTGGATTTGAGAGAGTTGAAGGGCTTGAACATCTCGATAAAGTTATCAACATAGATCAAACACCAATTGGACGTACCCCACGTTCAAACCCAGTTACATATGTTGGTGTATTCAATCAGATAAGAGATCTCTTTACAGAACTTGAGGAGTCAAAAATACGTGGTTATAAGGCTGGGAGGTTCTCTTTTAATGTGAAGGGGGGAAGGTGTGAGCATTGTCAGGGTGATGGTGAGATAAAGATTGAGATGAACTTTTTGCCTGATGTCTATATAAAGTGTGATGTGTGTAATGGCTCTAGGTATAACAAAGAGACATTAGAAGTTAAATATAAGGGACACTCTATAGCTGATATACTAAATATGACCGTTGAGCAAGCCTGCGAACTCTTTGAAAAGCACCCAAAAATATACAACAAATTAAAAACACTTAACGATGTTGGTTTGGAGTATATAAGACTTGGGCAGTCATCTACGACTCTCTCTGGCGGTGAGGCACAGAGGGTAAAACTTGCATTGGAGTTATCAAAGAAGAGCACATCAAAAACAATCTATCTGTTAGATGAGCCAACAACTGGCTTACACTTCGCTGATATAAAACAGCTTATTGGTGTACTTAATAGACTTGTTGACAGCGGCAATACGATGATTATCATTGAGCATAATCTTGATATTATAAAGATAGCTGATCATATAATAGATCTTGGTCCTGAGGGCGGTAATAAGGGGGGTGAGTTAATATTTTCTGGAACACCAGAGGATTTAATTAAAAATGAGAGATCTCATACCGCCAAATATTTAAAAGAGGTTTTTGAGAATTGATTAGTTGTTAATTGATAACTATTAGCTTTTAACTTGTAGAAAAAAAGCTTAAAATAGATAAATAAAATTGATTAATTACTAAATATAAAGATATTATATTATTTATAGGATAATATTTATGGGTATGGACGAAATATTTAAAATGCAGAAACAAACGGAAATAATTACAAGTTTATCAGATATTGCAAATAAATATAAAGTTCTGAATGAGATTGAGCCTTATCAAAATCTTTCATCTTTAAAAAATCAGCTAGATTTAACTTTATTTGAAATGTTAAAGAAAACTACATTTTTAGAAGATCTGTCACCTACTTCTAAAATACTAATGAATTCTCAATTAGAGATTACGAAAAAAATTTTATCTGAAGCTGAAAAATTACAAATATTTCAATCAGATGCCATAAAAAAATCGTTATCTACATCTTCCGAAATATTATTAAAAGATCAAAAAAAATATATATCTACGAATTTGCCTAAAATTGAAAAATCAAAAACATTTCAATCAGATACTATAAAAAAGATAAAAGAAGAAATAGATGATATCAAGCAAGATATTACCTTTATTAAAGAGGATTTACCAATAGAAATTCAATCAGCCTCTCAAATACAAGAAATATTTGATAGTATAGATATTAGTTTAAATAAAAAAAAGCAAGAAACAGATGAAGGTAAGATAGAAAATGAAGAATATTATGATGTAATAAAGCCAATTTTAAAAGAAATAAAAACAATATCAAAAAAACAAGATAGAAAGACTCAAAAAACATTTAGTGAAATAAAGAGATTAAATGAGCGAGTCAATAATATTGAAAATTTATTAAAAAATAGAAATGAAAAAGAGCAAGAAACAATTTATGAAAAAACACAAAATGAAGAATGTAATGAAATTAAGTTTAATATAAATAGTCTATTCTTATGGGGTGCAAATTTCCTTCTTACCTATTTTGCAGAGAAACTAATGGATACTCTATCAAATATATCTAATACTCCAGATTTTTCTTATCTTATAGTTATAATTAAACTAATAATCGAAATTATGATAAAATTAATTGGAAGATGAAATTAATGAAGAGAAACTTGGTTTATATCACTAATTGAGTAAGAAAGTTATGATTATATAAAGAGATATACTTGATATTATATGAGAATTATAAGCTTAAAGATTTTATTAAAGAGATAAAATAATGGACTTTGATACAGCATTAAAAATTGGAAGAAAAAAGTTAGACCCATTTAAAAGTGAGGAGTCGCAAAACTACCTAATCTCTATTGGAGAATTAAAAGCATTGGTCCCACCAGAGGGCTCTGTCTCCTTGGGCATACAGGATATACGAGTTGATAGAATAATAGGAACTGAAAATAGATCTGAAGATTTTGTCGATGGTTTTTTACCTGTCAATGAGTGGATGAGAGAGAGGTGGAATAAGGTAAAACAGCTTCTTTTGAGCGGTGAAATAAGAGAGGCAATGAAGGTTTTTGAGTATGGCGGCTACTATTTTATAAGAGATGGGCACCATAGAACATCTATTGCAAAGACAAACAATATAGAATTTTTGACAGCTGATGTTACACTTTTAAAAATTCCTATTAAGCTCCCACCAAATATATCAAGAGATCGATTTCCAATATTCAAAGTAAAATATCAATTTAATAAAAAAACTGACTTCTTTAAATATGCAACAGAGGAATCAATAAGTGTTAACCAAGTTAAAACTTGGTCTAGGCTCTATGACAATATATTTAATGGCCACAAGGAGTGGTTTGAAAATGAGTGCCACTATACTCCAGCCAATGAAGAGCTTATAAAGAGTTGGCAGGATGAAATATACTTCAAAACAGTTCACTATATAGAGAGGTTCAATCTCGTAGAGCTATTTAATGGATATAAAAAGACAGATATCTTTTGTGAAATGATGCTCTTTTGGAAAAAACATCCAAAAATGTGGTATGAAGATATGAGAAGAGCCTTTATAAAAGCTCACAGAAAAGATAATGTATTAAAATATATTCAATATAAGGTTACACGATGGTGGAAGATGATAACATCATCTGTTGCTGAAGAGAGAGAGCTATTTTATCTAACAACAAGGGTTAAGATAATAATTCCATATATAACTATCCCTGATGGCCCAAAAGAGTGGTATACCTTTCTTCGAGAACAAATATTAGTGTCACATAGAAAGTACCTAAAAAAAAGATTAAAACGAACGCCAAGTATGAATGAGCTTGTTATAAGCTGGTATCTCGATCTATTCAAAACTTTTTCAGCACTATATGAGAAACATACCATTCATGTTCCATTTTATGAATTCTATATGAAGTTTATGAAGAACTGGGGAAAACTTGTGGAGAAAAAGGATAAAAACCTCTCTATGCAAAAACTTTTCAACCAATATGCAGAAAAATACAAAAAATAAAAATAGCTGAACTTTATCTTCCATGTTAAATATATCTTAATACCCCAATTTTAATATACCTTAGAAAAAACAATTTACATAATATTCAATAAATTATATTATAATTCAAAATTATATTTTTTTATTGACTTATTAAAAAAACTCAAATATACTTATCTAATACTATACTTAAACAATTTAAGTAAATATTCAACTTAATATAAGTTAAATATAAAGGTAAATATGAAAAGAAATTTTAACATAATGATACTGCAAACCTTCCTTCTGTTGCTCTTTATAGGATGTTCAAATGAGATAGACCCAGATACACTACCAAGCTTTGATGGAATTAATGGTGATGAAAATACTATATATTTTATGACAACTCCATCATCTAATAACTATGGATATTATTATGATGAAGATGATGCAGTAGATCAAATATTGGCGATAGATACTATAAGTGGCAAAAAAATATATACTTATGAGTTTAATAAGCATAGGTATGCACTACTTGGTATAGCTCACGATTCTTCATTTGATATAAATCCATATATATTGATATCTCCATTTTATGGAGATCGTCCAAATAAACTTTTAAAACTTGATGTTAAGAGTGGTGAATCGAAACAGCTTGATATTGATTTTATTCCAAGGTGTCTGCAAATAGTTGCAGATAGACTCTGGAGTTGCAATCTATATGGACATTATGATCAAAATAAAAACTTTTTTACCTATAATGCAAAAACAAATAGTTCTTCATATATAAATATACCAACTAGTATATTAAAAAATGGTATGATATCTATAAATAATAATGAATATTTTTGTATAGAATATACCTATTACTCTAGCAATGATAATTCAAAAGTGTATAACCTTACAACAAAAAAAATTCTCTCAGACAATTTTCTTACTAGAAATTATAATTCATTCTCTTTTCACTCCAATAAATATGTAGTTGCAGAGGACTCCACTACAGATAGTAATGGAAGTGTCTACTCTGTAGACTCATTTGAACCGAACTTAGTTTGTACTCCTCTATTCACTTATAATAAAAAAAATAACTATATTTCAGAAATTTATGAAGATAGCAACTATCTGTATACCATTGGAGGAGAGAAAGATAATTATGAATATAAAAAAAATATATCTGTCACAAAAAGAGATAAGCAGCAAAACTATGATATAGATAAAACTCAAAAAATTTCTGGTACCTATATAGAAAAATCATATTTTAAAAATGGCTACTTATGGATTTTAAACTCCAACTATACAATATATAGAGTTGATATAAATGATTTAAGTTATAGGATTATAAATTGAAAAGATATTTAATATTAGCTATATTTTTATTATTTCTTTTGTCTTCAGTAAATAGCAGTGAAACAGAGTTTAAAAAACCAATTTTTCATACCTTTAGTGGAGGGATCTCAACATCATTTCCACTGCTTTTCAAAAAACAAAAAGGAATTTATGGTGGGTATGGATATGGGTATGGCTATTATGTTGAGGAAGATTATTATAGCAGTGATTATGATTACAATAATAATGATACTTATTATGTAGGAGTCTATACGGCACTCTTTGAACTTGCTTTCAAATTTGACTATCTCTTTTTAAAAACTGTAAACAATTCATATAAGATTGGATTTGGGTTATCTATAGCTGAATCTATAAATTTTACATTAGGGATGTTCCAGAGTCTTACAGACATAAGATATCTATTTTTTAATAAGATCCAACAAAAATTAACACTAGCCAATATGTTTGGTAATGATAAAAAAGGATTATATGGCTTACTTGAAGTTGGATTAACTTTTTCACTTGTCAACTTTTTAGCAAATAACTATAACAAATACTATAGCGATGATCCATATCTATATTACACAACACTGTTTGTTGGCCCATATCTATTTTTTGGTTTTACAGGTATATCGAAAGCTTCAAAAAGAAAGAAAACAGTCTCAGTAACCAATATTGTTGGTGGATTTCTTGAGTTCGATTTTGATATTGGACAATATATGAGCAACTCATATTCAAAAATGCAAGAGGTTCTATTTTATCTAAGCTTTGGCGTTGAGTATAGAATTGGACATACCATGAAGCAGTAGAAAATAATTGAAAACATATTAAAAGAAAACTATGATAAAAAAATTTAATTTAATAATATTGTTAACTATTTTTATATTGTTATTAAGCTGCTCAAATGAGATAGATCCAGAGTCACTTCCAAGCTTTGATGGCATTAATGCAAATGAAAATACTATCTATTTTTTAACCAATCGCGGAATGTTTGATTATATGCCAGGACGCAGTGATACAGCTAAAATATATGCAATAGATACAGCAAGCAGCAAAAAAATATATACATATGAATTTAAAAGACACTTTGTAGAGGAATTGGTATATGATGCCTCTTTTGATATAAACCCATATATATTAATTAGACAATATGCTGATGCATTCGATAATATTGCTGTAAAAATTAATGTTAAGAGTGGAGGGGTAGAGAGGCTTGATATTGATTTCAATCCAGCACATTTAAATATAATAAATGGCAGACTATTGCTTATTCAACCGACTTCAAGCTCAGGCAGTAGTGAAAAATATTTTCTATATAATAGAAATATGGGAGCTCCCTCACCTATAACTCCGCCGAAAGGTACATATATCAGTGATGCAATAACTTTAGATAGCAATGACTACCTCTACCTATATTACAATAATGCACCAAAAATATATAACTTTACAACAAAAAAATTCCTTAATGATAATCTTTTTACCACAAACTATGGAGATTGCTCTTTTTACAGCAATAAATATCTATTTGCAAAGGGCTCTACACTAGATATAGATGTATATGAGTTGACCTCTCTCGAACCAAATTTAGTCTATAGCTCTCTCTTCAGTTATAATTCAAAGCATATTTATAATATAGCAACTTATGGGGATGATAATTATCTATATATAGTCACAAATGAGTATGACAGTGATGGCTACAAAAATTCAGCTATTACAAAGAGAGATAGACAGCAAAGTTATAATATTATAGATCAAATTACATTTAACAATAAATACATATGGCAATCCTACTATAAAAATGGCTCTATATGGCTTCTGGCTGGCGATAACTATAATGGAACTGCAGAGGTATATAAAATTAATACTAATGATTTAACTTACAGGATAATAGATTGAAAAAATATTTTATTATAGTATTTTTTTTATTTTTAATAATTTTTAACATAAATAGCGAAGAGAGTAAAAAAGATATTTTCCACAATTTTAGTGGTGCCATAGCAACAGGCTTTAATATATCTTTCGTTGAAAAAGATCCATCTGACCACTATTCACCAAAAGTATTGGCCTATCCACTCTTTTATGAGATGATATTTAAATTTGATTATCTATTCTTAAAAACTATCAATAGCACATATAAGGTTGGTTTTGGGCTATCTATAGGTGACTCCATCAATATAGCTCTCTATCCTCCCTATTTTGTATCTAGTGTATATAATGGCTTCTACAATAGAGTAGAGCAAAAAATAACTTTTGCAAATATGTTTGGAAATGAGGCAAATAGTTCAAACTATCTCCTTATGGAAATTGGATTAACTTTTTCTTTGGTCAATTTTTTTGGGTATGATACATATTATCAATATAGTGATGACGGTTTTATATACTATACAACACTTTTTACAGGACCATATCTATTTATTGGCTCTACTATAATATCAAAATCAAAAAAGCTTACAAATATAGTAGGTGGTTTTTTAGAATTTAATTTCGATCTTGGCAAATTTTCAAAGGCCAGCTTTGTAAAGCAGAATGTACTATTTTATATGAGCATTGGTGTAGAGTATAGAATCGGACATACAATAAAGCAGTAGAAACAACTATTTCTACATATTTAATATTCTCTTTATTGATTTTGTTAAGTGTTCTCTTAATATCTTATATCCCAAAGAGTCATCTTTATAGATACAATGATGAAATTGAGCAAGATCAAAAGGTGTATCTTTTTCATCTTGAGTTATTAATATAAGCTCTTTTCTCAAAGCATGGGCAATTCCCAACTCATAAAAGACACTAGCATTTCTGCCAGTAACATCTGCAATAACTATTCCTGCAGAGTATATCGCTTCAAAAATATCTTTCATTACTATATTAGTATTATATAAATCACCAGCTCTAACACATGTCAAGCCTAAAGATTCAACTATATTTTTAATCTCTCTCTTCCAAATATAGTCAAATTTTTCATTAAATGGCACTATAACAAAAACAAGTTTTTCACTAATAGGATTTTTTTCTGCATTAAAAGATGAAAAAGTATTATCTAGCAAATAACTCTCTTCACTATCTCCATATCCACTCAGGTAATAATTTTTAGCAGAAATAAATATGGGATACAGTATCTCTTTAAAAAGTTTATAATTAGTAGTTCCTTTAATTATATTCTTCATCGCTCCAACAAAATGGTTATAATATATTTTATTATCTTTAAATACTGTAGAGAAAAAAGTTGCAACTTTCGTTTTCCATATATCAAATTTTTCATTATCAATATAGTTCCCAGAGAAAAATAGACCATCTACATAGTGCATACTCTCTTCAACTTCTCTAGCCTCTTTTTCTAGCTCTTCAAATTGTTTTCTATATTTTTCTATCATGCTGCCTCCCCCATCAAAAATAATATCTCTTTTTAATAAAACCTAAAATTATTTTTTTCTCTACCAATGGTGGTGGACATACCATGGCCGGGATAGACAACAATATCATCTTTTAATGTTTCAAAAAGCCTATTTAGGGAGGCAAACATCTCCTCATCACTGCCGCTTGGAAGATCTGTACGTCCATAAGTGCCCGCAAAGAGTGTATCACCAGAAAAGAGAGAGTTCTCTTTTTCAAAGAGGTAGCAGAGACAGCACGCTGAGTGGCCAGGAGTTGATATAACCTTTATAATCTCACCCTCCCACTCTATAGTATCCCCATCACTAACAGCCTTTGCATTTTTTAAATCTATATCCATATTTTCAAGAGATATATATGATGAGACATATTGAAATAGATTATAGAGCGGATTGTTTATATTTTTATAGGCAAAGTCAGATAGGACAAGCTCAAAATTAGCATGTTTTTGAAATTCATTTAAGAGAGCTATATGGTCAAAATGAATATGTGTTAAAAGGACCTTATCAACTTTTTTATTTGCTAGATATTGCTCCACCTCTGGTACAAAATCTATCAATATTATATGATTATCTCTCTCTACTATATAGCAATTTGTAGAGTAGAGATCACTTGATACAACTTTTATAATATTAGAACCCTCGCTTTGAGTCCAACAAGATAGTAACCGGTCCAGAATTAACTAAATCAATATCCATCATAGCTCCAAAAACACCTGTAAATATCTTACTGAAATCATATTTTTGTTTTATTTTCTCTATGAAGCCATTATATATTTTAATAGCAGTGTCACTTCCCTCTGCCATATCATAGCTTGGGCGTCTCCCTTTTCTGATATCTCCATAGAGTGTAAATTGTGAGACAATTAAAATCTCTCCATTAATAGATAATATACTTTCATTCATTTTTCCATTATTATCTGGGAATATTCTCATATTAATGATTTTATCTATAATATAGTCTGTGTCATCTTCAGTTTCTGTTTTTGATATGCCTAAAAGAACCAAGAGCCCAGAGCCAATAGAGGAGACAAGCTCTCCATCAACTGTAACACTTGCTCTTTTTACCCGCTGAACAACTGCTCTCAAAACTTACTTAGCCTTTATAATGTAGAGACCATCAATATAGTATTTGTTATTATCATTAGGGTCAAAAGCAATTTTTCCAAAGAGCCCTATCTTCTCATTATTATTGACAATTATAGCTTTTTTAAAAGCCGCAAGAAGTATGCCATAGATAGTACCTCTCTCCTCATCAGCTATAACAAAATCAAATTTAACATCACTTTTTGATTCAATTCTATTAACAACTTTTCCATTCCAAAGTATATAGATATTGTTATAGAGTTTTGGCTCTTTTTGAAAGGTTTGAAAATCTATCACATTTTTGAAAGTCGCGTAATCAGGCTCTTTTATAAAGTCTTCAAATATAGCAACTCTCGTTTTTACGTTGCCATTAGCATTTGACATCTTTACTCTATTTATATTTATCTGTGCCTCAACATAGCTCTCTGCCAAAATATTGGCTCTTATTCTATCAAAGAGAGCTTTAATCTCACTTTCAGAATATGAATAGCTCTTTGATGGGTCTTTTCCCGATTCTAATATATTTGGATTATAGTTGGGAAGAGCCACCTGGTCAAGGCTCTTTTCCAATTGAGACTTATTAACATAATTACTTGCTATATGTTGATAGCCCTTATACATAAAAAAAGCTAATATAGATATAAGAAACAAAATAGCAATAGCGATAAAGAATTGTTTGATAGGTATATAAAAAGCACCTTTTGGCAAGAGGCTCTCAAAATAGCCATCTTCCATAAGATTCAAAGTTTTTGCATTCTTTCTTATGTAATCAAGAGACTTTTTAGCTATACCATCATTTTTACTTATCTCCAAAGCCATGCAGTAGCTTGAAATCGCCCTCTCTTTCTCATTCTGTCTTGCATATACAACAGCCAAAAAATCGCAATCTTTTGCTGTTGCAACTTTCTTCTCAACTAACAGCTCAAAGCATGCCTTGGAATGATAATAATTTTCTGTATAGAAAGATGAGTAGGCCTGATACCTTACAGCAACAGCGTCTATCTTCTCTATATCTCTTGAAAATTTAAAATTGGTCTCCTTTAAAACAGCATCATACTTCCTGCTGTGATAAAGGAAAAAAACTTTGATTCTTTTTAAAAGATTCAACTCTTTACTCTCTCCAAATATTCACCAGTTCTTGTATCAATCTTTAAAAGATCACCCTCATTTATAAATAGAGGAACTAAAAGTTTGAGTCCAGTCTCAAGCTCTACATATTTAGTTGTTTTTGTTGCAGTATCGCCCTTTACAGCGTTATCAGCTTGAATTACTTTTAAAGTAACCATATTTGGGGGATTTACGCTTAAAACATTATCCTCAAATATACTTACTGTCAATTCGCCATTCTCAACTATATATTTATCAACATCTTCACAAAGGTCAGCTGGAACATTAAACTGTTCAAAGCTCTCACTATCCATAAAAACATAGTGGTCGCCATCTTTATAAAGGTAGCTTACAGGCTTCTCAAATATATCAACAACATCAATTTTCTCACCAGATCTGAAGTTATACTCCTTTGAGTTTCCAGTCTTCATACTTCTAGATTTCACTTTTACAAATGCAGAGCCCTTTCCAGGTGTGACATGCTGCATAAACATAACCGTCCATAAATCGCCCTCGAATTTATAGACCATTCCCTTTCTTATATCCTGAACGTTCATCATCTTAAATAGTACCTCTAAAAAAATATATTATACCCAAATTTTGGTATAATTGTTAGCTATATTATGATATTTTTTCTGATTTGTCAAAACTTTTTATAACCCACCTCTTTTTCTCAACCAGATAGAACTTATCAACTATCTCCAAAAATGGAAGATCAACTAGACTATCGGAGAAACCAACGGAGCTCTCTTTATCAATAGATTCTCTAGGAATGACAGCCAATATTCTAACAATCTTCTCACCTCTCTTGCAGTTTTTTCCATCTATCTTTGCAAGCGGTCTGCCATTTTTCGTTACTATCTTTGTCCCAAAAAAGTAGTCAGCCTCAAAATATTCAGCAATATATTTTATGTAGAACTCAAATGAGGCTGTAGCTAAAACTATCTTGTAGCCATCTTTTCTATACTTTTCTATCTCCTCTTTAACACCACTTTTTATATGTTTTAAAACAGTGCTTTTAACAAATTGCCTAGAGAATCTGTCCAATTTATCCATATCCATATCTTTTATTAAGAGAAGTGTGAAAGATTTCAGCTTTGTAGTATCAATTATTGAAAATAATCTAAGCAGCACCACAATAAATAAAAATGGTAAAAAAATAATTGTATATGGATGCTTTCCCAATACATAAAAGACAAAAAGGAAAAAGCTATCCATACTTGTCAATGTGTGATCTATATCAAAGAGAGCAATTTTTATCTTCTCCACTATATTATGTTCCTTATTTAGTTTCTATTTTTTTTGTTTAGGATCAAATTGCTTGTTTATGAAGTAGATTAATTTCAAAAAAACTATATGTTTTTTTTAACTATCTCTTTTAGCATCTCAATCTCTTGCCTATCTTCAATCCCCTCAATCAGTCTTGCACCAGCAATAATCGGCGCCCAATTTAAAATACTCTCTTTTGAAACTCTTGTCATATTGCAGTAGGCATATAAATAAAAGTCTGAAAGTGAAGGTGCATATATTTTGTATAGTAGGTATGTTCTATAAATATCAGCTGCAGGAGTCCCAGCGCTAGCATTTGCCCAATCTATAATTTTTACACCATTTGCAGTTTCAATCAAATTGGAAATATGAAAATCACCATGACATAAGAATTTATCAAACTCAATACCACTCAATCTTTCTAATAATTTATCTTTTTCAAATCTATCAAGCTTTTTTGTATTCTCTATATTGATTCTTAATATCTCCTCTTGAGATGGAAAGTTAGGAGCAATGATCTTATTTAATTCAATTTGTATCTCTATAGATTTAATTAAATATTTTTCCGTCTCACTCTTATTATTTAATATCAGATCTTTAAAAGAGATACCATCAATATACTCCATTAGTATTCCATATCTGCCATCAACTTCAACTATATCATATGTTTTTGGAACTGGCACTCCCAGATCAAGAACCAATTTTTGGAGTCTAATCTCATATTCAACTCCCTCTCGCCTCATCTTTTTCTTAAATAATTTGAGAGCTATATCGTTATATTTATATACATCTGCCTGAAGACCGCTTGTGACTAATTCCATTCTATTTAAAGTTTGCATACTAAATGTCTTTATTCCTATCTTTTCACAAAAAAAACTGATACTGCTCTAAAGAGTCTCATCAAGAAATATCTTTGCTGTATCACTAATCGACTCCACAATTGTTGGATGAGGTAGCATCACACTATTTATATCATCTATCTTAATACTATTTTTAATTGCAACACATATGGTACCAATAATCTCTGTAGCAGAGTAGCCAACAACTGACGTCCCAAGTATAGTCCCACCATTATCAACAATAATTTTAACAAAACCATCATTCATGCCAATTGCAGAGGCCTTACCGGAGGCTTTAAAAAATGTCTTTAGAACTTTATGCTCTATATTTTTTTCTTTAACCTCTCTCTCAGATAGACCAACAGAGGCAACTTCAGGCTCCGTATATATACATGATGGAACATACTTTAGATCATAGATTATCGGTCTATTTAAAATATGGTTAATGCAGTTGCGTGCTTGATGGTAGGCAACATGGGCCAACATTGGATAGCCAGCAGCAACATCCCCTATTGCATAGATATTATCAATATTGGTTTGAAAATTATTATTGATAATAATTCTTCCATTATTCGCCTTCTCTACTCCAAGTTTTTCCACCCCTAAACCATCACTATTGGCAACCATTCCATTAGTAAAAAGAACATATTCGCTCTCAACAACCTCACTCTTGCCATTCTTCTCATAATTTATCTTATTTATACCATTCTCATTATCTACCAGTTTAATATTTGCAGAAGCAATGACTTTTATCCCACTGCGAGTAAATAGACGCTCCAAAGTTTTACCGCACTCACTATCCATATTTGGCAATAGATTATCAAAATATTCCATTATAGTTACAGTGCTACCCAAAGCATTAAATATATATGCAAACTCCACCCCCATAGCCCCGCCGCCTATTATAGCAATAGATTTTGGTACTTCATTTAGAAAAAGGGCATCACTGCTTGTAATAATTTTATTTTTAGCGATCTCATCTTTTGATATATTAGGCTTCAAAAACCTTGAGAAATCAGCTGGCTTTGCACCAGTTGCAATAACTATCTTATCACTCTTATATTCACTGCCATTAACATTGATTGTATTTTTATCAATGATAGAAGCCTCGCCACTAATAATATCAACCTTATTCTTATTTAATAAAAATTCAACACCCTTTGATACACTATCAGTTACAGCCCTAACATCATTGGATATCTCTTCCATGTTAATAGAGAAACCATCAATATGAATACCGCTTTTGCTATTCTTAATTTTTTTTATAAGAGATGCTCTGCTTATCAAAGCCTTTGTTGGAATACAGCCTATATTAAGACATGTACCTCCAACTTTTTTCTTCTCTATCATGGCAGTTTTAAGCCCACCCTTTGCAGCAAGACTCGCTATTGTATACCCAGCAGGACCACCACCTATAACAATTATATCATAATTCATTTATCAATTACCTCTTAAAAAAATTAACCTTTTTTTTATCTAATTTCCTAAGTAATATAGAATAATAAGACAAACAAATATTTTATATCTATTTTTGAAAAAACTCAACTTACTTATTCTAAGAACATATAACATAATATAACAAAGATTTTATTGATACCAAGTTATTAATAGGTGTTTAATAAAGATTTTTGTATTACTTTCGTAAGAAAGTTCGAACAAAAATCGACTTAAATACCTATTAATAACTCTTTTGATTATACATTTATTAAACCACAATAATATTATATTTTCCTAAATTCCCTCCTCCTATGTAGGAGGAGGGCAAGGGTAGTGGTAGAAAAAAACTTATTTCTTCAAAAATCTCTCTATTATAACGCCAAGTTTTTTAATAGAGCTCTTCTTCCAATATTTTTTATCAGTTGATATTGCAGAATCGAGTGCTTTGTTGCATGAACACTCAATCTCACCTATCTTTTTTACTATGTAGTAAAGCATTGTATTTGCAGTATCTC
The DNA here is from genome assembly GCA_031549085.1 of Spirochaetota bacterium. Taxonomy (GTDB): domain Bacteria; phylum Spirochaetota; class GWE2-31-10; order GWE2-31-10; family MWDO01; genus JAVBQL01. The sequence goes on from JAVBQL010000008.1 coordinate 84,335, forward strand.
CATTTTTCTTAAGCGTCTCCAAAACCATAGATGTTGTTACATGCTCCTCGCTCTCATGCCAAGAGTCATAGTCTGTTGCCATTGCAATTACTCCATAACAGATCTCCGCTTCACGAGCCAATTTTGCCTCTGGAATTGCTGTCATTCCAATAATGTCAGCCCCAATAGACCTATGAAAGAGACTCTCTGCCTTTGTTGAGAAGGCAGGCCCCTCCATACATAGATAGGTCTTCTTGCTGTGGAAAGGGATACTCAAATCGAAGGCTGCTTGAGAAAAAATATTATCCAAACAATCACAGAATGGCTCCCCAAAGCCAACATGTGCAACTATACCATCATCAAAAAATGAGGACTCTCTGCCCTTTGTTCTATCTATTATCTGATTTGGAAAAATCAAATGTCCTGGCTTTATCTCCTCTCTTAAGCTTCCAACAGCACTTATACTAATAAGTGTCCTAACCCCCAATTTTTTAAAACCATATATATTTGCCCGAAAGTTGAGGTTTGATGGAGAGATTGTATGGTGTTTATCATGCCTAGGTAGAAAAACTATCTTTACCCCATTAAGCTTTGCGATTACATATTTACTGGATGGCTTTCCAAATGGAGTCTTCACATCAATCTTATCTATAATCTCTATATTTTTTAGATTATATATTCCGCTTCCGCCAATGATACCTATACTAATCTTTTCCATAAATCACTCCTTAATTTTATATTATAATTTTTAATTCCTTAAAATAGAGAAAAACTTTTTAAATCAAAAAAAATAGCTCAATCATATATAATACTATAGCATAGTTAACAATTTTTTATAAGGGGTTTTCGTTAATTTATTAGACATAAATAACTTAATAAAGAACAGAGAGATATAACAACAAAGATTTTATCTCGTTTGCGCCAATAAAATCGACTTGTCATATCTCTCTGTTCTTCCAACCATATATTTATATTTTATTCCCTCCTCCTTTGAAGGAAGTTTTTTACCAGCCAAGCCCTTTCTTTCCTCTCTATATTAAGTAAAAGAGAATATTACTCTTTTACTTAATAGGTGATGATAGAAAAAACTCATAAAACAACCTGCTTCATCATCCAATCAAGCCAGCCCAATACCGTGGAGGAGCGCCTCTCAATGGTCGCATCACTTATATTCAAGTTTGAGTTTTTCATAGTTTCACAAACTTTGTTTTTTGATGGCAAAACTCCACTTTTAACAATAAACTGAAATGCCTTCCAAAAAACTGGAAGCTCTAATATTTGTTTGAATAGCATCATATACTTCTTTTTGTGGCTCATTCTCATAATACTTTTTGCCAAATCATTTAAGCTATATATTCTCTCTCCATTAGAACCCTTTTTTCTATCAACAAGCCCAAGATAGTCACAAGCAGATATATAATAATTTGTCTGCCTGTCCGAGAACTCATATTCTAATGTGATCTCATCTCTTGTCAAACTCTTTTTGAAAAGTATGGATAATAGATCAACTACTCTTCCAAAGGAGTCTGCCTGCGGAAATGTTATATTTGGCTCAAATATTGGATTGGTAGTGCTCCATAAGTCAACCAACTCAACAAACTTTATGCTCTCATCTTTTAGTGTATATGCTCCTTGTTTTACTAGCTTTAATGAGTTGTAATAGTTATCATCTTCAAAAGCATATTGAAATAGGTAGAAAACATCATTTGAGTAGACTACAAAAATTGGAATAACTGGCTTTGAAATTTTTTGCCTCCACAACCTGTATGGATAGAAGAGCTGACGAATCAATATCTGCTCCGCCTTGATATTTTTCCCCTCACAAAGGCAAAAAATATCACTATTCTCATAACCAGCATCAATCTCAATCTGTGCATTTTTGACAGCTACTTTATACTTATCTCTATCTTTGCCCTTGATACTATAATCAAAAACACCAGATGACATACGCCCATTAACAGTGAACTTGAGAGGTTTTGTATCTAAAAATTTTGAAATTATGCCACTATTATAGGCAAAGAGAAGTGCTGATGACTCACTGTATAGGTCTGTAAACTTAAGTGTCTCAAGCTTTGGATCATCAACAAAGGTTGGTTTGATATCGCCATATGTAACATTGGCGTGTGTCTCAAAGGGAGCAATTGCATATTCGCCGCGTGTAACAGGTAAAATTGACAACCTATTTTTAACAAAGATCTCTGGCAGGAGGCTTGACTGATCAAACTTCGCCATAAGCCTAGCCTCTTTTACCTCATTGATCTCTTTTGATGATATATAAAATATCTTATCCCTCTTAATAACGTCAACTATATTATGTTTTTCAAAAAGAACTCTCCAAGCATCATCAATTATGCTTCCCACTTTTTACCTACCAGTTTTTTACTAGAACCTCATTGACCTTGCCCCTCTCCTCCCCATTGGAGTTTATAGCGCGTGTAGCTTTCAATGTCTCTATTGTAAAGTCCCTGTATAGCTCTCTTATGAATGGTGTATCAGAGTTACTTAAGAGACATTTCACTCCCCTATTTGTCAAATCAATATATACTTGCTGCAATCTTTTTTGTTCTTTCTCATCAAAGCCATTAGCTTGATAGCCAGTAAAATTGCTGTTGTCAGGGCTATGGTATGGACTGTCAAAATAGACAAAGGAGTTTTTGTTAACATCAGAGAGAGATTTTTCAAAATCGAGGTTGGTTATCTCTATATCATTTGAATTCAAATATTCACTCACATTTCTAAGGGTAGCTTCATCGCATATTATAGGATTTTTGTACTGCCCAAATGGGACATTAAATAGTCCCTGAGAGTTGACACGATATAATCCATTATAGCAAGTTTTATTTAAATATATAAGCCTTGCAGACCTCTCTACACTACTTAATTTTTCAAAAGTTTCACTATCTCTATCCATATTGCGAATGGTGTAAAAGTACTCTTTGCTATTATTTTTTTTGTGCAGTTCAAGCAATTTTATCAGTTCATCAAGGTTATCTCTTATTGATATATAGGTCATGATAAGTTGTGAATTAAAGTCATTGATATGGCCACACTTAGGCTTAAGCTCAAAGAGTAGAGCAGCTGCTCCAACAAATGGCTCAAAGTACTTTTCATAAGTGGGTATATGTTTTTTTATATCTGGAAGCAATTGTCTCTTGCCGCCAGCCCATTTTAAAAATGGTTTTAACGAAATATTTTTTTTACTCATATTTAAAACTTATATTTGGTTCTCTTTTGTTATCTTAAAGGTTATGAATTCACTATCTTTAAACAAATGTCAATAGATTATTTTATTTCAATGCTACTTTCAAAATATAGAGTAATTCATTAAAAAAGATCAAAAAAATAGGGAAGAATTATAAAAAATCTCCCCTATCTATTATTACAAAAAAACTAATAATTAATACTTATAGTGCTCTGGCTTATATGGTCCATTAATTGGAACACCAATATAGTCAGCCTGCTTCTTGCTAAGTTTAGTAAGTTTTGCACCAATCTTCTCAAGGTGAAGTCTTGCAACCTCCTCATCAAGCTCTTTTGGAAGGATATAAACTTTCTTCTCGTTTTTATCTTTATTCTTCCACAAAGCTATTTGAGCCAATGTTTGGTTACAGAAGCTATTTGACATTACAAATGATGGGTGACCTGTTGCACAGCCTAAGTTTACTAAACGTCCCTCTGCAAGCATAAATATTGCATTTTCATTAGGGAATACATACTTATCAACTTGTGGTTTGATGTTAATTCTCTTTACACCAGGGAAGTGGTTAAGTTCATTCACTTGGATTTCGTTATCAAAGTGTCCTATGTTACAAACAATCGCTTGATCCTTCATCTTACTCATATGTTCAGCAGTGATGATATCAACATTTCCAGTAGTTGTTACATAGATATCAGCTTCGCCTAATGTGTCCTCTAGTGTTTTAACCTCATAGCCAGCCATAGCAGCCTGAAGCGCACAGATTGGATCAATTTCAGTAACAATTACACGAGCCTTAAGCGCATCAAGAGCCTGTGCAGAACCTTTACCAACATCACCAAATCCACAAACAACAGCAACCTTACCAGCAATCATAACATCAGTTGCTCTCTTGATTCCATCAACCAAAGACTCTCTACAGCCATATAGGTTATCAAACTTAGACTTAGTAACAGAGTCATTAACATTAATAGCAGGAACTAGAAGCTCGCCATCCTCCATCATCTTGTAGAGTCTGTGTACCCCTGTAGTAGTCTCTTCACTTACACCCTTCCACTCTTTAACAACTTTGTGCCATCTTTGATTATCTTTTGCAAGTTCATCTTTTAGGCACTTGTTGATGATTTTTAACTCTTCATTATCAGTTGCCTCATCAAGAATCTTAGCATCGCTCTCTGCCTTGTATCCTCTATGGATAAAAAGAGTTGCGTCGCCACCATCATCAACGATAAGTTGTGGACCAAGTCCATTAGGGAATGATAGTGCTTGATTTGTACACCACCAGTACTCGTCTAAAGTCTCACCCTTCCATGCAAACACAGGAACACCAGCCTTAGCAATTGCTGCTGCTGCATGATCTTGAGTTGAAAATATATTACAACTAGCCCATCTAACATCTGCACCCAATGCTACTAATGTTTCAATTAATACAGCTGTCTGTATCGTCATATGAAGAGATCCAGAAATACGAACACCGCTCAACGGTCTCTCTTTTGCATACTTTTCTCTTACAGCCATTAACCCTGGCATCTCTTTTTCTGCAATTTCTATCTCCTTGCGACCCCAGTCTGCAAGCAAGATATCTTTTACCTTATAATTTTCAGCCATAGTTTTCTCCTTATTTAAAAAAATATTTTATTAAAATAGAAACTTTTTAGTTGCTTCTATAATGATAACAGATTTTTCACTGCTCTCACTTTTTTTTATAATTTTGCTGTCTATTGAGAATCTCTTTAAGAATCCATAGATATCTGCCTCGCTGAAGCCAAGCCAAAAGTCAGCATAATTTTTTCTCATACTCTCATCATCATGTGACAAAAGCTCTATCAAAAAGAACCTGCCCTTGTTTGAAAGAACTCTATACACCTCATCAATAACCTTCTCTGGCTCTGTCATATGGTGCAGAAACATACTCATAAAGATCGCATCAATCGAGCCACTTGAGAATGGAAGCTCCCTGCTATCTCCAATAATAAGCTCATAGTTGAGGTTATTTTTTTGACAAACATGCGTTGCAATCTGAATCATCTTTGGCGATGAATCGAGTCCGATAACCTTATCACAGTAATTGGCAAGTATAGGAAGATTTCTTCCTGTGCCGCACCCAATTTCTAATATATTCTTCGCTCTATATGATGGGGCAAAAACCTCATCAGCACTATATATATCACTAAAGAGAGACTCCTGTATGCTGTCAAAATCTTTTGCAATATTATCAAAGTATTCAATAGCCTCTCTATCCCTCTTCTCAAGGATCATTGCAAGTCTCTTTTTATCCTCAACATAGTTAGGGATACTCTCTTTCTTATTATCAATAAGCTTTATAATAAGAAGAAACTCTTGGGGGAGGTATATATTGAGCTGGTAATAGACAAGCGTCCCCTCTTTCTTCGATATAATGACTGATAGATCCCCCAAAATCTTTAGGTGGTGAGAGATAGTTGGCTGCTTTGCATTAAGTATATATATTATCTCATTGGCATTAAATGTGCCATTAAATAGGAGTCTTATAATTCTTAATCTTGTCTCATCACCAAGTGCTTTAAATAGTTCTTCTAAATTCATTTCTTTTATCTAAATATTTATATATATCGATATTTTAATATATAAACTACTATAAGTCAACAACTATTTTAAAATTAGTTATTATAATTAATATTTTTGATTTTTCTCTAAAAAAACAAAAATATTTCTCTTTAAACAAATAATGTGCTATCCTATTAATGGACATATTATTTTTAAATAAGGGAGGATTTGACTATGAAAAATTCAAAAATTATTTTTATAATTTTATGTTTAACTATTTTTATTTCAGGATGTGACATGAAAAAAGATAGATTAATAGTGCTTGAAGGTTCTTTTAATACAAGAGATTTGGGAGGATACAAAACAGCTGATGGTAAAACTGTAAAGTGGAATTTGGTCTATAGATCAGACGATCTTGCCAATTTAACAAACAATGATCTTAATACACTTGAAAAACTTAATATAAAAACAATCATAGACTTTCGTACAGAGAGTGAGCAGAGAAGAGCCCCAGATAAGGTTCCTTCAACAGTAAAAAATATTTTTTCCATCATATCAGATGTTGGTGATATGAGTTCTATCAATGTAAAAGAGATAACTAATGATAGCGGAGCCAATTTGATGATTAAGGGTAATGAATATTTGGTGGAAAACTCAAAAAAACAGTATACTCAATTTTTTCAAATCCTAATGAATGAGAATAGTACTCCTCTTATTTTTCACTGTTCAGCAGGCAAAGATAGAGCCGGTTTTGCTGCTGCTATGTTTCTCTCCTCATTGGGAGTTGACAGAGAGACAATATATGAAGACTATATGCTATCAGCAAAGTATGCTACAAAAAAATATCAATACCTCATTGATGAGTCTCCAAATCTAGCTGCACTTATGACCGTAAAGAGAGAGTATCTAAAGGCTGCTTTTGATAAAATTGATAAAGAGTATGGCGGGATAGAGAACTATCTCAAAAATGAGCTCAATGTTGATCTAGATTTAATGAGATCGATTTATACAGAGTAGGGTTTTTAATTATAATTTCAAAATAATCAGCTTCGGAACAAATTACTCTTTATGATCATGTGTATGGTGTAGATCTGGAGTATGGTTATGAGTGTGCTCGATATTTTCATGAATATGCATATGAGTATGCTCTCCATCTATATTGATATTATGCAGATGATGGTGGTGTTCATCACTGTGGTTATGCCTATGATCATGCTCCATATAACTATGTTTGTGTTTATGATTGTGCTTTTCAAATGCAGCAAGATATGTACCAATAAGCATAATTAAGAGAGCAACTAAAAAAGAGGGAGTAATACTCTCTCTTAATAATAGAAAAGACAAACCTACTCCAATAAATGGAGCAAAGGCATAGTAGGCGCTTGTTCTAGATGCCCCCAATTCTCTTTGAGCATAAATATAGAAAAAAATGCTTAAACCATATGACACAAAACCAAGCAGCAGTGCAAGTAGAATATATAAAATATTATAGCTCAACTCTGAAAAAATAAGAGCTACCATAAGAGCACCAAACCCAGAGCCAAGACCCTTTATTATTACAATTTGCAATGGATCTTTTAAAGATAACATTCTTGTGCAATTGTTCTCTATCCCCCAACACAGACATGCAATAAGTACAAATATTGAACCAACAGAAAAAGAGAGACTGCTAAAATCTTTAACAGATAATATTATAGTAGAAATTGTTATTAATATAATTGCAATCCACATACGCCTTCCAACAACCTCTTTGAAAAATATTAAAGCAATGAGAGTTGTGGTAACAATCTCAAAATTATTTATAAGAGAGGCGTTTGAGGAGGTTGTTGTCAATAGTCCAACCATTAAGAAAATTGGTGCAGCGATATCAAGTAGAACCATAGCGACTGTATATGGCAGCTCTTTTTTTGTAATCTTTGCCTCACTGATATTTTTTCCTCTTAAAAAATTAACAATTAGCATTCCTATACCCGCACCAATATAGAGTAGCGAAGCTAAAAAGAGTGGTTCTATTTTATTTAGTAATATTTTTGATAGGGGAATACTTATACCATAACAAACAGCAGCCATAATAGCTTGAAAAATTGCAAAAACTCTTTTTGTTACCATCAATTATCCAAAAAATTTAAAAAAAATGTTGGACTCCTATAGTCCAACATTTTTTCTTACGCTTTCCATAGTTTTGTTAGCCAAAAGCGAAGCTCTCTCTGCCCCATCTTTAAGTACTGCTTCAACAGTACCCAAGTCGTTTTTCAGCTCAAAGTACCTCTTTCTAATTGGAGCAAAGTAGTCCAATATCTTTGCAAGAAGCATCTTCTTTGCATCGCCATATCCAAAGCCGCCATTTGTATATTTCGCTCTAATATCATCAATCTCACTTTTTGTAGCAAGTAGCTTGTATATATTATACACATTACACTTATCGGGATCTTTAGGCTCCTCAACAGGAGTTGAATCTGTAACAATTCTCATAACTTGCTTCTTTATTTCGCCCTCGCTCCAGAATGGAGAGATAAAGTTATTGTATGATTTACTCATCTTCTGCCCATCGATACCAGGGATAATTGCGGTACTATCCTCTATCTTCGGATTTGGAAGTTTGAAAGTTTCGCCATAAGTGTTATTAAACTTGATTGCAATATCTCTTGCAATCTCTACATGCTGCTTTTGGTCCTTACCAACAGGCACCACATCTGACTGGTAGATAAGTATATCACTTGCCATAAGCACAGGGTAGGCAAAGAGCCCTAAATCTGGAGAGAAGCCCTTAGCAATCTTATCTTTATAGGAGTGTGCTCGCTCCAAGAGTCCCATAGGTGTTAGAGTCCCAAGTATCCATGTAAGCTCACAAACCTCTCTAATATCAGACTGTCTAAAAATTGCCACCTTCTTTGGATCAAGCCCAACAGAGAGATAGCTTATTGCAACCTCAAGTGTATTCTCCCTCAAGACCTTTGGCTCTTTTATAGTATTCATTGCATGATAGTTTGCTATAAAAATGAATGACTCATTAGCATCCTGAAGATCAACAAACTGCTTCATTGCACCAAAGTAGTTGCCAAGGTGTAGTATGCCCGATGGCTGTATCCCAGATAGTATACGCATATTATTTAGAACTCCCTATTTTTTGCCACTCTTATTTTTCACTGTTGCAGCAGCTGCATGTTTAAACTCGATATATTCATCATAGGTCATCATTTTGTCAATTAATCCACCATCATCAGTTATTTCAATTATACGGTTTGCTACCGTCTGTGCAAGCTCATGGTCATGTGTTGCAAAGAGGAGTATTCCATTATAGTCCTGCATTCCCTCATTGAGAGAAGTTATTGCCTCCAAATCAAGATGGTTGGTTGGCTCATCAAGAAGATAGACATTTGCCCCTGAGAGCATCATTCTTGATAACATACAGCGAACCTTCTCTCCACCTGATAGAACATTAACTTTCTTAAGTGTCTCCTCACCAGAGAAGAGCATTCTTCCTAGAAAGCTTCTAATATATGTCTCATCTTGATCTTTTGAATAAAGGCGCAGCCAATCAATCAAGTTATAGTCAACATTAAAATATTTGCTATTGTCCTGCGGGAAGTATGAAGATGTTATTGTCTGCCCCCATGTAACCAAACCGCTATCAGCCTCAAGCTCACCCATCAATATCTGAAACAAAACAGTTTTTGGAACACCATCAGCCCCAACAAAGGCAATCTTATCCCCTTGCCTAACCTTAAAGCTAACATTATCCAAGAGCTTTCTTCCATCAACAACCTTTGTGAGATTCTCAACTGTAAGAATCTCCTTACCTGCCTCCCTATCGGACTTGAATGCAATATATGGATACTTTCTTGTTGATGGTCTTATATCCTCAAGTGCAAGCTTCTCTATCTCCTTCTTTCTTGAAGTCGCTTGCTTTGACTTTGCTGCGTTGGCAGAGAACCTTCTAACAAATTCTTGAAGCTCACTTATTCTAGCCTCTTTCTTCTTGTTTTCATCTCTAAGCTGCTTCTGTATAAGCTTGCTTGACTGATACCAGAAGTCATAGTTACCAACAAACATCGTAATTTTATTATAATCAATATCAGCTATGTGTGTACAAACACGGTTTAAAAAGTGTCTGTCATGTGATACAACAATAACCGTATTATCAAAGTCATACAAGAAGTCCTCAAGCCAGCCTATTGCATCAACATCAAGGTGGTTGGTTGGCTCATCTAATAGAAGAACATCTGGGTTTCCAAAGAGCGCCTGCGCCAAGAGTACCCTAACCTTATCATTACCAGCAAGCTCTCTCATCTTAGCGTTATGGAGCGACTCATCAACTCCAAGACCGCTCAAGAGCTGTGCCGCATCGGACTCCGCATTCCAGCCATTAAGTTCAGCAAACTCCTCCTCAAGATGAGAGACCCTTATACCATCTTTGTCATCAAAGTCCTCTTTTGCGTAGAGAGCCTCTTTTTCATCTATTATCTCAATAAGCCTCTTATGTCCCATAAGTACAACACGCAAAACTTCAAAATCATCATATTGAAAGTGATCCTGCTTCAAAACAGCAAGTCTCTCCCCTGGTGTGATGATAACCTCACCAGAATCTGACTCAACCTCGCCAGATAAAACCTTCAAAAAGGTAGATTTTCCAGAACCATTTGCTCCAATAAGCCCATAACAGTTCCCAGGATTAAATTTTATACTAACATCTTCAAATAAGATTCTCTTTCCAAATCTTACAGTAATATTACTTGTTGCAATCAATTTTTTTTCTCCTACTTTCAAACCCATTAGCAATTTAAGAACATCTCAAACAAAGAGTATTTTCTGCTATTCTAAATTTTGATTTTTTATAAAAAACAAGATAGGAATGTTATAACATTTAGAGGAGTAATGTCAAGATTTTGTTATTTTCTAATATTATAACAGTCTCAATTTTTTTTAAATTTACCCAATTTAAAAAACAGTATAAATATAAAATATTTACACAAAACAAAAAATTATTTGACAAAGTTCAATATTTGATGTTTAATTCATATAACTAACTTTTTTCTCCAATTTTTAAGCAATTTTGAGGGGTTAATACTATGGATATAACAGAGGCAATAAAATCAAGACGAGCGATAAGAAAGTTCAAAGATGAAGCTTTATCAAATGAACATGTAAAAAAGATAGATGAGATCATTAAAAATGCAGTACCACTTGTAGCAGCCATCCCTACCCGCTTTGAACTAATAAATGACAGCAAGCTTGTAAATGGAACAATATTAAAGGGAATAATTGGCGGATATGGAAGAATTAAGGCTCCAAGCTGTCTCCTGTGCATTGGAGAGAAACAGAAACATGTAAGAGAAAATATTGGCTTTATGGGAGAGCAGATTGTCATTGAACTTGCCAAGCTTGGCATTGGCACGTGCTGGGTTGCATCTGGCTATGACAAGGAGAAATCGAAGCAGTTTCTAAAAAAGGATAGAGAAGAGATATCTATTGTAATTGTTCTTGGCTATCCAGCTGAAAAAGATGCCATTAAAATATCCAATGCTGAAATAAATATCAAGAGAAGAAAAGAGCTTAAAGAGTTTGTTTCTAAAAATAGTGAAGGCACAAATGAACTAACACCAATGGAAAATAGTGTTCTGGAATTATGCAGACTCTATCCATCAGCAGTAAATTTTCAGCCAGTAAAAGTCATCATTAATAGTGATAAGATGGCTATTGTGTCAAAGCCAACAGCTATAATAAAGAAGACAAAGGCTCATCTTATAGATGGAGGAATATTTTCTGCCCATATGTACCTAGCACTGAAATATTATGGACTTGATAGCACTTTCACAATCGAAAACAGTGATGCTATATCAAAACTCAATTTATCCAAAGGAACAGACTATATTGTCTCGTTCAAACAAATAAAAGAGTAGTACAATATTAAAAAGAATTATTTGCAGATTTAAAAAATAAAATCCTTAATCTAAGTACCTAAAATTAATCATGCAATATTCTTAAATAACATTCACTCCAATTCGCCATATACCCAAAGCAATTGTTTGAATGTCTCACCATCACTATCTATCTCTTCCATAAAGCACTTTTCCAAAAATTGAGGTGCTACTTTTAGGTTTCTTTGATGTTTCATACTTAATACTTTTACTTGACTCCATTTTTGATAAGTATCTTTTCTATCAAAAAAGTGGTTGTAATATTCAGCATCAAAAAAAGCTATAATTTGTGAATCCCAAATATGGTTAATGGTTATAATACATAAAATATGACAAAAGCCTATATTACTTGGTTTTATACTATAGAGATGCTCTGTACAATCTATTATACATTGAATTGCCTCTGTTTTAATTTTTGACGAAGTTTTGTGACTGTTTAAAAAATCTTCACGGCAGGAAATATGCCAATGTTCATATCTGTTTTCTGAAATAGGAAAATACATTGTATTGGCTATTAAATATTTTTTCATTCTTTTTAGCCTTCGTGATTGTCCGCACTGCTTTTTCTTAAACATAATTAGTCCTAAAAAATATCAATGCCACCTCTATTTATAACCGTAGATTTTTAGACCATTTTCATCAAAGCAATATTCATACTTACCTAAACTGTCAATCAATTCTTTCAATTTACCAATATCATATTTAATAAATTCAGATTGCAATTTTTCATCACGGTTATAACGTTCTATCTCTTGTTGGGCTGGGATATAGAGCCATTCAATATCCTTAAATGCAATTGGACCTTGAATAGCACTATCTTTTGTATACTCACCAGATGGAGAAATACCTTGATTCATACTAAAGGGGTATGTTTTATCTTCTGCAAGCAACTTAACTTCCGCTGGAAAAATATATTTTTCACTTACTTCAATAGCATTGAAAAGCTTACGCCATTTTGCATTGTTCATGCAGCTGGTTTTGGCCAATCGCGCTTTTTGTGTTCGTTTTTCATATCGTTCAGATTCTATACTCAAATTCTCCACCACCCAAAAATATATTTTCAATACCTCTAAAAGTCCTATTTACCATTTTGCACTATTAACCATTATACTTTTGAATCAGTATACCACTTATTTATTTTTTTTAATATCAATAATCATTAAAAAAATTATAGAAAAGTAGCTTAAAAAGTCGTATAATAACTATTAGAATAAATTTATTTTAATGGATGGTTAAATGGACAATATAAGAGAACTTGAGAACAAAATCGCCTACTGCGGATTGCTATGTTACTTATGCGCTCCAGACTCATCATGCAATTGCAAAACTGGTAACCACTGCGGTAAGAGAGAATCTGAGGGCGGCTGCCACCAGTATGATTGCTGCAGAGAGAAAAATATTCAAGGCTGCTGGGAGTGCAATGATTCTCCATGCGGAATCGATATGATGGCAGAGCATATGATAAAAGTTAGAGCCTTTGTTAGATGTATAAAGGAAGATGGTGTAGAGCAATTTCTAAAATATATAGATAAGAATGAAAAAAATGGATTTATATATCATAGAATCGGAATATACGGAGACTATGACTTGGAGTCTGAAGAGGCAATTCTTAAACTTTTAAGAACAGGAACTGCTTAATATATTTCTTTTGAATTTATGGGGGGACAGTTTTCCCCCCCCATAATCCCCCCGCTTGATAAAATATAATTTAAGAAAATGAACTGATTATACAAACATCTTTTTGCAGTGAATCTTACTCTGATATATAAGTCGATTTTATTGGCGTAATAACGAGATAAAATCTTTGTTATATACCAGAGTAAGATTCTAAAGACAAGAATATAAAAAGCCTTACTATAATACCGCATAATAACAATATAAATATTACTTTTTATTGAACTATTCTCCTATTTTTTGAAATAATTTTAAATAAATAAAAAAACATTCTAATAAATTGACTTTCTTTAATAAGAAAGGTAATATAGTATAAATATATCCTCATTTTTTATAATACATTGTAGTACATTTTTTACTAAAATATAGAAATTTTAAAAAGTATGTTTTATGCAGATGTTTTTATTTTTAGGAGGTGGACAAGATGGATAAAAAAATAGTTAATACTATTATGGAGGATATGGATCTAGAAAATGTGACCATTTCTGAAGCCATAAAGAGGATAGATGAAAAAATTGCAAGTTTAGATAAAATAAAGACATTTTTAGGAGATTTAAAACAGAAAAAGTGGGAAGAGCTTGGAGACATCATAAAAAAAGAGTTTCAAGGATACGAATTTTACCAGAATATAACGGATAATGCAATTGGCATCTATGTTCCTATCAATGAAAAGCTTAATTTACGCTGTTTCATATCTTTCACGCCCCATCCACACTATGGAATCAGAAAAGAGGGAGACGATTCTGTATCACCAAAAGATGTTGAAGATTTTTTAAACAGCCACCTCGACCTTATACAAAACAAATGTGAGTCCGACTATTTTTGGAACTATGTTGAAGAGGCATGTGAAAGAGAGGAAAACTATAAAAAATTCAGAGAGTACTGCAAAAAACTTATATCACACATAGAAAAGAGATCGTAATTTTAATTAAAATATATTTTTTATTTCATAAAATAATTAAAAGCTTCTCTTTAAAACATAAAAAAGACAATTCTAACCGCTCATTAGCTCTATTCGATACAAAAGGTTGATTATAAGCTTTAAAGCATAGAGAGTTTCAAATTAAGTACAAAAAAGTTTGACAAAACTCATATTTTAAATAATATTATAATCGGTATTTTTAGATCTAGAAGTACTAATTTTTTTGATATGATAAGGAGAAATCAATGAACGATAGTAGCATGACAAAAAACAAAAAGCTCATCAAGTGGGTTGATGAAATGGTTGCTATGTGTAAACCAGACAAGGTTTACTGGTGTGACGGTACACAAGAAGAGTATGATAGACTTTGCGGAGAGCTCGTTAAAGCTGGAACCTTTATTAAACTTGCAGAAGATAAAAAACCAAATAGTTATTATGCAAAATCAGACCCAGGTGATGTTGCTCGTGTAGAAGAGAGAACTTTCATCTGTTCAAAGACCAAAGATGAAGCAGGTCCAACAAACAACTGGTGTGATCCAAATGAGATGAAAGAGACAATGAAAAAGCTATATGATGGCTGCATGAAGGGTAGAACTATGTATGTAATACCATTCAGCATGGGTCCTCTTGGTTCTAAAATTGCTCACATTGGTATTGAGTTATCAGATTCTGCATATGTCGCTGTTAATATGAGAATAATGACAAGAATGGGTAAAAAAGTTCTTGACGTTTTAGGTGATGGAGATTTCGTTCCATGCTTGCACTCTGTAGGAAAACCTTTAGCAGCTGGCGAAAAAGATGTTGCTTGGCCTTGTAATACAACAAAATATATTGTTCACTTCCCAGAGGAGAGTATGATCTGGTCTTATGGTAGCGGATATGGCGGAAATGCACTTCTTGGTAAAAAATGTTTTGCTCTAAGAATTGCATCTTCTATGGCAAAGAGAGAGGGATGGCTTGCTGAACATATGTTGATTTTAGGCATCACTCCTCCAAACGGCGAGAAAAAATATATCGCTGCTGCATTCCCATCTGCTTGTGGAAAGACAAACCTTGCTATGTTAATCCCTACAATACCTGGCTGGAAAGTTGAGTGTGTGGGTGATGATATTGCTTGGATGAAATATGGTGATGATGGAAGATTGTACGCAATCAACCCTGAAGCTGGTTTCTTTGGTGTTGCTCCCGGCACATCAATGAAATCAAATCCAAACGCTATGATCTCTCTTCAAAAGAATACAATATTCACAAACGTTGCTCTAACAAACGACGGCGAGGTTTGGTGGGAAGATATGACCGATGAGTTCCCTGCTGAGCTTACTGACTGGCAAGGTCAAAAATGGACACCTGATATGAAGACAGCTGAGGGCAAGAGAAAACCTGCAGCACATCCAAATGCAAGATTTACAGCTCCTGCAAGCCAATGTCCAGCAATAGACAAAGCTTGGGAGGATCCAAAGGGCGTTCCAATCTCAGCTATCCTATTTGGTGGAAGAAGGGGAAGCGTTGTTCCTCTAATTCATCAATCATACAACTGGAACCATGGTGTATTCTTAGGTTCTATCGTTGCAAGCGAGATGACTGCTGCTGCTGCTGGAACACTTGGACAATTGAGAAGAGATCCTTTTGCTATGCTTCCATTCTGCGGATACAATATGGGAGACTACTTTGCTCACTGGATTGATATGGGTAAAAAAGCAAAAGACCAATCAAAATTGCCTAAGATTTTCTATGTAAACTGGTTTAGAAAGACTCCTGAGGGCAAATGGCTATGGCCTGGATATGGCGAAAACTCAAGAGTATTAAAGTGGGTTATTGAGAGCATAAATGGTACAGCTAAATCTGAAGATAAGGCAATTGGTCTTGTTCCAACTGCTGACGCAATTGATACTGCTGGACTTAATATATCTGCAGATGATATGAAAGCAGTTCTTCAAGTAAACAAAGATGAGTGGAAAAATGAGATACCTGGTATAAAAGAGTACTACGCTAAGTTTGGTGCTCATGTACCTAAAGAATTGAATGATGAGCTTGATGCTTTGGAAAAGAGATTAAATAAATAATTTCTTATTTTTAATTTAATATATGAGGGGTCGATTTGTACCCCTCATATCTATTTTTATAGATACTTAAATAGTGATATGTTTGATAGTATAAAAAAATCATTGCAAACAATAAATTACAAGCTGTGGCTCTCAATAATATCTATGATGCTCCTTCCAACTATCTATCTAATTGTTAGGGTGCACTTTCTTGGAGATATGCCTACAGAGTATGGCTTTAATATAGCAAGCCAACTATCATGGGTAAATATTATCTATGAGATAGTAGATGAGGCGCTTCTGCTACCACTCTTCTATCTACTTGGAAAATATGTATCAGATGTAGATAAAACTACTTTTGAGAATAGAGTTAAAACCTCCCTACTCCTTACTTTTTTAATATATTTAGTCCTATCAATACTTATAACCATCTTTGCAAAACCTTTAACTATGCTTATGGCACAAGAGAGGCAGCTGATTGATGCGACTGTTACCTATATAAGGCTAGAGAGTATTGGAAAAATAGTGGCAATTCTTGTAAAACTAATAGGTATAGTATTTATACTGCTAAATAGATATAAATATCTATATATAATACTCTCCGCACAGATGTTTCTATCTATAATTTTTGATACATTTTTAATAAGTAGCCTCCCAATCTCTCTAAAAATTGGCGTTAATGGCATAGCAATCTCTAATATTGTAACAAACATTATTATACTTATAATATCCCTATCTATTCTATCTCATAAAGAGGGCATCAATATTTTTAGCAGAGACAAACTCTCTTTTAAATGGTATAGAGAGTGGAGATATGTTGGTTTTTTTTCGGGATTGGAATCACTTATTAGAAATATTGCTTTTATGATAATGATACTACGCATGGTTAATCTCGTTTCAGAACAGGGAACATATTGGGTAGCAAACAATTTTATATGGAACCTACTTCTAGTTCCTGCCTTGGCACTAGGAGATCTTATCAAAAAAGAGGTAGGTGAAGATAGAACAAATATAGAGAGCAAAACTTTTGGATATATTAATATCACAGTAGTTATAAGCATCCTATGGCTATTAACTATTCCACTTTGGAAACCATTTTTAAATATATTTATGAACATAAAAGATTATGAAAAAGTATTTATGATACTCTTAATTCAGACTCCAGCCTACATAACTTTTATGTTCAATTTGATAATGGATTCCACATTTTATGGGTTTGGAAAGACAAAATATATGCTCTATCAATCAATATGCATAGATATAATCTATTATGGAATATTTTTTATACTCTATTTAAATAAAATATTTGTGCCAACACTTATAAGCATATCTATAATGTTTAGCATGGGTATGATCTTGGATCTAATACCAGCAATAATATTATATAGAAAATTACTAAAAGATAATAATCTAAAGATAGGCTTTTTTAAATATAGTTGATTTATTAACTATTACTACTTTTTTATTTAAATTAAAGAAGTTAAGAAAAAGCTTTTATTTATTTTAATATTATCTTATAATACCATTGACTTTAAATTGGATAGTTAAAAAATAGCGTTATTCCTTTAAGGAGTTATTTGTGTTTAATATAAAAAATATCAATATTATAAACTTTTGGAAAAAACTAAAAATACAGCCTAAATTATTAATCATAATACTGACATCATCAATCATTCCAATTATATTGATCGCAGTGCTAACTTCAGTTAATATATATAGACACTTGGAGACTCAAGAGCACACCTTCTATACAGCATTACTAACACAGGTACAAAACAATATTGACTATCTATATGATCAAAATGCAAGAGCGATGTCAAACATTGCAGATATGAGTCTTGTTCAATCCGTTGTATTTTCTCCAATTAAGCCAGATGTAAAAATAGAAAATGAAAATACTCAAAAACTCATGGGAGCAAACAACAATCAAAGTTTGAGAAAATTTATAGAGGAGCGGATGGGAGGAAATTTCTGTATCTTTGAACTTGATAGGCCATCTACATCAAGTAATACAGACTATACATCATATATATATAACACCAACATTGCCTATCCAAATATTGAAAAACTTATAGAAGACCCTCTATTTTTAAAGGTAAAAGGGGATAATAAACTAAAATCAGTATTTGGTATGCTTAAACCAAGAGTTTTACGCGGGGGAATAAAAACTGATAAATCCCCTGTTATAATATATCCATACTATAAAGATATCCCAGAAAATGATACTGATACATTTGAGAAATTTTTTATATATGTTATGCCTCCTGATACAATGAGAAATATATATAGAGATATAGAACCCATGAAATTTGGAACTCTATACATACTTGATAAGGATAACAATTTAATCGCTTTTAACCATCCAGATGATGATGATAACTACTACAATTCTGATACAAATATGTATGAGCTTGGTGATGAACCTACAAAAATAGAGGGAGACCCACTAGAATTTTCTGACTATCAAATGCTAAATATTGATAGAGAGATATTAAATACAAAATATGTAAAGAGAATGCTAAACTCCATAGACAATAGAGATATCCCTAAGTTTTTAACAGCCAAAGAGTTTAAACAATATATCATAGCTAAACTCTCTACAAATGAAGACAAGAGAATGTTTCATGAACTCTATGAAAAAGATAGAGATGGAAACTATGTGCTAGAAAGAAAGCTTGAAAAAGAGGAGATAGAAGAGGGAACATATATACTAGAAGATATAGGTTTCTTTAATAGATACTCAAGAGAAAAACAGTATATCACATTTAACAAAAAAACTTTTCTTACAATAGCAAGGTATAGTGATGTATCTGGCACAAAGTTTGTCTATTTTCATCCAGTAAAACAGATTCAAAAACCTATTTTGCAAATTATTTTAATAATATCAATACTCTCAATTATTGTAATTCTTGTATTGATAATTTTGAGTATTTCATTTAGTAAAACATTTACAAAGCCAATCAAAGTATTGGCCGATGCAACTGGAATAATCGCCAATGGTGACTATACTCACTTTATATCAATAGCTCAAAAAGATGAAATTGGAGATCTCTCAACCAATTTTAACCAAATGATAAGAAATATAAAAGCTTTTCAAGACAAACTTTTATCTGCAGAGAGGGAGAAATCTGAACTTGAATTGGCATCAAAAATTCAGACTTGTCTATTGCCAAAGGTTCAAGAGAGAGAATTTTATGAGCTTACCGCAAGAATGATTCCAGCATCTGAAGTTGGTGGAGACTACTATGATTTTATAGGTGAAGCAGATGGAAAAATATGGCTTGGAATTGGAGACGTTTCGGGACATGGACTCACCTCTGGACTCATTATGATGATGGCTCAAACTGGATTTAATACAATATTATTAAACAATCCAACAATCAGTGCAAGTGATCTCATTTCACAAGTCAACAAAGTAATGTACCAAAATATAAAAGAGCGTATGGGTGAAGATCACTTTATGACCCTCTCATTTATGGTTGCTGATAAGGATGGAACTGTAAAGTACTCTGGTGCACACCTTGATGTGCTTATATATAGAAAGAAAACCAAAACTGTTGAAAGAATAGAGACTGTTGGGGTATGGCTTGGTCTTCTTCCTGATATTACTGGAAATATGAGTGATATGGAATTTACGCTTGAGCAGGGAGACACCGTCCTTCTCTACACAGATGGTCTAATAGAGGCAACCAATAGCAAAAATGAACAATATGATATGGGACGCCTAATAGATAAATTTCAAGAGAGTGGTGAGCAGTCGCTAAAAGATATTGAGCAGGGAATTGTTGATGATGTATTCAATTTCTTAAGTGAACAAAAAGATGATATTACTTTTGTTATAATGAGGAAAAAATAGAATTTTGCTCTTTACCTTAGTATTAAAATAAAAATATTCAAATTTTAAAGCTACTATTTTTGTTTGAAGAATCATTACAAAAATAGTAGCTTTTTGTTTTAAAAATGATAAATTACAAATATTTTAAATATAAAAGATAATTAATAAGAGTAGGTATTTATAATGTCAGCTATCAAAAATATAATTAAAAAAATATATTATACCCTAAATCCAGCAATGAAGAAGATGGATAGAATGGAGAAGCTTTTAGAAAACAAATTGCTCCCTCAATATAGAGGTTTTGATGAGACAATAACCATAATAGATATGGATGGATTTTGGGGACCCAATTTTAAAGAGTATTTTATAACAGAGAATATGCCTGAAAGAATAGCTCTCCTAAAAAAAGATTTAGATAAAAAATCGATAGAGGTTGTTGATAATAAAATTGAACACTTTCTAAACTTTCCCCTATCTAAAAAATATATAGGACACTTTAGGGTTGATACAAAAGATATACTATATACAAAAGAAGAGCTAATTGAAGCTGAAACATATAGAAAAAACCGTGATAAAATATTAGAAAAATATAGCGGCGATTTTAATGGAATGTCTCCAGAAATATTTTACTATCACCATGGTTTAAAACTGCTCCCAGAAACAGCTCTTGATTACATAAAAGGTAGAGACTTTTTAGATATAGGGGCATTTCTAGGAGATAGCAGTGTTGTGTTTAACGAATATTCTCCCTCTAAAGTTTATGCTTTTGAGATACTTGATGTAAAAGAGAGATACTACTCAAACCTAAAAGCAAACAATATTGAGATAAGCAAATATGAGTTTATTAGTAAAGGGGTCTCAAAAGAGCATGGCAAAATAAAATTGGAAAAAAGTGATTCTATCAACACAGAAACTATCATAAAAAATAGTGACACTGATAATTTCTCTATGAGTGACAATAAAAGAGAGGTAGAGATTGTAAAACTAGATGACTACTTTAAAGATAATAAAAATATTGGACTTATTAAGATAGATATAGAGGGTGCGGAGTATGATGCAATATTAGGTTTGGAAAATATAATAAAAAATCAGACTCCACTTATGCTGCTCTCCATATATCACACCCCAAAAGAATTTTTTGAACTTAAACCTTTAATAGAAAAAATGAATCCAAACTACAAATTTATCATTAGAAATCTACATTTGGATAATGCTGATCATATGGAGACTACACTTATATGTATCCCTAAATCTATTGAAGAATAAACACAGTAATTTGTTCATTATGTTTGCTACTCCTATTTCAAAAAAATGATAGCAAAAAAGAGTAGCTTTTTCTAAAAAAAATGATAAAATATAACTAATGAATTACAAAGCAGGTTTTTATAATGTC
Source organism: Spirochaetota bacterium (assembly GCA_031549085.1). Lineage (GTDB taxonomy): Bacteria > Spirochaetota > GWE2-31-10 > GWE2-31-10 > MWDO01 > JAVBQL01. The sequence continues at coordinate 105,820 of JAVBQL010000008.1, forward strand.
AGCTATCAAAAATATAATTAAAAAAATATATTATGCCCTAAATCCAGCAATGAAGAAGATTGCAAGAATAGAGACTCTTATAGAGGAGAGAACCCTTTTAAAAGATAAGGGTTTCAACACTAAAATAACAATATTGGATCTAGGTAGCTTTTGGGGAGCAAATTTCAAAGAGTATTTTATAACAGAGAATATGCCAGAGAGAATAGCCCTCCTAAAGAGAGGATTAGATGAAAAATCTATCGAGGTTATTAATAATAAAATTAGACATTTCCTTAATTTCCCTTTAGCTACAGATACAAAATATGTGGCACACTTTAGGGTTGATACAAAAGATATATTATATACAGAAAATGAACTTATAGAAAATAAGATGTACAAAAAAAATTACTCTGAGCTGATCAATAAGTATAGGGGAAATTTTGATGTAATCTCTCCAGAGACATTTTACTACCATCATGGCTTGAAATTGCTATCAGAAGCAGCTATTAACTATATAAAAGGCAAAGATTTTCTAGATATAGGGGCATTTCTGGGAGAGAGCAGCACTGTGTTTAGTGAATATTCTCCCTCTAAAGTTTATGCTTTTGAAATACTTGATGTAAAAGATAGATACTACTCAAACCTAAAAGCAAACAATATTGACATAAGTAAATATGAGTTTATTAACAAAGGGGTCTCAAAAGAGTATAGCAAAATAGAATTGGAAGATAGTGAGTTAATAAGTACAGAAACAAATATAAAAAATAGTGACAATTTTAATATAAACTGTGCAAGAGAGATAGAAATTGTAAAACTAGATGACTACTTTAAAGATAATAAAAATATTGGGCTTATTAAAATGGATATAGAGGGAGCTGAATATGATGCAATATTGGGTTTGGAAAATATAATAAAAAACCAGACTCCACTTATGTTGCTCTCCATATATCACACCCCAAAAGAATTTTTTGAGCTTAAACCTTTAATAGAAAAAATGAATCCAAACTACAAATTTATCATTAGAAATCTACATTTGGATAATGCTGATCATATGGAGACTACACTTATATGTATCCCTAAATCTATTTAAGGATAAACATATTAGATATTTAAACCACTCTTTCTACTCTAAAAATCATCACAAAAAGAGTAGCTTTTTGTTTTAAAAAGTATTAGAATAATATATAAGAGAATATTAACACAAATTACACATAGTTTGATTTAACACACATTCATAATAAAATATTCTTTGGAGGCGTTTTTTTATGACAAAAAAATTTTTTAAATTTGTAATAGCACTATTTTTGATATCAGTTACGCTGAGTCTGAATGGTGCAGGAAGAGGCGAAGATGGTATAATACCAGCAGCTATGACAGGAACAATTGCTGATTTGCAAAAAAGTTTGCATGATATAGCAAAAGAGGTAACCCCAAGCGTTGTCTTTATCGGTACTGAAAAGACAATTACACAAAATTATATGGATCCCTTTGAATTTTTCTTTAACCCACCAAGTAGGAACAATCAAAACAACCAAAAAGGAAATGAGAGAAAATTTAAACAGAGCGGACTTGGATCTGGAGTTATCTATCAAAAGAAGGGAAAAGTATACTATATAGTTACGAACAACCATGTTATTGAGGGAGCTGACGCTATAAAAGTAAGTATCGACCAAAAAAAATTTTATGAAGCAACAATTATGGGAAGCGACCCCGAGACAGACGTTGCCATAATAAAGATAGAGACCCCCGATAACCTAAAGGTTGCATCATTTGGCAACTCCGATAAAGTTGGTGTTGCAGATTTTGTCTCTGCTATTGGAAACCCTTTTGGACTATCAGGTACAATGACCTTTGGAATTGTTAGTGCTATTGGAAGAAGCGATCTAATGAACGATAAATTATCCCTAACAGATTTTATCCAAACAGATGCAGCAATAAATCCCGGCAATTCAGGCGGACCGCTAATCAATATAGATGGTGAGGTTATTGGAATAAATACTCTGATTTATAGCCAAACAGGTGGAAGTGTTGGAATTGGTTTTGCCATACCTATCAATGTGGTTAAGAGTGTAGCTACAGAGATAATTGAGAAGGGAAAGAAGAGCATTGACCATGGATTTTTGGGTATTACCTATATGGGTATAGATGAAGAGTCCGCAAAGACCCTCTCTTTGGGAAGTGCAAATGGAATGCTTGTAAGAGAGGTGTTCAAGGGAAGTCCAGCAGAGAAGGCAGATATAAAAGTTGGTGATGTTATACTTGAAGCAAATGGCAAAAAATTGGATAAAATGAGCGACCTATCAAGAATCGTTGGAACAGCATCTCCTGGTGCAAAAATAAACTTCAAGATACAGAGAGATGGAAAAACAATCTCTAAAGATGTTGTAATTGGAAACAGAAATGAGATGACAGGAAAATCTTCTGATGACTCTTCAGGTAAAAAATCATCATTGGATGACTATGGAATAGATGTAAGCGATATGAATAAACAACTTAAAAACAACTATAAAATTGGAGATAATGTAACCGGAGTTGTTGTAACCACTGTATTAAGAGGTGGATTGGCTTCAAGAGCTGGACTTACCGAGGGGGATGTTATCTTTAAGGTAAACACCAAAAAGATAAATAACGTGAACGATCTTACAAAAGAGCTTGAGAGCAACAAGGATAGAACCAACTACTTCTTTATTATTAGAGATAATAAAGAGCAGATAATATTAATGTAATATTGACAATCAGATATAATTGGGATACTAAATATGGTATCCCAATTTTTATTTTAAGGAAGAATAATGACTCAATTACGAAAAGCAAAAGATAATATTATTACAAAAGAGATGGAAGAGGCTGCATCAATTGAACCAATAGATTCCGAAAAAATAAGGCTGGGTCTAAAAAATGGGACTATTGTTATACCAAAAAATATAAATCACAATTTTAAAGCAGTTGCTGTTGGAAAAGATACATATATAAAGGTAAACGCAAATATTGGCATCTCATCAAGAGGCTCTTCACTTGATGATGAGCTAAAAAAACTTGAAGTTGCAACAAACGCTGGGGCACACTCAATTATGGATCTCTCAACCTGCAATGACTTCCACTACGTAAGAGAAATAAGAAGAGAGATTATAAAAAACTCAAAAATAATGGTCGGTACTGTCCCAATTTATGAAATTGCAACAAAAATGTTCAGTGAAAAGAAAACAGTTCATGACTTTACAGAAAAAGATATACTAGAAATAATAGAGATACAGGCAAAAGAGGGTGTCGATTTTATAACAATACACTGCGGTGTTACAAAGAGTGTACTTGAAAAACTGAAAAAATCTCCTCGTGTATGTGGCATTGTTTCACGCGGCGGTTCTCTTCTTGCTGAATGGATAAGTAAAAATGGCAAAGAGAATCCATTCTATACTATGTATGATAAGATATTGGATATTGCATATGAGTATGATGTTACCCTAAGTCTTGGTGATGGGCTTCGTCCAGGGGCAACTGAAGATGGAACTGACAAAGCACAGATAGAGGAGCTTATAATATTGGGTGAGCTTGTTGATAGGGCTCGTGAGAGAGATGTTCAAGTTATGGTTGAGGGGCCTGGACATGTTAGATTGAATGACGTTGAGATGAATATAAAGTTGCAAAAGTCTCTCTGCAAGGGAGCACCATTCTATATACTTGGCCCATTGACCTGTGATATTGCCCCAGGCTATGACCATATAACAAGTGCCATAGGCGGTGCTGTTGCTGGAATGGCAGGAGCAGATTTCTTGTGCTATGTAACGCCTGCAGAACACCTTCATTTGCCAGGCATCCAAGATGTTCATGATGGAGTTATTGCATCTCGCATAGCTGCTCACAGTGCGGACCTTGCTTTGGGCAAGGGAAACACTAGAGAACTAAACTATAAAATGTCACTTGCAAGACAAAAGATCGACTGGGATGGTATGAAAGAGTATGCAATTGATAAGAAAAAGGTTGAAGACGCAATAGACAAATATTCATTGAAATCCTCTAATGAGTGTACTATGTGTGGAGAATTCTGCTCTTTTAAAAGGACATATTAGTTTTTTAATAACACTATTATATTTCATATAGCTTAATTATCTATTTGCTTGATAGCTAATTAAGCTCTAATTTATTATCTTTCTACTTTAGTAGAACTAAAAATTATCTTAAATAATATACAAACAAAAATAGACTAACTTTTCAAAAAAGAGAGTAGAGAAAGCTTTTTTAAAACAAAAAATTTTTGACAAAAGAGAGTTATTTTTGTATATATACTCTAAACGTTTTTATTTAAAAAGGTGTCTTTTATGGGTATAATTGTATCAAAGTTTGGCGGCTGGGCAAATTCAAGCCCGGAAAATGTAAGAAAATCTTGTGATCTCTTTGTAGATAACAAGGATAGAAAAATAAAGATAAACTCTGCAATAGGAAAAATTGAGGGTTTACCAAAAGTTACAGACCTATTGATAGAGGGAACAAACGAGATCTTAAAAACGGGTACCTTTCCAAAAGATATATTTGAAAAAATAAAACAGAATCACTACTTCGTATTTGAGCCTTTGGGGATCAAAAGAGCTCAAATTGATGAGATATTATCAATATTAGAAGATTATATAACTAAAAAAGACTCTCTTGAAGAGGATCACTTTAGAGCATTGATAGTTGGTTCTGGAGAGGAGCTCTTCTCTAGACTTGATGCCATATATATAAGAGAGATAAGAGGCATAAATGCACAGTATGTAGACCCAAGAGAGATAGGACACTATCTCTATGGAAATCCACTCGGCGGAAAAATACTTGACGAATCATACAAAAACTTAAGTAAACTTAAAGAGTATGATGGAGTAATTATCTATCCTGGATTTTTTGCTGTCGATAAGGCAGGACTCCCTATGATATACAGCAGGGGTGGTACTGATAAGACTGCAAGTGATGTCGCTGTTGCTGTTCAAGCTTCACTATATGAAAATTGGAAAGATGTTGAGGGGATACTCGCATCAGACCCAAGAGTTGTAAAAAATCCAAAGATGATGAGTGAGGTAACATATTCAGAAATTAGAGAGCTATCATATATCAGCTTCAATGTTCTTCATCAAGAGGCAATGCTTCCTGTTATGAAGGCTGGTATTCCAATCTCACTAAAAGGACTTATAAATCCAAACAATCAAGGGACTACAATATTAAAAAATAGAAAACTTGATAGTAACAACCCAGTAATTGGTATTGCTCATAAAGAGAATATTTGCTTTATAAATATAGAAAAACAGCTGATGAATGAAGAGGTTGGCTTTGCGCAGAGAGTCCTCTCCATATTTAGAGAACATCAAATATCAATAGAGCAGATAACCACTGGTATAGACTCAATTGGTTTGGTAGTTGATATGAATGAGTTTCAAGAGAAGCAGATATATAGTGGTGTGGCTGAAGGAACTAGAAAAAAGCTCTACATTGATGAGTTTATAAAGCACCTAAACAAGAGACTCTCATCTGATAACGTTCAGGTTAGACCAAACAAGGCTTTGATCTGTGTTGTTGGTGATGGAATGAGGTCCCATATTGGTGTACTATCCCGTGTAACCAATGCTCTTTCAAAAAATAATATAAACGTTGAAGTTATAGATCAAGGTCCAAGTGAAAGAAATATCATTATAGGTGTTGACTGCTGTGATGATAAGGATACAGCAAAAAAGGCAGTTCAATTTCTATATGATGAATTCTTTGGAAAAAAATAGATTTTACTCAATTTAATTATGAATGATAGTGACAAAGAAAAGATAAAAGAGCTATTTAAAAAAGCCAAAAATATTCTTGTTTTCACAGGGGCAGGGGTTAGCACAAATAGCGGCATACCCGACTATCGAAGTGAAGATGGTTTGTACAACAGGATTAGAAAAAACTATAAAGAGATAGGCAACCCTGAAGATATGTTCGATATATCATATTTCAAAGAGAACCCTACCCTCTTCTATCAAGTCTATAAAAACATGATAAATTTAGATGTAAAACCATCTATTACACACAACTTTATTGCATATTTAGAAAAGATTGGTAAAATAAATCTTGTAGTAACACAGAATATAGATATGCTTCATCAAAAGGCAGGTACAAAAAAATTGCTTGAGTGTCATGGTTCATATGAACATGCACACTGTATGAAATGCAGTAAATACTATCCTTTTGAAGGAGAGCTTGAACAACATCTTAAAGATGGAGCTGTCTATAAATGCAGCTGCGGAGGGGTTGTAAAGCCTGATATTGTCTTTTTTGGTGAAAATTTACCTAAAAGTTTTTACAAAATATATCACTTCCCTCCAAAGATTGATCTTTTATTAGTAATGGGAACATCACTTAGTGTTATGCCATCATCTGGCTTTGCATTAGGGCTTGCATCAAAGGTCCCATCTATAATAGTTAATCTTACTAAAACGAGTTATGACAAACATTTTACCTACTCTTTTTTAGAGGATGTAGATAATTTTTCAAAAGATTTATGGGAAGAGATGGAGAGAGAAAGCTTAAACAAAATAGATTAAATTTAATTCTAGTATTACATTGTTTGCTATTTTTACTATCATAATCAATAAAGATATGTTAGAATATTCCCGTTAATATTATTGAAGCTCTTATTATTTAAAATAAAGTTTAATATTTTTTTAGGAACAAAATTTGAATGTCTTTACCTATTTACAATACCTATTTTCAGGAAATTCAGGAGAACTGGTTAAATTAACTGAACTTAACAATATCTTCAAAATGTTTAAAAGCTCAAAGTATAAATATATATTAAAAGACAAGATAATAACAGATCTATTTTTAAGCAAGATGGTTGCACTAAGCAAAGAGCTTAACGCACTTTTAGTTACATTTGAATCAACAATATTTGCTAGAGAGGAAGCAAAAGCTAATATATATCTTGGCTATCTAATTGACAGCTACCTTCCAAAAGAGATTGCTGATAAAAAAATTAGGTTTACAGCAGAGGCTATGTGGGAAAAGGTTGCTGAGACAGCTGATTTTCAAAAAGAGATGAGAAATATAGAAGATGATTTTAATTTATATAAAAGCTACTTTGTAAAGGCAAAAATTCCAAAATTTGATCAGGAATATATGCTGCTATATAAATTATATAATCTATCAACATTTAATTTTAAGAGTCTATTTTTTGCATTTGATACAAAATATTCTCCAAAATCTGGGCTTCCACCAATTTATCACCCTATATCGGGAATTGATATAATAGCAGATTTGAAAGATCTCTACTTCTTGATAGCTTCACTTCCTCAAAAACATGACTTAACAATAGCTTTTAATACTATTTTTTCAAGGCAAAACGAAGAGACTGCAAGGGAAAACTCAAAGATGACAATAAACTCTATAAACAATGTATATAAACTTATCTCTGATGAACTCTCACTCGATAAACTACTGGCTCTTTGCAGATATATAGAAGAAGATCCAAAATTGAAAATCCAAATAGAGATGAAATATGTCTCCATACTAGACAAGTTCAAGAAAGAGATGGTGGACAGATTTAATAAAAACAAAGAACTAATTACTAGAAAATATTCTGTAGAGTCCCAAGGTAAAGATATAAAAGAGCTTTTCAAAGGTGCTTCACTTATGGAGATTGATGGCTATCGAAAAGAGATTGCTGAACTAATCTCTGACAGAGACCTTATGCCCCTAAATGGAATACAGGCAATGAGAATTACAAAGACATTCATAAATAATGTTATTGCAGGAGAGTTAAAAGCTACCATAAACTCTCTTCTAATTGAGGGATTTTTTGTAGAAAAAGAATTTCAAAATGATTTTTCTGAAAGGTTTTTTAATACCCTTGAATTAGTTGACTCATTCAAAGAGTTTGAGGATTCAATCACAACTTCAGGCCAAACCTCCCTTAAAAATCTCTACTCTATGCTGACCCTATCAAGCAGTAGTGAAAGCAAACTTTCAAGAGCAATAGAGGGTATAAATGATAAAATATTTCACTTCAACAAAAAATGTCTAGATGTTATGTACAATTTTGCAAGTAAACTATTTCTTATCCTACAAGATTATCAAACAAGTCCTCCAGCAAGAATAAGTAACATAAAGACCTTAAAAGGGCAGCAAAATAAAGAGTTTATGGCTGTTATAATATCTGGGTATAATGACTCGGTAAAATATTGTAAAATTATGAAAAATCTCACAAAATCCGAAGAAGAGTAAGATGTCAAACAATGAGACAATCATACAAAAACAGCTCAAAGACCTACATAGATTAATATTCTCTAAAAGTGATATTAGTGAAATTAGAGAACACCTAAATAGAACATTCAATTTTATAAAAAAAAACTATGTAAACTTTGAGCTTTCAGAAAGGCTAAGTGAACTCCTAAATATAATTATAGTACCAAAAGTTATTCAAGATGAAACATATTGCAATGACTTCCTTTTGGAGTATATTCAAATATATACCAATGAGCTATCTTTAGAGAGAGAATTTGTACTATCCATCATCTTTTCGAAATTATTAAAAGAAAAAGAGGTTTCTCAATTAATCTTATTCTACATAATAAAACTAATTGATTCTCCAATACTAGAGGACTTTTCCCTATCTTTAGAAAACAAAAATATCTTTGAGTTTATTAATAGTTACACACCTATTATAGAAAATATAGTTGAGAACTCATCGAGCTACCAACTATTCATAAACACCAAACTTCGCAATCAACTGATCTTATACTTATATAAGCAATATAAAGAGAAGAAAAGATTAAATATATATTTTCCATTTTCAGGCTGCGGAGTTGAACCAATTATATTCTCATACCTATTTCATCTAATTGCTGAAGCGGATGAGAGAGAAATAGATGGGTTTCATATCATTGCGAGTGACAACAATAATAATATCTTAAAAAATGGGTACAACTCAAATATATTTGATCCTATTTTAGAAAAAATTAGAGAGGATTTTTGTAGAGAAAATGGACTCTCAATAAAAGAGATAAAGACAACTAAAACAAAGTCAAACAAAAGGATACATTTAGAAAATAGTGATTTTTTTGATACTAATAATATTAATAATAGAAAAATTGATTTTGTTTTAATCAACTCTAAAAAATTATCCAATCATAAAAACCACAAAAAAGAGATAGATAAAATCTTAAAAAATATAGCAGAAAAAAAAGTTGATAGAGTACTATTTGAAGTAAAGTTGGAGTTTGAGAGAGATTTACACAATTTTGAATATGAACAAGTGAACCAAAAAAAAGTAGCAGTAAATTCATTTTCTGAAAATGAGGATTTAAATATATATTATTTAGATCTATATTTGAAAAAGAGAATAGAAAATAGTAAAAAAAGCACTAATTTTCATAATATTTATAATAACTATAAAAATTATGATAAAAAAGAATTCAAAAAAGATTTAGAGAATATTAAACTTGATTCATTTGTGAATGAAGAGAGACTTCTCTATTCTGAAATGCTCATATACTTTGGTTACTTTAGCAAGGCATATGAGATAATAAAATCAAATTATAAATATGACTACAACAAAAGTTTGACACTTCTCAAAGAAATAGAGACAAAAACGGAGAATCAAAAGCTAAAGCTAAGTGTGATAAATTTCATAAAAGATAAAAAACTTACTGAATATGGTTTCTCTTTGGATATTATAGATTCTCTTTTAGATGGAATAAAAGAGTATAGAGAACAGAAAAAAGATTATAAAAACTTAAAATGGCTGTAATTTAATTATTGACATTATAGGTCTAAAATGGTTATAATTTAATGTTGACATTATAAAGTTTAAATTGTTATATTTAATGATATAATTTGGAGATTCCTTTTATGGCACCACGTGTAATAAACTATACACCAGGATCAGTTATATATTTTAATGGTGATAAGTCTGACTCCGTCTACCTTCTAAAATCAGGTAAAGTACAACTTACATCAATTGATATAGAGAATCAAAATGAAGTGTGTGATATAATAAAAACTGGAGAATTTTTTGGGGTCAAATCTGGCTTAATAAGATATCCCAGAGAGGACACTGCTATAACTGCAGCAGACTCCACAATAATCCAATTCTATACAAATGACTTCGAGCAGCTTATCAATAAAAATGTCTCAATAATAATGACAATGTTAAAGGTCTTTTCAAACCAGCTTCGAAAGATGCATTCAAAAATAGAGCATATTGTTGGCGAGAGAAATATAGATAATCCTATATATAATTTTTTCTTATTGGGAGATTTTTATCTTAAAGAGAGAAGATATGATGAGGCTGTAACAACCTTTAATAGGTTTTTGAAGTATTATGGAGATTATAAAGATATTGCCTCTTTAGCAAAAGAGAGGCTTGATATGGCTGACAAGGCTAAAAAAACATATGGAAATGGGGGTGGTCCAGTTCCTAATCTTACACCTCCTGATCAAGGTATGTTTTTTGCTATGTCATCATCTGGAGCTTCCTATTCTGAAAATAAAACTAAAGGGACAGATAATGATATTAGTGTAAAGATAGATAGTGCTAACAGTTTAATAAATAAAGAAAAATATAGTGAAGCTTATGAAATACTCAATGAGCTTGCATCAGAAAGTAATATAAGTGATGAATATAAAAAAGAGATTGTGACAGGAAAAATAACAGTTCTTTTTCATCTTGAAAAGTATAAAGATACAATTCAAAGCTGTTTAAATTATTTGAAGCAATATCCAAATACAAATAATAAGGCAAATATATTCTACTATTTGGGTATAAGTTATGGAAAAACAGGAGATAATTTTAAAGCTAAAGAGGCCTATAAAGTTGCTCTAAGTTCTACTGATGATAGTAAACAGATTTATAAAGATATTCAAAAAGCTATGTCAGCTATAGAATAAGCTTGTATAGTTGTTTGGTTAAGTCTTTAATTTAGGAGATAGTTGTGGGTAATGAAATAGATTTTGGTCCTATTTTTTTTGAAAAGTTTGGTGTTACCTTTAAAAAAGATGAAATAATTTTTTGCGAAAATGAGCCGGGAAATACTTTCTACTTTTTGCTCGATGGAAGAGTAAAAATAACCAAGTTAGTTGGAAACACTGAAAAAATATTGGATATGCTCTCTCCCGGAGAGATCTTTGGAGAGATGGCTATTCTTGAAGAGGCCCCAAGAAGTGCAACTATTATAGCAGCTGATAATGTGAAGCTTTTAGAGTTTAATAAGGCAAATTTTGAAAATATACTATCTTCAAAACCAGAACTTGCTGTTAAATTATTAAAGATTTTCGCTAGACGTATATATGACCAAAAACGTAGATTCATGATATTAACCCTTCCTGAACCAGAACTAAAAGTTGCAGACACATTCCTAATGTTAGCTGAAACTGCTGGATTTAGTCTTAATAACCCACAGAAGGGTATAGAAATAAAAACAACTCCAAATGAGATAGCAAGCTGGTCTGGAATGGAGAAGGCACAATGCAGCCAGATACTCTCTCACTTTGTAAAACAGAGAAAGATTGCTATCTATAATAATAAAATAATTATTGAAAATCTTGCAGATTTTTCTAGAATGGTTAACTCTTCAAGAAGAAAGAGCCAAATATAGGATTTTATTGATTCTTTTCAAAAGCAAAGATCTGGCAATTTATAGAAATAGCCTATTTTAATCTATATACCATAATTTAAATCAAAACTTAATACAACTCTAACAAGTGTCTTATCAACTTTGATATCTATTCTTGCATCTGTTTCATATCTAATTCTAGCAAATCCAAGCTGGCTTCCACCATCACTTCTCATTGCCGCTTCCATCATCTTATTTAAATACATCTTTTCTGCAGAGCCCTGCATAACCTTCTCAACCTCTTTTTTTAAAACACTAATATTCTCTTCATTCGAAAAATTTTCAACATAGAGGGTAAGAAACTTTTGCTCTTTTAAATATATAATCTTAACCTTAGTTCCATCTTCTGATGCATACTTTATAGCATTTTCTAAGAGTTCACTTGCCGAAATTGATATGAGGTCAGCCCATTTGCTATGCTCCAAAGTAACAAGTAAAAACTGCTGTAAAAACTTACGAACAGCAGAGATGTATGTCCATCTTGGGCCGAATATGAATTCTAAGTAGCCATCTGGAATTTTTCCATTTTCACTTATTTGCATTGAGCTCCCTTATTCTAAACATTAAGAACCCTATTATATGTTCTTATTTAATTTTTGTAAATAACTTTTTATTTATATCTTATAATAAAAGATAAATTAGCCATAAAATTCAATTTTATAAAATATAAATCCGAATAGATACTAAACATTTTAAATATTGTTATCTAAAAAATTAAGGAATAATCTTATGAACACTACTGTTAAGAGTGAAACTGTAAAAATAACAATACCTGCTTCGCTGATTAATACCTTAAAGGAAGCTAGTGAACTAAGTGAATTATCTACCTCTGACTATATAAACTATCTAATATATAAAGAAAACTTTTACTACCTATCATCTAACTGTATGCAAAAAGAGAAAGATTTGCTTAAATATTATGAGAAATATTGCAAAGATACACAAGATAAAGATATGTGGACAAATTTATTCAATATATAATGGAAAATAGAGAGTTATATAATTTCATAAAAAAAAATATATCTGATCTAGCAAATATCCCTTTAGAGAAAATAAAAGACAATGATCATTTTCAGGAAGATTTGGAATTGGATTCACTGCAGGCAATCGAAATTGTAAATAGAGTTGAAAAAAAATATCAAATAAAAATTAATCACATTGAACTTGAAGAGCTGCAATCTTTAGAATCCATATATAGAGCTTGCATTGATCTAATAAAATGAACTCTATAACAATAAGTGGAATATCAATAACAACCTCACTTGGTCTTGACACAGAAACAAACTGGGTAAACTTATTAAACAAAAAAAGTGTTATCTCTAAAATTGAAGGAATAGACCTAAATGAGCTTCCAATAAAAAATGGATATGAAATAAAATATCTAATCGATAAAAAAGAGAGATGGAAAGAGCTATTTTCCATCATGATGGAGAATCTTATTGTAGATTCTGCTTTATCAAGAAGAGAGATACCAAAAACGATACTATCTCTTGGTCTCTCCTTTCCCGGTATAGAGGGCAACAATAGTTTTACTTCTGTGAAAAAAATAGAGACCTTTCTAAAAGAAAAATATAATTTTAAAAAGATAATCATAAATACAAACACATGTACTGCTAGTAACTTTGCCATCTCTATTGGAGCAAATATAATAAAAAGAGGCTCTGCAGATAGAGTTATATGCGGCGGTTTTGATCTTTTATCAAAATATGTCTTTGCAGGATTTAATAGTCTCCATACACTCACAAATAGTATCCCTCTGCCCTTTTCTAAAAATAGAGAGGGGCTCTCCATTGGTGAAGGAGGGGCACTACTCCTATTAGAAAATAATAATTCTATTAAAAAAAGAGATGGACAAAAAAAATATTGCAGATATATGGATTTTGCCTCTACAAGTGATACAAGTGGGGTTACAGGTATTGATAAAAAATCTATTGGACTGGAGGAGTGCTTTAGGATTATATTAAATAACAATAATCTAAAAACAGATGATATAGATTTGATTGTTCCACATGCAACAGCAACAAAGCAAAATGACTACATTGAAGCAACTTCGATAAAAAATATATTTGGAAATAGCCCCTTAATAACAGCATTAAAGCCATATTTTGGTCATATATTGGGTGGAAGCAGTGCTATCCAGCTTGCATTGATTGCAAAAATGTTTGAGACAAGTACAATAATAGGTATGAAGGATAGTGATAACCTTGAGTTTGATTTAAATTTCATTAAAAATAATAGAGATAAAACTCTCAAATATGTTTTAAATAGTGCTCTCGGTTTTGGTGGAATAAATAGCACACTTCTTTTGGGGGCTTGTTAATAGATGGCTATAATAAACAGAACAACAATTAAAAAGAGAATAAAAAAGAGTCATCTGAAAGAGATAAATATAATAATAAACAATCTAATAGAAAAATTACTTGATAAAAAAAATATTGATTACAAAGAGTTTGAGATTGAACTAATTTTCTCATCAAATTTTTATAGTGACTACCTCTTTAAGAGAGGTATAAAAGAATTTACAAAAGAATCTCCACTCTTTTTTTCACCAATGACATTTTCAAACACTATTCAAAATAGCATAATTTCATCAGTGAATAAAAAGTTCAAGTTTAGAGGAGAGGCAAAAAGTCTTTTTAATAAAGATAAAATTGATAAGAAAGAGATTAAATTTTATATTACAAGCAATTTAAACAAGAAAATACTTTTAATAGAATTGATAAAAAAGAGAGAAGAGATTACTCTCTACACGACTCTTTTGGTAAGTTGAGAGTCTTTTTAACAAGAGATACCAAAAACATATGGAATATCTTTACCTTATCTTCAAAGACCTCTCTTTCCATTTTTGAAATCCTAAAGCTTGTTGCTCCAGGGTGACCACCGCCGCCAACATAATTTTCACCAAAAATATCTTTAAGCTCATCTTCAAGTTTTCTTAAGTCATAGCTGTCATAGGCATAGTCACGCCTTATCTTTAGGAAGTATAGATTGCTTATATCATCAAAGTAGGCTAGTATTCCAATATTGCCAGAAATTTCTGGAACCATATTTGATAGGTCTGTAACCAGCTTACTAAATACACATGTGGAATCACCACTCTTAGAGAGAGAGGCACTCATAGAGACAGGCGGAACAATAAGCAGACCAACATTATCCAATATAATAATGGAGTCAACAAAAGAGTCCAATACCTTCTCTTTTGCCATACTCATCTTATTTATTGACTCAAAGACCTGCTTTGCAGATTTAAGGTTTGAAGGTTTTCCCTCCCATGTCAGATTTTTCAGACTCTCTGATAGGAAGTCAAAACATTCGTTGTATACTTCTCTATTAACAACATATTTGCCAAACTGTGTATCAAAACAGAGGCCAACCAAAAGACTTAAGATTATGTTTCTAGGAAACATCTCTTCTCTCTTTAGATGGCTATCCTTAAAATAGGCATCAAAAAATCTAAACATGATCTCTGAAGTTGAGCTGTACTTTAGATAGAGATCAATTGAATCATGAAAGATCTGCTCACTGTCTCCACCGAAATGGTGATCAATCTCTATAACTGTTGGTTCTCTATCTTTTTTCGCATTTTTTATTTTATTAAAATCTGAAATTAGAAAAGAGTTGGGTGTATCAATAATAATATAGACAGGATCTTTTCTTTTAATAAAATCCACAACCATATTTCCATTTCTAATCATCTCAATTTTATTATATTTTGCAATATCAAGAAGAAAAGAGAGGTTCTTATCAAAACCACTTGATAAAAACATTGCACTATTTTTATTAAGCATTCTTAAAAAGACACCCATAGCAATACTGGTGCCAACAGCATCCGGATCGGGACTGAAAAGGAAGAGAAAATTATCATTGTCTTTTATAATCGCTCTTATTTTCTCTACATTACTTGCAAATTCTGCTTCTGTTGAATCTTTTCTTTTTTTCATCTTAAAAAAATTTTCCTAACTTTTTATAGCTTCATAAACCCTATATTTTTCAAATATTTCAACTAAATCAGCATCAAATTTTCCAAATTTTGCATCATTTTTTAAAATATCAAGAGCCTTCTCTCTCGGCAAGGGCTTTTTGTAGGGTCTATCTTGAGAAACAAGTGCATCATAGACATCAGCTATAGATATAATCCTTGATTGGACAGGAATAAAATCATCATTAAGCTTGTTTGGATAGCCGCCGCCATTAAGCTGCTCATGGTGCATATATACAACATTTGGAATTGACTTCATCTCTTTTGACCATGGAATTATTGATAGAAAGTGGTAGGAGTGTGTAACGTGCCCCTCAATCTCAAATCTCTCATCATCTGTAAGGTTTCCCTTCTTTACAAGAAGAGACTTCGCCTCAGTCTCTGTAAGATATGGTATTCTCTCCCCATCAAGGCTCTCATAGACCTTATCTACCAATTTTTTTAATATCTCGCCCTTCTCATCTTTTAGAATTGTTGGCTCATTAACTTCCAATATTACATCTAAAATATTATCAATTTCACGAAATTTCCTATCAAGCTTCTTATCAAGCTTCTTTTCCATCTCAATAAATTGCGCTTTATCATCAATTTTTTCCCTAAGCTCAAGCTTCTTTTTCATAAAATCATTTGAGATCGCCTTCTTTAAATATTTATATCTCGTATTTAATATATCAATCTCTTCAGGATAGAGCTTCTTCTCTTTTGATAAGACACGCTCACGAACCCCTATTTTACCAAAGTCATGAAGAAGCGCTGCATACTCTATCGCCTGAATCTCATCATCAGAAAAAAAGACATCAGCATATCTGCCCTCATTAACATTATTGAGTTGTATTGCAAACTCTTTAGAGAGCTTTGATACCCTCTCTGAGTGACCAGATGTGGCAGGATCTCTCGACTCTATCGCGACAATTGAAGCTTTTATAAACCCCTCAAATATACTCTTTATCTCCTTATAGAGAATGTTGTTTTCCAAAGAGACCGCTGCCTGTCCAGCCAAGGAGATTACAAGCTCCTCATCCTCTTTATCAAAGGGTATTACTTGCTTCTCAAAAATTTCAGGGTCACTTATCTTTTGGTAAAAATCTTTCTTCTTATTAAAAATCTGTATTACACCAACAACCTCATTCTTCTGATTTTTCATAGGAATGGTCAACATCGATTTATTGATGGCCCTAAGTTTTCCCGTTGATTCTGCGTCATATCTAAAATCATAAGAATCATCAATTTTATTAACATCAGGTATATTAGCTATTTTGCCAGTCAACGCACAATATCCAACAATAGAATTCTTTGTGACTGGTATTGTGAATGTTGGATTATCGAGATGAAAAGAGTAGTTTTGTGCATGTACGAAGCGTAAAACATCATTTCTATTGGTTGTTGATTTTCCATTTCTGTTTTCGCTCATCTTCTCCAAAAGGAAGATGCTCCCCGCATCAGCATTTGATATCTCCCTTATCTTTGTAAGCATTAGATCTAGAAGTTCATTTAAATCTTTAATCTCATAGAGAGAGAGGCCTATTTTTGTCAATGCCTTTAGGTTTTTATTTTGCTTTTCCCAATCCATTATCTTATTTTCTATCTGATTATATTGGGTATTAAAAGCCTTTACGGAATTAAGTAAGATAGTCTTCATTTTATTAAGCGGAGTCTCAGAGAATATTATCTCTTTTATTCTCAAGTTCAACTCTGAAATCTTTACAATATCTTGAGAGGGGATAAACATTATAATGGATATATAGGCTAAATTGTGCAACGCTGCAATTGGTTCTCTTAAGAGTCGCAATGTATCAAAGTCTGAAATTATAACACTTGTATTTCCAAAGTCATGTTCCCTAACTGTATCTTTCGTGACCAAAGAGAAAGAGAGCCCCTCCACCTTCAAAACTTTTTTGTGTAGGTGACTATTCTCTGCTGTTAATAAACAAACATCACTTAATGTATCTTTCATTATTTTACTCTTCTATTTTTTTACTTTAAATATCTAATTTACCAGGCTTTTTTCGATTATCTCTTATTATTCTCATCAAAATCTTCTCATCATCGTCGTCCATATCTTCAAAGTGTATCCCAACCCTTGTTCCATTTATGTTTACAACTTTTGCCTTTATTACAAATTCAAGCTCTTCTATAAGTCTAAGTTTGATTACATCATTTTTAAGAAAAAACTGCTGAACCCTGAGGCATGCTCCCTCTGGACTTATGTCATATATACGGCACTTATTCCATTTTGACAAAAACAGATAGTATCCATCAATATCAACTATATCTCTTGGAAATTTTCTATTATTTCTTTTGCTATCCAAAAAAAAATCAGCCACAATCCACACTCTCTCTTTAGAATATAATTAATTATCTTTTTAAATATAAAAGCAACTTAAGATCTTTTTATTCCAAACTTGCTATCAAGCTCAGATGGTTCAATTACACTATAATATCTTAAAAGTTTAACTGTATCAAATAGTTTGTGTATCTCATCACTTATATTC
The DNA here is from genome assembly GCA_031549085.1 of Spirochaetota bacterium. GTDB lineage: Bacteria > Spirochaetota > GWE2-31-10 > GWE2-31-10 > MWDO01 > JAVBQL01. The sequence continues at coordinate 123,879 of JAVBQL010000008.1, forward strand.
ATAAGATACAGCTGCTTACCTTTTAACTTTGCCATATTAAGCATAGAAAAAAGTTTTCCTATACCAAAAGAGTCTATAAATGAGAGATTTGCCATATCAATAACAATATTGTTCTCACTCCTCTCAAATACAGGCAAAACAAGTGTGTCAAAGACATTGGTCTCAGCTATTGTAAATTCCCCATCTATAACTATCAGAATCAGATCATCACTCAAAAACTCTATGAAAATTTCCATAAATTCAAAAAACCCTATTTTTTTAATAAAACAGATCAATATGTTTATCTTACAAAAAATATTAATAAAGGTCAAATTTTAATTCATAAATTGATAACTATTTTTTAATCTTAAATAATATATATGTTGGTAACAATTTAACTATTAGACCTAGTTGCATATCACATAATCATTATTTTTATATTAGAGATCTATATACATAACAGACCCAATTAAATATTTTGGATATCAATATTAACTATTTATATGTTTTTTAGAAAAGCATAGATAATAGCGTTTACAATTAGTTATAAATTAATATAAAATTATTTTATTAATTATTTTATTAATTATTTTACTTGACATTTAATACAAATATGGGATATATATAATAATTAAGTTAATTTATTACAAACACTACAAAAGAGATGCTAAAAAGCTATGTACAATGAGTACCATATCTAATAGCAGTATACACTATTATATTTTGTCTAATAGCGTTATTTATTTTAGAAATAAATTAGTTTTTCTTCATTATTTAAATCCTAATTTCAAATTAATGAAATATTTTGTTGATAAGTTCTCCCTCATCCCTCTATACCCCTCCGCCATAACAACGATGTTGATGTTTCCGTTTTTACTGCCATTATTATTTGTAGCCTTCTTGACCACATCATAGTCCACCTTATACCTGTAGGCATCACTTACCCAGAACCACCTTGTGTCCTCAACATCAACCCGAAGGCTTATTGATGAACTATTGTTCGCATTGTAGTGGAGGCTTAAGTCGTTATCGGTCATGTCCATCACCTCATGGGCATATGACGCCTCATAGTGGGTAGTTTTT
>JAVBQL010000021.1:0-80069 GCA_031549085.1 Spirochaetota bacterium
GATGTTGTAAAATCCGAAAAGAGAGAGACAACAATGTTGAAAACCAGATATATCAGTAATACAATAGCAACCCTAATATAGATTCTTGTTATGTTTTTACTCAAAAAAGTATCTGTTACTATCGCTATAGTTATTATTAGAATTCCTATAAGTGGGTTATATAGTTCTCTCAATATCATTGAGAGGAGTAGATATGTTATTATATATAGTATCAAAGAGGAGAATATATATAACTTTCTATTTGTTTTCATATCTATATTTTTACATGAATAAATCAAATCTGTCAAAAGCTATCAATTAGAAGTCTATTGTTTTTAATAATATTTAATTATAGAAACTGTTTTTGACAAATTACTAAGATTAATATACTATATACAATTGAATAATTTTTATTAGGAACAAATGTGTCAAATTTTGACGAAGATATCTTGAAGGATTTTTTTGATGAGGCCTATCTGCAGATAGAGAGAGTTGAAACAAATCTTCTTGAATTAGAGAAAAATAAAGATAATCGCGAAGCTATAAACTGGATCTTTACAGCGGCTCACACATTGAAGAGTAGTTCTGCTTCTGTTGAAATGAAAGAGATCTCTGACTTTACTCACCTACTTGAAGACGCTATGGACGAAATACGTTCTGACAGGGTGAAAGTTACTTCCGAAATAATAGATACTTTGCTCGATTCTCTCGACACAATAAAAGATATGGTCTCTGCTCGTGAAGAGGAAAAAATAATAGATAGAGACTATTCAAACATAACTGATAGTTTGAATAAAATAGTAAAGCTTGGAAGCTCCAATAAAAGTTCAAAAAAAGCTCCATCTAAAAAGTCTGATACTATTAAAAGTGATGACAAAAAGAGCAATCCTGAACCAATTGCTGCACCTGTAAACACCACAGGCAAGGGTACTATGGAAGTCTCTATGTCAGATATGATAGAGATTAAACAGGCCAATGTTGATAATCTTCCTATATATAAGGTGGTGATCTCTTTTAATGATACAAACCCAATGAGGACTGTTAGTGGTATACAAGCATATACATCACTAAGAGAGATATCAAAGATTTTAAGAACATATCCAGATTTTGAAGAGATCTACTCTGATAATTTTTATAAAGAGATAACATACATTATTGCAACAGAGAGAGATGCTGAATCAATAATGAAATTTGCGACCATTCCAGAGAGTACAGAGAAGATCGATATAATAAAAGTTGAAGATATCAATGCCTCTGCTGAAAAGAGTGTCAAAGAGTTTCTTGATCAAAAGCGGGAAGAGATAGGTTCTGTTGAAATTGATGATAGAGAAACAGTCAAAGCAGTTAAAGAGAAAGAAAAAAAAGAGGAAAGTGTAGCTGAAGATAAGAGTATAGATAAAATTAATAAGAGAGTAAAAGAGATTGATAAAGGAAGCGAGCCTTCAGCTAAAAAAGATGGTGAAAAACAGGATAATTTAACGCACCAAAGTGGCAGTTCTCACAGCATATTAAGGGTTGAGTCATCAAAAATAGATCATCTTTTGAATCTTGTATCAGAGACAGTAATTACCAAATCTACATTTAACCAAATATACACTGAGCTTAAGGAGAGAGGCGAAAACTACATAGATCTTCTCAAAAAAAATGGTGATGCTTTGCATATAACTGTTAACAACATATTAGATGAGCTTGTGGATGTTAATGAGATTCTTAGAGATGAGTTGAAAAAAGAATTATATAAAATAATATCTGTAAATAGACAGCAAATTGAGAGTGATTACATATCATATAGAGGTGTTATTTTAGAGCGATATCAGACAACTATTCAAAACTTTGATAAGACATCAAACAGTCTTCAGGAAGCTGTTATGCACGTAAGAATGGTTGAGATAAGGCAGCTCTTTAGCAGGTTTCCACGACTTATTAGAGATTTATCCCGTGATTTAAAGAAGGAGCTTACTCTTGTAATAGAGGGTGAGGAGGCAGAACTTGATAAGGGGATGGTAGATGATCTTATTGAGCCTTTGATCCACTTGGTTAGAAACTCTGTAGATCATGGCATTGAGCTGCCCGAAGAGAGAAAAACTCTTGGTAAAACAGAACCTGCAACAATAAAACTCTCTGCCTTTAATGAAGGGAACTCTATTACTGTGATTGTCTCTGATAATGGACGCGGCTTGAACTTTGATAGAATTAAAGAGAAGGCTATTGAAAATGGACTTATAACAAAAGATAAGATACTTGATGAACAAGAGATTGTCTCTCTTATTTTTGAACCCGGTTTTTCAACTTCAGAAAAGATTACCTCTATTTCTGGAAGAGGCGTTGGTCTTGATGCTGTTAAGAAAAATATCAATAAGCTTAATGGTACTATAACAGTTAATTCCACACTTGGAAAGGGGACCTCTTTTATTATAAGGCTGCCTTTGACCCTTGCAATTATTCAGGGGCTTGTCGTAAAGGTTGGAGAGGAAATATATATTATTCCTATATCATACATTTTAGAGAGTACAAGAATCAGAAGAGATGATATATATTATATTGATAACTATGAGGTTATTAACCTTAGAGAGGATGTTCTCTCAATAATAAGACTTAGTAAAATATTTGATATAGAGACTGATGAGGCCAATGACTCCTACTATGTAATAATTATTAATTTTGCTGACAGGAGAGTTGGCATTTTAGTTGATTCTATTGTTAGAGATGAGGATATTGTTATAAAGCCTTTAACAAACAAATATTCAATAACAGAGGGTATATCTGGAGCCACAATAAGTGGTGATGGCACTATTGGCCTAATATTAGATATAGGGCAACTTGTAGATTTGGGTACAAAACAGCACTCTGATTATCAAAACAGCAAAATAATGGGAAAATCAAATGGTAAGTAAAGAATTTAATGATTACAAATCATTGATTAAAAAAAATAAGCTTGATACTCAAAAAAATAGAAATGTGAAGCAGACAAATATATCTATTGATACAATCGCTTTCTGTTTGGAGAATGAATATTATGGCATAGAGATAACATATGTAAAAGAGATAATTAAGGAGAAGAGATTTACAAGACTTCCAAAATCACTTCCATATGTTAAGGGATTAATAAATTTAAGAGGAAGCATTATTCCTGTTGTGGATTTAAAAAAAATGTTTAATTTACCATCATCTTCAGATGATAAAATTCTGAAGATATTGGTAATTCTAAAAATAGATGATCTTATTATAGGAATGCTGGTTGATCAAATTGTTGGCGTTATATCTGTTAATCTTGATGATATAGAGCCACCAAGTCCCCTTTTGGGATTTATTAATGAAAAATATATAGATGGTGTTATTGAGCTTCCGAAGTATGTTGCTGTTTTGCTTAATATTAGGGAGATTTTTTCAGTTACTCAAAAAGATTTGCCAAAATCATCTCTTCTCTCAAAAGAGGAGACCTTTTATAGAGATATAAATAAAATTGAGGAGTTGGCTCAAATTTTTATACACTCAGCAAATATTGGAGCTATAAAAGAGCTATATATAAAATATAAGAGTACAAAAGAGCAAAATATAGTAGATAGTCAGCTGTCCCATCTTATTTTGCAGAAGTTTTTATCTCACCATACAAATGAGATCTGGAAGAAGCCATATTTGGATAATTTTGCGGATCTTGTGAAGTTTAATTTGAGGAAATATCCTTTTGGAAAAATAAGGGTAATGGTTTTTGGAAATAAAGAAGGCTATGAGTTCTACTCTATTTATATGCTTCTAGCTGATAATTTTCCTAATGCTGATATATTGATGACAGGTTATGTCCCTGATAATCAAGCACTATATAGCTGCCAAAACTTTACATTGACCGAGAAAGAATTTTCATCTTGGAGTGGTGATAAAGATAGGTATTTTGTTGCTTCAGGGAAAAATAGGTTTATTTTACAAGATGATATAGCTAAAAAAATAAAATTTGATATTTATAACAACATAGAGAATAATATTGAAATATTTGATATAATTGTTGTGAGAGATCTCTCTATCTATATGATTGAAGATGAGTATAAAAAGGTAATCCAAAAAATTGTTGATAAAAACCTTCCAAATGAGGGAATTTTTATAATTGGTGATAATGAAGAGATTATTGAGGGGTTAAATTTAACTAGTACTTATGATAATAAAATAAATGGCTTTACTAAAAAGTGATTTTTTATTATACTAAACACTGTTATTTATGGGCTATTTAAAGGAGAATGTATATGAGAGTTGAATATATCAATCCATTTGTAGATTCTGCAATGCAAATCATAAAGGAATCAGTAACAACAAACATTAAGAGAGGGCAAATTTCTCTTAGACAGAACATAACTCCTATGCTTGGAGTTTTGGCTATTGTTGGTATAACAGGTAATGTAACTGGACGTGTTTTGATTGATATGGATAAGCAGACAGCTCTTAATATAGCTTCCAAAATGAATGATGAGACAGTAACTGAGTTTGACAGTCTTGTTGTTGCAACAATAACTGAGCTGGCAAATATGATTACTGGTAAGGCAGTAACAAAACTTCAGGATTTGGGATTTAAGTTTGATATAACACCTCCATCATTGATATATGGGGAGAGAATACAGCTTACGGATAATAAGATAGAGTCTTTGGTTGTTCCTCTTGAACTTCCAGAGGGAAAGATAGAGATTAATGTTGGAATTAGAGAATCATAATAGGGATATTTGAGTAAAAAGATTTTTATGAATAGTTTTGATGAAAACTTGAATAGCAACGAAAATGGTACACCTCAAGAAAAGTATGGGATCTTGGTAGTAGATGACTCCTTTTTTGCTCAAAAGCAAATTAAGCAGATATTAGAGTCATCTGAATTTTTTGTTGTAGATACAGCTGTAGATGGTGATGAGGCTGTCTTTAAATACAAAGAGAACCAAGAACGTATAAAAATAGTTACTATGGATATAACAATGCCGGGGAAAAATGGAATTGAGGCATTGAAAGAGATTCTTGAATATGATAAAGATGCGAAGATTGTGATGATTAGTTCTTTAGGGAAACAAGAGGTTATAAAAGAGTCTCTTATGCTTGGAGCTAAAGGCTTTATACTAAAACCTCTTGATAGAAAGCAGGTGCTTGACCAACTCTCTATGATTGTTAAAAAATTTCTAATTTAAAAAATACCATTCTAAATTTTAAATTAATACATAATTTGTTATATTTTAAAAATAGTTTCGTTAAAATAATTGATATATCTAAAAAAAAATATTATAATGCCGCAAGGATTTTTATAAATATTTATTTGGAGAGATACTAATGGCAAAAAAAGAGCTAAACATGCAGGTCGTAGAACGTTTTAAAAAAGGCTTTTTGGAGCACAGATTATATTCTTTGGGTAAAGATGAGTATTCGGCTACTCCGCATGATAATTTTGAAGCACTATGTTTAGTTGTTAGAGATATGATGATAGAGAAATGGATTAAAACACAGCAAGCATATTATAATGAGAATGCTAAGAGAGTCTACTATCTATCTCTTGAGTTTTTGATGGGAAGAACATTAGGCAACAGTTTAATAAATTTGTCTGTTTTTGATGAATGTGAGAAAGCATTAAAAGATTTAGGTCTTAACTTGGAAGATTTAAGAGATGAAGAGGTTGATGCTGGACTTGGAAACGGAGGACTTGGCCGTTTGGCTGCCTGCTTCCTTGACTCTATGGCGACCCTTGGTCTTCCAGCTTATGGATATGGAATTAGATATGATTATGGTATTTTTAATCAAAAAATAGTTGATGGATATCAAGTAGAGGAGCCAGATAACTGGCTTAAAGATGACAACCCATGGGAATTTAAGAGAACTGAGAACCAGATGACTGTTAGATTCTATGGAGATGTAACAACTTATAAAGAGAAAGATAAAACAAGCTTTAGATGGGATGGTACGCAAGATGTTTTTGCAATTCCATTTGATACTCCAATTCCTGGTTATGGCAACAATACAGTAAATACTTTAAGATTGTGGACAGCTAAGGCATCAAACCAATTTGATTTTGATGAATTTAATATGGGTAAGTATGTTGAAGCTGTGGGTGATAAAAATGAGTGGGAGAAAATCTCTAAAGTTTTATATCCAAATGATGTTACAGAGATGGGTAAAATATTAAGATTGCAACAGCAATATTTCTTTGTATCTGCATCATTGCAAGATATTATAAGAAGATATATTAAGTATGATGGTGACAAAAACTTTAAGAATTTTTCTGATAAAGTTGCGATTCAACTTAATGATACTCACCCAGCTATCGCTATACCGGAACTTATGAGAATTCTTGTTGATGAAAATGGAGTTCCTTGGAAAGAGGCTTGGGATACTACAGTGAAGACTTTTGGTTATACAAACCATACTTTGCTTCCTGAAGCACTAGAGAAGTGGCCTGTTCATATGATTGAGAGACTTCTTCCTCGCCATATGCAAATTATCTATCAAATAAACTATGAGTTTTTAAGCGCTGTATCAGTTAGATACCCTGGTGATGTTGATAGATTGAGAAGAATGTCTATAATAGATGAGACTGGTGAGAGATATGTTAGAATGGCATTTTTAGCTATAATAGGAAGCCACTCTACGAATGGTGTTGCAGAACTTCATTCAGAGCTATTGAAACAAGAAGTTTTAAGAGATTTTTATGAGTTCTATCCTGAGAGATTTAACAACAAGACCAATGGTGTTACACAAAGAAGGTGGTTATTAAAATCTAACCCTGAATTATCAGACTTGATAAGAGACAAAATTGGTGATGGATGGATTACAGATCTATATCAACTTAAAAAATTGGAAAAATTTGTAGATGATAAAGATTTTATTAAAAAGTGGCAAAATATTAAACTTGACAACAAGAAGGTACTTGCTGAAATTATAAAGAAAGAGCTTAATATCGATGTAGATGTAAACTCTATATTTGATGTTCAAGTTAAGCGTCTTCATGAGTATAAGAGACAGCTTCTTGATGTGCTAAATATTATTGCTTTGTATATAGAGCTTAAAGCAAATCCAAATATGGATTTTGTTCCTCGTACATTTATATTTGGTGCGAAGGCAGCCCCTGGTTACTATATGGCAAAGCTTATAATAAAGCTAATAAATAATGTTGGAAGTGTTATTAACCACGATCCAGATATTAAAAATAAGATAAAAGTTGTATTCTTACCAAACTACAGAGTATCACTAGCTGAAAAAATATTCCCAGCTTCTGATCTATCAGAGCAGATATCCACAGCAGGTAAAGAGGCAAGTGGAACAGGCAATATGAAGTTTGCTCTTAATGGAGCACTAACAATTGGAACTCTTGATGGAGCGAATGTTGAGATTGCTGAAGAGGTTGGTGACGACAATATCTTTATTTTTGGTCTAAAAGTTGAGGATATTGCTGAATTGAAGAAGAAGGGGTATGATCCTAAACAGTACTATTACAGCAATAATAGACTAAAGAAGGTTGTTGATCTAATTGCTTGCGGTTTCTTCTCTACAGAAAATCCTAGTCTTTTCCAACCTATTGTCGATACATTGATGTATAATGATGTATACTTCCATATGGCTGACTTCCAATTTTACTATGATATGCAACAGAAGGTATCAAAAGCTTATACTGACCAAGATAAGTGGACAAAGATGGCAATAAAGAACGTTGCTCGCATGGGTAAATTCTCTACTGACAGAACTATCAGTGAGTATGTTAAGGATATATGGAATATAAAATCTTTTAAGATTAACTAAAAAGTTGCTTAAATATATGGAGATTTTTTTGAAAAAAATTTTAATTTTACTATTTACATTTTTTATGTTCTCTTTTGCATATGCTAATGACCTTACAGGTGATGTTGCAGCAAAAAATGATGCAACATCTGATGTTAAGACAGCAAAAACAAAAGCTCCTCTTTTTAAGAAAGTTGAAAAGAAGCAAGTACCTGAAGTATCACTTATTAGTGATGCAAAGGTATTTTATGACAATCTGCATAATTATATTGGAATGGATTTTGCAGTTAGCCTTATTACTCCAGACTTTGTTGTGAGGGGAATGCTATTGAAAGTCTATGATGATGGACTTCTAATCCAAACAGTGTTTCCAAAAAAAGAGATTTTCATAAATAGAACTCTTATAACATGCATAGAGCTTAAAAAATAGTTATTGTTTAAAAATGAATCTGCCCTGCTTGAAAAAGCAGGGTATTTTTTTTAATATATATAACAATATATGATAACATTTAATGTATAAACAAATTTATATTGACACTTTAATCTAAATAATATAGAATCCATTAACTAAATTACAAGGTTTTGCTCGATGTTGATGTACACAAACACAAGAAACAAGAAACAAGAAACAAGAAACAAGAAACAAACCATTATAACACATTTCATAAATTAAACCAATTTTATTTACAATCTAATTTTTTCTTTTTAATAGGCCAGCTAGTTTGTCTATATTTGCAATCCAGCTGGCTCTTTTTATCTAAAAATATCATTTTTAAAAATTCAACTTTGTCTCTTAATAAAACATACCCATATAAATATTTATAAAAGAAAGGAGTTTTTTATGTTTAAGAGGAGTCTTTTTATTTTTATTATCTCTATTTTTGCTCTCTCAACTTTAATTGGGGCAGAGATGGAGACTAGAATGCGTATTGCAATTCTTCCATTCTCAACAAGGGGAAATATTGACAAGAACTTATCAGAGTTGCTATCAGAAAATTTTACTATTGCTATGATTAGTGGTGGTAAATATAATGTTGTTGAGAGAAGTCAGCTTGATAAGGCCTTGAGCGAGCTTAAGTTTCAAAAGGGGGCACAATTTGATGACGCCTCTGCAGTTGAAATTGGAAAGCTTGCTGGTGCACAGGCGGTGATAATTGGTACAATCTCTGAGATAGATGGAAGCTACTTTGTTAGTGCAAGGGGAATTGATGTAAAGACTGGGATTGCACAATTTGCAACAAAAGAGCAGACATCTAATAAGAGAGAGCTGATTAATCTGATTGATAAACTTGCCTCCTCTATATCTCTAAAGGATAGTGACAAGGTAGCTGGCAATAGGAAAAGCAGTAGAAGAGAGAAGGATAGTTCATTGTCTATAGCTACAGGTAATTTTACTAGAGATCAAAAAAAGTTTATTGATTCGCAGTATGATAAGTGGGAGCTAGATCCAGCTGATTATGAGTATAGTTTGGAAAAGTATAAGCAATCACTTGGGGCAGGCATTGGTGTTTCGGTTGGCGGAGGAACACTTACATTAATGGGAATTATATTCATAGGGGTTGGTTTTGGAATTCGGGAATATCAACCTGCACAATATCAGAGTGAATATGATGAGTGGGGAAACTATATAGGTCAATCTGAAAGATCTAGTGATTACTACTACCGACCTCTTTGGGTTATGGGTGTAGCTGGAGCACCTATACTTGCACTTGGGTTAATTATGCTACCTCTCTCAGCTATTCCATTCTGGTTTTCTTATATGATTAAGCAAATTTATAGAAGAGCAACTGGTGAAAAACTTGCCTTTTGGGATAGAGTAAATTTTGGTATGGGTTTTGCGATGGTAGAGAATGCTCTAACCAAGAGGCAGGAGAACAAGTTTAATCTATCTATATCAATAAATTTATAGAATATTAAAAAAAGTGATGTTGTCTGTTTGATTAACAAAAGCAACGTCACTTTTAGATTAATACGACAATGAATATATTATATCAATAATTGTAAAAATTAAAAAAGAGCTTGACAGATGTTTATTAATACATTTATAATATTATGTTATTTATTTAAAATATAAATTATAAAATATATTTTTAGTTTAATTAAAAGTTTCTATTGACAGATTGTTTTGATAGTTGATATTATTTGATTTAAACTATATAAACCAATCTAAATAGCCGGAGTCTTCCTTTGGAACAGAAAAAAATATTTTTACTTACTTTTTTTATTATTATATTTAATATTAATTTAAATAGCAGTGCCCCTCTTTGGATTCAAAATCCAAAAGTAATATATCCTGCTGATGAATACCTCTCTGCTGTAGGGGAGGGGAGAAATATGGAGGAGGCAAGCTCTAATGCAATTGCCAACATCTCAAAAATATTTGAGTCAAATATAAAGGTAGATAATATTTTTAATGAAAATACAACTCAAACCAATAGTGAAACAAGCAGAATTATCAATATGAGTGTAAATGTTAGAGTGGCTTCAGAGGGAAAACTCTCTAATATAAATATAGGCGAATTTTGGAATGGAAATGGAAGATACTATGTAATAGCCTACCTTAACAAAAAAGAGACAGCAAAAATATATCAAAATAAAATTGAAAATAATAATGAAAAAATAGAGACTTTAATAGAGAATATGGGCAATGATGAGAGGCCATTTGATAAATATTACTATGGAGCACAGGCAGTTTTAGTTGCCAGCGAAAATGATAAATTTTATAACTATATGATGCTTCTTTTATCTCCAAATAGCCCACCACCCCTAAAATATAGCTATCAATCTGTAAGTATGGCTATAGGAAAAATGATGAAGAAGATATCTATGAAGATTGTTATAGATAAAAAGTATAAAAATGTAGAGCAGAAGATCTCAAAGATCCTAACTGGGCTTGGATTTTCAGTGTCTAAAAAAGGATGGGTTAATGTTGTCGTTGATGTAAATGAGACACTTTCAGAGTCCAACGGATTTATCTTCTCTAAATATAGCTTTAATATAGATGTAGATGATGGTAATGAGACCTTCTTTACCTTTACTAGAAGTGGTAAAGAGGGGCAGATAAATGTTGATAGTTTGAATAGAAAAGTTATCTCAAAGCTTGAGGGATTTATTGATAATGAGTTTGAAAAAGAGTTTATTTTAGCTTTTACAAATTCATTGGAGGAGCACAATTAGATAGCTTTTTAATTATTTTTTGAAAAATATAGCTTTTTAATATTTTTATAAGAGGCTATTTTTTAATAATTTATTTTTTTTTATGGTTAAGGAGAAAAACAATGAAAAGATATTTTGTCTTTTTAACTTTTGTTGCGGCTCTATTTCTTGTATCTTGCGGAAGTACGCCAACACCAAAAAGTGAAGTAAAAGTTGAAAAACCAAAAATGGTAATTATCGAGGATAAGGGAACACTTGTTGGTATTTCATCACCTGCATGGGTTGCAAATGCTTTGCAAAGTACAGTAGCTGTTGAAAAGATGCCAGATTATGCTGGAAAATATGCATTTATTGGTGAAGAAGAGGGGCAAGATATAGGTGCTCTAAAGACTTGGGCAGACAACTTTGTTATACAGCCACTAATTGCAGCAAGGGTAGACTCTACTGTTGAAGCTCAATTTAAGGGAGCTCAAGTTGGAGGAAAAGATCTTGCTGGAGAGTACTATCAAAGATATGTTGCTACAAAGACATCTATCAATTTTACTGGTTTAGTAAAAGAGGGAGATTGGTGGATTAGATTTAAAGATAGCCCTGATAGCAGAAATGAGAAATATAGATACTACATTCTATATACAGTAGATAAAAAGCTTTTAGATGAGCAAATATCTAGATATCTTGATGAGAAAGCTAATGGCATACAAGATGCTAAAGAGAAAGAGATAGTTCTTGAAGCTAAAGATATCATCAAAAATGGTGGTTTAAACTAATATTTTAGATTTTTAATTTAACAACTTAAGTGTCTTTGGAGAATTATATTTTCATAAGGCACTTAAGTTTATATTATAATATTGATAATGTTTTTTGTTTTTTATACTTAAAAATAGTAAAATTGTCTGATGTTATTATTTATCAAAAAATATTGTTTTTTAAAGACTTGTAGATTATATAAAAAATAGTATTTTCTTTTGATAAATGATAATTTTAAATTGAGTTCATAGACTAGAATGGTAGCTACTTGATTTGGAATTTCATTCTATTTAGATTTTAGGGGTGTAAAAATGAGACAATTTTTTTTAATTGCGTTGCTATTTTTTTCTATACTATCACTAGAAGCACAGTCAGCAAAGAGGGTAATTGTATTACCTTTTTCTGGAGATCAATCAGATTTGGTTACTGAGAGATTCATGATAGAGCTACAAAAAACTAAAACTTACAGAATTATAGAGAGAACAGAGCTTAGCAGACTAACTAGTGAATTAAAGTTTCAAAGCAGTGATCTTTTTGATGAGTCACAAATGCTAGAGATTGGTAAATATGCAAAGGCAGAACTTATAATGATAGGTGCTGTAAGTGGGGTATCTGGCAATGTTACCATAGCTGTAAGAGGTGTGGATATCTCTACTGGTATAATAGTTATGTCAAGAACAGAGAATATTAATCTTGATAATAGTCAAGGATTGGCTAAATTTGCAAAAAATATAGCCAATGATAATGCTAAAATAGCTGAGAGACTGAATGATTCAAGAGTTTTGTCTGCTGTTTTGCCATTTAGTGTAAATATTAGTCCTGCAAAAGCTTCAAATATAACAAAAAAATCTATTGATAATGAGTACTCTGCTCTCTATAGTTTTATTCCATTTGGACTTGGTAATGTAATAAGAAGTAATAAAGCTAATAATAATCAAACAACTACTACCAAGCCAAAAAAAACTGTCACAGATTCAGACCTTCTAACAAACCTATTTATGAATCAGCTATTTTCTAGTAATGATTATAAATTTGTAGAGCGAGCTAATTTGAATAAAGTAATAGATGAGATGAAGTTTCAGGAGAATGATGAATTTGATGATGGTCAAGCTATTGAGATTGGAAAACTATCTGGAGTAAAGTTGGTTTTTATTGGAAGAGTTAAGGAGACTGGTGATGATTATATGATCACTGTTAAGGGTATTGAGGTCAACACAGGAATGGTAGAGTTATCAGAATATGTTATGGCATACTCGATAGATGAAATTGTGCCAAAGACTCTTGAGCTTGCCAATATGCTTTTGGGTAAAAAGAAATCGTCTCAATTTACCCTACAAAAAGAGAATCCAAATCTTTGGGTAAAGAAATTGTGGGGAATAAGTCCAACTGATGGGGTTGCGATGGGAGAATACTATAAAGCATGCATTAGTACTGGAGCAGCATTGGTTGGTGTTGGAATTGCCTCTATTGTGGTTGGTGGGGTCTTTGCCATATCTGGTGCTGTAGCATATAATGACCATGTAAAGGGAACAAATCTCTATACTAATAAGGGTTATTCAGATTATGATCTTGCAATTGTTCTATTTATAATTGGTGGTGTATTTGGAGGAGCTGGTGTGCTTCTTGCAATATTTAGCTCGATTCCATTTGCAATAGCAAATAATATAAAGAACACATATTACAATGCAACTGGAAACCATCTTGTTTTTGAGAAACTCTCTGTTGATTATGACGAAAGAGATAGCAAGGTATCACTTGTTGCAACATTGTCATTTTAATATATTATAATTTAATAAGAGAGGTTATAAAAAAATCTGTTTTTTACTAACCTCTCTTTTTTTATCTTCATAATTTTTTATTTGTCCTATCCATTTTAATCAAATTTATATTTGCATTGATTTAATTTTGTATAAACAGTATAATTTAATCAACAACCCTAGCTTAAGTAGCTGTATATGTTGGTTCTTTAAGGTGTTTTCCATTAGGAGTAGTACACTTTTTTACCATGAGGGGGGATTACCCTAAGCAAGAGGATAAGGTTTTTCTATAATTTATATCTTTAAAAGAGGTTTAATTGAAAAAGCTTTTTGTTATAATTTTACTACTATTTTCACTAATGTCACTTGCAGGCAGAGATAGAAAAGTTGCTGTTGTTTTTCCATTTGAAGGAGATTCTATAGCTATCATAACAGATACTTTTATAAAGGAGCTTGATGGGATAAACTTTTATAAAATTATAGATAAAAAAGAGCTCATTAAAACGATAAAGAGTAGAGGATTTGAGAGTAGCGAGCTTAGCGAATCTGAAATGTTAGATATTGGATATATTTTTAATGCAGATTTGATATTTACTGGTTCTGTTAAAGAGAAAAATAGTGAATATATAATATCAGTGAAGTGTATAGAGAGCAAGACAAAACTTGTTAAATTTATGGATTATACGGTAGCAAACTCGATAGATGATATTGCTCCTAAAATTAGAGAGCTTGTAGATTTTATTGCTGAAAGCAAAAGTTTTGGAATTAATAATAGAGCAGATATTGATGTAACTAAATTGCAAAACTCATGGGTTACTAAAACTTTTGGAATAAGCCCAGCTGACAGAAAGATGATGCTAAAGTATTATAGTGGATTTATGATATCTGGAGGAGTCTTTTTTAGTGCTAGTATGATATCTCTTACTTTTTTTATATCCTATCTTGCTGCAGGGGCTACTATCTATCTAAATAGTAATTATTATTATGGAGACTCTGCTGTTTATAGTGATGCTTATAGTAACAATTATTATGGTGATAGCACATATAGAGAGAATCAAAGATTTATAAATGGCCTCTTTATAGTAGCTGGTGTATCTGGCGGTATATCGCTCATAAGTGATGTTATTAGTGCTGTTCTATTTGCTACTGCCTATAGAATAAATAAAACATATATGGAAACAACAGGTGATAAACTTAAGGTAAGACTAGAGAGTGTTTCATTAAATTATGATAAAAATAGTGGGATATCACTTGCAGCTGTTTTGACTTTTTAGTTTTTTATATTAGATAAATTACTATATTTATTATCATTTTTGTATATATTTAACGATACTATTCTATATCTTGATACAAAATAGGGGAAAACCAGTAATGGAAATAGTTTATAGCATAATTGATACTCTTTTGCCCTTTGAGTGGTCAAGATATACTTTTATGAAGAATGCTTTTATTGCTATAATTATCATCTCTCCGCTCTTTGCAATGCTTGGCACTATGGTGATAAATAATAAAATGGCCTTCTTTTCTGATTCCGTTGGCCATTCTGCATTAACTGGTGTTGCTTTAGGTGTGATTATGGGGCTAAAAAACCATCTTATAGCAATTATCATTTTTTCTATATTCTTTGCTGTTATAATAACACTGTTAAAAGCAAAAACAACAAACTCTACTGATACAATTATTGGTGTTGTAAACTCTGTCTCTGTTGCTTTAGGAATAGTTATCTTATCAAAAGATGGCAATTTTTCTAAATACTCCTATTTTCTAATAGGAGATATTTTAAGTATAAATGTCAAAGATATAACTATGATTTTTATTTTAGCTCTCTTTATTCTTGTTATCTGGCTTCTATTTTTTAATAATTTTTTGCTTGTAAGTATTAATAGTAGTTTAGCTAACTCAAAAAAGAATAATGTCCTATTGATAGACCTGGTATTTACAATAATTATTGCACTTGTTGTAAGCATATCTATACAGTGGGTTGGGATTATGATAATCAATTCACTCTTGATATTACCTGCGGCAATTTCGAGAAATATATCTAAAAGTATCTTTCAATATACAAATTTTTCAATACTTATATCACTCTTTGCTGGAATAGCAGGGCTTGTTGTCTCTTTTTATATCTCAACAGCTACGGGGGCAACTATTGTTTTGGTGCTGGGGCTCATCTATCTATTCAGTATAATCTTCACTGGTATCAGTAGCATCATAGATAACAAAAGTCTCATTAAGTAGCTGGTTTTTTTCTATAAATATATCAACAATCACAGGATCAAAATGAGTTCCCTTTCCCTCAACAATTATTTCTACAGCCTTATCATGTGTATAGGCCTCTTTATAGGAGCGTTTTTGCCTTAAGGCATCATACACATCTGCAACTGCTAATATTCTTGCACTTAATGGTATTTCAAACTCTCTCTTACCATGTGGATAGCCAAACCCATCCCACCTCTCATGATGATTCTCTGCCAAAACAGATGCAAGAGCCAAAAATGTCTTTTTCTTTGTTTGCTTGGTAATGGAGCTCAATTTTTGCTGTCCAAAAGTTGTATGCTGCTTCATTACTTCATACTCTTTATCAGTCAATTTGCTGTGACTTTTTAATATGTTATCTTCTATACCAACCTTTCCCAAATCATGCAGAGAGGCACTATATAAAAGATCTCTAATATACTCATTAGAAATGATAATGTAGTCTGTAACTTCATCAATCTTATTATCATTTATCAGCTGTTCAAGTTGACCAGACTCCCTCTTTTTAAGTAATGCTTCTGCTAAAATCTTGGTGTATATGGTGACTCTCTCCTGATGTTTGAATGTTTCAATGTCTCTAAGTTTTGATATCTCCTGCAGAGTTGCAAGCATCTCTTTTTGAAATTCTTGAAATTCAAAGTCATTTAATAGAAGGATCTCTGTCATCTTAAAGATTGAACGCATAATCATAGAGAAGATAAAATTTATTGTGTGCCCCTCATCAAATACATTCTCTGTTGGCTCTCCAAGAACTATATAACCAATCAATGTTTTCTCAAGTTTTGTCCTATTCATCTCCATCAAATCATCAAAGAGCTCTTTAGGAAGGTTTGAAAATCTCTCTCCTATTATTTTCTCAGTAAGCACTCCTATATTATTAACTATATATTCTGATAGAATTTCTCCCTCTCTCTTATATCCAAGCTTTTTCAACTTTATAGCAAATCTCTCAAAAGTAATATTATTTTCTTCCAATGTATAGAGCTGTGTCCCATAATATTTAACTCCATTTAGCTCTATCTCTTTGTACTCTTCTGATATAAAATTATTAGATTCATCTATCTCCTTCAGTATAGGTGATAAGATCTTTTTGTTATATTCAGTTTTCTTGACAGAATAATCTGAGAGAGAGTTGTATATTTTTATTGTTCCCTCAAACCCTAAAAAATCATTCAACCTAAGCCATATATCATTCAATATATTTTCATAATTCAGTTTATCGATTAATGTTTTTCTGTAGGTTAGCTTCATTGTGTTTATATCAGCATTATCTATTACATTTTGATATATTAAAATAAATTTTTGAAACTCTGGGTTTTCAGATGCCTTTAAATCTTTGACACTCAGCAATATATGCCTGCTTAGTGAGTACTCATCTCCATAGACAGATGAAATTATATCATCTACAACTGTTACAATAATTATTTTTCTAAAGTAGTTGGTGGCAATATAGTCATTTGTGAATTTTTTAAGTTTTTGATCCAGTGTCAATTTTGAATTAGAGCTATTTATTGTCTCTTTCTCTATATTGTCTATATAAGAGAGCATATAGTTTGTTATAACTTTTACAGTGCTATTATTTATTACCTTCTCTTTAAGACTGTTTACCTCTGTGGAGAGACCAACAAGTTCCGACAAAATGTCAGGTATTATTGGGGTTAAACTATTGTTACTTTTTGAGTCTATCATTAGGTATGAGTAGACCAAACTCATACAATTTATTATATCTATTGTATCTTTTTTTGAATTGTTATATTTTTCTATCTCATCTTCTATAAATGAGAAAGAATCTGAAACATCATCCATGATATTTTCCATACTCTCTATACTTTATAATTTTGTAGTATTTAGTATTTTAGCCCATAGAATAAAATTTATTTATATTTTATATAAATAAAAAAATGGGATAAAAAAGTATTTATGATTATAATTTATCAAATATGTTTTATATAAATCTACTATAAAATTTCCCTTCACATATTAATCAAATAAACTTACTACTATATTAAGTATAGTAATATTTTTATCCTAAATACAAGTTTTTTTTAGTTTTAATAAATTAAAAAATATTTTTTGTGCTGGATTTATGCTATGTTTTTCAATTCTCTCTTTTTTAGTGACAAGGCTGCTCTATTTCTTAAAATATTAAGATAAAACAGTAGAAATATAATGGGAATATTAACTCCCCCAAAGAGGATGATGGATAGAGCTTTAGAATAAACTATTTCTAAAAAGAGTTTTAACAATACAATCTCTAGGTTTATTAATAATATAAAAACTAGCAGTGGGGCAAATATTTTTAGAGATATGTCAGCAAGAAGATATTTTAAGTTATTATATTTTTTATATCTATAAAACAGATCTTTTCCCATTAAAAATAGAATAAATAGAGATGTTACTAATATTGTTAAAATTGAGTACTCTTTTAGATGATAGACTGATAACCAATATATTGGATATAGAAACACAATACAAAATAGTATAAAAAACAGAATTAAAATTAGGATATATTTTAGAGTGTTAAAAAGCTTTTTAAATTCTGTATCTATTTTTTTCATTTTTTTTAGTCCCAAATCCTTTTTGACAAATATTTTATATAAAACTTGTAATCTTTCTACATTTTATTGGTTATAGAAAGAGGTTCAATAATTGCTATAGAGTCTCTTTTTTTTCTGGTTCGATTTTTTTTCTCTTTAGATTTAGTTTGTGTCTTCTAATTTGCTCTCGAAGCTCCCATCTCTCTTGTCGTTTTTTGTCCATCTTGTAGTGAAAGCTATTTCCATTTCTTAACCTTATATAGCAGTTCACCTTATCAAGTTCATCCGGATGGTTTAAAAGCATCTCAAAAAGACTCTTAATTTCATCATAGATCATAATTTAACTCCAAAATTTATTTAATTTTATGTCCAGCAAAAGCTCTTCAATCTTTTTCTTTATTTTATCAGTTATCTCCTCCTCAATTTTTCTTGTATCCGCATCAGCTAAATTTAGGTACTCAGAAAAATCGAGGGGCTCTCCTATATTTGCATAGTATTTTCCAGAGAGCACCGTTAGAGTTCGAAACGTCTCCTCTTCTGTCTTTATGTTGTAGTCCTTCTCTTTAACATATCTCATTGGTGAGATTATTGCTATTGGTATTATTGGTACAGGTTTTTTCAAATATATCTTTGCAATTCCAGTATAGAACTTTGCTAGTCCCCCCTGACTATTTAGATCCCCTTCAGGAAATATATATATAGATTCTCCCTTTTCCAAATATGAGGCTGCATTATTCACAACATTTTTTCTTTCAGAGGGAGAAGCATTTATCTGTTCTCCATGTTTTAATATTTTTCTAAAAAAAGGAACAGAGAAGCCGGGACCTATGACCATATGGACAGGCTCTTTCATTAGGGTAATTACAAAGAATGGATCTGTTGATGAGAAGTGGTTTGAACAAAATATCTTTGCCCCATTTTTGGGGATATTAGATTTCCCCCATACTTTGAATTCCAAAAATATTTTTAGATAGAACTTAATCCCACCTCTTATTATATTGTATACAGTTCTTGGAAACCAGTGCAATTTTAGTTTGACTCCTTTATGAATGAACTATTATAAAACAAATAATTGTATTATTAAAGATCTATTTTACGAAATAATTTAATGTTATTTAATAAAATAAATGATATTAAACAAAAAAAATATTATGATAAATATTAAAAAAAGAGTTGACATTAAGGTTTCCTTTATTTATAATAGATAATATTGGCAAGAAAGTGCCATAGTATTTTATTTTTTTTAGGAGAATATTTTATGAAATTGTTTAACAAATTTTTAATGCTTTTAGCAGCATTAACATTAGTATTTGCTTTCGCTTCATGTGAAGAACCAAAGGATGATGATCCAAAAGAAGACGAAGAGAAAAGCACTGCTTATGATTTTAGTACTGGTTACTTAAATGAGATGGTTGCCATAGGTATTGGTGATACATTTGGCAATTGGAGTTTTGCAAGTGCTCCAGCAGCTACAGGTGCTCAAGGAACTGATGCAAGTGGTAATGATATAGTTACTTTTACTTGGACTCTTACTGCTGCTGATTACCTTGTTGTTGATGGTGCAGATGGTGGATTCAAGTTTGCTCCAAAAAGTACTCCAGCTAATCTTGCTAACAAAGATGGTTGGCCTACAGATGTTAATGGATGGTTAGGAAGCTTTGGATCTCCAACAGCTGCTGCTAAAGATGATCTTAAACCAGATTCTACTGTAAATCCAGACACTTCATATACAAAAAATGCTGTTTCTCAAAATGCTCAAAAAGGTGGCGGAAATTATAGTATCTATGCAGAGAAGGGAAAAACAATTGCTCTTACACTAACAGTTCCAAAGACAGGTACTATCACATATTCTGGCAGTGGTGACTCTACAACAATAATAACTCCAGTTGTTGCTAAGATTGAACTTACAGCTACAACTCCTACTAGATCTTATGAGACACCAGTAGTTAATCTTACAGATAAAAATGGTAATCCAATAGCAATAGGATCATTTGGTGGAATTCCAACAACTGATTATCCAGTTAAAATGATAGTTTCTCAAGTATGGACAGATTTGACTAGTGGTAATGAGACAACTACATATGCTCAAATAGCTCCTACTAATCCTTGGGGTATGGCTGCATATAGTGATGTAACTCATGATGCAATGATAGCTCTTAAAGCTGATGGTACATCAGATGCAATATTTGTACTACAACAAGGTGCAACTGAGCTTACACAATATAGCATTAACTTCCCTATAACATGGACAGGCGCTGCTAACAATCCGATAATGCTTGGTGGACAAGATCTAGCTGCTACCACTGGAGCGGCTACTCAATTCTTTAACTGGATAGCTGACGCTGAGTGGAATATGATTGGACAAGCAAAAATGTTCCCTGCTGGTAAAACATATACTTTAGAGAATGCTAAGATTAGTTTTGGTGATAACAACACTAAAATTGTTGTTGGACCATTTACTGTTGAATAATTAGTTTATCAACAAATTTTTGAGAGGGCTTTCTGCCCTCTCTTTTTTTATCTCTTTAAGGTAAAAAAAGAATAGATAAAAATTTATTTTTTTACATATTTTGTTTTTTAATTGACATTTACCTATCTATAAATTAAAATTACAACATATTTTTATATTTTCAGGAGGAGTAGAATTGAAAACATCTTATAAGTTTTTTATATTCTTAATGTCTATTTTATCTGTTTTTTTTATTGTAACATGCACACAAAATGATGATGTCTCAGATGGGGAGAACAACAATTCTTCTTCAAGTAGTACAACAGTAACCACTGATGCTGGAAATATAACATCAGATCTTATATTTAGTGCAATCACTCCTATAAAGGGAGCAACTAGTGTTGCTGTTAATAGTAATATTACCATAACTTATAGCAGTGCCTCTGGGGCAACTTTTGATACTGCTATAAAACCCACAATAACTCTTGGAAATATTGCTTTTACTTCTAGTGAAATTACAATTGGTAGTACAACCATAACTATTGATCCGAGCAGTGATCTTCAGAGCGGTACAACTTATGCTCATGTCAGTATAGATGGCCTAAAAGATAATAAGGGACATAGTGTTAATATCCATACTGACTCAAGCTATGAATTTACTACTTTAGCTCAAACATCAGACTTAGAGTTTAAATCTATAACGCCAGTTAGTGGAACATCTTTACTCCCTATAGATCAATTAATAACTGTTACATATGGAAATAAAAGTGGAGTCTCTACAAGTTTTGAACTTGATACTTCAAGTACCCCTACTCTTATTATAGGAGATAGAATATTTGATAAAAATAACTCTTCTATATTGGTAACAAATTTTACAGTTGCATTAAAACCAAAACCGGGTTACTACTTCGATTTTGATACAACCTATGATGGCGTAAGTGTAACAGGACTTAAAGATACAGATGCTAAGGATCCTACCTATTCTGATGCCACCTATGGAATAACAACAGAGGCAGGCACTATTACCATTGTTGGAACTGAAGATAAGCTTGGAAAGATGAGAATAGAGACAAAAAACCCTAATATTAATAGTAATCCTAAATTTAATACAGCTGATTGTGTAGATTATTCTAATAATTGGGGAACAGGGGCACTACAAGAATTTAGTCCTTTAGTATCTGATTTTTTCCCAATCAAAGTTACAGTTAAAAGAACTATTACACGTAAGTATAGTGGAGCATCTACTGGAAGAGATTTAACAGCTGATATTAATCAATATTTAAGCCTTGATGTTCCAGAAGCTTTAAATCGTACATATACTGATTATAAAACTAATGGTGCCGGATCTATGTTTAATTCAAATAACTTCAATATATTATCAGGTGAAAAAACAGGTTCTACTGTTTTTGGACCAGGATTTCCCACAGTGTGGATAGATGGGGAACCTCCTTTGGGCTACTCTGTTGTCATTGGTGGTGACAGTGATGGAGATGGTATTGCTGATACAGTTCCTGGCATAATATCTACATGGCCAATAGTGGATTCACCTATGGAGCAATCTACATTTATTACTACCTATACTAAATTTCAGATGCAGTTTATAGATAATGGAACTAATTTAGCATTAAATTGTTTAAATTAATTATTTATAAAATTTAATATCTGAAACAGATACAAAAAAAGAGAGGCTTTTTACCCTCTCTTTTTTATTTACTTTTAGTCTATTTTTTGATAGATTGAAGCCATATTTATAGTAACTAGAGAGGTTTTTAATGAATATTTTTCTTGTGGGTAATGGAGGAAGAGAGCATGCAATTGCAAAAAAAATATCATCATCTCCTCTCCTAACCAACCTATATTTTACACCCTATAACCCTGGTATTGCATCAATTGGTAAGTTTGTTGATATTCCATATACTAAAGAAGATATAGTTTCATTTTCTAAAAACAACAATATAGATCTAATAATTTCAGGCCCAGAGCAGCTCTTGGTTGATGGATTAAGTGACCATGCAAATCAGCATGGCATAAAAGTTTTTGGACCATCAAAAAGTGGAGCTATATTAGAGGGGAGTAAAATTTATTCAAAAGAGCTCATGAAAAAATATAAGATACCTACAGCAGATTATAATATATTTTATGATTATAATAGTGCAAAAAATTTTATTGATAGCTCTAATATACCAATAGTCATAAAAGCTGATGGTTTGGCTGCTGGTAAAGGTGTTGCTGTTGCTATGACCAGAGATGAGGCATACTCCTTTCTAAAAAAATGTTTTATAGATGATGGTTTTGGTAGTAGTGGGCGCTCAGTTGTAATAGAGGAATTTATGGAGGGAGTAGAGATGAGTGCTCTCTTTATAACAGATGGAAATACCTTTCTTCCACTTATAGCAGCAAAAGACTATAAACGTATATTTGATAATGATAAGGGACCAAATACTGGCGGCATGGGCTCTTTTGCTCCTCACAATCTTTTAACACAATCTTTACAGGATGAGATAGATAAATTGATAATATCTCCTTTAAGAGCAGCCTTCAAAAGTGAAAATATTGATTATAATGGTGTATTGTATGTTGGTCTCATGCTAACAAATAGTGGTCCAAAAGTGGTAGAATTTAATTGTAGATTTGGAGATCCTGAAACACAAGCCATTCTTCCTTTAATGGAAAATGATCTTCTGCAAATCATGTTTGATACTGTTAATGGAAAATTAAATAGCAATAAACTTGAATGGTTGTCTCTTTATTCTTGCTGTGTGGTTATAGCATCTAAAGGTTATCCAGATAGTTATCTAAAAAATATACCAATGACATTTAAAACTAATCCTTTTGATTATATACATTGCGGTACTACTGTCAGAGGAAATTCTTTTTTTACTAATGGTGGACGAGTATTGAATAGTGTTGGTTTGGGAGAGACTCTAGCATTAGCAAGGGAGAATGCTTATAAATTGGTTGATAATATAGATTTTGATGGTAAATTCTTTAGAAAAGATATTGCCTATTTTGAGTAGTATTGTTTTTTATATTGCATCATAAAAATTAAATATTGTTGACAATTTCATTACTTATATAATATAATGATTCTCTATAAATTTTGAGGCTGCTATATGATTGATGTTCACTGCCATATATTTTCTTTTAAAAATGTTCCTGATAGTTTTTTCCCTGTAATTTTTACAAAAAGAGATAAAAATGGTGATGAAGTTCTGTTGCCATATATACCAATTATAAAAGAGACAAATATATATGATCGTTTTTCTAAATTTTTTGATATAGGGAACTCCTCATATGAAAATATTTTAGATGGTTTTTTTAGATACTATTCCAAAAATTCCATTATAACTCCACTTTTGATCGATTGGACTTATGGATTAAAAGGTGAGATAAAAGAAGATTTTTATTCTCAATTTGCTTCTCTTGCTAATTTAAAAATGAGTCATCCAAACGTAGTCAAGCCATTTTTAGGTATAGATCCAAGAAGAGATGAGATTTTGGAACTTGTGAAAAAGCATGTTGGCTCTACAAAAGAGTTTTATGGAGTTAAACTCTATCCGCCAATGGGCTTTCTGCCCTCTGATCCTAAACTTATGCCAATTTATGAGTATTGCGAAGCTAACTCTATTCCAATTACTACACATTGCAGCTCTACTGGTATTGCAAGCAGTTACAAAAAATTTCATATTGAAGGATTTAGATTTATAGATAATGTTGAAAAACTATTTAAAGAGGATATAAAATTTCGTTTCACTTCAGAATCTGTGGGATATTTTTGTAGTCCATCAAATTGGAAAGTAGTCTTAAATAAATTCCCCAATCTGTATCTTAATCTTGCTCATTTTGGAGGTGAAAATGAGTGGAAGAAATATATGAATAATGATAAAAATACTTGGGTTGATAAAATAATCAACCTAATTTTAAAATATCCTAATGTTTATACCGATATTTCTTATACTTTTACATATCGTCAATTTTTTCCAATGTTAAAAAAGATGATGTCAAGCCCATTAAAGAATAAAATTCTCTATGGTTCAGATTTTTATGTATCTGTTATAGAGGGGCAGTTCTATTCATTTCTTAATAATCTTTTGATAGATTTTTCTGAAGGTGAGCTTGAACTTATGGCTGTTAAAAACCCTAGTAATTTTTTGAAAATGGAAAATTTGCCATCTTTTAAATTTAATGAGATTTTCAAATTTATGAACTAACTATTGTTGCTAGAACTTTTCATATATTTTTCTAGTGCTAGTATCATCTGTTTGTGCTCTTTTATATCATGAACTCTTAATATTGATGCTCCATTTAGTATAGATACTGTATTAAGAGCTATTGTTCCAGCTAATCTATCGTTTGTTTGATAATTTGGCTCTTTCAATTTTCCAATCATGGATTTTCTTGAGACGCCAACCAATATTGGAACATTTAGGTTTTTAAATAGTGATAAATTGGCAAGCAGTTTATAATTATCGTTTAATGTTTTTCCAAACCCAAATCCAGGATCTATAACAATATCATTTATGCCGCTATTTTTTAAAATTTTTATCTGTTTATCAAAAAAGTAATAAACTTCTTTAATGATATCTATATATTTTATGCTATTTTCATTCATCCCTTTGCTACTATGACTGGAGTGCATGATTATTGATTTTGCTCTATATTTTTTCGCTATCTCTATCATTTTGACATCATAAGTAAAACCAGTGATATCATTTATAATTTTAGCACCATTTTTGATTGCCTCTTCGGCAACCCTATGTTTATATGTATCAATAGAGATAGGTATATCATAGTTTTTTGATATTGCTTCAACTATAGGTACTACTCTGTTAAGTTCTTCCTCTTCTGATATGGGATTAGAGGAGGGTTTGGTTGACTCTCCTCCAATATCTATAATATCAGCTCCCTCATCTATCATCTCTTTGGCTCTTTTTAGTGCCTCTGAAATAGAACAATAGTTTCCACCATCACTAAAAGAGTCTGGAGTGATATTTAGTATTCCCATTATCTCTATTTTTTCTATCTATTTATACCTCTCTTAATCATATATTAGATATTTTTATAAAGCTTGCTCTAGATCTGCTATAATATCATCAATATCCTCAATACCAATTGAGAGTCTAACAAAATTAGAATTTATTCCTGTTTGTATTAATTCCTCTTCACTCATCTGAGAGTGGGTTGTTGTTGCTGGATGTGTGGCTGTTGATTTTGTATCACCCACATTGGCTACATGAGAAAAGAGCTTTAATTTGTTTATAAAATTTCTACCAGCATCTGCTCCACCTTTTATTCCAAATACAACCATACCACCAAATCCATTTTTCATATATTTAGAGGCGATAGGGTAGGCAGGATCATCATTAAGTCCAGGGTATCTTACCCATTCTACTTTTTTGTTATTCTTTAGATAGTCTGCAACCTTTTTTGCATTTGAAGAGTGTCTATCCATTCTAACAGAGAGGGTTTCTAATCCTAATGTGAATAGCCAAGCATCATCAGGAGATAGACAAGCTCCTAGGTTTCGCAATAAAACAGTTCTCATACGAAGTACAAAAGCGATATCTTTTTTTTCTTTATTAAGATCTTTTGCCCATATCATTCCATGATAATTTGGATCAGGCTCACTATAGAGTGGGAATCTTTTATCATTCCAGTCAAAATTGCCACAATCAGTTACAATGCCGCCTATTCCAGCACCATGTCCACCCATCCATTTTGAGAGAGAGTTGATAACTATATTTGCTCCATAATCAATAGTTCTTAAAAGGTATGGAGTCGTAAAAGTGGCATCAACAACTAAAGGAAGATGATATTTTTTTGCGATCTCAGATATTTCTCCAATTGGAGATACATCTAAAGTCGGATTAGATATAGTTTCTATATAGATGAGTTTTGTTTTATCATTTACAAGAGGTTCAATGCTTTTTGGATTATTGGGGTCAAAAAACTTAGTTGTTATACCCATATTTGGTAATATGGAATCAAACATAGTATGTGTGCCGCCATAAAGTTTGTTTGAAGATATTATTTCATCCCCATTTCTTGCAATATTTATTATTGAATAAAAGACTGCACTTGTACCAGAGGATAGAGCAAGAGAGGCTTTTCCACCTTCAAGTTTTGTAACCCTCTCTTCTAAAATTGTGGTAGTTGGATTCATTATTCGTGCATATATATTTCCATCTTCTTCTAAAGAGAAGAGTTTTGCTGCATGCTCTGTATCTTTAAATAGATATGCCGTAGTTTTATAGATTGGAATGCCTCTTGAAAGAGTCTTATCCTGATATTGTCCGCCATGGACAGCAAGTGTATCAAATTTCATTTTTGCCTCCTTGATTTCTGAATTTTGGAGTTTTAATTTTTTAAAATAAACCACTATTATTACTATCATAATAAAAATAATTGTCAATAATAGTATTTAGAAAAGAGAAAAGAACTTTTAAATTTCTGGTTTTTTTAATGCTTCTAAAACAATGTTGGCTCTATTTCTGACATTAACGTTTTCATCGTCTAAAAGGCTCTCTACAAATGGGATTTCATTTGTTATTTTAAAATGGTAAATATAATCTAGACCTGTTGTTTTTAGACTATCGCTCTCTTTTTTATGTATTCTCTCTAATATAAGCTGGGAGTCTGTCTTTACATTATTGTTTATGTAGAATCTTATTGAATATTCAGTTACTGGAAGAACTTGGTAGTAGACTATTGTAAATATTAGCGTTTTGAAAACATTCAATGGTTTTGTTGAATAGGTTGTCTTTATTATTGTTTTTGTAGCCAATAAGTTGATATCTACAGGATAGACAAGCTCTAGATATGCTTTTAAGAATTCATAGCTGGAGTCGTTTCCATAGTTGTAGATCTCTTGAAGGCATGCTGTTACTATAGATGTTTCAGAAACCAATAGTGTCTTCATAAATTCTTCTATTGTTGAAATACTATCCAATTTTAAAATTGAGCAATATTTTTGTATAGCAAGGATTTTAGTATCTTTAGAGAAAGAGAAGCTGTTTGTAACAAAAATTTTCTTTATACTATCAGCTATTGCTCTAGATGAAGATACTCCCATATTTTTTAGTGTATTAAACACTATTTGTTCATTACTCTCTTTTAAAAGAGCCAAAATGACTATATCTTTTTTATCTTCAGATATAGTCTCTATCGATTTTGATAGTACCAATTTTTCTTCAGGAGTTTTATTTTCTGTATCTGTATATATGTTATCACTAATTGCAGTGGCAATTTTTGTATATGTATCAGAGAATTTCTCTTTCATTAAATTGGTATACATATTGGAGATTGCACTATTTTTAGAATTAGCAAAATATGTTGTGTAGAGCTCCTCTATTTTTTGCTCCATATTTTTAAATGTACTCTTATCTACATCACCAAGAAATGTGTTTGGAGTCTCTTTTAAAAGAAGAATAACAGCATATCCTAGAGTGGTATTAATATCCTGCTGTTGATATTTCATTTTTACTGAAGAATTTGATAATAAAAATGGTTCAAGATTGGCAGTAGCTAAATTTGGAGCATATTTTAAAGCCCCAGCAAATCCATAAAACCTTACTTCAGTTTTTTTATCTTTTAAAGACTTATTATAACTATTTGTATTTTTGGCCTCTATAATTCCATTTATGTACTTTTTCCCCTGTTCTGAAAGTCCATCAAAGTTGAAATATATTGTATCTAATGTGAATCTATTAGGTGGAGATATAGTTGGTTTTGTTTTATCTTCTTTTTCATCACCCTTTGGTTTTATAGTTGTTTTTGGAGTATTAAGTGCAACTGGTTTATCTTTGGGGGTATTAACTGGGCTATAGGATATAAGAGTTATATCAAGCCATAGGGCTACAAACATTATAAAGAGAAATATTAATATTGGTACAGACGCTTTTTTATTTATTATCATAATCATAGTTTCTTAAATATCGCTATCTCTTAATTTTAAGATAATATTGAATATATAGTTCGAAATTTATAGATAATTATAAACAAAAATTTTTATATGTCTATTTTAACTCTCATTAAATATTAAACAAATAAAAAATTTGATTGGTTAACTATATTCTATTCAAGAATACTCTCACAGATAACAGAGTAACAATATAATCTTTTTTAGTCAATATAAAATATTATATTTTTAATATAATATTACATTTGAATTGTGCATAGCTCTTTAAAAAATAGTGATTATTAGAAGATATTTGTATTTTTTATAGATTTTAAGCCCTCAAACAGCATAAATAGCCTCTCTACTCCTAAAGCAACCCCTCCAGTTGGAGGAATACCAAATTTTAGTGAACTTATAAATCTTGTTGGAAAAGTTAGCTCTATTTTTGCATATTTTTTCCTCTCTTCTACTACTTTGTTGAAATTTTTTTCTTGTATTTCCCAATCTGTAAGTTCTCCAAAACCATTTGCTATCTCTATACCACATATGTATAGTTCAAATCTTTTTCCATACATATTTGAGCTATCTGTAGGTTCTGATAGTATTGACATTTCAAGCGGGTAGTCATAAACTATTGTAGGACTATTAAATCCAAGTGTTGGCTCTATGAATTCTAAAAAGAATTTAAAAAATAGATCATCTTTATTTAGATTTTCATAATAAGATGGTTCATAATTTTTAGATTTAAAATATTTTTTTAGATCATTAGAAAATTTATCTTTATCTAATCTATAATAATCAAGATTTATACCAAAATTTGAAAATAGTTCTTTAACACTTTTTTTTTCAAATTTGTTTATTGAACACTCTTTATCATTAAAAATAATTTTGTCTGTTTTATAACATTTCTTACCAAGATAGCTAATTAATTTAACTGTATCATCTATAACTGATTCATATGTGTCATATGCTCTATACCACTCTAACATGAAAAACTCTGGGTTATGTATTAATGAGTTTTCGCCACAATTACGAAAACATGTCTTTATCTCATATATTTTTTCAAGTCCAGCGCTAATAGCCTCTTTTAAAGAGAATTCTGGAGATGTTGGTAAAAATAGATTTTGTGGATTATTTGAATAATCGTAGTATGTAGTGGTAAATGGTTCTATATAATATTCTACTCCGCCAGACTCAAGCAAATATGGAGAGTTTATCTCTAAAAAATCTTTTTTATCAAAAAAGTCTCTTATATTTTTCATAAAAGATTGTCTATTTTTTAAGATATCAACTAATTTTCTATCATTTTTATTCAGTTTGTTATATGGCGAATCAGCTATAGAGATTGGATTATTTTCTGCTTTTGTTAAAATAGTTATCTCTTTTGCATTTCCTCTATTTACCCTAATTGATACTATATCTCCCTCATTAACAGGGTTGCTATTATCTAGTTTTAGTTTTAAAACTCCTGTTATATCACTTATATATATGCAGCCATTATTAATGTTTATAATTCTTCCCATAATCACTTTGTTATAGTGATATTTTTTTATATCTTTTATATATGTTCTTATTTTTTTTGCTCCTAAAATTTGAAGACATTTATTTTGACAAATGTGGTAAATTATACTATTTAAAGTATTCGGAATTTTTCACTTTTTAGAAAGGAATTTTATGTCTGAATTTGAGATGTTAACCCATATAATAAAAACCTTAAGATCTGATAATGGCTGTCCTTGGGATAGAGAGCAGACTCATGAGACACTACTACCCTACCTTTATGAAGAGGCTAATGAGGTTGCTGACACTATCATACATAATGATAATCAAGCCCTTAAAGAGGAGCTTGGAGACCTTTTATTGCAGATTCTCCTCCATAGCCAGATAGCCACAGAAGAGGCTCAATTTACAATAGAGGATGTTATAAAAACTCTTTCATCAAAATTGATTAGGAGACATCCACATGTTTTTAGTAATGAGAGGGCAGAAAACTCAGATGAGGTTCTGAAACTTTGGGAAAATATAAAGAAGATAGAGAATAAGGGTAAATATGAATTTTTATTAGATAAGGTTCCATATACATTTTCTCCTCTACTTAGAGCACACAAACTTCAGAAGGAGGCTTCAAAAGTTGGTTTTGACTGGAGAGATTTTAATGGACCTCTATCAAAAATAGATGAAGAATTTAATGAACTTAAAGACGCTATTAAAGATTCTGATAGAAGCAAGATAGAGGATGAGCTTGGAGATATGCTATTTTCAATAGTAAACTTGGGCAGGTTTTTAAATGTTAGAGGAGAGGTTGCTCTCTCAAAAGCCAATGATAAATTTAGAACTCGCTTTAACTATGTTGAAAGAAGGGTAAAAGAGAGTGGTAAAGATTTTAAAGATTTCACTTTGGAAGAGCTTGATGAATGTTGGAATGAGGCAAAGAGAGAAGGTGTTGATATAACATAATATTTTTAATTAGTTTTTACTGCAAATAAAAAAATGAACTAGCATAATACTAGTTCATTTTTTTATTTAAATTAGCTACTCTATTTGCTCTCTTTTTTATCTTTAGATAGATATTCAAACATACTTTGGTTTAGTTCATCACCCTCTTTTGTCTTGGTAAATTCGTTTGCTTTCTTACCTCTTCCAATTTGCATATCAAATGATATATGAGATATCATAATTCTCTCTTGATCTTTTATTTTACCTTGTCCAACCAATGTTATATATTCGTTTAAGAAAGCAATGAAGTCAGGGATAATAAAATCATAACCATAAACCTTATTTATGCGATAGTAGATAACATTTCTATAACATTTTTCAAAGCTCTTGAATACTTCATCAGAGTTTGACTCAAGTGATAATCTATATCCTTCAAGAAGTTTTGATATTACAAAAGGATTTCTTGCAATAGGATAGCTATTAACATCTCCAGCTATACTCAAAAAGTAGGATTTATCAGAAAGCTTTTTTATCATTATATCAAGGGCAGACGTAACATTCGGTATATAGTTTAGGTTTTCTGGAAGGAATACTACACTGCATAGATATCTGTAAAGTATAGGTTCAATCTTTTTAAGTGTATCACCATTTGTTCTCTCTATATCAGAGAGCAGCTCCTCATCCGCAACTCTAAGTGCATTTCTGTTTGCTCTATCAACCATAGCCTCTCTTGCCTTAAGTCTTGTTTTAAGCCAGTGAGTAGGGTCTGATGCTTCACTTTTTTTATTCTCATTTTGAGTGCTATCTTGCTGTTGTGTAGTGTTTGTTTGTGAAAATGTGAAAAATAGTGCAGAAAATAGGACTCCAAAAACTATAATAGATCTCTTCATTTTTATATCCCCTTAAAATATTTTAAAGAAGTAAGCAGTATCACAAAAATCAACTATATTCTATTTTAAATATCAAATATAGTCAATTTCTTTTTTTGACTTTTTTTTAGTTTGAAATATAATTCTTCCTATATAATTATGCCCTAAATTATTCAAATAATCAACTATTATTTTAGATTTATTAATAGTAAAAATAAAAAAATAAGTATTACAAAAAAAACTACTAATTTTACTTGATCTCTCGTATCAATTATGTTATATTTAGTTAATTTATATTTTTGATTTATTATCTAAAGTTAGATTTTAATTTTAGGGAGGGAAAAAATTTAATGCAAAAATATAGTAAACTTTTTATAGCACCATATAGATATTATAAAAACAAGAAGTATAAGAAACTAAAAAACGTGCTTTTAATTGGGCTATACCTTGCAGTTGTTGTTTTTATAATCAATCTTGCTAATACAAATAGCTTAGCAGATGCATATGCTTATAGCAGTAATGATGCTAATTTTGAAGATCAATTTAAATTGAGTAATGGGACAATAGAATCTATTGGACATTTGAGTGTTAGAGAGAAGCTTGAGATGAAATTTTATCAAGATTATATTGGGAACTCTGATATTGCATATTTCACTGTAAAATACTCAAACCAGTATGAACTTCCTCCATCTCTTTTGATAGCACTTATGAAGGTAGAGTCTACATTTGATGTAAAAGCTGTTAACTATAATAAGAATAGAAGTGTTGATAGAGGTTTATGCCAGCTTAATAGCTATGTTTTTAAAAACTTAAAAGTAGAAGATTTTTTTAACCCAGAACTTAATATCAGCCTTGGAGCTAAACAGCTTAGATGGTGTCTCGATATATCTAACAATAAACTTACAAAGGGTCTTGCTATGTATAACGCTGGCTTTGGACAGGTTAAAAATAAGAGGGTTGGTGAGATGACACTTGATTATATACAGAAGATTACTGATGAGAAGGAGCTTATCGATCTTAAGCTTGCTAGTTATATAAAAAGCTATAGTGATATACTCTATTAGTATCTAGTTTTTATAGTAATTCAAAAAAATAGCATATAATTTTTTTATATGCTATTTTTTATTAATACTTGCTGAAATATTATTGTTGTGAGTATGCCTGTAAAATTTATAATTGAGTGTACCCATATTGGTATATTTATTGTTCCGCTTCGCTCCTTCTCTATTGAGAGAAATATTCCAACGGTTAGTGTGAATAGCATATTTGATACAGAGGGTAAATGAAAGAGTGAAAAAATTATTGCAGTTGTTGCAATAACTATTTTTTTATTTTTTATAAGATTGGATAAAAAATCCTGCAAAAATCCTCGAAAGAGGATCTCTTCAGTTAGAGGCCCGAGTACAATTATTGAGAGAAACCAAAAAACAACAGTTATGTTGTTATTTTTTTTATTTAAAGAGGCAATAACATCAACTATTGCCTGATTTGGCATATTTATATATTTTATTACATGTTCAGGCAAAAGAAACTTCTCTGTGATTAGTATAAAGCTAAAGGTGATTATATAACCAGAAACAAACGCAATAAGAGACACTTTTAGTGATTTTCCCATAGTCACAAACCAATTCTCATTATGATCAAAAAATGGTGCATACTGTGGGTATTTTACTTCCAATAGATAAAAAAGCAATAGGAAGATTAATGATGATAAAATTTGGGCATAT
The DNA here is from genome assembly GCA_031549085.1 of Spirochaetota bacterium. Lineage (GTDB taxonomy): Bacteria > Spirochaetota > GWE2-31-10 > GWE2-31-10 > MWDO01 > JAVBQL01. The sequence continues at coordinate 33,542 of JAVBQL010000021.1, forward strand.
ATTCTTTCATCTGTAAAGAAGTAGAAAATTAGCCATGCTAATAGGAGTTGTAGGATAAGGAAGAATATGAAAAAAAATATCCCCTTAAAGCGCATAAAAAAGTTTTCTATATTAAAGTTAGCCATAAAATCTTAAAGAATAGAGTTTATATCACCATAGATAGGGATGGTTACTATTCTTTCCAAAACTCCAATTTCTTGCTTTCTAAATCTCATCGAAAGTACAACAACATTCTCTTTTTCTAAATATCTAAGCTCATATACATCTATTGGATCACCAACACCTATTCCAAGCTGCGTAGCCATAACAGGTTTATATATTTTTGTTACCTGATACCTTTTTGATAATATATTTTTATTAAAATAGTCAAGCTCAATTCCATAGAAGAGGGCGATAAGATGACGCTGATTATCTTTTTCAAAGGCTGTTATTGCAGGTATTGTTGGTCTCTCTTCTATTCTAACAATCACATTCCTATCTCCGCTCCTCGAACCAACAGTAATATTAACAAGAGATGGATATCGCTTCCATGCTAAAATATTTTGTGCCTCTTCAACAGTGCGGACATCAATATTATCAATGCTCTTTATTGTCTCACCAACCTTTATTCCGGCTGTATCAAATGGCCCATTTGGTAAAATATAGTAGACATCTAAATTTTTTCCATTGTTATATATGCCTGCCCCAACCCATGCTCTCTTAACCTCATCACCACCAAAGAGTTTTGGAATGGCTTTGAATACATATTGAAATGGAATTGCAAAATTTAGTCCTTGAAATTGTGGAATACCTGCAAAAACTATACCTATTACCTGTCCACGCTCATCAAAGAGCGGTCCACCGGAGTTCCCTGGGTTGACAGCAGCATCTATTTGAAAAGCATTTCCAAGTTGAAAGAAGTCACGGCTCTTTGAACTTACAATTCCAGATGTTAATGTGTATTGCAATCCAATAGGGCTTCCAATTGCATATATTCTCTCACCAATTCTTATAGAGTCAGATCTGCCAGCTGTTAGATATGTTTTATTTTTCTTTATAATTTTTAAAAGGGCAATATCAAAAACTTTGTCATAACCAATAACTTTTGCAGGGATCTCTGTGTCAGGGTCATCTTTCATGGTAACGGTTACAGCACTATATCCCTTATAGTTTCTATTTACATGATCCTCAATAACATGGTGATTTGTTAATATATAGCCATCATTATTTATAAAAAAACCAGTACCGAGCGACTTATCAAAGTAGCCTCGTCCATCTTTCATTGCCATACCCTTATCAAGGTAGACTGTAACAATGGAGTTCATCAGGTTTTCAAAATCAAGATTGGAATAATTTTTAAGTTCATCATAATATTTTTTTAGATCACTATATTGAGAGAGGAGGGTAGGATAGATTTGGCTATATTTATCAAAGTAGTAGAAGTAGAAACCACTGCTCTTTTGTGTATAGTAGTATTTTAAGAAATTATAGACCTCACTGTTATTCATAATGGCAAGGTCTGCCATCTCCTCTTTAAAGCTGTTACTTGTAAATATATCTCCTGAACTATCAAGGAGTTTGGAATAGCTCTCAAATATCTCTCTTAAAGATATTGAAGAGAAGTGGTCTATCGCTTTTAAACTATATACATGTTTCAAAGCCTCATCATATTTGCCATCTTGAAAGAGCTTTTTGGCACTTTCATCAATCTTGTTTGCAAGCTCCTCGATGTATGTTTTGGTCTCATCTATTTTTGCTTCATCTTCACTATTTTTAATTTGTGCTGATAATATTTTAGTTGCAGATACATAGGCTTCAAATAGATCGATTCTCTCTCTGTTTAAATTATGCTTAATGTTTTCAACACCAGTTGCATATTCAATAGGAATCTTCTCCTCTTTTTCACCATTTGTTGCACATGAGGATAGTATAAAAATAGCTATTATAAATACACAAAAACGTCTCAATCTTATCTCCAAAATAGTAATAATAATTTATGTCTGCAATTTATCCCTAAATATAGAGAAGTTAGAGTAGCTACTCTAATCAATAAATAGTATTAAAAAAATATATTTTCAAGAAAAGTTTAATCAATTATGAAAAAATATGAGAATCTTAAGATTGTATCTCCCTTCTCTGTGTTAAATATATTGCCCTGCAAAAGCCCAATATTTTTATTAACAAACTTTTTTGAGTAACTAGACCACACTTTTCTAACTTTATCGTCAAATATTGTGATAGAAGATAACATAACAGCATCTTTTTTTAAACTTCTTGCAAATGAAATTAGTTCTTCCTCTTCATATGTATTAAGAAAAGAGATATCTCTTCCTTTGTTATCAAGCTCTGAAAAAAAATCTATGCTATATCTATTATCAGCATCATTTTTGAGGGCTGCTCTTATTCTTATATTTGCATTATTTTTAATTTTTTCATTTCCATTCATCACCTCTGTATCATATGCCAATATGTCTATATTTTTAGGAAGATATCTTTTTATATCATTAGAGAGTTTTTTTAATACTCTATCCTCACTCTCTATTATTAGAGGAATATTTTGATCGGCCTCTATCCTATTTATAAAAACAAATAGAAATAAAATTAAAACTCTTCCTATATTATTCACTTTTTTGTTGTTCCTTTAAGTTCTTGTTTAGCCGTTGCTATTCTCTATATCACTGCTTGTATCTATATTTTTGTTGCTGGTTTGAGTTGTCACACTGCTAGAGTTTATGATCTTAAGCATCTCATCAATTTTGCTCTTTTGTGAGTAGTTAGGACTTTTTACTAATAGCTCACCTAAATATTTCTTTGCACTACCAAAATCCGCTTTTTTAAAAAATAGCTCTCCAAGTTCATAGTAGCTATCGAAATGTTCACTGTCAAGCTCTATAGTTTTATTGAAATATTTTATAGCCTCACTATCATTATTTAATATTTTATAAGATGTAGCTATTTTGTAGTATACACTGATATTTATATCATTTATTGATAACATCTTTTTGTACCATGCGATAGCTTCACTATACTTCTCCTCTTTTTGATAGGAGTTTGCAACTATTGAGAGAAGTTCATAATTATTTCCATCTATCACAAGACCATTTTTTGCTATCTCTATACTGTTTGTATAGTCTCTATTTTCATAATATATCTTTGCGAGACTTATGAATGGCAATATGTTTTTATTATCTATTGATATAAGCTTTTTATAGTCCGCTATAGCTCCATCTTTGTTGCCTGTTTTTGCTTTAGCCATGGCAGAAAAAAAGTAGATGTCTGGGTTGCTATCATAAAAGTTCATAGCCTTTGTTGTATATTCAATAACTTCACTATTCTTTCCATCAATAAATCTTACCTCAGCCATCTTTGCATATGTGTCAGCAGCATCTTTTTTTTCATCATCGGTAGATAGACTATTTTTTGAGAGACTCTTTTTAAATTCGGCTATTGCCTTATCGTTTTGACCAAGCCTTGCATAGGTTTCGCCTATTTTTTTGAAGAAATATCCTTGATTTGAAATTTTTACACCTCTCTCATATAGAGAAAGGGCATCTTTATAGTTTGTCTCATCAAAATATATGTTGGCAAGATTTGTCAATGCAAAGAGATAGTTCTGATCTATCGATAGAGCTTTCTTATAAAATTCCTTGCTCTCATCTATATTTCCACTCTTTTGCAAAACAACCCCCATATTGTAATAGCCATTTATATAGTCACTATTAATGGTGATAGCTTTTTGGAATTCGTTTTTTGCATTTTCATAATCGCCCCTCTTGTAGTAGAGCTTTCCAATAGAGTTGTGAACCTCATAGTTATCTGGCTTTATTGACAAAAGGTTTTTGTATTCAGCTATTGCTAAATCGATTGAATTTAGTTTCTCATATATTCTTGCAAGTGTAAGATGAGCGATATCTAAAGAGGGATCATTTTTTAATGATTTTTTTGCTTTTCTGATTGCCTCATCAATATTATTTTGATCATTTTGGTTTTCATCAAATAGTGTTGCGGAAAGATATCCATTTGCTTCAGGGTTATCACTATCAAGCTTTAGCACCTCAAAAAAGCTGCTCTTTGCCTTTGCATAGTTCTGCATATTGTACTCATTTATTCCCTGATTCAATAGAGAATCAATTTTTTCTGCTGTTGTCTTCTCATTTGGGGAGAGAGCCCCACTCTCTATGTTGCCACCTTTTCTTATGATAAATGGCATCTCCTCACTTTTGCTTGAGAGAAGTTCAACTTCACTTGAAGAACTGCTACTTTTATGTTCACTTTTCTGTTTCTCTCCCAAAATTTCTCTTTGTAGATTCATAGCCTCTTCAATCTCACCATAATCAATAAAGAGCTCATCAAGAAGAGTTAATGCTCTATCATATTCTCTCTGTTTGTAATAATTTTTTGCCAAAGCTATTATATTTTTCTGTTTTATCTCATCATTATTTGTATACGAAATATTATCTTTTTGTGGTTTACTCTTATTTATTGATAGGCCATTTTCAGTTATCATAAAAAAGATTAAAAGACCAATTATGAAAATTAGTACAATTATAGATATTATAATTGGGAAAACATTTTTATTTTTCACTGTTGTTTCACTCCAGATTAAGTTTGAAAGGGATACTATTTATATGAAAGATTATAATAAAATAAAAGGGATTTGTCAAAAGTAAGAGTGATATGAATATTAAGAGAACAATATATAACACTTGACTTTGTTATCATAATTTAGTAAAAAAGGATAGAATCATACATGATTCCTTCGGGGATAGGTGAAACTCCATACCGGCGGTAAAAGCCCGCGAGTCTTTAAAAAGACAGAACTGATGTGATTTCAGTGCCGACAGTAACAGTCTGGATGATAGAAGGAATGTAAACACATCTTTTTTTCATTTAATTAATAATCCCCCATATCTTTTTGGCTATAAATTTAGTTATTATGATAACTAAAGTAGGTCTATATATAAAGGAGTTTCTATGTTTTTCTTTAACAACAGAGATGACTACTTTATGTCTCTTGCATTAAAAGAGGCAAAGAGAGGATTGGGCTATACCACTCCAAATCCTATGGTTGGGGCAGTTCTTGTGAGACATGGAAGAGTATTGGGGAAAGCATTTCATAGAGCTTTGGGAGCTCTCCATGCAGAGAGAGAGCTTATTGAGCAGATGTCTCCAAATCTTCTACAAGGTTCTACACTCTATGTTACTCTGGAACCATGCAATCATGAGGGGAGAACGCCTCCCTGTGCCCCGCTTATCATAAAGTCTGGCATAAAGAAAGTTGTAATTGCTACCCTTGATCCTGACAAAAGAGTCAATACAAGTGGGGTTAGGGCTCTGAAAAGTGCTGGTATAGATGTAAAGCTTGGTGTGATGGAGGAGGAGGCAAAAGAGCTTAACAATATCTATATGTTCTATAAAAAAAATAGTCGACCATATATTGTTTTGAAAGCAGCTCTTACATTAGATGGGAAGATAGCCACCTCAAGCTTTGACTCAAAATGGATATCTAATGATATGTCAAGAGAGATTGTTCATAGGTTAAGGTTAAGGCTTAAGGCAATTGCTATAGGAAAAAATACAATTAAACAGGATTTTCCAAAATTGAATTGTAGACTAAAAGGTTTTGAGGATAAGCCTATTGATAAACTAATATTTTCTAATAGAGAAGATTTGAGACTTACAAAATCATTTGCTGAAAATAGTGGAAAAACGCTATTTGTTTCAAAGGCACTCTCTAAAGATGAAGATAATTTTTTCAAGTTTTGTACAGATAATGAGATTGACTCTATTTTAGTAGAGGGGGGAAGTGGGGTATACTCATATTTTCTAAAGAAAAGTATGGTTGATAAGATCTTTCTTTTTTATAAACCAAGTTTTCTTGGTGTTGATGGAGTATCCATTTTTCAAAAAAAGGGAGTAAAATTTATAAAAGATTTGAATGAATTCAAAATCGATTGTGTAACACAGCTTGATAATAATTTTATGATCGAGATGTCAAGAGGAGAGTCTCTATGTTTACTGGATTGATTGAGGAACTTGGAGTTTTGGAGTCTATCGAAAGCTCTGGAAAGATGACAATTAAGGCTAATAAGATATTAGATGACCTAAAAATTGGAGATAGTGTTGCTGTAAATGGAGCTTGTCTAACTGTTACAGCGATAAAGGGTAATCTAATCTCATTTCATATATCAGAAACCACAAGAAAGTTATCAAATTTTAAGTATGGCTCTATTCGTGTTGGAGAGGAGCTAAATCTTGAGAGAGCTATGAAAATTAATGATAGGTTTGGTGGTCATCTTGTTGCAGGGCATATTGATGGCACTGCTAAAATTATTGATATAAGAAAGAGTGGGCTTGATAATTTTTTTGAGTTTCTCGTTGATAGGGAGAGCATAAAGCTTATTGTAAACAAGGGCTCTATTACTATTGATGGGATATCTCTAACTATAAGTGAGGTAAAAAACAGCAGCTTTGTTGTAACGATTATCCCTGAGACTATAAAAAATACAAACCTTAAACAGAAGCATGTTAATGATTTGGTACATATAGAGATTGATATGATTGCAAGGTATCTAAAGAGCATTATTGCTAACTTTGGATATTAGAAGGGGGGCGTTTTTTATACACCTCTCCCCCCCCAACCCCCTCTCCTTGTTATGAGAGGGGGAGTTTAAGAGAGCTTGATTGCTCATTAGAGATCGATTTCTCTTTTTTATGATATGCAAGTCGATTTTTTAAATCGTAAACGATTAGAAAAAATCTTTGTTGCATATCACAGCAAGAGAAATCTGTTTCCTAAAGTGATTAGGTTTTATATAAAAAAAATTTGAAAATAGTTTATCTACTTTATTTTATAGAGGAGTTATATTTATGCAAGATATGAAAAAGGTAATTGAGAGATTTAGTAATGGTGAGATAGTTATTGTTTTTGATGATCTCTATCGTGAGAATGAGGCAGATTTAATTGTTGCAATTGATAAGTTAAGCCCAGAGAAGATCACTTTCTTGATAACTTATGGAAGGGGTATTCTTTGTGCCTCATTGAATGAGGAGATAGTAAGAAAAAAGGGGTTTCCTCTTGCACCAAGCAACAAGGCAGACAAGCATGCAACAGCATTTACTCTTGCAGTGGATTCTGTTAAAACAAAGACAGGGGTCTCTGCTATTGAGAGATATGTAACGGCAAAAGAGCTTGTAAATCCAAATACTACACTAAAAGATTTTGTTACACCAGGCCACCTCTATCCATTAAGGGCTAGAGCAGGCCACCTTCTTGAGAGGAGAGGTCATACAGAGGCTGCAGTGTCTTTATGTAAGTGGGCGAAGCTTACAGAGGCCGCTCTGATTTGTGAGATGGTTAAAGATGATGGAAATATGCTCTCAATTGAGGAGACAAAAGAGTTTGCTAACAAATTTGGTATTCCATTCTGTACAGTAGAGGAGCTTGTAGAGTATCAAAAGCTTAACTATACAAATGTATCAAAACTAGCAGAATCAAAATTGGCTACAAAATATGGAAAGTTTGATATAAAAATATATCAAGAGCTATATACAAATAAAGAGCATGTTTTTCTCTCTATGGGTGATTATACAAAAGGTGTGGTGCGTATCCACTCTGAATGTGCAACAGGGGATATTTTTCACTCTGTTATGTGTGATTGTGGTTATCAACTTGAGAAATCTTTGGAGACAATTGCTAAAAATGGTTCTGGAGCCGTTGTATATTTAAGACAAGAGGGGAGAGGAATTGGTTTGTCAGAGAAGATAAAGGCCTATAAACTTCAGCAGGATGAGAAACTTGATACTGTTGAGGCTAATATAAAGCTTGGCCATTTCGAAGATGAGAGGGATTTTCATCAGGCAGCATGGATTCTTAAAGAGAATGGGTTTAAAACTGTAAGGCTATTAACAAACAACCCACTTAAGCTTAAAGCATTAGAGAAACATGGTTTTACTGTAGTTAGAGAGACCCTACCTCCAAATATAACAGATGAGAATAGAGAGTATCTAAAAACTAAAAAAAATAAGATGGGACATATTATCGATAATATATAGTTTTTTATTTTTAAATAACCACATCCTTTTTGATATATATTTTTTATAAAAGGGATTTTTTATTTCTAATTTGGCTGGGATATTTTGAAAATAATTTTTAATAAAAAAGCGGAGCTATCTATTTAATAGATAGCTCCGCTTATATAATAGATTAATTAAATTTTATGGTGTGTCCCATGTAAAGCTTGCTGGAGGATTTGTCCAGTAGTTTGGATCTGTGCCTTTTATATCTCTAATAATCGCAGGACCATCTTCTCCTTTATAGATTTTGCTCTTATTTCCATAGCCTCTATAAAGTGCATAGAGATCATTAGCTACAGTGGCTGTTCCATCTTTTGCATATATATTGCAGTTTGATATGGTTGCCATAGCTGTAATTGATCCACCGCTCTCAATACCATAAGCATCTCCTGAACTACTATCTTCAACAGCTCCTGTTATTGTGCCGCCGCTTATGGTAAGTATGCCCCGATTATTTCTAACACCGATAGCAGAACCCACCACACTAGCACTACCATTTGTTCCTGCTATTGTACCACTATTTATAGTAGTAGTTCCACTATTATAAATACCACAAGAATAACTACCAACAGTAGTGTTATCTGTTGCTCCAACTATAACTCCACCTTTGATGATAAGGTCTCCATTACCATCAAAACCATAAGCAGAACTATCAACAGTTGCACTATCAGCTGCTCCTATTATTGTTCCTCCATTGATGGTACAACCCCCATAACCATTAAAACCAGAAGCATTACTAACAGTTGTGCTATCTTTTGCACCAACTATTGTCCCACTATTTATGATAGTAGTTCCATTGCCCATAAGAGCATGGGCCGACCAAGCAGTAGCAGTGCCGCTTGCTCCTACTATCATACTATTATTGATAGTTATTGTAGAGTTACTTATAATAGTCATAGTAGACATATTATAGAGAGGATAAATATAAATAGCATAAGCATCGCTTGTCACCACTCCGCTCTCTACACCCACTATATCACAATTATTAATTGTTAATTTTGTTCCCGTACCATAGATTCCATAGGCTCTCTCATTGTTATATTTAGCTCCCCTTATATCAAGGTTTTCAAGCACTAGCTCTCCAGCTCTCACTGTTATACGACCAGTATTACTTGCTGTTGCATTATCTCCATTTATGGTACTCTTGTCATTGATATCATCTCTTGTCCAAGTAGAGTTGTAGCCGCCCTTTATGGTAGTGCTATATAGAGAGGTGATATTGATCAACTCACTATATGTTTCCTTTGCTACATAGATGACATTATTTTTAGCTTTTGCCATGCTGACGGCTTTCGATATTGTCTTCACTGGCGAAATTTGAGTTCCCATATTACTATCATCACCAGCAGTTGATACATAGATTATTGCCTCTTCTGCAACATACTCCTCGCCATCTCCACCCTTGTCATTAACTCCGCCAGCCCCATCACAGCCAACAAAAATAGCCATAATAAAAAAAAAACATTGCCAAAGCAATAAAAAAGAGTCCTCTCTTTTTCGTGCGACTGAAATTCATAAAATTCCTCCTAAAAAAATAGAAATAATATTTAAACTATAAAAAATATAGTTTTGTCTAAATTTGATAACAAACAAACATTTAATTATTAAAACCAAACATTTGATTATCTTTCTACGATAATATTCTACATAGTTCTTGTTTTTTGTTGAGAGACTTATGTTAAAGATTTGATAGGTAAAAACACATAAGCCTGCAAAACAAGGGTCGCACACCACTACTCTTAACCCTACTTAATTCGCTTAAAGAGCAGATAGTCCTTGCAGTGCAGGCTTATCTATGGCTTGTTGAAAACCGCATAGATTTTCTATACAGCTTTGCCATTAGCCAAATTTAGTAGGGTTTGAAAAGCAAGGTGTCTATTCTTATATTGAGGTGCGACCCTCTCTACAAAAACCACCATATAAATATGTCTAAATAATAGTTAAATTAAATAACTTTAATAAAACTCCTCGATTTTTTTATATATTATTTAAGATTATATGATTATAATAGAGAAAAATCAAGAAATAAAATTAGAAAATTGGATACACAAAACTATAAACTTCTTATAAAACTTCAAATTAAACTTTGTTTAATAGTTAGGTTTAAGCTTTATAACTTTAGCAAATAGATTTCTCTTGTTGTGATATGCATCAAAGATTTTTTTCTTAATTGCGAAGCAATTTCAAAAAAAATTGGCTTGCATATTGCAAAAAAAAGAGAAATCGAGCGCTAAAGAGCTATTCTTTCTTTTAAAGCCCCTTTTTGAAAAGGGGGGGTGGGGGGTTTAGAAAAAAAGCTCTATACCACCTCAATAACAAGGACAGCCATATCATCATCTCTAACAGTTATGTCAACTTTAAAGTAGTTTATATCTTCCATTAAGTTTGGTATTATATTTTTACTATCTTTTGTGGTTTGAAGTATTCTCTTTACTCTATCATATCCATATAGCTCTCTGTTGGAGTTTTTTGCTTCAACTATCCCATCTGTGAATAGTACGATTGTATCTTTTGATTTAATCTCTATTTTATGTGATTTAAATACATCATCAAGTCTTAACCCTACAACTGTCGATGTTGATTTTATTGTCTCAATTTTATCTTTGTTTACTATATATGTATCACAGTGAGCACCACTTATATACTCCAAGCTCTTCTCTTTTGTATCAATGACGCCATAAAAGAGAGTCATATAGTATCCTAAATAGCCAACACTATCATAAATCTGCTTATTTACCCTATTAACAACCTCTTGAGGCTCCATTCCTTCTTTAACATATGTGGAGAACATAAATTTTGTCATTGTTGTGACTAAAGATGGCGGTATCCCATGCCCAGAAACATCAAGCATAACAACAGCAATCTTTGTTTTTGATATTTCAATTACATCATAAAAATCACCGCCAAGCTTCTCCATAGCATAATAGTAACTATATATTTTGAAATTTTTATTTGAAGGAAAATTTTGAGGAATTATTGCCTCTTGAATTTTCTTTGCAATTACAAGCTCATTTTCCATTCTGTTATTTATATCTAGCAATTTTCTATTTGATATATTAAGCTCTTCGGTGCGCTGTTCAACAATACTGTCTGTATGTTTTTTATACCTATTTATCATTCTTGTCATCTTATTGAATGCAATACCCAAAATGTAGAATTCAGAAAAGAATGATTTTACATCTATTTGAACATCGAATTTTCCCTTTGCTATCTCATTTGATGCATGGAACAAAACAAATATTGGTCTTGTTAATGCTGTACTTAATAAAAGTGTTATAACCATTACTATATTGATAAAAATTAGTGCAGTGATACCTATAAATTCAATAATATTTGCAGCAACACCCATAGCTTTTTTGTATGGAATAAAATAGAGAAGTTTTATTTTTGATATTTAGGAAGTTTTAAAAACAACAATATATTTAAGATTGTTATATTTAACAACAACCCTATTTTTTTCTGTGTAGACGTCACTATTTTTTTCTATTAACTCTTGTATCTTTGGATCATTTATTATATTGCTGTCAGTGTTTAGATATTTATAGTCACTAAAGTCAACCTTATCATATTGTTCTTCACTCTTCTCTTTTTCAGTAGAAATATATTTTTTTTGTTCATAGTCATATTCATAATAATTATTATCAGATGGGTGTGTCTGCATTATTATATTATTATTTATATCAAGCATATAGAGTGTACCTTGATTGAAATTTGTTATATTTTCGAAAGTTATCTCAAAAAAATTTTTACGAAGTATAACTAATATAAAATCTGAAAATGTTTCACTACTTCTATTGTTGTCATAGAAATCACTATAGTAAAAAGGGAAAATAATTATAGTTGAATCTTTTTGAAAGTAGTTGGTTAATACTCCCTCTCTAGGTTTTCCAATTATTATTTTTATATTATTATCACTCTTTATTTTCTGAAAGAGTGGGTCAGCAATCAGTTTTTCATAATTTGGTGGTATTATATCAGGGTTTGGTGTGTAGTATTTGTATGGAGTTTTGTCTATTATTGAGGCCTTATCTTGCTCATAGATAAATATATCTCCATAAATTTTTTTTTCTGCAATCTCTCTTATTCCCCCCTCTATTCCAAGTCCCCCTCTATATTTATAATATTGGCCAATTATTTTTCTACTGACCTCTCTCTCTTCTGCAGAATCTCTAAATTTTTCTAAATCTATTCCCTCTATAACCTCTTGTTTTTCAAATATATTGGTTAGTGTCATAAGATATTGCTCATATATAAAATCTATGTTTGTATTTATCTGTTTTAAGATTGAGTTTTGATAGTTTAAGGTTATGCCTTCTAAATTCTTTGTTAGATCTGTTTGTGAGTAGGTTGTTATTATTAATATTGGTATTATTGACATGGCGAAGAGGGTGAAAAACAATATCCATCGAATACTCAATTTTACTTTTCTAAAGCCCAAATTTGACATATAAACCCTTATTATTTAAAGAAGGTCTAAACAATAATATAATAATTTATGTCTTAAAGTTAAGCTTTTATACTATTTTTTTCAAAAAAAGTGAAAAAATAACTTTTTTAAAAAGTTATCTATATATTTTAAGTATTAAGCTTCCCCTTATTCTGTATCCTTGATAAAAAATTGAAAGATTTTATAAGCATTATAAGATAATATAAGACAAATATAACCATAGTAATAACAAGTGGTAAGAATATAAGTATAGCTTTTGTATCTATAAAGATACCATTAAAGGATATAAAGTTGCATACTTTTAGCGATACAAAGGTATAGAATGGTAGAGAGTAACCGAAAAATATGATAAATGTTAAATATCTCCATTTACGGGAGAGGGCTCTATTTTTAAAGTATCTAAGACCACTCTCCATTATTTTTGATATAAGTATCAAAACAATAGACATCAATATTGGAAAGTAGAGAGCAATAACCTGATAGATTTCATTTTTGTAGAATATTATATCAAGAATGTTCGTTGCAAAAACAAGATATGTGAGAAGAAGTGCTATTATTGTATGTGCAAATGGATAGATTCTATGTATCATAGTTAAGCCCACTACCATTATAACAGTGCCAACTATCTCAAGTCCCACTATACTAAGTAGAGTATTTGGTTTTATCAAAAAGAATAGAAAATATCTTGGTTTTATTACCCAAAAAGCTATACCAACCAGTATAAGCTTTAATGATAAAAGAAGCTCTTTTGTTTGGTCTTTGTCCAAAAATCTTCTCCCCTTTTTTAAATAGCTCTACTTATATATAATCAATAGGCTTTTTTGCCTCTATATTGTTTGTCAGTTTTGCTGCAATTATCATAAATATTGATGTTGTTAGTATATCAAAAAATATTCCAATTCTTGACAATATAGGGACAAAAACTAGAAATAGAGGATATCCAGCCTTCTCTAAATGTAGATCAGGAATACTTAATATCATCGATAGTATAGCAATAAAACCAAACTCATTAATCCCGTCTAATAAAAATGAGAATATAAACAGTATTCCAACAATTTTTAGAATAAAGAGAAAATTTAGAAGATTTGCAGAGTAGATTAGTATTATTGTTATAAGGGTAACTGTTGATACTATAATTGTTCCCGACTTATTTAAAACTAATGATATTGGTGATAGGCTATCAGCAAGCTCTTTTTTAATTCCTATATTTTTTTTCAAGTGCTCATTTAATGGCATAATTGATGCCGCAGTGTTTCCTGAAACAAGCCCCATAAGACAAGCACCAAGGATACCAAGATAAAATTTAAAAATATCTTTTTTAAAGAGGAAAAATAGAATAATTGTATATATTATTGTTAGTGTGAAGGATATTAACAGTATCGCTGAAATTGGTTTTAGTATGAATGTAAGATTATTCTCTATAAAGATGTTTCCTCTAAAGAGGTTTGCTATTATAAATACTGCTGCAAAAGGGTATATATCCAATATTAAGTTTACAACGATTTGTAATATATCATCAAAAGAGGTTGTAACCTCTATAAATACTAGAGATTTTTTTGAAGCATAGAATGAAGCATAGCCAAAGAGAAGTCCAATAAAAACTATTGGCAATATAAATTGTGTTCCAGACTCTAATGCTGTAAATAGATTTTGATTTACTATTTTATACAGAATATCACTAAAAGTGGATGTTTTTACAGGCTCTCCACCTATTATTGTCATTGTAACTTCATCTTGCTGGAATCCAGTTATATTCATAAAGCTTACTGACAAGAGTATTGAAACAAGAAGAAAAACAGTTATAAATATAACAAACAACAGTGCTATTTTTAATCCTGGAATCTTATTTTTTTTGAATCCATAAAAACCAAGATATGTTTTAATTAAAACATATAAAACTGTTAGAAATAGGAAAAAATTAATTGCAACAGTTGAAGTTAATTTAAATAGTTCATCAAAAAAAACTACGTTTTTTGGAAGTAAAATTCCAACAACAACTCCAATACCAATACCTATAAGTGTTTTTAACCATAATTTCAAAATGTCTCTCCAACCTATTTGGCATATAACGATAGTTTTACCTTATACTAAAAGAATCATAAAATGTCAAAAAAATATTTTTTGCTCTATTCTATTTATTTCGATTAAGACTATTTTTATAGATTATTTATAGTATATCTGATATAAATGTGCTATATAATATGAACATTTAAAAAGCCTTAACTTTTCTTACTGTTATTAAACTGTTGTTTTTATCTCTGTTTAAGTATGGTTGTTGCTATTGGCTCTCTTTTTAAATTTATTAAATAAAGTATTTTTTTATTTAAGGTAAGCTAAATTACTATTTTAATAATATAGATTTTTTTGAGGTAGATATGGGTTCAAAAAAAGATAGTAGGGTTGGACTTTTCTTACAGGTTAGAATAGATTCAAGTAGACTTCCCGGAAAGGCTCTTATGTTTTTGCAGGATAAGACACTCTTGGAGTGGTGTCTTTCGAGACTTAATGATACTGATGTTGATGTTAAGGCTATACTTACTACTAAATATAGCGTGCGTTATCTCTCTCCTATAGCAAAAAAATATGGTTGGCATATCTTTGTTGGAAGTAGGGAAGATCTTTTATTGCGATATACTAAAGCAGCAAAACATTTTAATGTTGATACTGTTATAAGAGCTACTGGTGATAACCCATTTTTATCAAGCGAGGTTGTGGTTGAAACTTTGGATCTATTTAATCAATCTGAAGCAGATATATCACATCTAACCAATCTTCCATATGGAAGCGGGGTTGAGGTTGTTAAGATCTCTGCCTTAATAAAAGCCAATAGTGAAGCTGCAATTCATTATGACAGAGAGCATGTCACCCCATATATTTATAAGAATAGTAACATATTTAAAGTAGTTTGCAGAGATTCAAGTGATGAGCTTTTAAGAAGAGGTGATGTAAGAATAACTGTTGATACAGATGAAGACTACAAAAGAGTCTCTATTCTTGCAAAAACAATGGTAGAGAGTGGCATAGAGATGACCTTAAAAAATATCATATTTACATATGATAAAATAGATTGGAATAATCAATATTTCAACTACAATGAGAAAATATTACTATTCAATAAAGAGATTACGACTCTTTGCCCTTCGTGTGGAACTATCATAACTGAACTTAAGTATAATAATGAGGCTTTTGACATATACTATTGTCAAAAATGTGATTTATACTATACTGTTGGAACTAATGATTATAAAGAGATCTATGTTGATAGATATTTTGTTGAGGAGTATAGAGAACAGTATGGCAAGACTTATGAGGAAGATAAAAAAAATATTCAAAAGTTTGGTCTCTTAAGACTTGATTCTATAAAGAGCTATTTTAAAAATGTTAAGGGATTAAAGCTTTTAGAGTATGGTTCTGGGCTTGGTTTTTTTAGTGAGCTTTGCGAGAAAGAGGGGATCTCAACACTCTCTCTTGATATATCAAATTATGCAGTCAGTTATATTCAAGAGAAGTTGAAGTTTGAAGCTATTTTGGATAATGGTTCATACCTTGAAAAAAATGATGTAAAATTTGATATCATTACAAGTTTTTATGTAATTGAGCATATAAAAGATTTTGAAAAGCTTCTATATCTTTTTTCTTATCATTTAAATAAAAATGGAGTTCTTGCTCTCTCAACTCCAAATGGTTCAGGTTTCTCAGTAAAGTATAATTTTGATGAATATAAAAATAGTCATCCAAAAGATCACTTCTATATTTTTACACCAAAGTTTTTAAAGAGAGAACTAAAGCAGCTTGGTTTTAAAAACATAAAAATAGAGATAACAGGACACCACCCTGAAAGATTTTTTAAGTCAAAAAAAATAGATAATAAATTTTTAATGAAAATTTGTCTTTTAATATCAAAGATATTTAAGCTGGGAGATACTTTTGAGATCTATGCTCAAAAGAGATAGTTTTATAATACTATTTATATTTATTCTTTTTCCTCTTTCAAGTTATGATAATAATTTCTACTCTGTGAATAAATTAATCTCATTTTTGGGCTTGAATAGCAGCTATAAAGTTGTAAGCTCTATTGTTACAGTTAAAAAAGGCAAGAAAAGTGCAGATATTATGCTTAATTCCAACTTCATCTATCTTGGAGATAAAAAGATATTTCTTGATGAGTTTACAAAGAGTGAGCAAGGGGAATATTTCATAGCCAATTCTGGAGCCATAAAGATTTTAGAATTTTTTAGTGATGATGAGAGCAGCTATTTTTTGAAAGATGGAGAAATTTATCAGAAGCTTTCAAAAAAAGAGTCTATTGTTGATAGCCCGCTTAATAAATATGATGATCAAAAACCTGTAACAGTTTTACCAAAAGAGAACAGCGGAAGTTCTGTTAATACTAAGCCAAGCTATGTGTTTAGACACCAAGATTCAATCGATGAAAAAAAAAGTAAAATAACTACTATAATAATAGATCCTGGACATGGGGGAAAAGACCCCGGAGCGGTTGGATTTAATAATAGAGAGAAAGATATTGTATTAAGAATGGGGCTTATTCTTCAAGATAAACTAAAGAAAGAATTTAATAGTAAACGAATAATATTAACGAGGCAGGATGATAGGTTTATTGAGCTAGAGGAGAGAGCAAATATTTCTAACAGAGCGTATGATAAGTATGGACAGACAATATTTATATCTGTCCACGTAAATGCTCATAGATCGAATAAAGTATTTGGTTTTGAGACTTGGTACCTTCTTTCTGATTATGAAAGAAAAGTTTTGAAAGATGCAAATATAAAAGATAAGAATATAGAAAAAATTCTAAACTCTATGATCAACTATGAAATTTATCAAGAATCAAAATCGCTGGCACAGATGGTTCAAGATGGAATGGAGAAGCAGATTGGTAAAAAATCAAAAAATAGAGGGATTAGAGAGGAGAGCTATTTTGTAATAAAAAGATCAATTATGCCCTCTATTTTAGTTGAAATAGGATTTGTTACAAATAGGAATGAATCTGATATGTTGACAAAATATGCTTATTTAGATAGTATAGCAACAGGCATAGTCGAGGGGATAAAGGAATTTGTTAATGAATTTGAAAAAAGTGATGGCTTCAGAAATTAGTAAAAGAATTCTAATTAGCGTTTTACTTATACTTATTCTCTTTTTTATCTCTTTTTTTGCTGTAAAAAAGAGATATTATCAAACTCTCTTTTTTCCAGCCAGTAGTGCAAATAAATTGTTGGCAGAAAAAAGGGAATTTAATTGGAAAAAAACAGAGAGAGAGAGAATTACTAACCTTGTTGAAGAGATTTTAATAGGTACCATGAATAAGAGAGCTTTAAGCCATAGCAATCAAAATTCTAAATTAGTTAACCTATTAATAGAAAATGATAGAGTTATATTAAATTTAAATAATGAATCTCTTGATTTTATAATATATAGTAATGTTAATAATTATCCAAATCAATTATATGAATTCATTTATTCAATAACAAATTCTATCTGTTTTAATTTTAGATCGATAAAACATGTGAAATTCTACTTTAATGGCATATTATATGAATATTTGGATACCAATTTTCAAGGAGAAAATGGTTTTTCTCCAAATTGGAAGCTTTTATATTGATTTAATTTTAAAGTTTTTAAGGTTTTTTATAGATATTAATAGATAATGTTGAATAAATGATATTTTCATTTATTGATGTAGAATATATTTTTGTTAAAATTAATTTTTTATAAAACTAAATATATTTTTATTTAATTTATTGACAATTTAAGTAATGATCGTATATAATGAAAACGGTCTTTATTATAAAAGAATTTTAAAGGTTTTATAAAGGAGTGAAGAATGAAAAAATTGATTACACTCATTCTAGGAGTTGTATTTATTTTTGGGTTATCTACTGGTTTATTTGCTCAAAGTTCGGTTCTAATTGACTTTAATAAATTAAAGGCAGATACTGACATTAATGAAGATAGCAACAGTGGTGATTCAAATGGAAATGATGCTCAATCAGACAAATCTGGCAAAAAACAAGAGAAAAACATGCAACATAAAGCTACTCTAGTTGATTTTGCAGGAGCGGCTGGTTCAAATTTCGATGACAATTCAAGAAGTAAGATGAAAATATCATTAGCACCTGCTAACTGGTCAGTTCAACTTAACTCTTCTGCTAACTCTATAAACAATAGAGCTAACTCTAAATGTATTGAGTGGACATCTAAGGGTAAACCAGCATTGGTTTCTGAATTAGATGAAGATTCAAATAGCGAAGGAAGTGGAGATTCAGCTAACGCTAACAATGATGGAGAGAAAAAGGATGGCGGAAAAACTTATACTGTTTTGGGTATACGTATTAGATATCCAGAGGGACCTAACAATGCTTGGGCTCTTATAAAACCTCCTTTTGAAATACCAGCTTATGCTGACGTTGATGAGAGTGGAGATGAAAACGCTTCTGCTAGCAATGAACAAGGAAATGAAGAGAAGAAACCTGCAAAAGGATCTAAATTTGAAAATGGATATGGTGTAATTAAGAATGTTGGTACACTTAAATCTGTTGAAATATCAGTTTATGGTCTTAATCACAAAAATAACTTAAGTGTATTGTTAAAAGATTCTAACAACGCAACAAACGAAATAATGTTCCCTAGAAATTTGGATTTTGATGGATGGCAAAGAATTGCTTGGAATAATCCAAATTATATTACAGATGCTGGAAACAGACAACTTTATACTATACCTATGTATCCTTCAACTATTCCTTATATAAAACTTGCTGGTTTTAGAGTTTATAGACAAGGTGATCACGTTGGTGGAGATTTTATCCTTTACATCAGAGATGTAATTGTTAAGTATGACAAAGCATTCTTAGATGCTGATTCTCCAATAGATCACGAAGCTGCTTGGGGTATACTACAAGATAGAACAGATGAAGCTAAGAGAAGAGAAGAATCTAATCTTGGAAACTATCAAGTGTTAAAATATCTAGAGACACAAAGAATGAATTGGACTAATGATCAATAGTCTTTGAGAAATGATCTAGCTATGAAAGCTCCACTTTTCTTGTGGAGCTTTTTTTTAAAAAAAGTTATATAGACTGATATTATTTTTTTTGCATAATTGAGTTTTTAAGGAATCAAATTATGAATTTTTTTTCTGGTATAGCCGCCTCTCGTGGTATAGCTATAGGAAAGGCACACCTATATAATTATAAATTTCAAGTGCCAAAATATAATATTTCTGATATTCAAATAGATGCTGAAACAGATAGGTTTTATGATGCTTTAAGAAAAGTAGAACAAGATTATAAAAAGCTTAAAATGGATCTTGAAAAAGAGGCGAGTGAGGATACTGCAAAGTTATTTGACGGTTCAATTTTGTTAACAAAAGATCATACTTTTATAAATGAAGTTTTAACAAGATTAAGGGAAGATAAAAAAAATATAGAGTGGATTGTATATGATGTAAGTGATACAATATTTAAAAAATTAATAATTCTTGATGATGAATTTTTTAGAGATAGAGCTGTTGATTTTTTAAATTTTGGAAAAAGACTAGTTAATACAATGCTTTTAGAGAAGAGCCAAAGTTTAGCAGATATTGATAGTGATGTTATTGTTGTATCAAACGATTTGGCAGTAAGTGATACAGCAAATATGAATAGACAGCATGTGCTTGGTATTTTGACTGAATTGGGTGGAGCAACCTCTCATGTTGCCATTGTTGCAAAATCTCTAAAAATTCCCGCTGTTCTTGGAGTAAAAGATATCTGTAGTAAAATAAAAGAGTCCGATTTACTCATAGTTGATGGTTATTCTGGTAAAACTTTTATTAATCCCGATGAAAAAACGCTTATCTTTTATAAAAAAGAGCGAGAAAGATTTGAAAATAGCGAAAAAAAGTTTTTATCAATTAGAGAGAAACCATCTGTAACACTTGATAATAGGGCTATCGCACTAAAAGTAAATATGGAGATCCCATATCAAGAGATTGATTTGGCTATGGATGTTGGATCTGACGGTGTTGGGCTCTATAGATCAGAGTTCTTATATTTATCAAATAAAGATAAAAAACTTCCATCAGAAGAGCAGCAGTTTAATGCTTATAAATTTATACTAGAAAAATTTTCTCCAAAACCTGTTACAATAAGAACCATCGATTTAGGTGGAGATAAAATACTTGAGGGATATACAGAGAGAGAGCTAAATCCGTATCTTGGATATCGTGCAATAAGGCTTAGCCTTGATAAACCAAAGATGTTTAGAGATCAATTAAGAGCTCTATATAGAGCCTCTATTTATGGAAATCTACAAATTATGTTTCCTATGATAACTGGGGTTGATGAGCTTGCTAAAATTTATAAAGAGATTCAGAATGTAAAAAAAGAGCTCACAAAAAATAGTATTCCATTCAGCAATGATGTTAAAGTTGGCACGATGATAGAGACTCCATCTGCAGCTATGCTTTCAGATTTCATTTGTGCCAAGTCTGATTTTGTTAGTATTGGTTCTAATGATTTGGTTCAATATACATTGGCTGTTGATAGAAACAATGATAGAGTTTCATATCTTTATCAGCCTTTGCACCCTTCTGTTATTAGAATGCTAAAACTTATAATTGATGGTGCTCATAAAGCCAACATAAAAGTAAGTGTCTGTGGGGAGATGGGGGGAGATATGAAAGGTCTCTTGATTTTTATTGGGCTTGGAATAGATGAAGTATCAACAGGTGTTAATAATATAGATTTAGTAAAAAAAATTATAAGATCTGTCAACTATAGCGAAGTAAAAGATCTAGTAGACTCTCTTTTTATTTTTGATGAGACATCAAAAATAGAGAAAGAGCTTGATAAATGGATTTCAAAACATCTGAAACATCTTATATAAATTATAAAAAATGCAAAAATCATATAGAGGTATAATTCATTTTCATTCAAATTTCTCATTTGATGGTAGTATCACAGTAGGGGAGTTAATTAATTTTGCTGAAAAATATGATATCAATTTTTTCGCTTTAACAGATCATGATACTATAGAGGGCTCTCTAGCTTTAAAAAGAGAAGTTGAAAGAAAAAAAGCTAATATAGAAGTAATAATTGGTGCTGAATACTATACAGATGTTGGTGATATTATTGCTCTTTTTATAGAAAAAGAGATAAATAGACACTCCAATTTTTATGATTTTATTAAAGATGTAAGAAGACAAGATGGACTTATCTTTTTGCCTCATCCATATAGATGGCATACAAAATTAGATGAAATAGTAAATTATGTTGATAGAGTTGAGGTTTTTAATATTGCTCATAGCGAAGAGATTGATAAAAAAGCACTTGTTCTTGCTAACAAATATAACAAAAAAATATATTATGGTAATGATGCCCATACAATAAACGATTTACCGAATTCGATTATTGAAATCAAAGGTAGCGGGACGTTAAAAGAGCTGTTAAAAGATGGTGAGATTACTCAAATCGTCAAAAAAAGAGTTATTAGATATGAATTGGGAGATCTTTGAAGATTATTATGAAAAAAATCGAAATTAAAAAAGAGATTACAATAATAGAAAATGGTGGTTATTTCCCTGTTATTGTAAGAGATAAGAGTAGATTATACCTTTTTTGTAGAACTAATGGTGGTCATTATGGCAAAAATGGAAGTATTAGCTTATTGACCTCTCTTGATGGTATAAAGTGGGAGAATATCGGCGTTGTTGCATTTTCTGGAACAGATACTAGAAATCCTGCTTGCTATTCATCTAATGATGGAGAGCTATATCTTGCAGCCTTCAAATTTGATACATATTATGGAGAAAATGGAAGGGCTATACCAACCGATTCAAAAGTTAAAGATCTTTTTGATCTTCTTTTATATTGTGGTAGTTTAGATGGTAGGTTTAGAGAGCTTGATATAGATATAAAAAAATATTTTAATGGAAATGCAATCTCTCCATATGGGCAGATTATAGAGTATAAAAATAGTTTGATAATGGGTGTATATAATGGGAAGGGATATGCCTCTTTTTTACAATCATATGATAATGGCTCTACATGGGCTAGATATATAAATGTTGCTAAAGGATTTAGAGAACCTGCATTTGCCTTATGTAATGATGGCAAGACTTTAATCGCTGCAATGCGTGGTGATCCTGATGAGGTTGGTAGTGATGGAACATATATTAGCTACTCTTTGAATAGTGATTTGGATAGCTGGTCAGAGCCTTTTTTGTTAACCAAAGATGAAACTCACCCAGCAACTATAACTAGGATAGATGATGAAACTCTAGTAATGGTTGTAGCACAAAGAACTTTGAGTAGACAAAGACTACTTCTCTATATAAGTAGAGATGACTTCAAAACATTTAATGGTCCATTTCAGCTTGGAAAAACTTACAAAAATTGCGATTTTGGTTATCCTTCAACAGTTCTTCTTGATAAAGACTCTATTATAACAGTGTTTTATAAAAAACAGTACCCAGACTCCTCCTATTTTGAAAGAGATAAATTTATGGAGCACTATTCAGAAATTGGAGCAAATGCTACTGCTTTAATATACTCATTAGATTCTTTAAAAAAGTTAGTTTGACAACTATATATTATTTATGTAGACTCCTATTAGATAGGAGATTATTGTGAAAGTATCAAATAGCATTGTTGAATTAATAGGTAGAACCCCTCTAGTTAGAATAAATAATCTATTTAAAAAATTTGATGTAACTGTTTTGGCTAAATTGGAGTCTTTCAATCCATTGTCAAGTGTCAAAGATAGGGTAGCACTCTCAATGATTGAAGATGCAGAGCAAAAAGGTAAAATAGATAGAGATACAATTATAATTGAACCAACAAGTGGAAATACTGGTATAGGACTTGCTTATGTATGTGCTATAAAAGGGTATAGACTTATAATTACTATGCCAGAGACAATGAGTATTGAAAGACGAAAGCTTTTGGAAATTTTTGGAGCTGAGATTATTTTGACTGATGGCTCTAAGGGTATGAGGGGAGCAATTGAGGAGGCTAATGAGATAGCTTCTAAACATAAAAATAGCTTTATTCCACAGCAATTTTCAAATATGGCAAATGTAGAGGCCCATAGAAAAACAACTGCTTTAGAAATATGGGATGATACTGATGGTGCTATTGATATCTTTGTTGCTGGTGTTGGTACAGGTGGCACTATTACCGGTGTTGGAGAGGTTTTAAAAAATAAAAAACCTTCAGTAAAGATTGTTGCTGTTGAACCTAGATCTTCACCAGTGCTTTCAGGTGGTGAGGCTGCTTCTCATAAAATACAGGGAATTGGGGCTGGTTTTATTCCAGATATATTAAATAGAGATATTATTGATGAAATTATTACTGTGTCAGATGAAGATGCTTTTGGTTTTTCAAAAGCTCTAGCAAAAAATGAGGGAATATTAGCAGGAATCTCCTCTGGAGCAGCACTAGCAGCACTATTTAATATTGCTTCAAAACCAGAAAATAGAGGAAAAACTATAGTTGTGCTTCTGCCTGATACAGGAGAGCGATATATTTCGACGAATCTTTTTAGTTAGTATCTTACAAAAGGTTAATGTTGGGAGGAATTATGGAAAAAAGTGAAAAATTTAATTCTATTGATGAATATATTTCACAATTTCCAGACGAAACAAAAAAGATACTCGAAACATTGAGGAAAACTATAAGAGATATAGCAAAAGATGCTAAAGAGAAGATAAGTTATAGTATGCCAACATTTTTTTTAAATGGCAATCTTGTTCACTTTGCAGCCTATAAAAAACATATAGGGTTCTATCCGGGAAGTGAGGCAATTAAAGTGTTTAAAGATAGATTATCAAATTATAAAATATCAACGGGAACAATTCAGTTTCCCATAGATACGCCATTGCCATATGAACTTATAATTGAGATAGTTAAATTTAGAGTCGATGCAAATATTAAAAAAAGAGAAGATAGTTGTATTTTTATAGATAAATAGTTAAGCTTTAATAATATAGACTATATATTTTACTTAAATCTTATTTTAGGAGTATTTATGAACATTGCTATTGTTGGTTATGGAAGAATGGGACATCAAATTGAGAGTGTTCTATTAGAGAAGGGGATTACACCAAAAGTAAAGATAGATAAGTTTAGTAAAGATGCTGACTTTAATAGTGTTGATAGTAGGTCTCTTGCAGGGATTGATATTGCTATCGATTTTGCACTTCCAGATGATATAATGGTGAGAGTGGAGCACTATGTCAAAAATGGTGTCTCAGTGGTTATGGGAACTACTGGCTGGTTTGATAGAATTGATGAAGTTAAAAATATGGTTGGTGAAAAGATTGGTTTTATATGGTCTGGCAATTTCTCAATAGGTGTAAATGTATTTTTTAGATTAGTCAAGTATGCAAGTTCTATTTTTGACAAACTACCTGACTATGATAAACTTGTCTATGAAATTCATCATAAAGAGAAGAAAGATTCTCCATCAGGTACAGCTCTAATGATTGGGAATATGATATTAGAAGCAAGTAGTGAAAAAAATAGTATTGTTACAAGTGAACTTAACAGAAAAATAGCAGATAATGAACTTCATGTTGCTTCAGTTAGAGGAGGCTACTATCCAGGGACACACTCAGTACAATTTGATTCTCTTGCCGATACTATAGAACTAAAACATACAGCTAGAAACAGAGAGGGTTTTGCCTATGGAGCAGCTCTTGCAAGCAGCTGGCTCTATGGTAAAAAGGGTTTTTTTAATATAGATGATCTTATGAACTCAATTATTCCATAAGATAATTTTTAGGAGATAATTATGATAAAGCATATTGTTATGTGGAAAATTAAAGATTTTTATAATGGACAAAAGAGAGATGATATTCTTAAAAAAATAAAATATGAATTGGAGGCTCTCCCTCCAAAAGTAAAAGAGATAAAACTTTTTGAGGTTGGAATAAATTTTAATGAGAAAGATTTTGCATATGATATAGTTTTATATAGTGAATTCAATTCAAAAGAAGATCTTGACTCATATCAAATCAATCCACTGCATAGAGAGGTTGATAGTTTTCTCTCTGAAGTTCGTTTAGAGCGCCATGTTGTTGACTATGAAGTTTAATTGAAATAGAATAGATATAGTTATTAATAAGATTATATTAGTTTTTATTTTTATCTAAATAATTTTTTCCAAGCATGACAGACATTAATGCTAAAGAATTATCGATAAGATTTGACTCTAATTCTATTGATTTGAAGACCTCATCTTTTGTTTTGAGAACTACCTCTATCTCTTCTGTCTCATCAAAATCTGTATTTTCTGTCTTTTTACAATTTAAAGCAATAAAAAAGTAACAAATATTATTTTGTATGGCAGGGTTTACTTGAATTTGTTTTACTAGTTTTACATTATTTGAAGTATAACCAGTCTCTTCCTTTAATTCTCTTATAGCGGCATCTTTTGGATCTTCATTTTCATCAATACCACCAGCAGGAACTTCAAGTGTAACAACATCTCTTCCAAGTCTGTGTTGTTTTACAAGTATAACTCTATTATCATCAGTAACTGCAAATATATTAACCCAACTTCTTAAATGGATGGAATAGAAGTATGACTCTAAAGATTTTGATGGCAGAAATGTATCAAGTTTAAATATTGAAAAGATTCTATTTTTATACTCTTCTTTTATATTTTTAATTTCCCATTGCTTATCTTTATTCATATATACCTATTATTTTGTTGCATCTTTTGCATAAACTTTCATAACAGTTAAGAAACTTGCTGTCTTTTTTAGATATGTATTAAATTCAACATCAAATTCCTCTGGAAATTCCCACTTAATTTTATGAAAATTTGTAACAATTCTGGGTGGTTTTTGAGTATAGTCATCTAGTAGAATGTTTAGTTTATTTACAAGATTAGAAAAAATAGAGACAGATTCAACTATGATATCCAACGCTGCACTATCTATCATATTTACTGCTCTATTTGCAACATTTATTTTTTGGTCCTGTTTTACAACGACCATAACTTTTCTAACCTCTCTTCCATAGATGTCATCATCTGCACATTTATTATCAAACTCTAAAACTTTTTCAGTTATTTTATTGAAACTCTCCAGTAGTTCAGAGTATTCAGTGGACTCTTCATTTGTTACCCATGTACCCTTTATGATTAGCATGTCTACTCTTGGTTTAATCTCACCCTTACATATATCTAGCAGAAATGCTTTTAAAAAGTTCATTGGTTCTATATACTTAAAAGATTCAGCTAATCCTCTTGAAGTTATCATATCATCAAGTCTTGCAGTATAATTTTTCAGCCTAATTATATTAGATGTCCCAAATATATCTAGCAAAATGGCATTTACTTTCTCTTTATTTATGATATTGATTACATTTTGAATATTCCCTTGTATTTCTTGTTGAAAACCCTTTAGATACTCTTGAACAATCTTTGAATCAGATTTAAAGATTTTTGGCTTAAAATATGGCTCTTTTGTAACTAGCTTTACTAACTTCAAAAAGTTATCATCTTTTTTAACACCCTTAAACATAGCAATCAATTTTTTTAAATACTCTGAAAGTCCATTTCCTTCAGAAAAACTGTTAAGATAGGTATAAATGTTTTTGAAATCACTATTAAAGTCAATTGAATATAGGTAGTCGTTTATTGATATAATATCTTCAGATACATATTTATCAGTAATTGCTTCAAATTTTGGTTTATAATTAGAGCTTCCCTCAGTGATTGATTGATCAAATTTATGTACCATAATATACCAGTCATAGTTAATCAAGTTAGATAGATCCATTATAAGATTATATGCTTGGTTAATCTGTCTAACAAGCTCTGAATCAAATGAAGATATATAGGCTGATATTGTTTTTTTTATATCCTCTATTACTTTTTTTCTATCTTTCGATTCTCTTATCTTCTTTTCTAGGGTCATAATATCTAAACTATTTTTTAACTCAATCTGCTTTTTTGTAGAAAAAACTTCGAGCAATATATTCTTTATAGTACCAGCACCCTTTTTTACGTTGAATGGGTCTTTTAGTGGCATAGAGTTTTTGTATATATCATATAAAAACTGGCCAAATTCTGGAGTAACCAGCTCTTTTTTGAAGTTGTAAAATTTATATTTTGAACTGCCTAAAGACTTATTTATCTCTTTTAGTTTGTTTTGTTTTATTCTTTCATCAGAGTTTCCACCGCCAAAAAGACTCAATATTTTTTGTATAAAAGAGAGTTCTCCAGAGCTATTGCTAGCTCCCTTTCCTTTGCCTAAGTTTTTGTCTGACATTATTTACCCCACCATATTAATTACGATATGACTACTTTCTTCTATAATAATTTTTTAATAAAATCAATGTTTTTAAAATCAATATTTTTTGTTTTAGGAATTAAGCTTAAGAAAACAAAAAAATCTATTGTTTTAAAATAATTTTATTTCAACTCTTTTAGTTTATTCTCTATTTTCACAATCTTTTTTTGATTTTTTTGGGAAACTGCTATTTTTAATCCAGTTTCGAGATAATCTATATTGTTACTATCTGCCTCAATAGCATAATCATTTAACATCTCTGCATATTCTATATGGTTCTCTTTTAATAAAATATCAGCATATTGATTGTATGATATAGTCCAGCTAGTTTTTAATGATATTGCACGATATAGATACTCTTTTGTTTTTTCTAGATCGCCATCTTTTTCTAAGATAGCAAGCAAACTAAAGTATTCGCCACAATTTGGATCTCTTTTATTTACTTCATCCATTATATATTTTGCATAGTCCAAGTTATTTTCTTTGTAATAGAGAAAAGAGGTCACAATTAATAAATTTATATTATCATCACTACTTTTTTTATATTTGGTTATTAAGTTTAAAGCCTCACTTAATCCACTATTACTATATGTAAGATATATCTCTTTTATAGCCTCTCTCATTGCGGCTTTTTCTAAAAGCATAGAGTTAAACATAGATTCATTTATTACAGATTTATTTGTTGTTGGGTCACTTTGAAAAGAGCCATATAGGTTTTTCTCTTGAATTATTGTACCACCTGCTGTTGCTATATACTCCACATCTCTTGAAAATCCATAACCATACTCTTTGTACTCTGCTGTCTCTTTTATATCTATTTGACTCTTTTTTACATAGATAGTCTTATAACTAAGATACTCTTTTTTGTTTATTGACATAGGTTCAAAACTATCATATGTTGGAATAACTATTGATGAATCAACATTACACTTGTATTTAAAGTGGCCTAAATTGTAATCTCCAGTTTTATTAAGCTCAAAAGTATAATATGAGTAGGTAAACATTCTAAACATATATTTATCAGCTTTATATATTCCTGTCCAAAACCCTACCCTATATTCTCCAAGCGGTAGATTTTTTATATGAAAAATATTGTCAGAATCATACTCCATCTTATACCACTCAAAGGTCTTAAGGTTTTGAATATAAAATAGTTCTGGTATTGTATCAGATTGGTTTCGAATTGTATAAAAGAATTTTAAAGCTATATTTGCACTTTTGTATGCAGGTTTAAATATTTTTTCTATGTTATGTTTGGTTGTAGCACAAGAAAACAAAAGAAAAGCTAAAAAAAATATTATATAATAGTGACATTTTTTTAGCATATCCCATATTTCTCCTAAAAATGTTAAAAAATTACTTAAAAAAATTTTGTCAAAAAAAGAATAATATCTTATTATACATTTAAATCTTTTTTTGTAAAGGAATATATTTATGAAAGCAGTAAAAATTATACCTTGCCTAGACACAAAAGATGGTAAAGTAGTAAAGGGGATTAATTTTACAGGTCTTAAGGAGATTGGAGATCCTGTAGAGATGGCGAAGAAGTACAATAGCGAGGGTGCTGATGAATTAGTACTACTCGACACGACTGCAAGTCTTGATAATCATGATTTAATGTTTAAAATGGTTAAAGATGTTAAATCTGTTATAAGCATTCCTCTTATAGTCGGTGGTGGTATAAAATCACTTGATGATGCCTCAAATATGTTTAAAGCTGGAGCTGATAAAATATCCATAGGTACTGCTGGTGTAAAGAATGCTAATTTTGTGAAAGAGGTTGTGAAAAAATTTGGTGGTGATAAAATTATAATAGCTATGGACTCTAAGACTGTAGATGGAAAAGATAAGGTTGTTATCTATGGTGGAAACGAAGTTACAGATTTGGATCTGATTGAGTGGGCAAAAGAGGTAGAGAAGATAGGGGTTGGAGCTATATTATTAACAAGCTGGAATAAAGATGGAACTAAAGAGGGCTTTGATGATGATCAGTTAAGAAGGGTTGCTGAGGCTGTATCAATTCCAGTAATTGCTTCAGGCGGAGCAGGTAAAATTGAAGATTTTGTATCTGCTGTAAAAGATGGGAAAGCCTCATCTCTTCTCGCTGCAAGTGTTTTTCACTATGATGAGATAAAAATTAAAGACTTAAAGAAAGCTTTGGCTAAAGAGGGAATAGAGGTTATTTAATCTATTTTCTTAAAATAGCCATAAAACTTGTACTGTTTTTTTGTTTACTTTGTATAAAAGTTTGATATTAAATGCGTTTCAAAAGATTGAAAAAAAGATAAAAATATGTTACTCTTTTTGACAATTCTAAATTGTGTTGTTCTTTTGAGTATTTGTGCTTTTAGTTTAAGCACATTAAAATGTTGTTGTTAAAAAGTGTTTTCTTCATTTTAAATAACTTTCTTTGTCATATTTAGAATTAAACCTTTCTTGAAAGTCTATTAGGAGTGGATTATGCCTCTTTATAAAGATGTTAAAAAGGTATTAGTGATTGGGTCTGGCCCTATTGTTATAGGACAGGCAGCTGAGTTTGATTATGCTGGAACTCAGGCGTGCAAATCATTAAAAGAGGAGGGTGTCTCCGTTGTTTTAGTCAATTCAAATCCAGCGACAATAATGACAGATCTTAATATGGCTGATAGAATCTACCTTGAGCCATTGAATATAGCATTTATTGAGAAAATTATCGAAAAAGAGAGACCTGATAGTATCCTTCCAACATTAGGGGGACAGACTGGTCTTAATTTGGCTGTTGAATTGAGTGAATTGGGAATTCTAGACAAATATAATGTAAGACTTTTGGGAACATCTTTGACAGCAATAAAAGAGGCTGAGGATAGAGAGCTCTTTAAACAGCTTATGGAACGTATTAATGAGCCAATACCTCCAAGCAAAACTGTTAATAGCATGGAGGAGGCCATCTCCTTTGTAAAAGAGATAGGTTTTCCTGTTATTATAAGACCAGCCTATACACTTGGAGGTTTAGGTGGCGGTATTGCTGAAAACTTAGAGCAGTTTATAAATATTGCAACAGTTGGTTTTAAAAACTCAAGAATAAGTCAGATTTTGATAGAAAAATCTGTTGCAGGCTGGAAAGAGATTGAATATGAAGTATTGAGAGACTCTAATGACACTGCTATAATAGTTTGTACAATGGAGAATGTTGATCCTGTTGGAATTCACACAGGGGATAGTATAGTTGTTGCACCTGTTCAAACAATAACAACAGAAGAGAACGACATGCTTAAGCGTGCATCAATTAAGATCATAAAGGCTCTGAAGATTGAGGGTGGATGTAATGTTCAGTTTGCACTGCATCCAGATACTGGTGAGTATATAGTAATTGAAGTAAACCCTAGGGTTTCACGATCATCAGCCTTGGCTTCAAAAGCAACAGGTTATCCAATTGCTCGTGTCTCATCAAAGATTGCTTTAGGGCTTCACCTCTCAGAGATAGAAAATAGTTTAACAAAGTGTACAATGGCTTGTGTAGAGCCTGCCATAGACTATATTGTTTTAAAGCTTCCTCGCTGGCCATTTGATAAGTTTATATCAGCAGATAGGTCAATAGGCACACAGATGAAGGCAACTGGTGAAGTTATGGCGATTGATAGGACTTTTGAGGGGGCTATGCAGAAGGCTCTTCGCTCTCTTGAGATAAAAGTTGATGGGCCATTTATGAAAGAGCTAGCCACTATGAATGTAGACCAATTGGTGGCCTACCTGAAATTTCCAGATGATAGAAGGCTTTTTGTGATATTTGAACTTTTGGCTAGAAACTATCCTATTGGAAAGATTGTTAATGAGACTGGAATAAATTTCTTTTTTATCAAAAAATTTGAAAATATTGTTAACTTGGCAAAAGAGGCAAAAGAGAAGATATCAAAAAACTTTATATCTGGTGAGACAGATACTACAGAGGAGATTGTTGAGCTTTTTAAGAAATTAAAACTCTATGGATTTTCAGATACATTTCTCTCCTCTCTAATTGGTGTGCCTCATATGCAGTTTAGAGAGTATCGAAAGAGCCTTGGAATCAATCCAGTATATAAGATGGTTGATACATGTGCAGCAGAGTTCAGTGCCAATACTCCATATTATTACGCTTGTTATGATAAAGAAGATGAATCTATAGTAACAGATAGAAAAAAGGTGGTTGTTTTAGGATCAGGCCCGATTCGCATTGGGCAAGGTATTGAGTTTGACTACTGTTCTGTCCATAGTGTCTGGGGCTTGAAAGAGGAAGATATTGAAGCTATAATAATTAACAACAACCCTGAGACTGTAAGTACAGATTTTGATACCTCTGATAAACTCTACTTTGAACCTTTAAACATAGAAGATGTATTGAATATAATAGATAAAGAGAACCCTTATGGGGTTATAATTCAGGTTGGTGGACAGACTGCTATAAATCTTGGAAAGTATCTGCTTGAAGCTAATGTAAATATTTTGGGAACTAGCTTTGATTCTGTGGATATAGCGGAGGATAGAAAGAGATTTAATGAACTTATCTACTCTTTAAGAATTGAGCAGCCTGAGGGAAAGACAGTTTATACATTTGATGAGGCTTTGGGGTTTGCTAATAAATTGAGCTACCCTCTTCTTGTAAGACCATCATATGTAATTGGTGGACAATCTATGGAGATTGTTTATGATGATAATGCGCTGTTTCAATATATAAGACTTGCAACAAAAGAGAGCCCTGAACATCCAATATTGGTAGATCAATATTTGGTTGGTAAAGAGGTTGATGTTGATGCCATATGTGATGGAGATGATGTCTTTATCCCAGGTATATTTGAGCAGCTTGAGAGAGCTGGTGTTCACAGTGGTGACTCTATGGCAATATTCCCTCCAACCTCTCTCTCTCAAAGTGAGATAGATAAGCTTGTTGAGTATACAATAAAGATAGGAAGGGCACTGAAGATTGTTGGCTTAATGAATATTCAGTATGTTATATCAAAAGGTAAGGTATACTGTATAGAGGTAAACCCCCGTGCCAGCAGAACAGTTCCTATTATTAGTAAAGTTACAAATGTTGAGATGGTGAAAATTGCAACAAAGATTATGGTTGGTAAGAAACTAAAGGATTTTGGATTAACATCAGGTCTTATGAAAACTCCAGATTTTTATAGTATCAAAGCTCCAGTCTTCTCATTTGAGAAATTAAAGCTTGTTGAGACAAGTTTGGGACCTGAAATGAAATCTACTGGTGAGGTTTTGGGTGTTGCAAAAGATAGAGCAACAGCTCTATACAAATCAATGGTTGCAGCAGGTATGAAGATTCAAAATAGTGGAAATGTTCTTTTATCCTTTGCAGATAAAGATAAGGAAGAGTCAATAGAGATAGCACAGAAATTTTATGATATGGGATTCAAACTTTTTGGAACAAGAGATTCTGCCTCTTTTATAAGACAACATAATATTAGCATAGAGTTTGCTGATATTGGAGATAACCCTACTCAAAATTCTCTTTATGAGTTTATGAAGAACAATAAGATCACACTTGTTGTCAATACACCAACAGAAGGTAAGAAGAGCAATAAGATAGGTTTTAAAATAAGACGAGTATCTGTTGAATATAAAATACCTTGTATAACCTCAATAGACACAGCTTTAAGTACAATAGCTGCTTTAGAAGAGGAGAGAGTTGGAAGAAATATACAGGTATCAGCTATCACAGATTTTTTAGCTAAATAGAGAGAGTTTATAGTTAACAGATAACAAGATTAGTTATCTGTTAACCAATTTTTGTTACCAGAAAAGCTCTGTCAACCCCATTGAGATCATCATAAGTAATTACATTATAACTATCTTTAAATATTTTTATAATCTCCTCTCTTTGGCCTATACCATGTTCAAAAATAAGCTTTCCATCACTTTTTAAAAACTTATCAGAAAATTGTTTTAACCATCTATAAAATAATAATCCATCTTTTCCAGCAGATAGTGCAATGAATGGGTCTTGAAGTTTCTTGTTTTTAATAAGCGATATAGTTTCATCTTCACTTATATATGGTGGATTTGAAATTATAAGATCATATTGTACTTTAGGAATGAATGAAAAAAAGTCCGCACTGATAAGATTTATTCTATTTTCTAACTTATGAAGAAAAATATTTTTTTTAGCAATATATAGTGCTTTTTTACTTATATCTATTGAATCTATTGATATATTTGCTATATTTTTTGTAAGAGCAATAGATATTGCCCCACTTCCTGTGCCAACTTCCAGCCCTTTATACTCTCTATTTTTATCTTTTAAATTATCTATTGCTATGTTGATTAGAAGTTCTGTCTCTGGTCTAGGAATTAATACATCTTTATTAACAATAATAGGATAGCCATAAAACTCCCAGCTGCCTAAAAGGGATTGTATATTTCTTGAATTGATTCGTTTTTTTAAAATATTTTCTATTTTTTCTTCTATTATATCATCAATGATTATTTTATCTTTTAGAAGAAGAAAATCATGATTTTTAAGATTTGTAACAAGTTCAATAATTAGTTTTGCTTCGGTTTTTGGGGATTCTATGTTGTTTGTTGTTAGTCTATTAACTAGTTTTTTATAACACTCATTCAAAGTCATAATCTATAATCTTGTATTTAATTTCTTATGTTATTCATTTATCTAAAAGAAAAATTTGCTACTTTATGCTATATTTTTAAATATTTTCAATTTTATTTTTTAATTCATTGATAAAAGTATGATAAGTATCATTAATATCTTTCTTTTTCAATTCTTTTATTATATCTTTTTTTATTCTCTGCTTCTTTTCTTTATCATCTTTAATTACATCATCTATATTTTCTATTGCTGTCTTTGAATCATTGTATAAAAAGGTATTACATTCTTTTTGTAAACATTTTTCAATTAATTCTGTAGAAATAAAGTCTTCCATTGTTATAATACCTTGTACTGCATCAGAATAAGATAGCCATGCTGAGACATATTCTAAATAATTATTCTCAAAGTCTTTACGTTTATTATTGGAGGCTTTATCTGAATCTGTTACAATAACAAATTTTTTATTAACTGAAATAAGCAGTTGAACAAGTGCATCAACTTTAAAAATGCCTTGAAGATAGATAATTCCAGTTTCTTTAAAGTCTTTAGTCATATTATGATAATTACAATATTTATTAAATAGTTCTTTATCTAACCACCCTTCAAAAATAATATTTTTAGGTTTTATTGTTTCAAAAATAGTTGTTCCAATTGCTCTTCTAAGTAGTTCATCGTCACGAAAAGGAGCGTTCTCATCATGCTTTTTTATTATAGTAACATCATCATTTTTTTCAATTATAAGGTGTCTATCAATACAATTAGAATCTATCATATATGGTGAATGAGTAGTGTAGATAACCCTTGCTGTTTTAGCTATTCTTAATAGTTCATCGCGTAAATGCTCTGCACTTGTTGGGTATAGGCTTTGATCTGGTTCATCAATTAATATAATATCTCGATCTCCAATCTGTTCTGAACGAGCTCCTGTTGATAGCATTAATAAAATAGTAATAAATTTTCTAAATCCATCACTTCTATCTTCAAAATTATATTTAGCTTTATTAACTATTTTTATTAACATTTCATAATCTCCATTTGGTTTTAGTTCAATTGAACTATCTTTAAAATCTTTCCAAATAGACTTAAATGTTTTTGTTACTTCATTGGAAATTTGAACTAATAAATTATCATAATCACCATCTTGTCTTTTTGCATCATCAAACTCTTTTTTTATATCTTGACGATTACATAATATAAACATGTTTTTTAAAGATTCATATTCTTCAGGATATGAAATAAAATTATTAATATCAATACGACTTGGTAATAAAAGAGAATCACTATATTGCCAATAATGACACTGATAAGGAGATTCTTTATATATTTCTACTATAACATCAAAAAGACGCTTTCTTAAATCATCAGTATTTTGTTTTGTTCCTAGTTTATCAATATTAAAGTTTAATCCATTTAGATAGATATCATTTTCAAATTCAAAATCATTTATTGAATAATTCCAATATGCAAAGTATGGAGTTTTATTTTCTGCTATATCAATACGAATCAAAAAATTATAAAAAACTGTTTTTATAAAATCTAATAATGTTTTTTTATTCTTGAATGAAATTAAATTAATGTTTGTATATTCTCCTATAAAACAATCATATATTATCTGAAAATCAGGTTCAGATAATTTTATTACTACTCTAACAAAATAATTATTATCTTTTATAATTTCATTATCTATTCTTTTTCTTTTATCTTTATCTGTTACTTGATATTTTCCAAAAACCGCAGCGATTGCCTTCAAAATATTACTTTTACCAGCTTCATTCTTTCCCAACAATATCATACAATTATGTTCAATGTGAATAGTTTCAGATTTTATAGATCTGAAGTTTTCAATCATTATTTTCGTAAGTTCCATTTCTACTCCAATATTTTGATCTAATCTTAAGTTAAATTATATAGTTTATACATTTCGATTTTTCTTTAATTACTTTTCCAAAAAAAGAGTAATTAAAATTAGGAGTGATGTAAAAAAACACCTTATCTTACTATTTTAAGCATAACTTTAATTGTTTTTTAATAAATTTACAACAATTATTTGTTATAAATCGTAATGGTTCTTATTTAACAAACTTTTTTTATTGTTGTTTTTTTCTTATT
Organism: Spirochaetota bacterium; assembly: GCA_031549085.1. Lineage (GTDB taxonomy): Bacteria > Spirochaetota > GWE2-31-10 > GWE2-31-10 > MWDO01 > JAVBQL01. The sequence goes on from JAVBQL010000021.1 coordinate 70,031, forward strand.
GGAATAAATTTTATCTTTTTCTTATCGGGTTCTTTTTTTGTATTCTTTTTTAAGAAGTAGTTGTAGAGTTCTATTTGACTTCTTACTTGAGTTTTTTCATCTTTTTTAGGGCTATATTTTCCGTTAGAATCTAATTCCCTAGCTTTTACATTATCATTTAAAGTAATTTTAAGAATATCATTTATAACTTTTTTTAAATCATCATCTTCAACTGGAAATAGTGTCTCAATTCTTCTATCAAAATTTCTCTCCATCCAGTCAGCGCTTGACAGATAGATATTTTCTTCACCATTATTATAGAAATAGTATATCCTTGAGTGTTCCAAAAATCTATCAACTATACTTATTACAGTGATATTTTCACTCATTCCCTTAACTTGTGGAACAAGGCAGCACATTCCTCTAACAATCAGTTTTATTTTAACATTTGCTTGTGATGCCTTATAGAGAGCTTCAATGATTTTTGTATCAACAAGGGAGTTCATTTTAGCAATGATTAGACCTTTTCCATATTTTTCTGCATTATTTATTTCATCTTCTATCTTTTTTAAGAAAAACTCTCTCAAATCAAGAGGAGCGGTAACCAATTTTTTCCATCTGGGTGGTTCAGAATAGCCAGTTAGGAGATTAAATATGTCTGATACATCGGCACCAAAACTATTTTTACAAGTAAATATACCGATGTCTGTGTATATTTTTGCGGTCTTATCATTATAGTTGCCTGTTGATAAATGTATATATCTCTTTATACCATCATCCTCATCTCTCACAACCAATGCAATTTTTGCATGAGTTTTTAATCCGACCAGTCCATATATAACATGACAGCCGCTCTGTTCAAGCTGTTTCGCCCAATTTATATTTTGAGCCTCATCGAAGCGAGCCTTTAACTCTAAAATGACTGTAACCTGCTTTCCATTTTTTGCAGCCATCTTAAGTGCTTTTATTATTGGCGAATCACCACTGGTTCTATATAGTGTCTGTTTTATAGCAAGTACTCTTGGATCTTTTGCCGCCTCTCTAATAAATGTAACAATTGGATCAAAAGATTCATATGGAAGATTTAATAATCTATCTTTTTTTGCTATTACATCAAATATAGTTGAATCATCAGGGATATCTATTGGTAATATAGGTGGTAGAGGGGTATCTTTTAAATGCTCAAATCCACTCATAAAGGCAATTTGTGAGAAGGCAGATAGATCAAGAGGCCCATCAAGCTTGAAACAGAATCCTTTATAGTAGTCTATCATCTCATCAAGATAGTTTATTAGTTCCTCATTAGAGTTTGCCTCAACCTCCAGTCTTATTGGAAGCCCCCTCTCTCTCTTTCTTAATTCATTTTCTATTGTTATAAGAAGATCTTCAGCTCCCTCCTCATTTATCGAGAGTTCGGAGTCTCTTGTTATTCTAAATATACATGTGTCTACTACATTATAGCCTTTAAAAAATGAACCAACAAATAGCTTAATTAGCTCTCCTACATATATATATCTAACTTTTCCATCATAAGATTTTATTGGGACAAAACGCTCTTTTGAAGGATATGGAATAACTGCAAATTGTCTCTTTTTCTTATTGGGTTCTCCACTCTCATTTGGATTTTCATTTTCATCTTTCTCTTTTTTGGGATCTTTTTCTTCCTCTTCTTTCTCTATTTTGGTTAGAATATTTAAACTTGAACCGCTTAAGAATGGAAATGGTCTCGACTGATCTATTGCCATAGGTGTTAATACCATAAAATATCTATTTAAAAAGAGCTCTTTCATTTGGTCTATATATTCTATTGGCAAAGTTTTTGCAGTATAAAAATATATTCCCTCTTGTTCAAGTTTTGGAACTATGTCAGAGTTGAAACATCGATATTGCATATCAACAAGTTCTGCTATACTTTTACTTAAGCTCTCCAATATTTCTGTGGGGGATAGATTTGATACATCTTTGTTGTAATAGTGAGATTTAGCCTGAGAGACGAGTGCTGCAACACGCACCATCATAAACTCATCTAGATTACTTGAAAATATAGATATAAATTTTAATCTCTCCAAGAGTGGATTATCTTTTGATAGTCCCTCCTGCAAGACTCTATAGTCGAACTCTATCCAACTAAGCTCTCTATTAAAGAAATTATTTTGATTGTTATCCATCTACAAGTTCCATCTCTTTTTTTAGAATATTTTATTGCTTTTTGGAATTAACTCAACAGTTATTCCAAAAAAATCTTCAAAAAGATCCTTTTTCTTATTTAGTGAGTATATTTCAGCATCTATATCACCTTTGGCATTGGCTTCTATTGTTAGACTTTTTCTACCCTTTATTATCTTTATTGTTGGTATTAATTGAATGTTGCTGTTATCAAGACTGTCTGCTATTCTAAGAATAGCAGACAATTTTTTTACTACTATCCTATCTTTTTCAGGAAGACTCATAAAATCTGTATGAGACTCTTTTGGAGGTGAATATCTATGATATCTTGCAATGTTGGCTACAACTTTTCTCTCCAAGTCTGAAAGGTAGAAAAAATCCTGAACGTTTATTATATAAAAACTATGTTTGTGGTGAGACCTGTTTGATATTGATGAACCAACATCATGAAGAATTGCTGCAACTGTTAAATATATCTTCTCTAAGCTACCAAGATTATGTATATCTTTGGTTTCATCAAATATTTGCAATGCAAACTCCAAAACTTTCATTGCGTGGATTTTGTTATAATTTAATTTTCTACCAATATTCATAGCGTTTATTCTTATCTGCTCATCCATAAGGTTTATGAACTTATCAGAACCTATGCCATGAACCATATCCTCAAGGATTGCATCCTGCAAGTCAAAATTTGGGGTAATTATCTTACTTGAGTTTAGATAGTGTACAATTTTTGATAGAATGATGCATGATGGGGCAAATGTGTCTATATATTCACTTGGTATTTTCCATTTATTAGCCAACTCATCTTCTGTTGTATTTTTTATGCTTTTTATAAACTTTTCTAATGATGATGATTGAATGTAGGAGATATCATTTTTATTATGGTTGTTTAGAATGGTAGATATCTCATTTAGATCATTTCCAATACCAAAAACCTTTCTTACCTTAAATCCCTCAATATCTTTTAAAAGATCTCTTAGTTCATTATCAACAGCAACATTAAGGTATTTATAAAATGCCTCTTCAGAACTGTTGTATTGTAAAAAGTTCTGTTTTAATTTTAGTGCACCAATTGGAAGAGATCTTGAGAATAGAACATGTTTTGTATTAAAAATAGTAAGTTCTACGCTTCCTGCACCCAAGTCTACTATACAGTCAATCTCATTTGGGTCTGTAATTTCAGCTCCAGCTATCTTTATAAGAGCCTTATATATAAACAATATCTCTTTTAATGCTGGTAAAATTTCTACATCAATAGAGGCATATGTTTTTACGTTGTCTATAAAAACATCATTGTTTGTAGCCTCTCTAACCGCTGTGGTTGCAAGGGTCTTTATTTTTGTTACCCTATATTCATCACATAGGGCCTTATATTTTTTTAGAGTTATTATAGCGTTATCTATTGTGGGTCTTAAAATTTTTCCGTTTTTGAATGTGTCTTTACCTATTTTTATTGGTTGTCTTAACTCTTCTACTATGGTTATTTTATCATCCACCACTTGAGCTATGCTCATTCTTATAGAGTTTGAGCCTATATCTATAGCAGCTATCAATTCTTTATCCAAAGTAAAACTCCAATGATTTTATTGCGTAAACAACAAACTTTGTTTATTACTAACATTTAAATCAATAATCTACAAGAAAAAAAATATAAGGTCAATTTTTTTTGGTATAATTTACATATTATGAGTTTATTTTAAGATTATTTTAGGAGCTACTCTCTAAAAATCCGAAAGATTTAGAATTTTAGAATAAGATCTTTCATATTCTCTATTTTTTGATAATTTGGGATATTTTCGATATTTATAGCTTTAGTATTGTTATAATTTATATTGTCTATAATAAGAGATAGTTTTGCCCCTGTCCCAGAAGAGCAATTTACAGTTTTTGTTGAAAAAGCTCCATCACTATTTTTTATATATGTTATAGAGTCTATTGATGTTGTTCCAAAATATTGGCTGTTTATTTTAGCTTTTGTTATATTGTAATCGGAGTTTATATTTATAGTATATTGTGATGCCTCATCACTTATCTCAAGTATATATTCTCCCATTTCATACTTGATATCCATAAGCTCAATAGTTTTTGAGAATGGAATACGTCCCAAAAAGAAGTAGCAGCACTCTATAAGATTGACATTTATCCCTATAAATTTAGAAAAATCCATATCAGCAAATGCAAAGTTCATATATTGTCTGCCAACATGGTTCATAAATAGTATTTTATCAAAGTTTGCTATTACGATTTCTGTGATATCTCTATTTAAAAAGGATAATTTTAATACAAGATCTCCCTTTTTTAGAGAGCCATAGACATTAAACTTTATGAAGCCGCTTGGGATCTCTTTTACCCCAGATATTTTTATTAATCCTGTTATATCTATTTTATCCAGTTTTTCAGACTCTTTTTCTAGATTTTTTAGAATTATATTTTTTACTACATCTAGGTTTTGCTCTTTTTTTACTGTTGAACATGATACTAGTAAAATTATGACTATTGTTAGTATTGTTATTTTTATTTTCATATCTATATTTTAAACTCCACTACTATTTTTTAAGATTATTCTAAAATAAAAACTTTTAAATAAAGACTATAATGCAAAAAGTAACATTTATATTTAATAACTAACATAAAGAAAAATAGTTTACAATATTTTATTGCAATAACTTTTATTTATTATTAGTTTTTTTTATATTTATTTATATCAAATAAAAAGATTATAAATTTTAAAAAAAATATAATTGACATATATTAATAAATATTTAATAATTAAAATTCTAATGAATTTCATTTAAAAACAGCGTTTGGTTTCATAATTGGGGGGTTTGTGGGATGGATTATGTTTTTATAATATTTGTCTCTGTTATTACATCTCTTATTTTTTTCATAATTCATAAAAAAACAGATCGTATCCACAAACATGCCAATGATCATAAGAGAGATTTTTCTCGCCTTTCACAATTGGTCTGTAGAGCCAAAGATGACATAGCAAATCTTCAAAAAGATACTATAGAGTTTATCGACATTTCACGAAGTGAGTTTATAGAAGATTTTAAAAAAGCTAACAATGTTAGAGAAGAACTTGGCAATTTAATTGATATTGCAAAAATAAATAGCAGCGAATTAATTAATGTCAGCAGAAAAGTAAGCTCCCTATTTGTGAGAACTGAAGCAATTGATGAGGAGATAGCCAAACTTGCTGAAGTTGTAAAAGAGATTAAGGATAGTGAAGATTTTATTAATAGTGTTTTTGAAAAAATTGATGATTTTAAAAATCAGTTAATAGAGGTTGATGAGAGTGTTGGCTCTATATTAAATAGAGTTAAGATTGAGAATGAGGCTGTCTTAAAAAATGTTGTTAATGAGGTCTTCTCTGAAGTAGAAAATAGGCTTGAATCTGTAAGCAAGAGCTACTATGATGTAGAAAAAAGTATTGAGGATAAACAATATGAGCTTGTAGATACCATCAATGATTTTAGAGAGAGAGTAGATTCTGATATATCAAGTACAAAAGATAATTTAGATCAATTTTTGAGAGAACAAGAGGGGATTTTGGACTCTAGTTCAAAAGATCTGCTTCTTGAGATAAGAAAAATTGAGAGTGATTTAGATAGTTTTAAAAGCACTTTTTTTGACACAGTAGTTGAAGAGTTTAATAACCTAATTTTGGTAAACAACTCTAAAATAGAGAGTTTAAGAAGTGAGTTTTCAAAGACAGAGATAGATTTTAAAGAGAGAATTGAAAATAGGTTATCTGAGTTCACAACTAGTGTTTCTAATGTAGAGGAGAGAGGTGACTCCATATACAAAAACTTAAAAGCTCAAATTGTATCAGAGAGAGATAGAGCTATAAATGGAATAAGAAAAACATTTCAAAACATTATGAGTGAGATGTCTAACTTTAATGACAAGATGCAGGGTGATACAAGAGAGAATCTCACTCAGGTAATAAGACTTAATGAGAACAAGATAAGGCTAATAAGCGAAACTGTAAAACAGGCTGAAAATGAGACAAACATAGCATTGGCCAACTATCAAAAGTTAATACTAGACACAACTAATAAATATGAATTATTAAAAGATAGCCTTAATAGTGATATTGAGGAGCAAAAGGCTGGGTTTGATAGCCATATCACAAACCTAAGTAGAAGATTCCTTAATAATGTTGATGAGACATTTGATAGCCTATCTAATGGTGTGATTACAAAGAGAGAGGATATCACAGGTCAGTTTGACAATCTATTTTTAGAATCTGAAAAGAGGCTTCATGAGGTTGCCTCAAAACTTAAAGACAAAATATCTATTATAGAAGAGAATATTGAAAATAAGACAGAGGAGCTTCATCAAAATATATTATCAAACCAAGATGTATTGGAGAGTCAAATCAAAAGTGATCTTGAAATAAAATATGATGAGTTAAAACAGAGTGTATATAGTAGAGTTCAAACAAACTATTCTGAACTTGATGATTTTGTTAACACAGCAAAAAATGAAATTAATTTATTAAAAGATAATCTTTTAGATAAAATAGAGCAATCAAATATAGAGGTTGAAGCCTCTAAAGATGACTCTCTAAAGATCCTTGATGTTGCTAAAGAGGATATTAAGCATGAGTTGTCACATCTTGAGGAGGAGATTAATAATGCTCTTTTGAAACAAGAGAAGAGAATCGCTGAACTTGAAGATGATTTTGCTGTTAGACTAAACTCTATAAATGATAACTTTATGTTAAAGATAGATAGCCTTAATGATAGCTACAGCGAAACTGTATCTTCAATAAAAGAGAGAGCAAACGATCTTGAAAATGACTTTAGCACTAATCTTAACAGTATTGAAGAGAGCTATAGAGAGAGGTTTGATGAACTTTATAGAAATAGTTTTAATAATTTTGAAAAGCTAAATGAAAAATATGATGATACTGCTCAAAATATAAATAGATTAGATAAAAAGGTTGAAAAGGATATCAGTGAGCAGATACAAATTGGAAAGTTGGAAATATCAAATATTATTAATAACAATATAGAGACTATCCAAAGTGAGTATGAGATTCTTAAAGAGGAATCCAGAGCTGTTATAAGTAACTATCGAAATGATCTTGAGATGGTGAAGAATTCTATAAAAAATATAGAAAGTGAATATGAGGAGCGTTTAACAAGTAAGTTTGATGACGTTGATAATTCTCTTATTATAAAGATGAAATCTGTTGGTGATATCGTTGAAAAGATAAGAGAGATAAATGATAACTACAACATAAAATTGAGCGATCTTGATGATAAACTTAATAGTTATGAAAATGAACTGACAGATAGAGCGATTAAAGTTGAAAATATAATAATTGAAAAGGGAGAGCAAATTCTTTCATCTAAGTTTGAGAGAGTTTATGAACTGGATAAAAAATATAGCTCTCTAGTTGAAAAAATTGATGCAGTTAATTCTGATATAGATTCACTAGTATTGAATAGAATTGAAGGTGGAAAAATAGAGCTTGATACTATCCTAAAAGATGGTATAGATAAATTAAATAGTGATTATAGAGAGTTAGAAAATATACATGAAGAAAAAATAGAGACCTATAAAAATGAATTAGAGAAAGTAAAAACAAATATCAATCAATTAAATCAAAATTTTACAAAACTCTTCTCTGAAAAACTTGATGAGACAGACAGCAGAATAGATGCCAAGTTTAATGAGATTAATCTTCTATATAATTATCATATAGAAGAGCTAAATAATAGACTAAATAGTATAGATAAAAATTATAGTGATAAGAGTGAAGAGCTTATAGAAGAAAAAATAGAGCTATTTAGAAAATATGAGAGTAGATTTGAAGTTCTTAATAATGAAATAGTTGATATAAAAAACCACCTTGATAGTGATATAAATGAGAAGATCGAGAGCGGCAATAGAGAGTTCTCTCATATGTTTACATCTAATAGGGACTATATTTTAAGTCAATTTAAAGAGATAGAGAGTGATATCAATAATCGTGTAGAGCAGTATAATAGTGAATTGGAAAAGACTATTGATGATGTTAAAAATATAGGAGATACATATTCATTAGATATCTCAAATAAGTTTAAAGAGACAGATGATAATTTGAGAGAGATAGTCGAAAACTATCAAGAGAAATTTTCTAATGAATTGACTGATTTTAATAATAGGGCAAAAGAATCTGAAGTTATATTAAAAAATAGACTAGGTGAAATAGAAAATGATTATTTCAAAAGAGGAAATAGTCTTTTAACTTTAGCTAAAGATAGTGTATCTGATTTTGAAAAAAAACTTATTAGTTTAGATTTTGAGTTGAAAGAACTTGATAAAAAATTGTATGAAGAGTCCATTGCAAGATATGAAGAGAGCAAAAATTCTCTTAATGATATTATAGAGCAGGGTAATAGAGAGGTTCTTGAGCAATATGCTCTACACGAGGAACAAATTACTTCTAATATAGAGAAGAATAGAAAACTTATTGAAAAGATAGAGAGTGAAGTCTCTCTTCTTGACAGTGAGATAGACTCTCTTATAAAAGAGTCTTTTGCAAAGGCTGATGTGAAACTTGAAGATAAATTATACAATATTGATAAAATATATAGAGACCATAAAGATGAAATTGATTCTAAGATAGATTATATTGAAAGCTCTTTAAATGATGATTTTAATAGATTGTCAACTATTTTTAATAATAGAAACAGTGAGATGCTTGCTGAAACAAGAGAAGATTTTAATATAGTTAAAAATAATTTTAGCCAAATTAATGAATCTATAGAGGAGCTAAAATCAAGAATTGATACAGATGTTGAGAGAAAAATTGATATTGCAAAAGAGGTTCTAACAAATATATTTGATGACAGTATCAAGAATTATAAAGCTCTTAATGATGAGATCGTAGATAGGATTTCTAAATATAATAGTGAAGTTGAAAACATAAAACATAGTTTTGAAGATTTGGAGGAGAAATTTAGAGAGAAACTCTCCTCAAGTATGAGTGAAGTTGATAGTTCTATAATTGATAAATTTTCTGAGATAAAAAATAGAGTAGATGAAGAGGTTAACGTCTTAAGAGATGGCATCAATTCATCAAAAGATGAGATTTTTGTTCAGCTTGAATCTTTGGCCAATGATATAAATCAAAAGGGAGAGGCGAGATATTCTGAAACAAAAAAACTTTTTGATGAACTAATTGTTAATTTTAGAGACTACGAAAATCGTATAGAACTGGCCAAAAAAGAGGCCAATGATGAGATTAGAGCTTTAATAGGTGAGAGTGAATCTATATATGAAGAGTTTGGCTTGCAATTTAATGAAGCTACCTCCTCTCTATCTGAACTTGAAAAAAACTATAAAAAATCTTTAAATGACACTAAACTTGCATTGGAGTCTTCGCTTCAATTCTCTGTCAAAGAGTATGAGTCTATACTTTCAAACTCATACAATATTGGCTCTAACGAGCTTAAAAATAGTTATGAGCAATACTCTAGAAATTTGAATAGTGAGACTGCCAAACACTCAGAAACCCTTACATCTGAATATGACTCATACTCTCAACTATTGTCATCTCAATTTGATTCCTACTCCACCTCTTTTACAAATAAATTTACCTCCCTCGAGACTCTATTTGTTGATTCTATAGCTAAACTTGATGAGAAGAGAAGTGAAGTCGAAATTGTTTATTCAAAAACTCTCCATCTATCTGAAGATATAGATAAAAAAGTTCGTGACTATCTACTAGAAATCACTCTTTTGTCTGAAAATGTTGAATCATCTATTTCTTCATTGGGCAGCGAACAACTCGATAATTTGAGTGCGCTCTATGCAGATTTAAGCAGCAAAATAGAGAGCAGTTTTGATTTTTACAAGCGTGAACTCTCTGGACTTGAATCAACAATTGCCA
>JAVBQL010000028.1:0-23716 GCA_031549085.1 Spirochaetota bacterium
ATTTTTCTTCTTATTACTTAAGAAAAAATGTTTTTATAACGTAGATAATGCTCGGTTTCTATGTTGTAGTGTCCACCGAAAAACTTTTTTTGTATGGTTTTCCCCAATAATAAAAAGTTTTTCGTTGCACACTACATAATAGAAACCGAGCTTTATCTAGTTAATAAACAAGTTTTTGCTTACGTAATAAGCAGAAACTTGTTACATTATAATAGGTGTTAGAATACCACATCAAGCTCTATTTTGCTAACAAGCCCTCTTTATCTCCCCCTCTCATAACAAGGAGAGGGGGTAGGGGGGAGAGGTGTAAAAAACGCTCTCTCCAAAAACTCTACATTAAAAATAGTTAGATTGCATCATAGCCAGCTTTTATGGCTTTTATATTTAGTTCCAAAAGTTCAGGCTTGAAGTTTGGAAACACATCTTTCAACGCAAGTGTAAGTCCATCAACAGAGACAATTCCAAGTTTTGCCAAAGCTCCAAGCATAACCATATTTGTTGCCCTAACATTTCCAAGCTTTATTGCTATATTTGTTGCATCAATATAGCTTGACTTTAGATCATCACGCTTAACCTTCTCATCAACAAGAGAGCTGTTTACTATAAATATAGCTCCTTTTGATGCTATTGGCTCATACTTATCTTTTGATGGTTTGTTAAAAGCCAGCACAACATCAGGAGAGCTTATGACAGGGGAAGCAATAACTTTTTCACTTACAACAATAGAGCAGTTGCATGTTCCCCCCCTCATCTCGGCTCCATATGATGGATAGTGTGTAGCCTCTTTTTTATCTTTTATAGCAGCGACAGCAAGAAGTTTTCCAGCAACCAGTATCCCCTGTCCGCCAAATCCAGCTAATATAATTTTACTTTCCATAAAATCTAGTCCTTTTATTAACTTAAAGTATTATTAAAATTAATAACACCAACTATATAACAATACAAAAATAATTTCATTCATTACAGAATCGCCATTTTTTGAAAGGCTATTCATAATCAAGAGAGTGTAAATATCACTCTACCTTGTTATCACGAAAGTTCTTTACTGGGAAGATATTTGTCATTGTATCTTCGATCCACTGATTTGCCTTATCAGGCTGTAATCCCCAGTTTGTTGTACAGTTTCCCAAAATCTCAACAAAAGAGTAGCCCTTTCCATCAAGCTGGTTTTGAAACGCCTTTCGTAAGACTTTCTTTGTTTTTATAATAGATTTTGTATCATTTACTTTACATCTCTCTATAAAAGTTGGTGCAGTCAATGTATTTAAAAGCTCACATGCTCCTATTGGATAGCCCTCATTTTTTGGATCTCTGCCAAACGGAGTTGTCGCAGTCTTCTGTCCAATAGTGGTTGTAGGTGCCATCTGTCCACCAGTCATTCCATATATAGCATTGTTCACAAATATTACAGTGATATTCTCCCCTCTGTTTGCCGCATGTATAGTCTCTGCCATACCAATTGCAAGGAGGTCGCCATCTCCTTGATAGGCAACAACAAAGTGTTCTGGCTTTGCACGCTTTACACCAGTTGCAACAGCAGGTGCCCTTCCATGAGGCGCCTCGATTGCATCACAATCTATATAATTGTATAACAAAACTGAACAGCCAACAGGTGCGACAAATATTGTCTTTTTTTGGATATCAAACTCATCTATCAACTCTGCAACAAGCTTGTGTATAAGGCTATGTGAGCAGCCGGGACAAAAGTGCATATCCGCTTTTGTTAGACTTTTTGGTCTTTCATATATTGTCTTTATCATAATTTCTCCATTACAATTAAATTTTCATAAGGAAATCTTGAATCTCCTCTTCACTAAACACCATCCCACCAAGCTTGTTCAAAGAGAGGATATTAGGGTTGCATGTTGCAAGCTTTACATCCTGCTCAAGCTGGTTGTGTGCCATCTCAATCACTGCAAGCTTTTTACCCTTGGCAACTTTTTCAAGCTCTTTGCTTGGAAACGGCCACAAGGTTATTGGTCTAAACATACCAATTTTCTTACCATTCTCTCTTGCATGGTCTATTGATGACTTTGCAATTCTTGCAGATATTCCATAAGCAACAACAATAGTGTCCGCATCATCAATTCTATACTCTTCAAATAAAGATAGTTCGCTCTCTATTTTTCTATACTTCTCTTGAAGATGAAGATTGTGCCTCTCAAGATAGTCATCGGGGTTTAGATAGAGTGAGTGTACAACCTGCTGATCTCCGCCGCGTCCAACAGAGAAATCTATATTATCGTTGACCTTAACAAAATCTGGAAGCACTACTGCCTCTGACATCTGTGCAAGCACACCATCGGCCAAGAGCATAACTGGGTTTCTATATTTAAATGCCAAGTCGAAAGACATCACCGTTAAATCTATAATCTCCTGAACTGTATGCGGTGCCAAAACGATCAAGTTGTAGTCTCCATGTCCGCCGCCCTTTGTTGACTGAAGATAGTCAGCTTGAGATGGACCAATATTTCCAAGCCCTGGACCGCCTCTCATCATATTTACAATAAAGCACGGAATCTCTGCCCCTGCTATATATGACAATCCCTCCTGCATCAATGAGAGGCCAGGAGATGATGATGATGTCATTGCTCTAACTCCAGCAGCTGCTGCTCCATAGACCATATTAATAGAAGCAACCTCACTTTCAGCCTGAATAAAGATTCCGCCAACCTCTGGCAGTCTCTTTGACATATAGGCTGGGATCTCATTTTGAGGGGTGATTGGATAACCAAAGTAGTATTTACAGCCAGCCCTAACAGCTGCCTCTGCCAAGGCCTCATTGCCTTTCATCAATTGTTTTTCCATACCTGTTAATCCTCCTCCCTATATACTTCAAGGGCTGCATCAGGACAGCTTATTGCACAAAAAGAGCAGCCAGTACACTTTGCTTCATCTATTATCTTTACTGGATCATACCCATGGGAGTTTATCTTGCCAGAGTATCCAATTATTTTCTGAGGACACTCACCAACGCATATGCCGCAGCTTTTGCATCTCTCCTCATCTATTTTAACAATATTTTTTTTCAAAAGTTTTTTCTCCTTTATATCTATTGCAAAAGGGCTAGATCTATCTCCACATCCTCTTTGCACTATTTAAGTTATATTTAAATAAGTTTTTATATTGTGTCAAATGGGACTCAATAAAATTTTATATCTTTAAACTCTTCAACCTACTTACAGCCTCAAGAACATTCTCTCTGCTGTTGAAGCATGATATTCTTATATAGCCCTCACCACAGAGACCAAATCCAACACCGGGAGTAACAACAATTTGAACATCATTAAGAAGTTTGTTGAAAAAATCCCATGATAGATATGAGCCGGGGGTTCTGCACCAAAGATATGGAGAGTTGTCCCCTCCTATATAGTCAATACCAATTGAAGAAAGAGCTTCACCAAGAATCTTTGCATTTTCAAGATAGAAATCGATTACCTTATCAACCTGTTCTCTTCCCTCTTTTGTAAAGACCTGCTCAGCTGCCTTTTGAGTGATATATGAAACCCCATTAAATTTTGTAGATTGGCGTCTAAGCCACAAATCATGTATATTGTGAAGAACATTATTCTCATCAGAGACCTTTAAGTTCTTTGGAATTACAGTGTATGAACATCTAACCCCCGTAAAGCCAGCCGTCTTTGATAAGCTTCTAATCTCAAGAGCAACCTCTTTTGCACCTGGAATCTCAAATATTGAGTGCGGTATATTTGGATCTCTAATAAATGCCTCATATGCAGCATCATATATTATAAGAGACTTATTTTCATAAGCATATGCAACCCAATCTTCAAGATACTCTCTTGTTGCAACCTGTCCAGTTGGATTATTTGGAAAACAGAGATATATAAGATCAACACGTTCTTTTGGAATTTCAGGCAAAAATTTGTTTGATTCGTTGCACTCTAAATAGCAGACACCTTGGTATCTCCCATCAACCTGCTCGCCTGTACGTCCAGCAATCACATTGCTGTCTATATATACTGGGTATACGGGATCAGTAATTGCAACCTTTGCATCAACAGAAAAGAGCTCTTGTATATTTGCAACATCCTCTTTTGCACCGGTTGAAACAAATATCTCACTTGCACTTATATCAACTCCACGGGAGATATAATCAAAATTTGCAATCTTTTCTCTCAAAGATTCATATCCCTCATATGGAGGATAACCTTTAAAAAGCTCCTTTTTCCCCATTTCATCGACAGCTCCATGCATACTCCAGACAACACTTGGAACTAATGGCTCTGTAACATCGCCAATTCCAAGTCTGATAATTTTTTTATTAGGATTTTGCTCTCTATAGTGTTCAACAAGTCTAGAAATTTCAGCAAACAGGTAACTTCCCTTTAATTTTAAAAAATTAGGATTAAGTTTTATCATGTTTTTGCCTCCAACTTTTTCAAATTTAACTTTTATGATTGATACAAGCTATTATACTAAAAGAATAGTTAATTGTCAAAATCTTATACAATTTTATTTTTCAAAAATAGCACAACTTTTGAAATTTTAAAATATAGAGGGTGATACTGTTTTAAATAAGTTGTGTAAAGTTTTTATTGATAAAAACAAAAAATAGTAGTAAAGTTATCTTTATAAATATCACTTTATTAGAAAAATATAAAAGATAATGATTTTATTAAACATTTTTTGCAAGTGTCTATTTTTTGCAGAATTGATCATTAATAAAAATGTAATGATATTTTTATTAATGATATTTTCTGCCTATTTTAATATCTATTCACAAGAAAAAATAAAAGGTGTTCGATATCTATCATCTTTTAGTGTTAAAGATGATTCAAACTCTATATTAGAGAGCTCATATGAAATAGCAATTGGTCCTACTGAGAATAAGATATTTGTTACAGACTCAAAAAACAACAGAATTATAATATTGGATAAAAATTATAACTATATAGACTCCTTTAGGCACTCTTTCGACTTTCCATATGCAATTGCTATAAGAGATGATAATCTCTATGTGGGCAACACCTACAAATATTTTATCGATGTTTTCAATAAAGATGGCTCTTTTTTAAGAACACTAAACACAGGTAGCCTCAAAAGCCATATAGCGTATATAAGCAGTATGGCCTTTACCAGCGATGGCTCACTTTTTGTTGTAAACTCTGTAAGAAGCTTTATTGATATATTTGATAAAGGAGGCAACTACCTCTTTAGTTTTGGAGGAGATGGAGTTGCAAAAGGACAATTTACTGAACCTTATGGAGTTGCAGTCTCCTCTAATGATAGTATATACATTACAGATAACAATAATCGTATTCAGGTTTTTGATAAAAATGGACTTTTTCTTTTTCAGTGGGGAAGAAGTGGCAGCAGATATGGCGAATTTGATACCCCAAGAGGGATTGCTATAGATAAATTTGATAATATCTATGTTGCGGATAGTATAAATAGCCGTATACAGGTTTTTGATAAGGGGGGAAAGTATGTTTATAGCTTTGGCAAGCGGGGAACAAGAAACGGTGAATTTGGAAGGCCATACTTTATTACTTTAGACAGCAACGACAGAATATATGTTGTTGATGAGTGGAACTATCGAACGCAAGTTTTTGCACTTATATATTAAAAATGTAGGTTCTATAGATTCTGCTCCTATCACAAGAATTGGAAAGATAGTATCTTTTTTGCATAAAAATATTTGTCAAAAAGGGCATGAGAAGTTAAAAAAATAAGGAAGATCTATGTCATTAAAAGCATCAATATCTGGAATTAGAGGCATTGTTGGGGAGACACTTACTGTTCCAGTAATAACAAACTATATCCTATCATTCTGCACCATTATGCCAAAGGGCAAAATAATCTTAGGTAGAGACTCTCGTGTAAGTGGAGAGGTTATATCAACCCTTGTAAGAGGAATTATCAACTGTACTGGACGTGATGTCATCGATTTGGAGATTGTCCCAACCCCTTTCCTGCTTCATGTTGTTACAAAAAGTGATGACTATGCAGGTGGCATTGTGATAACTGCAAGCCACAACCCTGAGGAGTGGAATGCTCTAAAATTCGTAAACTCTAATGGCAAATTTTTAAACTCACTTCAATTTGAAAAACTAACAAGTGTCTATGAGAGTAACAACTTTTCATATGCAAAATATGACGAGCTTGGCTCATACTCAAAAAATAGAGAGCTTGCCTCATCAAACATAGGAAATATAATAAATTTTGTTGGAAACTCCCTTATAAAGAGAAAGAATTTTTCTGTTGGCTTTGACACAGTAAATGGAGCCTGTGGTCATTGGGTAGAAAAATTTTTAAGAGAGATTGGTGTTGGAAGAATAGGCTCTATCAATATTGAACCAACAGGAAAATTTGCCCATGGGCCAGAGCCAACGCCTGAAAATTTAAGCGATCTATCTACTCTTATAAAAAATAATAGGCTTAATGTTGGCTTTGCTCTTGACCCTGATGGAGATAGGCTTGTTGTCTCTGATGAGAATGGTGTTATTCTATCAGAGGAGATGACTCTTGTGTTATGTGTTGAATACTATCTAAGTTACCATAGAAATAGTGACATTGTTGTAAATCTTTCAACATCAAAAATGGTAGATACTGTCGCAAAAAAATTTGGTCGAGAGGTTAAGAGGGCAAAGACTGGGGAGATAAATGTTACAGAGACCATGGAGGAGGGGCGAGAGCTGATTGGTGGAGAGGGAAATGGTGGAGTTATTGCAATAGAGATAAATAGATGCAGAGATGCTTTTGTTGGGATGGGGTTTATTCTTGACTATATGGCGAGATCTAATAAAACTATAAGTGAGCTTGTTGCAAATATACCAAAGTATACCCTTATAAAAGAGAAATTTACTGTAAAAGATGACAGTATTGATATCAATAAGCTTAATAAGAGCCTGAAAAATAGGTTTAAAGATGCAAAGATAGATTCTAGAGATGGAATTAGAGCTGATTTTGATGATAATAGCTGGTTTTTGATTAGAAAAAGTAATACAGAACCTGTTGTTAGAGTCTTTGCAGAGGCTGCAACAGAGGAGGCTGCACAAAAACTAATTTCTGAAGTAAAAGAGAGTTGCGACATATAATTTTTTTACTTTTATTTACTTATTCCAATCTCCAATGGTCAGTTTAATACTATTGTCATATTAGCACCAATCAAGCTTAACAGATATAGAAACTTCTCTGTGCATTACTCATTAGCAAGTCACACTTAATGGGCAAATGTCACCTAAAAGAAAAGAAAAAAGAAAAAGTTAAAATATATAGGCTGGGGGTTTTACCCCCGCCTATATATTTTAATTCTCTCTTCTTTCTCTTTTTTTAAGCAGCGTCTGCTTGTTATATGTCTTCGTACTGACATGGAAATAATGATTATTAAATATTAATAGTACATTTGTGATAAGCAAGTTTTACTAACCATTTAATATGTAATAAAAAAACCTCTATGAAAAAGATCTATTATATGATATATTAATATCCAAAATTATGAACACAATCTAAATTATAATATTTAAAGAGACATATAATGAAGCTCTTCTATTTTACAGGCACAGGAAATTCTCTCTATATTGCTAAAAAAATAAAAGAGAAATTTGAAAATGCTGAGATTGTCTCTATTATAAAAGTTACATCTGAAGATATAATATTAGATGATAATGATGTTGTTGGTTTTATATTTCCAGTATATGCTTTTGGTATGCCAAATATAGTTAGAAAGTTTATTAAAAAGATACTCTATCCTAAAAATAAAAATATCTATACTTTTGCCATTATTAATCCCGGTGAGTATGGCGGCAATGCAATGAAGATATTAGTAAGCTCTCTAAAAAAAAGAGAGATTTTACTTGATAGCGGTTTTGTTATAGATATGCCAAACAACTATATTATCCTTGAAGATCTATATAGTGAGGATAGAGAGAACAAACAACTTTCAGAGTGTGATAAAAAAATTGAAGAGATTGCAAAAATAGTCTCAAAAAAAGAGAAAAGAATAGAAAAATCGCATAATCCTTTTGGTTTTATATTTACTGCCATCTATTATATTGTAATAGGCGCTCTTAAATTTATGGATAGATGGTTCTGGGTTGATGATAATTGCAACTCCTGTGCAATATGTGTTAAAATATGTCCTGTTAAAAACATAGTTTTAGAGAATGGAAAGCCTAAATGGTTAAAAAAATGTGAGCAGTGTGTTGCATGTATAAATTTATGTCCTAAAAAAGCAATTCAGTTTGGAAAGATAACACAAAAAAGAGGGCGATATATAAATAAATATATAAAATTAAAGGAATTTTTAGATGAACAAAAAAAGTAAAAATAAAAAAGTAGAGAAGAATATCTATATAGAGAAGAGTATAGAACTTTTTGGAAAATATAATTTTATCTTTGCAATAGCTGCATTTACTATTATTGCATCAATTTGGATTCTTAGATTTGATTTAAAGCTTCTTTTTACAAATAC
The DNA here is from genome assembly GCA_031549085.1 of Spirochaetota bacterium. Classification (GTDB taxonomy): domain Bacteria; phylum Spirochaetota; class GWE2-31-10; order GWE2-31-10; family MWDO01; genus JAVBQL01. The sequence continues at coordinate 8,438 of JAVBQL010000028.1, forward strand.
AATATTAACAGGTGGGGACTCATCATCATGGTATCAGGTTTTGGATCATATGAAAAATTATCTGTTGCCTAAAGGTAGAATATTTGGGGAGACAATTGCAAACTTCTTTGGCTATAATGAGTTTCAACACTATTTCCCACTCCCATTTCTTGTTGCTGCAGTATTGGGCTTTTTTATGCCTCTGACAATAGCATTAAAAATAACAACAATGCTTGGCCTATTTTCTTTGCCTATTGCATTTTTCTACTCTGCAAAAAAGATAACAAAAAATAGTGTTCTTGCAAGTTCAGCAGCTCTTCTATCATTAATATTTATTTTTAATGAATCATACACTATGTTTGGTGGAAATGTTTTATCCACTATGGCAGGAGAGTTCTGCTACTCTTTTGCAATATCTCTATTTGTTTTTTTGATTGGCCTCTGTTATGATGCTTTTATAGATGAGAAGATAAGTATTAATATTCCTGCCGTTGTTTTGGGGCTGATAGCACTTAGCCACATATTTGTCTTTATGGTTGCTTTTTTTGTTCCCTTCTTTTTTATATTTTTAAAAAAATCTGAAGACCCAAAATATAAAATCTTAGAAAAAATATTTTTTACCTATGTTATAGCATTAGCAATAGCGGCTTTCTGGCTTCTGCCAATGGTGTTTACAAGAAAATATGCTGCCCCTATATCACTTATATGGACATTTGCAAATTTTAAAGAGTTTGCAAACTCAACAATGTTTGGTTTTATCGTCTTGGGGGCTGTTTTAACAATTTTTACTGCAATATCATCAAAGAAAAAACTTAATTCTCTTATTCTTCTATATATCTATTTAGTATCTCTCTTTTTCTATTTCATATCACCTCTTTTGGGTATTGCTGATATTAGATTTGTACCAACAGCAATAATAACCACCATATTTAGCATAATAGTATTATTCAACTATATAATTACTGAAGACAATGGGATTTACAAAATGATATTTAGCACAATAATATTTGCAGTCTCATTGACAGCCTCTCTTCTATTTATAAATTTTAATATGAAAAATGGACCTGCGTGGTTTAGATGGAACAATAGCGGCTTTGAATCTAAGAGTGGATATAGCAGCCTTTTGGATATAATTAAAGCAACAGATGAAAAGGGTTTTGATAAACCATCAAGGCTATTATGGGAGAAGATAAGGGGAGGAGATAATGCTGATTTTGGCTCTGAAAGGGCTTTTGAAAATCTCTATCTCTTTACAGGCAGAGGTTCAACAGAGGGAATTCACTATGGTTCAAGTTTTATGGCAAAGAGTGTTACCTATATGCAGACGGAGTACTCGCCAATTGCTTCAGGGCCTGAATCTCATAGACTCTATGCCTCCCTCAATTCTGATGTTTGGAAATATCGCTTTATTCAAACAAACTCAAAAGATATAATTGTACACTCTGATGAGATGAGAGGTTATTTTAACAATAATGAGCTGTTTGAAAGAAAAACTGATATCGCTGGAAAGTGGACTATATATAGCTTTGTAGATCACATTGATAGCTATATTGATATTGTGGATTTTGATAAAATCTCAATTGTTGGAACTCCAAAAAATGGGGGTTGGCAAAAGGATTTTTATAGATTTTTTAGGGAGTATGAACTTATTGAATATCCATTTATACCTAAAGAATATATTAAAAAAACTGATAGTGATCTGTTGAACATGGAAAAATTTAGTAACTATGACGATTATAGAGATAGATTCAAAGATAAAAAAATTTCATATAGTGAATGGCAAATTGAAAAAAAAGAGAATAGTAGTCATATAACAGATGAGAAGATAGATCACTTTAATATAAAATTTAAGACAGATAGAGTTGGAGAACCCCATATAATAAAGATTAGTTATAGTGAAAATTTTAAATCTAAAAATGGCGAAAATATATATCCAATAGCACCCGGTTTTATGCTTATTATTCCAAAGAGTGAAAATGTAGATATACACTATGGATACACTGTTTCAGAAATTATTGGATTGATAATAACATTAGCATCAGTACTATTTTTAATTTTTAGTGGTATTGTCTATAGAAGGTTCTCTTTTCCCTATTACACTATTGTAAAACGGGTGGTAATTACTCTGTTTTTTATAGTCGTTGCAATATTTATATTATTGACAATATCACCGTTTACTCAATCAAGAGTTATATCAAATATTAAAAAGGCGGAACTTCTTATAGCTCAAGGGAAAATTGATGAAGCTGATAAAATTTTAAATAGATATGCAACAGATGATTTTTTAAATAAATATGATAATCAACTTGCCTTTTCTGCATTCAGGCTAAAGTCAAGAGTACTATTAGCAAGAAATGATGAGAAGGGGGCAAGAGAACTTATTGATAAATTGAGGGTTAGATATAAACATACAAGAGATTTTAATATATTTTTTCAATATCTTGACTAATAAAATAGAAAAATTATATTTATAACTTTTTTAAATATAAAAAATAGCTGCTTAAATTTAAGCAGCTATTTTTGTCTATTATTAAATACTAGTATTATCTATAATTTGTTAAGCCTCTTCAAGTGTAGTCTGGAGTGGGAACTCATTTTCTAATGAGCGTTTTTTTACCTCTTCAATTTTAGTATTTGCAATATCATATGGATAGACTCCAGCAACCCCTTTTCCATTTTTGTGAACATCAAGCATTATCTTTCTTGCCTCTTCTATAGATTTTGAGAAGATATCCACAAGTATTGCAACTACAAAATCCATAGTTGTATAATCATCATTCAATAGAAGAACTTTATACAACTTTGGTTTTTTTGTGAGGTTATCTGTTTTTGTTTTAAAAATAGTCTTTTTTTTATTTTCACTCATAAAGCAATCTATTTTTTTAGTAAACTATTGTTCCTTTACCTTTAAATAGCTCATAATCGGCTTTTGTCATCATTTTGACTAGAGAATCAAATGTTGTAGTTGGTTTCCAGCCCAATATTTTTTTTGCCTTTGAAGGATCCCCCAACAGCAGATCTACCTCTGTAGGCCTAAAATATTTAGGATCTATCTCTACAATACATTTTCCAGTTTTCTTATCAAAGCCTTTTTCGTCAACTCCAGCTCCCTTCCACTCTACATCAATAGAGAGCTCACCAAATGATTTTTCAACAAACTCTTTTACAGAGTGAGTCTCACCTGTTGCCAAGACAAAGTCATCTGCTTGATTCTGTTGAAGCATCATATACATTCCCTCTACATAATCTTTTGCATATCCCCAGTCTCTTTTTGAGTCAATATTACCCAAATATAGTTTCTCTTGAAGTCCAAGTTTTATGCGGGCAACAGCCATAGTTATCTTTCTTGTAACAAAGGTCTCTCCTCTTCTAGGAGACTCATGGTTAAATAGAATACCGTTGGTTGCAAATATATCATATGCCTCTCTATAGTTTACAGTTATCCAGTAGCCATATATCTTTGCAACACCATATGGGGATCTAGGATAGAATGGAGTCTTCTCGCTTTGCGGTGTCTCAACTACTTTTCCAAAGAGCTCACTTGTTGATGCTTGGTAAAATTTTACGCTTTTTTCCATTCCAAGCAATCTTATTGCATCTAAAAATCTTAAAGTTCCGATGCCATCAGCGTTTGCTGTATATTCTGGAGTGTCAAAAGAGACCTTAACATGACTCATCGCTGCAAGGTTATAGATCTCATCAGGAGAGATCTCTTTAAGAAGTCTTATTATATTTGTAGAATCTGTTAAATCTCCATAATGAAGAAAAAAGTTAGGATTAGGAGTGTGAGGATCTTTATATAAATGATCAATTCTATGAGTATTTATCAAACTTGAACGACGTATCATTCCGTGAACTTCATATCCTTTTTCTAAAAGTAATTCTGCTAAGTATGAGCCATCTTGCCCAGTAATTCCTGTAATCAATGCTTTTTTCATAAAATACCTTTTGAAATTAATTATTTGTAATAATATATAACTTTTAAATCTTTATGTCAATTATCTTTAACCTTCTACTATTTCAAATAGATCTTTATCTATCTTGATATTCATATCATATATGAAGCAAAGAGGCACTCTGCCATAAAAAGATGCCCAGCTTGAGTAGGTGCTTGGCGGACCAATTAGATAATCACACTTACTAAAACTATAAAGATCTTCAATAGCTCCGTTTAGACCAAATGTGAAGTTTAATGAAGCGTCAATGAATGGTTTTTCATCAAGTTTTTCATTTGAACAAATTAGAAATTTGATATTTTTATCATTAAAAATTGATTGAACCTCTCTCATTTTTTTTATGTAACTATCAACAGAGTAATAAAATTTTCCATCTTGCCACTCTTTATAATCTCCCAATCTTATATGAACACCGATTAATAATTCATCCTCTTTTTTTATACTCTTTATAAATTGCTCTATCTTTAATCTATATTCATCTGTTGGGGTAAAAAATTCTTTTATTGAGTCATAATGTTTTTTCACATTTTTAAAATCTCTAAATTGCCACTCACCTATTATTGCAATATTTTTTTTTGCAAGCTTCAAAAATTTTGCATCTTCATTAAGTAGGTGATTGTTATCTCCAAACATAGGATTGTAAATGCCTATTTTAAATTTCCTTGCAATCTTTAGTATGGAATTTAAAAATTTGTTATAAATAATCAGAGGTCTATATTTTTTGTTTAACTGTTCACTATTGAATTTATGCTCAAATTTATCTAGATATTTTTTTCTAAAGAGCTCATTTATAATAACCAGCCTATATTTATATTCTATTGAGTTCGCCATAAAATGTGAGGACAAAAAGAGTAGGTTGCATAATTGAAATTGTTGTAAGCCGCCTAGTATAACCATGTTTTTTCCTTAAATTAAGAAAATTAAAATTGAAAATAAAAGACTCCCATTTTTATGGGAGTCTTCAAACGTTGAATAATCATTATTATACAACTTTAGGTAGATTGTTTTTTACCAATCATCTTGCATATCATCAGCGTCTCTGATGTACTCCATAAATACGTCAGTTCTTGCTCTTAGTTCATCAAAATAGATATAATATGTACCATATGTATCTAAGAAATCACATTCAACAACAAAACCATTGAATTTGATCCCTCTTCTGTCACCAAAGTGATAATCACTCTGTTTTACATTAAGAGGAATAGAAACAAGTAGTTCTTTCCAGCCAGAAAAGTCCAATTTATCAACATAGACAGTTCTATCTTTATCCATAAAATCTTTTATAATCATTTTAAGAACGTGTTTATAGTTTCTTCCAGCAACCCATACGCTAATACTTTCGCAGATACCTTCAATTGCTTGAGGTTTAACTGGTTTGATAGTAAAAACGTTGTAACCTCTTCTTAGGTATTGTACCTTAACACCCAGAACCTTATCTTTATCATAAGTATTTGGAATGCCATATTGCTCGTCTCTTTTTGCAATTGGGCTATCTTCATCAGTTAAATCTTTTGGTGCACCTTTTAATGTTGCTTTTGATATAATACCTTCATCTGGAGACATAGCTACATCCCAAAGAGATGCATCTTCGAAGCCAGATAGTCTAACTTCAACTACGTAAGAATTCACAGGATCCTTACTATGACCACTATTTGAATTTCCACTATTATTATCTTGGCTTTGTTGTTGAGAGAAAACAAAACAGCTAGAAACAACAAGTAGAACTAGTACTAAAATCTTTTTCATTATTTATTCTCCTTAAACTTCAATAATTTTTTAATATCTAATTTTAGAAAAACCTATTTTGCGTTTGCTTCGCTGTTATCTGCTTTCACAGCATCAGCACTCTTTATGTCAGTATCTTTAGGTACTTCTACTTTATTTTGTTCCCATGCTTGCTTGATATAGTTAGGGTCTCCCAATTGGTAACCATCATATATTTCAGCAAAAACATCTGTTACATATTTTATTTGATCCATATATATGTATGCACCCTTAACATTTTCTGTAGGTTCTGTCCATATTATGAATTTTTGTAGAGCCAATGTTTTAAGACTAGGTACATAATCAATAGATTGTGGAATTGTTTGTGGAATATTGATAATGAAATTCTTCCATCCAATATGTTTCAAGTTTCCAACAAAAAGTCTGTGTTCAGTTCCTCTGAAGTCAACTAGAACCATATCTACATTATAATTGAAATTAGCACCCCAGATCCACATATCAACTTTTTGAATCTTTCCAACAAAAGGAACAGGATCCTTAACCCAATTGTCATCTTTTTTTGCCAATGGATAAAGCTCAACTTTGTTATATCCCGGTCTATTAAATGTTATCCACATAGCAAGACAAGTGCCTGAAACATCTGTGTATTTCGCTTTATCAGTATCATTACTCTCTTTAGGGCCATAGAAAAACTCTGCTCTATCTTTATCTGGCAGTCTAGTACCAAAGTAAGCTTCTGGCCAAGAGTTAACAAAAGTCAATTTTTGCAAACTTTCTCCGCTGTCTTTGTTCCCCTCTCTACCAAACCTGTCAGGTATTAAAACCCACATTCTTCTTGGCTGTCCATCAGTTAATTCAAAATCATCAAGTATTACTGTCTGAATATTAGTGTTTTTAGTATCAACACCAAAGAGAGCTGTGTTAGCTACTAAAATTAATATTCCTAGAAAAGTTATCATTCTTCTTAACGACATAATAGATGCTCCTTTCACCTTAAATCAAATTAATAAATAAAAAAAAATAATATTTAATAACAAAAAATGTCTCTAAATATTTACATAAACCCGTTAAAGATTATAGATTATTGAAAATATTTTGTCAAACTAAATTTGAAAAAAAACTTTCTTCTGCATAATAAGAACTTCTTATAAATGGACCAGAAATAACGGTTTTTATCCCAATATTATTAGCAAGATCTCTATATTTTTCAAAAACCTCCTCATCTTGATATACAACATCATAATGTTTTTTTGATGGCGGCAGATAGTGCCCTATTGTTAGGATATCCCCACCAATATTTTTAAAATCTTCAAAAAGAGCTATTACCTCCTCTTCAGTCTCTCCTAAACCAACCATAATGCCAGTTTTTACAGGAATGGCACTATTTTTTTTAGCATATTCCAAAACTTTAAGGCTTCTCTCATAGTTTGATTTCGGTCTAAGCGATTTATATATACTCTTAACAGTTTCGAGATTGTGGTTGAATAGCGAGATTGGTGAGGAGAGAACCATATCAATGGCATCTGTATCAAAATTAAAATCTGGCACAAGAACCTCTACTAGAATATTATTATCTACCTCTTTTATTCTCTCTGCTGTCTCAACAAATATAGAGGCGCCGCCATCATCAAGATCATCTCTTGTAACTGATGTGAGCACTACATATTTCAAGCCCAACTTTTTTACAGCATCAGCAACTCTTTTGGGTTCATCAGCATCAAGTTCCAATGGCTTCTCTTCATTATTAAGAATATTACAAAACCTGCAGTTTCTGGTACAAATGTTTCCAAGAAGCAAAAATGTTGCAACATTACGAGAAAAGCACTCTCCAATGTTTGGACAGCTCGCTTCACTGCAAACAGTATTAATCTTGTTTTCTCTAATCAGGGTTCTGACAGAGTTATCTTTTCCTCTATTAAAAAGCTCTTTTCTTAGCCACTCTGGTTTTCTTTGCATTAATCTTTCTTCTCAACCCTATTTTTATTACTACTATTTACGGAAAATTTTTGTATAACAATAGCGTTTTTATTTTTTGATAAAAAATTTTCGATCTTTTTTATAGAAACGTCACCAACACTTTTATCCTTTCTGAATTTTCTAAAGGCACTGCTGCTTACTGCATACTCAATACTTTTTTCCCAATTTATAGAGATATAATAGTTTATAAAATCATTTTCATATAGATGATAGCTTGTCAGCACCTCTATAAAGTCTGTGTTTTCTACATCTTTCTTTAACATATGTCTTAAAAATGAATTTTTACTATATGCAAAACAGATAACTATAGAGAGATCATTATAACTAATCCACTGTATAACGGAGCTATTATTTATGTTGCTCTGCAGTACAGTTAGCTCTATGCCTCTCTCTTTAAAGTTTTCCACTACACTATTTGGAAATTCATAATCAGGATCTATTACTATTCCACATTTTGAAAAGTCGTTGTTTTTAACTCTCTTTTTTATAATGGATAGAAGTTTCTCTGTCATAAGGTCTGGATCTGGAATAATATTGAAAACTGATATGTTGCTGCTAAAGTTATCTTCAATATATAAGCCATATGAGAGAAGCTTTGTTTTGTCCCTGTTGAAATTTGAAGATTTATCAACAATCATAGAGGAGATGAGTGGTGGCGCAAAAAAGATTGTGTTATACTCCTGCTTGGCAATAAGTTCAATCTCTTTATCCAGAGAGCTTATCAGCGGCACCTCATAGTTTCTAATTCTAAAAAAGTCTCTCTTAAATTTAGTTTTTAAAAAAGTTGAAATTTTTAGATCCTCTTCAAAAACAAGGTCATAGTTTCTGTTATATAGAAAAAACACACTATCTCTATTATCTTTTCCAAAGATAGATATATTAACAAAAAAAGTGAATATGAATAGGGTAATAAAAAGACGCATGGCTACTATTCTTAGTTTAACTTCCCATCAAATGGAGCAAAGTCATCAAGATCTACCTCTCCAAACTGCTCCTCATACTTTGATAAGTTTTGACCAATAGTATAGTAGACTCTCTTTAGTACTGATGGAGTTAGAATGATTCTTGATGTAACAATTGCTTCTGGTGGAAACATGCTTATAAAATCAAGAACAAAATCATTTTTTGAATGCATAATGCTCACTTGATTTGCATATGCTCCTCTAAGCTCATTATCATTTATTTTTAGCTTAATCTCACCTTGAGGTTGTCCATTTTTTTGCTGCATAGTTACTCCCTTAAATTTCATTATTATTCGAGAGAAATATAAACAAAAAAATAAAATAAAACAATTATTTTATTTTTTTTAGATTATAATTTTTCTTGCCGATAAAGAAAAAGAATCTATATAAAAAAATATAAAAAGCTAAATTAAAATTAAGTTTTAAGTTTAAGGATATATTGTTATGCAAAGAGAGATAACAGTAGGTTTGGATAAGAGTAAGACAATAAAATATATTATAACTGTTCTTTGGATATTGATTGCAGTTCTTGCTATTCCCTATTTGATTTTGTCTTTTATTAGACATAAAGATATGGTATTGATAACACAAAAAATTGTAATGTATATACTCTTTCAGTCAGCCATAAATTTATTGGCAATGCTTTTTTATAGGCTTTTAAAAAATAGAGATATATTTATGAGATATGTTGTCTCATTTATAATAAGTCTAACAGCTCTCTTATCTAATATTATATTCTTAGAAATCAATACAGATATATGGACATTGATCTTTATTTTAATAGTTCTCTCGATACTCTATCTTGATAGTTGGGTATGTATATTCTCTTCATTAATGGTAATATTTTGGAATACACTCTCTATGGTAATTTTTTGGGAGAAGATAGAGCCATCATTTGAAAATTCTTTTGCTCAAATGGTTGCTAGATATATTGCATTCTTTTTTGTTGCTTTTATCTCTTCATGGGTATCAAAGACAATAGACAATACGATAGCAGCATCAAACAATAAAGAGAGGGGGCTTGAGGAGGAGAGAGAGGTTGCCATAAAAACGTTAGCAGGTGTTCAGGGGCTCTCTGTAAGCATAAAAGAGCTTGGAGAGAAGAACCATATGATATCAAATAGACTTTTGACATCATCAGAGACACAGGCATCCAGTGTTGAAGAGATTGCTGCCTCAACAGAGCAGCTTATGTCAAGCATAGAAGAGATAAGCAAAAACGCCTCATCAGCTTCCAATGATATGGAGAATATTGTTAATGACGTTCATCAGGCAATGGAGGTAATAAAGAGCTCTACAGAGGAGATGATTGCACTTGTAAAATTCAGTAAGATAATGAGAGAGGGTGTTGCTGCAATAAATGAGATTGATGATAATACAAACCTGCTTGCCCTTAATGCTGCGATTGAGGCTGCCCGTGCGGGTGAGGCTGGAAAAGGGTTTGGTGTTGTTGCAACAGAGATTAGAAAGCTTGCAGAGAAGTCAAACGCCGCTGCCCTAAATGTTGGAAGTCTTCTAAAAGAGTCTGAAAGCAAAATAAAGAATGGTGCATCATTAAATAATAAGGTTAATCACGTGTTTACTGATGTTGCATCAAAGCTTGATAAGGTATCAAAGGTATTCCAACAAATTTCATTTGCAACTATGGAGCTTGATAAGGGTGGAAAAGAGATCTCTGGCGGACTTGAGACAATAAATCAGGCCTCAAACGAGAATCTTGATCTATCAAGAGAGATAGAGGTTATAAACGAGAAATTTGATAAAGAGAGTAAGAAGCTAAATCAAATTATAAAGTCAGGCAGAAAGGTTGGCCTTAATATAGTGACAGAGAAAACGTAGATAGCTTTTTTTCTAAACCCCCTGCCCCCTTTACATAAAGGTTTTTTTCTAGCCACGTCCTTTTTGACAAATATTTTGTTCAGAAAGGATATTGCCTTTTTGAATTTAGGTAACAAGCAAAATATACAAAAAACTTTGCATATTCCATTCTTATATCTACAATATAAAAGATAAAAACTACAGAAATTAGGCTCTGTTTTTCTTGAATGGTTTTGTTAAAAAAGATATAATAACAGTGAAGAACAACTTTATGTAGACAACAATAAAGCTGTTTTTTGTTTTTATAGTAGCTATCCTATTTATGTTCTTATCTTTTTTAAGAAGCTCTTCAAATAGGTTTAAATAGTTTTTCCCTTGAGAAGCAAGTTCAAAGTTGCTGCCAAGGCTGCTTCGTGAATTTTTTATTAGCCTCTCTCGAAGCTCACTATCAACTGTCATCTTTACTATATTTTCAGCCAATTGTCGCTCATCTCCCGTTTTTGATAGTAGACCATTAATATTGTTCTTTACAACATCAGCAATACCGCCTGTATCAAAAGCAACCACAGGGGTGTTGCAGCTTAATGACTCTATCATAATATTTGGAAGGTTATCCTCTAACGATGGAAGAACAAGAAAGTCAGCACTGCTATAAACAAGTGACAGCACTCTATCATCTTTGATAAATCCAACAGATTTTATTGGAAGACCAGAATCTGCAAGGTCATCACTCGGTTTTCCAAAGGTCATTATCAATATTTTTTTACTATTTGCCATCTCCATAAAGAGAGGATTCTCTTTGCAGTAGGAGAGAGCAGCTAGAAGCTCCTCAAAGCCCTTCCGCCTCTCTGAGTGGTTCATTGTTCCAAAGAGAATAGTTATCACATTTTTATCTATATCAAGCTCTTTTTTTGCAATACTTTTTTCTGTTGGAGTAAAAATATCTGTCTCAAGAGAGTTTGCAATCGCTTCGACTCTTAAGTTTCCAAAGATTTTACTCTGCTTTGCACAACTTGAGAGCCAAACACTTGGTGTTACTATTGTTAGATTATCTCTATTAAAGCTCTCATATTTTTCTTGAAAGAGTCTATCGATTATCTTAAATGGATCAGTTGTAAGCTGCGGGCAGTTCTTACACTGCTCCTGATACCTATTGCAGCCAGCACTGTAGTGACAGCCTCCAGTGAATTGCCACATATCGTGGAGAGTAAAAACCACCTCTTTTCCACTGTCCAATATCTTTTTTATATTTTTTATTGATAAAAACTGCTTGCATGTCCAGTGGAGATTTATTATATCAGCCTCCTTGAAGGCCTCCATCTTTGTTATATCATGTCCATAGACACCAAGAGAGAATAGCGTATTTGAAAGCTTTGTTCGAATTGCTGAGAGAAGCACAAACTCTCCGCCCATAAAGAGAAAATCTAATGTTGAATTCTTTTTTATGGGAATGATATTCTTATCATCAGACTTGTCATCTGTTACAATCATCTTAACATCAGAGCCCATAGAGGTTAGCCCCTGATAGAGCCTGTTTGCTGCACGGGAGGCACCACCTTTATAGGCATAAGTATTGACTATAGCTATCTTCATATTTTTTGTGCCACACCCTTTCTAAACTCACTTTAAATAAGAGAGAGGATACTATTTTCTATTTCTCTGGCTGTTCTTTTTATATATACTTTATGCAAAAAGAGACTGATCTTTCTTAACTCTCTATCATTTAATATCTAAATCCAGAAGGGATATTAAATGAATTTTAATCACCATCATCACTGTTAAATAGTGTCCTATTTACCAGCTTTCTAAGATAGTTTTCTGCATTAAGCCCGGTAAAATACTTTTCAAGCGAACCGCCATGGTTTGTCTTTTGGATAACTCTTGAAGTTGTATAACTTGTATCAGCTACCACTATATATGGGTTTCTCTTATAAAAATCTTTGTCTTGAGTAATTAAATCAGTTACAATAATCTTATTTATTATGCCCTCTTCATAGAGTTTTGTTAATCTATCCTCTGCAGGAGGGGAGAATAGTCCATAGAATGCGACTATATTAACCTCTTTTGCTCCAAACTCTTTATATTTGCGGCACACATCAACAATACTTCCGCCTGAATCGATCATATCATCTACGATATAGACAATTTTCCCCTCAAGTGAGAGATTCTCTGGTTTTAATATTGTTATCTCATCAATATTGTTTGTAAGGGAGTTTCTTCTTTTGTCGACAACCAAGAGTGGTGCTTTAAAAACTTTTGAAAACTGCGCAGCAAACTCTTTTCCGCCCGCATCAACGGAGCTAAATACCCACTCATTTGCGACAGTTGTAGTGAAGGTCTCCAAAGTTTTTACATACGATCTTAATATATATTTTTTTAGAAGGCTCTCTCCTCTTAAGTTATCATAGAATATCTTTGTTGTGTCAAGTCCGATTAGCGATTTTACAGAGTGAATTTGATATACAACCAGGTGGTTGCAGCCATTTGCAGTTATATTTCTAAAGAATGTCCTTAAATTGCAGCCCCCCCTCCCTTTCGGCCTGTCGCTTCTTGCCTGTCCAAGATTCATCTCTACCAAGGTTACATATCCAACCTTAGCCTCAGAGAATGCATCAAGTGTATTATATAGAAGAACCTCTTGATCAGAGAAGTTTAATCTCTTTGGGTTTTTATTATAGTCAACTATATCAGCTTCGCTAAAGGTATGAAAAACGTAGGCATCTTTACCGCGGCAGCTCTTTGCAATTGAGATCTCTATTGCTCCGTTGCGATGGGTGAAATAGTTAAAAGTTCCCATTAGGTATTGCTGAAGGAACTCCTCTTTTGTCCCATCAAAGCTATCCATCACTTTTGTCTCATCTTCATCCATATTAAAGAAGCTTGCTATTGATGTTGAGCTCTCGCCAATCTCTTTTAAGTAATTTTTTGCAAGCCACTTTGCCACCTTCTCAACGTACTCTTCAGTCCCTGGAAGTGCAAATAGCTTTAGCGGACCTCGTACCATACGACTATAGTTCATTTTTCATTACCCCTTCTAAAATAAAAAACAGAATTTATTAAAAAATATTTATATTGAAATTGCTCTTATATGTCTGTCTTCAAAAGCTCTCTTAATTCATCGATTATTGTGAATTTTTTTCTTTTTTGAATATCTTTATACTTTACACCATATTTTTCACAAGATTCTTTTAAATTTTTGAAAAGTTCCTTTGAATCATCAAATCCTACACCAATTAGGAGATATTTATCTAGTTTTTTTGAAAATATATAGAATCCATCTTCTACGGCGAATTTTTCTTTGCTGTCTCTATACATCTTTGCAAAGTCTGCATATACTCCAGCAAGGGAGATATCTTTATAGTAAATTGTTTCATTCTCGTTTTTACTTTGTTTGTATGAGAGGTGGTCATCATAGAGTGCTATCTCGTTTGTCATTGCCGATCTAAGTATATATATTATATATGCAAACAAAAGTGCCATAATTGCTGCTGCTATAATGAAAAAGATGTTTTTTAATACTAAATAGAGGACAATGTCAGATATGAGTAGTCCTACCATAGAGAGCAGCAAGATAAAGTATCTTGGATTTTTTTTTACACTGATTTTATAGACTTTTGGTTCTTTAGTTTGAGAGCCATCTTCGTTTAAATTTTTCATATAAATCTTTCTTTATAATAAAATTATTGGACTGGGAACTTAAATTTTATACATTGTTTTTATAGCAAAAAAATACTCTCTTGTCAATTTTGTTTTTTTAACTGTTTAGTTTGAGTTCTTGACCAGTCTTGAATAGTTATTAATATTATTTTTATCTATTATACAATTAATATATAACTAGCATTACACCTTATCTCTAGTTTCCAAGTCAGTACGATGATATGTAATAAGCGAACGCTACTAAAAAAAAGAAAAGAAGAAAGAAAAAGTAAATATTTAGAGGGGATAAAATCCCACCCTCTAAATATTTATTCTCTCTTTTTTTTTATTACGAAGTAACAAGCTCTGCTTATTTTTTAAAGTGCTGTTTGCCTATTAAGTGCAACTTGCTGATGAGTAAAATATCAAAAGATTTTAATATCTGTGAGGTTGAAGTGGCAGTAACAGACAACATATTGAAACTAACTGTTTGATAGGCATCTCAATTCATAAATATAAAAATGAAAAAAACAAAAAGGATATTTAGCTTTCCTCTACCTTACATGCTTCTGGATAGAGTATTTTTTATGGAAATAAAAAATCAAAAACCTATAGGATTCCACCTGTATAGATCTCTTTTATTAAAATCTGGCTATACTTTTCACAAGCAAATAAAAAAGTATGCCCGCAAAGGTAAAGTTCACTCGCTAAACACCCTTGAATCGTTAGAGAAGGAATGCCCAGCACTAAACCAGTGCAGGCATACTCATATCCGCATCGATTCAACAGGTGTATCATTTGGATACACCTATCTCCTCTCGCGAACATGCTGTTTTTCGATTCAATATTTAATCTAAAAAGGGAGTGAGCCTTTTTGCTGATTCAACAGCCTTAGACCAAACATCTCTAAACAAGATGCAAGTCTATTATACACTATTATTTGTGATTATCAATTATTTTTTACTATTGTTTTATTTTTCTATTTATATACTTTTCTTCATATGCAATGGTTAGCTAAACTATCTTCTACCAAATGTCCTATCAATATTTAACAATCGTTAAATTATTATTTCTGGTTTCCATGTCATTAAGTAGATATATAACGAGCGAACGCTACTCAAAAAAGAAAAAAAAGAGAGAATAGATTTGTATAGGCTTAAGGTAAAAACCCCGCCTATACAAATCTACTTTTTCTTTTCTTTCTCTTTTTTTAAGTGACGTTTGCC
>JAVBQL010000016.1:0-127615 GCA_031549085.1 Spirochaetota bacterium
AACATCTTATAATATTTTTGATAAAATCCCCTTTTTATTATTCAAAGACACATATATATCTGTAGTTTTTATAATATTCTACTTTCTCTTTGACTCTCCAAGAAAGGAGAATTATTCAAAAATTGGATACTACATAAGCACCGCTATAATAATAGCAGTAATAACAGTGATCTTAGTAAATCTCAATATAGAAGAAAACATCTCAAAAACTATTTTTAAAAACTATTTTCTATATGGAATATTTCTCATAACTCTAACAGTTATCCTTCTGATACGCCATATCTCATTTCTTTCAGTAAAAAATGAGAGAGAACTTACAAAAAAAGATATTTTTGCCGTAGCCACCATAATGGTTATTATAATATTTTTTCTACTCTATATAACATTAAACTCTCATATAAAAAATAATTCAAGTGGAAGTAAAGGCGGACTGATGAATGAGGGATTGTTCCAGTTTGACTTCTCCAATTTTCTTGAGCTTAAAGATGAGATAAAACTATCTGAAGACAAAGTGCTTATATTAGAGCTTAATAACTATGAGAGAGAGGAGCAAAAAAAGATAATTGATAGACAGATCTATCTAAAAAGATTCTCACTTGAAGAGTACAAAAATGATAGGTTTGTTATAAATGAGCAATACCAAGATAAGTTCTCTCCCCCTCCATATTTATCAAATTATATATGGACACTTGAAGATGTTCCAGAATACTCATTCAGAAAAGAGATAGAGCAGATAATTTATCTAATTAATATAGATTCAACATCACTTCTTGGGAGTGATTTAATAACAAAGGTTGTTCCAATGATAGCATGGGACAACAGCACATTTAAGCAAGTTTATAGAACATACTCCAAAATATCGACAGCAGATTTTCACTTTATGGTTTCTGAAGATCTATCTCAAAAAGATTTTTTAAATGGATTGGATAAGAGAAGAAAAAATATACTAATGAACTATGGAACAAAAAAAGAGGATAGAATAAGAGAGCTTGCTGTTAATGTAGCTGGACAATACACCAATCCACTAATTGTTAGCTTACTGATTGCATATTATCTCCAAGACAATTACTTTTATTCACTAAAACCGGGTTTGGCGCCTGATGGAAACCAGCTTGAGTATTTTCTCTTTGATAGTAAAAAGGGATACTGCTCCTACTTTGCATTTGCAATGTGCTATATGCTTCGAGCTCTTGGTATTGCAAGCCGAGTTGCTGTTGGCTTTGCTCCTGATATGAACAACTCAACATTAAACTTTTATGAAATTCGAAGCATGGATGGTCATGCGTGGGTAGAGGTATTTATTGATGGCTATGGCTGGCTTACTTTCGATCCAACCTCTCAAAACATTGCTAAGGGTGAAGAGTATCAATTTGCAATGGGCAACAAAGAGGATAGAGATAAATATATAGAAGAAATATTAAGTAATAAAGATAAATTGAAAGATGTAGAGAAAGAGAGAGACAAAATAACAGCCATAGAGACAGTTTTCTACAAACTAAAAAGATCAATAAGGTTTTTTGGAGTTTCTCTTCTTTTTACAATAGTTCTAGTTCTTATTGTAATTATCTCAATAAAAAAGAATTTCTATTTAATAAAATTTAAACTATCAAAAGATAAAAGAGAAAAAATTATATATCTATATCTCTATACAATAGGAAAACTTAATGATATAGGCTGCCCAATTTTAGAAATTGAGACACCACTTGAATACAAAGAGAGGCTATCTAGCATAATAGATTTAGAGGAGCTTACCTTCTATTATCAAAAGTCTGTTTTTAATGAGAGAGATATTTTTGATATAGAGATATCAAAGATAGACTCAATAAAAAATGACATTGATAGTTTTTTTAAGAGAGTAAACTTCAAAAAAAAGTTATACGCATTTTTTAATATAAATAGATTGTGGAGAAGAGTGATATAGAAAAAGCGTGAGCTTTATCAACTCACGCTATTGATCTAAATAATTAATCAACTTTTTTAAAGTTATCAATAGAGGCATATTTACCAAAAGGGATTACTGTTGCACCCGTCTTATCGATAACACCGCACTTACCATCTTTTTTGACAGTAACCAAACCCTCAGAGAAATAGTAGACACTATCATATATAAAATCAGTGACTTTGTTGCCACTCTTATCAATATAGCCCCACTTGCCATCTTTATAGAGAGAAATCAAACCATCAATAAAAAAGGATGTTTGGAAACCATCATATATAAACTCAATTACAACATTCCCACTCCTATCAATAAAACCATGCTTACCATCTTTTTTAACAAGTGCTAAACCATCATTGAAAGGCGGAGCTTCATCATAAATGAAATCAATAACTTTATTGCCACTCTTATCAATATAGCCATACTTACCATCTTTTTTAACAGAAGCCAAACCATCACTGAAAGAGTAGACACTATCATATATAAAATCAATGACTTTATTACCACTCTTATCAATATAGCCATACTTACCATCTTTTTTAACAAAAGCCAAACCATCACTAAAAGAGTAGACACTATCATATATAAAATCGGTGACTTTGTTGCCACTCTTATCAATATAGCCCCACTTGCCATCTTTTTTTACACGAGCCAATCCCTCAGAAAAATAGGAGGGCTCATCATATATAAGATCGATGACTATGTTGCCATCCTTATCAATACAGCCATACTTACCATCTTTATAAACAGAAGCCAACCCATCACTGAAAGATGAGGCATGATCATATATAAAATCAATAACTTTATTGCCACTCTTATCAATATAACCATACTTATCACTGCTATTATCACAAGCAGGTGACAACAGTATACTTTCAGCTGCTACTGTTGAGCTTGTTGTTGTGCCATCGCCCCCCGCACTCTCGTTTGAGGCAGTAGAAGCTGGGCTCTCACAAGCAAACAGAAGCAGAACTCCCGCCATAATAATCAAGAAAAATAAGCTCACCTTTCTCACGTTTCTCCTCCTAAAAAATAGTTTTATAAATATTTGTCATAAAAAATAGAAAATGTCTATAAAAAAAAGATATAAATTCATCGAACTCACATTTTAAGAGTACGAGTTTTAGGAAAAGTTATACGCATTTTTTAATATAAGTAGATTATGGAAAAAAATTATTTAATTATTTAATAATATGGAAAAATTATGAATATAATAGTGTTTTCAATAGTTATATCTCTATTTTTGCTTCATGAGATGGATGCGATTAGAACTAGAGAGTGGAGAATGTTTGTTTTTCTAAAAAATCTAAAAGATGAAATTTCATATTTAATATTTTCTATTGCTCATTTTCCACTCTACTTTTTGATAATATTTTGCATGTTACAAATTAACAACCAAGATAGTAGAGCCATTTTCTATATTGTTACTGATATATTGTTGATTTTACATTTATTAGTTCATCTATTATTTGAGAAAAAAAAAATAATGGTTTTATATCTCTCTATTCAAAAATTCTTATCTACTCTGTTGGTATGATATCAACACTGCAACTGTTTTTTATATTATTCAAAATTATAGACTAATTTAAAAGATATCTTGACTAAAAAGGCGAGATACTCTACTCTTCTAAAAAATTGCATGATTTTAACTTTAAGGAAAAACAATTGATAGATAAAATAGAGACAAAGAAGATTGCAGAGGCAAATCGAAGTGCTATTGTGAAGGTTGATAAATTTGTTAATGATGGTTTTGCAATTGCTTATGAAGAGGGCAATGAAAAGGTGATATTTGTTAGATATGCAATACCTGGTGAAGAAATAAAGGTAAACATATACAGAGAGACCTCATCATACGCAATTGCTGATACAATCGAAGTAATCAAACCTTCAGAAAAGAGAGTTGCTCCAAAGTGCGAATATTTTGCTCTCTGTGGTGGTTGTGATTATCAAATGCTAAACTATGATGATCAAGTAGATATGAAGAGAGAGCTTCTGATTGAGACATTTTCAAAAATAGCAAAAATAGATATCTCCTCTATATTAGATATATTAAAAAGCCCAAAGCCATTCAACTATAGAAACACAGAGACATTTAAAGTCAACCCTCGAAAAAAGCTAATTGGTTTCTTCCGTAAAGATACAAAGAGTGTTATTGATATAACTCACTGCGACATAGCGGAAGCTGGCATTAATGAGGCTCTAAAAGCTATGAGAGATTTTGAAGAGTTTCCAAAGCACAACTTCAAAGTGCGAACAACCAACAACAATGAGACAAGTATCCACTGGGTAAAGTCTCCATATGAGGATAAATCACTCACAGAAAAGGTTAAGGCATGCGGCTATGATTTCTCTTTTAAGATATCAAAGGATAGTTTCTTTCAAGTAAATAATAGTGTCATACCCCTATGGCTAGAGAAGATTGTCGCTATGATCAATAGTGACAAGAGCGAGAGAATATATGACCTCTACTGTGGTATCGGTTTGATTACTCTTTTTGTTGGCCACTTTGCCAATGAGACAATTGGAATTGAGATATCAAACGCCTCTGTGAAAGATGCAAACTACAACATGAAAATAAATAATATCACCAACAACATAAAGTTTATTGAAGGTGATGTTGCAAAGAAACTTAATGAGCTTGAGAAGGCTGATATTGTTATTATAGACCCACCAAGAAAGGGGCTTGATAAGAGCTCTATTGATATGCTTCTTGACTATGCTCCAAAGAAGATAATCTATTCATCTTGCAAAACAACTACGCTTGCAAGAGATATAGAGCTATTTTCTTCTAAATATAAGCTAAATAGGATAATATTAGTTGATATGTTCCCGCAAACGCACCATATGGAGTGCGTGGCGTTGATGGAGCAGAAGTGATAAGTAGATGTGAAAATTTATTGTTTTATATGTGTATTTCAATATTTGATTGCTTTGCCGAGCAAGCTGTTTGCTTTTATGACACAGATACGCACATTATCGAAATTGGAGAAAATATGACCAATTGTATAGAAATGGATAAAAGAAAATGGTACAGAGGCTTTAAATTAACCTATATCTAGATAGAGAAATTGCAGATCTGCCAATTGGGCACTCTTTACTGAGCTTATTATATAAGAAGGAACTAGTGGAATGCGGCTATAATGTTGGAAAGATTTCTATGAGTTAGAGAAGTATGGCTTTTAGGAGCAAAACTATGTTAGAATTAAGATTGTTAGAAGATAATGATATTCCATTGTTAGAGGAGTGGCTGAACAAGGAACATGTGAAAAGATGGTATGAAGTGCCGCATCTTGGGATTACGATTGACAACTGGATATCTGAAATTAAAGAGTATAAGGGAGAATTCAAATGGATAACATACTTCATTGTTTTGTGGCAAAGCTATCCAATTGGATTATGCCAATACTATAAATGTGTGGATAGCAGCGATGAAGATTTTGGAACATTGCCATTAGCAGGCTCATATGGAATTGATTATTTAATAGGAGAGGAAGATTATATTGGTAAGGGTCTAGGGAGAAGAATGATTGCCTTACTTGTTGACAAAATCTTCTCTCTTCAAGATGCAAAGATAATTACGGCTGATATTGACAAAGATAACAGAGCTTCAAAAGAGGCACTGCTATCCTGCGGTTTTATATTATTGGATGCTGATGGTAGCCGCTATATTTTAAACAGGCATAAATAGTGACGAAAAAAGTGAAAAATTATAAACTTGGATTTTCTTTAGAGGGCTTTTTAGCCTTTCTATTAATTATGATTCCCAATATTATTTGGGCTATTTCTCCTCCAAACAGCAATCCTCTTGCTGAAAGTAGCGACATCAAACCTATTTTTGAGATAATCTTAAATATTAGCCAGTGGATAATGGTTATATCACTTATTATTTTTATAAGTAGAGATAGCAGAAGCGAGCGAAAGAAACTGTTTGTTGGATTTGCAGTTCTCTGCCTTGCGATCTACTATATCTCTTGGATTATATATTATATAGGAGTGGCTAATCCGCTAATGTTCATTGGAATGGCTCTATTTCCAACTCTATATTTTATTTTTGTAGAGTGCTGGCTTAAAAATTATATTGCAATCATGCCAACCATAATTTTTGGAATTACACATATCACAATAACCTTCTCAACTTATTTAAGTTAGGAGCATAATTTTATGCATCTAGTTTATTAGCTAAACTGTATATGGAGCGCATTGCATTGATAGAAAAAATATAGCTAATAAAGTAGATGATACAGAAAACAAATTGGAATTTTAATTTAATAGTACTGCTACTGGTTATCTATATTTTATAGGACAAAGGAGATAATATTGTTGATTAATTACAAGCAAGCAACAAAAGAGGATGCACAAAGTTTAAAGGATATTGCCAAACGAGTTATAACAACAAATTATGTTTCATTTTTGGGCAAAGATACAACAACCACTTTTATAAATAGTGGAATGTCAGATAGAGAGATTGACGATGCTCTTGATAATTGTACAACCATGCTTTGTGATGGAAAAATAGTTGGGTTTGCTATCACAAAGCATGAGTTATTGCACCTAATTATGATTGATGTACCACTCCAAAAGAGAGGGTATGGTTCACTGCTTCTAGCCTACATTGAGGAGAAACAATTTTTAAAATTTGAGCGCATATGTTTACAGACCTTCAAAGAGAATAGAGCTGCAGTTCAATTCTATTTAAAAAATGGGTGGCTTATCTCTAGAGAGGAGAGGGTGACTGAAATAAACAAAACAATGTTACATTTCGAAAAAATTCGCCACCAACCTAAATAGAGATAATTTAAATTCTAACCACTGAGATGATGTAGTGCCATCTATTGATAATAGAGATAATTGTATACCATTTTGACTTATGATTATTAAAACAATCCTCTTGACAATATATAACATCTATTATATAACAAGCGTTATATAATAGATGTTATATAACAATAGAGAAATATTTTATGCCACCAAAAATAAAAATAAGCAGAGATGAACTTTTAGAGAGTGCCTTCAAACTGGCTCGAGAGGAGGGCATCGAAAACTTTAATGCAAGAAATATAGCAAACAGACTTGGCTGCTCCACACAGATAATCTTTAGCTATTATAAAAATATGGCAGATTTGAAAGATGAAATATTTTGCATGGCAAATAGATATCACAGTGAGTATTTAAATAATGCTAACATAGATGAAAATCTTTTTCTTAATATTGGGCTTATATATATCGATTTTGCATTAAATGAGCCAAATCTTTTTCGTCTGCTCTTTATGTCAAACGGTTTTGAAGGCAAAAATTTAAATGATTTTGTCACAAATGGTTGCAATGAAAATATATCAAAAGCTATTTTAAATATGATTAATATTACTAATCCTGTTTCATATAAAATTTTTACAGATATGTGGCTCTATGCACATGGTATTGCATCAATGGTTGTAACAAACCAGCTTAAAATTGATAGAGATGAGATAAAAGAGATGGTAAGTAGTATGTTTCAGTTACTAGTGAAGAGAAATATTTAAAATAAGAAATTTATAATTATTATCATAAGTTTAATAAGGAGTATTCTAAATGAAAATTAGAAAAGATATCATTGCTATAGGGATCTTGTTTCTTGCAGCAACGGCTGCATATATAATTGGAAGCAGCATTATCGATTCTGCTCTTAATGGTTCAAAGGGAATATTCAAAGCAAATATTTTTCAAATAAAGACAGCTATTTTCTTTGAATTTATTAATTCAGCTGCTGCTGCTTCTATTGGTGTGCTGCTCTTTTCTATAATAAAGAGATACAATGAGACCATAGCACTTGCCTATGTCGTTTCACGAACCATCGAATCAGTGCTTCTTATGGTGGGTTCTCTCTCTGTACTGCTTCTGCCTATGTTAAACTCCCACACCACACACTCGATGGGACAATCAATTTTAGTATACAAAGAGCTCTTTTTTTATATGGCTATGCTTTCCCTCGCCATAGGAGGCACTCTATTCTGTTATCTGCTATACAAGAAGAGTCTCATTCCTCCTATTTTATCATGCCTTGGGATTGTGGGATATATTGCCCTATTTCTAAGTGGGCTATTTGGAATATTTGGAGCAAAAACAGTAAGCACACTCTTTTTTATCCCAGGTGCTATATTTGAGATAGCCTTCCCTATATGGTTATTTATGAAGGGATTGCCGATTGATATAACTGATAACAATTTAACAAAGGAGAATTAGAATGGCTTCAGTAAGAAAACAATCAATAATTACAGGTCTATTAATATTATCAATGGCAGCTATCGCTCCATTTTGTATGATGTACATTCCATCAAAACTTATTGTATTGGGTGATATGGCATTGACAGTCAACAACATAAGAGAGGCAAGTTCACTGTTTAGCTTTGGAATAGTTTGTGAAACTCTGATATTTTTATTAGAGATTGTAATATCAGTCATGATCTACAGACTCTTCGAGAAAGCAAGCAAAACTCTTGCTCTTATCTCCTCATTCTCAAGGTTTGCAATGGCAATAATACAAGGGGTTAATGTAATAATACAACTCTCTATACTAAGTCTTGTTACAAACCCACTCTATAATGGAGGGCTTGGTATAAATGGAACCAATGCTTTGGTTAATCTTTTTATAAACAGCCACAATTATGGGGTATCTGTTTGGCAGATATTTTTTGGTTTCCACCTAATTACACTTGGCTTCCTACTATTTAAATCAAAGTATATGCCAAGTTTTGTTGGTATAATGGTCATGATAGCAAGTCTTGGATATCTTGCTGATAGTTATAAAAATATCTTTTTTATAACAAATGATATTGTTGGAGTAGCTATTGCCATTCTTCTTATACTATCAACAGTTGGGGAGCTCCTATTTACTTTCTGGCTGATAATTAAAGGCATAAAAACAAGTGGAGATAAAATTAGCATAAATAAAAATTGAATATAGAGAGGATAAATTGAAAATATTTGCAGAGTGGAATCCAAAACAGAAATTATTAAGAGAGATAATAAGAAAAAGTGAGAGCTTCGATCAAGCAAAGGAGCTCTTCATCTCACTACACCAATCAACCCACTTTTCTAAAAATGAGATCCCAACCATTATAGATAGTTTATGGGAAAATCTTCAAACAGCTGATTTCTCAATAGTAGCTCCAAAAAGGAAGGTAACAATTGCATGGGATATTTGGCATATCACTAGAATTGAAGATCTAACAATAAACATTCTTGTAAATGAGGGTGAACAGATACTTAATAATGAGTGGTTAAACAAACTGCAAACAAAAGTAACCGACACAGGCAATGCTATGACAAAAGATGAGATTGTTAGCTTTAGTAATGAAATTAATATGACAGAGTTAAAAAACTATAGCATTGCTGTTGGACAAAAAACTCAATCAATACTCCAATCTTTGCAATATGAAGATATGAAACGAAAATTTCAAAAAAGCAGTCTGGATAAAATATTAAATGAACATGGTCTAGTAGAACATCCAGACTCTATATGGCTCTTAGATTTTTGGGGCAAGAAAGATGTGGCTGGCATTATACTTATGCCAATAACAAGACACCAATCTATGCATTTAAATAATTCATTTAAAATAAAAGAGAGATTAGATAGGTAACCCATCACTATTCCACTAAAAATTACAATGATAGATTATCTATTATTAAGAAGATTATTACTCTGCAACAGTTATAAAACGCTTGTTGAATAGTTGTCTTTTGCTTGCTCAATTTTCTGTTCCAAGAGATCCCCAAAAGTAACTATCAATTTAATAAGCTGTCTCATACACTCTTCACCCATATCCTCTACAACTGCCTTCTCAATTTGAAAGAGTGGATTAAGCAGCTCTTCTGAAAAGACCCGCCCTTTTTCAGTGAGAGAAATAATTTTTTCCCGCCTATCTACCTCGTTTGTGTTCATAGATATATAACCATCTTTTTTTAGTAACATAATCACATTATTTACTGTTTGTTTTGGAATTTGATTTTCTTCAATATAATGTCTTTGTGTTATGAAGCCATCTATACTTAAGGCGTATAAAAACCTCACAATATAGCTATTGACCCCTCTTCGCTGTGCCCATTTTATATATATTCTATTCATTTTACTAAAAGTAGAATCAATAGCCTTCATTTGTGCCTTAGTTTCACTCTTCATTTTTTATACCTCCTAAAAGTCCTATCAAGGACTATTATGCTCTTGAAAAAGAGTATTTGTCAACAATTATTTATAAAAAACTATTGACATTAGTCCCTGTAAGGACTATACTTTAGAAAGTATAGTCCTAAACTTAAGGGAATGATATTATTCATTTCCAGAGAGAAGATTAAAAAAAATTGATCCAAAAAAATATGGAGGCAAAGTATATGAAAATATTATTAGTAAATGGAAGTCCAAATCGTCATGGGTGCACAAATAGAGCTTTAGAAGAGGTTGCTAAGACTCTAAACTTAGAGGGGATAGATACAGAAATATTTTGGATTGGAAACAAGCCAATTCAAAACTGCATTTCATGTCACAAATGTGAAACAACTGGAGAATGTATCTTTGAAGATGGTGTAAAAATTTTTCACAAGATAGTTAAAGACAGTGATGGTTTAATTTTAGGTAGCCCTGTCCATTATGCTGGTGCAAGTGGATCACTTGCCTCTTTTATGGGTAGAGCATTTATATCAGATCTTGCTGGTAATGAAAACCGCTTATTTGCATTAAAGCCCGCCGCCGCTGTTGTATCTGCAAGAAGAGCTGGAACAACAACTACATTCTCACAGTTGAATAAGTTTTTTATGCTTCATGAGATGCCCGTAATTTCTTCAAGATATTGGAATATGGTACATGGTGAAACACCAGAAGAGGTTGAGCAAGATTTAGAGGGATTATATAATATGAGGGTTTTGGCACGAAATATGGCCTATTTTCTACGCTGTCAAGAGGCTAGCAAAAAAGCTGGTATTGAGTTACCAAAACAAGAAGAAGCAGTATTTACAAATTTTATTCGTTAAACATAGTTAGATTAAATATCTACTCTCTTTTGCTATGATTAAAGCAACTATGGACGCTTAACTGAGAAAATAATGTGTGGCATATCTATGTTGTAGTAGTGCTTAACAAATTCTCCAACAGCACTCATACCATTTCTCTTTGCAACATTTTGAGAGGCAATATTGTTATCCCTAATAATAGAGAAAACTTCATCTATATTTAGATTATTAAAAGCATAATGTTTACAGCCTATGGCTGCCTCTGTTGCAAACCCCTTATGCCAATATCTCTTTTTTAATAGATATCCAATCTCAACCACTTGCCTGCCATTGACATCTTGCTTTGTTAAACCAGCCTGTCCAATAAATTCATTAGCCCCTTTCTCTATAATTGCCCACAATCCAAAACCATCATCCCTATAACGCTTGAGCTGTTTGTCAAGCCACTCCCAAACTTCACTATCACTAAAAGTGTGTTCATAAGCATACATAACAGAGGCATCTTGTAAAATTTCAGCAAGGTCATTAAAATCATTTTGATTCATCTCTCTTAAGTACAATCGTTCTGTCTCTAAAATCATAGATATAGTCTATCATTATTCGCTTTAAAAAGCCATAATGATAGATTATACTTAAGAAGATTATTACTCTGCCACAACTGTAAAGCGTTTATTGATATGTTTGCCAGTTTCTGCCTCATCGATCATAGCAATAGCATAGTCGGCATAACTAATCTGGCTTTCGCCTTTACTATTTAACATAAGCTCTTCGCCTCCAGCTGTATACTTACCAGTACGAACTCCATCAGCCACAAAATCTCCCGCAGGGCTTAAGTATGTCCACTTCACATCACTTCTCACCCTTATGACATCAAAAGCTTCAGTTGTAGCCAAAGCAACTGCTTTAAAAATATCTGGAAAATCTGGTGTATCCATAACACGAACAGTATGCTCTTTGTTCACGTACAAACTTCCAGCTCCGCCTACAACAAGAAGGCGATTTGGTTTTCCACTTAATATATCCACAAGATGCTTAGCTGATGTTTTGTGTCCACCCAATGTCTCTGGTGTCCATGCACCAAAAGCATCAATGATAACATCACAGTTTTTAATATCATCATACTTAAGATCAAAAAGATCCTTTTCAATAACCTTTGCTTTTGGTTCATTAAATTTTTTAGTGTCTCTTACAACAGCAACAACTTCATGACCTCTAGCGATAGCCTCCTTAACCAATAATTTTCCCACTCTTCCTGATGCACAAATAACTGCAATTTTCATAAATTGTCCTCCAAATAATTTTATATTAAGGCATAATATTTTTTTGCCTTTTACAGTAAAATATAGCATTAAGTTTCAAATGTAAAGTAGGCACTTTTTTGTTATATAGTATCATTTTATAAACTAATGGAAAAAATTATAAAATAAAAAAAATGAGAGATAAAAAATATTTAAAAAAACAGTACTTGTAAAAATAGTTTGAAATAATATTAAAAAAACAGTATGCTTTTCGTATATATCCTTATATAAAGAGCTCTTTTCTTAATAAAGAGATATTTTTTTGAATTTAAATATAGCAAAGGAGAATTTTTTTATGATTAAAGTTGTCTTTACCTACAGAACAAAAAACGAGGATTTGTCAGAATTGATGAAAAAGTTTCAGCAGTCAACTGATAAAAAGTTTAGTTCAGATGTAACCAATACAAAAATCGAGAGATTCAAGAGAGTTGAAAATGGCTATACCTATATTGTTCTCGATATTTATTATAATTCAATTGAAGATTACAAAAAACGAACTGCTTTTGAAAAAAGCAAACCGGAATGGAACGATATATGGTTCAATCCAAATAATAAACATGAAGAGCTATCTGTGGAAATATTTGAAGTTTTATGATATTATTTTTTTTAAAATAGTATTAGAATAGGAACTTCAAAAAAATGAAAATATCAAAAAACAGATTGGAATCTTTTAGTGATGGCGTTATGGCAATAGTCATAACAATTATGGTTTTAAGCATTCCAATTCCAGATAATTTAGAATCTAAAAACATTATTACTTTTCTGAATTCGCTTCTAACATATTTTATAAGTTTTTTTCTTGTTGGCTCCTTTTGGAATCAGCATCGTTATCTCTTTAATGAAATCAAAAATATTAGTGAGCAGATAATATGGAGAAATATGCTCTTTCTCTTTTTTCTCTCGCTAGTGCCAGTTTTTACAAAGTGGATTATGAATGACCCTGATATTAGTGCCCCTGTGGTTGGATATGGGGTTCTTCTTCTCTCTCTAAGCTTAAGTTTTGATTTTATGTTTAGTGCAATAATTAAAACTAATATAGACATAATGGATATAAGAACTATTGATAGAAAACTAAAAATGCGAGATTTAAAAATACTTATATACTTCAGAAGTTTAGTTTTAAGCATTGGTGTTATAATAGTTATTTTAATTGCTATTCCATATCCAGCCATTTCAGCTATCCTATTCATTGGCTTTCCAATTATCTCATCTCTTTTTAACCTATGGTTTGAAGATAAAAATAGACGCAATAACAGAGAAGAGTAATTGATAATTATGATAGAAAGCATTTTTTAAATATACTACTCTTTAAATGTAATTGTATTAGATTAAACGCTTGTAGATTTGAATTGTCTCTATTAAAATATTATGGTAAATTAAACTTATATAGAGTTAGTTTTTTTTTGAATAAGAGAAAAAGCTGATACACTAAAAATGATAATTACCAAATTTGGTATAAATATTTTAGATTTTAGTAAAGAGAGGTTTTATGAAACAGAGAGTTATAATAGTGCTATTAATAGCTATTTTATCTACTACTTTAAATGTTAGTAAGATATATACTAGTGATAGTCCAACGAAATATGATACAGTCCGCCCCTATAGTGAGGGGCTAGCTGCCGTAGAAAAAGATAATAAGTGGGGATTTATCGATGAAAATAGCAAAGAGGTGGTCCCGCTTAAGTATGACTCAGCTTTAGATTTTAAAGATGGAAAATCTTTAGTCCAAATTAATTGGAAATATGGATTTATAGACAAATCGGGAAAAGAGATAGTAGCCTTAAAATATGATTATGCTTTCAGTTTCACTGAAGGAGTTGCAGCTATAAAGCTTAATGACAAATATGGCTTCATTGATACAACAGATAAATTAGTTATCCCTAATATATATGATGATGCTATTTCATTTAATGAAGGGTTAGCAAAAGTAAAAAAAGATAATAAATGGGGATTTATTGATAAAAACAATAAAGTTATTATACCATTCAAATATGATAATGTTTTCGATTTTAGTGAAGGTTTCGTTAGAGTAAAATTAAATAATAAGTGGGGGTTTATTGATAAAAAAGGGAAAGAAATTACTTCTGCAAAATATGATGAAGTTAACGATTTTAAAGAGGGATTTGCATCTGTAAAATTGGGTAATAAATGGGGGGTTATAGATACTACTGGAAAAGAACTTACATCTTTTAAATATGATAAAGCAGAAAATTTTCATGAAGGTTTTGCTAAAGTCTCAATTGGCGGAAAAGATAATAATTCTAGATATTATGGCGGAAAATGGGGATTCATAGATAAGAGCGGAAAAGAAATTATACCTATCAAATATGATGAGGTCAATGATTTCAACAATGGAAAATCAAAAGTAACACTTAATGGAAAAAGTGGATATGTAGACAAAAATAATAATTTTACACCTGATAAATAAAAAATATTTTTTTAAAAAAAAATAAAAAAATTTATCAAAATACATTGCTATATTAAGTAATCAGTGTTACTACATATAATGTAACAAGGTACTACATAACATTATATGAAAGGAGAAAATATGGAGATCGAAAAAGAGATGCTTAAGGGTTACATAGATATAATAATCCTTTCAATGCTTTATAAGGAGGATCTATATGGTTATGAATTAGCAAAGAGAGCAAAGGAGCTTACAAATAACAAGTTTGAACTTAAGGAGGGGACACTCTACCTTGCATTCAAACGTTTGGAGCAGAGCAATTTTGTAAAATCTTACTGGGGAGATGAGAGTATTGGAGGCAGACGAAAATATTATCAGCTTCTAAAAACCGGTAGAAACCACCTAATACAGCGTAAAAAAGAGTGGGGATTATTAAAACAAATTATTGATATATTTTTAAAAGGAGTAGATGATGAGTGAAAAAAAATTGAGCAGTGAGACAATGAGAGCAATTGATGAGCTTGTAAAACGTGTTGCAAGAAAATCTGGCTACCGTGATACAAACAGCAGCTCCTACAAAGAGCACCTACAGAGCCATCTGCAAAATCATTTTGAGAGGGGATCACATAAATTTAATCAAAAAATGGAGAGATTCCAAAAACATTTTGATGATGGTCGTCCCAGCGGTATGGATTTTGCAGAGGAGATAAAATCATATATATGTGATGGAATAATCGATTTAATGAGTGAGGGACACTCTGAAGAGGAGGCATTAAAAATGACTATGGAAAAATTTGATGAAGCGGAGTCAGCAAACAATTTTGAGGGCTTCTCAAGGGTATTCAACGACTTCGGGCTTCGGGATCAAGCTTTTATGGCAAAGTGGTATGCAAAAAATGGTGAGAAAATCGGACTATTTTATGCTGCTTTTCTTATACTTGGGGTAAGCATTGGCGGACTGGTTGGATTTGTTGCTGGGAAAACCCTTCTAAACACAATTGTTGGACTTGTTGCTGGAGCTGGAATTGGAATCGGTGCAGGGCTTCTCTCTCATGCAAAAATTGTTGCGAGAAGAGGTCTCTTTAGAGGTATGAAAAGGTGGTAGTATTTATTGATACTAACTATTTTTGAATTATACTTATAATTTATACATTAAAACACTTTAAAAAAACTAGCTGCTTAAAAAACCTCTCTAAATATAGAGAGGTTTAATTATATAGATATTTAGAGTATAATAATCTCTTTTTCTCCGCCAGTGATACACTCTCCGCCATCTTTGGTTACAATATAGGTATCCTCAACTCCAACCATTCCAACATCAGTGACACCCTTTTTTGGCTCCAGTGCTATAACCATATTCTCTGATAGTGGTTCATCAAAGCCATTCGCTATAATTGGATACTCATCAACATTCAAACCAACCCCATGTCCCAAAAACTTAACTTTCCTATTTCCAAAGCCCATAAAGTTTGTTAAAAAGCTTGGTTCAATTTCACTCATAATTTTATTATAGACCTCACTTGGAATAGCATTTGGTTTTAAAAGTGAGGCTGTCTTTTTCATAATATCAAGGCACGTGTTGTGAACCTCTACTACTTCACTAGAGGGCTTGCTGCCAAATGAGTATACTTGAGTTCTGTCAGTATGATACCCATCAAACCCATAACCCACATCTACAAATACTAGATCTCCCTTTTTAAGCCTTCTCTCCCTCTCTCCCAACATTGGTGATGCGGGACTCATTCCCCTCATTCCGCCCGGTCCATCAAAACTTGTTGGATATAGCGAGTTTGTGCCAAATCCAACCTGTCCAACCACTATCTCTGTTTGGAACATTGCGAACCTTGGCATACCATGATAGCCAAGCTTCACCATCTCATAATAGAGCTCTCCGCTAAAGCTTGCCTCATCTACTCCCTCTTTAAGAAGTTTTGGTACTACATTTTCAAAAAGCTCACTATGCTGTCTTGCTGACTCTCTTATAAGAGATAGCTCATACTCACTTTTGAGAGCCCTCACATTTAGGACTATTTTATCTAATGATGATATCTCATTAATGGCAACATACTTCTTTAGCCTCTCAAGCATAGCGTATGTTACAACCTCTGTCTCTGTGTATAATTTATCTATTTTATTATCAATAAAGTTGAGAATATCTCTATAACTTATCATAGGGTAGACACTATCAATAAGAGCCTCTAATCTTGCTCTCTCAAAGCTTCTTCTTACAAAATAGGCATATGAACCATCTCTCTTTAGGATAAAGAGACCATCTTGCATTGTACCAGTAAGATAGTATTGATTTATCTTACTAAATATAAAAATCGCGTCCCAGTTGCTATCTTTCTCATTAGTGGTATCAAATAATTTCTTAATTCGCTCCAATACCTCACTCTTTTTTGGTGCTTCAAACATAAAAACTCCTATATTTTTTCTCTATTTTGTAATAGCTTAATTTATAGCATACATTTTATTAATTGAAAAAATAAAAATGGATATATTTTATATATTAGTTTTGTTAATATAGTGTATAATTAAAATTTATTGTACAGTTGTTTCATATAGAAAACTAAGGTATACAACAAAAGCTTTTTGTATATTTTGCAAAGCAAAATCGGACAAAAAGGGGCTTGTATACCTTAGTTCTCTATATGAAAGGGATCAAATAAAAAGGGATTTTTGATATTCTAACTTTCTGCTCTTAATTTGGCTCTTTTGAACCCCCTTTTTGACAAAAGGGGGCAGGGGGATTAGAAAAAACTATCCACCCAAAAACTCAAACCTGTTATGATCAAAACGGATTATCCCCTCATCACGCATCTTGCAAAGCTCTCTTGACATAGCACTTCTGTTGATGGATAAAAAATCAGCAAGCTCTTCTCTTGAAAAGGGTATCTCAAATTTAGTTTTACCTACCCTCTCCACTTGGTTTTCAAAATAGAGGGTCAGTTTTTCTCTTATACTTCTGCATGATAGAAGCTCTATCTTATTCATTAAATATAGGTTTTTCTTTGCAATAAGCATAAGCATATTCTCAATTAATTGCATATGGAACTTACACATAGATGAACAAGTATTGAGGACTTTTTTAAATTTTATATATAAAACCTCTGTATCACTTGCAGCAACAACAGTAACAAGACTCTTTTTTACTCCAGCACAGGCGAATGTTTCTCCAAAAATCTCACCCTCTCCAAACTCGGAGACAATAGTTTTATTGCCCATCAAGTCTTCACGAACAATTTGAATAGTGCCTTTAAGAATAATACCTATGGAGTCTACTTCACTCCCCTTCAATATAATAATATTTCCACTATCATATTTTTTTTGAAAAGCTCCAAGACACTTAAGCATGGCTTCAAAATCATTCTGATTAATATTTGCAAACAAACTGACTTTTTTTAATAAATCTAAATATTTTTTCAAAAAAGTTATCTCCCCGTTGCAATTGCAACTTACTTTTTGATCTTTCTCTAATATATTAAAACCAGAATAAAAAAACAAGAGGTAAAAATATGATTAGAAAAATAATAAAAATTGATGAAGATAAATGTAATGGCTGTGGGCTTTGTGTTGCTGCGTGCCATGAGGGTGCAATAGGAATGGAGGGAGGAAAAGCAAAATTGCTTCGTGATGACTATTGCGATGGACTTGGAGATTGTCTGCCCGCTTGTCCAACGAACGCAATTACTTTTATTGAGAGAGAGGCTTTAGCCTATGATGAGGAGGCAGTGAAAATGAATATGCAAAAGAATAGTCAAAAAAAAGATGATAAGCTGCCTTGTGGATGTCCTGGAACTAATGCAAAGACTATAAATAAAAAAGATACTAACAGTCCATATGTTGCTGTCAGTACTGAAACTATTAAGATGGAATCAGAGTTAAATCAGTGGCCTGTACAGATAAAGCTTGTTCCAACAAATGCTCCATACTTTAGAGATGCACATCTGCTTATTGCAGCTGACTGTACAGCCTTTTCGTATGGTAATTTTCATCATAAATTTATGAAAAATAAAATCACTTTAATTGGTTGTCCAAAGCTTGATAATATTGATTACAGCGAAAAATTGAGAGATATTCTTAAAGTGAACAATATAAAAAGCATAACAGTAATTCGTATGGAGGTTCCATGCTGCGGCGGTATAACAAATGCTGTAATAAATGCGCTTAAAGAGAGCGAAAAGATTATACCATGGCAAGTTGTCACTGTATCTACAAGCGGTGAAATAATCTTGTAAATAAATAATAAATAGTTTATTATTTATTAAGAAATTATGAATAAAAATATATTTTTTTAGGAGGATAATATGTTTTGTTTTCAATGTGAACAAACAGCTGGCGGCAAACACTGCAATGGTATTCAAGGAGTGTGCGGTAAAAAAGCCGATACAGCAGATTTGCAAGATAAATTGAGCGGAAGCTTGATTGCTCTTGCTGAGACAGTAGGAAAAAATAAACCTACAGAGGAGAGCACAAAAGTTATAATTGATGGTCTTTTCACCACAATTACAAATGTAAGCTTCGATAATG
The DNA here is from genome assembly GCA_031549085.1 of Spirochaetota bacterium. Classification (GTDB taxonomy): domain Bacteria; phylum Spirochaetota; class GWE2-31-10; order GWE2-31-10; family MWDO01; genus JAVBQL01. The sequence continues at coordinate 19,151 of JAVBQL010000016.1, forward strand.
GTGCTATTGAAAAGCAGATTGAAAAAACTCTAGAGGTAAAAAAGAATTTTGCTAAAAACGGTAAAGATGTAAAAGAGGCAGACATCTATGATATGAAAAAACTGTGGGAAGATAATGAGGATATCCGTTCATTAAAGACTCTTATTTTTCTTGGTATTAAAGGTATCGCTGCCTATGCACACCATGCACTTATGCTTGGCTACTCTGATAATGATGTAAACAGCTTTTTTTATGAGGCTCTAAGAGCTATTGGCAGTGATCTAAAAGCAGATGCACTTTTGCCATTAGTATTAAAGACTGGTGAAGTAAACCTAAAGTGTATGGAGTTGCTTGACAAAGCAAATACAACAAAATATGGAGCACCTGCTCCAACAGATGTAACTATGGTAGTAGAGAAGGGACCATTCATTGTTGTAAGCGGACACGATCTTCGTGACCTAGACCTTTTATTAGAGCAAACAAAAGGCAAGGGAGTAAATATCTATACCCATGGTGAGATGCTTCCAACCCATGCCTATCCAAAATTGAAAGCACACTCTCATTTGAAGGGCAATTTTGGTACTGCATGGCAAAATCAACAAAAAGAGTTTGAAAATATTCCTGCTCCAGTTCTATTTACTACAAATTGTATAATGCCAGTTAAAGATAGCTATAAGGATAGAATTTTTACAACATCAGTTGTTGCATATCCAGAGATGGTACATATTGATGATAAGAAAGATTTTGCACCTGTCATCAAGAAGGCTTTGGAGCTTGGCGGATACAAAGAAAATAGGACAATAACTGGAGTTAACGGAGGCTCAAAATTAACTGTTGGTTTTGGAAAGGATACTGTACTATCTAACGCTGGCAAAGTTGTTGAGGCTGTAAAAGGCGGAGCGATCAAACACTTCTTCCTTGTTGGTGGATGTGATGGAGCAAAGAGCGGAAGAAACTACTATACAGATTTTGTTAAGCAGACACCAAAAGACTCTATCATTCTTACACTTGCCTGCGGTAAATATAGGTTTAACGATCTTGATTTAGGAAATATTGGCGGATTCCCAAGGATAATGGATATGGGACAATGTAATGATGCTTTCAGTGCTGTTCAGGTTGCTGTTGCCTTGGCAAAAGCTTTCAACTGCGGAGTAAACGAGCTTCCTTTGAGTATTGTTCTCTCTTGGTATGAACAAAAAGCTGTTGCTGTTCTACTAACTCTACTCTCACTTGGGATAAAGAACATACATATAGGGCCAACCCTTCCTGCATTTGTATCACCAAATATACTAAATGTGCTTGTAGAGAAATTTAGTCTGACTCCTATATCTACACCAGAAAAAGATTTGGAAAAACTTCTAGCATAAAAAATAGGTCACAAATAATTAAATAGGCGAATCAAATTCGCCTATTTTTTTTGTAAATAATCAATCTTTATTAATTGTAAAAGTAATCATTTTTACACTTAAATTAATACTTACAAATTATTTGACTTTTAAAATCTCTGTTCGTATACTAAAATTATATTAAATATTTTTTTAAAAAAAATTAATTTAAAGGGGTTTACTATGATAATTAATGATTCTACAATTGACAAAAGTATTAATGCAAAACTATCAGCTGAAGAGATTGAAAAAATCAAAGTATATCTACAAGGGGCTGTCTACTGCTGGTGTAAAAATTGCAAAGATGAAAATGGGGTACCTAAATGGTTTAATACAAGAGATCTTTTTGGTGGTGAAAACTTCTATTGGGGTAATACTCCGCTTGGCGTACTATTCCAATGGCATCACAAAAAGAGAGCTGAAGATGCAATTGAGATGGCGGGGCATGATGCAGGCAATCTTTTAAAAGAGGTATTAAAAAAAGATAGAAGAAATTTTAATACCAGAGAGGCATATATTCGCGAATATCAATGGGATGGACAGCCAGATTAATTAAATGGAGTAGTTTAAGGTCATACTTTTCATGTTGTTTCTATAGTTATTCTTTTAGAATTTGATTTTAATAATGATTTTTCACTTATACAATGTTATAAGAAAACAGTAACTATAAAAAAATAGAGAAAAAGAGAAACTTATATGTATGTACACAAAATTGAAAAAGAGATTTTTTGCCCTTTAGAGTATGGCCTTGATATTTTTGGTGGAAAATGGAAATCTAGAATTATATGTGTCATAGCAGCCAACAAAGTTTTGCGATATAGTGCTATAAGGAAAGAGCTTAGTAATATTAGTGATGCTGTGCTTGGGGCTATGCTTAAGGAACTTCTTGAAGATGGAATCCTAAATAGAGAGCAGTATGATTCCATTCCGCCAAAAGTTGAATACTCTATGACAGAGAAAGGTGAAACAATACTTCCTATACTTCAGAGTATTTGTCAATGGTCAAAAGAGTACTCTGAAAATGAGATTACAAAAAAACTTACTCCCTGCATTACCTGTAAGCAGGTTTAGGTAGTCTCTTTCTAATCCCCCTGCCCCCTTTACATAAAGGGGGATAAAAGAGTTTCATTTTACCAAAAAAGGTTGTGATTTGCTGTTTTTATGATATACAATAAGTTTTTTGTATATTTTGTGAAACAAAATCAAATAAAAAACTTATTGTATATCATAACACACAAACCTAATTATCAAATAAAGTTTGATGTGCAATTTACATCACACCATCTTTAATATAATACTCATTCTTAACCTATAACTATGAAATTTATTAGTAACTAATAAATTTGCTAATATATTTACTTTTTAGAGTATACGCCATATAATCATAATAACATCAATGGTGCCAAGATGAAAAAAATTATTATGGAGTCTATTATGAGTATAAAAGCCTATTTAGAGATTACAATGAATATTGATGCAGAGAAGAGAGTTGATGTAGCAAAGGTATATAACAATTATAAAAAGCCTTTCTTAAGCCAAATTAAGGGAGCTTTAAGCAAAGAGCTTCTTATAAGAAAAGAGGATGTACAGGTACTTCACGGTTTTGCAAGTGAAGATGATGCAAAAAACTATCTCAACAGTGAAATGTTTAAGAATGATGTTTTTGTTGGTCTAAAAGATTTGTGGAGTTCTAACCCTGAAGTAAAAATTTATACTGTCGCTTAAAGATCTAACCTTCCTACCCTCTTTACATAAAGAGGGTAATTCTTTTATAGGATAGATACAAAATATTAAACAAGAAATCAAAAATAGAACTTTTTATTCAATTGCCACTATAAATCTAGACTTAAGATATATAAGTCGATTTTATTGGCGTAATAATGAGATAAAATCTTTGTTTTTGGCATCTTGTTCACATATTTGATTATTAAACTTTTTACTTAATTTAGTTTCAAAAGAGATCCATTGAATAAACATCATATTTCTAATAGTATTAAAATAGTATTTTTTAGTACAAAATTATCAAAAAAAGTATTATATTTACAATTATGGAATTTATAGACGCAAAAACGATTGTTAGACCAGTAAAGCCAACAGACCAATATATAAGCAATGAATATAATATGAATATATATAGGGGCTGCTCTCATGGTTGCATCTATTGTGATTCACGCTCCGAATGCTATCAGCTTCAAGACTTTGATACTGTAAAAGCAAAAAGAGATGCGCTCACCATCATCGAAAATGAACTAAAGAGAAAAAGAAAAAAGGGAATCATAGGAACTGGTGCAATGAGCGATCCATACAACCCTATGGAAGAGAAATATGAACTAACCAGAGGGGCGCTAAAGCTCATTGATAAGTATGGCTTTGGCATAAGTATAACAACCAAATCTCCACTAATAGTAAGAGATATTGACATACTAAAGAGCATATCAAAACATTCACCTGTTGATATACATATAACAATTACGGCAAATGATGATGAACTTTCAAAAAAGATAGAACCAAGTGTTGCACCATCATCAGAGAGATTTAAAGCCATCTACTCTCTATCACAAAATAATCTATTCACTGGTATCTTTATAAACCCAATCCTACCCTTTATAACAGACACCATAGAAAATATAACAGGTATAGTAAAAAGAGGTGCAGAGGCTCATGCAAAAAATATAATATGCTTTACAGGGGTTACAATCAGAAACGGCAGCAGGGATTACCTCTATAAATCCTTTGATAAAATATTTCCAAACATGAGAGAAAAATATACAAAAAACTTTGGTATAAATTATATGTGTAATTCTCCAGACTCATCTATACTATGGAGAGCATTTAAAAATGAGTGCAACAAATATGATATCATATATGATTTCAAAACACTAAATAAAACTATCCGCAGCCTATATCCAAAAGAAGCATCACTTTTTGATTAATGTAAGTTTGATGAAATTCTAACAAAATTCTAAAAAATTAACTTTACTTGATATTTAGGATTCAACTGCTTGTGATGTATCTCAAAAGGTTTTTTGTTTTTTTCGAAGAAAAAACTAAAAAAACCGACAGATACATCATAAAAAAGTTGAATCCGTAGCTTTTTTAGCAAAAAAAATTACCCCCTTTATGTAAAGGGGGGCTGGGGGGAATTAGAAAAAAAAATCTTAATCCACTATTCTACTTTCATTACTCCAGCAGGTCGCCATTTTCCATTTAGCACATTCTCTGTTGGAAGATACATTCTTATGGCCAAGTTGAATGTATCATTTGGAGGAGATGGAAGCCAATTTGCCTCTTTGTCTTTGCCCGGAGTGGTAGGTTGAATATAGAGGGTAAGCGATCCATCATCACCATATATAAGCTTATCTCTATCTCCTAGTGCATAGCGATTTAAAGGATTCTTTATAAGGAAGTTTTTGCTATTATATATAGTAACACTCCAGAAGGCATTTGCCTCTGGAATTTGCTCTTTTGTCATATGAAAAACATATTTAGCATTTCCATCATAAAAATTTCCACTAGGATCAACTACGGTTCTAGGATACATAGCATCTTCTGGCAGATTTGCACCTAAGCCATTATAGGTTACATATGCACGAAACACATAATCTGTACCATATGAACCAACATGTGTATTAATACCCCATCCATTCACAAGCTTATCAGAGCTGCTCTTTGGCTTGGCTAGGATCTTATCTCTACACCATGATACAAGATTATTTAGCTCACTTATTACAGCATCCGAAAATTTAGTAGTTTCAAATTTCTTGCCTGGCTCAACTCCAACCTTCTTGAATTCTGCCATAGCAGGAGCATCCGCAGCAGCTGGAGAATTGTCAACCATAAGCATATTAAGCATATTAAAAAAATCTTTAGCAGACATCTCTTCGAGACTTTTTACTGGAGACTGCATTTTAAGAGATGTGTCAACTTCACCCTTGGGAGGAGTATACTCCTTACCATACTTGGAGAGTGGCACAAGTTTATATTGCTCAATAAGTGGTGTAACAACCTTCTCTCCATCCTCCTTGCTGTTCACTTGAGTACGCCCCATAATCCACACCATATTTGTTGGTGCCTTAACTTGTGTCATTCCCTTTGGAACCGTACCATTCCAACTTGGACCTGTGATCAAGAATGCACCCCCACTATTTCCTGTTGTTCTTGTTCCAATTGAAGAGAAGACATTTGTCCACGCATCCATCAATTGCATCAAGTGGTATCTATCTGTCGCTGGAAGGGACAAAACCATAGGCTCATTTTTTAATTCAAGCCACATCTGTGAATAGAATGTGTCAACATTTGGAGAAACAATATCTGTAAATGTGTCATCTGGAAATTTTGTGTTATTTCCCAGTTGATTAATTGGAGCATTCATTCCTATTGGCACTTCAACATTTGTTGTATTTTTCTCTGATAATTTCATCGTTACAAGCGGATAGCCAAATACATAGGCATCTTGCAATATTTCGATAGCCTCCTCATCGCTTAATGTTTTAGGCTCTACTTTCTTTTTACAGCCCGTCTGCACAAGTAGAAAAATCATAACAAAAGTCAATAAAAAATAGGTTGAGCTTTTTTTCATAATAATTCTCCTTAAAATTCTTTGATTTTTTTTGTTCTAATTTTTGAACATATTTTACAAACAATATAAAAATAATAGATAAAATATGCAAGGTTTATAGAACAGTTTTTTATAAAACTTTCACGTTTAATATTAAATTGTAAAAAAACAACTTTTATATATCACTCCTATTTAGAAAGTCATAAAAAAATAGATCATATAACTAAAAAGATTTGATAAAATGAAAGTTTTAAGTAAAAAAATATTTAATATTTTTAAAATTTTATTAAAAAACAGTTGATTTTTTATAATAATATATTGTATACTATTTAATACATTACTATTTAAAAAATAATATTTATTCTAGAGGATTGCTACCCTTTAATATGATAGATATTTCACACTCGCATAAGGTCATAATAGAAGACATGATATTTTTATGTCTAAAATGGTGGCATGAGTAAGCCTATGGCTGTTTAGCTGGCTTCTTTATACGCGTGTGTGAAAGGAGCCGGAGTAGCAACTAATCACCATAGGCTCCTTCATTCTACCATTAATGTCCTAATAAAAATAGTTAATTTTTTGATAAATTTATTTGGTATATTAGGTATTATTTTTATTTGAAAATATTTAGCTTGGAGATTGCTGCCTCCGCATAAGCTATATATTCAATGTTCGTTATTGCCATTAATTATCTCTTTAGTGGCATAGGCAAGCCCATGACATACAGGTCAGTTGCTTTTTCAATATATACGAACATTGAGGGTAGCTGGCAGTAGCAACTGTTGTTATGGGCTCGTTTGTATTAATCAAGCCACCATAATCACATATTCAAACTATCAAAAATTAGTAGTATTCTTTGAAACAGTTTTATAGATCCTGTTTGTAGAAAAGTTATTGTTTTACTATTAGCTGAAAGCTTCTTTTTTTTAAAAAAAAGCTCTCCATAAAAACTCAAAGAGGTGGTCAGCATAATCCCCTTAAAAAACAGCTAAAAAGAGACAATTAACTTTAGCAGACAAGTGGAACCATCTGCGTCTGTAAAAAGAGTGCAAACAGGATCTATAGAACTGTTTAAATATAGGTAGTAAAACACCTCCTAATAAATCTCCTTTATAATAGGCCTTTATTTAAGATTATACTAGCAATATTTACCACAAATAATGTATAATAAAAACAAATATTATAAAAAAATAATAAAAACCAATTTAAGGAATAGGTATGCAATATAGAATTGATCCAAAAACGGGAAATAAATTATCAATTTTAGGTTTTGGCTGCATGAGATTCCCAAGAAATGTTGGTCTATCAGATGTAAAAAAGACAGAGAATCTTATACGAAAAGCTATAGAGGTTGGAGTAAACTACTTTGACACAGCATATCTCTATCCAAACAGTGAAGAGATTTTGGGACAGATATTAGCCAAAAATGGATTACGAGATAGGGTCTATATTGCAACAAAATTACCATTAATACTTTGCAAAAGCGCAGATGACTTTGATAAATTTTTCAACAAGCAGCTTGAGAGACTTCAAACTGATCATATTGACTACTATCTAATACATATGATAGCTGAAGTTAAACAGTGGAAAAAACTATGTGAGTGGGGAATTAAGGATTGGATAGCAGATAAAAAGGCCTCTGGAAAAATAAAACAGATTGGCTTCTCTTTTCATGGGATAAGAGATGAGTTTTTAAATCTTTTGGATATCTATGAGTGGGACTTCTGCCAAATACAGTACAACTACTCTGATGAAAACTATCAAGCTGGCAAGGCAGGTTTAAAAAAGGCCAATCAAAAGGGGCTACCAATTTTTATAATGGAGCCGCTCCTTGGCGGAAAACTGGCAACTGGATTGCCAAAAGAGGCTATATATATTTTCAAAAAAATCAATCCAAATCTATCACCAGCACAGTGGGCACTAAGGTGGCTCTGGAATCAAGAAGAGATTACATGTGTTCTATCTGGTATGAATGAGTACAATCAGCTTGAAGAAAACATAGATGTTGCAAACAACTCTCTTCCAAATATGCTTACAGAATCTGAAAACGAAACCTACAAAAAAGTTATCGAGGTTTTTAATAGCTCCTATAAAATACACTGCACAGGCTGCAACTATTGTATGCCATGCCCTCAAGGCGTAAATATACCTGCCTGCTTTGCAGCCTATAACACCTCTTTTTCGATGGGTAGAATAGCTGGAATGAGTCAATATATAACAAGCACTGGCGGTTTTACTGAGAATCAAAACTATGCAAGCCTCTGTATAAAGTGCGGCAAGTGTGAAAAACATTGTCCACAACATATTCCAATAATAAAATCTCTTGAAGATGTGAAAAAAAAGATGGAACCTATATGGTATAGATTGGGAGTAAAAATAGCTCGCACTTTTTTACATAAAAAAAGTGGCAAAAAAGCTTAAAAAAAATAGTCAGAATAATCTCTGACTATTTTCAATCTAATAATTTTTATTATCTAGCTATCTTCCTTACTGGAACTTGAATCTCTGTAAGCCACTCATCTTCACTTTTCTTATTCCATATACCATCTATATATGACTCTCTATATAGATCTATCACCTCATAACCATTGTTCTCTATAAAGCTCATCACAACACCATAAGAATTTCCAAGTGTACTGTATGACCCTTTATGCAATATACAAGCAGCCTCAGGCACACTCTTTAGTTTCTTAAATTTTACCACATCCGTATCTTTTTTAGCCTCTGTTACAGCCTCACATATCTCAACATCTACATTCTCCTCTCTATACTCTCCATCATGATAGATAGTAAAGCAATATTCAGGTTCGAGACATACACACCCCAGCCTTCTCATCTCTTCGCCCATTCTTGGCATAGCCTCATTTAAAGCTCCATAGTTTGGAATAATAAGCCTGTTATAAGCGACTATTACTTCCGGAAGCTCTTTAATAATGACATTGTAATTCATACTAACACTCTCCCTCTCTAACTTAAGATAATATTCAACTTGTGATAACCTCTCTCTATTCTCATCAATGATATTTGTAAGCTCTCTCTTTTTTGATTCCAATAATGATTCATAAGATATTCCACTATTCATAGATTTTATCTCATCAAGAGAGAACCCCATCCTTTTCAGCGCTAGAATTTGATGTAAAACTGGCAGCTGTTTTGATGAGTAGTATCTATAACCATTGATATGATCAATATGAGCTGGCTTTAAAAGCCCTATCTCATCATAGTGTCTCAATGTCTTTACAGTTACCATATTCATCTTTGAAAATAGACCAATCTTATACATATAACCTCCTTTAACAAAATTTATTATCACAGACTCTATCCTAAATCCTCCCCTAAGGGATGAGTCAATAGTAAATTTCAATTTATTTAAAATATTTTTTTAAGTTAATTAATCTTAACACAACTTAATTAAGCTATGTTAAGATTGAATTTCAATATTATTTGAATTGTAGTTGTGGAGGTTTTATATAGTTATTTCTTCCATCTCTTTAGTTCTGGAAAATGCTTCTTCATTTGTGCGATTGCCTCCTCTTTCGTCATCTTCATTCCCCACTCTTCTATGTTTTCAGCACAAAAAGCAATCATCTCATCCATAGTCATATTGTGAGTAAAGCTCCCATCTTTAAAACAGTATGTACAATAATCTCCATTTTTGCTGCCATCTTTATTAGTGCCAAAATCCTCATTTTTCTCCAGCGGCATTCCACAACTTTGACAAAAAATCATCTCACTCATAGTTCTCCCCTTAAAATAAAAGTTATTTACCAAAATTATAAAACAAAATGGATAGAGGTGTCTACTACTATTTAGAAAATGAGATGGACGTAAACTTTTCTATAAAACATACTCTTTTGGAGGATTTCCAGAAAAATCAGAAATTGTTGCCCTTATATCTTCTAAATAGAAAATTTCAAAAATAGGATTACTAGCATCTCTATAGATAGATCTTACAAGTACACTATTATCTATTATTCTCTTCTTAACTTCTATATCATTAGAAAAACTTACTTTTGCAGAGAGACGAATCCAGCTGAAATCGGGAGCAGAGACAGATAGTTCAATATATGGACTCTTTTCAATTTCAAAATAGAAGGCCTTTTTGTTGCCAGTACAAAAAAACAATTTATCATCTTTCTCAAGCATAAATTGGATTGGTCTAACCTTTGGTTTGTTGTCAAGACCGATTGTTGCAAAATAGAGAATTGGATTCTCACTCAAAAACCTAAAAACTTCATTCATAACATAATCCTTAAAAATTAATATTTGCAATATTTTATAATTAGGTATATAATATATATTATAACTACTTTTGTAAAGTAAGCACTTTAAAGTAATATAGTATCAAAAACATACTATAAAAAAATAGGAATTTTATATGAATAAACTATTGCCTCCATGTCCAGTAGAGACAACACTACTGCTTATTGGTGATAAGTGGAAAGTCTTAATTTTAAGAGATTTAATAGAGGGAACAAAGAGATTTGGAGAGTTAAAAAAATCTATTGGAATCATAACACAAAAAGTATTAACTCAAAACTTGAGAACTATGGAAGATGATGGACTCCTAACACGCAAAGTCTATGCAGAGGTACCTCCAAGAGTGGAGTATACACTTACAGATTTGGGCTACACACTAAAGCCTATTCTTGATACAATGGAGGAGTGGGGAAAACAGTATAAGGCCATTGTTTGAACAAGTCATAGTTGGGAAAAGTAATTATTCATCTTAAAAACATACCCCTCCCTTTATTGTTTTTTAATATAATATTTTTATAATATTAAATAATATAGTATAAATTTTAATTAAATACTAAAAATGTTATATATATACGATAAAAATAATATTGTGTTGACAAATTATATATTTATCATATAATTTGCATATAAAAAAAATAGACCATTGGACTGCGAGTTTTATTTTTTTTTAAAAATATTTAATTAAGTTTTCTTATAATAGAGAAAATTTATTAAACTATTAATAAATAATAAATTTTAGGAGGTAAAAATTATGGACAAAAACAATATTGACAAAACAAAACTGACAAATAATTCAGGTGCTCCATTACCAAATGATGCTGATGTTTTGACAGCCGGTAAGAGAGGACCTATGTTATTGCAGGATGTCTGGTTTTTGGAGAAGCTTGCCCACTTTGACAGAGAGGTTATACCTGAAAGACGTATGCACGCCAAGGGCTCCGGTGCATATGGAACTTTCACTGTTACAAAGGATATTACCCAATATACAAAAGCAAAAATATTCTCTAATGTTGGTAAAAAGACAGAGCTATTTATGAGATTCTCAACTGTCGCAGGAGAGCGCGGAGCTGCTGATGCCGAGAGAGACATACGTGGTTTTGCCATAAAGTTCTATACCGAAGAGGGAAACTGGGATTTAGTTGGAAATAATACACCAGTTTTCTTTATACGTGATCCATTAAGATTTCCAGACCTTAACCACGCAGTAAAGAGAGATCCTCGCACTAATATGAGAAGTGCAAAAAACAATTGGGACTTCTGGACTTCTCTTCCTGAAGCCCTTCACCAAGTAACAATTGTTATGAGCGACCGAGGGATACCTGCAAGCTATCGACACATGCATGGGTTTGGAAGCCACACATTCAGTATGATTAATAGCAAAAATGAGAGATTCTGGGTGAAGTTTCATTTTAAAACACAACAAGGTATAAAAAATCTAACTGACGCTGAAGCTGAAGCACTGGTAGGCAAAGATCGAGAGAGCCATCAAAGAGATCTGCTAGATAGTATCGATGCTGGCAACTTTCCAAAGTGGACTCTCTCAATTCAGGTAATGCCAGAGATGGATGCCGCTAAAATGGAGTACAATCCATTTGATTTAACAAAAGTATGGTATCATGACAAATATCCACTAATTGAAGTAGGAGTTTTAGAGCTAAATAGAAATCCAGAAAACTATTTTGCTGAGGTTGAACAGTCAGCCTTCAACCCTGCAAGCATTGTCCCAGGCATTGGTTTCTCACCAGATAAGATGCTTCAGGGGAGACTCTTCTCTTATGGTGATGCTCACAGATATAGGCTTGGTGTAAACCACCATCAAATCCCAGTCAACGCTCCAAGAAATGGACACCATAGCTACCACCGTGATGGAACTATGCGTGTTGATGGAAACTATGGTTCTACTTTGGGCTATAAACCAAATAGTTATGGAGTATGGGATGAGCAGCCAGACTTTTCTGAACCACCCCTAAAGCTTGAGGGTGCAGCAGACAGATGGAACTTTAGAGAAGATGATGATGACTATTTTACACAGCCGGGAAAACTGTTTAGGCTAATGACACCGGAGCAGAAAGAGGCTCTCTTTGGCAACACTGTACGTGCAATGGGTGATGCTCCAAAAGAGATTAAGATAAGACATATAGGAAACTGTATGAAGGCAGACAAAGAGTATGGAGAGGGCTTGGCGAAAGCTTTTGGTTTCCCTATGGAAGATCTGCCTAAATAGATATTTAAGGTTGATTGTTTGATAAAAAAGTATATATTAACTGGTGTAGGATTCCTTTTTTTTGGACTGGGTGTTCTTGGAACTATTTTACCATTAATGCCTGCTACACCGTTTTTTTTAGTTTCAGCTTTCTGTTTTATACGTAGCTCAAAAAGTTTATACAAGTGGCTTGTTAGAAATAGGTATGTAGGGAAGCATATTCGTAGTTATATAGCAGATCGTGCAATAACAATGCAGTTAAAGGTAATAACTGTGGTTTCTCTATGGTTTTCACTCTGTATATCAACTTTTGCAATAAGAAATATCTATGTAACAATAATTCTGGCTCTTGTTGGAATAGGGGTTACGATACATGTATTAATGTTAAAGACACTAAAAGAAGAAAAAGTAAAAAAAGACATATCATAAAGTATTTTTATAAATATAATTAGATTGTTTAGGAGAAAACTATGAAAAAATCTTACAGAAACTCAATTTTTATTTTGATCACATTTATGTTATTAGCTTTTATAAATGGAGATATCTACTCTGAAGATATCCAATACACAAAAATATCTCAAGATATAGCAAAAAGTGAAATGGATAGTAACAAAGATATAATCCTGCTTGATGTAAGAACCAGAGCGGAGTATGACGAAGAGCATATTTCAAATAGTGTTCTAATACCATTGAATGAACTAAAAGGGAGAGCTGAAAAAGAGCTAAAAGATAAAAACCAAAAAATATTTATAATCTGCAGAAGCGGAAACAGAAGCAAATCAGCTACAAATATATTGAATAGCCTTGGATATAAAAACGCTTATGATATAGGCGGAATTATTACATGGAAATATGGCACAGTAAAAAAATAGGGTTTTTTTCTAGCCTATCCTTTTTGATTTTTTTTAGATCCCATGTCCTTTTTGACAAATATCTTTTATAAAAAGATATTGTCTTTTTAATTTATTAAGAACAAAATATCAAATTGTTACTTAAGTAATAGGTGTGACTGCTGCTGCATACAACAAAGATTTTTTCTAATCGTTTACGATTTCAAAAAATCGACTTGTATACTGCAAAAAGTCATCATCAATACTTATTTGGCTAACAAACTACATTCTCTCCCCTTTTTGATAAAAGGGGGAGATTAGAAAAAAACTATTTCATAACAACAACTCTCTTATCAAGCGGAGAGAACTCCTTTGGTGGCGCCTCTGCTGTCTTTGTACCAAAAGGCATCTCAGCCATAAGTCTCCACTTTGGTGGTATATTAAATGCCTTTTGAACTTCAACATCAACCAATGGGTTATAGTGCTGTAAAGATGCTCCAAGCCCCTCAGCCTCAAGACCAATCCATATAACAAGCTGCAACATACCTGCACTCTCTAATGACCAGAGAGGAAAATTATCCTTATATAAAGGAAATTGTGCTTGCAATCCTTCAACAACCTCTTGATCTTCAAAATAGAGTATAGTTCCATATCCAGCAGCAAAAGAGTCTATCTTATCATTAGTAGATTGAAAAGCCTCTGCTGGAACTATTTTTCTCAATGTCTCTTTTACAATACTCCAAAACTTATCACTATGCTTGTTTAATAGAAGAACTACTCTAGCAGATTGAGAATTAAATGGAGATGGGGTGTGTAAAACTGCATCATCAATAATCTCTAATATCTTCTCATCAGAGATCGTGCTTTTTTTAGAGAGATTATAAATAGTGCGTCTATTCTTCAACGCTGTATAAAATTCCATAATAATACTCCTATAATATTTAATTTGATTACAATTATCATAGAAGCATATCTTTTTGTCAAGAACTATTTATAAAAATTAGTATTTAAGAATATAATCTTGATTTTCAATAAAGCAGAGATACTCTATTCACTTTTCTATTATGTAATAAATGCTCTATCTATTTTTTAAATTTAGAAACTAAGAATTTTTCTTAAATACAAGACATTTATCAGAAAGTTTGTGATTAGAAAAAAATAGACTTATATATTAAAATATTTTATCTATTGTTAGATACAATTATATTAAGGTGTACTCTATGGAAAATAAAAATATTATATGGAAGAGATTAACAATATTTGGAATGGTTGGGGTAATTTTATACATATTACATACAGTTTTGGGTGGGCTCTTATGGAGAGGCTACAGCCATCTAATGCAGCCAATAAGTGATCTTACAGCAAGTGGAGCTCCAAATAAACCACTGCTTGATGTTATAATACTCTTTTATGGCATATCATTATTAATATTTGTTTTTAGTTCTTTTTTCTATCTAAAAAATGATTCCTCAAAACTACTAAAGGTTGGTTTAATTTTATTAATATTGATGGAGATTGTCTCTTTTTCATACAATTTCTTTCCTCAAGATCTGCCTAACAGTGCCCCAACATTTAGAGGAGTTATGCACATTGTTGTAACAGGGCTTATAGTTCCTTTGACAATTTCTGCACCACTATTTATAGGTATTGGCTTAATAAAAAAAGATGATTTCAAAATATTCTCTATCTACTCTATAGCAACATCAGCTGCCATTTTTATCTTTGGAGGGCTCTCTGTCTTTATTGCAGCTAATGGGCTAAAATATTTTGGACTCTTTGAAAGGATTAATATTGGTTCGCTTCATATTTGGATATTTCTATTCTCCCTAAAGCTCTTTATATCAAAAGAGATAGCTTAAATTACTTAAGATTAAAATATTTTTCTCTTCTACTTCTTTATAAAAGTTATAAAGACAATATTCTTCTTGCATAAGATATAGAACAAAAAAAACGTGGGACTTAAAAAAAAATTAAAACTGTATCACTTTTAAAGGGTTCAAGAGTTTTCCATTTCTCCTAACTTCAAGATGAAGGTGGCTTCCTGTGGAGCGACCTGTAGAACCCATAAATCCAACAATAGTACCAGTAGATACCTTTTGATTAACTTTGACATTAATTCTATCCAAGTGACCATAAGTTGTAACAAATCCATTTTGGTGTCTCACCTGCACAGCATTTCCCAAAGGCCAGTACCAGCCTGCAAAAATGACCTGCCCAACACCAGCCGAATAGACTCTTGTACCATGTCTATTTGCAATATCAAGTGCTGGATGAAAACTTCCAACTCTTGTCCAAGGGTCAACACGATAACCATAATATGATGTAAATCTTCCTCTAACAGGCGGTTTTAACATTTCCCCCAAAAGAATAGATTTTGATGCCAAATCTAAATGTATACCTGGCACAAAAACTTTATCATCAGGCAAGGTATCTTTTATACTATTAACTATCAAAAGTTCATCTTTTTCATAATTATATTTTGAAGAAATTTTATCTAGATCATTCTTTTTTGTCAAGCCCACAACAATACCATTCTCTGTTGGTATAGAGAGCCTTGTTCCAACAGAGAGATTGTATGGAAACTCAAGGTCATTAACAGTAATAATAGTAACTTCATCAAGCTCAAGCCTCTTTGAAATTGAATGAATAGAATCTCCGCTCTTTACATAATAGTCCATAAATACAACCGGCATAGGTATATGATCTTGCAAGCCACCACCAATACCATCTTGATTATTTTTATCTTTTTTATCTGCTATTATTAAAGAGCTTTTTGCTCTGTTTTTTAGATATATAAGTTCTCCACCTCTATTACCAACTTTAGAAAAGATTAGTATAAAAACGGTTATTAATATTATTGACAGATAGAGAAGCAATAACTCTATAGACAAGTTTTTTATTGACATCACAACTCCGTAGATCTATATTATACAAATAATCAAAGAAGAATTCAAGAAGAGTTCTTCTTTATTTTTTGCAATTAAAAATTATAGAATAAAAGAGAACTTTTTATTCTAATTTAATACTTTTTTATTATAATTTCTCTAATTTAAAACTAAAAGCGGATCAACAAAAGCCCCGTTTCTAATTACCTCAAAATGTAGATGATCTCCCGTAGAACGACCTGTAGAGCCCACAGTTCCAATAACTTGAGTGGTTCTGACAATACTTCCCTCTTCCACCATAGTCTCATTGAGGTGCGCATACTTGGACATGTAACCGTTCTTATGTTTTAATAGAACATAGTTTCCATATACAGGATCATCTTGAACCACCTCTTCAACAACCCCATCTCTAAAGGCACAAACAGGTGTTCCTCTCTTGTTTTTTATATCTATACCATCATGGAGTTTTTTTGTTCCAGAATTAAATGGATCTTCTCTATTTCCAAAGTGAGATGTAATTTGCCCCTTTAGAGGCCATGTTTGTATAACATTAAACTCTCGTTCTATTGATTCAACTGCTACACCACTTTCACCTTCTGTACCATAAAAACTCTCTCGCTCTGCTTTACTCATCTTTGAAAATGGAATAAAAATCTTTGTGCCAGATGAAATTTTTTCTGCTCTTAAATCATTTGCATAGGCTATATCTTCAGCCTTAACACTATATTTTTTTGCAAGTGTATATATTGATTCAGTCTCTTTCAATGTAATAACTCTTCCATTCTGATTTGGAACAGATATAATAGAACCTACTTTTAACAAATCTCTCTTCATATTATTTGAAAGTATAACAGAATCAACATTCAAGTTGTGCTGCTTTGCTATGGATTCTAGTGTATCATCTTCTTTGATTCTGTACTTTGTATAATTAATAGGAAGAACACTCTCTTCCATAGAGCGATCTCTATGAGCTATCCTATCACCACTATTCTTATTAGAAGCTTTTTGCTCTGCATAATCGCTGTCTAAATAAATTGTATCGCCATTCTTTATATCCTCTATGTGATTTTCAAAAGTAGTGCTATTTTCATCTTCAATATTTTTTGACTTTGCAAAACCAGAAAAAATGGTTAGAAAAAATAGAAAGCCAACTATTCCAAGAAAGAGGAGCCCATAAGATGTTTGGGCAATAATTTTGCTTATGATACTGCCACTTTTGTGACATCTTTTATTGTAGACTTTCCTGCTGTTTTTATTATTGTGGCTACCTCTCTGATCTATATATTCTGGGTTGTAGCCTGATGTTGTATGTTTTTTTTCTGCTGGCTTTGAACTCTTTTTTTCAAGCTTGCCTGTACCTTTTATATTGTAAGAATAATCAATAGTACTACCAAGATAGTTTTTACTATTTTTGGTACTTGATTTTTTGAGGGCCTTATAGTCTAATTCAAAATTTTTTAATGAGGACATCTCTTTGTCTACTCCTAAAAAACAACTCAAATCTATAATTAAAAAAAAATAGAATATTATATATAATAATTCGTCAAAACATCTTCAATAGTTAAATTTATGGAGAGAGTTTAATTTAAAAAAATTATCACGGATATTTTTTTTAAATTAATATTTTATTTTTATTTTAAATTATTATTTATTTTAAGGTATAAAAATGCTACCTTAATTTATAGAGGCTTTTTGTTTTAACTATTTAAAATTATTTTTGAAGTTATAGTGCTTCTGTCCGAAAATTAAATAAAACTCCAAATCTTTTTTATTATTTTAATAGAAGGTTTAGAATATTATATAAGAGGTCATATATGGCATCAGAAATAGACAAAACCAAAAAAAAATTAAACATTGAACACATGGATGATGATGATAGGAATTCAATGTTTAATAAATTTGTAGAGAAGGGGGGCGAGGTCATAAAAGAGAAGCCCGAAAGACCTGCCTCAAAACAAAGCAGATCAAAATCAAAGTTGGGCGGCACTTCTGTCCCAAACACAAGCACAATAATGCAGAATAGAAAAGAGTCTTATAGCTTTAATAAAGGCGAAGAGCTCTCTTTCTTGGGAAGAAAAAAGACAACAAGACAATATCCATTTTCAGAATTCTTGAGCGGTCTCTTCAAGGGATATTGGGGATTTGCTGGCAGCTTCTCTGTAAAATTTACTAAAAGTATGAGAGATGAATTTAGCAACCTATTAAGCACCCTTCATCTTTCTGTAGATATGATACTTGGAATGGAACCAGCTCATAAGTGGGAGCTGTATGAACTCCTAAACAAAGATGGCTCATATAATGTTGAACTTATCTTAAGAATGTATAACCTCTACAAGACAAAAGTATTAAAAAAGATACAGGAGTATTTTCAAAGAAGCAGCAAAATAAGATGTGAAGAGATTGTTGACTCTATTTCTTTGATATATAGAGAGTTAATTCCGCTCTATCCATATTCAGAGACAATAAAGGGTGTCTTTATTAAAGCCATGATGGCTTATGAGACAATTTCAAAAAAATCTGCATATATGAACAAACAGGAGATAAATAGAGCAATAGATCTTCTCTTTGGCTACTATTTCCCTGCATTCCACACAATAATTAACTACAATGTGGGAAGACGTACCCCTTTTGAATATTTCTATATGAACAGAGAGGCCAACCTTGATCCAAATGAGGAGATTGGAGCTTTAACAAGGGCTCTTGTTGAGGAGAAAAAGGAGTATTTGGCCCAACTTGCAATTGAAAAAGAGGAAGCAAAGAAAAAAATAGAGGATGATATAGAAAAGAAAGATCTAGAAAAGATGCCAAAGTCTGTACAAAAAGGACTTGAGCTAATTGATAAAGTTGTAAGCAATATAGATATTCGAAAAAAAGATGATGTTAAGATAAGAAATTTTGAAAAAAATGAGAAGATGCTTGAAATATATGTTCTCTTAAAAGAATTCGATGAGGAGTATCTATTTCTTCAAACAACCTCACAAATAAAGCTTGTTTCAAGAAGTGACAAAGGTAAAAAGGTTGATATAAGAACAGAGCTTGACGAACTCAATATAAAATATTCAGAAATTAATAACTTATTAAGAGATTATCATGGGCTTTTAGATCAAAACAGTAAACTTGATATAGAGTATGCAAACTCACCTATGATAATAAGACAGAAGAGGATACAGATAAAAGATAAGAGGTATCAGCTTTTTGTCAATATTAGAAATAAGATATCTCAATATTTTAAGAGCTTCGCAATTATATTGGAAAGAATAATAAGAGATTATCAAGGAGAGAGATTGCTGCTGCAAAACCCAGAAGAGAAACTTGAACTTGCATATGGCTATGATGATCAAAAGAAAAAATTTCAGGGAGTGCCTATAATACAGGCAATAAGTGTAACATACAGTTTCATCTCTGCAATGTACTACTATCTAAACTCTGGAAAGTTGGGTGGTACTGGTCTATATATAGAAGAAGAGAGTGATGGAAATTCAAACTCTTCTGAAGATGATGTTAAAGATGTACTTGAAGAGGATGATGAATTATAAAAAGATTGTTTCATCAACATAGTTTTATTGTCTTTTTTTTAAAAAAGTTATAGCTTTTAAAAAAAGAATAAAACAATTTTAGAGAGGTGTATTATGAAAAAAGGATTGATATTTATTTCAGCTGCATTAATTTTTATCTTTAGCTGTAGCAATGTAACTCAGTTTATGAACAATTTTGGTGGAAAAACTGACTCCTATCATGAAAATAGATTAATGAGTAGAGGTGTTGTAAGCCCCTCTGCAAAGATGGGTGTGACATATAATAATGTAATGATGGATACTGCTACAGAGGGGGCAAGTGCAGAACAAGCAGAACCACAAGCCAACGAGAGTGATAAAAAGATAATAAAGAGAGGCTCTATCAGTGTAAGTGTTTCAACATTAAATAAAGTTGAAAATGATATAAATAAGAAGGTAGAAGAATATAAAGGCTTTATTGAGTCATCTTCATCAAACACAGCAAGTTCAAACTACACTATAAAGATCCCTGCTGAAAAATTTGACCAATTTTTTAGTGAGATAGAGAAGATGGGAATTATAGTGTCTGCAAATACCTATATAGAAGATGTTACATCAAGATACTACGATTTGGAGAATAGAGTAAAAAATATGAAGATAATGGTTGCAAGACTTCAATCATATCTTGCTTCAGCAAAAAATGTAGAAGAGGCAATAAAAGTAGAGATTGAATTAAACAGAAGAATTGTAGACCTAGAAAATTTTGAGAGAGGCTTCAAAGACCTTTCAAAAAGCGTAACCTACTCTACAATAGATGTATACTTCTCTGTACCTGGAACAAAAAGTGAAGTAAAACCACTTCCTTCAATACTTGCAGGGCTAAAAGATTTTGGTTTGATGTTCTTAAACTTCCTATATGGCTTCTTCTTCTTCATACTTGGACTTGTATTCCTTGGAGTTCCTATTGTTCTCCTAATAGCACTTATATACTATGTTACTTTTGGAAAAATCGGACTAGTAAGAATTCTATTTAAGAGACTATCATCTAAAGATAAAAGATAGAGCTAAAAACGGAGTTTTAAAAAAATATTATGGATGATAGAAGTACTGTAAAGCCTATTCTAGATGTTATAGAATATTTCAAAGAGAGTGATGTTGAGCTGAAATATTTTTATAGTATAATAGATAAGTTCTGTGCAAAATGGTTTAAGCATCCAGTGGTTGCATCAAAGTTTGATAGTGTAGATTTGGCACTTATACATGAGCTTCTTGGAGAGTATATTCGCTTTGAGGTTAATAGTAAAAAGATGGCTCTATGGCTCTTCTCTATAAATAGAGTATGCTACAACTACAACAGTGACCTATCCGCTAAAGAGAAAGAGATTGAACTATTAAAAGATGATATTGGAGATTTTTTTGATACATCTCTAATATCACCAATTATTGATACAATAATTCACTTGGAAGATGAGCATCTAAAGGCTGGAAGCAAAGATAAAGGTGAAAATGACTCTATTGGAAACCTTTTGCAATGGATTGATGTATACACAACATATGTCTACCCATCATTAGAAAATAAGACAGATTTCAATGACAGAGCTCTCTTTAAGGCAATGATATTTCTATTATCCGAATTTTTACAGCAGAAGACAAATAATATGAGATTTGCATATCTAATATTAACTGTAATGGAGGCATGCAAGCAGTATAGCCTAACGAATAAGTTTGATTCAGAATTTATAAATAAGTATGACAAAACAGGAATGACTGTATTTGCAGGGCAAGATGAGAGTCTTGTTCAAGAGTTATTAAAAAAACTCTCAAAAGAGACTGTAAGGCAAAAATCAATGCCAATATTTAGCAAAGAGACCATTGCAGACGATTTTCTAAAGACAAGTTTTGACAAACTGATAGAGGATATGAACAGGGAGCCATCAGAAGCTGTAACTGAATTTAACAATTACCTATTTTCAGTATCAAGCAAATTTTTAACACTTGATATTGGAAAGCAGTTTCTATTTCTACAAGTTTTATACAGATACAAAAGCGATGCAAGAGAGCTTTTGTCTAAAGAGGTGCATGATAACCTAAAAAAATCGATAGATATGCTTGGAATTCAAACAAAGCTTTGGCTAAAGAAAGAGCTCGAACAGTTGGAAAAAAGAAAGGAGCTCTATGGTGAGTATGTTATACAAAAGATAGTAAAAGATAGCACCACATCAAGAGAAAACAGTGCAAGACTCTTTATTATACTTTATCTAACAAAAAAATTTAACCTCATATAATTTTAAACAAATTAGTTGATATATTTGAATATTGCTCTTAGTTAAGCTGTCTATAACAATATTTATCTATGGTTTTTTCAGATCCTTTGTTCTTACATATTCATCTTTTTTATCATTTAAAGTCTTCTCCCATTGAAGCGGCATACTAAAATCCAAAGCTGAGACAGATATAGACTCTATATCCTTTATTTTACCTTTCTTGTCTTTGACAACTTCCATTATAAGCTCTACTGCCAAATTTTCTTTTCTCCATAAATAAAACTGATATTCTGACGACTCCTTCCCTCTGATGTCTTCAAATGTCTCTTCACTGCAAATACCATACTTCGCTATCAATCTATTCAGTTCACCTTTTAAATCAATTCCCTTATATTTTTTTATTATCTTCTCTGCTTGATAAAGTATATCATTACCAAAATATAGAACAATTTCTTCACTATCACTCATTTTAAATCTGAGCTTCTTGCTCTCAATACTATAAACAAGACGATTATCATCATCATAAAAAGCTGATATAGCAGGTCTCTTAAAAGATTTGTAGTGATTAAACCCTATTATACTAACACTCAAGCCTTTTGATAGGTTATAATAGATATTTTTATCATCTAATATTTTTTCGACTTCATCAATTTTCATTCCCATTTTAATACCCATATAGTAACCTAAATCACTATTTTGGCTGAAAATAATAAAGTTGACATTACATAATAACAAAACTAAAAGTTTTTTCATTTTTTCACCTATAAAATAAACATTTATCTTTCAATTATAGTCTATTTTATTTTATTTTTCAATACCATTCATTAGATTTTTAACCAAATTTTGCAAATTTTAATAAATAAATACAAGATATATTTGTATTTATTTAAAAAAAACTTTTAAAATGACCTAGAATTATAATCCTAGATCTAAAATATTTTTAAAAACAGAGAATTATTATATTGTAAAAAGAGGGTATTATGGTATAATCGATATGTTCACATTGCTAAAATGTTTATTTTACAGGTAAGTTATAAATTTACAAATAGAAAATATTTTTAGGAGGTATAGAATGTATTTAAAAAGAGTGCTTCTTGTAACAATAGTGGCTCTACTATTTTTTATTGGGTGTGATGAAAGTAATAGTAGCACTCCAACCTACCCCTCTCTCTCACTATCCGAAGTTGACATTGAAGCAGGCAAAACAGTAACAATAACAAGTAATGAATCTGTAACTTGGAAAATAAGAGATCAAAATATAGCAAGTATAACAACAAGCAGCTCTACTAGTGCGACTATAAAGTGGGGCATTGAGGGCTCTACAATATTAACAGCAACCAATGATGAGGGAAACGAAACAATAATATCTGTTATTGCTCTCCATCCTGTACTTGGCAAGTGGAAAGCAAGAGATACAACAAGCGATTATATTGACTGGGTAGATTATATCTATGTAAGCGACATATACAAACAGACAAGTTATGAGGGACAATTTATTTTTTATACATATAATAGCCTATTAACCTCAAGAGTAAATTATGATAATTTGACTCCTTCTAGTAATTTTATCCCTAGCGGTACTAACTTTAATGGAACATACACCTCTGTCTATTCTGAAGATTATAGTAATGGCAGTTGGGTAAACCATGTTGATACAGATATAACAGATGATTTTATTATCTCCTATGATTATAGTGATCTAACAATGGATGGGATTGGTTATGATAGAGAGTAAAATCCATTTTATAATAGATATTTATTGATTTATTATATGCTAAAGCTTGCTTTAAAATTAATTATTTGCGATAGTAGTAAAACTTAAAATTTAGGGAGTTTAAATTGAAAAAAATAGTATTTATGATGTTACCAGTTCTATTGTTAACAATAGTATCTTGTGGTCCCAAAGTAGATAAAAGATTACTTGGAGAGTGGCGATCTATACAAGGTAGTGATGAAAATCCTCTATCTTTTGTTGTATCTGATTTGGATTGGACAAATAAGTACATACACTTTAAAATGGGTTCTGTGCTTGGTATTCTTGAGATCAAATATTTCTACACAGATGTTAAAAATGGCTCTTTTGCTATTAATAAAGTAGAGATATTTGATATGGAAAATAGTGCTTGGATAGCTCAAGAAAATATAGAAATGAGCGAAGAAAAGAGAGAAAAGTTTGAAATTTCAGAAGATGGAGAGATTCTATCTATCTTTGGTATGGAATTTAAGAAAAAAACTGCAGATGATACGGATTTTTCCAATATTTTTTCAAATGATGAAGAACCAACTAATGATACAGAAAATGTAGAATAATTACTACTACTTAATACTTTTAAAGCCTACCTTTGCTATTGCATGGATAGGCTTATTTTTATATGTAAACATTTTGACATTTAAATTTTCTTTTGTTATAGTTTTAATATATACATTTAGGAGTGAAAAATTATGAAAAAACCATATATGTTATTAATAAGAGACGGTTGGGGCTATAATCCAGATTTTAAATCTAATGCAGTCTATAATTCCAACCCAAAAAATCATATACACTATACAGAAAACTACCCAACAGCATTCATTGTTGCATCAGGTGAAAATGTGGGGCTCCCTCCAAGCAATCAAGGATCAAGTGAGGTTGGACATCTAAATCTTGGTGCTGGAAGAGTTGTATATCAATCACTTGTAAGAATAAGCAGAAATATTGATACTGGTGAGTTTTTTAAAAACCAGACTCTAATAGATACATTTAAAAAAATAAAATCGAATGGTAAGAAGATCCATCTATATGGGCTTGTTCAAGATCAAGGTGTTCACTCTCATGATGACCATTTAATTGCACTGCTCGATATGGCAGCTCGCATTGGTCTAAAAAAAGAGCAGGTTGTTATACATGTTTTTAGTGACGGACGTGACACTCCTCCTGAATCTGCTAAGAAATATGTAAAAATTATAGATAATGCAATCACTAAATATGGTGTTGGGGTCTTTGGCTCTGTTATTGGTAGATTCTATGCAATGGATAGAGACAACAGATGGGAGAGAGTAAAGGTTGCATATGATATGTTAGTGAATGGAAAGGCTGAGAATAGCTTTGATAATATCTATGATGCTATTGATGATGCCTATGCAAAGGGTGAAACTGATGAGTTTATAAAACCTCGTACAATAAAAAATAATTTTGCAACTGTATCTGATGATGAGGCAGTTATTTTTTTCAACTATAGGTTGGATAGAACGCGTGAGCTAACAAAGGCTTTTGTTTTAGATGGCTTCAAAGAGTTTGAAACAAAGAATATAAAGAATCTTGATTATATATGCTTCACAGAATATTATGACAATGTTGCTAACAGCTCTAGAGCAAAGGTTGGTGTAGTTTTCCAAAACCAAGAGCTATCCAATCTATTTGGTGAGATCATTTCAAAAAATAGCATGAAGCAGCTTAGAATTGCAGAGACAGAAAAATTCGCCCATGTAACATTCTTCTTCAATGGTCAAAGTGATATTATTTTTGATGGAGAGGAGCGCATATTGGTTGAGTCTCCAAAAGATGTTGCAACATATGACCTAAAACCTGAAATGAGTGCCTACAAAGTTAAAGACAAAGTGCTAGAAGCTATTCAATCTGAAAAATATGATGTGATAGTTTTGAACTTTGCAAACCCTGATATGGTTGGACATACTGGCAACTATGAGGCTGCTGCCAAGGCTTGTAATGTTGTTGATGAGTGTGTTGGATATGTTGTTGATGAGATTTTGAAGAAAGATGGTGTTGTCTTCCTTACTTCAGATCATGGCAACTCAGAACAGATGGTGGACTATATAACACAAGAGCCTATGACCTCACATACAAGTAATTTAGTTTGGTTTCATATCATCTCAAAGAGAGCAGAACTTCAAAAAAATAGGATAAGAATAAAAGAGGAGGGCGGAAAGCTCGCTGATGTTATTCCAACTATGATGGAAGTAATGGGTATGCAAAAACCAAAAGAGATGGATGGAATCAGTTTAATAGAGCATTTATAATTTTTTTAGAAAATAGATATTTATCATTTATCAATTGAATGAATTTATAAAGGAATAATTAAAGTGGACTTCGCTGCTTTTATGAATAGTTGGGTATGGGTATGGATTATTATGCCCATACTTATTTGTTTATCAAGAATGTTGGATGTGAGTATTGGAACTGTAAGGGTTATATTTGTTTCGAAAGGATTAAAAAATATAGCTCCAATATTGGGCTTTTTTGAGGTTCTGATCTGGATAGTTGTGGTTAGCCAGGTTATGAAAAATCTATCAAACCCGCTTTACTATATCGCCTATGCTGGCGGCTTTGCTATTGGAACATTTATTGGACTTAATATAGATGAAAAGCTCTCAATCGGAATGGTAAGCATTAGAATAATTACTGACGAGAAGACAGAAGAAATAATGAAAGTTTTGAGATCTAAAAACTTTGGCGTTACAAGGCTTCGAGGTGAAGGTGCATATGGTGAGGTTGATTTCCTATTTACCATAGCTGATAGAATTCATATAAAAGATGTAACTAATACTATAAAAAAGATAGATCCCGACATATTTTATGAAATTGAAGATATTAGATCTCTAAGTGACTCTGGAATATTTCCTGCGACAAGAGCAAATAGACAATTTTTGATGCAGGCCTTTAGACCTCATCGCAAAGGTAAGTAAAACTATTTTTTTACACCTATTTATAATAAAGAGAGGGAGTAAAATATTTTTTCTATCTCCCTCTCTTTACATTTATCTATCTCTATGTAGAGCAGTAATTTTGAGTCAATATCTTAAAATCTCTAACTCTATCTTCAATAACAACTCTATTTCAAGCTATTCATATACTCCTCAAGCACCTTTGTAAAACGTACCATCTCTTCTGGTTTAATATCTCCAATGTTTGCAATACGAAAAGTGTTTGCATCAGAAAGTTTCCCAGGATAGATAGTAAAACTGTGACTCCTAGCCAAATCATGAAAAGTTTCAAAATTATATTTTTTAGAGTCTGGTTCAAGAATCGCTACGATAAGCTTTGACTGAATAGACTTTGGAACAAGCATTGTAAGATTGAGCTTTTCGATAGCCTTAAGAAGCTCCTCCCAGCACGCAATGTAACGAGCATAACGTTTTTCGATTGTCTCAAGTTTTGTTTCAATAATTGCCTGACGAAGAGCGTAGAGTATTTGAACTGCTGGAGTAAAGCGCATCTGCTTTGTCTTTTTGAAGTAGCTATATTGATCCCAAAGATTCAAGTAGTAGTTTCGCATAGGGTAACTAGCTGTCTTCTCCAGTGCCTCTTTTCTAGCAAAAACGAAAGCAATACCAGCCATACCTTGAATGTTTTTATTTGAGGTTGATGCCATAAAATCTATTCCATCACGATTCATATCGATAGGAACTGCTGCAAATGCACTAACAGCATCAACAATTGTAGTAATGTTATGTTCTTGACAAAAGCGTCCAAGCTCTGGAACAGGATTTAGAATCCCTGTTGTTGTTTCGTGATAGACCATTGCAAGATGGGTAAATTTGCCATCTAAGAGTTTTGCTTTAACCTTCTCTATATCAAGCGGTGTATAACTCTCACTCTTATAGACCTCAAAATTGAGACGATATACCTCCGCCATCTTGCTCATACGTGCACCATAAGCTCCATTATCTATAATTAGAAGTTTACCGCTATCTGGAACACAAGATGAGATCATCACCTCATCAGCAGCCGTTCCCGATCCTCCAAAAAGTATGGTCTCTATAGTATTTGCCTCTCCAACAAATAGGGAAAGCTCATCGACGATCCACTCCATCACCTCACCAAACTCTTTTTCTCTTGGACATATATCTGCACAAACCTGCGCATATTTAACACTGTCGGTTGTTGTTGCTGGTCCCGGATTTAAGAGCACTTCACGTCTAATTGCTAGGAGGCTTTCAGCCTCTTTAATCTTAGGATAGATATTTTTTTCCGCCATTTCAAGATGTGTTTCATCATCAATTTCACGCCAAAGATAGTTTTCAATCTTCCTAATAAATATCTTATTCTCTTTTTCACTGCTTGAAACTGCTGACATTGCACTCTCATATTCCATTTTAGGTTGATCCGATAGATGGGTATTCATATATAGAACCATCTTATCCAAAGTTGCTTTTGTTAGTTTTGTTATACCTGTAAGTTCTCCAGAGAGAGCCCCTATTTCACCTATTTTTTTTGAATGTTTTTTCAAAAAACCATCTTCAGAGGCTTCAAGATAGACCTCATCGCCAGATTTTGTCTCGCCCGATGCAAGAATAGTATTTTTATGACTATCATTTATTAGAACTCTTAAGCCAGCTATATCATAGATCAAATCTGACTCCAAGAGCAGAAAATCACCATATACAAGAGGAGCACAAACGGCAAGAGTCCCCATACTGCCAGTTTCAGCATATCTCTCATTATGTGCTAACTTGATAGAAGGGTAGCGCTTTGCAAGCTCCTCATACCACTCTCTGCAGTGCCCAGTGCCAATGATGATCTCCTCAACTCCCACAGAAAATAGTTTTCGTATCGACTGCTCTACCATAGGAGTACCATCTATCTCAATAAAACCCTTTGGCATAAGAGTTGTTCTCTCCTTAAGGCGTGATCCCAATCCACCCGCCATAATTACAGCTTGTCGTATCATTTTAGCTCCTCCATAAATGCAATCTTATTCTCTATAGGAGTCGATTTTGGACGCCCTAAATCATCTCTTGCACCTTTTTTTACACACACTTCAATTAGAGCAGGATACTTTTTTACCTCTTTTAATGCATGAGATAACTCCTCCAATGTTTCTACTGAAAGTGCTGTTTCATAGCCGCAAGCTTGAGCAATAGCAACAATATCTACCTCAAAACCTACTGTTGGCTGCCCTCCCACAGAGTCATGCACCCCATTATTTAAAACAATATGACGAAAATTGTTAGGTTTTCTATTTCCAACTATTGCAAGAGAGCCCATGTGCATTAAGAGTGCGCCATCTCCATCAAGGCAGGTAACTGATCTCTCCGGTTTTTGTAGGGCTACCCCCAAAGCTATCTGTGAAGCGTGACCCATAGAACCAACAGTAAGAAAATCACGACTATGTGTCTCTCCCAATTTTTCACGAAGCTCATATAGTTCACGGGAAGCCATCCCTGTTGTTGAAATATAGATCTCATCATCTTTTGAGCTTTTGATGATCTCCTCAATTGCACTCTCTCTTGTTAGGGTAAGACTCTCTCTTGAGTTTGAGCTGCTTTTCAATTTATAGGAGGCAAAAGTATCTTTTTTTACCACAAGTGCATATGGCACACCATTTTTAGAGAAGTGCTCATATATAAGCTCAATTTGCTTCTCAAGCTCCACTTCATCATTAGCCATAATAGCATATGGAATCCCCATAGCCTCAAGAAGAGAAAGTGTAACTTTTCCCTGCTTGATATGCTGCGGCTCATCTTTAACATTGGGCTCCCCTCGCCACCCTATCAATAGAAGCATAGGGATTTGATAGACCTCGCCATCAGCTAACGAAAGTAGTGGATTTATTGCATTTCCAATTCCTGAATTTTGCATATAAACTAGAGCTGTTTTTTTTGTTGCAAGATGGTAACCAGCAGCTAAACCAACAGCGGCACCCTCATTTGCAGCAATAATATGATTATCTCTTTTACTATGATCTGTTATATACGCACAAAAACTTTTTAAAAGTGAATCTGGTACACCAGAAAAAAAATCTGTTCCTCTTTCTGACAATTTCTCATATAAAAAACTTGGATTTATCATACTTTTTTCCTCTATCTGCTCTCTGGAATTAGGGAGATTATCTCTTTAATTGGCATACAGAGCGGTTCTACCTCTAATGATCTTCCATGCTCTAAAATAAGTTCAGCTGTCTTGTCCATTGCTGGATATGATGAGCGCAAGAGATGGTTCGCATAGATAATAATTCTAGCCCCCCAGCTTCCAAGCTCCTTCTCTGTATATTGATTGTAGGTTGTTGGAACTAAAATTATAGGAACATGCTTATAATCTTTATGAAAAGTTTCGCAAAACTCTTTTATATCCAAGCCCGATTTCTCTTTACTATGAATCATAACACCATCAGCACCAGCTGCCACATAAGCATAGGCACGCTCAAGTGCATCTGATACAGGGAGTCCAGCAATAAGGCTCTCAAGACGTGCAATAATCATAAACTCTTTTGTTACTTGAGCTCTTTTTCCTGCCTGAATCTTTTCACAAAATTCTGGTATAGATGCCAACTCCTGCTTAACCTCTGTCCCAAAGAGCGAATTTCTCTTTAACCCAACCTTATCCTCTATTATAACAGCAGAGACACCATTTCTCTCCAATGTACGAACAGTAAATACAAAGTGCTCCTGTTTTCCACCAGTATCACCATCATAAATAATGGGCTTCGTAGTGCACTCAATAATATCGGTCAAACTGTGCAAACGAGTTGTAAGATCAACAGCCTCAATATCTGGCTTACCTTTTACTGTAGAGTCAGTTAAACTTGATATCCACATCCCATCAAAGTGGCGAACCTCATCACCACAGACAACCTCTTTGTTCTCCACAATTAACCCTGAGAGCCCTGAGTGGGCCTCCATAATTCTAATTGTTGGCTTTACAGCCAAGAGCCTCTTTAAAGTTTTTAATCTAATGTCTGGAGTTGTTCCAATACTTGCTTGAGCATCATGTATTGCAGAGGAGTTTACACCCTTTGTATAGGGAATCTCAACAACCTCACCTCCAAGCTCTTTCATAGTGAGAATTACCTCATCTCTAACTTTACAAAGAGGGCCACTCTTCCAATCATCACCATGAATAATAATATCTGGCCTATATTTCTTCAAATTAGGAACATAGCTCCACTCTTCCTGCGGAACAACTTCAGAAACTCCCTTTAAATTTTCAACAACATATTTTCTCTGCTCATAAGTTAGATATGGGAGACGTTTATGCGCTGCAGTAGCAGAATCAGTTAGAAGTCCAATGGTTAGCTTGCCCAATTTTGCTCCCTCATTGATAATATTAATAATCCCTGGATGAATAATATCTCCAGTCATGCCCAAATATATACTCTTCATAGAAAAAAGTTCTCCTTAAGTTTTTATTTCTGTTTAATAATAGCGTGGCTACTCTCCAATTTAGCAGTAGTCCAATAAGTATTTATCTAATTCATTATCTTCCTACATAATATATGTGATATATGTACAGCACTCTCCACTTCTAAATATAACAATGAGAAATTAATTGTTCTAAAAGGATTTATCCTGAATTAAAAAATAGGCACACTTAATTATAGTAATATTATTACACTGTTGTATCAACTCTATTTTTTTCACCATCAATAACAAGCGAAGCAGCTCCAATTATACCTGCATCATTCATTAGTTTTGCAGGAATAACTTTTAAATCCTTTGTAAACATAAACCATGCAACCTGATTTACATAGAACTCAATTTTTTTAATAAAGTAATCCTCAACAGAGACACCGCCGCCAATAATAATAGCACCAACATTGAGAAGATTGACAAGTCCACCAAGCATTCTGCCCAGATATCTTGCTGCACTATCAATTGCATCAATTGAGTATGGGTCCCCCTCCTTAGCCTTCTCAAATATAACTTTAGCATTTATATTATCAACATCATTATAGGTCTTAATATAGCCCTTCTTTATACCCTCTTTTATTCTCTTAATAATGGAGGTTGCACTTGCATAGGACTCTATACAACCCTTGTTTCCGCAGGTACACTCTCTCCCCTCAGCTACAACGATGATGTGTCCAAGCTCACCAGCGAATCCATTTACCCCTCGATAAACTTTGTTGTCGAGAATAAGCCCACCACCAATCCCTGTACCAACAGTAACCATAAGAAAGTCAGAGAAATCTTTTCCTGCACCAAATAGGTGTTCTGCAATTGCAGCACACGTTGCATCATTGTCAGCATAGACAGGTACATTAAATTTTTCAGCAATATATGGAACAAATGGCGCATTTATAAGCCCTGGTATGTTTTCAGAGTTATATAATATTCCAGTCTTCTTATTAACAAAGCCCGGAGTTCCAATCCCAATTCCCTTTATACTATAGAGTTTATGTCCATCACTATCTTTCTCATCTACCCATTTGGAGACAGGAATCAACATCTCATCTATAATAGTCTGCCAATCAGGAGAGTTTAATGTTTGCACTGCCTCTTTTTGAATAATAGCTCCATCAAGATCAACCAATCCAATTTTTGCAGATGTTCCTCCAACATCTATTCCAACATAACATTTCTTCGCCATAAACCTATCTCCTAAAATTCTTTTGCAACAGATCAACTTTATCTAATATTTCTCATTTTATCATCTCTTACTTTAAAAGTAAATAGAAAATGGATTCTAAAAAAAATAAAGAATATTAAACTATTCTATATCTTACTCCCAAATAAAAATTAACTTTTTGCTCTATTGTTAAATGTTTAGGATTAAACTTCTTTTCTAATATTGCTCTGTACGACAAAGCTTTTTGTCTATTTTACTTGTAAAATCCAACAAAAAGCGACTTGTATAGAGCAATATTAGAAAAGAAATTCTCTTTTTATATAAAAATACCTCCTTTTTGAAAAGTTTTTTTGATTCACCACGTCATTTTTGACAGATATTTTATACAAAAAGAGTATTCCTCTCTGATTTTATGGGGGATTAGAAAAAAACAAAAAGAGGTGTATAAAACACCTCTTTGATCTCTAATATTATACTCTAAATTCTAGTACATTCCATCCATTCCTGCCATACCAGGATTCATTTGTGGAAGTGGTTTATCCTCTTTCTCATCAGCAACGAGTGTCTCTGTTGTAATAATTAGAGAAGCAATAGAAATTGCATTTTGCAATGCAGTTCTAACAACTTTTGCAGGATCCATAATTCCAGCATCAATCATATTTACTATCTGTAGAGTTTGAGCATTAAAGCCAGTTCCCCAAGGTTTTTGAGAGAGTTTGTATACAATAACAGAACCTTCAATACCAGCATTTTCAGCTATATATCTAAGAGGAAACTCTGCTGACTTTGCAACAATTTTTGCACCTAGTGCTTCATCGGGATCAGTGGATTTAAATCCTTTTAAAATTTTAGCACAATGTATCAATGTGATTCCGCCACCAGGAACAATTCCCTCCTCAACAGCAGCACGAGTTGCTGCCAAAGCGTCCTCAACACGAGCCTTCTTCTCTTTCAACTCAACTTCAGTTGGAGCACCAATGCTTAATACAGCAACACCATTTGATAACTTTGCAAGTCTCTCTTGAAGCTTCTCTCTGTCATAGTCACTTGTAGTTTCAGCAATTTGTTTCTTTAATGTCGCAATTCTATCCTCTCTATCTTTCTCAGAACCATACCCTTCAGAGATTAGTGTATTATCTTTGTCCACTTTGATCTTTTTTGCTCTACCTAAATTTTGTATAGTAGTCTTTTCAAGCTGCATTCCAAGTTCGTCAGAAACAACAACACCACCTGTAAGAACAGCGATGTCTTCAAGCATTGCCTTTCTTCTGTCACCAAAGCCCGGAGCTTTTACAGCACACACTTTTAAACCAGCTTGAAGCAGGTTTACAACAAGACCTGTTAGAGCCTCACCCTCAATGTCCTCTGAAATTATAAGAAGAGGTTTTTGCATTTGAAGAATTTGCTCCAAAATAGGAACCAAAGATTTCAAAGATGAGATTTTTTTCTCATGAATAAGGATAAAAGCATCATCAAACTCAATAACACCATTTTCAGATCTTATTGCAAAGTATGGAGAGATAAATCCTCTATCAAACTGCATACCCTTAACAACTTTTAATTCATTCTCTATAGTCTTTGACTCCTCAACAGTGATAACTCCATCATTTCCAACCTCTTTCATTGCATCAGCAATAAGGTTTCCAATAATCTCATCATTGTTTGCACTGATAGAAGCAACTTTAGAGATGTGCTCCTCTTTTACATTGATCTTATTTTTCTTAATCTCTTCAACGATTAAATCACAAGCTTTTTGCATTCCTCTCTTTAAAGACATAGGGTTTGCACCTGCTGTAACGTTTTTTAGTCCTTCAGAAACCAATGCCTGAGCCAAAATTGTAGCAGTTGTTGTTCCATCTCCAGCAACATCATTAGTCTTTGTAGAGACCTCTTTTACAAGTTGAACTCCCATATTTTCAAAAGCGTCAGAGAGCTCAATCTCTTTTGCTATAGTAACACCGTCGTTAGTAATTGCAGGCGCTCCAAATTTTTTGTCCAATACAACATTTCTTCCACGTGGTCCTAGAGTTACTTTTACGGCGTTTGCAACAGCATCAACTCCCTTTTTTAGAGACTCCCTAGCCTCTTTTGAATACAAAATTTTTTTAGCCATTGTTTCATACTCCTTTTTTCTTCTTTATTTATATAAAAATTTTAAAACCTAATTAAAAATGAAAACAGCGATCTAGACTATGCTTATACCTCTTTTTACCATTTTTGGCAAGATTTTTACAACAATATTGGGTAGTAATTAGGTCATCAGTGGTTATTTTAATAGCAAATGGTCAGTTTAATACTATTGTATTAATAATACCAACTACACTGACTGGAGAGTTAAAGCTGTTTGATATATTACTTCTCAAGAAAGTTGCACTTCATAGATGAACGCTAATAAAAAATAAAAGGGAGCAGCAGCCCGCAGACAAATGTGTTGAAGGCGCGGATCGACCATTTAGTTCTTTTTTAAAAAAACAGGCACGCCCACAAAAGCATAGGTCAACCGCTGATGCTCCCCACCAAGAAAAGAAGTCACCAGCCCATAAGCAAATATGGGCGTGCATCTCCTTGGTGAGCACCCACTCTATAAGGGGTTGAGCCTCAAAGTGGATACTACAAACCGTTTCAGATTTAAGTATAATCTATTTACCATAAAAAGCAATACAAAAAAATATTATTCTTTTTTATCAACTAAATATTACACTTCAATGGTTAGTAAACATTTATTACTACGAAGTTACTATTAATATTTAACAAGCTATAAATACCTAATTTCTGGTTTACATGTCAATACGAAAATATATAACGAGCAAAAATAACGTGACACACAAAAAAGCCTATATAAAATTACTTTTTCTTTTTTTCTCTCTTTTTTGAGTAGCGTTCGCTCATTGTATATCTACTTAATGATAAGTAACACAAAAGATAAAGTATTTGTAGCTTGTTAAATATTAATAGTAACCTCGTAGTAATAAAACTTTATAAATAGCTAAAATTGGTAGATGTATATATTACTAAAGTAATTTGTTACAAAGCATATCAGCTGTAGAGCAGTATAACTTATGTTCAAGTTTGTGGATCTCATCCTCAACCTCTGCCAATGTCTTATTCTTATCAAGCGGAATTGACTCTTGAACAATTATCTCTCCCTCATCAACCCCTTCGTTTACATAGTGGATAGTAACACCAATATATTCATCATCAGAGTTATAGCCCCTCTCAATAGAGTGAGTCCCCTTGTACTTTGGAAGTAAAGATGGGTGGATATTTACTATTGGGATTCCAATATCTATAACTTTTTTTGATAGGATTCTCATAAAGCCAGCTAAAAAAACTATATCAATATCTTTTCTCTTTAGGATACCAATTATATAGTCCTCTGCCAGCTCTTTTCCTGCAGAATAATCTACGTAGGTAGATTCTATGCCAAACTTCTCTGCCCTCTTTACAGCAAAAGCCTCTTTTCTGTCATATATCAAAACATCTATCTTAAAATTGCTTGAGTTTTCAAAATGTTTTGCAAGGGCTTCAAAGTTCGAGCCATTTCCAGAGGCAAATATAGCAATATGTACCATAACAATCTTCTCTCTAATTTAAACTTCTTTTTGATTTATCTTTTTTTTAAATAGATTTGCATACCACAAATAGTTTTTATAATTTAGGAAGTTTGATTACATAAATAGAAACAACCTCAACAACCCCTCTTCTTACCCCCACTTTCATAAAAAGGAAAGGGGGGCTGGGGGATTAGAAAAAAACTATTTTTTACTGCCAGCACTCTGTTTAGCCTTCTCCATCTTATCAAGCTGTTGAATAAGATATGTTTGATGTGGGCTAAGCTTAAGTGCCTCTTTTATTGTCTTTATTGCATCATCATAATTGCCATTTTTATAGTAAGCT
Organism: Spirochaetota bacterium; assembly: GCA_031549085.1. GTDB lineage: Bacteria > Spirochaetota > GWE2-31-10 > GWE2-31-10 > MWDO01 > JAVBQL01. The sequence goes on from JAVBQL010000016.1 coordinate 55,194, forward strand.
TCAGCCAAAGTATCAAGGTATGCCTCATTTTTTGGCTCCAACTCACAGGCACTTTTTGCATACTCGATAGCTTTATTAATATTAATATCATTCTCACAGTAGAGCCATGCGAGGTTATTTATAGCAAGTGCATTTCTATTATTTAGCCTTATACTCTCCAAAAGTGAACTCTCTGCCTTCTCAAAATCTTTCATAAGAGAATATATATAACCAAGACTTGCATGGTAGTTTGAATTATTTGGATTAGTAACCAAAAGATTTTTTACAAAATCAATCGCCCTATTATAGTCTCCCTGCTGAATATAGAGGTTTGTTAGAGAGGTTGTTATATACTCTTCAGGTCCAAACTTTGAGAATACTTCAAGCAACATTTTTTCAAGCATAGTATCATTATTTGTCTTTCTATAAAGATCTATATAATAGTAGTAGACAGTAATATCGTTGCCATTTCTATTTTTTAAAACAGCAAGAGTCTCCTCAGTCTCATCATACCTCCCAAGCTCAAAGAGGATAGAGGCTTTTGTTATATAAAAATTACTATTGTCATCAACGCTTGCAATGGCCTTATCAAGAATCTTCAAAGCCTCCTCATACTCTTTTTTCTCAAGTAGCACCTTGATATAATTTTCATATACATCTTTCTGCTTATAGTTTTCTGAAAGCTTTTCATAAAATTTTTCAAAATCAAGATTTTTATTCTCTAATGTTAATTCAAAATTGGCCAAGTAGGCAACGTTATCAATAAAGTAGATAAGCTCTTGAATATCCCTTCTATCAATAATTCGTTTTTTCATTTTAACATCTATGGTAAACACAAAATGATTTTCTGCAATTTTATCAGCATTGAATGTAAAATCGATATAGTTGTTACTTCTTGTAAAATTTTTAATATTATTAGCAGTTACAACATACCCATCAGGAACAATATATTCTACTCGTTTTTTGTGATTAAATAGGAAGTTGGATATAAAATCATACTTTGTCGCCTCAGGAAAATTGAAGATCGAGTTCATATCAGAAGCATTAAATTTTATAACAAGTTTTCCATCAAAATAGACCTCCAACAACTTTGTTACATCGCTTATAAAATTAAGTTTTACACCACCTGATCTATTTTCAAAACCAGAAACAGTAACGCCATCAAGTTTAAGCTCGGGGTAGTTCTGTTTTTGCTGTTCATAAAATATATTTTTTGCTGAACTATTATCAGCATTCTCCTGAAAAGATGAACGAATTATTCCAGAAAAGCTACCAAATGCCCTCTCTTCAAAAAATAGAGTTCCACTTCCAATTTCATCAGACTTTATAATATAGTTCTCTTCAAAAAGATTTTGCTCATAGGGAATAACTGGCAAATCTACAAGTTGATAGTTATTATCTTTTCCCAAATAGAATCCATTTCCTCCCTGATCTCTAATAGGCATATTATCAAATGGAGTATATGAGTCTGTTGAATCTAGGTAGAGAGGAGATGGAACTCCATCTTGAGCTGGAACAAAACAGATCATATGGTTAAAATATTCCAAGGCAGGAATCTCTTTAATAACAGAGACATTCTCAACAGTAGAGACGGCCATTGGATAGGCCTCTACCCCCTGACTTTTTAAAAGAGAGAGAAGCAGATTTGTTTGATCTTTACAATCACCAAACTTATTATCAAAAACCTCTTTTGGTGTATGAGGAAATATAGCACTCTCACCTATCCCAATATCAGCATATTTTATATTTTTCTGCATATATTGAAACAGTGAATTAATTTTTTCAAGCTTACTTTTTTTAGAAAAATCTGGAATTGTACCTATAATAGCGTTTATAACTGTTGGGTCGTCAACACTCTTCTCTTTAAGCTTTGAGAAGTACCAGTTTGCCAAATCACTCCAGCTTCCATATGCTGATACCATAACAAATGGGGCAACTGAATATATGTTTATGGTCTCTCCCTGAAGATCATAGATCTCAATATCTTTCTGAACAAAAGTTTTGGATACAACATTGTTATCTGCCAAAATCTCCTGCTCTCTGATACTATTTCCACTCTTATAAATTTTTAAAGGAAGATTCTTGTCATAAGAAATTATATAGATTGCTTCCATAGTTTTTAGGCTTGAGCCAAACAAAAATGAGTCAAAGAAATTTTTTCTAACACTCTTGCCTGTAGGTTTGAAATTTATCTTATATTCTACAATAGAACCAACTTTCAAATTTGGAAAGGGAAAAGAGACATATTTTCCGTCTGAATATACATAGGAGTATTCCTTCTCTTTTCTATCAATAAACATAACATTTTTATTATTTACACTTGTAAACTGTAGATTCTCATCATATGTACCAGCCTTCTCTAATGATGGCACATACTCATTAGAGTTATAAAAATAGAGAAAATCTCTAAAGTGGTCAAGCCCCTTATCAGTCAGAACTTTCATAAAACAGTGTATAGTATATTCACTCTCTCTATCATTTTTCACCATTACTTTTTTTAAAGTGCTCATAACAAAGTAGTCTACACCATCATAACTCTCTTTTTTAGCAAGATAGTTGTCATTAAGCTTTTTCACAAAATCTATATTTTGATTTTCATAAATACTTGTTTGAGGTTCTCTTCTCTTTTTTGAATCATCGCCTTTGGCTGCTGCTGGCGGCACACTTTGTGATAGTGAACTAGATGGAATCTTACCTATTATTGATATATAATAGGAAGCAAACTGATTGTTCTTATCTATAGACAAAGCCCTCTTAAAATAGAGGGCAGAATCACTATATTGATATAAATTGTATGTAACCAAACCTAACAAATTTAGAACTTTTATATTATTCTTATCAATTTCAATCGCTTTTAAGAGGGTGCTTTTTGCATCAGGGTAGCTTCCAATTGAGAGTTCAAACTCCGCTTTAGATATATAGAGTTCTATATTATTTGGGCTCCTCTCTATCTCTTTTGAGAGATTGAGAATCTGCTCTATCTGAGATGGATTACTAGATGGGGTTGTTGATACATTTTGTGCAAATATTCCATAAACAACAAAATTAAGAATAAGAATAAAAAAAAGTCTCTTTTTCATAAAGTAAAGTTATCCTACAAATTTAAAAATCTAATGAACATAAAACAGTATAAAAAAATAAAATTATTTAATATCTATCTTATAAATTAATATAATACTTTTTCTTAAAAGAGTATATTAACTCCAAACCACTGCTTTGAGATCTCTTCACCACTTCCATCAACTTTTATCTCATCAAGAATTCTATTTACTTCATTTATAAAAGAGGTATCTCCCTTTCTAAAACCAACACCATACTCCTCATCTCCAAGGCTATCTTCCAATACTACCAACTCTGGCTTCTTTAAAATATAGTAACGAGCAACAATTTCATCTAATAGAACAGCATCAACTCTCTTCAATTGTAGATCTAGTAATGCTTCGACATTGTCACTATATTTCTTGACCTCTTTCAAATTATTATAGATATTGATACTATTAGTAAGCGCAATCTCACTGCTGCTTCCCAGCTGCAAACCTATAATCTTTCCACTTAAATCATTTTTTGATGTAATACTTGAATTTGGCAAGACAACCAAAACCTGCCTATTTCTTAAATATGGTTTTGAAAAACCAATCTTTGCTCTTCTCTCATCTGTAATTGTAAGCCCATTCCATATAACATCAATGTCACCCTTCTCCAAACTTAAGATTACTCCACTCCAATCAACAGGCTTGAATTTTGCAAGAACGCCCATTCTCTTCGCAACCTCATTGGCCAAATCAATATCAAAACCAACAATATCATTAAAATCATTTTTAAAGCCCATAGGAGGAAAGCTATCATCCATGCCAACTATAAAAAAACCCTTATCTTTTATATCTTTAAGAGATGTGTCCTCTGTACTTTTACTTTTTTTACAGCCAAACACTAATAGAAAAGATAATAAAACAAACAAAAAACATAAATATTTTTTCATAAAAAGCCCTCAAAAAAAATTATTGTCTATACTTTATCAATATTTACATTTTATTTCAACATTTTATTTCCTATTTTTAATAAGTGAAAATGGCGTCTCTATTGAGACATCAATAATGCTATCATAATAGGGAATAGTTACACGATAGGAGAATAGAAAATGGGGAAGAAGCGGATTAATATGAGTTTTACTGTTGTATAGTTTGTCATTTACAATGGGAAAACCAATTGATGAGAGGTGAAGACGAATTTGATGTCTTACTCCCCTGCTAATTTTTATATCAAGAAGTGAGTGGCCTTCATAAGAATCAATAAGAGTCCACTCTGTAAAAGCCTCTCGCTCTCTTTTTCTATAGTTAACACCATTTTCAACGATAATCATCTTTTTTGCATTTTTTCTATGGTGGGTAATCTTTTTGTCTATGATTCCGCTCTTTTTAGGAGGAACTCCATCTATGATTGCGCTGTAATATTTTGATACACTCTCTTTATTAAGAACAGATCTAAAATAGTTAAAACTTTCACTATTTCTTGCAAAGAGAACAAGCCCACCAGTCTCATTATCAAGCCTATTTAATAGCCCCCCATCCATTGAGTTGAAACCAACAGTCTCCTTTACTTCAGGATAATCAAGAAACAGATAATCACAGAGGCTTTGGTCAGCTCCTGTTGCTGTTGGAAGAAAGAAGGGCTTATTTACTATTAATAGGTCTCTATTCTCATATACAACATCATAGATCTTTTTTGAAGATTGCTGGTATAAAAGCATTCGTTCTCTGTTTATAAAATAGAAATTCTCTTCCATAGTAGTGTTCCAAAAGTTCATCTTCCTTATTAGCTTTAATTATAAATAGTGGCAAAACTACAAATATTGTCCACAAGAATGTTGTCCATGAAAATAGAGCAAGACTTGCAGAGAGCGGAATCATAATCTCTGTCAAATATATTGGGTGTCTAACCCTCGAGTAGACTCCAGAAACAACAAGTGTGTTTCCCTCTTTTATATCTATAAAATCTGAAAAGTTCTTGCCAAGCTGTAGATTAGCCAAAACACGCATAACACAAAAGGCAATAAACAACACTGCCCCTATAAATGATATCATCAAAATTGGCGTCTGAACAGAGATAAAAGATTCATAATCCAGCAGTACAGTATTAAGAAAAACCATCTTTACCTCTCTGTTCTCATAGAATTTCAATAGAGAACCAACTCTCCAGAGTGAGCAGGCTATAAAAACCGAAGCCATACATGATGCATAGAAAGAGAGGTCGCTAATTATCGTCTTATAGAGCTTTATTGTCTTTCTCTGCATATTCTCTATTCTATATTTTCTTATGGTTCTTAAATTGGATAGAATTGTTATCAATATTCCAAGTAGAACTATACCCCTTAGAAAAAAATCTGCCGCATGAAGTAATCCTATATTCAAAAATAGTCTCCTTAAAATTATATATTTATAACATTGTTATATGTATATGTATCTTGCTATATACACTCTCCCTTTTTTAAAAAATAAAATTCTTAAATCCCCTTTTTGACAAAAGGGGGCAGGGGGATTAGTTAAAATTCTTAACTATCTCTTTTGCAAACTCGCTGCACTTAAGCTCTGTTGAACCATTAATTAGGCGAGCAAGGTCATATGTAACCATCTTGCTTGATATAGTCTTTTCCAATCCATTTATTATAAGATCCATAGCCTCTCTCCAGTTCATATGCTCAAGCATCATGCAGGCTGAAAGTATAATAGAACCGGGATTAACCTTATCTTGATTTGCATATTTTGGTGCTGTACCATGAGTCGCCTCAAATATAGCAATTGTATCTGACATATTTGCCCCCGGTGCCATTCCAAGCCCGCCAACTTCAGCAGCAAGTGCATCACTTATATAGTCACCATTCAAGTTTGGTGTAACAATCACCTGATACTCACTTGGACGAAGAAGTATCTGTTGGAACATCGCATCAGCAATTCTGTCATTAAGCTTTATCTTCCCTTTAGGTAAAACATTGTTATATTTCTCCTCAAGCTCCTTTTCTGTTATTACAACATCAGCAAACTCATCTTTTGCAACCTCATACCCCCACTCTCTAAAAGAGCCCTCAGTAAACTTCATAATGTTTCCCTTGTGAACAAGAGTAACAACATCTCTGCCATTATCAATTGCATAGCGAATTGCACGTCTAACAATCTTCTTGCTTGCTTCAGGAGACATTATCTTTATACCAATTCCAGAATTCTCTTTTATAGAGAATTTGCTCTCTTTATTTATGAAGTCAATTATCTTCTTCGCATCATCACTGCCGCTCTTCCACTCTATACCAGCATAGACATCTTCTGTGTTCTCTCTAAATACAACCATATCAACAAGCTCTGGACTCTTAACAGGAGCAACCACTCCATTGAAGTATCGAACTGGTCTAATGCAGGCATATAGATCAAGCTCTTGCCTTAAAGTTACATTAAGGCTCCTTATTCCACCACCTACTGGAGTGGTCAATGGCCCCTTTATACCAATAAGGTACTCTTTAAATGCCTCCAATGTTTGAGCAGGCAGCCACTCACCGCTTTTGTTAAATGACTTCTCCCCTGCATATATCTCTGTCCACTCAATCTTTTTGCTGCCATTATATGCCTTTTTTACCGCCTCATCTACAACATAGATCATTGCCTTTGTTATATCAGGTCCTGTTCCATCTCCCTCTATAAATGGAACAATTGGATTGTTTGGTATATTGATCGCCCCATTTTTAATACTAATTTTTTCACCGCTCTTGATATTATCTATTGTCTGCATCGATAGCTCCATCTATTTTTATATTAAAACAAACTTAAAAAACATGAGTCCAAATATACAAAAACAGATAGGTTTTGTCAAAGGTTCAATGGAATAATTGAGGTTCTATACAATTTTATTTTTAAAAAAAACATAATGAATTCGGTTATAGTGGATTTACTGATTAAATATAGAGGGATGAATCTATTATAGAAACAAAAAAAAGAGGTGTAACTAGAATAATAAATAATTATTAGTTTAGCTTTTTTTGCTTTTTATTTATTTGCAATATTATATTAGTTGTGATATATTTCTAGTTTGGTATAAATTTATCCTAAAAGTTATAAAAGTAAGATAATATGAATATTTATGTAAATGAGATTTTAAGTAAAATAAATTCAACGATACTTACTATATATTCTGAATATAGTGATGAAATTTCTCTCTCTCTATCAAATATAGTTCACGAAGAGCTGAATTTATCATCAATTCTCTTTCTAAATACATTTAACACTTTTAGTATCAAACATTTTAATACAAGAGAAGATCTCTTTATATACAAGAATAAAAAATATGCCCTATCAAAGTATATAAAATTATTAAACCGTTTCTCATATAGATATTGCCTATCAAGCACTCTTGATGAAATAATAGATAATATATTCAATTTTAATACAATAATGTTTATGGAAAAAAGAATGGTAATTAGCACCATTCTATCAGAATGTATCAAGTTTGTTGGAGATGAAGAGAGCAGAGTATTAATGGTTGATAATGTACTCAACAGCCTTGATATAAATTTTTTTATGATAATCCCACTTATAGTAAACAGCTATCGGGTTGGAATACTTGTTGTACCAAAAGCCACAAAGATAACAAGGATTGAGAAGGGTTTAGCAAAACAGATTAAATCGAAGGCTGAGCAGATAATACAGAACAGTGAATTTTTCAAAAAATGTTTTAAAGATATAGAAGATATAAACCTCTTTTCATACGATATGCCAAAAGAGATATACAAAGAGCTCTACTCATTTTTGATAAAGATAAACTCAATAAATAATATCAACGAGCTTAGAAATACAACTTTTCAAACAATAAAAAAAGTATTCAATATAACCAATATGTCCTACTATGAGGTAAATGAGAACAATATAGTGCCTGTAATCAATGATGAAGACGAAGATATAAAACAGATAGTAAAAAATACCAGACTCAATAGAAATAACAGACTCTTAAGTGAGATCCTAAATCAGAGAAGCTGCTTTATAATAAACCATGATGATAAAAAGATGAATGATATATACAAAGAGACCTTCCCCCAGCTATACAAAAACAACTCATTTATGATAACCCCTCTTTCATGGGGTACAAAAGATGGTGTTATTGTACTTACAAAAAAAGATGAAGAGATCTTTTATGAAATTGAGAGTATAATACTTCAAACCATCGTAAAGCACACAGTTTTAAAATTCAAAGAGCTTAACAAGGCAAAAGAGCTTGAGTATGCAAAGGTAAAGTATAAGGCTCTCTATGAGACCCTAATCTCATTAAACTCATCAAACGGGCTTGAACAAACTTTAAGTATAATTGCAAAGATAATACAAAACTTGATCGGTGCAGACAATATTGTTATATTTAAAATTACTGATGATAAACAATATTTAGAGACACTCTACAGCAACGAAAAGGTTGAAATCCGCGTAAAAAGGTTTGAAAAAAAGATAAAGCTTGGTGACTATCTAATTGGCAAGGTCTGTGCTGATGGAATTACAAGATTTGAAAACTATGATGAGTACAGCATGGAGAATGATTCAAGTGGAGAGGGGTTTCAGAAGGCTGCAATAGCAATACCTCTTACAGTAAAAGGTGAAATATATGGCGGTGTTTTGATAAACAGACTCTCAAAAACCGATTTTGATACCAGTGATTTGGAGACAGTTCTTCCATTTGCACAGCAGGCAATAAATGCAATATACCAAGCAAATATTGCACAGGAGCACAAGCAGGATCAGATATTCTATAAAACATTGGTAGAGACCATAACATTTATATCAAGAAATAGAAGAAATTTGAAAGAGTCATATAAATTTTTATTGGACAGCTCCATAAAACTGCTTAAGGCAACATATGGGCTATTCTATAAGTTAGATGAAGCTGCTAATAAGTTAGTTCTGGCAGATAAACTAAACACAGAAAAGAATAAAAGATTTTTGTTTAAAGATAAGATAGAAAAGAATAACCTTGCAGAGTGGAGCGCCATAACAAACAATACTGTTATGGTAATAGATTGTGAAAACTCGGGGTGCAGCAAAAAAATAGACTACAATATCTCTAAAGAGATTGGAAATATATCTGTTATTATAGTTCCCATACTTAAGATTAAGACAAAAAATAATAGTGCGCTGGAGGGTATATTTATACTCCAAAAAAATGAGGAGAACTTTTTTGACAAAGAGTCTGAAAATTTAATATCCAATTTTAAAAATAAGATATTTGAGCTTATAAACAATAAAAATATTGATGCAGACGAAGATGCAAAAAAGTAATCAAAATAGAATAGAGCTTTTTTTTCAAAAACTAAAAATAAATAGAGCCTATTATTATGTAATAAAATTTTGTTTAAAAACAGGGTTTGCATGCTGCAGTATACAACAAAGTTTTTTGTATAATTGCATGGCAATTTTAACAAAAAACGGCTTTTTGACGTCTTAAATTAAGGTTATAATTGTAATTTGGATCTTTTTAAGAGAAGAAATTAGAAAGATAATATTTCTTTTTTATAAAATATATGTCAAAAAGGACGTGGATAGAAAAAAACCTTTTTGAAAAGGGAAGCGGGGGGATTAGAGAGAGATCTAAATAGACCTTTTAAATATAAAATGGAAAGATGTAAAATAGTAATTTCAAAAAATGCAGGCTTCTGTATGGGTGTAAAGAGAGCATTCACAAAATCTCTTGAACTGTCAAAAAAATATAAGAACCTTATTACCTATGGAGATCTCATACACAACAGATTTGCACTAGAAGAGCTCTATCAACATCATATAAAATCGATTAAAAATATAGATGAACTTCTTAATGACAACAGTGAAAATATAATTATAAGAGCACATGGCATATCTCCTAAAGAGGAGGAGATAATTGGAAACAAAAAAAATATTTTTGACCTCACATGCCCAATAGTAAAAATTGTCCAGAAACTCGCAAAAAAGTTGACTGATGATGGCTATTTCATACTAATATATGGCAAAGACAAGCACCCTGAAGTTATTGGAATAAAGGGATATTGCGAAGATAACAATCTTGTTTTTGAGAGTATTGATGAGCTTAATAATATAAATCTTGGTACTCTAACCAATAATAAAAAACTTGCTCTTATCTCTCAAACAACAATGAACAACTTCACTTTTGAAGAGATTGCCTTAAAGCTTAAAGAAAAATATAGAGATATATCCATTCACAATACGCTTTGTAACCACCCTATAAAAAATCAAGAGAACTCACTTTTGCTCGCTAAAACGGTTGATATAATGGTTATTGTTGGAGACAAGAACAGCTCCAACACAAAAACTTTGTATGATAAGATATCCCATATATCAAAAGCAATCTTTGCAGAGAGTGATAGGGATTTGGCTGATTTTATAAGCGACATAAAAAGTGCAAAAAAGATTGGTATCACAGCAGGAAGCAGCACTCCCCTATCACAAATAAAGCAGATCGAAAACGCAATAAAAAAGATTGTTCTATCTTAACCATTACAACTACAAGTAGCCTAAAAAACTTTACAAGAAACTATTGTTTTGATATTATCTATCTATTCTAATAATGTAATCAAGTTAGGTGAATATTTGTTAATGAAAAAGACAATAATCTCTTTAATAATCCTATTTATATCTTTTAATCTCTTTTCTGCTGAGGGGAATGATGTTGGAAAGACGACGATAGATAAGACCTCTATAAAAATTGGAGAGAAGATAACCATAAGCAATGAGCTTTTTAATATAAAAGATGTTAAAATATTATGGAAAGATGTAACATTAAGCAGTGATAAGGGAGAGATTATTAGTTATAAAGACTACTACAAGGCGAACTCACTTTTTCTTGATGTTGTTGTTACCTTTTTTGAGGCTGGTGAGTATGACAATTTTTATGTAACCATACCAATTGTAAACAGTGATAATGAGACTCTCTATTTCTACTCAAAAGAGACTACAATAAGTGTGATTGAACTTTTAACAGCTGAAGAGAAGGCAAATATTGAGAAGGCAGAGCAGATTCCACCTGACCTATTGAAGCCAGAAAAAGATATTGCTCCATTTAATTTCAATATAAAACCATACATATGGATCATTGTTTTAGTTATTGCCCTTATTGCTATTATCATTATCTCAATAATTTTGATTAGAAAATTCTCAAAAAGAAAAAAGGGTCCTGTTATAGAAAAAGTAAAGAAGAGTGAGCCATATGAAGAGTTCTTATCAACTATAAGGGGAATTGAGTTTAATGATAGTGATGAGAGAATCGTTATGGAGACAAAATTGTCACTTCTTAGTGAGGCTTTAAGAGGCTTGATAAATGAGGAGTTTCTCTCTGGAGCATACAGTGAGACAACAAGAGAGCTTATCTACTCTTTGAGAAAAATTAACTTTGATGCAACATTGACTAATGAGATAAATAGGATATTCAACAAGCTTGATATGATTAAGTTTGCAAAGGCCCATGTTATTTTAGATGAGCTTAATGGTTATCTTTCTGAAATAAAAAAACTTGGTTTAGATATAAATGATCTCTATAAGCAGTCAATAGCAGAGAATCAAGCCAACTTCCCAAAGAATTAGAAATACAATACTTCTTTTTGCATAAAATATTGTGTCAAAAAAAATTAGCCTCGCTGCTTCATCTCTCTATCAATATCACGTTTGTTGTCTCTATCTTTAACAGTCTCCCTCTTATCAAAGAGCTTCTTTCCTTTACAGAGGGCAATCTCAACCTTTATCAGGCTGCCTTTCAAATATATCTTTAATGGTATAACAGTATTCCCCTTCTCTTTTATTGAACGCTTGATAGCTTGTATCTCTTTTTTCTTTAAGAGAAGTTTTCTGTCTCGTAAGGGGAGATGATTTGAGATGTTTCCATGTGAGTATTCGGATATATTAACACTTTTTAGAAAAAGCTCACTATTATTCTCTACAACATAGCCCTCTGCAAGGTTGCATCTACCATCCCTTAGGGACTTTACCTCTGTTCCCATAAGGACAATTCCGGCCTCATATGTATCGAGTATTATATATTCAAAGTGGGCTTTACTATTTTTTGCTATTATTTTTATGCCTGACATCTCTCTTTTCCTGCCTGTGTTTAGGAAATTACTTTAATAAGCGGAAATAGTCAATCTTTTCTTTTTTTTTATTTTTTTTTTAAAAATGGTCAGTTTAATATTGTTGTCTGTTACTGTTAATAAAGTTATATAAATAGTTTAATCCAAGTTTTTGGTTTACTTATTATTACAACAATATATAACGAGCGAATGCTACTTAAAAAAGAAAGAAAAAAAAGAAAAAGTAATTTTATATATGAGAGGAGCAAAGCTCCTGCTCTTATATAAAATTACTCTCTCTCTTTCTCTTTTTTTGATTAATGTTTGCCTATTAAGTACAATCTTCTGAAAAGTAATGCACAGATAATATTTTCTATCTGTGTGGTTTAATTAGGTTATAACAAACAATAATATTGAACTAGCCTATTTATCTATTTAGGGTTGCTAAGAAAAATAGAAGATAAAAAATTTGACAACCCCCAGATATTTTACTATAGTAAAACCTCTATGAACTACAAATTACCATTTAATGACAAAAAACTTCTAAACATACAGAAACCTGCCCAATATGTAGGCAGTGAAATTGGTATCCCAAATATCGATTTCATAAATAAAGATGTGCGCTTTGCTATCTCATACCCAGACACATATGAGCTTGGCATGTCCAATAATGGAATAAAAATAATATATGACAGAATAAACAGACTTCCATTTGCAAGTGCAGAGCGCTTCTTTGCCCCATGGGTAGACTTTGAACAATTCCTAAGAGATAATAAAACAGCGCTCTTTAGTCTTGAGACAAAATCAAAGATATTGGATTTTGATTTTGTCGGTTTCTCTATACAGTATGAACTCTTGTTTACTAACATATTAAATATGATGGATCTGATAGGTATACCACTCTTTGCAAAAGAGAGAATCAATAATGATAAATATCCAATAGTTATCGCAGGTGGTCCTGTTGCAACATCAAATCCAATTCCCTTTTCACCATTTATAGATCTCTTTCTAATCGGTGAGGGCGAAGAGAAGATAGAGGAGGTTTTGACTCTCTATAACAAACTTAAAAAAGAGAAGACCCCTAAAATTACTATATTAGAAGAGTTATCAAAGATTGAATCGATATACTCTCCAATCTACTCAAAAGAGCCTGTAAAGAGAAATATTTTTATGGGTTTCAGTAATGACAAGGGGGCAGAGACACAGATCGCTCCAATCATTGATACCATACAAAATAAGCTTACAATAGAGATAGCAAGGGGCTGTCCCAACAAGTGCCGCTTCTGTCAGGCAGCAATCACCTATAAACCATACAGAGAAAAAGAGCCTGAAGTAGTCATAAAATCAATTGATGAGGGGTTAAAAAAGCTTGGAGCTAGCGAGATTACCTTCTCAAGCCTCTCAAGCGGAGACTACTCATATATATTGGAACTTACAGACTATTTCACTAAAAAGTATAGTGAAGAAAAAATATCTTTCTCACTTCCATCAATAAAAGTTGAGACATTTGATACCTCTATATTGGAAAAACTCTCTGCAACAAGAAAGAGTGGCCTTACATTCGCAATAGAGTCTGGCGATATCGAGGGGCAGCTCTCTATAAATAAGCCTGTTCTTCTCTCAAAAGTGAAAGAGATAATAGAGTATGCAACAAAAAATGGCTATAAGCTAATGAAATTCTACTTTATGGTTGGACTTCCTCATATCGAAAATGAGAAAGAGTCTATTATAGATTTTATAGAGAGCGTCCTAAAAATGGATAGGAAACTTATTCTAAATGTCAATATAGCAACATTTGTTCCAAAACCGCATACCCCATATCAGAATGAAGCACAGCTAAACCTTGAAGACTCCATTTCAATATTGAATAATATAAAAGAGAACTATAAGCGAACAAGAGTCAATGTAAAGATTCACAATCCATATATGTCATACATAGAGGGGCTTATTGCAAGAGGTGATGAGAGGGTTGGTCTTGCCATCTATGATATCTTTAAAGATGGTGCAAAGTTCTGCAGCTGGGGTGACAAGTTTGACTACTCTATATATGAGAGAAACTTTGAAAAGCACTCTATCAAATATGAAGATTATCTCTCAAAAAGAGAGTTGGATAGTAAGTTTTTTTGGGATATTATAGATAGTAGAGTTGATAGAGAGTTTTTCATTAAAGAGAATCAAAAATCGATTGATAAACAGCAGACTGATAGCTGCAAGAGTGAGTGCAACAGCGAATGTTCCCTATGTGGCAGTGATATAAAAAAAATCGAAGCAAAAAGTTTCACTATCTCAAATATTGAGACAGAGAAAAAAGCTCAAATCGATAAAAGTAAAAGATACCGCTATTTTCTAAAATTCAAAAAGAGCGGAATGTTAAAATTTATTGGTCACATTGATATAATAAAATATTTTGAGCGTCTATTCTCCCTTACAAACCTTGATGTTGCCTTCACAGAGGGGTTCAATCCCCATCCAAAGATGCAGTTTGGCTCACCACTGCCGCTTGGTATTGAGTCAGAGTGCGAAGTTCTTGAACTCTATACACACACAGATTATGATACACAAACCCTTAAAAGCATTATAAATAAAATTGGTCATTGTGATTTAATGATAACAGATGTAAGAAAGATCAATTTTATTGAAAAAATTTCTCTTATGGATAATATACATAGCATAGAATATAGAGTCTATTTTGATAATAGTGGTTATACTTCTATAAATAATAATCTAGAAAGTATAGAGAATGGAACATTAAACTATGAATTCGAAAAAAAAGAGAAAAAAATAGCAAAAAATATAGCAGCAGCAATTAAAATCACTGAAAAGAGTGACAAATACTTTGAAATCATTGTTAAGAAAGAGAGTGATATGCCAAGAGTTGTTGAATTAATAGATTTTATAACAGATAAAGCTTGGATAAATATAGTTAAGACCAATCAGTTTACAGAGCTGAAAGATAACTCTACAATAGACCTCTTTCTAATTGATAAAATATTATAGTATTATAGTTATTGGTTTGAACACTCTTTTTAAAATCTTTCTTATTTAAGAAAGGTTCTCAAATATTAAAACTTGTAAAAAAATAATATATTTAGTATTATAAACTCATAAAAGAATCCTTTTACACTATAGCTATATAAAGGAGCTTATCTATGAAAAAGAGAATAGCGTTTTTTGTTATGATATTGATTATTACCATAACAACTGCCTCATGTAAGAGAGATAGTGGTGATGAAACAAAAAAAATTATTGTAACATCATTTTTTCCAATATACCTCTCAACACTCAATATAACCAAAGGGGTTGATGATGTTAAGGTAGTCAACATGGCTCCCCCATCAACTGGCTGTCTTCATGACTACCAACTTACAACAAAGGATTTGGTTACAATAGAAAAGAGTTCAATATTTGTTATTAATGGACTTGGTATGGAGAGTTTTATGGATAAGGTACTCTCATCACATCCAAACCTAAACATTGTGAACGCCAGTAAAAACTTAGGTGGGATGAATAATGAATTTACTAAAAACATAGACAATACTAAAACGGAAAATCCTCATGTATGGGTGAGTATAACTCTTAATATAGAACAGGTAAAAAATATTGCCAGAGGGCTTGCGACAGCTGATGGCAAAAATAGTGATAAATATCTGAATAATTGTGAAGAGTATGTTAAAAAACTTGAAGAATTAAGAGATAAAATGCATCTTGCTCTTGATAATAACTTAAAAACAAGAGATATTGTTACTTTTCATGAGGCTTTTCCATATTTTGCTAGAGAATTCAAATTAAATGTCATTGCAGTAATAGAGAGAGAGCCGGGGCAGGAGCAGAGCGGAGCAGAACTTGCAGAAACCATAAAGATAATAAATACACTTCCTACAAAAATAGTCTTTGTTGAACCTCAATATTCACCAAAAGCAGCAGAAGCCATCGTAAAAGAGACTAATGCAAAGATATATACACTTGATCCAATTGTAACAGGTCCAAAAAATCCTCCTCTTGACTACTATTTGACGACAATGGAGAAAAACCTAGAGGTACTAAAAGAGGCTCTTGAATAAACAAGTATATAAGGAAAATAAAAATAGAAAAATGGTTAAACAAAAGACAAATAATCTTCTATCTACTGATATAGCGAATCTTAATATAACTATAGATAACTATGATGTATTGAAAGATATTAATATAAAAATCGCTCCTAAAGAGATAACAGGCATAATTGGCCCAAATGGTGCTGGTAAATCAACCCTGCTTAAAGCTATACTTGGAGAGATAAAATATTCAGGCACAATTACCTTCATAGACAAAGAACACAACATAAAAAAAGATACGGTGATAGGCTATGTCCCGCAGTTTTTGGACTTTGATAAGGGAATACCAATTAGAGTAGTAGACTTCTTAATGCTTAGCCTTACAAAAGCCCCAATATGCTTCTATAGCTCTGCCAAAAAGAGGGCAAAGATAGTTGAATCATTAAAATTGACAGAGGCTGAAAACCTAATAGATAAAAAAATAGGGGTTTTATCAGGCGGCGAATTGCAGAGAGTATTGCTCTCATTTGCACTGCATCCAGAACCAGATCTACTTTTGCTTGACGAGCCTGTAGCAAATATTGATGAGAATGGAATATCGCTCTTTTATAAAATAGTAGCAGAGCTGCGTGATAAGTTAAATCTCTCTATAATACTGGTATCACATGATTTAGATACTCTGATAACACATTCAGATAAAATCGCTTTTCTAAATAAAAAAATAGAGTATTATGGAACGCCTGATAAAATATTTGAAAATGATAATTTCAAAAAGGTATTTGGAAAGAGAATATAACTAAAAATTAAATATACTTTCAATAAAATTATCACTCTTTTTTTGTGGTTATTATCTTTTTTGTTCCAGTACTTCCCTCTTTTGAGAAGCCTTTTTTTCTAACATAGATTTGTTTCAGTCCTCTCTTATTTATCACCTTTTCATCAGTTTCAAATAGATCTATACTATTAATAAGTTGAAAAAGTTTTGCAAAACCATAATTTCTAGGGTCAAACTCTGGCTGCTTCTTCAAAATGAAGCTGCCAAGTGTTGCAAGATAGACCCAGCCATCTTCATCTGCCAAATAGTCAATACTGCTTGATATTAACTTTATAAGGTTGTCATCTATCACTGCTCTTGAGTTCGTCTCTTTCTCATCTTTCGCTTCATCAAGAATCTCTATAAACGTAAATTTATCACATGCTCTTATGAGTGAGTTTGGAGTCTTTTTTTCACCAAAGCCAAAGACTTTCATTCCACCTTCACGCAATCTAAGAACAAGTCTTGTAAAATCACTATCACTTGATATAATACAAAAACCATTAACCATCTTGGTATAGAGGATATCCATTGCATCAATTATTATAGTAGAATCTGTTGAATTTTTGCCACTTACATAGCTATATTGCTGAACAGGTATAACAGCATTCTCCATAAGAAGTGAACGCCAGCCAGATATATGCGGGTTTGTCCAATCTGCATAGACCCTCTTTATTGTTGGTATTCCAAACTTGTTGACCTCCTCCATAACAGTATTAAATTTTGAATGAGATATATTTTCTGCATCAATTAAAACAGCAAGTTTCATCTCTACATTATCCATAAAAAAAACTCCATTTTTTGGGTTATGTTTACCTTCACTATTTTATCAAATATTTTAAATAAACAAAAGAACTTTTTATAAACATAAAGAACAGAGCTAAAAAACTCTGTTCTCTAGTGAAATAACTATAAATACTCAAGAATTGAATTTTTCTAAAATTTCTTCACTTCTCTTTAGAAATTTAAGGAGTTCTTCCCCTTTCAAGTTATTTTGTGAAAGCAGTGCTAAATCATGAATCTGCTCTACCAAAAGTGCAACCTTCTCACTGTTTCCTGTGCTATTTAAATCAGAGACATTTTGAACTGCCCTATTATTGGAGTTAACCAAGAGAGTATAGTCATTAAGGAAGTCTGCATCTCTCTTATCTTTTTTCATTCCCATATTCATATCTTTAAAGCGTCTTAAAAACTCTGGGAGAACAACCATAGCAGAGAGCTTTTCATCTTTCAAAGGCTCAACCTTTACTTGAACCTTACTCTTCTCATCTTTCTTCAATACAGATTCAAAAATCTCTTTGATTTTATCATCACTGGTTTTATTGTTCTCATCAACCACCTTAGATTTTTTACTCTCATCTATGATATTTATAGCATCATCACTGTCAACCCTCATAAAATGGATAGTGCTATCCTTCGTTTCTAAGAATTGCAAAAAGTGAATATCAATCAATGTTCCAACCAAAAGAGCTTCATAACCTTGAGATTTTATAAGGTTTATATATCTTACCTGTTCTTCCTCATTGGTTGCATAAAGTATCACTTCCTTTCCGTGTTGTTCCTTATTAATTCCCTTGTTCTTCTCTCTATATTCCGCTAAAGTCTTATAAACATCATCTGTTGTCTTAAAAATGACAACATCTTTCACCTTATCATAAAACTTCTCTTCTCTAATCATTCCAAACTTTATAAAGATTCCAATATCGTCCCAAAAACTTTCAAACTCTGGTCTGTCGGTTTTAAAAATTGATGTTAGTTTATCAGCAACTTTACGTGTAATATATTCAGAGATCTTTCTTACATATGGATCATTTTGCAAATATGATCTTGAAACATTCAATGGAATATCAGGGATATCAAGACAGCCTTGAAGGAGTGTTAAAAACTCTGGGATTATCTCATTAGCGTTATCAGAGACAAAGACCTGATTACAGAAAAGTTTAATTCTACCCTTACTGCTGTCAAGCTCATGTCTTAATCTTGGAAAGTATAGAATACCTCGAAGCCTGAATGGAACCTCAACCTCAAAGTGAAGCCAAAACAGAGGCTCCCCATCCATAGGAAAGAGCTTTGTATAAAACTCCTTGTACTCCTCCTCTTTTGTATCTCTTGGAGACTTCATCCATAGAGGGTTTTGAGTATTTATTACTTTACCATTAAGCTTTATTGGAAATGGAAGAAAATCACAATATTTTAGAATAACCTCTCTTACCTTATCCTCTTTTAAAAAGTCAAGGCTCTCTTCATCTATACTTAATCTTATCTCTGTACTTCTGTCAGACTTATCAATATCATTTATGGAAAAATCTGTCCCACCATCATTTTCCCAATGTACTGCCTGCTCACTCTCAATATATGACTTTGTGAAAATCTCAACTTTTGTTGAGACCATAAATGCAGAGTAGAAACCAAGACCAAAGTGTCCTATAATTTGGTCTTCCTCTTTGTCACTCTCTTTATACTTTGAGATAAAATCTTCAGCCCCAGAGAAGGCTATCTGATTTATATATTTTTTTATCTCCTCTCTTGTCATTCCAATTCCATTATCTATAAAAGAGAGTGTCTTGCCCTCTGCGTCAATCTTTACCTCTACTCCAAGTTCACCAAGCTCACCCTTAAACTCTCCTACACCTGATAGATGTTTAAGCTTTGTTATAGCATCCACTCCATTTGATACAAGCTCTCTTATAAAGATCTCTTTGTCAGAATAGAGCCACTTCTTTATTATTGGGAGAATGTTTTCGGTGTGGATAGAGATCTCCCCATTTTCTCTGTTTTTTAAATTTTCAGCACTATCACTCATTGCTTAACCCCTCTTGTTTTGAATAGTTATATTTTAAATTATTTTTTTTAAAAACCTTTAGTTATATCTTGCTGGCAACCCTTATATTAACATTGCTAAAAACAGCTGAAATCTTTATATTGTATACAATCTTATCATTTTTTATACTTTTCAATATAAGGCTTCTGTTTCCAAAACTTAATGAAAACTCCGGCGTATTAACTGAAGCAAAGGCTGCATCAATATCTATATTATACTCATTATCATCTATAATTATATCAGCCTGACTAAAAACAACATTGATCTTTTTTGTCCCGCCACTTGAATCAATAGCAGATATTTTTGAAAAATCAATCATAGCCTTTCCAAAGACAAAGTTTGTCTCTTCAAAATCTTTGTTATAGCTTGTTGTAGAGACAGATTTTTTATAAAAAGCTGGTGTAAAAAAGATCAAACCAATTCCAGCCAATATTAGTAGAGAACCAAAAAATATTCTTCCCAAAGGGAGATGTATTTTAAAAATTATATTAAGCAGAAGTGACACTCCCCATAATATAAGAAAGAGAGCAGCTATAAACTGAAATGAGAATAAAAATTTCATATTAGAATCCTTAAAATAAAAGAATATTAAATTTTTATAAAAACAATATGTAAGAATAATAGCAAAAGAGCTTTAAGTTGTCAAAATTTAATTAACGCACATTTTTTTGATGTAATAATATTTTTTTTATTAAAAACAAACAGATCGAAACTACTATTTATTATAAATAAAAATTTGTAAAATATATTGACTTTAATTAAAATAGAGTTAAAATAGACTTATTAATAAAATATTTTTATATAAGTATATATTTATATAAAAATATTAAACTATATAAAAAATAAGGAAGAAAAAATGAAAAAAAGAGATTTTTTGGTCATAATTACTATTTTACTATCTTTAATTGGATGTACAATACCTGATGAGGGCACTTCAGAAGACTCCGAAATTGATACAGTATTAATTGGCGAGTGGATAAGCCAAAACTCAAAACCAATAATGACATTAACAATTAATAGTGATAAAACTATAGTGGCAGCCATTGATGATATGGAATTTTTGGGTACAATTGTATCTATTGATAAGAAAAACAAGATATACAAAGTAAAGTGGGATAATAACCCTCAAGCAAAAGAGACTACTCACACATACTTCATGTCGTCAGACAATAACACATTAACTATCGATAATTCAACGGTATATATGAAAAAATCAAATACAAATTCTACAATTCCATTAGAGTTGGTTGGAAAATGGGAGAGTGATGATTATGGTTTTTTAATGACACTAGAGATAGATGGTGATAGAACTGTAAAAATGAGTTATCAAAACATAGAGATGGTAGGCACTATAAGTGCGCTCTCACCAGTTTCACCATTAGGAGAGAGAGCCATGTTAATATATTGGACTACAACAGGATTAGAATCATCATATAACTACTCACTATCTATTGACGGACAAGAACTAACATGGAATAATATGACTTTTATTAAAAAGAGTTAATCCATATTTAGCTTAAAGAAAATAGAGAGAGCCATTAAAAGCTCTCTCATTATTATATTAAGAAATGATTATAATAAAACTTAAATCAATCTCTTATAGCAACACGGCTAAAGCCAGCAGATATTTTAAACCTATAGATAGCTTTATCCTCTCTCGTTGATCTTGACTTATAACTACTTTTCCCAAATGTAAATGAGTTATCTGGAGCTTCTATGGAAGAAAAACCAGATTCGATATCAATATTATATTCATTATCATCTAATATTATCTCAAGGTTACTAAAGCCAACATTAATCTTTCTCAACCTTCCCTTCTCTTCATCTGTCAATTTAGAAAAATCAATTGTTGTGGTTGCAAAAGTGACCTCCATCTCATTTCCATCTTTTGGCAAGACAATTGTTTGGTTAAATGCACCTTTATTAAAGGCAAAAAATGGATTTCCAAAAAAGATTATACTAATACCAAATAGAACCAACAAAATACCAAAAAATATTCTACCCAATGGGATATGAATCTTAAAAATGGCTTCAATAAACAGTGAAACTCCCCATAATATAAGAAAAAGAGCTGCCAAAAACTGAAAAGAAAATAGATATTTCATAGAGAGCATCCTTAAATAATAAGTATTAAATTTTAAAAAATAACATTAAAAATAGTAGCAAAAGAGCTTTAAATTGTCAAAATTTAATTCTTTTTTAAGCCTCCAATAAAAAAGAATCTTCCTACTTAAAACAGCATGGACATATCATTTCACTTAAGCTTATATAAAGGCA
Source organism: Spirochaetota bacterium (assembly GCA_031549085.1). Classification (GTDB taxonomy): domain Bacteria; phylum Spirochaetota; class GWE2-31-10; order GWE2-31-10; family MWDO01; genus JAVBQL01. The sequence continues at coordinate 77,186 of JAVBQL010000016.1, forward strand.
GATACCTATTATTAAATTATAAAAAATGAAAATTATAAGTTTATGAGATTTATGCTATTGCTTACTTACTATTTTCAACTGTTTCATTCAGCTATCTCAAAAGTAAAGAGACATGGGCTCTCTACATTTTGTTTAATTGAAGTTACATCAACCTCTTTGATTTTAAGATTTATGCCTAAAGCAAGCTGAAGTTCATATAGGCGTCCACCCGCGCATTGTCCAAAATATGCTTCAAGAGAGGTTGAAACCCCCTTTTTCAGATGCATCAATCCATGCTTGCAGGCGAAATTCATAGTAATAGTTTTGGTTTTTTCATCTAAAACGATCTCATTTGACTCATATTTATAACCACTTCCTATGCTATTTACAAATATATCAAATCTCTCCCTTAGTGGTTTATTTCTATGTTCTGCTGCAAAAGCCTTGCGATCCTTATCAAACTTTTTACCACAACACATGCCATTTTGAGCCCATATCATAAAACATTGCTCTTTAGTAAGATACTCCTCCATAGCGTTTATAAATTTAGTATCACGGAGAGCTCTATCATTTATAAGCATTATATCTTCAAAGATGGGTAGAAAACTTTCATAAATATTATTCTTGTCCCTCTTCATCGTATTTAACATCGTTTTCATCTAAATAGATCTCCAAAAAAGTTATTCATTATCATAAATGAGATTTAAAAAAGTGTCAAATATTTTGTTTAATTACCAAACATTTGATTAAATCTAACGGGTTATTTATGGAAACCACTTAAACTTAATAAAAAAGTAGATGTGAATAGTGATAGCAATAAAAAAAAGTTAAAAATGGTGGATAAAATTTACCCATTTTATACCTATTTTATAAGCTTTGAGTATTTTTTCTACATTTTGCCCCAATTTAGACTGAAATAGACCCAAATAACAAAACAGCTAAATTCATACCTAAATATCGGCATAACGATAATTATATCATTAATAAAAAAGTTGGCACGGAAATTGCATATATATCAGTGAATCCAATTAGAAAGGAAGTGCAATATGGTTTCAAAAGCAAAAGTTTTAAAAAGAGGTTCAAACTTCGACAGTTCACTATCTTACTATCTAAGTGAGATAAGCAAGATTCCGCTTCTTACAAGAGAAGAGGAGAATGACTTGGCTTTAAGAGTAAAGGATGGGGACTCTGAAGCTAAGAAAAAACTAATTTCTGCAAATCTTAGATTTGTGGTTGCTATTGCAAAGAAATATAGAAACTATGGTATTCCACTACCCGATTTGATTAATGAAGGAAACATAGGTTTAATTATAGCTATAGATAAATTTGATGTGACAATGGGTAACCACTTTATAAGTTATGCTGTATGGTGGATTAGACAATCAATATTGAAGGCAGTCTGCGAAAAATCACGTATGATAAGATTGCCTCTAAATAGAGCAAATGAGCTTGTAAAGATATCTAGAACAAAAAAGGTTCTTGAAGCAAGAACCAATGATGATGTAAGTGCAGAGGATATTGCTAAAGAGTTGAATTATGATGTATCTATGGTAGAGAAGTTGATAGAAGTTTCTAAAGAGATGGTATCTTTAGATAATACGTATGTAAATAGCAATGGGGTAAAAGACTCTGCAAACATGATTGATCTAATAAAAGATGATAGAACGCCATCCATCGATGACATTTTAGAGAAGGACTCATTAAAAGAGGATATAACATCTGTCTTAAGTACATTGAGTAATAAGGAGAAAGATATAATTGAGTGCAGATATGGACTTAATGGACGAAGACCAATGAGTTTGAAAGAGATTGGAAAGAGATACAGCCTTACAAAAGAGAGAATAAGACAAATTGAGAAGAAGACAATAAGCAGATTGAGACAAAATTCTGTCTCTAATAAACTTGAGATGTATGTAAGTTAAAAGCTTAATATAGTATTGACAGAGAGTACACCCTGTAAAAAGGTGTACTCTTTTATTTTACAATCTTAAAAAAATATTTATAAAGATTTAGGTTGAAATTTTGTAATTTTTAACTTATTATACTTGTTGTTACCATTTTAAATTCATCTGCTTTTTTTTGTAGGATTAAACCTTTATGATAAGTGAGATTGAGCTACTATTTAATGACCTCAAAAACGAAGAGTATAGGGAGACAGCTATCTACTTTTTCAAAAAGGACAACACAAAAGATGGTAATATAGAGAATGATGAATTTTATGGAATAAAAGTTCCTATTGTAAAAAAGCTTGCAAAAAAATATCAGCACATAAATTTAGATGATACAATACATTTTGTTCAATCACCTGTGCATGAAAAGAGACTATTTGGATTAACCATTCTTGTTGAAAAATATAAAAAATCAGCTGAAAAAGAGCTTGTTGAGTTATATCTAGCAAATACAAAACATATAAACAATTGGGATCTTGTAGATTTAACAGCCAGAGATATAATTGGAGAGTATGTATTTTCTACAAATGAGAAAGATATAATATATAGACTTGCAAAGTCTGATATCCTTTGGGAAAAGAGAATTGCAGTGATTGCAACCTATACTTTCATAAAAAAAAATGAGTTCAATTTTCCATTAGAGATAATAAAAACAAATCTTACTGACAAAAGTGATCTAATGCATAAAGCAAATGGTTGGATGCTTCGAGAGGTGTGGAATAGAGACTCGAATCTTGCTGAAGAATTTATAAAGAGCAATTATAGAGAGATGCCCCGCACTACTCTTCGTTATGCAATAGAGAAGATGGATAAAGATAAAAAAAGTAATTTTTTAAAAGGTGTTTTTTAATTTTAGATTTTTTTTATTTGTTTAGAGCTGTTCCAAATAGGCTATTCTTTGAATAGACCAACAATTGTATAAGTTGGCGAGAAAATATTTTCTTGTGTGTTACTTCTTTAAATACAAAGATATAACTATATGACAGGATCTAAAAAAATAAAAAGTTCTAAAATATAAATATTTATTTTCAAATTAATTTAAGGAGACATCAATGGGTGAAAAGAAAAAACAGACGATTGATGGAAATTATGCTGCGGCTCATATTGCTTACGCTTTTTCAGAGGTTGCAGCAATATACCCAATTACACCATCGTCAACAATGGGAGAGTATGCAGATGCATGGGCTACCCAAGGACAAAAAAATATTTTTGGAGAGGTAGTATCTGTTAATGAGATGCAGTCTGAAGCGGGTGCAGCTGGTGCAGTTCATGGTGCACTATCAGCAGGTTCTCTCTCTACTACTTTCACAGCTTCTCAAGGTCTACTACTTATGATTCCAAATATGTATAAGATTGCAGGTGAACTACTTCCAACAGTATTTCACGTATCAGCTAGAACTTTGGCTACTCACGCACTCTCTATATTTGGTGATCACCAAGACGTTATGAGTGTTAGACAGACTGGCTGGGCTATGATGGCTGCAAGTTCTATACAGGAGATTATGGATTTGGCTCTTGTTGCACATCTTGCAACGCTTGAGGCAAAGGTGCCATTCTTAAATTTCTTTGATGGTTTTAGAACTTCTCATGAGATACAAAAGGTTGAGATGATCGATTATGATACAATCAAATCACTTGTTGATATGAAGTATATAGAAGATTTCAGAAAGAGAGCATTGCGTCCTGAGGCACCAATGGTGAAGACTGCTGCTCAAAACCCTGACGTATATTTCCAAGGAAGAGAGGCTCAAAATAGCTATTATGATGCAATCCCTGATATGGTTCAAAAATATATGGATAAAGTTGGGGCTGCTATTGGTAGAAAATATAAGTTGTTTGACTATGTTGGAGATCCTAACGCTGATAAAGTTATTATCTGTATGGGCAGTGGCTGTGAAACAATTGAGGAGACTATCAACTACCTAAACAAGAAAGGTTCTAAGCTTGGACTTATAAAGATAAGACTATATAGACCATTCTCTGTAAAGGCTCTCCTAAGTGTTCTTCCAGCTTCAGCTAAAAAAATTGCTGTACTTGATAGAACAAAGGAGCCGGGTGCAATTGGAGAGCCATTGTATCTTGATGTTGTTGCTGCTCTTGCTGGAAAAGATGTTAAGATTATTGGTGGTAGATATGGTCTATCATCAAAAGAGTTTACACCATCTATGGTAAAAGCGATCTATGATCACCTTGATGGAGCTTGTACTCACGACTTTGTTGTTGGTATCGAAGATGACCTTACAAATAAATCTTTAAAGATTAAAGATATCATTGTAACAGAGCCTGAAGATGTTAAGAGATGTATCTTCTGGGGGCTTGGTTCTGATGGAACAGTTGGAGCAAACAAGAACTCAATCAAGATTATTGGTGATTATACTGATATGTATGCTCAAGCATACTTCTCTTATGACTCTAAAAAGTCTGGCGGTATCACTATTTCATACCTAAGATTTGGTAAACAACCAATTCAATCTGAATACAACATAACAAAAGCAGACTTTGTTGCACTTCATAACCCAGCATATGTTGGAAGATATGATATGCTTAAAGAGCTTAAAGATGGCGGTACATTCCTATTAAACTCTGAATGGAGTAATGATGAGGTATTTAACCACCTAACAAGAGATATGCAAGAGACAATCATCAATAAGAAGATTAAGTTCTACAATATTGATGCAATAAAAATTGCAGAGGAAGTTGGACTTGGTGGCCGAATCAACACTGTTATGCAGGCTGCTTTCTTCGCTATTTCTGAGATATTGCCAAAAAATGATGCGATCTCATTGATAAAAAAATATATTGAGAAGAGCTATGGCAAGAAGGGACAAAACATTGTTCAAATGAACTGGAATGCTGTTGACAACACAGAGAAAGCACTTCAAGAGATTAAGGTTCCTGCAACTGTTGCTGATATCAAGCACTCATATGTTCCACCTCAACTAATACCTGATGGTGCTGCTAAGTTTGAGAAGGAAGTAATTGAACCTATGATGTATCTAAAAGGTGATGATCTTCCTACATCAAAGTTGCCATTTGATGGAACAATGCCTACAAACACTGCTCGTCTTGAGAAGAGAGGTATTGCAACACAAGTCCCTCACTGGTTAAGTGATAACTGTATCCAATGTAACCAATGTGCGATGGTGTGTCCTCATGCAGCAATTAGAGCAAAACAAATTGAGCCAAAAGATCTTGCTAAGAAGCCAGAGGGATTCAATACAATAAAGTCTATTGCTAAAAACGAAAAAGATCTTGAGTACAAGATTCAAGTATATATTGAAGATTGTACTGGCTGTGGAAACTGTGTAAACACTTGTCCTGGTAAAAAAGGTGAGAAGGCACTTGTATTCCACGCTATCGAAAAAGAGAGAGAGGATAACCAAGATAAGTATGCAGAGTTCTTTGATGAGCTGCCAGACAATATCCTTGATGGAACACAAATCAATCAAGTGAAGGGCTCTCAATTTAAGCAACCGCTATTTGAGTTCTCTGGTGCTTGTGCTGGCTGTGGAGAGACTCCATATGTAAGACTTGTCACTCAACTATTTGGTGAGAGAATGATAATTGCGAACGCTACTGGCTGTTCTTCAATCTACGGTGGCACATTCCCAACTGTACCATATGCAAAGGCAAAGAATGGAATGGGACCTGCTTGGGGTAACTCACTATTTGAAGATAATGCTGAGTATGCTTATGGTTTCAGACTTGCTGTTGATGCAAATAGAGTTCAACTAAAGAGCAACATTGAGAAGCTTATTGCTATGGGTGATCTTGACCCAGCTCTTAAGGCAGCTCTAAGCAAAAACATAGAGTTTTGGAAAAACAAAGATGATGCGGCACAAGCTGCAGCAAAATTAAGCAGAGAGCTGCTTGCAAAAGCAAAAGCTTCCGCAAGTGGTGAAAAACTTGCTATCATCAATAAAGCAATTGAGCTTGGTGACTATATTGTTGACAAGTCTGTTTGGGGATTTGGTGGTGACGGCTGGGCATATGATATTGGATATGGCGGACTTGACCATGTTCTTGCTATGAACAGAAACATAAACATCTTGGTTCTTGATACTGAAGTCTACTCAAACACAGGCGGACAGGCATCAAAGGCTACTCCTCGTGCATCTATTGCTCGTTTTGCTGAGTCTGGAAAGAGAACAAGCAAGAAGGACTTTGGTCTTATCTCTATGAGTTATGGCTACATCTATGTTGCAAGTATCTCACTTGGAGCAAATATGAACCAAACTATAAAGGCTCTTCTTGAGGCAGAGGCTTATGATGGTCCATCTATCGTATTTGCTTATGCTCCTTGTATCAACCATGGAATCTCTGTTGGTATGGGTAAAACTATTGCTGAAGAGAAGTTGGCAGTTGAGACTGGCTACTTCCCACTATATAGATACAACCCAGAACTTGAGAAGGAGGGCAAGAATCCATTTATCTATGAGTCAAAAGATCCAACTGCTGATATGATGGACTTCTTGATGGGAGAGACAAGATATAAGGCATTGAAACAACAGTTCCCTACTGTTGCTGATGAGCTATTCAAACTTGCTCTTGAGGATAAGAAGAAGAAACATGAGTACTACAAAAAACTTGCTCAAATGTAGTTTTTGCTAGTTAAATAATTAAATTAAAGGAGTAATCATTATGGTTACTCCTTTTTTATTTTTTTAAGTAGCATTTACTCGTTATATGTTTACTTAATGATAAGTAAACCAATGATAAATATTAATAGCTAGTTAAGTATTATTAGATACCTCAAACAATAGAACTTAACAAGTAGTTAGAGCTTTTTTAATAACCACTTCACACTCCCATCAAAGATGGGCTCATACCTGTAACGGCCTAATACATAAAGTATTAAGAGTGAACGTTGCTTATTTTTTTTTAATATAAGCCCATCTTTGATGAAGTTTTGTTTGAAATTTTAAGGTTGTTTATGATTAAAAAAAAAGACAATAAATAAACAAGCCCGCAGAAATAGGGCTAGACCGCTGCCATACTCCCTCACCCCGTAGAAAAAAGAGCAGACAGCCCACTAAATCTACGGACTTGCCTACAACTAAGCAGTAGATCAGAATCTACCACATAGTATCTACAGGATGAAAAGTAAAAAAACAAAGCAGTAAGGGGTCTAGTCCTTAAAACTTCATATTGTGATTATAGGCTTTTAATATCAAAAGTCAATCGTTTTATAAAAGTAAAAAATAATTTTTTTTGCTATCCATATAATAGAAGATTAAATGTTTAATATGTGAGTTTTGATTTTACAAATAGAAATTTATATTTAAATAAAATAAATAAATAAATTTTTTATATAAAATAGTTAAATTTATGTTGATTTTTATACTATATTGACTATACTAACACCTAGTATTTTTTTAAATACATTAAAACTAAAATTGGAGTTTTTTATGAAAAAGTTTATCTCACTGATCATTGCTTTGATCACACTTTTCTGTCTATCATCACTATTTACTGGATGTGAGCCTAGTATCGCTAGAGATGATACTGGAATATTAGCAAATGAAACGACAACAACAACTATCAATCCGCTCTCTATATTGTATGTATCAAACAACGGTCTTGACAGCAACAGCGGAGAAAAAGACTCTCCACTAAAGACAATACAGAAAGCAATTGATATTGTAACAGCTAGTAAAAATGCAATTTTTATTGAAGCTGGTACTTATGAAGAGTCTATCTCTATAACTACCACTACACCAATAGTTATAAAGGGCAGCTACAATACAGCATTTGATACACAAGATCTAACCAATATCACAACAATAATAAAAGGCGCAGATAATGAAGTTGCAAGCACAACAAAAAAGGGACGTTTAACAATTGGAACTGGCACAACAGTAACATTAAATGGACTATCTATATATGATGCTGCATACAAAGACACAGTAAACACAATAAATCATGTTTATTGCCTCTCTAATAGTGGTAAGTTAACAATAGACAATTGTATATTAAAAGGAAGTACAATAATGGATGATTATTACAGCTCAGGATCTACTGTTGGCATAGAGAACAAAGCAGGAGGAGAGTTAAATATACTAAATTCTTCTGTGTATGGATTAGAAGATGTCTCTAATGATTATCCAATTAGTATGATTGGAGATGGACTCTATGGAGTTTATAATGATGGAATTCTAGATATATCAAATTCTAATGTATATGGAGCATATACAGTTGGGGCATACTGCACTGTCTCTGCTGTGTATAATAACTTGGGAACAGCCACCATTACTGACTCAACTATTTATGGAGCTGACACTACTAGTGGATCTGGAGTTGCTATACTTGGCAATGTTTATGGAGTATACAATAATATAGATGGAACAACCAATATCACTAATTCTATACTATATGGTACCGCAGGTGGAGTTTATGTAAGAGGTTTTTGTGCATTTGGTATACGTAATGATGGAAAAATAGATGTTTCAGATTCTACTATGTATGGAATGGTTGAGGAGGCTTATGGAGATGCAAGCTGTGGAATATCAAATTCTGGAGAAGCTACTGTTTCAAATTGTAACATATATGGAGCTACTGATAATACTTCTGGATGGAATGGTTCTATTTTTGGTGTAGAAAATACTTATGGTGGCTCAATGGGGAAAATTGATATTTCAGATTCTAATATATATGGTGCTACAGATAATGTCCATGAAGGTTATGGTAGTATTTATGGTTTTTCATTTTATGATGGATTGGAAGCAACCATAACAAATTGTACTATATATGGTGCTAAAGATAACGTTAGTGCTTCCAAAAATATTTATGGTATTTCTGCTAGTGGATATTATACAGATGTAAATGGTTATAATCAGACAATAAAAATAAATAATTCTATTATATATGGTTGTAACAGTAATATGATTGCAGGCTCTTATTATGAAGGCACAAGTAGTCATGTCTATGGAATATATACTAAGAATGCTATTACCATCAATATTGATAATACAAAAATATATGGAGCAAGCGGAAATGCAAAAATAGCAAGTGGAAGCTATGGTTTTGCTATAAAAGGGGCCATAACAAAAATTACTTTAAAAGCCACTGAAATATATGGAGAAAAAGAACTTACTGGAGCCGCTTCTATAATAAAAGCTTTAGGATTTTTTGACTCAAAAACAAGTCAAGTAACTTTTCAAAATCCAGCTGGCGTTATTAAACATAAATATACAGGTACAATTAATTTATGGAATAACCTTAATGAATATGATGGAGATGCAGAAATATATGTATCATCAAATAGTGGCAGTGATAATAATGATGGAGCAAAAACATCTCCTGTAAAAACTATACAAAAAGCACTTTCATTGTCAATGACACCTCAGAAAACTACAATATATGTTGAATCTGGAATATATGAAGAGTTATTAAATATTAGTTTTTTAACATTAATAAACAATAATATGACCCCATTTCCTCTAACTATAAAAGGCGGATATAACTCAAGCTTTACAACACAAGACTTTAACAATAAAAGTATATTAAGAGGTCCTGTTGGCGAAGATGCTCCTTATGATGCTGGGCGTATAAATTTAAATTGGGCTTCAGCAACTATTAGCGGATTTGAGATCTATGGAGCAGTATCTAGTGAAGCTATCGGAATAACAAAGAACTATGGAGACCTTACTGTAGACAACTGTAAAATAGTAGCTATAGAAAATGGTAGTATATCTGCAGCTTATGGTATTAGGGCTTATTCCGGAAATAATTTAATATCAAATTCTACTATCTATTCTGCTGCTGGTGTTGCTAATGTAGGTACTGCTTATGGGATTTATAATAGCCATATTTCGACTGAAGCTACTATTTCTGGGAATAGTGCTATATATGGAGCTACTGAAAATGCTACAGTAAACACAGTTTATGCTATATACTCTAAAAGTGGCTTGTATATTGAAAGTGGTGTTCAAATTTATGGTGCTGCAAAAACTGGTGCAGGAAGCCCCACTGTAGAAAACTGTTATGGACTTGCTCTTGGTTCATCTTCATATTTGACAAGCTGTTCAATATATGGAGAGAAAGATCTAACAACAACTTTGCCACAAGCTGATAAACTAAAAGCTATAGCTTTCCATAGTGGAATAACAAAAAGCTCTATAACTTGGAATACACCTGCAGGTGTTGTAAAAGATAGATTTACAGATGCAGAAAACTTATGGAATAATCTTCCTTAAAAAAGTTGCAAGAATCTAATAATATTGTGCTCTCTCTTAATTTCAAGGGAGAGCACTTTTTTTATATTAAACTAAGAACTATTTAAGAAAAATAAGTCTCGACATAGAGAATAATATTTAGTATATTTTATTACTCAAGTTGGTTTCATAAACCAAAAAATTGAAGAGGGTCTTCTATGGATTATTCACTCTCATTAGTTACTTTTAAAATTGGTGAAGAGTATTATGGCGTTGATATAATGGATGTAAAAGAGATAATCAATAATAAATCAGTTATACCAATACCAAATTCGCCAGACTTTGTTGAGGGGATAATAACACTTAGAGGAGCAATTATCCCAATAATAGATCTGGCAAAAAGATTTCGCTTTGAATCTGAGGTGGCAGAAGAGGATGAAGACTATATGCAGGGCATTATGATAATAAGTGTCTACGATCTAATTATTGGAGTTGTGCTTAATAAGATAAATAAGGTTATAAAGATCCCAATAACAATGCTTCAGTATACATCACAGGTTAATAGCGGTATAGGTTCGGAATATATAAAAGGCGTAATCAGACACAACAATGCTCTGCTTATTGTGCTTGATATAAAGAGGCTCTTTAATAAGAATGAGCTTCTGCAACTATCTGGTGATATTTAAACTAACATAGGTTTAAAGGGCTTCTTTTTTTGAAAAGCCAATTAATAAAATTAGAAAAATAATACTCTTTTTGCACAAAATATGTGTCAAAAAGGACGTGGTCAGAAAAAAGGGTTTTTTATGAGTGATATTATATATGTAGATAGCCCCTCTATAAAGAGGAAAGATCTTGAATATGTTCTAAATTGCATGGTTAATGACAAGATTGACTATGGTGATTTCGCAAAAAATTTTGAAAAAAAATTAAAAGATAGGATAAACTGCTTTGATGTTCTTGCAGTAAACTCTTTTTATAATGCAATCAACCTAATTCTATCATCACTCTCTTTAGACAGTGATGACGAAGTTTTACTTCCATCATTCTCTCCTCAAATATATCTCAATGTTGTAGTTGCTGCTGGATTAAAACCAGTTCTTTTTGATCTAGAGGAAGATAAATTTAAGCCATCATTAGAGAGTATAAAATCAAAAATAACTGAAAAAAGTAAAGTCTTAATTTTACCATACTACTTTGGCTATATCTATGATTCATTAGAGTACTCATCTCTTGTTCCATATACAATAGAAGATATCACAAGCATAATTGGATATAGAGGTGAAACCAAAATAGGAGACAAAGCTAACTTTTTAATCGCCGATTTTTCACCAAAAAATATTATCACAACTGGCGGTGGCGGGGCTATATTCTGCAAAGATAAAAAGAGTTATCAAAAGATTACCTCCCTCATAGAGAAAGATTACTTCACTGACAACTACTACACAAGGTATGATTGTCTAATCTCTGATCTTAATGCCTCAATGGGCTGTGCTCAAATTGAGACACTAAACCACAGATTAAAGTTGCGTAATGATATAGGTAAAATTTATGAGGAGGCTGTATTAAAGAGCTGTAATAAGATAATCAGAAATGAAGATGGAGAGAGAGTCTTCTCATCATTTCCTATTATCATCAAAAACTCTCTAAAAGATGCTATTAACTATCTAAAAAAAGATGGAATAGAGTCAAAAAGACCATTTGAATATCCACTGCACCACTATCTAAATATACCAAAAGATGAATTTAGAAATACAGAAAATTTTTATCTAAAGACACTACTTATACCAATAAACTCAAGTCTATCAAAAAAAGAGGTCTATAAAATATCAAAAGCTATATCAATAATGATCTAGATCAACAACCAATCCCTCTTTAGATCTTATTATATTCAGCTTCTCTAGTTTTATTTGGTTCATAATATTATCCAACATCTCATCTGTATGGACAGGGTTATAGTGAAATGGGATTAGGGTTTTAACATTGGCAGCAAGAGCATTTTCAATCGCCATTGAGTATGTTGAGTGGCCAAACCCCTGAACCACAGCCTTATCAGAGTTATACTCCTCATCAGTGTATTGGGTATCATGAATCATTATATCTGCATCTTTAGAGAAGTGAATCACCCTCTGATCCCCGCCCCTCCTAGACTCTATGTCCCAAACACATACCACAGATTTTTTGCTGTCAGGGTCAGTTACCCTATAATAGACTGCCCCCTGCTGCGGATGAGATGGTGCATATGCCTGCATTACATCTATAATATAGGCAACATTGTCCATAGAATTATTGGGCAGTTTTTTAGTTGGCTTCCCCTCTGATGTAATATAGAGCCGCTCCCCATCTTCTGTAACGCCATGAACTCTCTCACTTTTTAGATCTTTATACTCAATTGGATAGGTTGGAGGTGCCATCTTATTCTTTAAGACAACCCCTACATTCTTCTTAAGTGCATACATCCCATATAGATGAATTTTAACTTTTGGTATAAAATTGGGAGCAAAGAATGTAAAGCCCTCTGTGTGATCTGGATGTAGGTGAGTAAATAGTATAGTAAATTCTCTTGAACACTTACCTGAAAATATTCCTGTTAGTATCTCTTTTCCAGCGTCTATTATTCCAATTCCTGAATCAATAACAAGCGGTATAGTTTTGCCATCTATCTCTTTAAAGAATGCTACACATGAAGTTTTTCCCCCATATTCCATCATCCGTTTATCAGGGCTGCAATAACTACCTCTAACTCCAAAAAACTTTAGCTGCATATCATCCTCCAACAATTTACTTTTCACATTAACTAAATGGATTATCGGCAACATTTAATTTAAATAGTTATTAAAAAAAAATCAAGATAAAATTTAAAAAACAACTACTATATAATAAAAAAAAGTAGTTCATTTGAATGAAAAACTCTACAACTCTGTGTCTGACAATCCATATTGAGTAATGTTCATTTTTACAACTGGAATTTTACATAACTTCGCAATCTCTCTAATCTCTTTCTCTTTTTTTTCATCAATAGAGTATCCAAGATAAATTTTACTTGGGATATTAAAAAAACTTTTATTGTTAATATAAAGACCATCTATATTATGAATTAGTCGCCACTCCTTTTCATAGCTCCAATCACTTAGTTTATGCATAATAATATAATACCAAACAAGAATGGGCACAAGATTATGACTATTAGAGTTAAACATTACAATATCTTGTAATTTTTCTACGTAGTAGACTGGAAATAATCTATTGATATTACATATAGAATCTATATTATCTAAATCATATTCAAGACATATCCCTCTGTGTTGGTTTGCATAGTGCGCCCACATAGGTAAGTTTGCATTACTTTCTGTAAAGCAAGCAATACGAAAACGTTTATGAAATATCGAATTATAATGTTTATTTAATCCTTCAAGCTTTTTCATAAGTGTATATTCATTAGCATTTTTTAAATCATCTTTGTTTATACCAATACTTCTCTGTTCCTTGTAAGCAACAAGCTCTAATATTTTATTATACCAATTTTCACTTTCAAAAACTTTTTTGAATTCTTGCTCACTAAAGTGATCTTTTAGAGAAATAGACCACCTATCTTTTATAATAGGAGTATTTAAGTACGATGATGAAACAGAATTTGAGAGTAATGAACTAGAATCAAAAGGATCATTAAAAGTTTTTATATCTGCAAAGTATATCTCTCCTGTTATAATTTCACCTTTAGTAAATTCCATTTTTTCATCACTATCAATAGAACGATATCTATAAAGTTTTTTAGGGATATTAGTACGTTTAAGCTCTAAAGCTTTATCATAATTTTCATCAACTTCTGATATGAATAATTTCAAAAAAGTCTCTTTCCAATCTGATTCTTGCATATATCTTCCTTTGTAATGTTATTTAATTTATATTAAGAAATATCTATTTTTGCAAGTTTTTATAAATAGCCAAAAAAACAATAAAATAAACTTGAGTTTTTATCGATTTTCTATTAAAAATAGTAATCAAACTAATTTAAAAATATAGAATACTTTATTCATAATCAATATATGTTTAGGAGAAATGTTTATGGAAGAAAAAAGAGTTAGGGTGCGATATGCCCCCTCCCCTACTGGATTGCAACACATTGGTGGAATAAGAACGGCACTATTTAACTATCTATATGCAAGAAGAATGGGTGGGGATTTTATTTTAAGAATTGAAGATACAGACAGAACAAGGTTTTTTGAAGGGGCATTAGAAGATATATTTTCAACATTTGAGTGGCTTGGTATGAGTTATGATGAGGGACCAGTAAAAAATGGAAAATATGCACCCTACTTTCAATCGGAGAGACTAGAACTATATCAAAAATATGCAAAGGAGCTTGTTGATAAGGGACATGCCTACTACTGCTACTGTGACTCTGATAGACTTGAGAGAATCAAGAAGATTCAAGAGGCAAGTAAGCTTCCTCCGGGATATGATAGACACTGCAGAGAGCTATCAAATGAGGAGGCAGAGGAGAATAGAAAAAAGGGCACTACACCAGTTATAAGGTTCAAGGCCCCACTTGATGGAACGACATCATTTGATGATAGAATCCTTGGAAAAATTGAGGTTAATAATAGTACATTGCAAGATTTTGTTCTACTAAAATCTGATGGCTTTCCAACATATCACCTTGCAAATATCGTTGATGATCACCTGATGGAGATTACAGATGTACTTCGTGCGCAGGAGTGGATACCATCAACTCCAAACCATATACTTCTATACAAAGCATTTGGCTGGACGCCACCTAGGTTTTGTCACCTTCCTATGGTTATGGGTGAAGATGGACATAAACTCTCAAAGAGGCATGGCTCTACACATGTTATAGAGTTTAGAAATAATGGATATCTCCCTGAGGCGATAATCAATTTTGTCTCTCTCTTGGGCTGGTCATATAATGATAAGGAGGAGATCTTCTCACTAGAAGATCTGACAAAGATATTTGATGTTGATAGAATAAACAGGGCTCCTGCAGTCTTCAACTACTCTAAATTAAAGTGGTTTAATGGGGTATATATAAGAAAGCTCTCCATTGATAAACTGTTAGAGCTGACCCTTCCGCACTATATAAAGGCAGGACTTGTTTCAGAGAAACCAACTGATGAGGAGCTATCATATTTAAAAAAGATCTTGCCCTTGATACAGGATAGATTGGAGCTTATTAATGATGCTCCAGAGTTAAGCGATTTTATGTTTGGAACTCTCCCTCCATATAAAACTTGGAGTGAGATATTACCAAAAAAAGTGGAAAAAGAGGTTGTAATTAAAATATTAGAGGACTCTCTAACTATTCTTAAAGATATAGAGGTAAAGCCACATAGTGAGATGCAGGATGCTCTCTATAAACTTACAGAGAAACACAGCGTAAAGGCGGGGGCAATCTTTATGCCGATTCGTATTGCAATAACAGGGATAAACAAGAGTCCAGAACTATTTCCAGTTATGAGCGTTCTTGGTAAAGATCGTGTCATTGCAAGATTGGAAAACAGTATAAAAAAACTTAAAGAGGAAAGCAGCTAGATTATATAATAGCAATAATAATGAAGATAGAGAAGAAAGTTGTAGATAAAGATTTTATAAAAAAGTGGAGAGAGAGAGGTGTAAATCCAATATTGGCCTCCATCCTCTTTAGACGTGGGTTTTCAACTGACGAGGAGCTTATCAATATGATAGAGCCTCGCTTTGAAAATATAGAGAGCCCATTTATCTTCACTAATCTTGAGAAGGTCTGCAAAAGAATTGAGAGCGCTATTGAAAATAGTGAAAAAATTGTCCTTTTTGGTGATAAAGATGTTGATGGAACAAGCTCCACTGCTATTCTCTATAATTTTCTAAAATCGATAAACAAAGATTTGGATATATTATGGTATGTACCTTTAAAAAATGAGTTCTATGGGCTTAATTCAAATAAATTTGGAGAGTGGAAAAAACGTAATATAACTCTTTGCATAGCTCTCGACTGCGGAATAACAAATATCTATGAGGTAAAGACTCTTAAAAAAATCGGGATCGATTCAATTATTATTGATCACCATAAACCTTTAGATATTGTCCCAGCAGAGGCACTAATAATAAATCCAAAGTGCGAAAATATAGAGTTCAGCGATATTCCCGCATGCGGTGTAACTTTTTTGGTAATATATGGCCTTCTCTTTTTCAGATCATCCTTCTATAATAGAGAGATTGCGCTTATCTACTATGATAAAGATACTATCAAGCTCGATATATATAAAAACTTGCTGCTAGAAAAATCTTTGAAAATAGAGGCTATTGATGAGCTTGATAGTATCAATGCTGACCTCTTTTTTATATGCTTAAAGAATCACAGTGAATATGAGAATATAAAATCCAAAACAGAGAAGAAGTTAAAAATGTTGGATTTTAGCTATATAGATGGTTCGCTTGTTGATTCAATGGAGTCTCCCTCTCTAAAGGCCAAGATAGTTCTCTTTAACTATCTGCTTTCACATGTGGAGGGACTTGAGCAGGCAAAGGAAGATTTCCTCCCGCTTGTTGCTCTTGGCGTTATGGCTGATATTATGCCTGTTGCCTCTGTTAATAGGATATTTACAAAGCTTGGTTTTGAATATCTGCGGCAGAAAAAGCTCCCAAACATATTGGCTCTTGCAAAAAAGATCTCAATTGATTTGGAGTTTGTAGATACC
Source organism: Spirochaetota bacterium (assembly GCA_031549085.1). Taxonomy (GTDB): domain Bacteria; phylum Spirochaetota; class GWE2-31-10; order GWE2-31-10; family MWDO01; genus JAVBQL01. The sequence goes on from JAVBQL010000016.1 coordinate 93,962, forward strand.
AATGATGTGAGCTGGGTTATAAATCCAATCCTAAACTCCTCCGGCAGGCTTGGCGAAGCAAATATAACTGTTAAATTTCTTCTAAACGATAATGAGTCAATAAACTTTATAAATAACCTTATTACCAACAACGAACAGAGAAAACATAAGGGTGATGAGGCTTTTAATATCTTTAAGCCAAATATAGAGGATAATATCAATGAGTATGGCGGTTCGCTGACCTTCTTCTTTAGTGATAAAATATATAAGGGGATAACTGGTATTATTGCAAACCGTATTGCAAAGGAGACCAATATTCCAAGTATTGTTGCGGTTGTTGAGGGGGACTATATTGTTGGCTCTATTAGAGTCTCAAAAGAGCTTGATACTCATGTGGTAGACTTTTTGGAGAGCGCTGACGAAATTTTTGATGAGTTTGGCGGACATAAGAGGGCTGCTGGGTTTCGTTTTCATAAAAAAAATATGGAAAATTTTGTTGCCTTTCTAAAAAAGAGTGCCTCTATGTTAAAATCATCAGCTTGTGAAAATCTCAACATCAATATCGATGCCGAAATCCCCCTCCAATATCTAAATACAAATCTCTTTGCACTTGTTGGAATACTTGAACCATTTGGAGAGGCAAACAAAAAACCTCTATTTTTTACCAAAGATATCAAGGTTTCATCATATAACAAGATGGGACAGGATAAGAAACATCTAAAAATATTTTTTATGCTGGAGTCTGGCGGACAAATCTCTGCTATACTTTGGGGAAAAGCAAATGAGTTTGAAAAAATCCATCATGATGATAATTTCTACGATATAGTTTATGAGATGGAGATAAATAAGTATAATGGACAGTTCATTCCGCAACTAAAAATTGTTGAGATGATATTCAATGGAAACACAATATGATTGGTGGAAATATATTTACAACATTTTTAGTTCCAACAGATGATGGAGAGCCATTAAAATTAAAATGTTCCAGCTTTGTTATTGTAGATGACAGTAAAAAAGGAATTATATTTGACACAGGCTCCCCATATGACAACAAAACTTTAATAGATGAGCTAAAAACAAGATTCTCACTTGAACCAGAGGACATCACATATGTCTTCAATACCCATATACATCCTGACCACTGCGGAGGAAACCACCTATTTAAAAACGCAAAGATTGTAATGTCTAGGCTTGATTTTGAGTTTTCCAATGATATGGCAAAGGTCTCTCTTGAGGGTGGAGCAAAAGAGCTTAAAAAATTTTTAGAAAAAAAGTCGCTATATCACACCTATACAGATAAAGATTGTGAAGATACTGTGATATTTATGAAACACTTTTGGAGTTTGGAGAAGCTTGGTTTTAATAATGAGGTTTTATTTCTTGAGGATAAGCCAAAAATACCAAACTATATAGTGCCAATAGAGACTTTTGGGCATACATTCAACCACTACTCTTTTTATATAAAGGGAGAGCATAATGATATCTATGTTACAGGAGATGCCATTAGCAACAGGCTTGTATTGAACAATCCCGAGAGACAGCTTAATGAAGCACATATGCATCCTAGAGAATATATAGAGACAGCTAAAGCTCTTCAGAATAAAAATGGTATATTTATACCGGGACATGACAGACCATTTTTTACAGAAAATAGAAGAGGAGTTAAAGAGAACCCTTTTGAGCTGTAGTTTGAGCAACATCTATTTGTGAAGTATCTTTTTTATAAAATTACCAATAATATTGAACTAGCTATTAAATCTTTGTATTTGGTTTACTTGCAAGTATAAACAATAAAAAACTAAGCGAATACTACTAAAAAAAAGAGGGGAGTACAAATCACAATGACAAATGTCTTTAGTGGGGATACGAACATCCTATTTCATAAAAACAGGCACGCCCACAGAGGCATAGGTCAAACTGCTGATACTCCCCAGACAGAAGAGAGCCACCAGCCAATATGCAACTATGAGCGTGCATCTCCTGCCTGAGCATCCAGTCTATAAGGAGTTTGAGCCTCAGTCTGGACACTAAAAATCATATTAAGTATAATCTATTTACTATAAAAATCAAGTCTATTTTTTCTCCCATTTTTATGTGAGATTTTAGCAGCAAATTCAAAACTATTTAAATATTTGTGAAATTTTATTAATATAAATCTGCCAATAATATTGAACTAGCTATTAATGCTTTCTATTTGGTTTACTTGTAAACACAAATATAAAAAACTAAACGAATGCTACTCAAAAAAAGAGGGGAGTACAAATCACAATGACAAATGTCTTTAGTGGGGATACGAACACCCTATTTCATAAAAACAGGTACACCCACAGAAGCATAGGTCAAACTGCTGATACTCCCCACTCAAGAAGAGAGGCTACCAGCCCATATGCAACTATGAGTGTGCATCTCCTTGAGTGAGCATCCAGTCTATAAGGAGTTTGAGCCTCAGTCTGGACACTAAAAAAAATCGTATTAAGTATAATCTATTTACTATAAAAATCAAGTCTATTTTTTCTCCCATTTTTATGTGAGATTTTAGTAGTAAATTCACAAATATTTAAATATTTGTGAAATTTTATTAATATAAATCTGCCAATAATATTGAACTAGCCTATTAATGCTTTCTATTTGGTTTACTTGTAAACACAAATGTAAAAAACTAAGCGAATGCTACTTGCTTTCCCCGTAATAGACCAAACAGCTTTAAATATCTGTAAAGTTTGATTGGTAACAACAGACAATAATATTTTGCTACCTATTTGAGTTCTATGTTTATGTTGTCTATCATTACCAAAAGATAAAAAAAGACTAAAACAAATTCCAATATTTCCGATCATAAACTTAAGAGAATTTATTTAACAAAAAAATAGATTTTACATAAATGGAGGTATTTATGGTTCGTTCATTATGGACTGGTGCTTCAGGAATGGTTGGTCAACAATTTAATATTGATACAATTTCTCATAACCTTTCCAACGTTAATACAACAGGTTATAAAAAGACAAGGGCTGATTTTGAAGATCTCTTATATCAAAACTTGAGAATGGCGGGAACTCCATCCAGTTCAATAAGTAACTATCCAACAGGCATACATGTTGGTCTTGGTGTGAAACCTGCAGCAACACAAAAAATCTTTATGCAGGGTTCATTGCAAAATACCAACAATAAGCTTGATATAGCTATAGAGGGTGATGGATTTTTTAAAGTGAAAATGTATGATGGCACAGATGCATACACTAGAGATGGCGCATGGAAAATAGATTCAAATGGTCAAATGGTAAACCATAGCGGTTACTTTATGGAACCTGAAATTATATTTCCAGAGGGCTTTCTTTTTGATTCAATCTCAATCAGTAAAGATGGAATTGTAAGCTGTAAAGTTGGAGACAGTGACGAAATTATTGATGTAGGTGAGATTACATTAAATAGATTTATCAACCCAGCAGGGCTAACAAGCATAGGTGGAAACCTCTTTAAGATATCAGAGGCATCAGGTGGTGAGATTAATGGTCTTCCTGCCTATGAGGGTATGGGCAAGCTTCATCAAGGTTTTATCGAGATGAGTAACGTCTCTGTTGTTGAAGAGATGGTTAGTATGATTGTTGCTCAAAGAGCATATGATCTAAACTCAAAGACGATACAAACATCTGACAGTATGCTAAATACAGCGGTGAATTTAAAGAGATAAAATTAGTTAATATATAATTTGGTTGGGGGAGGTGAGTTTTTTATCTAATCCCCCAATAAAATTAGAAAGTTAATACTTTTTTTGAATAGAATATAAATTAAAAATGACGTGGTACGCAAAAAAGCTTTTCAAAAAGGGGTTCAAGATATCCAATTAGAGCTGGAGTTCATTAAGATATCAAAAAGTCGATTTTTGTTAGAATAGGTACTATTAGAGAGAGTAGATAAGTCGATTTTATTGGCGCAAAACGAGATAAAATCTTTGTTATCTACTCTCTCAATAGTACCATAATAAAAATGGTGCTCTCTTTTGATATATTTATTTGTATTATTTAAATACATATTAGGATTGATATGAGAAGATTACTCTTTATAATTTTTTGCTTTACTTTGACTAATCTCAACTCTCTTGAGATCTTTATAAAAGATAAAGTTGTTGTAAACAACAGAGATGTTCTTTTTAAAGATATTGTTAGTGGAGTATTGCCAAAAGAGCTTGAAAATATTGTTATTGCAAAATTAACCTCTCCATCAATGCAGCTTAAAAACAACGATATATTAAATGAGGTCTTTCGAAGGGGTTTTTACGATATAACTCTATCAGGCAAAGAGACTGTTGTATACTATAAAGACAGCTATGTAAACAAAAAGAAATATAAAGATGTAACTCTTCCTCTTCAAGAGCATATCGCAAATCTACTCGATCCAAACTTCAATGTTAGGGTATCAATAAAGGAGATTACCCCATATATTGATATTACAAAACTTGAGGACGATTTTATATGGGAGATTGAGAAGTTTAATAAGGGACTTAAAGATATTGCTGCTCTAAATAGTGCAACTCTAAAAATTGGAGAGAACAAATATAGGGCTCTTCTTGACCTCTCGATATTTGCCAATGTGATTGTTACAAAAAAGAATTTTGGTGCAGATGAGCTTGTTGATAAGCTTGATATATATAAGAAGAATCTTGATATAACCAATTTCAAAGATATAGATTCACTGGTGCTTGGTTTTTCAAACCTTGATGACTATAAGTTTAAAAGTATGGTAAGAACTGGTGAGCTTGTCAGGTGGGATAGTTTAAAGAAGATTCCAATTGTTCAGAAGGGTGATGTTTTGAAAATTGTATACAATAAAAATGGCTTTGAGGTGGTGCTGACAGGTACTGCATTAAAAGATGGCTATAAAGATGAGAAGATTAGAGTTAAACTTTTTGATGGAAAAGAGAGAAGCGGATTTTTAAGAAAGAGTAATGGAGATATCTATGTTGAGATTTAGAAAAGTTCTATTGTTGGTTGTTTTATTGAGTTTTTCATTTTTTTCACTCTTCTCAAAGACTGGAGTGAGAATAAAGGATATAGCCTCAATCTATGGACCAAATGAGCTTAAGGTTACTGGAATTGGACTTGTTGTTGGACTTAATGGAAGCGGTGATACCAAAAACTTTAAGATAACTCAAAAACTTATCTATGATCTATCAAAACCATATATAGAAGAGAAAGGTAGCAGCAATCAAGCAAATATTGATTTTGACCTGCTTGGTGAGACGGATTTAATGAATCCTCAAGCCCCAGCTATGGCAAGAGAGGCTACAAGTGACACAAGGCCTCTTGTAACAATAGATAATCTAAAACCGAAGAATGTCGCAGCTGTCGTAGTTACAGCAACAATCTCTCCATTCAGCAGAAAGGGTGAGACAATTGACTTGATGGTTAGCTCAATAGGAGATGCAAAAAATATAACAAGCGGTCTACTTTTAAGAACAGAGCTGAAAGATGATTTGGGAAATATTTATGCTGTTGGTTCAGGCAGAGTTTTGGTTGGAAATAAGGCTAATGGTGGAGAGCTTACTGGTTCTATTCCACAGGGAGCCTCTCTGCAGAGAGACCTTCTATTTCAAGATATACAAGCTAGTGACAAGATAAGTATCTCATTAAAATCTCCCGACTTTACAACGGCGGTTAATGTACGAGATATGGTAAAGAGTTTGAACAGTGAGTTGACCGTTGTCGCTGTTGATTCTGGTTTGGTTGAGGTTACCCTTACAGAGACAGAGGCAGCTGACAAAATTGGTTTTATCTCAAAGCTTGAGAACCTTATTGTTGTGCCTGATGGGGTTGCGCTGGTTGTTATTGATAAGAAGAGCGGAATTATTGTCGCAGGTTCTGATGTTATTATACAGGAGTGTTTGGTCTCCGTTCCAAATGTACAGGTGAAGGTAAGGTCAAAGAGCAGCGATGCTCCAGCTAGAAAGACAAATTTTGAGTTTAAAAATCAAAATATAGGGGAGCTTGTTCAGATGCTTAATGAACTTGGGCTTACTCCAGCAGAGATAATATCGATTATAGAGTCTGCTCATAGAGCAGGCGGGCTTAATGCAAAACTGATTATTTTATAGAGTATATGTTAAAAACAGGATAATTATAGAGGGGAAAAAATATGTCTAATGGATTGATTGGTTTGGACAACAGTTATTTATCTAATGATATGAATAGAATAAATAATTTACAGCATAAACTTGATGGCAATCAAAAAGAGGTCGTAGGAAAATCTTTCAAAGAGCTCTTTAGAGAGAAACTTAACAGTGATGGTTCTGTAAATCAGGCAAAGCTTGAACCTAGAGAGAAGAAGCTCTATGACTCTTGTGTTGAGATGGAGAGTTTTTTGTGGAAGCAGATGCTTAATGAGATGAAGAAGACTATAAATAAACATAAGCTGATTGATGGTGGACAGGCAGAGGAGATCTTTACAGATTTTCTCTATGATGAGTACTCTATGACTCTTGCTAAAAATGCAAATACAAAGTTATCTGATGATATGTTCAAGCAGCTATCTGGCTACTATAAATAGTTAATTTGAGTTTATAGATCTCTTTTTTTTAAAAACAATCCCTCCCATAAATCAAAAAAAGAGATTGTTTTTTTGGTTTAGAAAAATATAGAAAGAGCATGGCTAGAAAAAAATATGAAACCAACATTTCTTATTGGAGAAGATACTTCAAGGTCTCTCTCTCCAAGCTTTCAAAATAGAGCATTTACTGAAAAAAAAATAAGATCAGTCTATCTTGCGATCTCTATAAAGCGAGAGGAATTTTTTAATACTATTCCTTCCATAAAGAAACTTGACCTCTTTGGGCTTAATATAACCTATCCATATAAAATTGATATTATCGATTTTTGTGATTCTCTATCTAATGAAGCTAAAAAAATAGGCTCTGTAAATACTATTGAGATTGGAAAAAATGGTGAATGGATTGGTCATAACACTGACTACTATGGTGTACTTATGACACTAAAGAAAAATAGTATCCCAAGTAATGTAAATGCTCTTGTTATTGGTGCTGGCGGGGCAACCCCTGCAGTTATCTATGCTTTAGATAAGTATGGTATAAAACATATATCGGTTACTAACAGAAGCAGTGATAAACTTGCTGCACTTGAGAAAAGATTTGATATAAAAACCATTGATTTTAATCATTATAATAACAAAATTGATAAGTTCGATCTTATTATAAATTGTACAACACTTAACTTTACAAATCTTATTGAGAATTTTTTAAGTGATAGAATCTATTTTGATATAAACTATTTTTTTGATTATGGTGTTAATGGTGTGATAACTGGTCATGATATGCTTTTTTATCAGGGAGTGATGGCCTTTGAGATATGGAGCAAAGAAAAATTTCCTTTTTCCATTTTTTGATAACAAAAATATATTCATCAATGAAAATATTAAATATTGCTGTCTTGTAATACGTCACAGATATTTAAAAACATCTCTTTACATTACATAGCAAGCAAGTTACACTTCATAGACAAACACTACTTAAAAGAAAGAAGAAAAAAAGTAAATATATATTATCCTCTCTCTTTTTTTATTACGAAGTAACAAGCTCTGCTTATTTTTAATTAGCATTCGCTCATTTGATATGTTTATATTGATAAGTAGGCCAAACAGAAAACATTAGTAGCTAATTTGGTAATTTTATAAAAATAGGCTTAACAAATAATTAGAAATGTATACAAAATTATCAATAGTATTTAATCCTCTTTATCAAATGTATCTGTATATATATCAATAAGCTCCCCATAATCATCAGTCATGCTTCCAATCAACTCCAGCATAGAATCACTGATAGACTTCAAACTCTCCTCATCTAAATATTGCATATTATTCTCATCCATCAAATAATTTGTAATAACCCTAGCCTGCTTAATCTTTTCATTAAAATTAACATTAAGTTCATCAATTCTCTCTATCAACAAACTCTCCTTCTCTTTAATCATTACAACTTTATAACTCTTATTAGTAAGTTTTTCGTCATATTTACAATATTGTTTACATAAAAATCAATTATTTATAAAATTTTAACATAATCACTTAAAAAGATCATCTAAAACAGCAGAAGATTTTTTTAATTCTCTATTTAACTCATTATAGTTTGGAAGTATCTCTCTAACTATCTTGTAATAATCCCTGCTGTGGTTGTGAAATCTAATATGAGAGAGTTCATGGACAACAACGGCATCAATAAGCTCCATAGAGAGCATAACCATCTTCCAGTTGAGGTTGATATTTCCATCCACACCACAAGATCCCCATCTCCCTTTGGCACTTGTTATACGAAGAGTAGTATAATTTATGCCAGATTTTGAAGAGTAATATTGAAGTCTATTAGTAAATATTTCTTTTGCTTCATTTTTATACCACTTTATAATAGTTTTCTTAAGCAGCTCTCTATCTTTCAAAGGAGCTAGCATCTTTCCATTAAAAAGCTCTATCTTCTTCTGATTCTTATCCATACAAAGCAGATATTTTTCTCCCAAATAGTTAAAAACTTCCCCATCTACACACTCTTTTTTGGGATAAATAGCTCTTTTTTTTAAGACTAAATCTCTATTTTTAATTATATAAGCACTCTTTTGTCTAATTATTTCATCAATATAACTTTTTCTTGCATTTAGTGGTGCTTTCACAATAACATTGCCATCTCTATTTATAACAATCGATATCGAAGCTCTTCTTGAATGGACAATCGTATATTCTAAACTCATAAACTTAAAACCTTGAATAGAAAATCATAATAAAAAAAATGTAGCAGAAAAAATAATATAGATCAATAAATTAAAATCCAAAAATGGCTATAATAATTAAAAAATAGAGTGGTCAACTTTTTTTGACATCTGAAATATATTTTGCTATTATAACCCAAAAATTATAATGGAATCAAAATGGTCGCTGGTTTAAAAAACTCTATTATAGAGCCTCTAACGAAGCTTGGACTTACAAATAATGAGGCTGAAATCTGTTTTTTTCTAATAAAACATCCAAACTCAAATGGATATGAGATATCAAAAAAGACAGGAATATCAAAGTCTACAGTATACAGCTCTTTAGAAAAGCTTAAAGATATAGGGTTTATAGAACTCACTCAAGACAAAAGCTCATCATATATATTGAAGCCTATAGAAGAACTTGAGTACCTTGTTACAACAAATACTACAAAAAACTTTCTTGACTTTAAAAAAAATTATGTTCAAATGTCACCTCATCAAAATGAGGAGCTCTTTATAACAATAGCAGAGAGAGAGAACCAGATTCAGAAACTTAACTTTATGGTCTCCTCTGCAAAGAAGCAGCTATACATAAGTGCTGGAAACAGTGAGCTTCTCTGGATTAGAGATGAGCTTTCAAAACTTTCAGATAGCATTGATGTCAATATTTTCAGTCTATCAAAACTTGAGGAATTTCCAAAGAATTTTAATATCTGCTCAAAAAATATGAGTGAAAACTATATACAGAGTAGTGCTGAACTTAAGAACCACTGGAGAATACTGCTTATAAAAGATAGAAAAGAGGTTTTTTTATGTGGTGGAGAGTCTACTGACATTGGCACTGGTCTATATAGTAAAAACAGTATGATAGTAAAATTTTGTATAGAACACTTCATACATGACGTAAAAATATCAACAATAGAAGCAAAATATAATATTAATGATGATACTCATCTAAAATTCTAGCCACCACCTAACTGCCCCGGAGAGATGATGAAAATATATAATATAAATGATAAAATTAATTCTAAAAAAGAGGGAGTTATCCTACTTGGATATTTTGATTCATTTCACCTTGGACACAAAAAGATGGTTAGTGAACTCTTAAGAATATCTAAAGAGAGAGACAAGGAGAGCTTTGTATTAACATATAAAAATTTGCCAACAAAAAGAGGTGGAAAAATGCTCCTTTCTCTTAAAAGTAGGATAAACTTTATTAAAGAAGCAGGTATCAAAAATATCATACTTATAGACTTTGATAAAGATTTCAATAGCCTAACAGCAGATTCTTTTATCTCTCTAATAAAAAATAATTTTAATATTAGTGAGTTTGTAATAGGTGAAGGTTTTCATTTTGGAAAAGAGCGATCTGGCAACGTAGAGACTTTGACTAAAAACAATATCACATATGATAAGATAGAGCCTCTATATATAGATAACAAAAAGATCTCATCATCACTTATAAAAGAGTATATTCTAAATGGTGATATGGAAGATGCTCAGAAATTCATTGGAAGATACTTTTTTATAGAGGGAGTGGTTCACAGAGGAAAACAGCTTGGAAGACAGCTTGGCTTTCCAACTATGAATATGAATAACTATGAGATAATTTATCCAAAAGATGGTGTATATATTACAAAAACATTTGTCTATAAAGATAAAAAAGAGTATTATTCAATGACATTTGTATCTAGGGATATTATAGAAACATATCTCTTTGAATACAAAAAATTTTCTTATAATTTTAAAATTAGAGTTGATTTTTTAGATAAAATAAGAGATAATCTTACGTTTGATAATCTTACATCTCTAAAAGAGAAACTAGAAGAAGATTTGGTTTATACAAAGAGATATTTCAATCTTTAGGGTTTATTGTTTTGTTGATGTTACAAAGGAGGCTTGTTATCCTTACTTTGTATTTTTAGATAAATAAATAACAATGAAAATTTTAGGAGTTTAAACAAATGCTAACAAAAGAGAGAAAAGAGGAACTAGTTAAACAATTTGGTAAAGGCGACAAAGATACTGGTTCTATGGAAGTACAAATCGCACTTTTAACTGAGAAGATCAAATACTTAACAGAGCACTTCAAAGAACACAAAAAAGATTTCCATTCAAGAAGAGGGCTTTTAATAATGGTTGGAAGAAGAAGAAAGAGCCTTGACTATCTAAAGAAAAAAGATATGGAAAGCTACAAAAAGTTAATAGAAGCTTTAGGCATAAGAAAATAAGACAAAAAATAGAATCAAATAAATTTTGATTTTTTAAACACTCTTTTTAAGGATATCTTGCGTTGAGTAATAATACTTTGCAGACTCTAAAAAGATCTGCTCTTTCAAATGGATTAGTTTTATTAACAGAGGAGCTTGACCACTTTCAGTCAACCTCTATCGGTTTCTATCTAAAGAGGGGTTCAAGAGATGAGACTTCTAATGAAAAAGGCTTCTCTCATTTCTGTGAACACATGCTTTTTAAGGGAACTGATAAGTATAATAAAGAAGAGATCGCAAGTATATTTGATTCAATGGGTGGAAGTTTTAATGCCTTTACAAGCAATGAGTTGGTTGTTGTATATGCAAAGGTACCACATTTCCATACTAAAAAGGCTATCGAACTGATATATAGTATGATAAACAACTCACAATTCGACAACAAAGAGTTGGAACTTGAAAGAAATGTGATATTAAATGAGATAAATATGAGTTTGGAAGATCCAGGGGATAAGATATCTGAAGATTTTACCTTTAACCTCTTTCCAGATTCATCTCTTGGTTCTCCAATAATAGGTACTACAGAATCAATATCAAATGTTACAAGAGATGAGCTCTTTTCATTCTACGAAAAGAGCTTCTACTCTGATGATATGGTTGTTGTTGTAACTGGTAAGCTTGATTTTGATGACTTGTATAACTATATCAACTCTTTAACATTCAGAAGAAACTCAAAAAATACAAATAGGCTGACTCTTCAAGGTGATAATGTAAACTCTTTTACGATTCAGCCAGCGGAACAGCTTCATATAATAAGTGGAACTACAAGATTTAATCTTAATGAAGAGAATGTCAGTGATATACAGCTTCTAAATATGATTATTGGGCAATCTATGTCATCAAGACTCTTTCAAGAGGTTAGAGATAATCTTGGACTCTGCTACTCTATATACTCTTATGTTCAAAAATATAGGGAGGAGGCACTCTTTGCAATATATACCTCAATAATACCAAAAGATTTGCCAAAAGCAATCTCTGCAATATCTGATGTAATAAAAAAATTGATAGAGTTTGGAATAACTGAAGAGGAATTAACTAAAGTAAAAGATCAAAGAATATCAGAGATAATATTAAACAGTGACCTGCTGCAAAAAAGAATGAGAAAAATTGCAATGTATGAGATATCATATAACAAACTCTATGATGAAAGCGAGTCTGTAAAAAAAATAGAGCAGGCAACAGTTGCAAAAATAAACCCTTTAATAAAAGAGATCTTTATCTCTAAAAACTTTTTTACTCAAAGTTTATACAAAAAAAGCTTGGAGATACCAAAATGGAGTTTTTAGAGAGAGATATAAAAATAAAACTTTTAAATGAAAACGCAATCACACCAAAGAGGGCAACAGAATCTTCAAGTGGATTTGATCTATTTGCTTCTGAAGAATCAGTTTTGAAACCTAGAGAATACAAAGCAATATCAACAGGACTCTCAATCTCAATGCCAAATGATATAGAGGCTCAAATAAGGCCAAGAAGCGGCTTGGCCTTAAAATATGGAATTACACTCTTAAATAGTCCAGGAACTATAGACCCAGACTATAGAGGGGAGATAAAGATAATTTTAATAAATCATTCTGATCATGATTTTATTATAGAGAAAGGAATGCGTATAGCACAAATTATTTTTTCACTGTTTATAGTTCCTAAATTTTATTTTACAGAGGAACTTAATCAAACAGAGAGAGGTATTAAGGGATTTGGCTCTACAGGTTTAACATAATTCTTTTTTTATCATAGCAAAAAAAGAATTATTTTTTTTAAAAAAAGTATTTTGATACTTAAGATTTAATTTTTTTAGAGACAATGGTTATGGAAAAAAAAGGAAAAGAGTCATCTTTCTCATCAAGATTATTTATATTCGTTCCACTTGTAATACTCTTTTTCTCAATAGTTCTAATTTTTTCTATCTATTTTATATTAAAATCTCAATTTTACCACTCAAATAATCAAATGGCTAAAGTTATATTAACACAAACAAATGAAGTATTGAATATATGGCTTAATAATAAAATTTCTACATTACAAACAATAAGCTCTGCCGAAAATGTGAAAAAAATATGTACAAACCCAACAACTGATACTATGATAAAATTAAGACGTATATTAAATACCTTCGAAACAAATGATCCTCCAAAGATAGATACAATTCAAATATATCCAAAATTTAAAGATGATTATATTTTAAAAATAGATGTCAGTGGCGATGTTAGGACAATTAAAAGTGGTTCTATTATATTTGATTCAAACGAGCTAAATGATTCTATTGGTTTTGATGCTTCAAATTTTAATTATATAAAAGAGATTTTATATAATGGAAAGAAAAATATTGTAAGTAATGTTTATATAAATAGAGAAAACCCTAATGAGCTCTTTTTTGCAATTGCTGTACCAATATATGATAATAGTAATAATGTTATTGGCGCAGTATCTTTTAATATAGATTTTAGAGTCTTTACAGATTATTTTATACCCTCTAAAAAAATGGATAAAAATGATATTATGATACTTGTTGACTCCAAGGGGAAAATGTTGTCTATAAACTCCTCTAAAAATAGAGCGACAAATATAGATACAATTTTTAATAAGACAGCAATAGATAAAATATATAATGAAAATGGAGAGCCATACTCTGGAAAAGAGATTATAGATAGAGAATCTAAACTGGTTAATACTATGAAAGTAGAGATAAAGAACGTAAACTTTGTCGATAGCCACTATCTCATTTTTATTCAAGATGATGCTGAAATATCAAAAAGAGTATACCTCTTTATTATTTTTTCTGGTTTTTTTCTAACCCTTTATGTAACAACAGTAATATTCATAAATATCTTCTCTTTAAGAAAAATGAGTGATGAGAGAACAAAGATAAATAGCATGAACAGGGAGCTTATAAACAAAAACCAAAAACTTAAAGACTCATTAAGAGAGCTTAAAGATTCTCAAATACAACTTGTGCAATCCGAAAAAATAGGGGCTTTGAATCAGGTAATATCAGGTATAGCACACGAGATAAATACTCCACTTGGAATAATAAAGGCCTCTGTGGAGATAATAGAGGAGCTTTTTAAGGGAGATTTTCTCACCATTGCAAACAATATAAAGAAAATGTCCAATAAAAATCTATATGTGCTTGGAAGAATTATAGAACACTCATCAAGAACAACAAAAGAGTTGCCTATAAAAAATATGAGAGAGTATAGGACAAATACAAAGGCATTTTTAGAAACTAAAAATATATCTCATGATAAAATAGAGGAGCTGATTCCTATTATTTTAGAGTTGGATCTATATGAACATCTGAATTTGCTATTGCCAATAATAGTAGAGACCGACTATATGTCAAATATTAACTTTGCCTATACAATTGCAAATGGAGTCAAGTCTCTAAAAAATATACATTATGCATTAAATTCTGCATCAAAAACAACTTTTGCATTGCGTAGTTATATTAATTATGGTACAATAAACAGAAAGATATATACTGATATCATTGATGGCATTGAAACTGTTTTAGAACTGTTATCAAATAGGTTAAAAAATAATGATATTAAAATAATAAAAGAGTTTTCTGCAATAAGTAAAACATATTGTTATTTGGATGAACTCAATCAGGTGTGGATGGGTCTACTGCATAACTCTATTTATGCTATAAAAGGTAGTGGCATAATTAAGATAACAGCCAAAGAGGAGAATAACTATATAGTTATCTCCATAAAAGATAGTGGTGTTGGTATAAGTGATGATGTAAAGGATAAGATATTTAATCCTTTTTTTACTACCAAAGGTGATTTTGGTGGAAGTGGTGTTGGATTGAGTATTGCTAAAAAAGTTATCGAAAAGCACAAAGGAAAGATATCTTTTGAGAGTCAGTTTGGCTTTGGAACAACTTTTTATGTATATATCCCTATTATAAAAGAGATGAGTGAGGAGAATGGATAAAAAGGTTATACTATGTGTTGATGATGATGAAATTATACTAAAATGTCTTTTGGTACAGCTTAGAAGCCATTTTGGTACAAAATTCGAATATGAACTTTCAACCTCTCCATTTGAAGCATTTGAAATAATAGAAGAACTGACAAACTCTGGCAGTGAAATTGTGGCTATCATCTCTGATTGGCTTATGCCTGATATGAATGGTGATAAGTTTCTAATTGAAGTACATAAAAAACATCCAGATATTATAAAGATTATGCTAACAGGTAATGCTGGAGACACAATAATTGAAAAGATAAAAGAAGAGGCCAATCTTACTGCATGTTTTTTCAAACCGTGGGATAAAAATAAGCTATTCCAAACTTTAGAGGGAACCATCTCTCAACTTTGAACAACTACTTTTTAAAAGCCATCTTCTCTTATTAAGAATGTTATTTATTTCTTCATTAAAATAGACTAAATATTATTTATCAAGGATTGTACAGAAGGCTGTAACTGTCTTTTCGGGCAACAGAATATTACTCTCTGTTATTTTTATATCCAGTTTATCAAGCTCTAATTCATTATATATATCTTTCTGATTTTTTATATCAAAATCTCCATATCCAACACTATAACGCGACTTCTTTAGAGTCTTTCCCTCTCTCATAAGACTCTTTTCCAAAGTCGATTGCAGCTCATTTACCCCCTCTTCAACAGTTTCTGAACCTACAGCATCAGTAACAAGGGCAAAAAGAGCCTCCTCTTTCAAGATAAATTGATCTCTATAATCAATAATATCTTTACCGACTGTCACAGAAAAGAGAAAAACCTCTTTTGCCATTCCAATATATATAGAG
This sequence comes from Spirochaetota bacterium, assembly GCA_031549085.1. GTDB lineage: Bacteria > Spirochaetota > GWE2-31-10 > GWE2-31-10 > MWDO01 > JAVBQL01. The sequence goes on from JAVBQL010000016.1 coordinate 109,730, forward strand.
AAGTGGTTGCTTATAAAATTTACCCTATTATCAAGAGTGACAATTCCATCTTCATTAGATGTTACAGAGAACCTTTTATAACAAGCCTTAAGTTCACACCTATTAAAAGATGATACTATTAAACTTTCAATTTCACTTCTCTTTTGATGGGTAAAATTTTCCATATTGTTAGTAATATGAAGTCTTTTTAGGATCTCTTTTTTAGGAATATCTACCTTAATATTATAGTATCGCTTTACCATATTTTTCTCTGTTTAAGAAAATATTTACTTAAATTAATCTAGTTTCATCTGATTTCTATATATGATAAAATTTTTATCAGATGGAAACTCCTCTAATGCCTTATTTAAAACATATTTAACAATTGCATCCTCTCTTTTATTATAGTGGCTTACTATAAAATTATTTAAGAACGCCTTATAATTATTTTGTATTGTAGAGTCATTTGGGAATTCTTTTAGTGCCATATCACAATAGAGAATTGTATTTTTATAGTCTCCCTTTTCATAGAGATATACTGTATAGGCAATATAGCTCTCTAGCTTAATTTCTCTAATTTTTGGATCACTATTAGAGTATTTGTTCTCCAATTTAGCAATCTCATCAAAAGCCTCACTATATTTTTCCGATTTAACCAAAGATTGAGTAGTAACTAGATAGTACATTTTTCTATAATCTTTAATTAGATCACCCCACTGTTGAAACATAGTTGATAAATTGTCAAAATAGCTCTCTACCAACTCTCTATTTTTTGACTCGTTTGCACTGTATAGTGCAAAATTATTAATTGTTGCAACAAATATGTCTTTAAAACTATTTGTATTTTTTACATCATTAAGTTTATTAAAATCTGATATAAGCTGAAACGATTTTTCATATTTATGTTCACTATTAAAAAAGGAGACTGTTTTTGAATATGAATATCTATAAATATCAAGCACTATATTTTTATCAATAACGTGGAGACTCAACTCTCTATCAAGATAGTTTTTTAGTTTATCAAAATTATTAAAATCTTGCCAATCTCTTATATAATCTTGAATAACCGCAACTTTCATTGATAAAATGTCACTATTATTACCTATAGACGACAAATACCAGTCTAAAACAGAGATAGCCTCTTCAAATTTTTTATTTGTTATCAGATAGTTTGTATATTTGTTCAATGATATTGAAAGCTCATCGGAGTATGTCGTCTCATTACCATATGTAAAGAGAATGTAGGAGAGATTGAGGGCTTTTATAAAATTATTTTGATTTGAAAAATCTGGAATCAAATTATGGGTAACCAAAAAAAACTGATCCTTATACACTATATTTTTTCTCATATAATTCTTTGTTGGGACATAACTATAGGTCGTAATTTTGCCAAGATCATCTAAAACAGCCTTCTTCTGTCCCGGTTCAAAGCCATATTTGTTTGTTGTCTCAACATCGATATCTTTACCATCAATAGTAACGACCATAAAGGTATGATCTATCGCATAGACACCATAAAAGTCAAAACCATATCTTTTTAACAAGAGTCCATAAAAAATTGATGAGCTTACACAATTAAAGAATCCTTTAGATAGCTCAGATATCGTTGTTGAATTGGTTGAATATTTGGTAGTTACAAACTCATGCATAAGAATAAGCAAGTTTTCTGCAGCCTCCCTTTTTGTCAAAGAGGTGCTTTGCATTTTGTTATCTATTTTCTCCAAAACAGAATTGAAATATTTTTTATAATATTCATAATTTTTAGTATCTTCAGAGACAACCGAAAAATAGAAAATTAGATCATCGCTTGCTATTTTTGAAAAATCATCATTTATTAAGTTTTTATAATTCTTATCTATCTCTGTAATTTGCTCTATATCACCACCATAAAGAGAGATAGAGATAAATAAAAAGGTGAGAAAAAGTATAACTTTATATTTAAAATTGTAATTCATAATTTATAACAAAAGAAGATTATCTTTATGTATAACCTCGTCGTAATCATAGGATTGTAGGAGTTTATAGAACTCACTTGATTTTTTGCCCCTTATAACTTGTATATCTTTCGAAGAGTAGTTTGTTAAACCTTGGGCAATTTTTTCATTATTATGATATATATTAATCAAAGAACCCTTAGAGAAGCTGCCATTTACATCTGTAATTCCGCTTGCCAAAAGGGAGGCATTTTTGTTGCATAGAGCAAGTCGTGCTCCATCATCAATATGAACAATTCCATTATCAGATGGACCAAATCCAAGCCACTTTTTTCTTGACGAAAAAGCCTTCTCACTTGGTCGAATATATGTACCATTCTCTTCATTATTTACTATCTTTTCTAAAGAAATTTTGTAGCCATTGCCAATAAAGACTGTTACGCCACCTTTTGTTGCTCGTCCCGCAGACTCTATCTTTTTTCTCATTCCGCCTGATGTGTATAGTGATGTTTTATCTGTTGCATGCTGAAGAAGCCTATTATTAAATACCTCTATGTTGCTTATAAGTTTTGCATTAGGGTCACTTTTTGGATCTCCATCAAAAAAGCCATCAACATCTGTAAGCATAATAAGCATATCAAATCCCATCATCAAAGCTATAAGGCTTGATAGATGATCATTATCACCAAACTTCAACCCTTCAGTATTAATAGAGTCATTCTCATTAAAAACTGGAATTACACCATCAAAAGAGAGAAGAGTCTCAACATTATTTCTAAGATTTAGGTATCTAACACGGTTTTTAAAATCTTCTGTAGAGACCAATATTTGTGCTGGAGTAAGCCTATATTTTGCAAACTGCTCTTTGTATCTAGCCATCAATGCAATCTGTCCAACAGAGGCACAAGATTGCAAAAGCGGTAATGTATCTGGCCTATTTTTAAAATTAAGAAATTTTAAACCAGACATTACTGCTCCTGAAGTTACAACTATTATCTTGTTATTTTTCTCAGTTAAAGATGCAATCTCTTTTGACATCTTCTCTATTAGATCTGTTTCATTATCAGGGTTCAGCAAGTTTGAACTAATTTTTATTACAATCTTCTTCATAAAAGTTTATATAGTACCTTTAAATTAATATAGTATATTCTTTGAAAAAATCAATTATTAAAGGGATGTTTTTTATAAGAGGTTAACTCCCAAAGCAATCAGAACTCCAATAACTATACCAATAAAACACTCCATTATTGTATGTCCCCTAACCTCTTTTACTTTCTTTATACCTTTGTCTCCATAAAACTTATCTACAATTTGATTAATAAGCTGTGCCTGTTTTCCAGCAGCAAGCCTAACACCTGTGGCATCACGAATCACAATAAAAACAAATATTAATGAGAGTGCAAATATTGGTGAGTTTAGCCCATTTGAAAAGGCTATTGATATAGACATGGCAGATATTGCTGCAGAGTGGCTTGAAGGCATTCCACCTGTCCCAAAAAATGTTCTTTTTAGAAATTCTTTACTACTAAATGTTGTCCTTTTAGTGCTGGAAGAAAAAATCTCTATTGATATTTTCACAAATTGAGCAAAAAACCAACTAAATAGTGCACTCATCAAAACGTTATTGGCGAATAATTCATTAAAAAAATACAATTTCCAAATCCTTAAAAAATAATAGTATCATTTATGAACTGCTTTTTGTCATCATTTCATACAAACCCGTCTTATCAATTAATTCTATCGGACGCTCTCTAGCAAAACTTACTGCTGGAGGAGAGAATGTAGATGTTGTTATAATAGTAGCTGATACAATATTGTTCTCGTGCATAGTTGCATAGACCTTTCTGGTTGTCGATTCATCTATTGGACTGCTTACTCTGTATATATATATCAGTTTTTTGCTTTTTTTGATATCTTTTTTATTCTTCTCTAATAAATCTAATGCATAAAATTCTATGTAATAACCATTAGAACCAACATTGTATTCTGTAGAATAGAATCCCATTTTACCTATTATATCTTTTGACATTGAAACAAACTGCTCTTCAGTTGCTGTAAAGAACTCTTTAAAATAGTCATTTTTTCTAAACTCATCATATTCACCCAGTCTTGACGCAACATCTTTAAACTCGGGGTTGAAGGAGAAGACAATATTCCATTGATCAATAGCTTTCTCAATCTCTCTTGAAATCTCATAACAATTTCCTAAAGAGTACCTAACATTAAGCATTAGTTCACTTCCACTCAAAGATGAGGGGGCTCTATCTATAATCTTTTCAAATTCTCTTGCTGCATCCCCCATCTTACCTATAGAGGTCAAAATAAAACCCTTCTCATAAAGAGATTTTATAACAATATCATCATCATAACTTTTGGAGGCTGCAAGTTCAAATTGATCCAATGCCTTTTGTCTATCCCCACTAGCCTTATTTATAGTCCCAAGGTAGTAGTAAACTTCACCATTGTTTTTATTTATAGCCTCATATTTAGTCAAATACGTCTCGGCATCTATATAATTTTTACTGTTACAACTAAGAACTCCTGATCGAAGAAGCGCCTCTTCATTAATAGGATCAAGCTCAAGAACTCTTAGGTAGCTTGATAAAGCAGAGTCTTTTGCATTTATTTTTTCAAACAGCCCACCCTGTTTTAAAAAGAAAAAATAGTTATCAGGATATTTTTGAGTTATTGAGAGGCAAACATTTAGAGCCTCATTGATATTGCCAATAGCTTCATAGGCAGATATCAACCTATTTTTTAAAATCTGTTCAGTAAAAGAGTCCGAATAGGCAGCAATCCCTTCAGCAATTTTGTATTCGTTTATGGCTTCAAGCACCATATTTTTTGCAAAATAGGCCTCTCCTATATAGTAGTGACACTCAGCATTATTGGGATCTCTTGATAAAATAATTGTTGATAGCCTGATTACAGAATCGAAATCTCCAACATTATAGTAATTTTTTATAGCATCTATACTTCGATCCGATACAACTTTGCTTATCAATTGGATTAATGCAATAACCATAACAGAAATCATAATTATAAAGAAGAATCCTAAGAATAATAAAAAATTAGTTTCCATTATTTTTATTGCCTAATTATTTGTTTAAAAAAACATCTGCTTAAATTAAAGAATAAGCTATATATTATAACCATTATTTTTCGTTTTTAATACAAAAATTATAAAAAAACTGCATATAGAATAGAATAAAAATATCATAATCTTTCTCCTTAATTTAGTGAAAAAAATCTGATATTATATCTTTATTATATTATTTATTTATTATATAATATTATAATCTTAAGTCAATAGTTAAACTTAGTATAAACATCTTTTTTTAAAAATTTCAAGGTGTATTAATGAAAAAACATATATATTTATATCTGCTTATCATATTGGTCGGTCAGGCTATGTTTTCGACAGAACATAGTATTAATAATATAATAGATAACTATATTAGGAAAAGCAATTGGCAAGAGGCAAAGAGAGAGCTCCTAAACTATATAAAAGACAATCCAAAAGACTCTGAAGGATATTCGCTGTTATCTGTAGTATGCAATGAGCTTAAGCAATATGATGAGGCAATAACAAACTGCAGAAGAGCCATTATAAATGAGCAATCTATGGAAAAAAAGGGAGAGCTCTATTTTAATTTAGGGACATACTACTATAATAGAGGCACAACAAATATTGCTTTAACAATGTTTGAAAAATCAATAGAGCTTAATAATTTGATTGCAAACCCATACTATATGATAGGTTTAATATACTATGAGAAAAATGATCTTGATAATTGTATGGTATATTGGCAAAAATATGTTGATATAAGCACAGAGTCGGACAAAAGGGATCAGGTTACACTCGTAATAGAGCAGTGGACAAGAATGAAAACAGAAATTATTCGCGATTTAAGTTCCGATGCAACCACAGATATCATTATCATATCTCCCGCAGAAAAAAGCGATCTAACTGATGATACTATAAAAGAACCTAAAGATAATAATAAAGAAGAGGAGATTGATGTTACACCTAAAGAGAGGGTTATAAAAGAAGATGAAAGTGAAAATCAGTTAACTTTGATAGATAAAAAATGGGAAATATTTTATCTATTGCTGATATAAAAGAGAATAAGTTATAAAAATTGTATACAAAACAAACATATAAATGAATAGAACAAAAAATAGATCCAAAATAATCTTAATATATAAAAACCCTACAGCTTAAATTCCTCTTTTATCTTTTGCTCAAATTTATAAAAGAAATTGCTCACTGCAATTCTATCAACCACTATAACATCAGAAAAATCATCTCTTGCACTAACCTCGCTGATTAGATCTTTTATAAAAGAGATTGGAACATCATCTTCCACATACTCATCAAGTTTAGAGATAAAATCAAATAGATAGTTTTTATCAATATTTTCTAAGAGAGCCTCTCTCTTAAAAAAGAGCCACCTATATTTTGATGTAAAGATCATTATCCCTTCAGCAATCTTAAATTTATCTTTAATCTTTTCTGTCCATATTGCAGCAAGCTCCGTTCCGCTCTCTGGTATATATAGTTCAGAATCTCCAATAAAGGTAAAAGTTTCCAATAGATATTTTTTAAACATTTCTGCTATTTTTTTGGCCTCTTTTGTAGAATACCCTATAAATAGTCTCATTTTCGCCTCCATTTTAAATAGTTATTTACCATTCTAAAGTTGTTTTGCTCTATTTTTCCTCCTTATATTATTAAATATAACACCTTTTTGTGAAATAGAATAGGTATTGATTTAATTAGACTTTAATGAATAAATATAACATAAATAGAAAGGCACAATAGATAATTATCCATTGTGCCTTTAACTTTTATCTTTTTAAAAGTATGTTAGAATTACTCTTTATTCAATCCCTCTAAAAAGTCATCAAGCTCCTCTTGTTCGTTCTTTTTTTTCTTTTCAGGCTCCACCTCTTTTGGTGCATCCTTCTCTGCTGTTCTATTTTTTCTCTCTGTAATCTCATTATAGGAGTCATTAAGATCATCATAGAGCTTGCTTATGTTTGTAATTTTATTCTCATCAGAGTAAAAATCATACTTTTCCGCAAGTTTATTTATCTCTCTTAAAGCTGCCTTAACAAGGGTGCTTGTATCAAGAATAAGAGCAACCTTTCCATCTCCAAGTACACTTGCCCCTGCAATACCATCATTGTTTTTCAACACCTCATCAAGCGCCTTAATAACAATATCCTGCTCTCCAATAAGGTTGGTTACAACCAAACCTATCTTTCGCCTATCAAAAGCAACTACAACTATATATAGATCATCGGTAGGCTTGATATTTTCATTGCTGTTTAAGCCAACAAGATCTGACAAGAATATTACTGCCAAGGTCTCATTTCTTAGGTTATAGACTTGATAGTCATCAAACTCTTTTATCTCATCTCTCTTAACCTTTATTGTCTCCTCAACAACAGCAATTGGAATTGCAAATATACTTGAGTCAACATTCACAAGAAGAGCCTCAACAATAGTTAGTGTCAATGGAAGAACAATCGTAAACTTTGTTCCTAAACCAAAATTGGTAGATATATCAACTCTTCCTCTAAGTTTCTCTATCTGAGTCTTAACAACATCCATTCCAACCCCGCGTCCGGAGAGGCTTGTTACCTCTTTTTTTGTACTGAAACCCGGCTCAAATATATAGTTTAATATCTCTGCAGTTGAAACTGTTGCTGCTATCTGCTGTGTTACAAGCCCTTTTTCAATTGCTTTCTCTCTTATACTCTCAACATTAAGTCCCTTGCCATCATCACTAACCTCTATATATATAGAAGAACCCTCTTGATAGGCCTTAAGGCCTACTCTTCCATCTTTTGGCTTTCCTGCCTTTTCTCTCTCTTCTGGCTCTTCAATACCATGATCAATACTATTTCTAATTAAGTGTGTAAGAGGCTCTGCAATAAGCTCAATTACTGTTCTATCAATCTCTGTTGTCTCTCCAGTAATCTCAAGATTAACATTCTTATGTATTGAGTTTGCCAAATCTCTAACCATACGAGGAAACTTTGAGAAAACATTGCCAATTGGAACCATTCTAGCCTGCATCATACCCATCTGCATCTGATCAGTAATACGCTCAAGCTCATTTGTTGCATCATCAAGCTCTGTTCTAATCTCTTGAATTGGTGTATGCTCATTAAGTTTATCTTTTATCTGCACAAAGCGAGATCTATTTATAATAAGCTCACCAACCAAGTTCATAAGCATATCAAGACGCTCTATATCAACTCTAACAGTCTGTTTTTGAATCTCTTTGTTTTGACCGATGCTAGGTATAGCTTTCTTTTCCTCTTTTGGAGCAGCAATTATTGTATCTTTTTTACTATCTTCCTCTTCGTGAGGCTTCTCTGCTGCTTTTTTCTCAGCCTCCTCTTTTTTAGTCTGCTCCTCAAGCTGCTTTGCCCACTCTTTCTCAATGTCTTCAGCCTCTTGAACCTCACTTTCACTTAAGCCTGTATCCAATATGGTAATATTAAGTCCAAGCTTGCTTCTTAGAATCTCTCCACCTATATTGTTAATAATAATTTTATCAACCTGATCGACATCTGCACACTCTTTTATTTTGCTCTCTTCTGCAACTCCAAGAAAATATGCAGTAACAGAACCAAACTTGTTGTCTTCAGTCTCCATCAATATATCTGGGACAGTCTTTAAAACATTTCCAAGATTAACAAGATTGTTGTATACAAGATATGCTCTTGGATACTTCATATCACACTCATCCTCTATGTGATATACAATCTTATAAAATTTCTCCCCCCTATCTATTGAGTCCTCTATTGTGCTCTTATCTGTTTCCGAAAAAATATCATCAATATCAGCATTTGAAATCTCTTGTTTAACTGTTTCACTACTCACTTTAGATGGGGTTGTCTCTTTTTTAGAGTCTGCAGGCTTCTCTTCATTTAATATCAGTGCCATTGGATCAACAACATCAGATATATCATATGAATTTTCATTTTCACCATTTTGAATAGCAGTGATTAGAGACATAATCCTATCAAAAGCAGCAAAGAGAACATCCATTATATGTCTATCAACAATGAGAATTCCACGCCTAACTCTCTCAAATATATCCTCCATCCTATGCGATATTGTGGACATATTTTTAAAGCCAACAAGAGCCGATTCGCTCTTTATTGAGTGGGTCATTCTAAAAATTTCATTAATAACATCTTTATCTGTTGGGGAATCTTCTAAAAGAAGAAGCTGTTTATTAAGATTATCTAAGAGTTCTAAAACCTCTTCCAAAAAAGCTTCCTGCAATCTTTTATCATCATACATATAAAAACATCTCCCTCTTTTTAAAGCTTATGTTTTATGATAAATTGGAACATCGCCAACTTTAACAAACTCAAATTTTGTATCTATAGAGTAGAGAGACTCGCTATGTCCCACAAAAAAGTAGGAGTCCTTATTCAAGCTCTCATAAAATTTATTAACAATATAATGCTGTGTAATTGCATCAAAATAGATCATCACATTTCTGCATAGTATAATATCATACTTTCTAACATATGGATCACTCTTTAGATTAACCCTTGAAAACTTCACAAAATCGACAATATCTCTATCCAAAAGATATTTGCCTGTACTATAATCTTTCTTAAAGTATCCTCCGCGAAACTCATCAGGAACAAACCTTAGTTTCTTCTCATCATAGAGCCCGCTCTGAGCCTCTGCCAAGATCTCACTGCTTAGATCTGAAGCATATATCGAAAAAAGGCTCTTTTTTAAAAGATCTCTATCTTTTAAAAGTATGCAAAGAGTATATACCTCTTCACCTGAAGAGCAGCCAGCACTCCATATAGAGATTGGCGTCTCCTTCTCTTTCAAAAACCTTGGAATAATATATTCCATAAGAGAATCATAATGCTGAACATGCCTAAAAAAATAGGTCTCATTTGTTGTTACAACATTAAGCATCTCTTCAATCTCCGCCTTTGACCCGGGAGATTTTATATATTTCAAATACTCTTCATATGAAGAGAACCCTGTAGCTCTAAGTCTTTTTCTCAATCTATTTGAAAGTAGAAAAAGCTTTGAATCCTTAAAAGAGATGCCTGATAGATCATAAATCAGTTTTGCAAACTCTTTAAACTCTTCATTTGTTAACTTTGGAAAAAGTATCATACTTTTTATTATGTTTTAAAGTCTTATATTTCGACTTTTATATCTTCTGTGCTTTGTAAAATTCTAGATATCTCTAAAATTATAACCAATTTATCATTAAGCTTTCCAATAGCGTTTATAAATTCTGCTTTCAATCCAGAAACTGTAGGAAGAGACTGCTCTATCTGATCGGCAGCAAGAGTAACAACTTCGGCAACAGCATCAACCACCACACCAAATTGTCTCTTACCAATTTCAACAATGATGATCTTTGTTCTTTTACTTACCTCAATCTTCTCCATTCCAAATCTTTTACGAAGATCAATTACGGGGATAACGTTACCTCTCATATTTATAACTCCCTCTATAAATTTGGGAGCTTTTGGAACCACTGTTATCTCTTCCATCTTCTTTATTTCAAAAACGTGTTCAATTGGAATTCCATAGTTTCCTTTACCTAAAGTAAAAAGAATAAGTTGTCTCTCTCCGCTTAGAGCTGCGCCCTCTTGCATAAACTTCTCCTCCTTCAAATTAACTAGCTGCTATTTTTTCTATTAATACTCTTATATTACTTGTAACATCTTTAAAAATCAATTCTAATTCTTGTTTTTTTATATTAATTTTTAACTTAACCATTATCTTTAGAATAGCAATCTTAACCTCTTCGCTGCCATTATTAAGCCCATCAAATAGAATACTTCTAAAATAATTGCTGTTTCCAACAATCATATAGATTGCCTTTATAATATCAACTCTATACAGAGAATCTATATTTTCAAAACTCTCTTTAAGAAATGGAAGCACCCTTCTAATTTTTAAAAAACCAAGTCCCCAGAGAGCAGCACGTCTCACCTCAATAGATTCATCGTTCAAATAATTTTGTATCACTGGATAGATACTCTTTTTGCCTTTTTTAACAAGAGCAACTATAGAGTGAACCTTAACAAATGAGTTGCTTGAAATTTCAAGCCTCTCAATCAACTCATCGGTTGTAATATTCAAAATCTCATATGGAAGCTCTAAGGAACCACAAGAGAAATCAAGATCACTGTCAAAAGCTCTAACAGTAGTAGAAGATGAGATGTTTTTAAAAGCAATCTTCATCTTTTTTATAAAATCATTTGAACTCTTTACAAGTTTCTCATATTGAAAATTAACCTTTTTAAAGAGAGAATTCTCTTTTGCATACTGTCTATCATACTCATCTTTAGAGTGGGGGTCTTTCAAAACTATATAGGCCTTAACAATCTCTTTAAATTTATCACCTGCGTTAGAGTTTTTGTTTACATCAGGATGATATTTTAATGCCAATTTTTTATATGCCCTCTTTATCTCTTCAATAGAGGCATCTCTATCAACATTCAAAATATCATAGTAGTTTAACTCTATATCTAAACTTTGCATATCAAACCCTAAAAAACTTTCTTAAGAAATTAAACAATTTTCTTCTATCAGTATATCATCGGTAGTTTTACTCATAATCAATAACTCTTCATAAAGTTCTTTTAATATATTTATATTGGTTTTAAGAAGGCTAATGTTCTCTTCATCAATCATTTTATAGATTTTTAAAACAAGTTCATCAATCTCATTTAGTGTATCATTGTCTATTTTTATCTCTTTTTTAAGGAGATCAAACTTTATAATAAGCTCTTTTGCACTGTTTGAGAGATGAGAAATTGTCTCAACATTATCAAAAAGATACTCCTCCTTAGTAAAAAGCTCAAGCTCCTCTTTTGATAAATTACATTTTGAATTTACAATAATCTCAGCACTTTGAAGTGTATCTATATCCCTCGCTGTAACCCTAACAATTGAGTCAACATTAATATCAAATGTAACCTCTATCTTTGGAACACCCTTTTTCTCTTTTCTTATTTTAGTTAGGATAAATTTCCCAAGACTCATATTCTCGTAGGAATTTTTACTTTCACCCTGAAGTATATGAACTTCAACCTCTTCTTGATTATCAACAACTGTTGTAAAAATCTTTTTGGCCTCCATAGGAATGGGAGAGTTTCTTGGAATTACTGGAACAAAGAGTCCTCCATCAATCTCAATACCCAAGCTAAGTGGAGTTATGTCAAGAAGAACGACTCCATCAATCTCCCCATTTATAATACCACCCTGTATTGCAGCACCCAAAGCAACAATCTCATCAGGATTTATAACATGTTTAAGATCTCTATTAACAAACTTGGAGAGCCTATTTCTAACTAGAGGGACATAGGTAGAGCCACCAACCATTATTATCTTATCAATATCATCTATATCAAATGAGGCCTCTCTAAGCGCTTCAGCAGTCAAATCTATTGTCCTCTCAACCAAATCCTCTATTATCTTTTCAAACTCACTTCTTGTAATGCTAAATTTTAGATGTTTTGGTCCATTTGCATCAGCACTGATGAATGGTATATTTATTGTATGAAAGGTCTTTTCTGAGAGAACTATCTTTGCTTTCTCCACCTCTTCATCAATTTTTTGAGTTGCATATTTATCAAAGCTCAAATCTATACCACTCTCCTCTTCAAACTGCTCTATAATCATCTTTCTCAGTCTATTGTTAAAATCTATCCCGCCAAGCTTATTGTCTCCCTTGGTTGATTTCACCTCAAACACACCGCCTTCAATCTCCAATATAGAGACATCAAACGTACCACCGCCTAAATCATATATCAACACATTTATTTTTATATTATTTATTCCATAAGCAAGAGCAGCAGAGGTTGGCTCATTTATTATTCGAAGAACATTTAAACCTGCAAGTGTTCCTGCATCTATTGTTGCCTGCCTTGCAGCATCATTAAAGTAGGCAGGTACAGTAATCACTGCATCTGTAACCCTCTCTTTAAGATAGCCCTCCGCATCACTCTTTAACTTTGATAGTATAAAGCTTGAAATCTGTTCAGGGCGAAATCTCTTACCTTCAAAAAAGAATCCAAAATCCTCGCCCATCTTTCTTTTAATATTTAATACTGTCCTAGCAGAGTTTGTTATAAGTTGATTTTTTGCCACCTCTCCAACTAGGACCTCTTTTGTTTTAGAAAAAGCAACAACTGAGGGAGTTAAATTATTACCATTTGAGTTTGGAATAATCTTTGCCTCACCATTGTCAAGATATGATATAACCGAGTTTGTGGTGCCCAAATCAATTCCTATAGTCTTTCCCATTGCCTATCCTTACATCTAAATAAATTATTAACTCAATTAAAATAGAGAAAAAAGCCATTAGCAAATGATAATATAGAATAAATTATAAAAAAGAAATGTTAAATAAAGAGTTCAGCTTTTGACAGTCTTGAAATTCAGAATAAACTCCATCTCGCCAGAAGAGAGAGATAATTTATTTTTTATCTCAGTCTCACTAAAGCCTCTCTCAAGAAGGAATTCAACCTTTTCACTAAGGTTCATCTCCTTTAAAAGAGAATCGATGTCAAACATTGCCTCACTATTAACCCTAACATTTTCTCTTGTTTTATCACTTGTTAATAGAGTATCATCAAGATTTTCGGCACTTTGACCACTTTGTTTTACGATTTTTTGAGGTGAATAGGTAAAATTATTTAGCTTTGACTCTTTGCTCTCTATCTCTAAATCCAGCTCTTTTATCCTATTTTCGAGAGAGTGTGTTCTCTTCTCAACATATTTAAGGAGTGAATGAAGTTTTTTTGTCTTTGTTTCAACCAAATCAATATTGTTGTAGGTAACCTCATCAAGACGAGTTATAATATCATTGATCTCAGATTTTATATCTTTCAAGACCTCTTGATTTGTAGTAAGGCGAGTAATTTTTCTTTTTAAGAAGAAGTAGCCAAAAACTATAATAGATATATTTATAAAAAAAAGAAGAAAAGCAGCAAAATTCATATCAATAAAGTCCCCCCTCCCCGTAACTTTTGAAAATTATAATGATTATCTATAAAAAATATGCCCCTCTTATAAAGAGAGGCATCAAAAATTATCTAAATTAATAAACAAGCTCTATATCTTCAAAGCTCTTAACCTTAGCAAACTCATCTTTCTCATCTTTGCTAAGAGAAGTTTTATATTTGAATTTTGTACTTCCAAAATTTGCTGGTGGTACATACATCTTCAATCTATCTGGCTTTCCATCTTTCAAGATGAGGTTCATTTGATTTCTTACAGCTGCTGTATTAGAGACAATCTTAATGACCTTTTTTGATGCGAAAACAGAGAGAGGAATATACGCAGTGCTTAAAGATAGATTATACTCTGTTCTATATTCTACTATAGTACCTTGAGGTGTATCAGTAATGGATGCAATTAAAAAATTTATTGTAGTAAATTTAGTATCAGCACTAACTTTTGAGTCATCGTGACCATCAGCCTCTTGAGCAAACATAAAGAGTGCTAATGAAAAGAAAATAGCAGTAAAAATAGATATCTTCAATTTATTAAACATTAAAAATCCTCCTTAAAAATGGACAAACAGAAAATAGATTCACACCATAATATAACTATATAAGATAAAAATCAATATAAAATTAAAATAATTTAATTGACTTTGTTAAATTAAAATAAATTTATCTCTTTTTTATAATTAATTTTACCTTTTTTAATATCATAATGGTATAATTCATTATCGGAGAAAATTATGATATATAAAGAATTTGGTAAAACTGGCATAAAAATGTCTAAATTGGGCTTTGGTGCTATGAGGCTGCCTACAATAACAATTAATGATAAATCTGTTCTTGATTATGAAAAATCGACTGAAATCATAAGGAAAGCGATCGAACTTGGGGTGAACTACTTTGATTCAGCTCCCTACTATTGTGATGGGGAAAGCGAATATGCACTTGGAAAGGCTATCAAGGGATATCGAGATAAAATATACATATCAACCAAAAATCCTATTGAGAACTCCTCTGGTGATGATTGGAGAAAGAGATTAGAGAACTCTCTAAAAAAATTGGATATCGACTATATTGATTTCTATCATATGTGGGGGATAAGCTTAGATACTTTTAGAAATAAGATTAATGTGCCAAAAGGACCAATGGAGACAGCGCTAAAAGCAAAAGATGAGGGACTTATCAAACATATATCATTCTCTTTCCATGATGAACCAAACAATATGAGAGAGATAATAGATAGTGGATATTTTGAGTCGGTTCTTATGCAATATAACCTACTTGATAGATCTAATGAAGAGAATATTAAATATGCCGATGAGAAGGGGCTGGGGGTTGTGATAATGGGACCTGTTGGTGGTGGGCGCTTGGGCGCTCCATCTGAAGTTTTGAAAAAGGTATTAAAAAAAGATTTTGCTAGCACTGCAGAGATGGCACTGCGTTTTGTGCTTGCCAATGAGGGAGTGAATATTGCCCTATCTGGGATGAGCACAGTTGAGATGGTAGAAGAGAATGCAAAGGTTGCCTCAATAGAGGGGAAGCTTACAACAGAGGAGCTTAATACAATAAACAAGATGATGGAGGAGAATAAAAAGCTATCAGACCTATATTGTACCGGCTGTAAATATTGTATGCCATGCCCACAAGGGATTAATATACCATATCTATTTACACTTATGAACTACTATAAAGTATATGGTTTAATTGATTTTGCGAAGAGTGCTTATGAAAAGACAAAGATTCCACTTGATAAAAGAAATAATTATGAAAAAGAGAATGGGCTTGATGCCTCTCACTGCATTGAGTGCGGAGCTTGTGAAGCAAAATGCCCGCAGCATATAAAGATTATTAAGCAACTAAAAGAGACTGATAGGGCTTTAGGGTAATCTGCTATACTATCTCCTTATTTTTTCTAATAGCTTAACTGCTCTTGTATGTCCTATTTTAAAGAATCTCTGTAAGTCAGAAGCGGTTGTATCTGGTCTAGTAATTAACAATGCTTCTTTAAGTAGTGGGTCTTCTTTCTCCTCTTTTATAGGCGTAAATCCAACTTTTAAGGGGCTTACAAGATCATCTACTTCTTGTTTTGTAATAAAGCATCCTTGAATACGAATAGGTTCGAATCCACTTGAATAGAGCATATCCCCTTGGCCTAGTAACTGTTCTGCCCCCTTTTGGTCTAAAATAATTCTACTATTTATGACAGATGTTACTCTAAATGCTATTCTAGCTGGAATATTAGCTTTTATTAGTCCTGTTATAACATCTGTGGATGGTCTTTGTGTTGCCAATATTAAGAGTATACCAACCGCCCGAGCCTTTGCAGCCAGACGGGCGATTAAACTCTCTGTCTCTTTTCTGCTTGTTACCATAAGGTCGGCAAACTCATCAATAACCAAAACTATAAACGGCATTTCGTTACTCTTTCTATATTCAGAGATATCCCTTACACCTGCTTTTTCTAAAAGTCTATATCTACTCTCCATCTCATCAACAAGAAACCTTAATGCTTTTATTGCTTCCTCTGAGTCTGTTATTACTGGTTTTATTAAATGTGAGATGTTATTATATGGAGACAACTCAACCATTTTCGGATCAATCAAAATCAGCCTTAAGTCTTTAGGACTCTTTGACAACATCGAAGCGATAATCCCATTAACACATACAGACTTACCCGAACCAGTTGATCCTGCTATTAGTAAATGCGGCATTGCATACAAATCTTCAACAATTGTTTTTCCGTATATGTCTTTGCCTAAACATATTGGAATATTGTACTTACTATTTTTAAACTCATCCGACTCTATCATATCCTTAAAGCTTACAACTTCTCTTATTTCATTTGGTATTTCGATTCCTATACAAGTTTCATTTGGGATTGGAGCAATTATCCTTATTGATGATGAAGCAAGTTTTAAAGCCAAATCTTCCGATAGACTTCTTATTTTTGAGAGTTTAATCCCGTCTTCAATTTTTAGTTTATACATTGTAACAGAGGGGCTTTTAATAGTACCAATCACTCTTGCCATAATTCCAAAGTCAAGTAATGCTTTTTCTAAAATACTATTCAATTTTTTCTCCTTTTTTAACTTTCTCTAATCTCATATCGTCTGTAAAATTAAACCATACTTCTGTCTCTGTTAATATTTTTATACCATTTATTTCTGCAGTTGTTTGATATTTAGTAACAAAACAATCCTCTCTAAAAAATGAATAGAATTTCAAGCCGCTTTTTTCGACATCTGTTAGGTACAAATCGGTTTCCTTAAAGTCTAAACAGATCTCTAAATTTTCAGTAAACCATTTTTTATTTAGAGTATCATAATCCTCGTCAATGTCATCGGATTCCACATATATACAAACCTCATTTCTTACATAGTTTACTTTTCTACCTCTTGGTGTTAAGTTGAAACACTCCAAAACATCCTTAACTTGAGTATAAACTTTTTCAACAATACTATCATAGTGGTCGCTTGTTATATCTTCTAGATGATAATCATAATATTCAATTTTTATAGCTTCAAGACGATCTATATATTCGTATTTTTCGGTTTTTGGATTATATTTATAAAAGTCGGTTTTTTTCTCAAAAAATGGTATACAAAGTTTTTTTAGCATAAACACCCCTATATTTCAAAACTAGTCAAAACAAAAAATGATATAGCTTATATATCATATATAAAAGTAAATAATGAATGGATTATAATATAAAAATATTTATTTAGTTTATGTTAAAAAACATTGTTGATAGGTATTATTTTTTTGTAGTTTAGTTAAAAATGATTTATTTTTAAAGAGTATAATTAACAAAAAAAAGTCTGGCGAAGACCTACTCTCCAAGAGACCTACGTCTCCAGTACCATCGGCGCTAAGAGGCTTAACTTCTGTGTTCGGAATGGGAACAGGTGTGACTCTCTTGCTATTATCACCAGACAAAAAATTA
>JAVBQL010000002.1:0-119338 GCA_031549085.1 Spirochaetota bacterium
AATAACACCCCACAAACCAACACAATAAACCCAGTCAAAGAACAAAAAACTTATCGACACAAATCATCGATAAGCTGGATAAAATATATAACAAATATAAAAAAATGTCAACAAAATTATATAAAGAAAATTGTAGAGAAATACATAACTAAAATATTATGATACATTAAGGAAGAAAACTTTAAAAAAGTAAAATAAAAAAAAGAAAATAGTGAAAAATAATAACAACAATGAATTCATACCAAATAAAAGATATCCTATGAAGAAGTAACTAATAATAAAAACGAATAAAAAAAGTTGCTTTTTATAGATTTTACTCTATAATATAAAAATATGAATACAAAAAATAAGATTATAAAAATAGTTAAATCTATACTAACAGTAATTATATTTTTACCACCCCTATTGGTAGCTATATTTAATTTCTTATCATACGCAAATCCTATCCCTGTAGTTATAATTGCCATAATAGCTATTTTGTACTACTTAATAATGATAAAAAATGACTTTTTTAAGGATAGCAAAAGATCTACAAAGATAATATTTTGCATTTTATTACTGGTTATTAGTTCTCTATCAATATATCTTCCATACATGATGCTTATAGAAGTTATGGGTGATGGAAAAATTATGGAGGACTTATGGAAATATCTTACTGGAGATTTGAAGAATTTAATTCAAATTGCATTTGTTTTAGATATATTTGTACTACCCTACTTTTTAACTTTTATGTTTTGTTTTGGAGTAAATTTAATTATAAATAGTTTCAACAGCAAAAACAGGGCAATCAAATGGTACAACTACTTAATAATAACTGTTGCATCTTTCATCATTTCAATAGTACTTTTATACTCTTTCTATATGCCTGTTAGCCATTTTACTGCTTTTCCAGTTACAGATGAGGAGACAATAAGAGATCTCAATGAGCGGCTGGATAGTTATCACAAATATCTAGAGAGTCTAGATAGCTCGAACGATATCTTAAAAAGTGAATAAACCTAAATTAGTTATTAGAATTTTAAAGAACAACACAACTCAAACAATTCTTAAATTTTTTAATTGACATTTCATAATCAATTGGTTACACTTTCTACAAAATAAATTGCTTACAATAATGATGGAGGATAAAAATGGCTACAAAAGTTGCAATTAATGGTTTTGGTAGAATTGGAAGATTGGTTTTCAACGCTATGGTTGAGCAAGATCTTCTTGGTAAAAAGTTTGATGTTGTTGCTGTTGTTGATATGAGTACAGATGCAAAGTATTTTGCTTATCAACTAAAATATGATTCTATTCATGGCGGTTTTAAAGGTGATATCAAGACAGAGAAGAGCTCTCCTTCTACTGAAGCAGATGATGTTCTTGTTATCAATGGAAACAAAATTAAGTGTGTAAAGGCTGTAAAAGAGCTAAAAGATCTACCTTGGAAAGATATGGGAGTTGAGATCGTTATCGAATCTACTGGTCTCTTCACTGAAGATGTGAAAGCACAAGGACATATTGACGCTGGTGCAAAGAAAGTTATTATCTCAGCACCTGGTAAAGGTGATGGCGTAAAAACTATCGTTATGGGCGTTAATGAAGGTGAATATGATGCTGCTAAACACAACATCGTATCAAACGCAAGCTGTACAACAAACTGCTTGGCTCCTGTAGTTCATGTTATCTTAAAAGAGGGAATCGGAATTGAGACAGGCCTTATGACTACAATTCACTCTTACACTGCTACTCAAAAGACAGTTGATGGCGTTTCTGCTAAAGACTGGAGAGGTGGACGTGCTGCAGCAATCAATATTATCCCTTCAACAACAGGGGCAGCTAAGGCTGTTGGTGAAGTTCTTCCTGCAACAAAAGGTAAATTGACTGGTATGTCATTCAGAGTTCCAACTCCAGATGTATCTGTTGTAGATTTAACTTTCAGAGCAAACAGAGACACATCTATCGAAGAGATTGACTCTCTTATGAAAAAAGCAAGTGAAACATATTTGAAAAATATATTAGGTTATGCAAATGAGGAAGTTGTTTCAACTGACTTTATACATGACCAAAGATCTTCTATATATGATTCTTTGGCTACACTTCAAAATAACCTAAAAGGTGAGAAGAGATTCTTCAAAGTTGTATCTTGGTATGACAATGAGTGGGGCTATTCAAACAGAGTTGTTGACCTACTAAAATATATGGCTGACAAGAAATAGTATATAATTAAATTTAGATACTAACAAAGCTAGTGGATTTTACCACTAGCTTTTTTTAAGTAAAAATATATAGATAATTTTTATTATTTGATTTTTGAGAGAAAATGAATTAATACTTTTTAAAACAGGAAAGCTGTTATAACAATTCTAATAATAAATTTTATGTATAAAAAAAATAATGAGGTGAATTATATTGAAGAGTGAGCCTGAAAAACTCAAAAAGAGAGGTTTTTTAGATAGCAATGAAGAGATCGAAAATTTTAAATCTCTCTCTACAGAGCAACTATTGTATCTATTAAATTCAAAAAAAGCTATTGATAGAACAATCGCAGCAAGGGTATTTTCAACAAAAGATCTTGGTGTCGAAATTCTAATCAGTAGAGTAATTCCAAGATTATTAAATAGGCTCTCTATCGAGAGGGCTATCTATACAAAGATAGAAATTTGTAATACACTAAAATCATTTGGAAATATTTCAGTTAAATTTATGATCCCCTACTTAGGTAAGATTGGAGATAACCAGTACAAAGAGCTTCCAAATGAAAAATTTAATAAAAAAAATTACCCCTTGCCAAGAGATATCATTGCACGTACTATTGCCCATATGAATATTGGGGCACTCTACTATATAAGGGACATTGTAACTGGCGATGACATAGTTAAAATTAGAGAGGCTATTGATGCTATTGGTTTTCTATGTTTTTATAACAGAGGTAAATTTAATAAAATCAATATAATAAAGAGACTTGTATATTGTCTTAATATTCATCATGACGATGATATAATAAGATGGAAAATTGTTAGAGCTTTTGAAAGTTTTGATGATGGCAGAGTCATCCATATTTTGAGGAATGTTGTTGAAAATGAGAAAGAGACAGCAATTATTGATGAGGCAAAGCGCTCATTAAAAATTATAGAGAGTAGAAGATGAAGACCAAGAGGCAATTTATCTGTACTGAGTGTGGTTATATCTCCCCTTCATGGATAGGAAAGTGTCCAGAGTGCCTTAAGTGGAACACTTTGCAGGAGGAGATCATAATAAAAGAGAAGCCAGCCTCTCATCTTGATTCCAATGATAAAAAAAATAGGGAAATTCAAAAAATTCATGATATAGATGTTATAGATTCTGAATCAATCTATACAAAAAATGGTGATTTAAATCAGTTTTTTGGAAATGGACTTACAAAAGGCTCTATTGTTCTTTTGGCTGGAGAACCCGGCATAGGCAAATCAACATTTCTTCTCTTTTTAGCCAACAACATAAAAGAAGAGAACTCAATTCTCTACTTTTCAGGAGAGGAGTCACTCCATCAATTAAAAAAGAGAACTGACAGAGTGGAGCTAAAACATCCCAACTTTTCTATATCAAACGAAACTGAAGTTGAGACAATAATAGAGAAGAGCAGAAAGCATAAGCCATCTTTTATATTTATTGATTCCATACAGACTCTTCACTCAAAAGATGTTGATTCTATTACTGGCACAGTATCACAAATAAAGATATGTGTAGAGAAGCTCACAAATTTTGGCAAGCAGAACAACATTACAATATTTATTGTTGGACAGATAACAAAGTCTGGTGACATTGCAGGACCAAAGATTATTGAACATATGGTTGATGTTGTTGTCTACTTCGATTCAAACAGCCAAAACAACTACCGTTTTATTCGTTCTACAAAAAACAGATTTGGCGGTGTTGATGAGATAATGCTCTTTGAGATGGATAAATCTGGCTTGAAACTGATCGATAATCCATCACTCTATTTTATAGATAGAGATCTTGAAAGTGTATCTATTGGAAAGTGTAAATCTGTAATCATTGAGGGGGAGAGACCTCTTATTATTGAGATAGAGGCACTTGTTGTCCCCTCATTTTTGGGTTCTCCAAGGAGATTTGCCGAGGGGATAGATTTAAATAGGGTAAATAAGGTTGCTGCAATTTTGATGAAGCATGTTGGTGAAAATTTAAACAACTATGATATATATATAAATATAAGTGGTGGGATAAAGACAAAAGATCTTGGTGTCGATTTGGCGATCGCCTCTGCCATCTACTCCTCAAAAAATCAGATGACAATAAAAAATGATACAGCTTTTATAGGTGAACTCTCTCTAACAGGTAAGGTCAGAAATGTCATAAAACTTGAAAAGAGAATTAAAGAGGCTCTTAAATTTGGGATAAATAATTTGTTTATTCCTTATAATAGTGATATATTAAAAAAAGAGGATAATAAAGGGAATAACTTTATACAAATAGATAGCATTATAGATGGTATCAAGAGGTTCTATCTTGAAAAAAACCACTAATTTAAAAATTATATATGCTGTTCTCTTTTTGGCTCTCTCACTGCAAACTATATTTTGCAAGAGTACCCAAGATAAGACAGCAGATGAGAAAATAACAATATCAATCGCCCCACCATATATGAAAAACAGCTCTGTTAACACTATTTTTTTTAACAGACAGTTTGTTTTTGAGTTTTTATCACTATATGAGTCAGATAATCAAACAGAGATATTGCCATACAAAAATTATACTTCAGAGAGAGACTATAAGCTGCAATGTATAGAGGATGCAAAAAATAGTGATTCTGACTACCTAGTCTACTCTTCTGTATATGGACATGACAACAATGTCTATTTAAAAACAAACATTATAAATATATGGACAAATGAGGTGCTTCTATACAAATTCTATAACACAAAAATAGAGTATGCAGCTGATGAGGTGTTGACAGAGTCTATCTCTGAAATAATAAGAGATATTAATAACCTACACCTTACAAAAACAGTAAGAAAAGTTACTAAAAAAGTAAAAGAAAAAGATCCCTATGCGGATTCGAAGCAGGCTCCAAACTATAAGCATGAGCTATTTGTGCAGAGTGGATTTTTTAAGAACCATCCAATAGTTATGTCATTTTTCAATTTATATAGCGGATACAACTTTACTCCTTTTGATATTTTTAATATAGAGGCCGCTCTCTTTTTTGGAACTGGATATTATGAGAAAGAATTCAATTTTGACTACAACCTCTTTAGTGACTTTTTTGTTGGAACATCAGCAGCTTTTAGATTTTTTATAAAGGGACCCATTGAGCCAAATGTTGGGCTTCGAGTAGAGTTTAGTTATGTTATTGTAAAAAACGTACTGCTGGTTTCTCTACCCATAGATGCTGGAATTAAGATATATATAGATAATGAAAATTTAATAAAGATAAATACATCTTTTCAGTTCAACTATTTTGATATCTTTTTAGGGAGATGGGTTAATAGCTGGACTCTTGGAGTAATGGTAGGTTATGCGAGAAAATTGTAAGATAATATTTTTAGTTATAACTATTCTTTTTTCTCTTACAAAAATGTTCTCTGTTGATGAGAACAAAAAAGCAAATGAGCAAAAAATTATTATTCTTGTGAATGTAGATGAGTCTCTTCCGCAAGAGGTGAAAATTCTGGCCAACTATCTAATAGATTCAAACGAAGCACTATTTTTAAACAACAAAAATATAAAACTTATAGAGGTTACAGAGATCTTTGAAAATAATAGCATACTAAACTATTTTGCTCTTGGCATTAATGCCTTGGTAGTAATCAATGCAAAAAAAATTGATGATAGTTGTAGAATAGATTTCTCCTGCTACTCATCTCCAAGTTCAGTTATCTATGATAACAACCTCTCTTTTATAATAAAAGATAAAATTACAAATGATGAAATTACACAACTCTTGAGTATAACAAAAGATAAATTTGTTGGTATTGATGAAAAGCTTTTTGAGAAGAGACAAAAGGCCGCTTTCATAACACCAAAAGCAAAAAAGATGGAGAGAGATTTCCCACTGTTTAATATATCAGCATCAGCAATATCACTTAATATGTATATGGATGCAAGAACCTCTACAAAAATATTTGCCTTCTCACCTATAGATATAAAACTTACATTCTACCCTATCAAACATCTTGAGGTTGGTACATTTATAACTTTTGATATTGATAATACTGTATACAAATATTATGACAAGAGAGATGGGACATACGGATATTTCAACTCATCTTTCAATTTTTTATATGGCTTTCATATAGGCGGGACATTTTTTTATGATAAGTATATATACAGCCTTGGCTTAAGATTCTATAACACTTTATACACATTAACAAATACAAAATATGAGAAGCCAAATTCTATAAATGGTTATTTTGTTCCATCATTTGATTTTTATCAAAAGCTGGATATAAAGATATTCAAATTTATATACTATACACTCTTTATGAATATTAAGCTTCTTCCTCTATTTGAATTAGATGAAAATAACTACTTCTACTCCACCCCGTTCAACTATGACTTTGTGATGATCTCAATATCGCTTGTTGGAATAACGATATCATTATAATACTATTTTAGCAATATTGTTGTCTCAAAAGAATTATCTATATACTTTTTTGTACCACTTTTCAACTTCAGGTTCTGTGAGAAAACCATCACTTCCCCCCTTTTCACCTATTTTATATGAGGCAAAAACAAGAGCATTTTTTATAGATTCATATGGATCTCTTGTCTTGTTATAATAGTGAAGAAAAGAGGCAAAGAGAGAATCGCCAGCTCCAACAGTGTTGATAACCGGTCTAGTTTTTACGGCTCCCATCCTCTCAACAAAGTTATCTTTTTTGACAGCAAAGAGAACACCCTCTGCTCCAAGACCAATAACTACAATAGATGGAGAGTATCTAGTCCAGATCCATCTAATCCACTCTTCGGGATAACATGGAAGCCACTCACCACTCATAAAAAGTATATCAGCGCTCTTCATAAAATCCATATTAAATGGGTCTTCAATATTTGATATTGTATGAACATCAGTTGCTATTATCTTGTCCATCTTTTTTGCAATCTGCAAAAATGGTCTTGAAAAGTTTATGTTGCAGAGGCATGCAATATCAACATCTTTAAGAGCCTCTTTAAAGATCTCAAGAGGGTACCTTGTCTCTTGAAGGTTTTTTAAGTCGCAGTGGATCTGCCTTTTGCCCTCGTGATCATATATTATAACAGAACTTGAAGTCTCATTTATAATTCTCTTTACATACCTTTCGTTCATCTTGCTTCTTGAAATATTATTTATTACAACCTCGCCAAGAATATCAGTACCAACAATAGATAGAAAATTGACATTGTCACCAAGCACTGTTAATGCCTTTGAAACATTATATCCAACACCTGATACTGTGGTATTTATCCCAAAAAAAGGAAAAGTAAGAGGATAGTAATCAATTGGAAAATCGTTAACTTTTAAAGTTGTCTCTATGGTAGTAAGACCTGAAACAAGAATATCACCCATATAATCTCCAAAAAGAAATTCTATTACTAGACTATCTTAAAAAGATATATTACAAAACAAAATAGAAAAAGTCAAAATTTAATTTTTTCTAAAATTTGACTTATTATGTTTTATTATGTAATAATGAAACATTCAAAAAAAGAACCTTAAAATGAAAAAAATAATAATAATATTTATACTCTTTTTAGTTAGCTCTCTCTCATTCTCACAATATATGCCTCTAACACCATATGATGGAATTGAAAAAGAGATACAAACAGACCATTTTATAATAGTATATCCAGAAAAGTATGAAGATAAGGCTCTAAAAGTTGCAGAGTATGCAGAGGAGATACATAGAGACCTTGTCCCATTTATGAATTGGGAACCGCTTGGAAGAACAACTATAATATTGACCAACTTCTCTGCCAACCCAAATGGGATGGCAACACCAACACCGAATAATACAATAATTTTATATCTATCCCCCTCTGCAATGGAGAAGACACTTGATACATTTACAGATCCTCTCTATACACTGATTGTTCATGAGTATACCCATATACTTCACCTTGACCAAATAAGGGACTATGCGTGGTTCTGGAGAGTAGCAACAGGGAGAGTCTACTTTCCTGTTGTAAACAACTCATTTGTCTGGTACAGAGAGGGAACTGCGACACTTGTTGAGACGCTCTATTCTGAAAATGGAAGACTTGATGGGTACTATAACAAAGCCATGGTTAAGGTTTCTGCATTGGAGGAGACCATTCCTCCAATCAATATGCTTGTACCTCAGGTAAACACTTGGCCATATAATGAAGCAACATACCACTTTGGTGCTGCTTTTCTGCAATATATATTTACAACATATGGAAAAGAGAAATTTGATAAGATGTATATTGATGTTTCAAAGAGATTTCTGCCTATTGTCCATATATTTGTATGGAACTTCAAAAATATCTATGGAAAAAGCATGAATAAAATGTGGGATGAGTGGATAGAGTATGAGAGAAAAAGAGCTGGAGAGAACTTCAATGAGTATGAAAAACCACCTAATCGAAAAAAGCTTACAAAAAAATATGGAACTGCTCAAGCCATTGATGTATCAAATAGTGGCGAGCTATACTATTCAATAAGCAGCTATAAAACTGATAGGTATCTCTATACAATGAGTGGTAAAAGGGAGAAAAAATTAAAACTTGGATCTATAACAGCTCTCAAAAGTACTGATGATAAAGTTATATACTCAAAGCTTAACACTGCACCAAATAATTTTTCTTACTATGATCTCTTTATGATAGATCCAAAGACAAGATTAACAAAGCGGCTTACCACTGGAGAGAGAATCAATAGCATTGCATATATGAATGATGGAACCAATAAAACCATAGCCTACACAAGCTATTTAAATGATAAACTTACCCTATACAGAGCCAATTTTAATAAAAATAGGATCGATGATAGAGAGAAAATAGAGATAGAACACGATCTATATTTTATTTATAACATTGATTTTTCACCAAACAATAGTGGTGATATAGTTCTCTCTGCAAGGTACAATGATGGCACCTACTCTCTTATATGTATGAACATATATGACAACACAAAAAAGTGGGAAAAAAAATCTAAATGGAGAGCCATTGCAAGATACTTTGATGATAAAAATATCTATTTTACATATAGAACCGCTGATGATTCTTCCTTATATATGTATAATATAGAAGAAGATAGGGCTTCTCTTGTAATGAAAAGATTTGGCGGGATATTAGATGCTGTTATATATAAAGAGATGATCTATTATGTGAGCTACACGGCAAAGGGAGAGGAGATCTTTCTTGAGGCTCTTAATTATGAAGATATAAATTTTACTGACAACATTTTTTTAGATAGTGAGCCTTCAAACTCAAAAAATAGTGATAAAAATATTAACGATAATGGTAATAAAACAATCTCTATGGTTGAAGAGAGCTCCTTCTATAAGAGAAACGATAACTTTGACCCATCAAGCTATAAAACAAAATATTTTAATCCATTTAGATATCTCTATCCAACCATGTGGTGGCTCTACCCTGTGGAGATCCCAAATTCTGATCTATATTATAAAGATCCAAAAACATATACAGAAATAATGCCATTTCTCACTCCACAATTTATTTTGAATAGTGAACAGCCAACAGGCAGATTTGGATATAGAGCAACACTTGCACTTGACTATTTAAGGTACTATCCAATGAACAGCTCATCTTTCTGGTTTAAACTTCCATATCTTAGTGTGGCATATACATTTAAAAACTGGGCATCCGGGATACATAGTTATAATATATATGGAGATCAGTGGGTTGTTGAGAAATATAATAATTATTATCCAATATCGCTTTCAAACAGTGTTTCCCTTTCATCAAACATTCCTCTCTTTGGATATGGAACTATAAGATTTCAATCTACTTTCTCGCACAATTTTGCCTCATACTCATCCTACTATGGTAGAGAAAGCAACACCATGAATTTCTCGCAAACCATCGCTTATCAGTATATAGTATCCACAAACAACTACACAAGATGGAATAGGGGGATATATATAGAAAACTATTTTTATACACAACCACCTATTTTAGACAATATTTTAGACAATTATATATACTATATTTTTAAAAATAGATTAGAAGTGAGAGCCCCTATAAAAAATTCATTTATATTTTTTAATTTAACACAAGGAATTGGTCTCAAAGAGATAAACAAAAAGTTAGAAAGTGCTAATGTATTCAAAATCTACTATGACTCTATAAACTTCAGTGAATCTATAATAAATGGTGGTTCAAGCAACATAACACAAATACCAATGAGAGCCTTCCCGGGCCTCCTAACAAATCAGTCTGGAGGTGCCTTTGATAGTTCAAGTTTTTATGGAAGCGCCTATATAAAACTTGATGCGGGTTTTGATATCACTGTTTATAAGGGAGGCATCTACTTCTATTTTGTAACAATGGGTCTAAAAGAGTTCTATATAAGGCCATATTTTGAGGTTGCCTATCTCTACGAAAATAGCAACACAACAGAAGCTTCACATTTGAGAAATATATTTATGGATGCCGCCCTTGAGTTCTGTTTGGATATGTTTGTAAGTTATGGAAATATAGATTTCTCAATAATGCAGGGATTTGCCCTTGGCTATAGACCAGGCATGTACTTTCCAGCATTTAATGTCTACCTTGGTGTAAATATTGGACTTGGAATCTAATTTTTTTGAGTAAGTTTTAGTTTAAGATAGTCTATTCATATCAGTTAATATATATTTAAAAATAAATTCTATATCTTTGTGAATGTCCCAAGCATATCTGTGATAACTATATGATCATCAGTTGTATCAAATGTCATATTTTTTACACCAATAGATTTTAAATTGAGATAAATTTCAAGCGTTTGATAGTCTGCCATAGGCCAATACTGCTTTGTATTAAAGCCTTTAAGCCAAAATGAGGTGTCTGCAGTTGCATCTTTATATGTTTCAATAACCATAGAGTTATCAAACGAGTCCAAACTATAGTATGTGTTACTTGAGCTTATATAAGTAGTTCCAGCTCTTAAAATTTCGAACTGAGTTGCATTTACAAAATTCATTTGATAGCTGGTTGCATCGGAGGTACTATCTTTGTGGTAGTTATCAAAAAAAACACTTATTGGCAGAGATGAATTTGAAACTTCACGTGAGCTATTTGATACATAGGCTTTATAACTATCAAGCTCTTTGTTATAAGAGTAGAAAACGGCTGAGTCCAACTTCCAATTCCCTTGAATTTTCGAAGGATCTAGTATAACACCACATGAATTTAAAACAAAAAATGAGAATAAAAACAATATAAAAATAGAAAAATATGGAGATGTTTTTTTAAGCATACTATCTTTTCTAACCAACTATATATAATTAAATTTTATATTTATTCTAACTCTGATATAAGGTAACAAATTTATTGACATTTGTATATATTTTTTATAAAAAAAAGTATATACTGTCTTATTCTAGTTTAGTAAAAACTATTAAGATTATTTTTATTTGCTTTTTAAAGAAAGATTAATAAAAAATTATAGTTTTTGTTAAATATAATAATTTTAGGGTACTAAATTGAATCCAAGAAACAAAGTTATACTTATCTTATCTCTTTTTTGTATTATTTCATCTTTACTGATATTTTTTGTTGGAATGGGTTGTTATGATAACAACATTTTTTCTTCAAAGCTATCAGCAGCTGATGAAAATGGAGATGATAATTTTATTACAATATCAATAGATGAAAAAATAAGCTCAAAAAGCGTTTTAGATCTATTAAGTTTTCTTGAAAAGCAAGAGGCAAAACATATTGTAGTAGATCTAAATTTTGAAAATATACAGGATCAGGAGAATATAACTGATATAAAAGAACTTATAAAAGAAAAGAATAATATTTATGGATTCATAAAGCTTAAAGAGGCTAAAGGCATAAATTTCAGTAAGAAAAATTATTCAAAAAATGATAAAATATTATCAAACCTACAAGTTATTAAGGCAAATAATGGTTTTATATATGCAAACTACCTAAAAGATCTCTTTTTTGTAAACTATCTTCAAATACCATCGCGTAATATTGGATTTATAGTGGATACAAAATCTAAAGGAAAGAAAAATATTGATTTTGTATATAAATTTGATAATAGATACCTTTTATCAATTCCTTTTATGATGCATCTAAAAGAGAATAACTCTCTAGATTTTGATAACCTCTCTTTCAAAGCTCTTTCAATCTCATTTAGAAACAATGTTCTGCACTATGATGAAAAGGGGAGAATGAGCTTCTCTGGCAAGGGCATTAAGGAGGCAAAAGTTACATCTTTGGCATATCAAGAGTGGAAAACCCACTTAGATTTGCGAAGTTCTATAAGCGGTGCAATAAATAGACTTGATGAGAATAGCTCCGAAGAGATAAAAGGATTTGCCCTCTATTCAAAAGAGGAGGAGATTATTGATGCTGTCTATTCATACTCAGCTACTAATGATCCAACAAAAGATACTCTTTTAACAATAATAAAGGATCGGTCAAAGAGCTGGAAAGCATTTAGAGATTCTGTTCCTAATATAAAAGATTCAACAGTAATCATCACAGTTGATGAAGATAGAGGCTTTATAAACAACTTTATTTCACAAAAACAGCTATTAAAATATTCAAAAAATATTAAGAGACTCCCACTTACACTACATCTAATACTTTTAATGGTAATATTCTCCTCTATTATACTTTTAAGCAACATACCATTCAAAAAAGAGAGCTATGGTTATATAATAATAGGATTGATATTTGTGGCGGAGCTCTTTTTAAATTTCGTATTTAAGTCTATACTCAAAGTAGATTTTTATCTATCATTCTATCTAACCACGACTTTGATAGCTGTTGTATTATATCTGGTACTTGCAAAATTAACACTATTTATATGGGATAAAAAGGTCTTAGAAATATATAAAGGAAATATAGGGAAAAACTTTGCAAGGAAAATAGCACTTCTTTGGCAATCAAATAAGTTTCATTTTTCTTCAGAAAAAAAGTGGATAACATTTATATCAATTGATAAAATGTCCATGATGCCAGATAGTTTTGATGAAAATACATCTGATGCCTTTGCAATAAAGAGCATTGACATAGAAAATACAATAAAACAGAACTATGGAATAATTTCAAGTTCAACACAAAAAGAGATAAGCGCATATTTTGGCTATCCAAGTGTCTTTAAACACTTTTCAATATTAAAACCTATAAAGAATATAATAAAACTTGATACTGGTATACATACAGCAATGCACTCTTCAGATGAGTATTTCAAATTTATACCATATGTAGATATTGGAAACTATACCCATTTTGGTAATGCAGATTTAGTATTGCATGAGGCACTTAAATATGCAAAAGAGCACTCTATTAATGTAATAATAACAGATGTTGTCTATAAAGAGCTTCAAAAACATATAACTGTTAGAATGCTTGATAGAATAAATATTGCTAGTATCCCAAATTACTCAACAAGACTATTTGAACTTATATTAGATAATAAAAAAGAGACAAAAGAGCTGATAAAATATTTTCATGCAGGACTAAAACTATACGAAGAGACTGAATATCATAAGGCTATAGCATATTTCAAACACTGTTTAAAAATAGTTCCAACGGATGTACCATCCACTAAATTTATTGAAAAATGTAAGAGACTTCATACTGAAAAGAACAAAAGAAGAAGAAAAGAGGACTTACAAAAGATGGCAACCGATGAGGCTAATGCTAACAAAGATAAAGAAGAATCTTAAATTTCATTAAAGACAGATAGTGATGAATAAAAAAATACTATTCACTCTTCTCACTATGATATTTTTAATATCAACAGCTTTAGTAGGCTCTTTTTTATACATTTATGTAAATAATCTATTTACTGATTCAAAAATCACAGAAGATTCTTTAGAAGAGAGAGGTGAACTTTTTGCAGCAACAGTTTTGGATTATGATTATCTAGTAACTACCACTACAACATCAACTATTTTTATAAATAACAATAACATACCAACTAAAGAGAATATTTCAGAAAAAAATAGGATAGAAGATGGTGTCGCTTTTGATATCCCAACTAAAAAACAGAAAACTCTCGCAAAGGTTGCTGTTGTAATAGATGACCTAGGAGTTGAATATCCAAAGACTAAAGATTTTTTGGAATCTAATCTAAAATTGACCTTCGCAATAATTCCTGATACTCCCATTGCTGATAGGGTATACAACTATTGTATAAAGAACAATCTTGTATTTATTCTTCATCTACCAATGGAGGCGAGCCAAAAAAAGGTAGAGGAGAACGCCATATTTATAAAGATGAGTGATGATGAGATTAGTGAAAGAGTAAACTATTTTTTTGATAAATATGATGGCATAGCTGGAGCTAATAATCATATGGGCTCTCGTGCAACTCAAGATGAGAGAGTGATGAGATTGCTCTTAAGTAACATAAAATCAAGAGATCTAGTTTGGCTGGACTCTGTTACAAGTCCAAATAGAGTGACAAGAGAGGTTGCAAAAGAGCTCTCTATAAAATATCTTGAGAGAGATATTTTTCTTGATAATGAGAAGGATTTTCAATATATCAAAAAACAGATGGGACAATTGATATCTATAGCTAAAAAGAGTGGCTCTGCTATTGGAATAGGACATGTCAGTTCAGAAAACCTGCTTTTAGTATTAAAAGAGTATAGCAAAAGAGAAAAAGAATTTGGAATAAAATTTGTTACATTAGATGAATTATAATAATTTAGTAAATAAAAAAACTACCACTTTTATTTTTAAAAGTTGAACTAAACTGTTGTAAATTGTATTGACCATATAAAGCTATTTTTTGTATAATGGGTTTTATTATTTAAAATTATATTTTTTTGTTAAATTTAGATAGCGTTGGATTTATGCCTTTTATGAGAAAGTTTTTTTTACTACTATTCACAATTTTATCAGCCAATTTTATCCACTCCTATGAGTTTAAGGTTAGCTTTCTTCTATCAGAGAATAAAAGTTTTATAGAAGAGAAGGTAAAAAAATCATTAACACACTACTATTTAAATGATAACTTGAATAGAATAGGATATGATTCATCATCTGCAACCATAATAAAAGAGAAAGAGGAGAACCCATTCAGAAGAATTGAAATTATATTTTTTGGAACACTAACAATAACATCTTTCTCTGCATGGATGTTCTTTTCACTGTTTAATGTAATCATGTATAATGATACATTTGGAAACTTAAGGCGGGATCAATTCTTGATATTGTATGATGGAAGCGGCGTACTCTCTCTTTCTGTATCCATTAGTGATCTTCTAATTGGACTAAAATTAAAGTCAAAGACAGTAGAGTTTTTTTAAATAATAGTTTGATATAAAAAAAACTTAAAGCTATCTTCTTAGCAAAAATATATTATTTATCTCACTAATATCAGTGATTCTCTTATTTCCAAAATTGGTATATACTCTTAACAAATCTCTTGATAAAAACTCAATATAAAATATAACAACTTCGCTTGTTTCTCCCTCTTTCATAAAGACAACCATAAGCTCTATAGGTTTTGAGTTATAATCGATAACATAAACAATGGTTTTATCATTTTTAAATGGGTTTATCAATTTATTATTTAAATATAAAAGAGCATTTCCACTTCTCGAAAGAGAGAGTTTAATAGTTCTGCCATCTTTTAATTTTCCTCTCCATGTACCAACCTCAGCCCCTATGCTATTGGAGCGTGGCATCTCTTCACCAATTTTAATAGTTTGACATGAGGATAATAATGAAAGTATTATAAAAACTATAAATATGTTTCGTCTTTCCATAACTCCTCCTTTGATTCTCCACTATTGTTTTTTATAAATAATCTTGAAAATATAAGGGCAAAAAAGTAGCAAAAGTATAGAAAACCTTTAAAAGGGCGGCCTGATAACTTTTCGAAATCATATTTACCCATATCAATATATTTTTGATATTTTTCTTTTCCTGCTAAAACATGAACAAAATTACCAACACCAATAAAAACACAGTTATTAAATTTTTGCTTATGCCTATATATCCACTTTTCTTGACGCGGTCTTCTGCCACTCACCAATACAAAAGATGGAGAAACTTTATATATTGCAAGAAGCAATTTTTTTTCAAAATCTTTCTTATATGATGCATGATATTTCCCCATTAATTTTATACCGGGAAATGATTCTCTTATATTTTTTTCAGCCTTTTCTGAATCCTTCTGGTTCTGGCCTCCAACAACATAGAGATTTTTTCTTGAATCTGTTATTTTTGTACACAATCTTATAGTAAATTTGAAAGAGTTGTAGATCCCAGCAAGCTTTGTTTTGAAAAAATTCAATCCAAATTGCAAACCTCTTGATATTGGAATAACAAGATCAGCATTATTTATTATAGAAGCAAGCTCCTTATCAAATTTTGCTCTCATAAGAAGGTAGGTATCCAAGAGTATAACGTGAGATGCCTCCTCTTTATTCGAGAGACTTATAATATAATCGTATACCTCTTCATCACTTATAGAATCAACATTGATAGATAATAATTTACACCTTTTCACTTTTAATTCCCCCCAAATGCAAAAAAAGAAAATATTGATGAACATATATATATAGATGCTGTTTCACTTCTTAATATATTTGAATGAAAAGAGAGGCCACGAAATCCAAGCTTCTCTAATGAATCTATCTCATAATCGCTAAAGTCCCCTTCAGGACCAATAAATATCAAAATATCCTTCTCGCTATCTTTTAAAATATCTGAAAAAGAGAATTTCTCTCCGTCTATTTTCCCAAAGAGCTTTAGAGAGCTGTTATCACTATATTTAACAACCTCTTCAAAACTAATTATCGGATTAATATAGGGAATTGAGAGTCTATTTGATTGAGAACTTGCCTCTTTTGCAATTTCTCTCCATCTCGACAGCTTAAGCTTACCATTTTTTTCATCTATTTTAATAATACTATTTTTAGTAACAACAGGAATAAACCTGTCAATACCTATCTCTGTACATTTTTGAATAACCAAATCACTGTTGTTTCCTTTAAGAATAGAGAAAAAGAGTGTTATATTTGGCATATTTAAAAGATTATCTCGACTATAATTATCAATTATGGCGAGAACAATATCTCTATTTGTTATAGATTTTACTGTAGATACAAATTCATTTTTACTGTTGTCACCTATAATAAATTTCTCATCGATTTTAACACGCAGGCTTCTGACCAAATGGTTGTATAAATCTCCTCTTAAAGTAAGATCACTTCCAACTGTTAAGGTATCACCAATAAATATTTTCTTCATAACTTTCTTAAAAAAAACAATTTAATTTATATTTTGGAGAGTAATATATCAATAAGTTTATATTTTGTCAAAATAAATGGTATTAAAACCTTAAAACACAAGTATTGTACTATCAATCCCTTTGCTAACCTATTAACAAGGGTAGTATAGAAAACAAATTTTATACACTACCTTAATTTGTTTGCCAATAAAAAAAGAGGCCCTAAAAAGAGCCTCTTGAAAAAAAGTGCAATGGTAATTAACC
Source organism: Spirochaetota bacterium (assembly GCA_031549085.1). Lineage (GTDB taxonomy): Bacteria > Spirochaetota > GWE2-31-10 > GWE2-31-10 > MWDO01 > JAVBQL01. The sequence goes on from JAVBQL010000002.1 coordinate 17,618, forward strand.
TTGTAGCAATTGAAGAACTGATTGATTCTTTCTATTTGCTTGTGAAAGCATTGCCATAGCAGATTGAGTAACAATTTGAGTTCTTGTAAACTCAACTGTTTGATGAGCCATATCTGTATCTCTAATGATAGACTCAGCTGCTTGTAAGTTTTCAGCACCAGATAATAGACCTTTAGTTGCATATTCAAGTCTGTTTTGGTAAGAACCTAAGTCTGCTCTCTGTTTGTTTATTATTTTGATTGCTTCATCTAGTGTACCAATAGCAGCATTCGCAGCATCTGGAGTAGAAAGAGTAATAAAAGTAGCTGTATGAGGTAAACCATTAGATCCCTTCAATTTCAACCCTTGAGAGTTCATTGTTCCAATGTATACTCTCTCTCTTTGGTCCATATTAGCACCTATGTGTAACCACATACTTGCTGTTACTGCGTTTCCAGACTCCTCTTTAGCAAATCTACCAGTTAAAAGGTTCATGCCATTGAATTGTGCATGAGAAGCAACTCTATCAATCTCATCGATCAACTGACTAACTTCTATCTGAATATACATTCTATCTTCAGCAGACCAGATACCGTTTGATGCTTGTATAGCAAGCTCTCTGATTCTTTGTACCAAGTCTTCAGTCTCTTGTAGATAGCCTTCAGCTGTTTGAATAAAAGAGATACCATCTTCAGCATTTTTCTCTGCTCTAATTAGACCTCTAATTTGAGATCTCATCTTCTCTGATACTGCTAAACCAGAAGCATCATCTGCAGCTCTGTTTATTTTCAAACCAGAACTAAGTTTTTCCATGCTCTTTGTTAGATCAATACCATTGAATTTCTCCGCACGGCTTGTAAACATTGCGCTTAAATTGTGATTAATAACCATAATGAATCCTCCTTGATTCTTCTAAAAAACAATATATTTTTCAAAAGGCATCCTTGCCTTTTTTTGCACTAGAAATATGATCGGAAACACAATTCTTATTCTTTAAAAAAAAAAGAAAATATATATAAAAAGATTTGAGAATTACTTATTAGTTGCAAATCACTATTTCAACTCTTAAGAACGGTACTATTTAGGTGTAATCAACGATTTTTTATTAAATAAAAGCTTTATAATAAATAAGAGATCATAACAATTTCTATTATGATCTCTTATTTTTTAATACTTCAAACCTTAAAGTTCTTATCTTCTCTTTAAGCTCCAAGTTTTCACTCTCAAGCCTCTCTATTGTTGAGAGAAGCTCCTGCACGGTAGTTCCATCCTCTCTATCCTTAACAAAGCCATCAACAAAATCATCTGTCGCCTCCTCCTCTATTATATAGAGAGAGCTCTCATAATCATCAATATCAAGTAAAAAGTATGGGAACTTTTTTGCATTAACTATCTTATATGCTATTCGCAAAATTGTCTGAAATATTTGTGAGTTTGGAGAGGAGAGAGCTATTGGCACACATTTTAAAATAGAGTCTGATACAATTTCACTGCTTTGGATATAGCCAATATATTCCATATCAACATTAAGATTTTTCTTTGATATACTCCTCAAAACCTCACCCTTATTTATATCTGAAGGGTTATCACCCATATTAAGAACCAACTTTGGCTTAAACATATCAAGAATAGAGAGGGCATTTTGATAGGCGTCACTATCAATTGAACCTATTTTCTTTAACAAGTTATCAATAGTCCAAGCCTCTTCTCCTCCCTTTATATAGTGGTTATCAAAAATCTCTTTTATGGTTGGATTCTTCTTTAGGTTTTGATAGAGAAGTCTGAATATACTATTTTTCAAAAGAGCATAGGCATTTAATAGAGATGTAATCTCTTTGGTTATAACCAAAAAAGCAAAGGGGCTTATCATAAAAAAATCTATTGTATTGTAGGTAGAGCCTGCTCCTAAATCAAGAACAATATACTCTGCATCAAGTGTTAGTATCTGTTTTAGAAGCTTCTTTTTCTGCATTGCACTGATGTTTGCAATACCAACCATCTCTGCATCTCCAGGTATAATTTGAAGATTTTTGTTGGAGGTTGCAAGAAGATAGTTTTCAAGCCTACTCTTTTTTTCATTAAGAAAGTTACCAATTCCGTTTGGAGCATATTTATAATTCAAGCACATATGAACATTTGCTCCACCAAAATCCAAATCTATCAATATTGTCTTTTTACCAAGCATGGCAAGAGCAAAACTTAAATTTATAGATAAAAATGTCTTTCCCACTCCTCCTTTACCGGAGGCAATTGGAACTATTATTGGTTCTCTCTTTTCACTCATAGGTAATAATTATATAGAAAAAAGAGATTTTTGTCAAAAACTATTAATCTTAATTATTTTTAAGAGTAAATTTAAGATAAGAAGATAAAACCTTATCTATATTACATGTTTTCCTGATTAAAATTCTTTGTGGTAATGGCTTTTTTTGGTTTCTTACTACTATTTCTCTTATAAAAATGAAACTTTTTATCTTTTTGAACAATATTAGGAGGACTCTCTGGAATAATTTTCTTAATCTCCATAGATTTCCAAAAAATTATATTTTCAAGATTATCACTTACTATCTCTAAAATTTTTACAGTCTCATATATATTGATATTTTTTAAAAAACGCTTTTTATCAGTTCTTGGGTTGTTCTCCTCCTCAAGTTTAAAAAGAAGAACAAATACTCTTGAGGTATAATCTATTACATTAATAGGAATACTCATCTTTGACATATTCTCTTTGCAGGCAAAAATTATTTCAGCCTGCTTTCTATATGTAAGAATAGCTCTTTTATAATTTTTCATCCTACAAAAAAGCAATATAGCCCAATAGATATTTGTATTGATATTCTCATCATCTCTTAAGAGCTGATCCATCTTCTCCATATATTTTACGATCTTCTCTTTTTCATTTCCCTTTAAATCCTCTGATAAAAATGGAATAAAATACTCTAGTAGACCAGCCTCCTCAAGAGCTATAAAGATCTCTTTTGCCTTTAGAGATTTAAAAATCTTACAAATTTCTTCATAGAGGCGTGAGCTTGAGATATTCTTTAGAAGATAGGCATGCTTTTTAATTTTTTTAAATACTGGCTTTTTAATGGTAAAATCTAACAAGGCTCCATACTTGACAGCCCTAAGCATTCTAACAGGATCCTCCTTGAAGCTCTTTGACGCATCCTGTATAGGTGTGATAACTCTCTTTTTAATATCCTCATATCCATCTACAAAATCGATTATAGTTTCATTGGCTGGATCATAGTAGAGGCTGTTCAGAGTAAAATCACGTCTCTCAAAGTCCTCTTCAATAGTACCATAGATAGTATCTGCATTTGTTCTACTATTTGATTTAGAGTAGTTTTCCTCAATTTCCTCTTTTTTGGAGGCTTTTTTATCTTCAGCAATATTTTCAGCTTTTCTAAATGTCGCTGTCTCTATAATACTTGAACCAAAATATATATGTACAAGTTTAAATCTTCTTCCTATAATTCTGGAATTATTAAAAACATATTTTATCTGTCTTGGAGTTGCATTTGTTACAACATCAAAATCCTTTGGCTTTCTGCCGCATAAAAGATCCCTTATAGCCCCACCTACAATATATGCCTCATAACCAAAGTAGCTCAACCTATTTATAATTCTCAGTGCATATTTATCTATTAAATTCTTATCTATCTTGTGCTCTTCATATGCTATTATCTTTGGCTTTCTCTTCTTATTAATAAAGTTAAAAAACAATCAATACCTCTTCTTTTTTGTCTAATCTACTCTCTAAAATCAAAATTATATCATAAATATTTTCATCTAAAACAGGGGGATTTGTTTTTGTTTTCTTTAAAAAAATAGACTCTATTTAAAGAGTACCTAAAACGATTTGATAAAAAAAATATTTTTAATAGGTAAATTAAAGAAAATAGAGACTTTACAAAAGTAACACTCTCTTTTTGAATAGAGAAAAAGGTCACTTTACTCTCTTAAAAATATTCAAGATCTCTCTTTTAAAACATCATCTATGTTTAGATAAAATATATTTTTTCAAAAAACTAAATCAATTTGGACGAATAAGATATCCATCTTTATACTCCCTCATTATAGAAAAATAATTTAATATTATCAATAGATAATTTTTATTATAATTAATTAATTGTTTTGGATAGACAAAATAGCTTGCCCCCTCCTCAAATCCAAACGAGAGTTCAAGTCTTGTACTCTTTTTCTGTTCAACATTTTTGTACCAGTAGAGGCCAGATCTCTTTGTTAAGAGGGGATCTATAATAACCCTCATATGTTTTTCATCCAGTATATCACTCCATGTGCTACCATCTTTTGAATATTCAAAGTTTACAGGAAAGCCATCTGTTGGATCTAGGGGCGGAGAAAAAAATCTGTTGTCAGTAACCTTTCTTAAAAATACATTGGTTGAATTTATCTTTATCTCATTTTCAAAGGCATAATGAAAGAAGGCCTCCAAAAATCTCTTGTCAGGCACAAGCCTTATATAGTAGTCTTCAAACTTTGTATATAGAATTGGAGAGGTTATTGCAAAATTTGTCCAACTCATAAACATTTGATAAGGATTGTAGTCATAGAAAAAATCTCGTTTTTCACTATAAAATTCATTGTTATCATATTTTTGATATCTCAAATAGTCTATATTTTCTAGACTTTTAATTGCATAGTAGACATTATCAAAATTTGTCTCTACTATTTTTACTGCTTTGCCATCTTCAAATTTTGCGATAATTGGATTCTTGATATCTATTATTTCCAAATATGAACTATCTATATAATTTTTCTTTTTCAAATACTCATTTATCTCTACAGAACTCTTATTTAAAATTCCATTCATATATAGATTTGATGAGTAGAAATCTTCACTGAATTTCTCATCATAGAGCTTTGTTGGATATATTTTAGAAAAGTAGATATCATTTTTATATTTCCATAGAGATACAGGAAAGTTAATTTCACTACCCATTTTATATATATTTTTTCCAAAGTTTTCAGTGTAATATAGTCCAGAGGCTGCTTCACTAATCTCTTCTTCATCATTAGCTCCATCTAAATTTTTAAAAAATAGATAGCTATTTTTTGATAGAATATGGTCTGGCTCCTTTATTGCTTTTAATGAGATTAACAGTCGTTTGCTGCCCTTATCATAAATAGAGGAGATATACTGAAGTTTCATTTTTCCTGCTCTCAAATTTTGGCTCTTCCAATTTTTACCCCAATCTTTTGAGACCATAATTTTATCATTCATAAAGACAATAAGCTCTCCGTTCTCTCCATTAACCATACCATTTATTTGGTAACTAGAGACATCCCAGTGAAGCTGCTTAACACTCCATTTATTGCCATAATCAATTGTGGTAAATATGTAGTTACCCATCGAGATAGCGACTTTTTTGTTATCAACATTTGATTTTATAAAGTGAGAAAATAGCTTTTTTGGTAAGATATCTCTCTCTTTTGATATGTTTACATTATTTGTATTATCATCACTATAGCCATTGCTATATCCAAAAAAATTGTTCAATGTTTTTAAAGTAAAAAATTTAGAGGTAAAAGTTTTTCCGTCACCACTTCCTTTTAAGATGCCAATCTTTGGAAAACTTACAAAGATAAAATCGGTTTTTCCATCTCTATAAAAAGCCTCAATTACACTCTTCTTTCCAGTAACAGGGATACCCATTACCTTATAAGAGTAGGTTAAATCATACTCTTTTATATCATCAGTGGCATCAGCCTCACTTTTACTCTCTATTGGTGTCCCTTTTGCCGCCTGTCTTCCAAACTCCATCGATGTACATGAAGTTAATAGAATAAAAATAGTGAAAAAAATTGGTAAAAAAAATATCTTTTTATTTGTCATAGTTATGGTTATATTAGAATATTCTCTCTTTGTCCAACTTTTTTCTTAATTACTTCAGATGACGATCCAAAACCTATTAGCAAAAAATCGCTATACAACTTTTTCTAATAATGGTATGGTTAAACTTTCAGAAAATAAAAATGGAGACACATATTTATGAAAAAAATAGTTTTAATACTACTTATAATTTTACCAATATTTTCTTGTGAAAAAGTAACCTCTGTAGAAAATAAATCTACAGATATCACCACTATAGATGATGAAGGAGAGCTTACTTTTATAGGTCATGCAAGTTTCAAAATCAAAAGTAAAGATGGAGTTGTTATATATGTCGATCCATTCTATGGAAGTAAAGACAACTATAGTGAACCTGCTGATTTTATATTTGTTACCCACTCTCACTTTGATCACAACAAGATAAATTTGGTTGCACAGAAAGAGAGTACAAAAATAATCTCTGCAGAAAAGAGTGTTCCAAACAAAAAAAATGTAATATTCATACTCCCTTATAAAAATGAAATATTAACAGATATGGTAAGTGTTGAAACCTTCCCAGCAATAAACAACAACCATAAAAAAGAGAATAATTTTCTTGGCTTTATATTTACCATAGGTGGTAAAAAGCTATACATCGCAGGGGATACATCGTTTTTTAACGAAATGGACGAACTTGCTGATAGAAATATCGATTATGCTTTTCTCCCAATAGACGGCCAGTTCAACATGGATGCTGCTGAAGCCTCTATGGTTGCTGACCATATAAAAGCCACCTATTCGATTCCAATACATACAGGTCTAATTGTTTTAAAACCAATATTTGATGAGAAGAAAGTTGAGAATTTTAAGCCAACAGAGTCCAAAAAAATGGTATTAAAATATGGAGAGAATTTTATCTTTTAAAGATAAGAATAGCTTTTTCTAAATAAATCTTTTATAATTAGTTTCTAAATTAAGTATAGATGGATGAGAGTTAATGGACAGTTCTATAAAAGAGGTTATAGCCACCCTAAACAATATATTAATTGGTAAAAATGATAGGATCCTAAAAATAGTTGCAGCCATTCTAGCCAATGGAAATATCCTTTTGGAAGATATACCTGGCGTTGGAAAGACACTTATATCAAAAGCAATTGCAAAGCTTCTCTATTTTGAAGATGAAAAGAGAACTGTAAAATTTAGCCGTATTCAAGGGACCCCTGATCTTCTTCCATATGATATAACAGGTGTTGATATATATAACCCAACAGAGAATAAATTTGTTTTTAAAAGCGGCCCAATATTTGCCGATGTTTTACTCTTTGATGAGCTAAACAGAACAACACCAAAGGTTCAGTCTGCTCTGCTTGAGGCAATGGCAGAGAAGCAGGTAACTGTATCAAACAGAACCTACCACCTAAATAAAAACTTCTTTGTAATAGCAACACAAAACCCAATTGAGACAGAGGGAACATACCCAATTCCGCAGGCGATGATAGATAGATTTATGATTGTTATAAAGCTTGGCTATCCATCTCTTGACTATGAAAAGCAAATTCTGCAAAACAATATAACATATGAAAGCCTAGATTCAATTAAACCTGTTCTTTCAATTGAGAAACTTGAAATGATAAAAAAAGAGATAAATAATATTGAGGCAAGTGACTCTATAATAGAGGCAATTGCTTCTATAGTGGAACATACGAGGACAAATAAGAATATAAAAATGGGGCTCTCAAGCAGGGCATCTTTGATGTTTCTCTCTATGGTGAAAGCAAACGCCTACCTTAATGACAGAGAATATGTCATTGATGAAGATTTGATAGAATTGGCAGAAGATATGTTTGCACACAGACTTATAGCAGCAAATCAACAAATTAATATAAGAGAAGTAATAGATGAAATCACTAGAGTGGAGGCAAGAAAAATACTTAAAAAATAAGGCAAGCTTGTTACTAACGTAATAAACGAAGTTTGTTGCTAACGCAATAAGACAAACTTGTACTGCGTAATAAACAGAGTTTATTGCTGAAACAATAAAACAGCTTATTACTATGTAATAAATTTATCTTTATTTTTTTTGTTTTTTAATATATATTTAAGCTATATGGTTATATTTAATGATATCGTTACAAAATATAGAGAGAACAACGAGGCTACTCTCTATTGCAAGAATAGAAAGGTTTTCCCCTCTGAGATTTCGATATATGACTCCAATTCAAAAAGAGTCTTTACTGGCTCTATAAAAGATGAGACCACACCTATAACAATTCCTCTTTCAGATAAAAAATATAGTGACTATAGAGTTGAGATTATAAAAAAGTCAATAAAGCACCACTCATATTTCTCTGTGCTTCAGCTTACTGAAAATGAGCCATACATCATATGTGATATTGACTATACAGTCTCTGCAACAAATGTATTTTTATATTTGACTGAAAACCTGCTCCTGCTGAAGAAGGTATTCTACTCATCTGATGTATTAAAAAAACTTTCAGAAAATTATAGAATAATATATCTAACGGGAAGAATAATGAAGTATAACCACCTTACAAAAAAGTGGCTAAAGATGAATGGTTTTCCAGAGGGCCCATTGATATCAAGAGACTACAATATCCCATACAAGCTTGATTCATTTAAAACAAAGATAGTAAAGAGCGTTGCTGACATTAGCAAAAATGGAATTGGGATTGGGGATCTAAATTCTGATATTGTTGCATACCTTAATAATAACATTGTTGCGATAAAGATAAAAACAAAACGCTTCTCTTTTCTTAATAGAAATGACTATGAACTTAAAGATAACTACTACAATGTAGATTCTTGGAAAGGAATAGAGAAAATTTTTAAAGAGATTATTGATGTTATAGACTCCTAATTTATTTCTTTAAAAAAAATCATATTCACTAAAATAAACTTAAAAACAATAATTTATTAAATTAGCAGACATTACTAAAAAAGCTTATCTATTTTAATAACTATCTGATATAATATCCATATGAGAGTAAAAATTTTAGTTATATTTCTCCTCTTAAGTACCTCTATCTTTGCAAATAACTATCCTCTCTTTCTAAAAGAGGATATTACTATAGGTAACAAAGAGCAAATCATTGAGTGGTTAAAGAGCGGAAACACAAAAGAGTTTAGAAAATTCTACTTCGGTGATATTGATAATGTATACAACTTAAAAAGTAGCAGCCTTCTTAAATATCAGACTCAAAAAGAGAATCTTATCTATTTAGTAGAGCTTCACTCAAATTTTTTTCATGAGCTTTTTAGCCATAATGACCCAATGAACAGTGAATATTCACAATTTTTTAATAGTGACAAACTTTCAAAAAGATTGGTCTTCTTTCTTTTATGGTTCTACAATCTCAATAATGCTGAAAATATAACAAATGATGAACTTAAAGAGTATAGAAAAGAGTGCAAAAAACTTCAGGAGAGTAAGATTGCATCAAACTTTATAATGGGCTTGGCTATCACTTTGCCCCACCTTGCAAAAAAAGTCAAATCCTATCCAAATATCGAGATAAAAAAAGTAAAAAAATATATGTACCAACTTGGCGTCTATATAAGGTACAAAAATGATAGTGATGAGTATGCAAACCTTAATATTGTCAACGAGTTCATTCTATTTGATGGTTTTAGAAGCTATGAGCTTGATCACAAGGCTATGGTCAAATCAAAAAGTGCGATAACTCCCGATTTTATATCTCCCTACTCTTCAAAAGAGGGTGATTTAATATTTTATGATACAATCTACTATAGATACAACTATACAATTATCTATAAACCCCTTATGTCGGATAACTACTACTCATACCAAATTTTTGATATTGACAGTGTAAAGAGATTTGCCGATTTTAGACTTAATTTTTAAAAGATAAGAGATTAAATGCCAATGAAATCTCCATAATTTAAGCAAAATAAGTTTGACACTCATCTCTTATTTTTATATATTCCATTTATAAATTGATAGATTTTTTTAGAATTAAATATAGTCCCTTTTTTGAAGAGTTTTACTCTTTTTAAAGTTAAAAAATCCTATTTTTAATACATTCTCAAAAAAATAGAAAGGCTTTTATTTCATATTTTTCTAACATATTTATTAATTTATAATATTTCATTTTTAAACAGGGAGGAATTCTTATGATAATCGATTTTCATACACATGTGTTTCCCGATAACCTCTATAAAAAGGCAATAAGTGGAATGGAAGAGATGTCGGGAATGAAGGCATTTGGAGAGGGCTCTGAAGCTGGGCTTGCTCACGAACTAAAAAACGGAACAATTAATAGAGCTGTTGTTCTGCCTGTTGCAACAAAGGCTGCTCAAGTTGAGACTATAAATCGCTATAATATAACAAAAAAGTATGACAACATCTATTTTCTTGGAGCAATGCACCCTGACTATACAAACTTTGAGGGTGAACTGAAATTCCTTAATGATAATGGAATAAGAGGGATAAAGATGCACCCAGAGTTTCAAGGCTTCTTTGCAAGTGATAAGAAATTCTATCCTCTCTATGAGACACTTGTATCACTTGATATGTTTGTTGTCTTTCACTCTGGCTATGAGGAGTTTGTAAAGCATGAGATTGAGTGTTCAACACCGTCAATCTTTGCAAAGGTGCATGATGATTTTCCAGATTTAAAGATGGTACTTGCTCACTGCGGCGGACATAGTGAGTTTGAAATTGTAAGAGAGCATATCTGCGGAAAAAATATCTATGTAGATCTTGCTTTTGACCTTGCTGGTTCAATCTCTGAAAAAGATCTAAAAGAGCTTCTAAACACCCACTCTGAAGATTTTATTCTTTATGGTTCCGACTATCCTTGGCAGCCACTAAATGAATATTATAAATATTTTGATAGGTTTAATGTAGAGAGCTCAAAAAGAGATAAGATAGAGTATAAGAACGCATTGAAATTATTAAAAATAGATTCTTAAAAAATATAAAGAAGGGTCAAGCAGGTGCCAAAAAATTATTTATCACTTGTTTGGCTCTTTTTTTATTTTTTTTAGATCCCACATCTTTTCTGATAAATATCTTTTGCAAAAAAAATATTATGTTTTTTAATTCTAGTATGTACCGCATTATATTGGCTAAATAAATTGACAACTAATATAAATATTTGTAATCTCTAAATTAAATTGAAATTTTTGCTAAAAAAAGCTTTTGGCAAAAATTAAGTATAAGTTTATAAGGACATATATACTATGTTTGATGGATTATTAATGATTATATTGGGCATATTTGCCTTTGGAATTTTAGTTTTTGTCCATGAATTTGGACACTTCATTGCTGCAAAACTCTCTGGAGTTAAAGTTGAGGTCTTTGCTATTGGCTGGGGACCAAAAATCTGGGGCTTTACAAAGGGAGATACAACATATCAGCTCTCTGTTTTTCCGATAGGCGGTTTCTGTAAATTCAAAGGTGATGATGTTGATCCAAACGCTGAAAATCCTACTTTAGAATCAGATAGCTTTTATGGAACAACACCATTAAAACGTACACTGATAGCCTTCTTTGGGCCATTTATGAACTATCTAATTGCAATAATTATTCTTTCAATCATTGCTTTTGGTACTCACAAAGATGAGTATCTTCCAAATAAGATAGTGCTTGTTGATGATTTTACATATGGAAGTGAATCATATGTTGAGACTCCTGCCAAAAAAGCAGGGCTTATGACTGGTGATACAATTTTGAAAATTAATGATAGAGAGATTAACACCTTTCAAGATATAAGTAAAACAATGATATATCAAAAAGATAATAAGACTCTCTCTATGATAGTTAATAGGGATAATGAAGATATTGCTCTATCTATAACCCCAAGATGGGATCCTGAACAGATGAAACCTGTTATAGGAATCTACTCGTATGTTGAGCCTGTCGTGAAATATAATTCAAAAAATAAGCTTGCTGCCTATCTAGGCGTTGGAGATGGAGATAGAATTATTGGTATTAATGATGACTATAAAAATATAACAGAAGCAAAAATATCAAACTTTCTCTTTTATAACTATGGAATGAAGGAGACTGGAACATTGCATATTCAACGAGGTGAAGAGATTATTGACAAAAGCATAGACTTTGAAGATTTAAATCTAAAGATACCAAAGAATGAACTCTATCTAAATTACTATCTTCCAATAAGAACAACTTCAGTCTACAACCCATTTACAGCTATAAAGTCTGGCTTCAACAACAGTAATGAAGTTATTGCAGTCTCTGCAATAGGTCTCTATTCACTTATATTCAAGCCTAAAAAAAATATAGAGAAGCAGCTTGGCGGACCAATAATGATTGGATATCTCATTGGTTCATCAACTTTGTCAAACATAAAAGATAATATCTCAAAAGGGATAAAGACATTTTTCTCTCTTGTTGCATATATCTCTTTGGCTTTAGCTTTTTTCAATCTTTTACCGCTTCCTGCTGTAGATGGAGGACACATTATACTCAATTTATTTGAGCTTATTACAAAAAAGAGAGTAAATTTAAAGGTCATGTCCATTATAAATTTTATAGGGTTTTTCCTTTTAATAATTTTAGCAATTTATGTTGCTGGGCTTGATATAATGAAAATAATAAAATAGGTTTCTAAAAAAAGAGATTAAAAATATGTCAAAAATTATACAATTTTCACCACCATATATAGATGAGAGAGAAATTGAGGCTGTAACAAGTGTTCTAAAATCTGGCTGGATAACAACAGGTCCAAAGGTTAAGGAGTTTGAGGATAAACTTGCAAGTTTCTGCAAAGTTGAAAAAGCTCTCTGTGTAAACTCCGCAACAGCGGGACTTGAACTTGTTCTTCGAATAATGGATATAGGAGAGGGAGATGAAGTAATAACAACCCCCTACACCTTTACAGCAACATCAAATATAATACTTCATACCGGTGCAAAAGTTGTGTTTGCTGATACAAAAGATGGAAGCTTCAATATCGACCCAAATGAGATAGAGAGACTTATAACATCAAAGACAAAGGCAGTTATATCTGTTGATGTTGCTGGAGTGCCAGTAGATTATCAAGCAATAATAGAGATATTAAACAGTAAAAAAAGTCTATACTCCCCTAAAAAAGGTAGTTACCAAGAAAAAATAGATAAAACTCTTTTTCTCTCTGACACGGCCCACTCATTTGGCTCAAGTTATAAGGGAGTACCAATTGGCGGACAAGCTGATTTTTCGGTCTTCTCTTTTCATGCAGTAAAAAACCTCACAACAGGAGAGGGGGGAGCAATCACTTTTAATAATCTAGGTGATGTTATCTCTGAAGAGCTATACAAAAAGATAAAGCTATATTCACTGCATGGACAGTCAAAAGATGCTCTTGCAAAATTCAGTTCTGGTAACTACAAATATACAATAGAGCTTGCTGGATATAAGTATAATATGATGGATATAGTTGCAGCCATTGGTATTGTACAGCTTGAAAAATATGAGAGTGAGATCTTACCAAAGAGAAAAAAAATATATGAAACATACTATAAAGAGCTCTCAAATGATGATAGATTTATTCTCCCAGAAAATAGTGATGATATTAATTATCATATTTTTCCGCTTCGATTAAAAAACTATGATGAAGAGAAGAGAGACACACTTATAACAAAACTGTTTGAAAATGGAATCCATGCAAATGTCCACTTTATTCCGCTTCCTCTCCACCCATTATATAAAAACCTTGGTTACAAAATTGATGACTATCCAAATACATACAACCAATATAAAAATGAAGTCAGTCTTCCAATCTATCCATCACTTAATTTTGATGATTTACTCTATGTAATAAAAAAAGTGAAAGAGTTTGCATAAAAGAGTGGCACTTTAGTGTAATCATTTTTTTTCTACTCTTAAACTATCTAATTTTTATTTTTTTTAAAAAAAATATGGTTATTTTTAACTACAAAAAACTAATATAGATAATTGATAGGATTTTTAAAAGCTTAATATAGTTAAAACTATAGAAAAAATTTGACTTTTTTTCATATTTACTCTAGAATTAAATTATATGTTTTTTGATGATAAAAAAAATGACTACCTATATAACAAGATAATTTCACAAGTTGTGGATAACATGAGAGAACCGCTAAATAAGATATTGGCATTCTCATCTGTTATATGGATAGATGAAACTATTAGTCCTGAAATAAAAGAATTTATCAAAAGTATTCATCTAAATGGCCTTGAACTAGAACATATGGTCTCCAATATTGACAGCTTTTTCAAGGATAAAGATGATATTGAGGAGATCAATTTTGATATATGCGAACTAGTAAGAACTTTTTCAAAAAGAGAAAATAGAGCATTAAACAGTAAATCGATATCCCTAAAACTATATTTGGAAAAAGATAACATTACTGTCTCATTCTCCAAAGATCTTATTTCTAAAATACTGGAAAATTTAATTATTTTTTCAACTGTAAGAATGCTATCTACAAAGAATAAAGAGATAACAATTATAGTGAAAACTGATAAAAAAAATATCAAGTTATACTATATGGATACAGGAACCCCTGTTTATATCGAAAAGGGCTTTTTTACACTTGATGACTTAACAAAAATAAACTGTGGACTTGAGCTTAGATTCATAGAAAAGTTTGTAAAGATGTATAGTGGCACAATAAATTACTTTTATGGAAAAGAGTGGCAAAAAGAGGTATCTGAAGCAAATATACTTACAAAAACTCAGCATGGATTTAAAATAAAACTTCCAATAATGGTAGAAAACAGTAGCACAAAATAGAGCTAAATATTAAGACTACCACTTTTATAGCCTATAATATCTACTGTAACCCATTTAAAACCGATCTCTTTAAAATATTTATCTGTTGAAGTCACATACTCGCTATCAAAAAAAGTTTTTATATCATCTTTTAAAAATTCTATTCTTGCAATATTTAGATGGTTGCGTACTCTAAAACCCTTAAAACCAAGATTTGATAAAAAATTTTCTGCTAATAGAACTTTTTTTAATTCCATTTCATTTATAGGAATTCCATACTCTATTCTAGTTGCAAGGCATGTATCTGATATATCGTTCCAAGTTTGGAGACCAAATTTTTTGGAGAGTTCTCTTATTTCTGATTTATTAAGTTTTGATTCAGCTAGTGGTGTTTTTATGTTAAGTTCTTTAAGTGCCACAAGTCCCGGTCTATATTCATTTAAGTCATCACTATTTGTTCCATCGAAAATATATGGAATATTTCTTTCTTCTGATAATTTTAAAAGATTTGAGTATATATTTTTTTTGCAATGATAGCATCGGTCTTTTTTATTAAGGCGAAAATTATCATCTATAATCTCATTTGTTTCTAATTTTATAATCTCTATATCAAATTTTTTTGCAAATAGACTTGCTTTATCAAGCTCTTCTGGCTTTCTAATAATAGAACTAACTGTAACAGCAATAAAATCAGATTTATTAAGTAGACTATTTACCATATAAAGTAGAAAAGTGGAGTCAACACCACCAGAAAAAGCAACTGCTGCCCTTTTATAGTTCTCTATTATTTTTTTGAGATTTGATAATTTTTCATTAAGAATTTTATTTTCGAACAGATCTAAACTCAACTAAATAGTCTCCTATTCAAGAAATATGGATAAAAAAAATTAGCCGCCTAAAGGTAAAAACCCTTAAGCAGCCAATTAAACACTTCGAGAAAGTTAAATCAATTTATCTATCTTAAATAAGAAATAGACAAATTTGATCTATTTTTTGTTTTAACTATCTTCTTTTATCGTAGAATTTCTTGCCAGAATTGTCGCCTCTGTAACCACCGTTACCGCCCTCTCTGTTTCTGAATTTTCTAGTGTCATCACTTTTCTCTTTAGCAAGATTCACTTTTATTTGCCTACCATCAAGCTCACCATTATTTAGATCTTTGATAGCAGCTTCAGCAGCAGCTTCATCAGCCATCTCAATAAAAGCAAAACCTTTTGATTTACCTGATAACTTATCAGTAATAATTTGAACCTTAACTACTTCTCCGTGCTCAGAAAAAATTTCTTGTAGCGCTTCCTCTTTTGTAGAATATGGGAGGTTGCCAACATAAATACTAACAGACATAAAATCTCCAAAAAAAATTAAACACAAAAAATAAATCAAAACTATCTAACATAAGAATAGCATGATAAAAAATTCATGTTCTTATAAAATTATAACATTATAAAACATTTATAAAAAAAGATCAATATTTTTTCACGTTTTTTTAATATTTTTTCACGTTTTTTTAATATTTTTTTTTAAAATATTTTATTATTCTATTACAATTTATAAAAATCATCTAATATTTCTGAAGGAATTTTTTTGTTTTTACCATAATGACCCAATTTTGGCCCATTTCCCTTCACTTCATAGTGAAAATCTGAGCCTCCTGAAATAACAAGCCCAAAATCTCTAGCTATTTTCTTATAATACTTTACATCTTTCTTTTTATGGTTGGTATAGTAAACTTCAATTCCATCAAGTCCACCCTCTTTTAATACTTTTATAATCTCTAAAAGCTCACTTTTATCTTTAACTTCCACTTGATTAGGATGAGCTAGTATTGCAAATCCGTTGGCTTTATGTATCTTTCCTATTGCTTCACTTGGAGAGACACACTCTTTTTCAATAAAAAGAGGACAATCTTTTGAAAAATAGAATCTAAAAGCTGCATATTCGCTCTTTATATCACCAGATTTTGCCATATATCTAGCAAAATCAAGCTTGCCAATATTTTCAAGCTTTTTCTCACCAAGCAGCTCCTCCATATTAACCTTTTTAGAAAAATACTCCTCATATCTTTTTATCATCTCAACATTTCTTTCTAATCGATAACTACTTATCTTCTTGATAAATTCAAGTAGCTCCTCATTTGTAATATCTATAAAGAGACCAACTATATGAATTTCAAGTTCATTAAATTTTGATGATATTTCAATACCCGGAATCAGTGTAATATTATCATTTTTAGAACTCTCTTTAGCGAGTTCTATGGCAGCAATATTATCGTGATCAGTTATTGCAATAACCTTCAATCCATCTATTTTAGCCTTTTTTATCAATTCTGTGGGCTTTAATGTCCCATCAGAACAAGTAGTGTGTGTATGAAAATCTACCATATACTCTCCAGAAATAAGAAAAAGTTTTTTATATAGCTTAAAAATAGTAGAAGATGAGTAATTTTCTAAAAATAATTGATAGCTGTTTTCTCTAATTATATTTAATATATCTATATTGGAGGATAGGTATAAAATTTTATCATAAACTTTATCAATCTCATCCTCTCCAAAAACATGTCCTATAATTCTCTCTTCAATTTCACACTTATCAATAATCTTTGCAATATCTGTGTCTCGTTCCATAATAGCTATAATTGGAGTGCCAACTGCTATTATATTATAAAATTTAGATGGCACAGAGAGGTTAGTTGCCCTTTTATCAAGTGTAATAAGTGAGATATCAGCAATATTATACAATTCATTAAGATCTACTTTATCAACAAAATCTAAAAAGATAACATTTGAAAGATCTTTCTCATTTTTTATATTTAAAAGCTTACTTTTTTTTTGTCCATCACCAACGAGAAGAAAAAGAATATCTTCTCTATTTTTGAACATAGATGCAAGCTCTAGAACTTTCTCAAGAATGCTGGTTATACCAAAATTACCTGAGTAGAGAATGGTAAACTTACCCTCGACACTATATTTTTTCTTTATTTCATCTCTATTTTTGAGTGGAAATAAAATTTCTTTAGAAGCCCAATTTGTAATTATTTTAAGTTTATCATCTTTATTAAGAGATGGATATCTTTTTGAAAGATAATCTGCACTCTCCTCTCCAAGCATTACATTATACTTAGACCTTTTAAATATTTTATTATTAAAAAATCTCCAGAGAGTGGCTACAATAGATCTATCTTTAATATATGAAAAATTAATTGCCAAATCAGGATAGATGTCATGTATTAGATATATATATCTTTGCCCTCTAAATAGATTCAAAAAATAACCAGCCAAAGCCAAAAAGGGCGGATTAGATACAAAAAATAGAAGAGATTCTCTTCTATTAAAAAGAAGATAAAAAAAGATTGAGGTAGAAAATTTTAGACCATGAAACAATCTTAAAATTTTATTCTTTTTATTAGAAAGAGGTTTTAAAAATCTCTTGATTAAATACTCTTTTTTACTATCAAAATTAGTATAATCACTTTTACTCTTGTTAGTTAGAACAGTGATACTAAAAGAATCTGCTAAAAAAGAGGCCAATTCATCTAATAATTGACCTGTGGCACTTACATCAGGTGGAAAAACATCTGTAATAATAAAAATATCAGTGTTTTTTATCTCTTTCTCTCTAATATTACATCGCTCCTCGTCTAAATATAACAGTCTCTAGTGTATATAGTAAAATTTTTAGATCAATCAGCAAACCCATATTTGAAATATAGTAGAGGTCGTAGCTAAGCTTCTCTTCCATATCATCAATTGTATTAACATAGCTATACTTTACCTGTGCCCAACCTGTTAATCCAGGTTTTACAAGAAGCCTCTTTTTGAAAAGTGGAATTTTTTCAGTTATATCATTTATAAACTCTGGGCGCTCTGGCCTTGGTCCTATAAATGACATATCACCTTTTAGTATATTAAAGAGCTGCGGAAGTTCATCAACTCTAATTGGACGAATAATTTTACCAATCAAAGTTACTCTACTATCATTTTTCTTGGTAAATTTTGCACCATCTTTCTCTGCGTTTGTAACCATGCTTCTAAACTTTAGCATGTTGAACTCTTTTTGGTTAAGTCCAACTCTCTTTTGAATATAGAAAATACCACCTTTGCTGGTTATAGCAATTATAAAAGCTGTAAGCAGCAATATGGGAGATGTTGCAACTATCAATAAAAAAGAGATAAGTATGTCCCCCACTCTTTTCATATATGCTGTATAGGGAGAGTCCAATTTATAGGAAGAGAAGAGTTCAAGATGATATGTCGGTACTATACTTGGTGGAATTTTTTGGTCAAAATAGACAAAGACATCCATAAGACTATAGATTCTTCCTCCAGAGAGTTCATAGCTATTTAGTAAATCTAGCTCATCTTTGCTATATTCAAGCTCTGTATCAATTACAACTAAATCTATATTTTCAAAATCTTTTTTTGAAATAGTATAACTCTCATCTAGATAAATTATATTGAGAGGAAAAATTTTCTTATATTTATCTATAAGTTTTTTTAAAAGGTTTTGCTTTTTTTCATCTTTAGAGAGAAATAGAAAAGTATATTTTTTATTTTCTGTAAAAATTGCAGAAAAAACGATTCTGTTATAGAGAGAATTTACTACTGGTATAATAAGAAAGCCCATAAAAAAGACAAAACGGGCAAAAGGCATCTGTGTGAAATAGAAATAGAAACCAAATATAACACTTACAAATAGAACAGATAGATAACTTATCAGTAGGGACTCTACAAAGCTATAAATTCTATTAACTTCATACACCTTTAATGCAATATTAAAAACAACAATGAAAAGAGAGTATATTAAAAATAGTGTTATAGAAGATATTTCCAAACTACGTTTTTCTATAAATAGGAAAGAGAAGAAATTATACCTTACTAAAAACATTAATAAAAATATACAAAACGATATTATAAAATTTGAGGCTATAAATAAAAATTTATTGTATTTTACCATAAAAACTTTCTTAACTTAAAATTATATTTTAAAGAACATCTAATAAAAATAGAGATAAAAGTATATCATTAATATAGTTCTACATAAAGCTATTTTACAAAAAAATATAACACCTATTATCAATAGACGATAGGTGTTATTAAAAGATTAAAAAAACATCATAAACAACAATTAATCATGAAAATCAATTATCATTTTCACGATTTCATTTAAATCCATTACATAGTCGGCAGCTCCAAGTTCAACAGCAGCCTTTGGCATACCATATACAACGCAGCTTGCTTCGTTTTGGGCAATTGTTGTTCCACCAGCATCCTTAATAGTCTTTAGCCCAACAGCTCCATCTTTACCCATACCAGTCAAAAGAATGGCAAGGGCATTTTTTCCAACGTTTTGAGCAACAGAGTCAAACATAACATCCACCGACGGTTTATGCCTGTTTACAAGCCCCTTATCCCTAACAACTTTTGAAACGAAGTATGCACCACTTCTTACAATCTCAAGGTGAGTATTTCCCTTTGCGATCATTGCTGTCCCCATCATAACCTTTAAGTTATCATCAGACTCCATTACATCTATTTCACACTCACTATTTAAGTTTTCTGCAAAACTTTTTGTAAAGCCTTCAGGCATATGCTGAGTGATTATTATACCTGTTGTAGTTTTTGGCAATCTTGTTAGAACCTCTCTAAGTGCTATTGTTCCACCTGTAGAGGCACCTATTGCAATAAGCTT
This sequence comes from Spirochaetota bacterium, assembly GCA_031549085.1. GTDB lineage: Bacteria > Spirochaetota > GWE2-31-10 > GWE2-31-10 > MWDO01 > JAVBQL01. Next base: position 37,862 of record JAVBQL010000002.1, read on the forward strand.
GTTTGTTGTTCTTGCAAGTAAGTGTCCAGAATCACCTGAGGATTGTGATGAACCTGAAACAGTAGGCTTAAAAGTTTTTATTCTCTTAACAGAAGATCTTAGAATATTCATATTAGTTCTTGCTGCAGATTTTACAGCATCATGAATTCTATATTTTTCCTCTTCAAAAAAGTCACGGAGACCCATCTTTGGTTTTGTTATTACTTCGACAGCTCCAAGCTCCAATGCCTTCATTGCGTTTTCTGATCCCTCTTCTGCAATACTGGAGCAGACAACAACAGGTATAGGTTTTTGAGACATCAATTTTTCAAGAAATGTTAATCCATCCATTCTTGGCATTTCGAGGTCAAGTGTGATAACATCAATCTTCGTTTTTGAATTTATAACTTCCACAGCTTTATATGGATCCTGACATGTTGCAACAACATTCAATTCCTTATCTTCAGATATAACTTTTGACAAAAACTCTCTGACAAAAGCAGAGTCATCTACAATAAGAACATTAATCAATTTTTTCCTCCTACTTGATAAATTGTTGGTTCAACTCTTTTAAAATTATGTGTTAATCCATGCAGTGATTCTGAATGCCCCATGAAATATAACCCACCAGGCATCAAAATATTTGTTATATTATCTATAACATTTTGCTGCAGTGCCTTATTAAAATATATCAATGTGTTGCGGCAAAAGACAATATGATAGGTATCAGGAAAACGCTGACCTTTTTTAGCTATGTTTGACATAAAAAATCTCATATTATTCTTTAAAGCTGGATCTGCTATAAGTCTGTTCTCTTCAATATGAAAAAATTTCTGATATTGAGGAGGTATAGAGGTTTGTGTTTCAGGTCTAAACCTACCCTCTTTTGCACTCAAAAGTGCATGTTTAGAGATATCAAATGCATCAATAGAGTAATCTTTTATTTTACCACTCTTTTTTAGAGGATAGAGTATCATTGAAATTGTATACATCTCCTCACCAGTTGATGAGCCAAGAGAGGCAAACTTTATAACTGTGCTTGGACCAAATATCTTTTGTATCATATCCACACCACCATTCACTAAAAAATTGAAGTGGTGATCTTCTCTAAAGAATGAAGTAGTATGTGTTGTTATCTTATCAATAACAAATTCAACCTCTTCTGAAAATTCTGATTGAGTCTCAAGAAAGTCAAAATAGTCTCCATAACTTTCAAACCCAAGTCTTGTTATGTGTGATGACATTCTGCTCTCAAGCAAGCTCTTTTTAGTTTCTGGAAATTTTAGACCAATTTTTGATTGAATGAAATTTTGAAACCTCTCAAACTCTTTATCTGTTACTCTTAAAGGACCATGATTCAAATAAAACCTCCAAAAATCTATAATACAATTAATCTATAACTATGATTAAATTTATAATTAATCATCATAGTAGATAATATGAAAATTCACAACTAAAATCAACACCAAGTTGCTATAATTATTTTTTATATGATTAATATATTTATTTGATATAAACGCTTTTTTAATATTCACCATTCTAAACATTTAAAAGATAATATTCAAGCTATTTTTAATAAAATAAGTTTTGACAAATATTTTTTTATAAAATATGCTTTTTTACTTATGAAAAACATAACCGTTGAATTTTCTAAAAATATTGGTGGTGAAATAAGAATTCCCCCATCAAAATCTGATACAATCAGAGCTATACTATTTGCTGCCCTTGCAAAAGGAAAATCAATCATAAATAACCCGCTTCTATCAAAAGATACATTGGCTACAATAGAGCTTGCAAAAAAGCTTGATGCAGAGGTTTTTATAGATGAAATCAGTAATAGGTTAGTGATAGATGGAACAGATGGAAAACTAAACAAAAATGAGATAACTATAGACACAAAAAACTCAGGAACGACTCTGAATTTTGCACTCTCGCTTGCTGCAATAAGCGGTAAAAAAGCTACAATATATGGAGATGAGATGACAAACAGACGTCCAATCTCTCCTATTATAGATGGCTTAAAATCACTGGGGGTAAAAACAACATATCTTGAAAAAGAGGGCTATCCTCCTGTTACTATAGAGGGCAAGGTTAGCAAAGAGGGAATAGTAAAAATAGCAGCTGCAAGCTCTCAGTTTGTTAGCAGCTTTTTGATAGCAGCTCCATTTTTTGAATATGATACAAAATATGAAACCATAGATCCAGCTGAAACTCCATACATTGAGATGACAATAAGGTGGCTTAAATATGTTGGAATAAACATCAAGCATGATGGATACAACTATTTTGAGATAGAAGGAAAGCAGAAAATAGACTCTTTCGCTACCGATATAATCAGCGACTACTCCAGTGCAACATTTTTTATAGTCTTAGCTGCAATAACCAAAAGTACAATTAAGATTAGAGGATTAAATAAAAACGATTTTCACCCTGATAAAAAAGTGCTTAATATAGTAGAAGCTTTTGGTGCTAGTATAACTTATGAAGAAGATACTATATCAAAAGAGAGCTCTGTTACCATAACAGGCAAAGAGCTTAATGGGATAGAGATTGATATGAATGACACTCCAGATGCTGTTCCATCAATTGCTCTCTTGGGCTGCTTTGCTAATGGAGAGACAAAGATAACAAACATTGCAAATGTTAGAATAAAAGAGACAGACAGAATAGCTGTCATAACAGAGGAGCTAAAAAAGCTTGGAGCTGATATAAGTGAGAAAGATAATTCAATTATAGTAAGAAAATCAAAACTAAAGGGAGCAAAAGTCAATTCCCACAACGACCACCGCATAGCAATGACACTGATAATTGCTGGTCTCGCCGCAGAAGGAGTCACAATTGTCGAAAATATAGAGTGTATTGACGCAACTTTTCCAAATTTCTTAGAATTAATTAAAAAAATTAACGGAAAAATATTTTGATTTACTTTTGACTTTTTTTTTAGTAAAATTAAGTCACTTTTTTATTACAATGTTTTATAATATTTTATTTTTTAATAATAGGCAATTGATCTATTTTGTTAAAAATAAAAATAGTGCTCTGTTTAGAAATATTTCATATTTATAGGTTTTATAATTTTAAATAGTAGCAGCTAATTTAACACTTGGTCTTAAGAATGATAAAACATTTTTTCAAAAAAATAGAATTAAGGAGATTTTTATGGGCGGTAAAGTTGTAGATGTTACTGATATGAACTTCGAGCAAGAGGTCTTAAAAAGCGACAAGGTTGTTTTTGTTGACTTTTGGGCTCCATGGTGCCCTCCATGTAAAATGTTTGGACCTATAGTAGAGGAGACCTCTATGGAGGTGTCTGATGCAATTAAAATATGCAAGTGCAATACTGATGAAAATAGCACTACTGCAACTAACTATGGAATTATGAGTATTCCAACTATTATCATATTCAAAAATGGAGCGATAGTATATCAATCAGCTGGAACTAGAAGCAAAGAGGATCTAAAAAAATTGTTAGAAAAATATATCTAGTTTGATTAAAAATATTTTTTAGATTTTTTTTATCAAAAAATATTTGTGTAATTACTTTCATAAAAAAATTAAAACAACAGAGGCAGGAATTTTAAAATATGTATAACACTTTATTTGATATGCTTACAATCTCAAGAGACAAATTTGGCAGCAAACCACTATTCCATTCAAAAGTAAACAATGATTATCAATCTATCTCTTATAGTGAATTTTATGAAAAAGTAATTATTACAATGTCAGGTCTTATTGAATCTGGCTTTAAAAGAGGAGATAAGATCTTTATATTCTGTGATAACCGTATGGAGTGGATGCTCCTAGACTTCGCAATGAGCGGTCTTGGAATTGTCTCAATTCCAAGGGGAACAGATACAGCAATTGATGAGGTTTCAACTATATTAAACCATTCCAATGCAAATTATATAATAGTAGAAAATAATAGGGCATATGAGAAGATATCAAAGCTTCTTACAATGCCAATTATATCAATAGATGATGATATTAAAGATTCATCTTTCAATCTTAGTAAAATTTTAAAGACTGGAGAGGAAAATCTATCCAAAAATAGGCCAATAATTGATGATTTAACAAAATCTATAGGTATAGATGACCTTGTAACAATAATATATACATCAGGGACAACTGGAAATCCAAAAGGTGTAATGCTTACACACAGAAACTTTATACACAACTTAGTTGAAGCTCCAAAACACCTATTCCTTAATGAGAAGGATACAATGCTCTCTGTTCTGCCTATATGGCACATATTTGAGAGGACAGTAGAGTATGTTATGATTGAGAAGGGGGCAGCAATTGTCTATTCTAGTATAAAGACATTTGTAAATGACATTAAGGCCACAACTCCAACAATGCTTATTGTTGTTCCTCGTATATTGGAATCTTTTTATGAAAAAATATTATACAATATTTCAAAATCATCAATAATAGTTAAATTTCTATTTCACTCTTTCTATTTCTTTTCAAAACTCTACTTTAGACTTGACTCTTATGTAAAGAGAACACTTCCATTCTGGGAAAAACCAAGTGCTCTCTACACTGCATTCGCTGCTATTGTAAGATATCTCTTCTGGCCAAGCTACTTTTTGGGTAACAAGTTTATCTTTAAAAGTATTCATAAAATCTTAGGCGGAAAAATGCGTGTTGTTATATCAGGCGGTGGCTCTCTTCCCAACAACATTGATGAATTCTTTAATATAATAAACATCAGACTTGTGGATGGGTATGGACTAACAGAGACCTCTCCAATAATATGTTTAAGAAAGCTTCACCATCCAACCATAGGTGTATGCGGTGCTCCAATACCAAATACAGAGACAAAAATTATTGACCCTGAAGGAAAAGAACTTGGCATTGATGAGAAGGGAGAACTAATCGTTAAAGGAACTTTGGTTACAAAAGGGTACTACAACAACCCAGAAGCAACTGCTAAGGCCATACAAGATGGTTGGTTTCATACAGGTGACCTTGTAAAAAGAACATATTTTGATGAGATAAAGGTAATTGGAAGGTTAAAAGATACTATTGTTCTTCTTGGCGGAGAAAACGTTGAGCCAGAGAAGATTGAGACAATTATTAATAGAGCTGAATATATAGAATCTTCTATTGTGCTTGGACAAAATCAAAAGAGGCTTAAGGCTCTGATAATTCCAAGAAAAGAGAGAATAATTGATTATGCGAATTCAAAAAAGCTTGATACATCTGATTACAATAAACTTCTTGAGAGTGAAGAGATATACAACCTAATCAAAAATCAGCTAAATGAGATTGTAAATAATGATAACGAAATAAAGAAATTTGAGAGAATATATGACTTTAAACTCCTTCCAGAATCTTTTGAAGTTGGAAAAGAGCTTACTCAATCTTTAAAACTAAAAAGACATGTCATCGCTGACCTCCATAAAAAAGTAATAGAAGAGCTTCTAAAAAAGAAATAAGATTAGAGATTGATAATTAAAAAGAGGAGGTTTAACTGCCTCCTCTTTTATTTTTTATAGTTGGTTATATACTTTATAATTTATAGCACATTAACTGTATAGTCAAGATTGAAATCTTGAAACAATATCGGTTCTGTATATCCTGCATCATAGTAGACTGCATTTCTTAAGTTTATATTGGCCTCTTTAATACGTCCCATATCTTTTAGACCACTATTCTCTTCAGGAGTTAAGAAATCATTAAGCCTGCTTACAGGTGACTCATTAAGCTTTGAGTAGTACTCTATAGAGTCTGCATAGTATTTTGTAGCCATTGTGATATATCTAACTCTCTTGGTTTGCAAATATTTTTGCTGAAGTGCAGCACCCAAGTTGTTTGAAACCTTCATTAAAGTATTTGCTATTATAAAGTCCTCTTTTTTGTCCATATACATTGGCGAATATATTTGACGAAGCTCATCATAGCGATTGTATGTCTCAAGCAGAACACTTTCAGAAAGATCATAGTTGCCAAGCTGATAGAGAGTCGTTCCAAGCATAAATTTAAGATTGCTGTTATCAGGGTCTCTATCAAGAAGATCTTTTATTCTCTTATATGAGTCATAATATTGCTCTTTCTTATAGTAGAGCCAGCCAAGATTATAGTTCAATGTATCATTTGTAAAGCCTTTTCTCTCAGCCTCCTCATAATTCTTTGCTGCATTTTCATAATCAACTTTGTATCTCAAATCAAAATTGGCCAAATTGTAGTAAGGTTTTCCAAAATCTGGGTATGTATTTATTGCTTCAAGGAAATATTCCTCTGCCTGTAGGTTTGCCTTTGAGTATTTGTCTAAGATCTCTCCAAGATCATTATACATTTTAGCTCTTATCTCTCTATACTTCTTTGACTCATACTTCTTTGGCTCTTGACTCTTCATTATTTTGAATCTTGTTATACCATTTTCAAGATGAGTCTTCTCTTCATTATATGCACTCAAATATCTATTGTATCTTGCAAGCTGATAATCGATCTCTGGCATATTTCGCTTGCCAACACTCTTTCCCGCCTTTTCTAAAATCTCTTTTACATGAAACACATCACCCTTTGTTATAAGATATGATGCCAAATTGGTATAAGAATCTGGGTTGACTCTATTTTTGAAATTATCTTCTATATAGCCATATGTCTTCATTATATCATCATAGTTCTCTTCCCTTAATGCTACATTAAGCATTCCAAAAACTGCCCTGCTATTTTTCTTGTTTACATCCAATACATCAAGATAGTAGCTCTTTGCATCATCAAGTTTGCTTCTAACCTCATAAGACCACTCATAATTTGTATCTGCAACTCCAAGAAGTGCATCAACATTTTTTCTGTTTTTCTTAAGCATCTCATCATATATATTCAATGCTCTCTCATAGTCTCTTATCCCTCTCTCTGGAGATTTAAAGAAGTCTGCGATCTCAAGCTTAAGCTTATCATTTGGTCTCATTCTAAGTGCAAGAAAATATTTATCTTCTGCATCACCAAACCTCTTGTAATCTGCATAGGCTCTTGCAAATTTCACAGCCTCATTGTATCTAGGCTGAGTACGGAATCCATCTTTAAAGTATGGTTCAACCTCATCAAACTTCATACTTTTTAGATTGTTATACCCCTCTTTATAATAGGCAGTTGCCCTAAAGGTTGGTTCTATTACAAACAAATATAAAACAACAAGAAGAGCAACCATTACAAGTGCTGCTGTGATACGTCCTAGTATTGGAAGAACATTTTTCTTGAAGAGATACATAAAAGAATTTTGCTGCTCTTCAAAATCTTGGCCTGTAAACTTCAAGACACTCAAGTTTGAGAGCGATGTGTCATTTGTTATCTTTTCATATATCTTTATTATTGATTTTGGTCGCTCTCCATCTAATAGAACATCGATAAGCGGTCTCAACTCGGCATCGCTATATTTATTAGATATTATCTGAGCCATTATCTTCTTCTCTGCCTCTTTAGGAAGAGATTTCAATGTTATTATTATCTGTTTTATCTCCTCATCAGATAAAACGATCTCATCTCTGCTTCTATCAACAATTTCAATATCATCGCCTACATTTCTTTTAGCAGCTCTCTCTTTTCCTTTTCTGCCATCGCTCTCTTTAACAGTTTCACTGCTTGAAGGACGATCTTCTTTAATTTCACTACCACTGTCAGCAGTTTCTGAACTGGAATCACTTGTATGATCAAAATCATCATTAAGATCAAAATCATCATGGAAATCAGAATCATCGTGATGTTCTGTATCATAACCATCTTTGTTCTCTTCTAAAATATCAAGATTGTCTTCAACATCATATTTAAAATCATCTCCCTTTGATTCACTATCATCAAAAGAGAGATCACTTGAGCCAAAATCAAATTCTTTGCTTAAGTCGTCATCAAATTTTATATCGCCACCAATATCAATTTTATTCTCTTCCTCTTTCTTATCATCCTCAAGATCAAAGTTTGGAAGTGTATCTAGAGAGAATTCTTCAATAGGCTCTTCATTATTTATAGTAGCCTTTGAATCATCATCAGTTGGAAGATCCAAATTATCCAAATCAGCAAACTCTTCTAATGAATCATTTTTGGTATTATAAGGTTCACTATCAAAACTTTCTGCTTCATCATCAAGTTCTCCAACAGAAACTTCATCTTTACTAACCAAATCTTCATCTATAGTATCAAGATCATCAAAACTATCCAAAGGCTCTTCATCTTTAGTAATTAAGTCTTCATCTATTACATCAGAAGCATCAAAATCTTCTAGAGGTCCTTCATTATTAGTAGTCAAATCTTCATTTGTTGCATCAGAAGTACCAAAATTTTTGTTAGTAACATCATCTTCATCAACAACTTCATCATCAAGATTGGATATATCAAAATCATCTAAAGGCTCTTCATCTTTAGTAACTAAATCTTCATCAATTACATCAGTAGTATCAAAATCTTCATTACTATCATTATCTTTATTAATAGACTTATTTTCAATATCAGATATATCAAAATCATCAAAAGACTCTTCATTTTTAGTAACCAAATCTTCATCAATTAGATCAAGGTTATCTAAACTGTCCAATGGATCTACATCTTTAGTAGCTAAACCTTCACTAGTTATATCAGATGAATCAAAATCATCTAAAAGCCCATCATCTTTAGTAACCAAATCTTCATCAATTAGATCAGAACCACTATCTTTGTCACCACTATTTTCTATATTATTTTTTACTAAATTAGATTCACTTTCTGAAAGAGGAGCATCCTCCTTAGCTGATATACGTCCAATCTCAAGATTTGATGGATCGAAATCTAAAAAATCATCATTAGCTAAACTATCTAATATAGATAGATCTTCATTATTATCTGCGTCATCACTATTTTCATTATCTTTTTTATCTATTGAAGAGGTATCAAATTTTTCATCAAGTCTTGATATGTTATCATCATCATCGATCAAACCATCAAGCATATCATCATCTAAAAAACTTCTGTCATCATTCTCTTTTCTAGTCTCATCTGCAGATTCACTTTCATCTTTATTACTGCTTTCTGAAGAGCTATTATCTTCTATATCTATATTAGAAGGGGGAGGTGTTGTCTCTGGCTCAATATCATCAAAAAAGAGAGAATAGTCTTCATTATTAGAGTTGTTTAAATCTGACTCTTTTGTCTCTTCATCAGAGGCTCCAGACTCATCTCCAAAAAGGAGATTACCCTCTTTAAGGTCATCACTAACATCATTAAGGAATTCATTGGAAAACGCATTCTTTTCCTGCTCTTTTTGTCTTATGGCCTCTTTATCAAGCTTTTCGGGAATAGGTGTCATATTAAGATCTTCCCTCTTGCCAGCCTTTATTGAGATCTCATCACCAAAAGAAAGCAGCTGATTTCTTAAAAAATCTAAATCTTCATATTTAGGCATATTGTTCCAACTCTTTTTACGAATCTAATTAATTACTACTTAAGTTTTTCGGCTAATATCCGATTTTTTAAACATAAAACATAAAAAATTATACATTTTTTGTTTACTTAAAAGTTTGAGGTAAAAATGTATTCAAAAAGCACTAAACTACTTCTACTCTACATCATTTTTATTTTTGTATCAATAAAAACATTCTCTTTGGAAAGATATATAGATCCTGATCTGCTTAGGACAAACTCCCCTCCGCGCTATTTAGAAGATGGTTTTCTCTTAACACTTCCGCCAAACACTCATGGAAGACCATATCTAAGAATGAACTATGATAACTGGCAGGGGACATACTATTTTGAAAAAAGTTTCTATGGTGTTCCATATATAGTTATACCATATGATTTAAACAGTAAAAAATTAATTTATAAAATCAACATAAATGGAGTTTGGTCACTAGACCCTTTAAATAAGAGCGTTGACCTTGATAAGTATGGTACAGAGCTATCGACTCTCTATGCTCCAAATGAATCAAGGTATCTGTTAACAACCCCTATAATAAAAACTCAACAGGTAAATAGGCATTTAAAAGATGTTACATTCATATATAAGAATATAGAAGCAAAAGAAGTCAATCTAATCATACATAAAGATAGATGGAATCAATTCTCTAGATCGATGGTATTAAATAGAGACGGATATTGGGAGATCACTCTTCCATTCAACAAAGGCGAATACTACTACTACTTTTTGGTTGATGGCAATAAGAAAATTGATATAAATAATAGTAATCGATCATATTTTGAGTATCTAAAAGAGCTCTCCGTCTTCTCTATAGAGTAATTTCTGCTTTTTCAATTAAATTTTTAGAATAGATCTTGTGGATCAACATCAATTTCAAGTCTATTTTTTGAATTCAGTTTAAAATTTTCTAAAGACAACTTTAGTAGATTTTGAAGACTCTTTATTTTTTTTGATTTCATAAGTATGGAGTATCGATACTTATTATTAAGCTTTGATATAGGGGAGGGAGCACTAGGCAAGAGCTCCACATCAGAAAACCCATTTTTATCCCTATTTTCATTCAAAACAGAGTATATTTTTTCTATATCAAGAGCAACATCCTCCTCAAGAGGTCCCCTTACAACAATATGAAGAAGTCTATAGAAGGGAGGAAATTTTAAAACCTTTCGATATTGAATCTCTTCATTATAAAATTGCTCATAAGAAGATTTCACAGCTGAGGCTATTGAGTAGTGTTCTGGGTTGATGGTCTGTATCATAACAGATGACTCACCACCTGCCCTTCCAGCACGGCCTGCCACCTGTGTTACCAGAGCAAAAGTCCTCTCAGAGGCCTTAAAATCTGGAATATTAAGAAGGAGATCAGCATTGATTATACCAACAAACCTAATATTTGGGAAATCGAGCCCTTTTGCTATAATTTGAGTACCAACTAATATATCAATCTTACCACCCTCAATGTCAGAAAAAATCTGATAGAGCTCATCTTCATCTCTTATAGAGTCATTGTCTATCCTCTTAATGTTAGCAAAACTAAAAGCTTTTTTTATCTCATCTTCAATTCTTTGTGTCCCAGCACCAAACATTATTAAATTATTCTTTCCACATTTTGGGCAGCTATTTTTAAAATCGGAGGAGAATCCACAGTGGTGGCAAATAAACTTATCTCTGTTTTTATGATAGATGAGAGAGACACTGCAATTTGGACAGGAGATAATCTCTCCGCAATCTGAACATTTTATAATTGTAGAGAAGCCGCGCCTATTTTGAAAGAGAACTATCTGCTCTCTTTTTTGTAATCTTCTATTTATCTCATCTACCATCTCACTTGTCATATTTTTAAATGGAGATAGAGAGGAGCTATCCACAACCTCTATATTTGGAAGAGAGACATTGTTGTACCTATTTTTCAGCTCATAGAGAGAAAAAAATCCACTTTTTGCAAAGTAGTAGGACTCAATACTAGGGGTTGCACTACCTAAAACTAGAGGGATATCTTTCTTGTTTGAAAGCTGCATTGCAACACTTCTTGCATGAAACCTTGGATTCTCTAAAGATTTGTAGCTTGATTCGTTCTCCTCATCAATAATAATAAGCCCCAAATTATCAACAGGAGCAAATATTGCATTTCTTGCACCAACAACCACCCTCTTTTTGCTATTCAATATATCAATATATTCAGAAAAGCGTCTGCTTTTTGAGAGCCCAGAGTGAAGAATTGCACAGGTAGAGCCAAAGACCTCCCGCAGCCTTAAAAGCGTCTGATAGCTAATTGTTATCTCAGGCACAAGAAATATTACTCCTTTGCCAGCCTTCAGCGTATCCTCTATAAGTTTTATATATACCTCTGTTTTTCCAGAACCTGTCACTCCATAGAGATAAAACTTTCTCTTTCCATTTTCTATATCTCTATTGATATTCTCATATATCTCTCTCTGCTCTTCTGTTAATATTTTTCTATTATTAATTTCATAGTTTTGTTTGCTCTTTTCTGTGAGCTCATCTACTTTAGAAAGGGTCTCTTTTTTTGAAGAGGGATATCTAATGCCTGATGGAATCATCATTGACAGAACTTCACCAATTGATGAAAAGTAGTAGTCAGCAATCCATTTTGCCAAATCAATGGCATCACTATTTATAACAGCTTTTTTATCAATTACTTTTAGTATAGGCTTTATTTCATATGAGTTTTTTTCATTTTCGCTTATCCTCTCTTCTTTAAGGGGGGCTTTGCCAACAACAACACCTCTCATTTTTCTATTACGAAAATTGACCCAAACACGGCGATATAAGACATCATCAATTTCAAGATCATCAGGCAGTGAGTAGGTAAATAGTCTATTAATTTTTATAGGAAGTGCAATCTCTACATTTTTATTACTGTTCATTAGCTTGTATATAGTTTTTAAATTTTTTAAGCATTGCCCAGAGAGGTTTCTTAAGCTCCTCTCTTGCCTCAACATCCCTAGGGTGAAAAATAGTAAAAACTTTTATCCCCTTATAATAGAAGAAATCCTCTCTGTTTCCAATAAATGAGAATTGTTTTCCACCTAATTGGGTAGCTACTCTCTCTCCAAGGCATAAGATAAACTTTGGTTTTATTATATCAATCTGAACTTCTAAATGTTTCATGCAACTACTAATAGAATCTGCAGTAATTTTAAGCCTTTTTGGATGGCACTTAATCATATGGGTAAAAAAGAGGCTGCTGCTATCAATAGAGATTGCCTCTACCCACTTTTTAAAAGCATTTAGCTCCCTGCCATTTAGAGGAAGAGCGCTCTCCTCCTCATAATTTGATGAAACATAGTCGGATACAACAACAATATCACTATTTGGGTCACCTGCTCCAGTAACAACTTTTGATTCTGTTGAGAGAGGACACATCTTACATTTTGAAATTCTCTCAGCAAGCTCTATAATCTCTTTTATCTTTGAACCATCACCTTTTTTATTAGCTCTGTTTGGTAATGGAGATATATTTTTTAAATTTTCTCTATCACTCTTCTCTTTAACGCTATCTTTTTCTACAATCTTTTTATCAAAAAAATTTTCTCTGTTCCAGAATGAAAAATCTATGGACTCATTTTTCTGGAGAAAACCAATCTCCAAATAGTCTGAATATAGATTAACAATTCTATAAAGGCTTTTTGCAATTTCAGATCTTTCTATCAAAGATAGCTCCAAAAGATTAAAACTTGAAACATAGATCAAAAGAGGTCGATTTATTCTTAAAATTGTAGGAGATATTTATATCCATAGGAATCTTAAGTCTCTCTTTTAGAAATCTATTATACTGGTTCACAAGTGCCTTTGCCTGATTCATATTATATTTATATTTACTGCTATAACCAAGAAGAGCACTAAAAACTATCATAGGAACAATAGTCAATACTGATCCTGCAAGAAGTCCAATACCCAAAGCGAAGAGTCTCTCCTCTGTAACACCCGGAGACGCACTCATCGAAAACAGGTTTGTTGTTCCAGAGACAAGAGAAACCACACCAAATATATCAAGTGCAGCCGAAATTATCGCTGATGGAATTAAGATCCCCAAGTATATATTATAGTTCTCTGCAATCGCAATCTTTTTGGAGAACTCAGTAGCCCCCATCTCTCTCATAAGCTCTGATATTTTGGTTTGAGTTCCATTCCCTCTATAGAGAAAATAGACCTCCTCATCTGCAAACTTCTCTTGCAACCCCTCATCACTAAAGCGCTCTCTCATTTGATATGAGTATACTTTTACTGATTTTGCTTTATATTCATTTATAGATTTATCTAGGTCAGTCTTTTCAATATCTTGTTTAGGCATGGCTTGATCATCAGAAGGAACTATTTCAACTTCTATGTCTCCAAACTTATCTCGCAGTTCATCCATCTCATTGGCATATATACAAAAAGATATAAATAACAAAATAATAACAGCTATTTTTTTCATAAAATATTTAATCTCCCTCTCTGTTTTTAAGGTAACAGCTTTAAAAATTATCCTATTCGAAAGTTAACTTAAAAACTCGCTGTATGGTTTTGTGTGTATGGTTTACAGGCAACATTTAAATTTATGAGGATAAAAATAGCATCAAATTCAAATTAGCTATTTTTTAGGCTATCAAGTCCCTTTTGAACACTATCTTTAACTTCTTGACTAAATTCTTTTGATTTTAAAATATTCTCAGCCTTTTGATGAAACATTGATAGAGAATCTGCATGGTTTTTACTTTTAAAAAACTCTTTCCATAGATAGACAAAGCCATCTCTTAGAGCCTGTTCAGATGTGTGTTTAGGCTTAAAGACAACATTGGCACAATTATATTTTTTCCAGTTGCGAGGCATTATAAATCTATTCTCTTCTTCTATCTGCTTCCAAAAATTTGTTGATGGAAATGGAGTCGCTATAAAAAATTCAGCTGTCTTCACATTAGCCTTATCACAAAACTCCAAGATAAAATCAAACTGTCTCTCATCTTGAAAATCAAAACCAACAGAGAAAGAGCCAAAAAATCTTATGCCATTATCTTCAAGCATCTTAACAAGATCTATTGCCTTTTGATACATTCTTGCGTTTCCTGTATAAAACGCTTTGCTGAAGGGATCGCTTGCAAAGACAGTATACATACTTTTTGCCCCTGCTTTTGCAATATGTTTTATAAAGTTAGGGTCAGTGTTCATCGCAGGAGAGGCGGAGAGAAACATGTTTAAGTTAAAGTCTTTAACTTTCTCGCATAACTCAATCATATAGGTCTCTATCTCTTTTCTCTTTAACATTATCATATCATCAGTTACATAAAACTCTTTCCCTGAAAGCTTTCTCATATCTTCAACAACTCTATCCATAGGTCTAAATCTTGTTTTTAAGCCCTGATAGATAGGAATATTACACCAGTCACAGCCAAAAGGACACCCTCTTGTTACAGAGAGAAGCGATGCATGCCAATCATACTTATCATCTTTGAAAAGGTTTGGCAATGGGCTTGCTATCTCCTCTGGAGTTGGAAGTTCACATGCTTTATATATTTTCTTTAGTCTATTATTTTTAAAATCATCTAAAATTGTTGTCCATACAGTATCACCCTCCCCTATACAGAGAGAAGTGCAGTGTTTACTTGCATCTTCACTTGCCATAGTAGGGTGCATACCGCCCATAATGACAGTTTTACCACGCTTTAAGAACTCATCCCCAAGTTCATAAGCATAGCCTGATTGTGGCGTAAAGTAGCTTATTGCTATTAGATCGCTATCATCATCAAAATTTATCTCTTCAATATTCTGGTCTTGCACATGCCAAGAGTGCTCTTTTGGAGTTAACCCCGCAAGGATAGGAATTCCCATAGCTGGTGGCATTCTAAATGCCCATGTTGCAGCTATCGCTGGAAACTCTGCAAGTTCAGGATAGGTCTCTAAAAATTTTTCAAATTTTGGATAAATAAACTTTATTTTCATAAGGCATCTCTTTTTCAAAAAAAAAGATTATTGAAAGATTTATCAATAATCTTTTTTCTTGTTTTATTAGATTTTAAGATTTCTTTAGTTTTTTTATAAGTTCAACTGTCTGGTTGATTGTAGCCATATTTGGATACTCATCTTCAGGAATCTCAATATCGTATTTGCTCTCAACTTCAGACCCAAACTCAAGCATCAACATAGAATCTAGTGATAGATCTGTTATAAAGTTGGCGTCATAATTAACATCCTCTGGTTTTAGATCCTCCGCTATCTCTAAAAGAATTGTCTTTAGTTCCTCTTTGATATCAGCATCAGCCATTTGTAAGCTCCTTAAACTTTTAATTATGTTATTCTATATTCAAAACCATAGCAGAGTGGTTACAACACTCACTGCTAAAGTTTAGCAAAATTTTTTCAAAATTGGAAGATTTAATTTCAAAATTTTTAGTTTCCTCAAATTTTTTCTCTTTTTCAGAGTAAAAATAGACAGATGGAAGAACCTTAATATCCTTTAATGATGAAGAGACAAGCAACTGAAAGAGAGATGAGGCTCCTATTGTCTCTCCTATGAATTTTTTTACTGCAACAATCGGAATCGAAGATAATTTATTTCCGAAAATATTGTAGAAAGCCTGTTTTTCCAACTCATCAAAATAACTATTTCCGTATGCAGAAGAGAAAATTATATTAATATCATCTATTTTTAAATTTGATTTCTCTATTGAATTTCTAATATTTTTTTCAATACCGCTAACTATATTTGAATCAAAGCTTGAACTATATCCAGCCACCCTTGCAATTATAGGAAATTTTGCGTTTTCCTCTTTTTCAAGAAGAACAAATCCTGCTCCCTCTCCAAGAATAGTTCCATTTTTCTCTTTATTATATGGAAGTATCTCTTCACTGGTTAGAAAATTGTTTAGATAATAACCCAAAAAGGTTTGCATATTAAGCTCTTCAGCACCACCACAAAGTATTGCATCTGCTTTATCAGTTAGAAGCTGCATTATAGAGAACTCAATAGCCTTAGCGGAAGATATATTAAAAGATGAAATTGTTGTGCTAGAAGCCATCAAAGAGTACCAAATGTTAGCTCTGCTTGTTGGACTGTTTAATACTGTATTCGCAAATCCAACAGGATTAATTTTTCTAGGTGTCTTTTCAAAAATTTCAAACTCATAATCGGATATAGACTGCAGGCTTCCAAAGGCAGAGCCCACAGCAAGAGCAAGCTCTAACTTGTTCTCATTAAAATAGTCAATTACATCTTTGAAATTGTTTTGCAGTGCAGATAATATAAAAAGTGTATTACGGTTAAGATTTCTAAGCCCCTTCTCTCCAAGAATTGCTTTTGGATCAAAATCATTCATAACATAGGCTTGGTTTTTATCATAATTAGCTACGTCAAAAATATTTATAGCAGTTGGACTCTGTTTTATCTGAATATTTTTTAAAAAATCATCTATACCTATGCCAAAAGGTGAAATAGCACCTCTTCGTGTTATGACTATACTCATAAAGAATTTTTTCCCCACCTTTTTATTATTATGCTTGCATTGTTGCCGCCAAAAGCAAATGCGTTTGAGAGACAGACAGAAACATCTTTTTTTCTTGCCGCGTTTGGAATATAGTCCAAATCACATTCTGGATCCGGTGTAGTATAGTTGATTGTTGGAGGAACAACTCCCTCATTAACAACCTTAACACAGATGGCTGCCTCAAGTGCACTTGATGCTCCCATCAGATGACCACTCATAGATTTTGTTGAGCTAATAAGAAGCTCCTTTGCATAATCACCAAAGACATTTTTTATCGCTAGTGTCTCAACTCTATCATTCTCTTTTGTGCCCGTTCCATGAGCAGATATATAGCCAATCTCTTTTTTATCTATATTTGCATCTTTTATCGCCTTCTCCATAGAGGCAATTGCACCAAGTCCATTTTCATGAGGAATTGTAATATCAAAGGCATCACAGCTTAAGCCATAGCCTAAAAACTCTGCCAATATCTTTGTCCCTCTCCTCTCTGCACTCTCCAAAGATTCCATTATCAAAACAATCGCCCCCTCAGAGACGATCATTCCTTTGCGATCTAGTGAGAATGGCTGGCACATCTCTGTTGCCATAGCAAAAATTCTACTGAAGCCACAAAATGCAACTTTTGATAGAACATCTGCACCACCAGCAATAACAATATCTGCTGCACCACTATTTATAAGATCAAACCCATAGCCAAAGGCATAGTTTGATGCGGCACATGCTGTTGTAAATGTTGTATTTGGACCAGTTAACGAAAAGACACTTGATATATTATTAGCAATTTTATCTGCGGGATAGTTCAATATATTTTTAGGATCTATAGATTTGTACCCATTATAGTAGTAGGCATAATCGACCTTCTCAAGCTCCTGAACATCACCCATAGTTGTACCAATTGCAACACCGATATTGCTTGGAACATCTTTTTTTAGAGTGCCGTTCTCGATAAGAGAGGCATCTTCCAGAGCCATCTTTGTGGCTGCCAGTGCAAACTGGGAGCAGAGCCCAATACTGTTAAGGGATTTATCATTAAAATAGTTTTTTATATCAAAACCATCAACCTCACCAGCATAGTGAGAACGATACTCCTCCCCCTCAAACTTTTTAACGCTCTTTATACCGCTTACTCCACTTATGAGGTTCTTCCAATTTTCATCCATGGTAAGCCCCAGGGGCGATATCGCGCCTACACCTGTAATAACAACTCTCTTTCTATCCATTGAGCCTCTATAAAAAACAAATTTAATAAGATAATAAGTCTACAGTATACAAAAAGAATCTAAAAAAGTCAAAATATTTTTTATATAGATGAAATAGATGGTAAGGATTATTTCTTTTGTCTACCATCTCCCCCTGCCCCCATCTTCCTTCAAAGAAAGAGTGGGGTAAGAGATAAAATGTATTAAGCGGAGGGACAACACATAATATAAGTCGACTTTATTGGTGTAAACGATATAAAATCTTTGTTATATTATGTGTTGTTCCTCTTAAATATCACTATAAACATCATAATTTTATTTTTATTACGCAAGTTCAAAATACATTTCTAGTATTCTATTGGTTTTTATATTATTTGTATAAGCCACTATACTATTTATACCTCATATTCAACCACTTGATCGTTTGCCTTTATTGTAAGTCTATTTTTATCCGCCTTCTCTGTATAGCCAACAACCTTTGCCTCTACACCAAATCTTTTTGCAATATCTATAATATCAAGCCCACTCTTTTCATCTGTGTATACCTCAAGCCTATGCCCCATATTAAACACACTATATGCCTCTCGTAGGGTCGTCTCTGTAGATGAGAGTATAAGATTGAATAGAGGCGGAATATCAAAGAGATTATCCTTTACAAAGTGAATACCTTCAGAGAATTTCAATGACTTTGTTTGACCTCCACCAGAACAGTGAATAATGCCGCCTATCTTATCTCGGTGAGTCTCAAAAACTTCCTTCATTATAGGAAGATATGTCCTTGTTGGAGACAATATCGCACTTCCTATATCAATTGGCATTGTATCAATTTTATCGGTTACCAAATACTTTCCACTATATACAAGTTTATCATCAATTGATGAGTCAAACGATTCTGGATACTTCTCTTTATAGACCTTTGAAAGAAGATCATGTCTTGCAGAGGTTAGACCATTAGAGCCTATGCCGCTATTATATTTCTCTTCATATATTGTCTTTCCATAAGATGAGAGACCAACTATCACCATACCTGGTTCTATATTTTTATTATCAATTATATCACTTCTCTTTGCTCTTGCTATGGCTGTTGTATCAACAATCAATGTTCTAACCAAATCTCCAACATCGGCAGTCTCACCACCTGTTAGAACAATATTTGCTCCAAATTTTTTAAATTCATTGCATATCTCTTCTGTTGATTCTATGATAGTTTTTATGACCTCTTTTGGAATTAGCTTCTGATTTCTTCCTATTGTTGATGATATCAAGATATTATCAACAACCCCAACACATAGAAGATCATCAGTGTTCATAACAATGGAGTCCATCGCTATTCCTTTGAATACTGATAGGTCCCCAGTCTCTCTATAATAGATGTATGCAAGCGATGATTTTGTCCCTGCCCCATCACTATGCATCACATTGCAATATTTGTCATCATTTGCAATCAAATCTGGGACAATCTTACAGAAAGCTGTTGGAAAGATCCCTCTATCAAGCTTTGATATTGCGTTGTGTACATCCTCTTTTTTTGAGCTTACACCCCTTAGTGAATATCTATCCATAATATTCTCCATATTTTTTTTATCTGTTTTTCCGCTTATCTCAATTTATAGTAAAAAATAAATCTATTTTAATATTCAATAATATAGATCAAAATTGCTATGCTTTTTTATACAAAAATATAGCTCTTTTGTCAAAGTAACTTTACTATATGCAGAGAGTGAATAGCAGCCTTTTTATCATAGCGAAAAGACTTGACATTTCTTATAAAAAGTATGAAATTTAGTTATCAAGCAATTATAGATGGATTTTAAAAAAAATGAACAATAAAGATTGGATGCCAGATATCTCTAAAATTAGAGATTTGGCAGAGACAAAAATAAAAAATATCAATGAATTCAATGAAATTTTAAATAGATCACTTCTACTTAAAGGGCTAAATATAGATGATGTTGCAAAGCTTCTTAATATAGAAGATAAGCTTCTAATAGATAAAATTCTAGAGGCAGCTGCAATTGTCAAAGAGAGAATATATGGTAAGAGAGTTGTACTCTTTGCTCCCCTCTACACGGGCAATGTTTGTTCAAACAACTGTCTCTACTGTGCCTTTCGTGCAGAAAATACTCTAATAAAGAGAGTGATTCTCTCAATGGATGAGATTGAGAACGAAACAAGGGCTCTATTGAGGGAGGGACATAAAAGGATTCTACTAATATGCGGTGAAACTAATAGAAATGATATAAATTATCTAACTGAAGCAATTGAGAGATGCTACAAAGTAAAAGAGGGCAAAGATTATGTCCGCCGTATAAATGTAGAGGTTGCCCCTATGGAGGCAGATGATTTTGCGAAGTTAAAAAAGGCTAAAATAGGTACATATGTCTGCTTTCAAGAGACATATGATAAAGATCTATATGCGAAGTATCACCCAACAGGCAAAAAATCTGACTATCTCTACCGTGTGAATGTTATGCATCGTGCTATGGAGGGAGGCATTGATGATGTTGGAATTGGTGTACTCTTTGGGCTTGCTGACTATCGATTTGAAGTTCTATCAATGTTTGCCCATGCAGAGGAGCTTGAGAGGGCTTATGGCTGCGGACCACATACAATTAGCGTCCCACGCATTGAGAGGGCTGATGGCGTTCCATTCACAGAGAATATTCCATATCCGGTCTCTGATGATGACTTCAAAAAGATTGTTGCTGTTATAAGACTCGCTGTTCCATACACAGGAATAATTCTCTCCTCAAGAGAGAGCACTGAAATGAGAAATGAACTATTCAAGTATGGTGTAAGTCAAGCATCAGGCGGAGCAAAAACAAATCCGGGTGGGTACACAGATAGCAGCGCAGGAAGGCAATTCTCTCAAGGAGATATTAGAACTCTTGATGAGGTAATCTCTTCTTTAGTAGATGCAAAATTTATTCCATCTTTCTGTACAGGCTGTTACAGAAATGGGCGTGTTGGACACGATTTTATGGATTTGGCGAAGCCGGGGCTTATTCAAGAGTATTGTCTGCCAAATGGAGTATTCACTTTTCAAGAGTATTTAGAGGACTTTGCTTCAGAAAAGACAAAAGAGAAGGGTATTAAACTTGTAGAAGAGATTATAAAAGAGACTAGCAATGAAAACACAAAAAAAACTATGAGTGAGTATATCAAAAAAATTAAGAATGGGGAGAGAGATCTCTATTTATAATAATTCTTATAATTTCAAATAGATATATCAAAATATATTTACTACATTTTCCTTGAATTTTTGAAAAAAAATACTATAAACAAGTATAGATAAAACAAATAATTAAATTACGAAAAAAGATGTGAATTTTATAAAGAGTCTAATTGATAAGTATATAAAAAATTCTGATTTTACAAGAAACTCTCTAATCTTGATGATTGGTACAATAGTTGCTCAAGTAATCTCTTTGATAGCTGCTCCTATTCTCTCAAGAATATATACACCAGAGCAATATGGAATATTGGGAATCTTCAATTCAATAAGCTCTCTTTTAAATAGTATTCTAATATTTGGTTTTAATTCAGCAATAGTCCTTGCTCCAACAAAAAAGAGAAGACTTAATATAGTAGCCCTTAATTTTATTATTGCGATATCAAATTTCATAATATTATCCATAATTTTCATATTTATAAGCAATCCAATATCAATATTATACAAAAGAAGTGAGCTCTCATTTTTTCTATATTTTGTTCCATTAGAGTCCTTCCTATTTTGCTCTCTAGCCATACTGACCTCCTATACAAATAAGATTAAGAGATATAGATCTCTATCAACAGCAAAGATTATGCAGGCCTCAACAAACACACTCTCAAATATAGGCTTTGGTCTTCTAAAATTTGGTACAATAGGGCTGATTTTGGGAGGTTTTTTTGGTTATATCATCTCAATAATCAAACTTCTGCCAAAGCTAGTAGGAGAGCTTATAAAAAATAGAAGATATATAACAAAAAATACAATGATAGGAGAAGCAAAAAAGTATAGAAGCATTGCATTCACAACCTCTTTTAACTCTCTCTCCACAATATTGAAAGATGTTCTCTTTATCTATCTAATCTCATTTTTCTTTGATACAAAAACAATTGGTCTCTACTCATTTGCATATAGAATTATGGCGCTTCCAATAACAATAATAGCAACAACACTCCAGCACACATTCTATCAAAAAATAACAGAGATATTTTCTACAACAGGAAATATCAGACCAATGACATCAAAACTTATAAGCAGAATGGCAATGTTCTCATTTCCATTTTTTCTAATTATCTTTCTGCTTGCCCCGCAAATATTTAGCTTTATCTTTGGTTTAAACTGGTATCAAGCAGGGATCTACTCCAGAGCATTGGCACCATACCTCTTCTCATATTTCATCTTTATGCCAATAGCAGTTACCCCCATAGTTGTAAGAAAAGAGAAAAAATATCTCCTCTTGGTACAGATTAACAATATATTGATGATAGTCTCTGTTCTATTTGGAGGAATAATCAAAAAAGATTTCTTATATACCTGCTACTTCCTCTCAACTGTCAATGCAGCATTCTTAATATTTATAGTAGCATGGATCTATAAAATTTCAAAAATCAAAGGCAAAAATTATATAGATAGTTGAAAAGCCCAATTAAAAATATAGTACAAATTTTTGACAAATAACAGATCTTGTTTTATAAATAGAGAAAAATAGATTAAGGATAAAATATGAAAAAGATAGTTTTATCTATTCTTATAATTGTGTCACTCTTCTCTTGTATAAATAGAGTCGAAAAAAAGGGACTTCCAACAGATAAGTTTAAATACTCTGAAGAGCTAAAAAAAACCATGAAGACACTGGAAACAATAAGCAAACTGACCTCTCTCGAAAAAGGGATCCCATTGGTGGAGACAAAAGACTTTGTTGTAACAAATAAATATGTAATCCCTTTTTTATATTCACAAATGCTTGCACAATCGATACCAATAGATGAGTACTCAAAAAAGCAGATTGAATCTATCCTTGTGTACACGGCAAAAGATAGGGCATTAAACCAGATACTATATGAAGAGGCTCTTGAAAAGGGAGTTGAGGTAAACACAGTAGATATAATGACCATAATGGAGAGATTTACAGATGGAGCAGCAATCAGCGAATTTAAAATCACTTTAGAGAAGAGCCCATTTACATATGAATTTGTTTTTGAAGATGCAACAAGGATTGCAACGATAGAAAAATATAAAGACCTATATATAATAAATAAGGTAACTGTTGATGAAGATGAGGCAAAGAAATATTACAAAGATAATATAGCTGTCCGCCTTAGAAACCCTAAAGTTGTTGTTAGACATATACTCTTTAGTACAAATGGATTAAATGAGACAGACAAAGAGAAGCAGAAAGAGAAACTAAACAAGCTTCGTCAAGAGATTATAAAGGGAGCTGACTTTGCGAAGTATGCTATGGAGTACTCCGATGACATCGCAAGCAATCGTGCTGGCGGGCTTATGGGTGAATATATAGAAAAAAACCAAATTATGGACAATTTTGATAAGGTCGTTTTTAATACAAAAGAGGGTGAGATAACCGAGGTTTTTGAGACTGAATTTGGATATCACATTGCAAAGGTTGAAAAGATACAGTATGACAAAGAGTTTAAATATGAAGAGGTAAAAGATGAGATATACAACTATATAAAACTCGAAAAAGAGCTTGAAGCAATGGATTATGAGATTGAGAGGGTAAAGAAAAAATATCAATTTAAAATATTAGTAGAGGGGTTTTAGAAGTTTTTCTACCACTCTCCCCTAACCCCTCTCTCCTACATAGGAGAGAGGGGAAAAATAGAGAGGAAATTCTATTTTTAGAGATTTTAGTGTAAATAACATGGCTTAAAGGAGTATATAAGTTGATTTTATTATGCAAAGCAAGATAAAATCTTTGTTATATACTCCTTTAAGCCTGCTTCTTTATTCTATAAAAGCTAATATCAATAAATTATTATTGTTGAAATATATCTATACAAATATTTTTTAAGGAATACTATTTTGTTTTTAAAGAAGATAACACTGAACGGATTCAAATCATTTTGTGATGAGACTGAACTTGAACTGACTGATGGAATTGCTGCTATTGTTGGACCAAATGGCTGTGGTAAATCTAATATTGTTGATGCTATAAAGTGGGTTATAGGTGAACAGAAGACCAAATCCCTTCGAGCAAACAGCATGACTGATGTTATTTTTAAGGGAACAGACACAAAAAAACCTTTAGGAAGAGCAAGTGTAACGCTAACAATAAAGAATGATAACAATGTTCTCCCCCTTGCATTTGGCGAGGTTGAGGTTTCACGCGTAATATATGCCAATGGCGAAAATGAATATATAATCAACAAAGAGAAGGTTAGACTTAAAGATGTGCATGAGCTCTTCTTCGATACAGGCTTTGGCAAGATTGCCTACTCCGTTATGGAGCAGGGGAAAATTGACCTCATCCTCTCAACAAAAGCAGAGGACAGACGCTATATTATAGAAGAGGCGGCTGGAATTACCAAATATAAGACAAAGAGAGATGAGTCAAACGCAAAGCTCAACCTCGCAACCGAAAACACATTAAGAGTTAGAGATATAATAAAAGAGGTTGAGGGACAATACAACAGCATGAAGGAGCAGGCAGAGAGTGCAATGCTCTGGGTTGCTCTACGTGATAGGGAGATTGAGCTTGAGATTGAGCTTAATCTTAAGAGAGTAAAAAACTTAAAGAATGAGCAGAGAGGTTTAATAGAATCACTTGAAAAACTTGACAAAGAACTGTCTGAAATAAAAGCAAAGCAAGAAGAGCATAGCTTTGATATAGAAAAAAAGATGGTCTATATTTCAAGCCTCGAGACAAAAAAGATTGATACTCAAAGAGAGGTTTTTCAGCTTGAGAGTGATATAAAAATAAACTCTTCAGAACTATCACACCTAAAAGATCTTCTTGCAACAACAGTAAGCTCACTTAAGCAGGATGAGGATAAACTAAAGATAGTAGAGCAAAAGATATTCTCAATAAATGATGAGATTGAAGATATCGAAGATAGAAAGCTCGATTTTGATGATAAGATATTAAACCTTATGAAAGAGAGCGAATTTTATACAAAATCTATCTCAAACATAGAAAAAGAGACAGAGGAGCTACAAACTTCGATAGCAGATCTTAAAAACAGTATATCAGAATCAAACAACAGGCTTGAGGATCTGCGCCATGAACATAGAAATGTTACAGATGAGCTTATTGATAAGATTGACCTCTCACTTGATACGATTGATGTAAATGCTGACTCTATAATAAAGATAAAAAAAGAGCTCTCAGAGGATACTGTGAAACTGCTTGAGACACTGCCAAAAGATAGAGCCTTTATAATGGATATATTGAAGATAGGTGAAATTTCAACAGATTCAAAAGAGCTTATCACTATGCTTAAAGACTTTTTTGATAAGCTGCTCAAATTTGAAGAGAGTTTTAAAAATATCAGTGATAATATAAATAAGTATATAGATATAACAGAGATCTTTCTTGATGATATATTTAATCCAAAAGGTATACTTCAGCAGAAGAGAGCTATTGAGCATCAAATGGGTGAGCTAACCATAAATATAAAAAAATTCTCTTATCAAAGTGAAGAGGCACAAAAGAAGATTGTTGAAAACCAAGAGAAAAAAGAGAAACACAAGGAGCTTTTGGGTGAGATAAAGATCAACCTCTCTACAATCCTTGAAAAAAAGAACTCTATTGATAAAGAGATAAATAGAATTATCTCCCTCAAAAATAGTTTTGATCTAAACAGAGATGAACTTTCACAAAAAATAGAATTCTCTATTAGAAAGAGAGAGGAATTTACAGAAAAGATAGCCTCCATTGAGGAAAAAACATTAACTCTCAAAGAGAAAAAGAGCGAAATGGATACACTTCTAAAAGAGCTAGACACCAATATACAATCTGAAAATTCAAATTTGTCAGAGTTCACAAAAAATATGAGAGAAATACAAAGTAAGATTGATGAAAAGCAGGAGAAGATCGAAACTTTAGCAATAAAAAACACTGAAGTAAAAACTACGATAAGAAATATTACCGACTCATTTTATGAAAACTTCTCTATTGACTTAGAAGAGGAGGAGAAAAAAGGAAAAGAGAATAGGACTCACAGTGAAGAAGAAAAAGAGAGAGACTATGAGGATATACGAAAAGAGCTTTTAAGCATAAAAGGGAAAAAATCGAGCCTTGGGAATGTCAATCTTGCTGCCATTGAGGAGGTAAAAAACCTTGAGGCAAGATACAAACTTCTTACAGAGCAGCTTGATGACCTTGAGAGGGCAAAAAATGATATTCTACAGATGGTAGATGAGATAAACCGTGTCTCTAAAGAGCTCTTTGTTGAGGCTTTTGAAAAGATAAAGATAAACTTCGAAAAGATATTCAAAAAACTTTTTGGTGGAGGAACTGCTGAAATATTTTTAACAGACTCCGATAATGTATTGGAGAGTGGTATTGAGATTATGGTTCACCCTCCCGGACAAAAGGTTCAAAGCATTACCCTTCTCTCCGGAGGACAGAGAACTATGATTGCGATATCACTTATGTTTGCAACATTCTTGGTAAAGCCATCACCGTTTTGTATACTTGACGAGATAGATGCTGCACTTGATGAGGAAAATGTTACAAGATTCATCAAACTTCTTGATGAATTTAAGACTAGAAGTCAGTTTGTAATGATTACTCACAACCGCAAGACTATGCTCTCTGCCAATGTTATGTATGGTGTTACCCAGGAGGAGAAGGGGGTATCTAAAATTGTTTCTGCAAAATTTGAAAAAGATAACGAATAGGATATTAATTGAAGTTGAGGATATTTTTAATTTCTATTTTAAAGAGGTTATGATTGGCCTCTCTTTAGTTGGGGCAATAATATTAGTAATTGTTGTCTTCATATCTATTTTTGCTGCAAAGTGCTCAATGGACAAATCAACTCTTCCAAAGCGTGCAATGGCAGTCTCTTCAAACAATATGGAGAGTAAGAGAAGAGCAAAGCTTGACATACTATTAGAAAACAGCTTTCTATACCCAAAGGCTGATGGAATTGATCTATCCGACCAATATATTGATTTCTCTCCCACAAAAAAGCTAAAAGAGATTTCATATGCTCCAATAACAAAAGAGTATGATAAACTTTTTCAAGCCTCACTAGATGACTCTCTATCATTTGACTTTGAGAGAAAAAAGAGAGGAAGATAGCTCTAGTCAAATAAAAAAAGTAAAAAAAAATTCTGCTTCTTGTAAAACTAGATAAGTTAAGTAGTCTTTAAATATTCATTAGTTTATTTAATTTGTTAAGATATCAAAAAAAGAGAGAGTTTTTTTTAAGAATTTTAATATCTATTTTTTATTAACCCCAAAAAAAAGCTAAAACAAATTTTATTTCTTCCGATACTTAAAAAGTATGATAGGCTTTTTCAAGCTTCACGAAGGAAAAGCCGCTATCATTTGACTTTTAGAAAAGAAGAGGGGGGAGATAAGATGAGAACGGGGGGGATAGCACTAGTCATATTAACGCTTATTTTAGCAATGTCATGCGAGAGCAGCGGACAAGTAAAATCAGGTCAATTCAAAAGAAAAAAGGGTCCTGAAAGGGATAACAAAGTAGTATTAAAGAGAGTAGCAGATGAAAAAGCTCTTACACTTATTAATAGTGAAGAGATTATCAGCCCTGAAACAGATGAGCAGTTCTACTCTTTCCTTCCAACAATTGATGATATCGCAGTTCCAGATCCATTTGCACTACTAACTGAAGAGGATGTTAAGAAAAAAGAGGAGCTTCTTAAATTCAGAATCTCTGGCTGGAGATATATAATTCCTCCGCCTGTAATTGGCTATGAATCTGAACATCTATACAAAAATAAGATAGTTATCTCAAAAGAGAGCGGCGATATTGATGATGCATACTTTATGCCAAAAATTGATGATAATATATTTGCATTAAATAAAATAGAGGCTGTAAAAACTCCGGTTTCATTAAGCTTGATAAAACATGAGAATGATTTTGAGAGACTTGCAGAGCTAATAAACAAAAAAGATGAGATAATGGCGGCTACTGGCGACCACTCTACTGAATTAGATCCTCATACACAATTGCAGTCAGAAACAGCTATTGCTTCAAATACTCCTGTTATAAACAATGATTCTAAAAATGGCTCTCTTGATACAGCAAACTCAACGAAAAATAGTTTAGCTTCTCAAAAAGATAATATAAAGAAGAATGATGGCCCTGTAAACAACGCAGATACTTTAGCTAAAAAAGATAATAAGAGTAATGAAAAGGTAGTCAGCTCTGTCGATTTGGCTAATAACACTCCAAAAACCGACAGCAATAAAAAAACGATATCTTCACAGCCAAAAGAGATTATATCAACCATGAATCAAAATGTCATTAGACCAAAAAATGAGACACCATATATCAATGACAATGCTATATCAAGCAACCTTGGAAATGGACAGAGAGAGAATGCGAATGGAAAACCAAATGTTGTGCTTAAGGGTAATGATAATCTTCAAATGAGACTATTGGTAAATAAGAGATTGAATAATGACGAGATTGCATTCTTGAAAAGCGAAGCAGAGAGCAGCAACATACCTCTTGACAAAATAGAAAATATCAATGTTAATGAGTCAGAGTTAAAGACTGTCTATGTAAGAGAAAATGATGAGTTTATTATATCAATAGATAAGCCGGGTGCTATAATTAACAAGCTTGATCCAAAGCTAGTGAAGATGCTTGAGAGAAGAGCAAACAAGCAAAACACAGTCTTCTCCTTCTCAACTTTGGCAGCAGGAAGTGTATCTATTGTATTTATTAGATATGATGATGATACAAATACATTGGTTAGAATCCCTTATGAGATAAAGATAAAGCCTAGAAAACTATTTAAAGAGCCAAACAGTGACTCTACATTAGTAGAAAATGGAGATGGACTTACTGTTGTTGAAAATACACCAGAGAGAGAGCTCTCTATCCAAAAAAGTTTGGGAGATGACCTATTCTCTCAAAGAAAATATGGAGAGGCAAGAGTAGAGTATAAAAAAGTTTTAGAGAAAGACAAGAGCAATCCTGAAATTTTATATAAACTTGGTGTTATTGAGGCCTTCTATGGCAACAACAATGACAGCTACAACTACTTCACAAAGGCATTGAATGAAAAAAATAACCCATACTATGGAGAGACTTTGGCTGAAATAGTTGATACATTGAAGCAGCAAAGAAAATATCAAGAGGGAATAGAGACCTTCTATAAATATGCAATAAGGGATGATCTTTTAACGAACGGCACAAGAGAGAAGTTGTATCTATTATTACCAGAACTATATGTTGGAATGAAAGATTTCACAATTGCATCAAGTGAATATAGAAGATTTTTAGAGAACTATCCAAACTCTGCAAATTCAGATAAGGCTCTCTTCTACTTGGCATACTGCTTGGAGAACTTTAAGGTGAATCCAGATTTTAGAGAGTCAAAGAGACTCTATGAGCAGTTGATTAAACAGTATCCAGAATCAAGATATAGAGACAAATCAAAAGAGAGAGTTCTCCATATCGATAGACACTACCTACTGGTAAATTGATAATATAATATGAAATTAGAGTAAAAAACTGGAGACCATTTAGGTCTCCAGTTTTTGTTTAAAAATATAGCTATTTAAAAAACTAAATACATCCCTCTTAAGAGATATTAGTTCTATATAAAAAAGAGCAAAAACAATTGATTTTTAGTGAAGATAGATTTATACTATAAATCTCTATTCATAAAAGGGAAGTGACATCTCTTGGATAGAGAAAAAGACTGTAAAAAACGCTAAACTAAAGCGGGGCTATTTTTTTTAAAGCTTCTGCTAGGTTTGGCATGAGCAAGCCCGTGATCGCATTGGGCTGGCTGCTCTTTTTTTACGGTCGAGAGTAGTCAGCATGTCAACGATGCTTTTGTGGGCTTGCTTGTATCGTATCTGTCCCTTCAATGTTCGTGGCAGAAATGGTAGGGCTCTAGGTTTTTATACTCTATTGCTGCAGAGTTATAAAATCCTATCCGTTTAATCTGAGTTCGTAAAGAACTCTTGGTTATTCCAAGCAGCCCCACAAAAGCATTGGCCATTTTTTTTAATCGTACTCTATTTGGTAGGTTGGTAAAGTCCTCTCCACCACTATTTTTTTTAAAAAAAGGGTTCTGCTATCTTTTGCTCTCTATAATTTTTTTATAGACACCTTCAGTAAGCTCGGCTGTCCTTTTCCAAGAGAAATCTTTTACTCTCTTTTTACCCTTCTCTATCATAGATTTTCTTAAATCATCATCATATACTACTCTCTCAATGCTACTCAATATTGATTCACTATTAT
Organism: Spirochaetota bacterium; assembly: GCA_031549085.1. Lineage (GTDB taxonomy): Bacteria > Spirochaetota > GWE2-31-10 > GWE2-31-10 > MWDO01 > JAVBQL01. The sequence continues at coordinate 68,320 of JAVBQL010000002.1, forward strand.
ATGGATCAAAATATGAGGCGGAATCAAGGGTTATCTCAGGAAAAGAGCTCTTGTTGCTGATAACAATTGGCGCTTCACAAGAGAATGCCTCCAAAATTGGTATTCCAAACCCCTCATATTGAGATGGAAAAACAAAGCACCTGCTATTTTTGTAGAGATATGCAAGAATATTATCATTAATCTTATCAAAAAAAATAACTTTATTATCAATACCTATATTTCTAAGTATATCAAGCTCCAAATCCTCTACCCTCTCCCCGCCAGCACAAACAAGATAGAGATCACTATCTCGCTTCAAAAGAGGGACTATAGAGTAGAGAAAAAAGTAGAAGTTTTTATATGCCCTTCTTGAACCAACAAAAAGGATATATTTTTCTGGAGCTTTTATAGAGAGAGCATTAAGATTTAAACTATCCATATCCATAGAGCTTCCAAGATAGGTAACAGTAATTTTATTCTCTGGGATATTATACAATCGCATCACATCTCTCTTTGTATTTTCAGAAACAGCCAATATATGAGAGGCTCTATTGGCCAACTCTCTCTTGTCATCTATGTCACCTGTCCTATAATTTGGATACCTATCACAAAAGAGCTCATGAATCATATCATGAATGGTAAGCACAAACGGTTTCTCTTCAAGGTAGTCAAGGAAATATCTTCTATAATAGGTTGGATGAAAGAGATCAAAATTCTGTTTTTTTAATGCCGATATTGAGTATTTTCTATTTTTCTTTTCATGCGGGTTGTTACAAATTTTATTAAAAACTTTTCTTAATGTGCTGTTTTTAAAAGAGGAGCTATTATAATTTTTTTCAATATATTTTATCTTATTCTCTTTTAATATATCTGAACCTTGCAAATAGAAATTATTTGTAAATTTCATTGCAAGTCTGCTTTCAAATTCGTCTTTGTTTCTATTTTTCATTATTTCATAGAAGTATCTTGTTATACCGCCATACCTTTGCCATGTAAACATCTGATAGTCATATAAAATTTTCATTTATCACTCTCTTTACTTTTGAATAATTTTTTAAATAATAGTTTAACAGCAACCATTATTAATTTTGGAAAATAGAGAAAATATAGTATTTTATAGGATTTTTTATTATAGATATTTTTACTCTCTATTTTTTTTGTTCCTCTAACATTATTAGCAACACGCTCCTCAAACAGCTTTTTATAGTTCAATGCCTGTGTTTTTAAAGAGAACATTTTATCAAAATCTTTTCCAGAATTACTTTGAAGCTCCTTTCTAAGCTGTTCATCAGTCAAAAGTTTAATTATGTTCTCTCCAAGCAGAGATGGATCTCCAAGCGGTGACAATAGTCCATTAAATCCATCTTTTACAACATCAGGTATACCGCCTATATCAAATGCAACAACTGGTGTCCCGCAGGCTAAAGATTCTATCATAATATTTGGAAGATTATCCTCTAATGATGGAAGAATTAAAAAGTCTGAAGCACTGTAGACAGTTGATAGAAGCTCATCATTATTAATGAATCCCATAGATCTTATTGGAATGTCCAAATTTGCGAGCTCTTCACTTGGGTTACCAAAAATAATAATCTCTATCTTTTGCTCTCTTAAATACTCATTAAATAGCGAGCTCTTTTTGCAATAATCAAGTGCCAATAACAGCTCTCTAAAACCCTTTCTATTTTCACTATGATAGAATGTCCCAAAAAGGATTGCTACTCTTTCTTTATCAAGAGCAATCTTCTCTTTTGCAGACTCTTTTGACTGTATATAAAATATATCTGTCTCAAGACTATTTGGAATAGTTTCAACACCTATATTTTCAAAAATTCTACTCGATTTTGCCAAAGATGAGAGCCATCTGCTTGGGGTAATAACAGAGACATTTGATGCATTAAATGTGTCAAGTTTTTTATAAAAGAGACTCTTAATTATATGAAATCCATCTCTCTTTATCTGAGGACAATTATCACACTCATTTTCATATTTTTCACAAAAGGCACTATAATGGCATCCACCAGTAAGACTCCACATATCGTGAAAGGTAAATACTACAGGTTTTCCAAGTTTAATAATCTTTGATATATCATCTATCGATAAAAAACTATTTATGAAGTGGATATTTATTATATCGGCCTCTTTAACCAATGGGTGGTTGGAGATATCACTCCCCATAAGAGCAAAAGAGAAGAGAGTATTTGAGAGATCAGTCCTATTATCTTTTAGGATCACAGAATCAAATCTCTCTTTAAAATATTCAATAAAACCATTAGTTTTTGCCATAAAAATATTAGGCTCACTCTTTGCACATTTTTTCACAAGCATAGAGACATCCTCTTTTATTTCCAAGAGCCCCCTAAATAGTCTATATTGTGCTCTAGCTGCTCCGCCAGCTCTATCTGAGACACCCAATATTAAACATTTCATTATTTATCTCCACCACTCTGCTTTTGCTTGAAAAAAGCTATGGAACTATTGCAAACTCTTAAAGCAAATCTATATAGAGTGCTTCTTAATTTTCTAAAGGCCCTAACAGGCAGCGATCTAAATAGGTAGATCGAATTTCTCTCAATTATTTTGTCTATATATTCTATGTTTTTTTCATCTATATGGTTATGAACCAGCGGGAATTTCATATCTCTAATTGGATACTCTATCCGATAATCTTTTCTACTGCCTTGATAGTTGGTTGAATCTACACCAAAACCGATATTATATATCAAATTACTCTTTGGAATTATGCATAAACCATCGTGAATAAGCAGATTATAGCTCCATTGATAGTCCCATGCGTCCATACCCTTCACATACATTCTGTCAAACATCATAAACCAATAATCTCGCTGAATTCTATTTTTCAAGACTGGAAAGCTGTTTGGGTCCTTTTTTACACTATTCCAGTTGGTTAGATTTACATCAAAACTTTTCCAAGCTCGCCGCCACGTAGCCCACCCCCAAGTAAGCGAATAGTGGGAAAAAAAGTAGGAATATTTGCTGCCATCAAACTTATTTTTAAAAGGTGATGCGTCCCCAGAAATCGTCATGATTCGCTCATCATCTCGATACTTCGTGAGAAGCTCTGCGCAGTAGGGAAAAAATGAGAGTGACGGAACACAGTCATCTTCTAAAATTATCCCCTCACTAACATTCTCAAAAAACCAATCTATTGCACCACTAACTGCAACCCTAGAACCAAGGTTCTTATCACGAAATAGTGTTTTAACCTCACAATCCCAATCAATCTCATTAACAATAGAGCGAACCTCTTCACACCTCTCTTTTTCACCTGCCTTATGCTCGCGAGGGCCATCTGCACCTATATACAAATATTTAGGCCTTATCTTTTTGATAACAGAGAAGACCTCCCTTGTAGTTGAGGGGCGATTGAAAACTAAAAATAGTATAGGGGTATCAAAAGTATCTATTTGCAACATCAAAGCTCCGCAAAAATGGTCTGCAATTTAAAAATTATTTTTTAGAACTGAAAATAGATAGAAAAAAATCTCTAAATATCCTAAGAATTCTCTTAAAAAAGACCCCATAAAGTTTTACTATTATTCTATCTATTTTTAATATCTCTTTTTCATCAATATCTCTATGTTTCAAAGATAATTCAATATCAGTAATGGGAAACTCTATTCTATAATTTTTCATAAAACCCTTATAGTGTGTTGAGTCTGAACCAAAGCCAATATTAGAGATCAAGTTGCTTTTTGGAATTATAGCCAAGCCACTATGAATCAAAACATTATAGCTCCACTGATAGTCCCATGTATCTATCTTTTTTTTATACATTTTATCAAAAATAGAGAACCAAAAACTTCTAACAAATCTGTTCTTTAAGATTGGAAAGCTTTTCTTATCTGTTTTCACTTCACTCCAGTTCGTCAAGTTTACATCATAGCTCTTCCAAGCACGCCGCCATGTAGCCCACCCCCAAATAAGCGGATAGTGTGAAAAAAAATAGGAGTATTTGCTCTTGTCAAACTTATGTTTGAAGGGAGAGGCATCTCCAGAGATTGTCATAACTCTATTGTCATCTCGATATTTTTCAAGAAGCTCTGCGCAGTAGGGAAAAAATGAGAGTGACGGAACACAATCATCTTCTAAAATTATACCCTCACTAACATTCTCAAAAAACCAATCTATTGCACTGCTTATTGCCATTTTGCAGCCAAGGTTCTTATCACGAAATAGTGTTTTAACCTCACAATCCCAATCAATCTCATTAACAATAGAGCGAACATCTTCACACCTCTCTTTTTCACCTGCCTTATGCTCGCGAGGGCCATCTGCACCTATATACAAATATTTAGGCCTTATCTTTTTGATAGCAGAGAAGACCTCCCTTGTAGTTGAGGGGCGGTTGAAAATGAGAAATAATATTGGTGTATTAAAAAAATTATTAGATGACAACTACTACTCCATACAGTTTAAATAGTTTTTATATTTAATTATCTCTATTTAGGAATTTTAATTTTGATAAAATAAAACCACGTAACTTTCTAAAAAATCTTCTTATTGGTGATCTGAAAATAGATATAGCCCTTCTCTCAATAATTTTGTCTATATACTCTATCTTTTTTTCATCTATATGGTTGTTAACCAGTGGGAACTTCATATCTTTAATAGGAAACTCTATTCTATACTCCTTGTTGCCTCCAGTATAGTTGGTAGAATCCTCACCAAACCCAATGTTACTTATCAAATTGCTCTTTGGAATTATAGCCAAGCCACTATGAATCAAAAGATTATAGCTCCACTGATAGTCCCATGTATCTACTTTTTTTTGAAACATTCTATTAAACATTTTAAACCAGTAGTCTCTTTGGATCTGATTCTTTAAGATTGGAAAACTTTTCTTATCTGTTTTCACTTCACTCCAGTTCGTCAAGTTTACATCATAGCTCTTCCAAGCACGCCGCCATGTAGCCCACCCCCAAATAAGCGGATAGTGTGAAAAAAAATAGGAGTATTTGCTCTTGTCAAATTTATGTTTGAAGGGAGAGGCATCTCCAGAGATTGTCATAACTCTATTGTCGTCTCGATATTTGGCAAGAAGCTCTGCGCAGTAGGGAAAAAATGAGAGTGACGGAACACAATCATCTTCTAAAATTACCCCCTCACTAACATTCTCAAAAAACCAATCTATTGCACCGCTTATTGCCATTTTGCAGCCAAGGTTCTTATCACGAAATAGTGTTTTAACCTCACAATCCCAATCAATCTCATTAACAATAGAGCGAACATCTTCACATTTCTCTCTTTCACCTGCCCTATGTTCGCGAGGGCCATCTGCACCTATATACAAATATTTAGGCCTTATCTTTTTGATAGCAGAGAAGACCTTCCTTGTAGTTGAGGGGCGATTGAAAACTAGAAATAGTATAGGGGTATTAAAAGTTACTGCCAAAGACATCTAAACTCCAAAACAATCAGTGAATGTATAAGATTCTAAAACTCTCACTGCACAAGAATAATATTTTCAACCCTCTCATAGAAATCATATCTTAACTCTTTTATAATATTATCAAATTCTCTTCTATCTTTTTCGCTATTTGCTATTATGCTATCATATGCAATACTAATATCTTTCTCTTTTGCAGAATATGTATTTAAGAGACTCCAGATAAGTTCTTTTTCCTCTTGATCTATATATTTGTAAACCCTAGCCCAAAATAGATCATAAAAATCCACATTCTTAATAGACAGATCATAATTGACCATCTCTTTTTTTAATTCAATATCTGTTAATTCATCAATTTGAGCACCGCTTTTTCTCTCTAAAGCATATCTCATTAAATTATTAATAGAGTTGCTTATATCTATAAGACCATTTTTGCTGATTCTTGTGAAGGTAAAAATTGAAGAGCTTGATGTATCTGTTTCAAAAGCTTTAAATAGCTTCAAGTCTCTTATTGAAGAGAAATTATCTTTTAGTAGAGTCTCTTCATTGATGTTTTTATAATATAGAGAGCTGTTTGTCATTTTTATTAGATAAATTTTTTTATATGGCTCATTACCAATCTTCATATTCAAAATAGTAAAACTCTGCTGTGTAGTCTCTGCCTCTATTTTTAATATATTACTGATTGTTCTTTTAAAAATCTCTACACCATCAATAGTGAAGGAGATAGACTTTTTATCTAAAGATTTAATTGTAGCAACAAATATTTGACCATTATTTAAAGATATTCTTTCAGAAAAAAGAGACAATGTTATAAAAAGGAAAATAAAAATAAAGGTTTTTTTCACTATTTTTATTACCTATCCTTTATCTATCTTGTTGTTGCCCTGATTGTTAGCCTCTTTTGTTCTCATTTTATTAATTATATTATTATTGTAGATTATATAAATTCCCAATGACATTATTGATATAGAGATAAAAAATAGTAAAAATGCTTTGAACTCAATTTTTATAATATTTAGGCTAAATAGAAGCATAATAATAGATATAAAAGCAATAAAAATCGCAGGAATTATTATTCTTGGGTTTTTCCTTGGAAAAACAAAGCTATAAATTATAAAGGCTGTAGCTGGAAAGAGTCCAAAGACAGGCCAAAATTTCTCTATAGGCATATACTTATTCAAGATAAATTCATACAACAATAAAAAAATCAATGTTAAAAGAGTTGCAACTCCAGGAATTACCAACACTTTATATTTCTTATCTGTAAATCCCCAAATTATGCAATCAAAACATGGCAATAGAAGAAATATTGCAAAAGCATAAAATATAGAGATCTTCTCATTAAAAATAATTTTTAAGAGAAGAATCAAACCAATATAAAATATATAGAATCCAACCGCCTTTGAAGGTTTTAAAAAGCGGTTTTGAAAGATTTTAGCCATTACGCTATCTACCTCTTGAATTTATCCTTTAGAAACAGCTGAAAACTTACATACATTGTAGCATGAGCCACATTTAATACACTTTTCTTGTGATAATATATGTTTTTGCTTAATTTCACCTGTAATAGCCTCAACTGGACAAGCTTTCTTACAAGCACCACAACCTGTACACTTATCATTTATCGTAAATGTAACCAAGTTTGTACAAACTCCAGCAGGGCACTTTTTATCTTTTATATGTGCAATATACTCATCTTTGAAATATTTCAATGTTGTTAATACAGGGTTTGGAGCTGTTTGACCCAACGCACAGAGAGAACTTGATTTTATCTTATCTGCCAAATCAAGCAGACTATCAATATCACTCTCACTTCCCTCTCCATCACATATACGAGTTAGAATCTCAAGCATTCTCTTTGTTCCAATTCTACAGAAAGTACACTTTCCACAGCTCTCTGATTGAGTAAAGTTTAAGAAATATTTAGCCACATCAACCATACAGCTATCTTCATCAAGAACAACCATTCCGCCAGAGCCAACAATCGCCCCTGTTGCCATAAGAGACTCATAGTCAACCGGTGTATCAAGCAGGCTCTCTGGTATACAGCCACCTGATGGGCCACCCATTTGGACAGCTTTAAATTTTTTATCGTTTTTTATGCCGCCGCCAATATCATATATAACCTCTCTCAAAGGAATACCCATCTCAACTTCTACCAAACCACCATTTTTTATCTTGCCTGCCAAGGCAAATACTTTCGTGCCTTTTGATTTTTCTGTACCATATTTATTGAATGATTCAGGTCCATTAGCCAAAATAGTTCCGATAGAAGCCAAAGTCTCAACGTTATTCACATTTGTAGGTTTACCAAAGAGTCCGCTTACTGCTGGAAACGGAGGTCTTAAGCGAGGCATACCTCTCTTTCCCTCTATACTAGCAATTAGGGCAGTCTCCTCACCACAAACAAAGGCACCCGCCCCCTCTTTAACATGAATTTCAAAATTAAATTTTGTTCCAAGTATATTTTTTCCCATCAAATTTCTTTCAGTTGCCTGCTTAATAGCAATCTTAAGCCTTTCGATAGCAAGCGGATACTCAGCTCTACAATATACATATCCCTCACCAGCCCCTATCGCATAGCCACAGATAAGCATTCCCTCAAGAACGCTATGGGGATCTCCCTCAAGAACAGATCTATCCATGAATGCACCTGGGTCGCCCTCATCGGCATTACATATCACATATTTTTTATCATTTTTAGAGTCAGCAGCAAATCTCCACTTCATGCCTGTTGGGAAACCAGCTCCTCCACGACCTCTAAGTCCAGAGTCAAGAACTCTCTTTATAACCTCATCACTGCCAATTGTTACAGCTCTCTTTAAGCCTTCATAACCGCCGCTCTTCATATAGTCATCAATGTTTTCAGGATCAATACTTCCAGTGTTACGTAAAACGATTCTTCTCTGTTTCTCAAAAACGTACTTATCTTGACTCTCTTTAAGAAGAGCCTCTTTTACAATATTATTATTTTTAACATGCTCATTAAATATTTTCTCAGCAAGTTTATCAGTAACATTTCCATATAGATATTTTTTGCCATCTTTTGTTAGTTCAACAATTGGTTCTACATAGCACATACCAATACAGCCGGTCTCTTTCAGTACTATATCACTATTACCCTTAACCAAGTTTGACAAAACTTCAAAAGTTTTAGACGCTCCAGAGGCATTTCCGCATGTAGCAGTTCCAACCTTTATCTCAATCAGATTACCTTTACTCATATTGCTTTTCCCTCCATCTCTGCGTCTATATATGAATCTATTATCTTTGAAAATTTATCGTTTGTTAATTTACCATATGTCTTATCATTTATCATAACAACAGGTGCAAGTGAGCAGCAGCCAAGACATGCAACACTAATGATGCTAAAAAGCCCATCTTCCGTTGTCTCATTTGCTTTTATTTTAAGTTTATTTTCTATCATAGAGTCAAGAATTTTTATACCGCCAACATGGCAAGCTGTTCCATGACACATTCTTATAATATATTTACCAACAGGGGTAAATCTAAATTGTGCATAGAAGGTCGCAACGCCATATATTTCAGATACAGGTATATTTAACTTGCCTGATATATATCTTATAGTATCTTTAGAGAGATATCCCTCTTTTTCTTGAGCCTGCTGCAAGATTGGAATCAACGATCCTTTTGTTCCTGCATATTTTTCAATTACCTTATCCAAATCATTCATAGACTACCTCTTAATCAAACTCTAAAAAATAAACTTATAAATGCGAAGTCAAGTATATACTTTTTTTTAAAGTTTGTTAATAATTTCTTATCAAAATAAGACATAAAATATTAATATTTATTCAATCATTCTTTTATAGTAGTTTATTAAACCTATTTATGTAAATTTGTACTATTAAAGTATTGATTTAAAAGATGAAAATCATTTTTTGCTGTCTCAAAATCATTCTTATCAAATATCATAAAAAAATTCTTTAATTTACCATTTTTTTCCATTGGATATATAATAACCATATTTGTAACAGAGAGATCCTCTTTTGAGACTCTATCTGTGAAAAATTTTTGATCAAGCCCACCATTACTTCTTTTAAAAGCTAAAACTCTATTTTCATCTGAGAATTTTTTTATAAAAGAGAGCTCTTTATTAAAGCTAAGGTTTAGAAGAGTTGCGTCACTTATGCCATTATGCAGCACAGGGACAAAATCATCTCCATAACCACCAAAACAGCACCAACTATAGATGGAGAGGCTCTCTATCAATTTTGAAACCTCTGATATCTTTGCATCATATTCCTTATCATCATCAATATAGTCAGCCTTCTCCCCTATTACAAAGCTCTCTGTTATAGGGAGATCCTCTATCGGAATATTCTCTCCGCTCTGTTTTGCTTTCTGCAGATCTTCAACAAGCTGTCTTGCATAGTCATCATCAACAACCTGATTTTTTACATCTCCACTTCTAAGCTCATCAAGTACAGTTCCAGAATTAAGTTTAATCAAAGAGATCTTATTTGATACAAAATAGTATAATCTAACCATAACAACTGCAATAAAAGAGATAAGTCCAAGCTTCCCACCAAATCCAACAAAAAGATTCTTTGTTAAAACCAACAGTAGACCAGAAATAAGTCCTGTGATTAGATAGTCCCTTTTAAGCATCAGAACAAAATATGAGGTCATTCCAACAAATGCGCCAGTATACCATGCCTGACCCAAAATTGTACCATAAACAGGAATCTCTGTAATTAGCAATCCACCTATTATACCAGTGGTTGCAACACTTATTACTTTATAGTTATCGTTCAAAGATGAAGCAGTATTTTTTATCTCCATAGAGACCAATGAAGCAAGAACCGCTGTAGGAATAGCCAAAAGATCTATTGGATCAAACCCATGAAACATACTTTTATTGAGGATTGTAACAACTACCTTACTTGGATAAATATATGAACACAAAAAGAGAAAAAGCACTACGGATAAAAAGGCTATTGTCCCAAGTCTTCCACCATATCCATCAAAAAAGACTTTTGGATATTTTATAGAAAAAAACTCACTAAGGGAGTAGAGAAGAGCTGTTAGAGATGAAAGAATAACAGCATTAATCAAAAACTGGAGAGACATAGGAGATAGTAGCCCATTCCAATCCAGAAAAAATATCGCTGTCATTCCAGCAAAAGAGCCACAAAATGTTGCCCATGAGTAGTGGTTTTCATCATTTATTATAACAGTAAAAAAACCAATTATAATAGAGACTAGTGCAGATGCAACAATTGCATTATTATCAAGAACAACAACGTATATTGTTGCAATTACACCAATAAAGCAAAACAAAAACTGCAAGAGGAGTGTTGAAAATTTTATATTTTTATTATCGAGTTCCATCTACCTTTCTTTTCTTCTAAAATATTTTTTTACTGAATATAAATAGTCACTTCATAACAATTGTAAGGTACTGGTTAGACCTTAAATGTACCTGCTTGAAAAAAGGTCCATTAATCTTTGAACCACCCTTTACATAAAAGTTGGAGTTATTGTTAGTATCGACCCCAAAATTAATATTTTCACTACACTCTAAAAAATATGGACCCTCATCAAAATCGGTATACATATAATTATATAAATTTATAGAACCTAGCCTATATGTAGTCCCTGAAATAGTGGACTCATACCATCTATCACCATTGTTGTATTTAAGTCCAACACGGGAGATAATATGGTCTGACAAAATTACTGACGCCCCCCACTCTCTTAATAGAGCCAAAAAGGAGAAATCTTTTCCACTCATTTTATTAACAGCTGATACCACTGCCTGATAATTTACATAGCTGTTTCCCTTAACAATCTCATTAAAAAGTTTTGCCCCGCCAAAATTGCGAGCAATATATGATCCAAAAGCATAGCTTGTTGAATAACTTTTTAAAACATCTCCACCCTCATGCCACATTGTAACATTTTCACTATTAAATCCATTAAAAAGTGGAAGCCTTCCCTCAAAGTTTTTTGGTATAGAGGCTGGATTACTACTTTTCACCCCTCTAGGTCCATCAACGCCCAACTTATCAGCAACAAAATCTTCAGCAACCATAGAGCAAAGCTCATTAAGCCACGACTCTGTGCTTGAGTTTGTATTAACTTTTATCAGTTTCTGATAAAAGTTAATCATATGCTGAAACTCATGAGCCAATGTTGAGATTATTTGGGCTGGATATCTATTTGTTATCCTCCACTCAACATCATCTTCTGAATAGTAGGCAAAAAATGGAGCATCAAGATAAAAAATCAAACACTCATTTGAATATTGCATGGCACTGCTTTTTAACGCATCTCTTCCATAAAAAAAGCCAAGAACACCACCATTAGACAACCCATCTTGATTCTCATCACTATCTATATCATATAATAAAATATTAATAAAGCCCTTATTGTTAGAATCTATCGCCTCTGCCCTACTGCTTACCCCCCACTCCTCACCAAATATATTGGTAATCCAGTGGTATATATCATCTTTATCGGTTTTTAAAAACTTATTTGAAAGCGCATCTATCATACTTTGATTTATTGGATATTTAGGCGTACTATAAATATCAGAGGTTTCATCCCAATATTTATTCTCCACCCAAACATTAAGAGCTTTATTATCAATAGTATTAGAAAATCTGCAGGTTGCATCAATAATTCTGCCAACATCATCATAAAAAATTCTCTCCTCCCCAACTGTTCCAATACTGTTTGTTCTAACAATATCTTTTGATAGGAGAGATCTGCTATTTTTAGAACTATTTTTATCTAAATTCAAAAAAGGGCTATTATTGAATTTTGTTATTCTATCTTTGGTTCCATATGATGAAGAGCTTGAAATATTATGTGTGGGTATAATATTAGGGCTATTAACAACAGGATTTATAACAGAGGTCTCTCCGGTGGTTGTAATTATAAAATAGATATCTTTACTATTTACACCATTGATATTTATATTAATTGTCTCATTGTCCTCTCCATCAGAGGCCCTAGGAACATATATAACATCATATGAGAGATCTTTTGCTTCATATGTATAGTTTGAATCTCCCCAATAGTTGGGATCATAGTGTCTAAATCCCATATTACAAGAGAAGAGGGAAAAAAGAGAGAAAACTATATAAAAAAGCCTATACATAGCAACCTTTTTTAAAAAAACAATATAAAAACAGAAAAAACAATTAAAACAAGTTAGATTATCATAAAAAACTATAGAGTAAATATACAACATTTTTCAGCTTTTTTGTAGTAATTTATAAAAAATGTTCTATATTTTATATTTTCTCGGAAATTTTATAGTGATAGGCTAATATACTACTCTATCATAATAATTATGGAGAGATAGACTTATAAAACCTCTTTAAGTGCGCTTTTTATCTAACTATAATTGTAAGATACTGGTTTGGTTTCAAAGATATTCCTCTCTTAAAAGTACCACTAGCATTAGAGCCTACCTTCAAATATAGATTAGAATCGCTATCAGTTGTAAATGATTTATATAAACCAGCAGTATTATCAATAAAATAGGGACCACTATTTGAGCCATATGTATAGTCATACATATTTATAGAGCCTAAATTATATGTATACCCATTTAAACTTGAAATATACCAATTGCTGCCATTATTATACTTAAATCCAGTTTCATTAATAACAAGATCAGATAAAACAACCGACTCCCCCCACATTTTTAACAAATCTAAAAAGGTATAGCTTGTATCATTAAGAGAATTTATTGCTGCAACAACTGAGTTGTAATCTGTATAGGAATTTCCACTAACAATTTTATTAAATAGAGCAGCTCCGCCAAAATTTCTAGCAATGTATGCTCCAAAAGCGTAGCTTGTTGAATAACTTTTCAAAATATCTGATACTGCTGATCCCGAAAGCCATGTTGTTAAAGACTCACTGTTATAGAGATTGAAATATGGAAGTCTTCCATCTAAAGTATTTGGAACAGAGGCTGGATTGCTACTTAAAATACCTCTAGGCCCATTAACAGCAAGTTTATCTGCCAAAAGATCCTCTGCAACCATCGAACACATCTCATTTATCCACGTATCAGTTCCTACATTTAAAACATTTTTAACTATTTTCTGATAAAAATTAATCATATGCTGAAATTCGTGAGCAAGCGTTGATATAATATTACTTGGATATGAATCTGATATATTCCAATTCGTTGAATTACTTTTATAACTAAAATATGGAGCATCAATATAGAAGAGCAGCATCTCATTAGAATCTGAATAATATGATTTTTTAAAATTATCTTTCGCATAAAAGAAACCAAGAACGCCACCTGTAGAGAGCCCCTCTGAATTCTCATCACTATCTATATCAAAGAGCAATATATTTACGCAACCTACATTATCAGCTGATATAAGATTACTGATATTATGCGCTCCCCACTCCGCTCCAAAGATACTTGTATCCCAGTGATAGATATCATTCTTACCACTATTAAGAAATTTATCTGCCAAAGCATCTATCATATTTTGATCTATGCTATTTTTTACGCCGGAGGCTGTAGCAACCCAATATTTATCTTCAACCCATATATTGAGAGTCTTTCCATCTACGGTATTCTTAAATCTTAAAGTTGCATTTACTATACCATCAGCATCATCATAAAACTCTCTTGAATCGTTTAGGTTATATGTTAAAACACTTTTTAAAGGAGCTGACATTTTTGATAGCTCTCTTTTTAATATATTATTTGTTTTATTAACTTCATACTCAAATGGATTCTTATTAAACTTTGAGATCTTCTCTTTTCCAGGGTGAATAGAGATATCCAAATTATTTAAAGCTGGCTCTATACTACCAGCATAAAGACTACTACTTTTTGTGGTATGAGTGCTATTCCCATTGGTAGTTATGATAAAATATAGATTTCTGTTTGAAAGATTATCTATGCTAACATCTATAATCTCATTGTCATACTTCCTTGGAACATTAAAAATATCATAGGCAGCTGCTGTCGCACTATATTTATATGCTGAGCTTCCTGATGTTGTATTAACATCATTATTACTATTGCTACCATTATTACCATTGCTGCCCTTGTTGATATCGCATGAAAAAAAGATAATAGAGATTGATAAAAATATAAAAATAGACCTTTTCATATACACCCTTAAAAAATATTAATAAAAAGAGATTACTTTATTTAATAGAAACCATATAAAGTTTTAGAAAACAACTTTAAAAAAAGTCAAATATAGCGATACTATTTTTTATCGTAAAATGTAAACAAAATATTTAATATAAAATTTATTTACATTTTATTTAATAACTCTCCTTTTAATTATTATCATTAAAAAGAGTCTTTTTCTTATCCTTAATTTATTGTTGCTCTATCAATCTAACACTTTTTAATTACCGAAGCAAATGTTTTTTGTATCAAGAGGTATTTTAACTTATTTTTTCAAATTTCAACAGCTACTGTTATTAAAATAGTTTGAGTATGAGTAGTTTATAATAGATAAGTATTAAATTTTATTTAAATTTTTATATCCAATAATACTCTCTTTTATCATCTGATGATTTGTCTCATGTTTTCTCTTTAAGGGAGCTATTATCATCTCTTTAGAAAATAGGATATCACTCTCTGATATACCATTGTCCTCATCTGCAAAAAGAATAGCCACACCATCAATAGTTTTTACTATTGGTTTAAGGTAATACTTCCCATAAGATAGATAGTAGCCAAGCAAAGTTCCAGCCTTTTGATTGTTTATATATTTATCATTAATGTTATATGTCTCAAGATCATATATAAAATAGAGCTTGTTATCAATAGATGCCTTCAATCTTATTTTTATGTCCTGCCCGCAAAAAGCACGAAGCTTTCTATCTATAATATCATTGCTGTCCCTATCCCAAAAAATAGTGCTCTCTTTTTTTGCTCTTGCAACTGTAGCAGCACTTCCCTCTTTAAGTTTGTAGTGCGGTTCATTATTCAATATCTTTTTTAGGGCTCTAATAATTGCCTCAACCCCAAGATTTGTTAACTTCACCAAAACTTCAATAGGTGTAGAGTATTTTGAAATCATTAGTGGTCTGCTTTTAGTTATTATATATCCAGTGTCAAAATTTGCTTCAACCTTATGAACTGCTCCCCAAACTTTTCTCCACCCCTCAAGTATAATAAATGTATCGGGCTCCATACCTTTAAGAAATGGGAGCGGCCCAGGATGATAATTTATAAAGCCAAGCTTTGGAATATTAAATAGTCTTGGAGGAAGCCAGTTCCCATAAAAGATAATACCCAAATCAGCATCTATCTCTCCTATTTTATCAAGCCAGATTGAAACCTCTCTTGAAGACTCTGCATCATTAAGCATCTCCTCTATCTTTGGCTTAATCAAAGTTAGAGCCTCTGGGATAAAAAGCCTCTTTTTTAATTTAATGGCGGGATATAGATTTATTGGATCACTCTCTTTTATAATGATGGCTGCAACATTATAGTTATTTCTCTCAAGTTCAAGAAGAAGCTTTAGACCATAATCTTCACTATCAGATGGGCGTGTGTCACCAAGATATAAGATTATTTTAAAAGAGTTAGGTTCTTTATTTTTATATAAATGTTCATCATCTTCATCATCACTACTTATCATATTTTTATACCCCATCTATCACTTATCGGTTAATATCAGCACACCCTCAGAGAGCTTCTCTTTTAGAGCCTTCTTACACATATTCATATAAAATTCCAATGCTACCACATCTGATGGACACTTCTTTAAAATGGCACTAAAGAGGGAGTAGCTTCTCACAAAATCGAGCTTCTCATATGCTTCAATTCCCTTTTCAAAAAACTCGAGATACTTTATACGCTCTTTTTTGAGAGATGAGCCAAGGCCATCAAGTACCTCATAGATTCTAACATTGTTTCCCTTCCCCTTAACTCTAACAAGCCCAAGATTTCTAAAAACATATAGCTCTCTTTGATGAAGCTTATCATAGGTGGTCTCACTTATTATTATAGAGGCTCCAAACTTTCTTGTTAGTCCCTCAAGTCTTGAGGTTAAATTCACATTATCAGAGATAACAGTAGAATCAACACGCTGCTTCTCTCCAAGAATACCAAGCATCAATGTACCTGTATGGATTCCAAATCCAACCCCTATAGGCTGATAGCCTTTTGCAGCAAGTTTTTTATTAAAGTTATTTAAGAGGGCAAGGATCTCTGTTGCAGTCCTTAAGGCATCATCAGGCCCATTTGGATAGAGAGCCATTATAGAATCCCCTATATACTTGTCTATAAAACCAGAGTTCTCTCTGACTGAAGGTCCAACAAGACTTAGATATGAGTTTAGAAAATTGAAATTCTCTTCAGGTGTCAGCTGTTCTGATATTGAAGTAAAGCCTACAATATCACTAAACATTATAGTCATCTCTTTCTCTATCTGATCTCCAAGCTCAACCTCCATAATGCTCTCTTTATTCAAGAATTTCAAAAATTCTTCAGGAACAAATTTATGGTAGGCCCTGTTAAGGCTTGTTATATCATTGATAAAGGAGTTGACACTCTTTGCCATATTATTGAAAGAGATTGTAACATCAGCAAGCTCATCATTTCCCTTTGTTGGTATCGAGATATCATGCTGCCCCTTTGATATCTTAGAGGCTCCCTCTTTCAGGTCTCTAAGTGCCCTAAGCATATAGTAGGAGACAATACAGAGAACAATTATCATAACAATCGCTATTATAACAATGTTTCTTATTATCTTCCATAGAAGCTTCTTATTTGCTGTCTCAAAGGCAACATTGTCTTTGCCTATCTCTAATAGACCAGCAATATTGCCCTTGCTGTCAAAGACAGGAGCCACCCCATAGAACCAGTTCCCCCACGCATCAACAGACTTTTCAATCAATATCTCACCTTTAATAGCCTGAGTGTATATGCTATCAGGTTCATTAAGATAGTTAAAAGGGTACTTTGCTGTTACACTATCATTAAGAAACATAATAGTATAGATATTGTCATCATCAAACTTTTTATGCAGAGTAAAATAGAATCCACTGTTCCATGGATCCATATTATAGTCAAGAAGCCTCATTATGCTCTCTTTAAGATTTTTATAAGAGTCGTTCATAAAGTCAAGCTGTGATTTTATATTATTAAAGTCATCTCCATCAATTGAGAGAGATATTGTCTGAAGCATTGATGCAATTTGGTTATTCAAAAGCTCCTCATACCTCTTTGTCAAATCGGTAAAGATAACAAATGACGTTAAAATAATCGATATGATAATTATAGGGACATAGATAAGCACCTGCTTTATTATCATAGAGACCCTTCTCTTCAATACATATATATAGAAGAATCTTGATAAAAATATAAAAAACACAGCCGCTAATAGCAATGCAAGATAGTATAGACCAACAATAATAAAAAACTTTGATGGGATAGCAGCACTATTTTCTATATATTGTATCTCACCATTGCTTTTTAATTCTATAACAAAGACATCATTATTTATAAGCAGATCTTCATCATTGCCAACAGAGAGCTTATAGTAGACATCATTTATCAAAACACCATATTTGTTTGGCTGCTCACGGCTTATAAGATTAGCAACCTCCCCCTTGTCACCTACCTTCATAATTGTCTTGTTTAATATATCTGTAAAATAGATATTGCCTCTATTCGATTTAACAAGATCAAATGGCAGAACATTAATGTTTTTATAGATAAGCTTCTCTCCCTCTTTTTGAGAGTAGAGATATATTTCACCAACCTTATTTGTGTAGATAAAAGAGTCTTCACCATAATAGGCAACGCTTGATATATAAATATTGGCGTCTTTGAATTTCATAACCTGTTTAAATGTGATTCTTTCAGTCCCAGTATTAAAGGTATAGGTAAAAACACCATCTTTCGTGGTTTCATACCATATTACCACATCATTAATATGATATATCGAAGTAAAGCTGCTTCTTTGAACATCTTGAGGAGTAACATCTTTCTCTGTGCGATTTTTTTGAAATATAACCTTATCAAACCGACCATCTCTGTTATATCGAACAATCTCCTCTCTGATTGTATAAAAGCCATACTCATCAAAAACCTGATTTACCACATAGAGGTTTTCACCATAATCAACAGCAATATTGACTGCATTATAGAAGGTGTTGCCGCTCTTTTTGCCGCCAAATATTATATATTGAAGATTGTTTCCCTCATCGATTTTTAAAATACGCTTTGACGAATTATCAATGATATAGCGGTTTCCATTACTATCTTTTATGGAGACGCTTGGATATATAAAATTAAGCCCGTTTGGATCAATAGCCCTAATAAAATCATTTCTAAAGATCCCTATACCAAAAAATATAATAAGAAGAAAAATAAAAAAGAGCAATATTCCACTGGCAATTTTTAAGAGGCTATTCATTCTTTCTTCCCTCTTTTATATTTGATATTATAAAAAATAGAGCTGCTGCTACTAATATCGCAATTCCAAAGACCCACATACCCTTTTTTTCTCCCATAATCAAGACCCAACCAAAGATGATTGGAGCCAATATTTCAGCGATCTTCACTGCTACCTCAAAATAGGAGACAGCAATATCTTCACCAATCTCTTTAACTATCCTCAAG
Source organism: Spirochaetota bacterium (assembly GCA_031549085.1). GTDB lineage: Bacteria > Spirochaetota > GWE2-31-10 > GWE2-31-10 > MWDO01 > JAVBQL01. The sequence goes on from JAVBQL010000002.1 coordinate 87,315, forward strand.
TCCAAAAAGTAGTCATTTTGTGCAACAACGCAGAACCCTTCGGTTATACCCATAACAATGAGAGTTAGCACAAGTCCCAAAATATTGCCTGTTACAGCGAAGATAATAAGGGAGACCGCCCAGCCAGCTGAACCAAGGATCAATGCAAGTCTATCATCTTTGACACTCTTCTTAACAAAGCTGCTTACCACAGGGCCAAGATAGATTATCAATAACCCATTAAGCATAAATAGTCTACCAATATCAGAGATATTAAGCCCTTTTGACTCCGCAAATAGAGGCAGATAGTATGAGAGGAACATTCCTGCCGCATATGTTGGAATTATTGCCAAAAGAAAATATGATAGAACTTTTATATTAAACAAAAATTTAAGTGCACTTACGAAAGAGAGCTTCTCTGAAACAGATTTTATAACCTTGTTGATTATACTCTTGTTGCTGATTAAAATTTGATAGGCAAAGATAAAAGCAACGACAGCAAAAACTGATGCTATATAGAAAACATTGGAGAAGCCAAAGCGGTCTGCAAAAAAACCACCAAATACAGCACCAACGGTTACACCCGCAAGCCCACCAGAGTAGAAGTTTGAATAGGCACTGGACTTTATAATTGGATCTTTTTCAAGATTTATTATACTTCTTGAAGTGAGAAGTACAAGCCCTGAGCCAAAGCCCAATACCCCCCTGCTTATCAAGAACATATAGATATTTGCACTATAGCCCGATAGAAGAAGCCCCACAAACGCAAATATTATACCAACAATCTGCAAAAATCTCCAGCCCATCTTTGATATAAAGGAACCGCCTATCAGAAGCCCAATACCAAAAAAGAGCATCTCTATGGAGATTGGGAGAGCAATCACGACATCAGATGGAAGTCCAAAGAGTGGAAGTGCACCTGATGAGAGAAACTCTACATAGAGATTCTTCATCATAATTGGAACGAATGCAATTGACATACTTATTGCAAGTGAATAGATAAAATTAAATGGACGGACAAAGCTTGAATATGAGAAGAATGATCCTCCGTCAGGCAGGTCAAACCCATTTGATAGCTCAAATTCTTTCTTTCTTGTTAAAAGGTGTGCAAAGTAGATAATCTCAACAGATGTAAGTATCAGTACAATAAGCATTGTAATTACATCAAGGAGTATACCCTGAACAAGCTTTTTGTTCTCCTGATTAAAACTGTAGAGGTCTGTTCCAATCTCTATGATAGCAACAACCTCGCCTTTTGAATTTTTAATAGGCCCCATAGAGTAGATCCATGTTCCAAATTCATCTTGATCCTTCTCATGAGCAATATCCCCATGAAAAGCAAGAGATGGAATGCTCTCATCCTCCTCATACCAGCCCATAAATGGGTGTGTTGGCCCAATCTCATCACTTAGATACATAAAACCACAAAAGGCATCATCGATAAGTCTATAGACTGCAAAATAGTAGCCGCTGTTCCACTTATCTTTGTTGTAGTTTAGTGCCCCTTGAAGGTCATTTCTAATCTTTTGATAGTCGCTTCCCATAAAATCTTTTTGAGATTTTATATTTTCAAAAAGATCACCATCAATTCCCTTTGAAATCAGCTGGACCATAAGGGAGCTCTTCTCTATAACAACATCCTCATATCTCTTTGAGAAGTTCGATATCATTATTGTAACAATAAGAGATGTTGCAACAGCAACAATTATAATCATACTGCTTATTGTATAGAGAATTTTGGGTATTCTTCCTTTAAGTCTATACTTGTAGAGAATAATTACTAGATAGATGATTAAAAAGAGAGATAGAAGAGCCGCAAGATATATTGCCGTTCTCTCTATAATATGAGAAGTTTTATATTCAATTTTATCAACATTATCAATAAGTTTATTTAAAACAAGATCATAGTGAATGATGGAGTTATTAATTGCACTGGTTAGAATTTTTTCACCATCATTCTCTATAATATTCACAAAGTAGAAGATACTCCTATCAACACCTTCAAGCTCATCTACAGAAAAGATTCTCTTCTCCCCTATCCCTCCATCGCCTATTGTATATTGATATAGACTTAGCCCACCTATATCGGTGAAATATACATTAAGATCATTGTCAACAAATAGTGAATAGCAGACCTTTAAATAGTTTGCCTGCTCACTAACCATTGTGTTTGATGTGTACTCCTTCTTTTGAAAATCAAAGACCTTAATCTCACCCTGCTTTGTAGAGAAGATCCATCTGTTCTCATCAATCGCCTTTACATCATAGAACATAATATTTGCTCCATTATGCAGAAGCTTTCTTGATGAGACCCTATTATCTTTTTCGAGATTGAGCTGATAGTAGACAACCCCATCATCACCAAGTGCAAACCATGAGAGCTCTCCATTTCTAAAAATAAGAGAGAGGAACTCACCTCTTTGTACAAGTGTTGTCCTCTCTTCATCATATTGTTTTTCATAAATCTTTGATAAAAATTTACCTTCAGGAGAGAACTTCAGAATCTCCTCTCTTTTTGTATAGAAGCCAGCATTGTCAGGGATAAGGTTTAGAATATAGAGGTTGCCATTGCTGTCCACAGCAAGGTCATTTGCATAAAAGAATGTCCCCTCCTTCCTTAAACCACCATCTATTTCAAAGAGAAGCCTGTTATCAGCATCTATTTTTATAACCCGTCTCTTTGACATATCTATGATATAGCTGTTTTTTTCGCTATCCATTATTGCTTTGTATGGTGAATCAAGTTTGAATGATGTTGAAAATAGATTTTCTGTTAATAGAGGGATATTAAATCCAACTATTGTGGCGAAAATTAAGAGTAGGACAACACTGAATAGTATTCTTTTTTGCATTTATATCTCCTAACTTTTTTATTAAAAATGAAGTTTTTATTTCACTGCTATAATTAATAAAAATGATTTTTAAGCTTTGTAATTATATTAAGAGAGTCTATTTAAAAATAGCGACTCTAATTAAGTATCGACAATTGCATTTGAACAATGTATCTATTGACCATCTAAATTCAGTCTATAATATTAAAGCCTTTTGTCAATATTTTTTTCATTTTTGTTTTTTTAGCTATTTTTCTTTTAAAAATTTGGTAGTCAATCATATAAAACATCAAATGGTTAGTAAAACTTACTTCTATCTATTATCCTATCAATATATAACTAGCTATTAAGATCACTTTTTGGTTTCCTTAATCATTGCAAAAATATAAAACGAGCAAGCACTACTCAAAAAAAGAGAAAGAGAGAGAATAATTTTATATAGGCTGGGTTTTACTTTCTGTTAAACTTGATTGGAGACAACAGATAACAAGTGTTGAGAGTAACCATTTAATCTTGATTAGCGGCAAAATAAAAAAGAGAGGGGAGTATCAGTCCATACAATTTGCCCTTAATAGAGCTCATATAAGTCACATGTGAGCCCACGAAAGTAATGTTAACCTACTGATACTCCCCCTCAGGACAAGAGTACCAGCCCATATACAGTCATGAGCTCGCATCTCCCTGAGTAGTGTCCAGTCTATAAGGAGGTTAGCCTCAAACTAGACACAAAAAAAATGATAAGTTGGGTTCCACTTTGAACACGCTTACCTTGTGAATTACAGTATACTCTATTTTAAGCAAAATAATCAAGTCTTATTTTTTGTAAGTATTTATATTTATTGTTTTACTTTAAGAAGAGTGAAACTTACTTCTATATTATCTTACTATTAATATCTAATAAACTATTAAACTTACTTTCTAGTTTATATGTCAGCAAGAGAATATCGAATGCTACTCAAAAAAAAGAAGAAAAGAAAAAGTAGTTTTATATAGGTTGGGGTAGCACCCCACCTATATAAAACTATTCTCTCTTTTTTTTATTACGAAGTAACAAGCTCTGCTTATTTTTTTAAGTGCTGTTTGCCCATTAAGTAAAGCTTGCTGACAAGTAAAATACCAAAAAGATTTAAGTATCTGTGAAGTTGAAGTAACGGGAACAGACAAAATTATTGAAACAGACCATTGGAGATTGCTTACAGTCTATTCATTAATAAAAAGGTATAAATTGCTAAAAAAGATTGATCTTTAGAATTTTTTATTATAGCATTTAGTCCTATGAAAAATGCAATACTTATAATTGATTCTCCAACAAGAAATCTTGACCTATACTATGCCTCATCATTCTATTGTCTAGACCCATTTGTCTATTTAGAACTTAATGGTGAGAAGATAGGATTTATGCCATCAACAGAAATAGAAAAAGCCAAAAAAAAATCTGCTATGACAAAATTCTATAACCTTTCATATGAGCTCTTAAAAATAGATAGTGAAAAAAAATATCCAGTGATAAAATCATCGCTTGTGATAGATTTACTTCATCAAAATGGAATCAAAGAGATAATTGTTCCATACTCTATGTCTGTTATGGAGGCTGAAAACTTAAGAAACAATGGGTTCACTCTAACAGTGGTTGATGAGCCATTCTTCAAAGAGAGAGTGGAAAAAACATCAGAAGAGCTTGGGTTTATAAGAGAGAATAGCAAAAAAAATGTTGAGGTTATGGACTCAGTAAAAAATATACTTGGCGAATCAACAATCGAAAATGATGGAACACTGAAATATGATGGTGAGCTTTTGACGGCAGAGAGGCTTCAGCGGATAATTCTTCATCTATTTTTGGATAGAGACCTCACAACAGACTCTCTTATAACAGCTGTTGGTGATGATGGTGTCTTTCCTCATGAGGAGGGGCATGGGCCAATATATGCGAACACATCAATAATTGTTGATATCTATCCAAAGAGTATAAAAAACCACTACTACACAGATATGACACGTACTTTTTGCAAGGGAAAAGCAAGCGACAGCCTGAAAAAAATCTATCAAACTGTTCTTGATGCGCAAAAATTTGCTATGGATAAGGTCTATGCAAATGAAGATGGAAAGATTATACATGAATTTGTTGAAGCTTTCTTCTATAATAAAGGGTATAAAACAAGAACTATAGATGGGATATTGCAGGGCTTTTTCCATGGTACAGGACATGGGCTTGGACTTGAGTGTCATGAGGCTCCAAAGATATCAACATATGGAACAAAGCTTCCAAAGAACTCTGTTGTATCCGTTGAGCCGGGGCTATACTACATTGGTCTTGGGGCAGTGCGTATTGAAGATTTAGTTGTTGTAAAGGAGTCAGGGATAGAGAACCTGACAAATTATGAGAAGAGGCTTGAGATAGAGTGAGTGATAATTTAAACAATGAATTAAGAATAAAAGAGAACTTTCTAAAAATAGTGGAGAGCATAGACTCCTTAAAAAGCAGACTTCATATAGAACATGAAGTAAAGATTATGGGAGTAACAAAAACTTTTGATGAGAGCTATGTGCTTGCAGGGGTAAAGGCAGGAATAACACTTTTTGGAGAGAATAGGGTTCTTGAAGCATATGGAAAATACAAATCAGAAATATTAAAAAATGAGAAGATAGAGCTTCATATAATTGGACATCTTCAAAGAAACAAGGCACGTGAAGCTGTTGCAATTGCATCTGCAATCGACTCGATAGATAAAATTGAGACACTTGAAGCCATTCAAAGAGAGGCAGAGAAGCAGAATAAAAATATAGATTTTTTAATAGAGGTGAACACCAGTAATGAACCTCAAAAATCGGGTGTCTCTGAAGATGGTTTAAACAACCTTTTGGAACAAATTTTTTCAAAGAGTCTAACAAAGTGCAATCTGCGAGGTGTAATGACTGTTGGACCTCTAACTGATGATGAAAAAAAGATAAGAGAGAGCTTTTCCTCTCTAAAAAAGATATATGATAAATTGAAAGGTGAATTAAAAAGGGATAACTTTGATACAATATCTATGGGTATGAGTGGTGACTATCTTCTTGCCATAGAGGAGGGGAGCAACCTCGTTCGCATAGGTTCATCTATATTTGGAAAGAGGTAGGTTTTTCTACCATCTCCCCAACCCTCTTCCTACATAGGAAGAGGGAGAAAGAAAAATAATACATCTAGTTACGTTTTAGATTGTTAAGAAATATTTAAGTCGATTTTTGTTAGAACTTTCTTGTCAGAAAGTAATACAAAAATCTTATGTTTTATACCTCTTAACAATCTAAAAATAGACTTATACATAAAAATATTTTCTATTTTAATTTTTTTTATAAGTAATAAAATTTTTCAGTTTAATGGCTATCTATTCCTTAATTATCTCACTATAAAGCTCATCATAGGTATTGCAGATTGGAAAACCATGATTTTCACATCTAATCTTCTCAGGAGGGCAGAAGAGTATCCCCTTGTCAGCCTCTCGCAGCATAGAGAGGTCATTATAGCTATCACCGCTTGCGATAGTTCTAAAATTGAGCTCTTTAAAACGAATAACAGCGTTTCTCTTTGAATCTTCCTGTCTAAGTTTATAAGAGGATATAAAACCATCGCTATCAATAATTAGATCATGACAAAAAAGTGTTGGTAGATGAAGTTTTTTCATAAGCGGCATAGCAAATTGATAGAATGTGTCTGATAGAATAATAAGCTGAAAATTCTCTCTCAATTTGTTTGCAAATTCAAGCGCCCCCTCAAGCGGCGAGAGAGTCTCTATAACATCTAAAATATCTTGCATCTTGATACTCTTTTTATGAAGAATATCAATTCTATATTTCATAAGCTCATCATAATTTGCAATATCTCTTGTTGTGAGTTTTAATTCATCTATTCCAGTTTTTAAAGCAACATTTATCCAAATCTCAGGTAAAAGCACCCCTTCCAAGTCTAAACAAACCAAATCCATATTAAAACTCCTATACCCTATATATATCAAAAAAAGCGTTTTGTCAAAACCTTAGTTAAATAAATAGGATAGTTATAAAAACTATCTGAATTTCTTTTTTGATAATATGATATCAGCATGTAAACCTCTTTGTAAAAAAGTATGTTTTAGTTTTAATATTTTGTTTTCTGCTTCCTCTACTCTTGGCCCCAGTGTAATAATATCTTTATCGTTTTCATCTTTTTCAAATAAAAATGGTTCTGTTTCGATATATATGCCTTTTTCAGGGCAGCTTTGTATCAAATCTTTATCATCTTTGATTGTTCCTATATATATTAATCTATATTCTTTCTCATGATTCCATATCTTATTTTTTATAAGGTGAGATATTGGTGAAAAAAGCTCCATAAGATCTTTTCGTAAAGTTTCATCATTTAAATCTTTTCCATTAATTTCATTTAGATATTTAATAATCTTTTTTAATTCTTCTCTGTTAGCTTTTTCAGGATCTATATATAGAATCCTATATAAACCTGTCTTTTCAAGAAGGATATATTTCTCGTTTTGCTCATTTTTATTCTCTTTATCACTATCTTCTTGAAAAGGTGTTTCTCCTATCATTTTTGATTTATCTGGAAGTCCTGCACCTTTGTTTATCTTCCTTTTGTCTATTCCAATAGATACACCTTTACCATTATCAGCATAGGAGCTGTTCCACATTATTAATGCATCTTCATCGCTATCTGCAACTGTTGCTAGACTCCCAGTAAATGCTATTAGATCACTATCATCATTTAACCTATCTATGTCATTAAATAGAAATTCTATCTTAGGCAGTCTTTTTTTTAGATAAGTGAATAGAGTCTTTCCCTCCTCAGGATCGTTTTGATAGCAGGCAGGTCTTAAACGAATACACCTACTATTTATTATATCTTTCAAAATTTCAAAACGTGTATATTGATATATATATTTAGGTCCATTTTCATTTTTGCAACGTAGCTCTTTCCACAAATCATACACACAATTAACCAAATCCTTATATTTATCTTTATATTTTTTTTTAAATGAAACAATTATATCACAAAAATAGTTTGACATTTTTCCTAATAATTTGGCATCAAAATTCCAAACTTCATCAAAATGATCTGTTATTAACATATCTTGTAATCTTGGATTATTTGAGCTTGCTTCAATGGCCTTACCATATTCTTCATGAAAATAGTAAGCAAATCCTCTATTATAGTAAGCATATGCATGGTTGGGGTTAATCCTTATGGCTTCACTATGGTCTTTGATGGCCTTATTATATTCACCTTTATCATAATATGTAATTCCTCTATAATAGTAAGCATCTGCATAGTTGGGGTAGATCTTTATAAATTCACTGTAGTCTTTGATAGCCTTATCATATTCACCTTTATTATAATATGTCATTCCTCTATGATAGTAAGCAACAGCATAGTTGGAGTCGATTTTTATAGCCTCACTATAGTCAGAAATAGCACTATCATATTCACCTTTATTATAATATGCATTACCTCTGCTATAGTAAGCAACAGCATAGTTGCGTTTTCTCTTTATAGCTTCACTATAGTAAGCAATAGCACGATCATATTCACCTTTATCATTATATACATTACCTATTTTATAGTAAACAATAGTATAGTCTGGCTTGCTCATTATAGCTTCAATATAGTCTTTGATGGCCTTATTATATTCATCTTTATCATAATATGTATTTCCTCTCATACAATATGCATATGCATATGCATAATATTTTTTTAACTTTATGGCTCTATTAAAATAACCAATTGCCTCATCATATTTTTTTTCCTCGCCATAAATATTTCCAAGTCGAACCAGTGCCTCTGGCATATCATTTTTTATATCTAAAAGTTTTTCTAATGGTTCTTTGCTCTCTTCATATCTTCCCAATTTTTGTAAAGCTTGTGTTTTTTTTAGGTATGCCTCTGCCAGTTTGTTATTATCTATATCTTTCTCATTTATAATTCTATCTGCTTCATCTATTATTTCATTAAGTTCATCTTTTGTTATGTTAAAACCTTTAACCAAATAATCAAGGTCTTCACTATATCTTGACATAGACATCTCCTTAAGTTTTGATTACTATTATAACATACTTTCTATTTCTTTTATTGATATGTGTATAAAATGTATTGTAAAAATTAATTAGTATCTTTTTTGAAAGAAATTAGCATGAGTAGAGTTCAAGAGATATGTTTCTCTCATTAGATAGATCTTTTATATATGAAAGTTTTTTGTTAATTGCTCTGTTTTCAGCAATTTTTTTATACTTGTCAAAAAGATCACCTGCGAAAGTTGAATGTCTATCAATCTTTAGTGAGGCAGATAAAATTGTCTTTATGTTTTCGTTGTTGTATATATAGGAGATTATAGAGTATTTTATTTTAGTTTGAGCGTTTTCAAGAAGAGTTTTGTATTCATTTAATGTTGCAAAGACAATCACCTCATCACTGGGACTAAAATTGTAATCACTAAAAGCTGAGTACGAGTTATTAAGAAGATGTTGAAGCCTTGATAACCCATCATTCCACTCCTCCAAAAGAGTCTCTCCAGAAGGGGCTGTCACCTTTACCTTAAAACCTTTAAAGAGAAGATCTCGAACTGTAAAGTAGAAGAGTGATGATAAGAATTCATACTCTCTTATATTTTTTGAATATGGAGCAAATATAATGGATATAATTTCTGAAAATGGCTCGCTTTTTTCTATCTCCCTTATATGAAGCTCCGATGAGTGGGCAAAAACTTTCCAGTTTATACGCCTTATATCATCACCAGGATAATATTTTCTGCTCTCAAAATAGTCGCTTGAGTTACTTTTTACTGCAGATTTTATAATCTTATCTCCAATATTACTAACCTCATTTTTCATAGAGATTATACTATTAAAATTGGGTTCAAAAAATAGTTTTGTGCTATAGTTAACTTTGAATCTAACTCTAAAGAAGCCAAAGATATCATCAATATAGATATAAAAATTATCATAGTAGCTATATCCATGGGTTAAAAACTTCAAATCCACTGTTACTTTTCTTTTGTCAGCTCTATCAAGAACCAGTGATATCTTATCCATCAATACCACTGCTCTTTTTGATATATGGGTGCTTTTACCTAAATCTTTTTTAGTGCCATCAAAATTGTTGTTTGATAGGGAAAATGAGAGAAGTCTAAAAAAACCTATGAAGCAGACAGGGAGATTTATTATCTCAAAGGAGAGTTCACTATTATAATTGTCATCAATTTTTGCTCCTTGGGCAAGTTTTATAGATATAGGTTTTCTTGTGATAAATAGAAAGAGAAGATAGAAGAGGTAGTATATAGTTATAAAAATAATCGCTGAAGCAATAAATTTTAAAAAGAGAACATCAAGAAAAATGAGAGATAAGATAGAGGATAGGATAAGGATAATGCCAAGCGGTTTCATATTGACCCAATATACAAATTTGAAAGGCAATATGCAACATAAAAAATATTTTTTTATGTTGCATAATTAATAGTGGTTTGAAAACTTATTTTACTAAATAAGGTGGTAGGCAAAAGGTTTAATAATATCTGTTACTTAGCTCTATTGCTCTTTTTTGTTACGAATGACTCAATAAGCTCTAGAGGAAAGCCAACCTTTTTTACAATCGCTTCTATAGAGTATCCATTTTTAAATAGCCGTTTGCAGACCATCTTCATATCTTCACCAACCTCTATGATATGCTTATCGGGATCATAAAAACGGACAACTCTCTGCCCCCAATCATGCTCTTTAAATTCATGCACATATTCAATGTTGTCGATAGATTTCAAATTTTTAACGAATTTATCAAAATTCTTCTCTTCAAAATATATCTCAAAATCATTGCCTCTATATTTAATGTCAGAATCACTCTTTTCAATAAATTTTATCCATGAAGACTTTGTTTGCAGTGCAATAAAACCGCCAGTTAGGGTTACATTTTCTACTAGATCTGAGATTACTTCAAAACCAAAAACATCTTTATAAAATTTTTTGGATCTATCCATATCATCTACTACTAACATTATACATGTAAATTTCATTTTTTTCTCCTTTTTTACTAACCACGTCCTTTTTGTCTCATTTAAACTAAAATATAACATTGTTCATTTTGATTTCAAATGAGATAAGGGGGTAGTATAACAAAGATTTTATATTGCTTACACTAATAAAATTGACTTCTCCTGCCTCATAACTCTATATACTGTACTTATCTTTCACCCTCTTCCTTTGAAGGAAGAGGGATGGAGAGTTGGTAGAAAAAACAGCTATAAAACAAAAAAACTCCTCCCGCGCTTACGCAGGAAGAGACTCTCTACAAAGAATAAATTAATAAGAAATCTATTTAAGCTTTTTCTTATGTCTGTTTTTTCTAAGCTTCTTCTTTCTCTTATGCTTTGAGATTTTTGCTCTCTTCTTCTTTTTTACAGATGGCATAGACTGATCCTTAAATAACTTTAAGACTTAAAGAATCCCTTAACTAAATTAAGGAATAAAAAAATTAGCGAGAGAAGGGCTCGAACCTTCGACCTTCGGGTTATGAGCCCGACGAGCTGCCAGCTGCTCTATCTCGCGTCGTTGAAAAATACTATATACCTAAACTTGCAAAAAGTCAACCTTTATTCTGGAAAAATATTTTCACTAAACCATTTTATTTTAAACTAAATTTTAAGATAAATGGCTAACAAGCAGTACTTTTTAACAAATTTAACTTTTATTTTGACCTTATTTAATAAATTTAAAATCAACAACCCCAATGCAAGCTGTGAGATTGTTGATTCTTTTGGTTGTTTGCTTTAGATTCAATATCCTTTTTTTCACATTTATATAGTATTGCCTCTAAGCAATAGAATAAAAAAACTATTTTATTTTATCTATATTCTCTAAGAACCACTTATAAGTGAGCGTGATCCCCTCTTCTAATGAGTATTTTGGTTTCCAGCCAGTGCTCTTAAGCTTGCTTACATCAAGCAGTTTTCTTGGAGTTCCATCAGGTTTGCTTGTATCAAACTCCAATTCCCCATCAAAACCAACAATCTTTTTTATTAAAAGTGCCAAATCTTTTATTGTTATGTCTTCACCTGTTCCAACATTTACATGTGAAAAATCACTATAATTATTCATTAAATAGACAAGTGCATCTGCTATATCCTCAACAAACAGAAACTCTCGTAATGGAGAGCCTGTCCCCCACACAATAACTTTCTTTTCTCCATTAACCTTTGCTGTATGAAACTTTCTTATTAAGGCAGGAAGAACATGCGAATTCTTCAAGTCAAAATTGTCATTATAACCATAGAGGTTTGTTGGCATTGCACTTATAAAGTCAACCCCATACTGTTCTCTATAGAACCTGCACATCATAAGCCCTGAGATCTTTGCAATTGCATAGGCGTCATTCGTCTCCTCAAGCGGTCCTGTTAAGAGGTACTCCTCTTTTATTGGCTGCGGCGACATCTTTGGATAGATACATGAACTTCCCAAAAAGAGAAGTTTTTTTACCTTATTCACATATGCAGAGTTTATAATATTATTTTGTATCTCAAGATTTTGATATATAAAATCGGCTTTTTGAGTTGCATTTGCATAGATACCGCCAACCTTTGCAGCTGCTTGAAATACATAGTCTGGCTTTTCGCTCTCAAAGAAATCTGCAACAGCTTTTTGTGAGAGAAGATCAAGTTCGTGATGTGTCTTCAAAATAAGATTATTATATCCCTCACTTTGAAGTTTTCTTACAATAGATGAACCAACAAGCCCTCTGTGACCCGCTACATAAATTTTTGCATTTTTTTCCATAAAAAATATCCTTAAATCCTTAATACTTTAAAACTATTTTTTTTAAAAAGAAAATAGACCTCTTTCAAAACTAAATTAAGTAAAAAATCTCCCGCCATTTTTGAAAATGGGACATGAGGAGAACGCTACTCTCTACTAATATATACGCCCCTTTCCAGCAAAGAAGTTGAGCTCCATTGTTAATATGTGAAGCAATCTTTTCATGCTCTCATCATCAATAGCCTCTTTTAGAACATAGCCCTTGCTTGTGTCATCATACGTTGAGAGTATAAATGTTCTATCACTCTCCTCCAATTTATCTAAAAATTCAGACTTGAAAAAGCTCTTTGGAATTGGTTCACTCTTTAAAAAGTGAAAAGTCCCTCTGCTTGTATAGACATCACCTGTTGAGTGCCATGATGAGTCCAGTTTCAAATTGCCATCAACTCTATAATCATAGATTGGTGCCCCCTTATAGACAGAGATACTATAATAGTGTCTATCACTATTCTTCAAGTTATCATCAGTTATAAAGTTTTTGTTATTCATTTCCAAACCTGTTGCATTGAAGACAATTGATGGAATGTCAAAGGTGGAGACTTCACTGTTGTTGGTAGCAATATTGGAGGCAGTTCTCTCAAATGGTTTTATCAAAAGAAGTGGATTTGCCTTGTTTTTTTGTGCAAGGGTATACTCTTTACTATTTTCAAGACCTGTATGAGTTCCATGATCACCAACAATTATTATTAGAGAGTTGTCATAAATATTGTTTTTCTTAAGATAGTCCAAAAATATATAGGTCAATTTTAGTCCATAGACATATTTGTCTTTATAATTCTCAATATCCCTATCATCTCTGTTTCCAACATAGTTTCCATCTCTATCAAACATGTATGGGGTGTGAGGGCTATCAAAGTGAATATAGCTAAAGCAATCTTTATCAATAATAGTAGTATTATTTACTATATTTTTTAATAGTACCAAGTCTGTGGTATCTCTATTGACAGGATTGTTTAAAATAGATCTAATTTTTTCATAGGCATCAATCTTTTCATTTTCAACTGCTTTTGGTCTAATTTTTTGGGCATCACTAAACATCTTCTCTTTTGCCTCCACCTCAGCTTTTTTCTCTTTAGCATGGAAAAGGCTAATTTTATTCAGATAAATTTGAAAGAAGAAGTTTCCATTATTATATATTGTTCTCTTCAAAAAGTGGGGAAGAGCTCTAAAAACAGAGAGATCAAATATCTCCAAGAGTGATGATTTTATATATCGACGATTCTTGAATGACTTTTTCTCTGCGTTCTTAACATAGTTTGGATCAATATAGATAAGATCATCCATAAGAGATCCGAAGGCAGAGAGCATAACATTAGAGTCATATGAGTTGTCCCCAAGCCTCTTTATAATTGAGCTATCACCACTAAAAGCATCAACCAAAAACTCAGTTCGATTTGTTTGATATTTATACATCTCTCCAGTTAATATTGGTGCAACACTATTAACTGTATATGGGGTTGCTCCAAGAAAATCTGGATAGAATATAAAATCTTTATATATATCTTGAAATATAGGCTCCTCTTTTAGCATCGTTGGAAATATATCAGATTGTGCCATATCAAGAAGTAAAACAATAACATTTTTATTTTTTGAGAGGGAGAGATTGTTTGTTAGGGTATAGTGTTTGAACCATGTGTTTTTTTCAGATTTAAAGACATTTGTGGAGAACATAGATAGCACAATAAAAACTATCTCAAAGCCTATTGCAATTATTGAGATCTGTCTTATATATTTTTTTATTGACTCCCTCTTTAGTATGCAGAGAACAATAACTAAAACCCAAACAATAGAATCTATTATACCATAGTAGAAAAATCTACCCCACCTTATAGTTGAACCATCAAGTACGCCATAGCTCCAAACCATAAAGTTGCTCTGTATAAAGATCAGAAGAGCAATAACAAAGAGTACATACGAGACAGCATTTGGCAAAAAGTAGAGTATTGTTGTAAGAATTAGATCAAAAAAGACAAATATCAATAAAAAGAAGAGGAGATAGTCCATAAATGAGAATGTATAGCCATAAATATTACTTAAATACATCTGCAATGTATTTTCCATAAAGAGAGTGAATAGAAGCATAGATGCAATTAGAAGTGAATTAATAAGCCTATTTTTATCTACCATAAAGTTTTTTTCCTGCAATAATATAGTTTTGAATTTAATTTCAAGTGAGAAAGTATATAAAATTGCTTCTTTTTTGTCAAACTATACTCTCCTTTTTTAAAAATACAATTATATTTCAATTATTATAAATAAATAATTGAGTTTTATAATTATTAGTGTTATTTTTAACCATAAAAATGAGATGGATTTAAGATAGGGAGGCCTATGAAATCATTTTATAAATTTTCACTTTTTATGCTTCTTCTAACAGTTGCTATATTTTTTCTGGCTATAACTATTGATAAAAAACAGAGTAAATTTGTCAGGACACCACAGCTTTTTACTGAACAGGCAAATATAAGTATTGGCAGTAATGACATCCTTATTCAACAAACCGATTCTCCCCAAACTCTAACAGACGAAGAGAAAAAAAATATAAAGATATATGAGACCTTGTCTCCTGCAGTAGTTAACATCACTACTTATAAAACAGAGTATCTTCACTACTTTTTTGATGTATATCCACAGCAGAGAGAGGGGCAAGGCTCTGGTGTAATATTTAATAAGCAGGGCTACATTATAACAAACCACCATGTCGTTGGAAATGCCGACAGAGTGACAGTTGCGTTATCTCAAGATGAGAAGGCTTTTGAGGCGACGCTGGTTGGAAGTGATCCAGCCAACGACCTTGCAATCTTAAAAATAAAAGATCCGCCAAGCGATCTAACAATTATACCGCTTGGAAGCTCAACCAATCTGCAGGTTGGACAGAAGGTCTATGCCATTGGAAACCCATTTGGTTTCAGTAGAACAATGACATCCGGAATAATATCAGCCCTTGGACGCCCTTTAAAAACAGAGGATGGTAACATTGTTGAGGGGGCGATTCAGACTGATGCCTCTATAAATCCCGGAAATTCAGGCGGACCGCTGATTGATTCATCTGGCAAGATGATAGGAATAACAACAATGATTGTCTCTCCATCAGGCGGAAGTGTAGGAATTGGTTTTGCAATACCAATTGATACAATAAAGGATATTATCCCTGAACTGGTAGAGTATGGATATGTAAAGAGGGGCTGGATAGATGCAACATTTTTGCCTATAACACCAAGGATCGCAAGGTCTTTGAATTATAGTGTTGATTATGGTTTGATGGTTATGGTAACTGCAAAGAATGGTGAGGCCTATAATGCAGGGCTTAGAGGCGGAAACGAGAGGGCGATATATGGGCAGAGTGTAATATACATTGGAGGGGATATAATAGTCGCTGTTGATAAAATCAAGATAACTGACTATTCATCTCTTTCACAGGTTTTAAAAAATAAGAAACCAAATGATACTGTTGAGGTTGAATACTACAGAGGGAATAAGAGGTTCTCTACGAAGGTGAAACTTATAGAAAAAAATAAATTCAGATAGACTTAAATTAAAAAAGTTTTGACTTTTTTTTCAATAAATGTTAATTATACTTCTATAATGATATTTTATTCTTCAAATATGATTATTCTTTAGTGTATAATTATTTCTTAATATAATAAGGGGAAATGATAGATGAGAAAATATTTAATAGCTGGAAACTGGAAAATGAATATGACACAAACTGAAGGTGTTATGTTTGTAAAAGAGCTTTTGGTAAACATAAAAAAGAGTGCATATGAAAATACAGATGTTTTGGTTATTCCACCTTTTACAGCTCTCTCTGGAATTTCTCACATTTTAAAAGGGACAAATATAAAGCTTGGTGCTCAAAACATGAACGAAAATGAGAAGGGGGCGTATACTGGTGAAATATCGGCTGATATGCTTCTGGATCTTGGTGTAGAATATGTAGTAATTGGGCATAGTGAGAGAAGAGCCATATACAAAGAGAGTAACGAACTTCTAAATAAAAAAGCAATCTATGCTCTAAAAAAAGGGTTAAAAGTAATTTTCTGCGTTGGAGAACTCTTGTCAGAGAGAGAGGCTAACAAAACTAATGATGTTGTTAAGACTCAAATTGTAGAGGGTTTGAAAAACATAAGCGAAGCTGATATGAAAAATGTGGTTATTGCATATGAGCCTGTTTGGGCTATAGGAACAGGAAAAGTTGCAACACCAGAGCAAGCTGAAGATGTACATGCTTTTATAAGAGATACAATAACCTCTTTATATAGTAAAAAAGTTGCTGACAGCCTTGTAATCCAATATGGTGGCTCTGTAAATGACAGCAATGTTGATGGCCTTATGAAAAAACCTAATATTGATGGAGCACTTGTTGGTGGAGCATCTCTAAAAGTTGACTCTTTCACTAGAATAGTGGAGTTTGAAAAATAGCATCTTTTGTTTATGAGAGTGTAAAATTAAGATATAAACAAAAAGAATAAAAAAGGGAAAAAAATGGAAATAGTAATTGGAATATTGATAGTATTGATTTTGATCATATGTGTATTGATGGTTACAGCAATTCTTCTTCAAGAGGATAAGAGTGGCGGCGGAATTGGAATAGTTGGTGGATCTTCGCAATCATTTTTTGGGGCGAACTCAGCATCTTTCTTAAGTCGTGCAACATCTATTTTTGTAATACTCTTCTTCCTTTTAATTGTTGTATGTGCAATTCTTGCATCCTCATTCTCAAAAAGTAAATTCATATCTACAGAGGATATCTACTATACAGAGTCAGCAGAATATGTAACAAATATGTTGAAATCACTTCCGCTCTCAATAACAACTGAAGATTTTAATAACTCTATCATTGAAAAGGTGACTGATGATAATGATAGGGCGCTTTTAAACAAATATTATGAGAAATCAAGTGATGGAAAAGCATATACTTTGAAAGACAAAATATCAAAAGAGGATAGAAACAGTCTGCTTTCTATACTTAACTCCATTGAGTATTCTCAAGAGGCAAAAACTACTGTTATTAAAGATACAGAAGATAATAGTGAGGCTGAAGAGCCATCAAACACAATGAGTGAGTAATAAAGGGCAAGCAGGCAAAGAGCAGAGGAGACTGGGATAGCTTATAGAGGTGGTTGTGGCAAGGGTGGTGACAGAAAGAAAAGCTTAATGGTTAGAAATAGAGATGCCTGTTGTAATAAAGAAGTAGGATTAGGAAACAAACAGAGGGGCGGGGAAAAACGGCATAAAAAGAGCCGAAAAAATGAAAAAGAAGAGTTTAGGAGATATATAGATGGGTAGCAACCTCAAAGAGGAGTTAAAAGAGCTAATATTGTTAATTGTTAATGACCCAGATTTAGATAAAGATGATATAAAAGATGATACCGAGCTTGTTGGTAAAAATGGTCTTTTTTTTGATTCTATAGATTTGTTGGAGTTAATAGTTGAATTGGAAAAAAGATACGGAATAAAGATAAAAGATAACGATATAATAGTAAAACACTTTGTAACTTTTGAAAATTTTTATAATTTTGTAGTGGAAAATGGGAAAAAATAGAGTCTTTGTTACAAAAAGTGTTAGTGTTTCGTCGCTAGGTGTTGGTGAAGGTGGGGGGGGCAGCAAAGAGATCATAGAGCACCTTAATAACGGAACAAAATTAGTTACAGATGATAAGTTATTTAAACATCCACATTTTAAAATAGATAAACCACTCCCAAACAGTGAGTTTGAGAGAGCAACACAGATAGTCTTATACCTCTCCTCCCTCATAGAGGAGTCTCTAACTACAAAATCATCGATATTTATGGCAACCTCCACAGGTTCAATTTTTTCAACAGAAGAGGTCTATGAAAAACTGTACAAAGATGGTTATAAATATCCGCTCTTTAAAAAACACTTCTTCAGTTATATTATTGACAATTTAAAAAACAAATATAAAGATAAAATTGGTGACTTTTTTACCTTCTCAACAGCGTGTTCTTCATCTGGTCATGCAATTATGCAGGCCTACAAATTTTTGGAAGCTGGCATTCTAAAAAAAGCAATAGTGATAGGAGTTGATACTCTCTCATTCACAACTATGATTGGTTTTGACTCACTGCAGTTAATGAGCCACACAGGTACAAAGCCGCTGACTAATGATAGAGATGGCCTCTCTCTTGGGGAGGGGGGCTCTATACTCGTACTTGAGAGTGAGCCAAAAGAGACGCCTATTGCAGAGATAGTAGGGGTCGCATCAAATTCTGATGGATACCATATCTCCTCCCCAGATCCAGAGGGAACAATGCAGAGAAAGGCAATATTAGAATCAATTGCTATGGCGGGTATTGATAAAAGTGAAATAGATTACATAAGCGCACACGGAACAGGAACAAAAATGAATGATGAGGTTGAGATAAATACTGTAAAGTCTATCTTCAACCACAACTATATGATTACTTCTCTAAAGTCATTTATTGGACACACACTTGGAGCCTCCGCAATTTTAGAAATCTCTATTATATTAGAGATGATTAAACAAAAAAAGATATTTCAACATAAAGATTTTAATAACAATATGGATGAAACAATAATTCCATCTAAAACCGTATCAAAAGAGATAAAATATTTCTTAAAGAATTCGTTCGGCTTTGGCGGAAATAATGTATGTGTTGTTGTGAAATCTCTAGTTTAGATATGTGAGTTCGATAAGTTTCTTTCTCTCCCTTCTAAATCAGAAATATAATACCTTTTTGTATAAAATATTTATCAAAAAGGGTGTGGGAAAAAAGAAAATTCTTAAATATAATTGGGAGACTTTAATATAAAATGTACTCTGATATAACTAATATAGCAATTTTAAGTTCTCTTTTGGAAAATCAGGCTGATGCTATAAAAAAATTCAAAAATGGTTTTTTTAATGAGGATGCCTCATGGAAATCTGAAATAGAGCTTCACCTCTCAAAAGAGATAACAACTTCAATAAATTCTCCTCTAAGAAAGAGAATGAGTGATATTTCTAAAGGTATATTCTATGTTTTGGACAAAAGTACAGAGAAGACAATTAAAGAAGATGATGAGATATACCTCTTCTCTGGCTTCTCTGAAATAAACACAACAAATGACATAATAAAGAGTATAACTGTAGATAAAGATACACTTGTAAGCCCAACACACTTTCACAATTCAGTCCACAATACACCGCTTGGATACTTTACAATAATTAAAGGCATACACAACTATACAACTGTGATATCTGATGGAATGTTGACTAATCTATCTTTTATAAACTTTATGAAAAATATTGTTAAACTAAATAGAGAGTTTATTGTATCAACAGGTGAGGAGTTTTCAAACTTCTTTCTGCTTGATAAAACTGTAGAGAAGCAGATTGTTCCAGTGTTTGCTGCATTCAGAGTTGTTCCAAATAGTACAAAGGGATTTAATTACCTTGGTGAATACAATTCGTTAGAAGATATTGTTTCTATACTAGAAAAGAGTGACTACATATTTACAGATAAAGATAGCTTTCTTACCCTTTCAAAGAGAGATAATATTAAAAGTAGGGTCTACACAGAATATCCAATTGTTAGAGATAATCCATGCGGAATAATATTTCGCCTTCTCTTACCGTTTTATCTTTCTCTTAATGGAAAATCTACTATTATTGAACAGCATGAGGGAATCCTCTACCTCTTTGAGGCAGCTCTATGAGTGATGAACTCTACTCGATTTTTAAAGATAGTGATAACAAAAAATATAGGCTCTTCTCAAATGACAAAACAGTAACAAAGAGAGAGCTTATTGATATCTCTCTAAAGTTAGAGAGGAGCTTAAGTGAAAAAATAGCTCTTTCAAAATTGGAAGATATAAAAATATATCTCTTTATTGAGAATAGATTAACCTTTATTGCTGCTGTCGCTCTTTTTCTAAAATTTAATGCTAAAATTGTCCTAATGCCAGTAGAGATTATAGTTGATGAGGCGAGCTTTTCTGATGGACTTGTGATAAGCGATGATAAGGATGTGAAGGCAGATCTTTTTATAGAGGAAGATTTTAGTTTAAGCAAAAAAATAGAGAAGACACTTAATAAATTTGATGAAGAGAAAAAAGATACACACATATATTTATACACATCAGGTTCTACAGCAAAGCCAAAACTAATTCCAAAAAGCGATACAAATTTGATGACAGAGATAAGAGAGCTAAAAAAAAGATTCTTTATTGACAGCAGTGATACCTTTTATTTAACAAACCCTATCTATCATATATATGGTTTTCTATTTGGGCTTCTGCTCCCGCTCTACACAGACTCTTCTCTATATATAGAGCACCATTTTACTCCGGATACTATATCAAACTTTGTTAAAAATAGTGATATTTCAATTTTTGTCTCTATACCAAACTACTATAATATGTTTGCAGCTCTAAATTTAATTGACAACTTCAGCCATTGCAAAAAGTTTTTTAGTTCATCTGCACCACTATCATTAGCAACATCAAGAGAATTTTTTAAAAATGGTCTTAAAATAATAGAGGTTTATGGCTCTACAGAGACAGGCGGTATTGCAAACAGAGTACAAGCCATCTCAGATAGGTGGGAAATATTCTCCTATGTAAAGGTTATGTCAAATGAGGGAGGAGAGGTTGAACTCTTTATAGACTCTCCAGCCATATCAGTTCTCTATGATAAAGATATTGGGTTTAACACAAACGACCTTGTTGAACTTGATAGTAATAACAATTTTAAGCTTTTGGGCAGAAATAATCGTTTTACAAAGATAGGCGGAAAGCGTGTTGATCTCTACTTCGTCCGTGATAAGATGGCTCTCTATCTCTCTTCAATACTTAAAAGGGATGTTAAGAGGGAAGAGATATATGTTGGTGAGAAAAATGAGAAGATCTATATCTTTTTTGATACTGATAAGTGTGATAAGAAAAATTCTGATATAAAAAGAGAGCTTACAGATTATCTGCCAAGCTACTCTATTCCAAAATATTTTTTCTGGCAGCAAATCCCACAAAATAGATTAGGAAAGATAAATAAGCTTGCTATTGAAAAAATTATCAATGAAGTTATCAAATAATTTATTACATATTAGCCTTTTTAAATTGAAATTGTAAAAGTTATAGCAGTGCTTATGCCGATATAGAGTATATTGCTGTAATATTTTGTATATGATGTGATTTTTTAGGAAAAGTATAGATGAGTAGTTCAAAAAACCTTATTTCTACAGAGATTTATGGAGATGGAAATAGTGTTCTGCTATTTTCTCCGGCATACCCTTTTAAAAACTCAATATTTTCTAATCTTAAAAAAGAGGATCTTACTCTAATATTTACTACAATCAATTTTCATTTTTTGAATAATAAAAATAATTTCAACTTAGAAAATTTTGAGAATGATTTTTCAAATATAATTGATTCTATTGATGAGAATAAATCTGTAAATCTTGTAGGTTTTGGTTTCTTTTCACTTTTTTTTTTAAAGCTCTATACAGCTCATAAAGATAGAATAGATAAGATATTTTTTATTGAGCCAGATTTTTCTAACTATCTACTAGAGAACTATTTTGATGCTGGGATTAAGGATTTTAAGAATTTCAAATCTCTTGTTAGCTTTTTTATAAATAGAGATAAAATTAAGAATAATCACCTTAATAAAAAGAATCCGAGCATTTTTAAAAATTATCATAATGATATCAAAGATTATCTTCAAAATAATAAGGTATTGCAAATCCTTATAGATAATAAAAATGATATAAATATTTTGTGGTACAATATGGATAAGGTCTCATGGCCACTGCCTCAGATTCTTCTTGAGGAGTATGATCTATCAATCTCTTCTGCAGATTGCAATGTTGTAAACTATCTTTTAAAGAACTCTTTTTTTAAGTGACGTTTGCCCGTTTGATATTTTTGTACTAACTTGGAAACCAAAAATATGGTGATAATGATTGTTAAATATTGATAGGACATTTGCTTAAAGAAAATTTCACTATCATTTAGAGATAATAATTATCATTTAAACATATAGACAAAAAATGAATCAAATATCTCCTTTGAAAGATTATTATTCTTCAAAGAAAAATTATCACTCTTTATAACACTATCCTCATAAACCAGAGTAATGCTGAATAGATCATTAGGAAGTGGTTTTATTATAGCTTTTATAGGACTGCTGCTATCTATTCCAAATCCAGACTTTTTTAAGAGTGAAACAATTTTTCCTCTATTAGCTGTATCGCTTGTAAACTCAACTGATACACCAAGCTTAAGTCCATAAAGTCCAATATATGGAGAATGAATCAAGAAAAGTTCTCTTATAGCCCTCTCCCTAATCTCTCCTTTTGACACCTTTATAAGTTCATATAGAGATTCTGCTTTAATCTCCCTCTCCCACTTTGGGTCAAGACTCTCTATTGATTTAATAAGAGGAAAAATATCACCATCTTTTAATGAACCGCTAAAAAATCCATCTACAGAAGATCTCTTTAATCTCAAATCTAAAATAATTTTATCAAGAAGCAGTAGCCTTTTCATATTATGGTTCATCTGAATCGGAAGATTCTCTTTTAATATAAGCATCTTTTTTGCCTTTTTATTATCAACCCTCTTATATGTATTGTAGAGCTGGTTGATTCCCTCAAGAATACTCCCGCCATCTATAAGCTCTTCAGCGATTTTTATACTCAAATTTGCATGGTGATTTAGATAATAATTTGATAAAATTTTATAATAGAGAGATTTGAATGGAACTAACAATGATTCAAAAAAATTATTTTTTTCTCTAAATTTTATTTGATTTGCCTTATATTCATAGGCCTGCGAAATATATGAGAAAACCTCTGAAAAATAGGTATCCTTATTCATTCCAAAAAACTGCATCCACTCAAAATCGCTGTTTTTCTCAAGGGACTTTAATATCGTTATCGCATTATCAAGCTCTCCTGCAGTAATATAAATATATGATAAAAGATAGTGAGAAAACATCGTATCAGGCTTAAGGTTTATTGCCTCTCTAACCTCTATCAAAGCATCACTAAGATTTAGCGAAAAGATTCGCAAAATTGCAAGCTGTATGTGAGGTGTGCCTCTATTCTCTTGCCCAATTGAGGCATTTACACTATTTAAAGAGTCTTGATAGTTTAAAAAATTTTTCTCAAGCACTGATATATTATAGTAGACAACAGAACGAAAATAATTACTCTTATAATCTTGATAGGAATATTTTATCGAATCATAATATGCCTTTTTTGAGTTTTCATAGTCCCATATATCGGAGTATAGTGTCCCCAAAGTCATAAAAAGCTCACTTGAGTTTGGAAAAAGCTCAAGCCCTTCCTTTGTTATCTCTATCCCCTTTTTGACATTATGCACCTTAAAATTGAGCCAACCCAAACTATCATAGATCTCTCTGTTTTTTGAAAACTTGTTGAAAGCCTCCTGATATGTCTTTAATGCCTCTTTGTCATTTCCAACCTTTGAATAGAGCGAGGCGATATTTCTATATAGCTCTTCAGATAGATATCCTTTTCTCTTTGCCTTAAGATATTCACCTAACGCATTGTCATAGAGCTTGTGGCTGGTATAAAGATTCCCTTTTTTCAAGTTTGGCAGCGGAGAGAGCGGGAAATTAAGTTCTGCCTCTTTTAACATCTCCAGTGCCTTATCAAAACGGTCTCTCTTTAGATACTCATTGGCAGAGGTTAGATATTCATTAAGCACTTTTGAGTTTTCAATGCCGCTATCTTGAAATTCTTCAATTGTATCTGCAATTATCTCCTCTGCACTTATATTGGTTATCATAATTGATGTGATTATAAAAATATAGATGATAATTTTTATGGTTTTTGTTTTCATATATCTATTCTGCTAGCTTTCATAATAGCAAAATATAGCTCTCTCTGTAAAGTTTTTTTAGATTCTACTGTTTAAGTAAATTAAAAATTGCAAATGGTCAGTTATAATATTCATCTAACAAACATCCTATTAATATCTAACAATCATCAAACTGTTATTTTTGGTTTCCATGTCAGCACAATGATATTTAATGAATAGACGCTGCTTATTAAGTGTAACTTTCTGAAAAGTAAAGCACAGATAAGTTTTTCTATCTGTGTAGTTTAACAAGTTGAAACAAACAATAATACTTAAACTAACCATTATATATTTGTACATACACTCCATCAATACAAATATAAAAAAATAGTTGATATTTTTAATAATAAGATCTATCCTACTATTTTCCAAAACAATAAAATTCTTAAACATTATTAGGGGGAATAGTGGGTAAGCATATCTTTGGTGGTGATGAATTTCACAACTCAATCAATAAAATCTATTTTGGTAAATATGGCTTCGCAGTCAACAAAAAAAGCGAAGATATGGCTTTAGTAGAATATTCTCCAATTCATGAAAACAACGAGTTTAATGGTGCAAAGAGAGGCTTTGGCACAACAACATCAAAATGGATCTTTTCTGAAGATAATGGAACAAAAGAGGGAATATCAAAAACCAAGTTTAATCTTTTAATTGATTTTTATATAGAGCCCAATGGAGCAATGGGGCTTCACTTTCATGATGAAAAAGAGGAGTTCTACTATATAATTGATGGCGAGATCACAATTACAACAGTCAATAAAAATGGTGATGAGTATACAGAAAAGCTAACTGTTGGAGACGCTCACTTTGTTGGTTTGGGTCAGGGACACTATGGTGTTGCTGGCAGTAAAGGAGTTAGAATTATTACTGTCTGTGTTGATAAAAATTAGATTACTATAGATTGGAAATGAGTATGGAAAATATTGTGCTAGATAATTTTATAAGTAAATTTATAGATGAACTCTCAAAAATTGATGAGATACAAGCAATTGTGCTTGGCGGCTCAAGAGCAAAAGAGAAATATGATGATAAATCTGACTACGATTTTTATATCTATTCTACAAATAGCATTGATTCAAAAACTCGCAATGAAATATTATCAAAATATTGTTCATATCTTGAACTTGGAAACTGCTACTGGGAGCAAGAAGACAATGGCACATTTGAGTCTGGAGTTGACTTTGATATAATTTACAGAAATTTAAATGATTTCACAAATACCATTGCCGATGTTGTTGAAAATTGCATTAGCTATAATGGATTCTCCACATGCTTGTGGTATAATCTTCTAAACTCAAAAATTCTTTTCGATAGAGACAATCAATTTCAAGAACTAAAAAAGCGTTTTTCTGTTTCCTATCCAAAGAGACTAAAAGAGAATATTATAAAAAAGAATATGAACTTGCTTTCAGATTCAATAGTATCTTATGACAAACAGATATTAAAATCCATATATAGAAAAGATATAGTAAATCTTAACAATAGAATCGCTGCATTTTTTGCAAGCTACTTTGATATTATATTTACATTGAATGAGCTTGCAAACCCTGGTGAGAAACGTATAGTAGAAATATGTTTAAATGAGTGCAAAATATTACCAAATAATTTTGAGAAGAATATCAACGCTCTAATAAATTTGCAGTGTATAGATAGTGATGCCACAAAGGCATCAGAAATAATTGGTGTTATTGTTGGTGAGTTAAAGAAAATAATTTAAAAATTATGTTATATAATTTCATATAGATTAATATTGAGGATAATAAAAAAATGGCAAAAGAGCAGCATAACTATGACGAATCAAAAATAAAGACATTAAGTTCACTGGAGCATATTCGTACCAGAAGCGGTATGTATATTGGTCGGCTTGGAGATGGCTCTGATAGTGATGATGGAATATATGTTCTATTAAAAGAGGTTATTGACAACTCTATCGATGAGTACATTATGGGTTATGGGGATAAGATACTCATTGAGCAAAAGGATAATGTTGTAACTGTAAGGGACTATGGAAGAGGGATCCCTCTTGGCAAAGTCGTTGAGTGTGTCTCTATGATAAATACAGGGGCAAAGTATAATGATGATGTTTTTCAATTCTCTGTTGGGCTTAATGGTGTTGGAACTAAGGCGGTTAATGCCCTATCAAGCAAGTTTACTGTTATTAGTTATCGAGACGGTGAGTTCAAATCTGCAAAGTTTGAGAGAGGTGTGCTTGTTGAGGAGAACAGCGGAAAAATCAATAAGCCTAATGGCGTTCTAGTTCAGTTTATCCCCGATGAGACTATTTTTAATAAGTATCAATATTTAGATGAGCATATAGAGAAGAGGTTGCAAAATTATGCCTATTTAAATGCAAACCTAAAACTGTATTACAACAAAAAGCTCTTTGAGAGCCAAAATGGACTTCTTGATATGCTTGAGGCCGAGGTGAATGGTGATGGACTATACCCAGTTATTCATATCAAAGAAGATAAGATTGAATACTCCCTAGTGCATACTAATAGCTATGGTGAAAACTACTACTCTTTTGTAAATGGACAATATACATCTGATGGCGGAACACACCAGCAGGCTTTTAGAGAGGGAATATTAAAGGCTGTCAATGAGTATGGTGGCAGGTTCTATAGCGGTATGGATGTCAGAGAGGGGCTTGTTGGTGCTATAGCAGTTAAACTAAAAGATCCAATCTTTGAATCTCAAACAAAGAACAAACTTGGAAACATTGATATAAAACCTGAGATCACCAACAAAATAAAGGAGACACTTCTTCTATATCTTCACAGAAATAAAGCTGTTGCTGATAAGATAATTGAGCGGGTTAAGTTTAATGAGAACTTACGAAATGAGCTTCAGAAGGTACAAAAAGAGGCAAGAGAGAGGGCAAAAAAGATAATTCTTCGTATTCCAAAGCTGAAAGACTGCCAATATCACTTTGACAGCAAAACAGAAAATGGAAATAAGTCTATGATCTTTATAACAGAGGGTCAATCTGCAAGCGGCAGTATTGTCTCATGCCGTGATCCATCTTTTCAAGCAATCTACTCACTACGGGGGAAGCCACTCAATGTCTTTGGCTTGGGCAAAGATATTGTCTACAAAAATGAGGAGCTATACAATCTAATGAAGGCACTCAACATTGAAGATGGAATTGATGGGCTTCGTTACAATAAGGTAATTATAGCAACTGATGCTGATGTTGATGGTTTTCATATTAGAAATCTTATTATGACCTACTTTTTTGTCTTTTTCGAGTCACTTATAACCTCAGGGCATCTCTACATTTTAGAGACTCCACTTTTTAGGGTAAGAAATAAAAAAGAGACAATCTATTGTTACTCAGAAAAAGAGAGAGAGCATGCCTTAAAGAGGCTTGGAACTACTGCTGAAATCACTAGATTTAAGGGGCTTGGAGAGATTTCACCAAGTGAGTTCAAGAATTTCATAGGAAAGGATATGAGAATAGTTAATATAACTGTTAATCACATGAGTGAATTAAAAAAGTCAGTAAGTTTTTTTATGGGGAAGAATACGCCTGATAGAAAAGAGTATATAGTAAAAAATCTTGTATAGACAATATTAGCATAGCTACTACCTTAACTATTTGTAGCATCTAATTATATCAAAATTATTAACAATATTAAACTAGTAATTAAATCTCTATCTCTAGTTTCCATGTCAGCATGAAAATATCAAATGAGCGAACGCTAATTAAAAAAAGAGAAAGAGCGAGAGAATTAAAATATATAGGCGGGGTGTCACCTTAAGCCTATATGTTTTAATTCTCTCTTTTTTCTTTTCTTTTAAGTGACGTTTGCCTATTAAGTGTGACTTTCTGAAAAGTAATAAACCAAAAAGATTTTAATATCTGTGAAGTTGAAGTGGTGGTAACAGATAACAGTATTGAAACTAACCATTTAATATTAGAGTAAACAGCGCAAAAAAATAAAAGGTGGGTTCTAATAAATTATTAAAACCCACCTAATTATTAACTAAAACAAAAATTTAAACCATCTAAATAATTATCTAGAAATCAGAAGTAAACCCATTATTTACAGGCAGACCACCCGTAGTACATGTACCATTTCCATCACTAACTATATTATTTTATCCATTTCCGCTTCTATTCACTTTATAAAAATTATATGCATATTCAAGACCAGTAATTACCTCTTCACCTGCACTATTTATATATCCCCAAACACTATTTTTTTTAATAGCTGCCAATACAGCTATGACTGGGGTTGGATCATCACCACCACCATTAGTGTTACTATCACATCCTGCAAAAGCAAAAATAAGTTATGCAACAGCTAATATAATAATAAAACTTCTCTTTGAATTTTTTGCCATTAAAAACTCCTTTAAATAATTAATAAAATGATAACTATTTAACGATAGTAAAATAATTATCATTTCAAGTTTGTATCCTCTTCTACAATAAAAATGTATACCATTGAAAAATAAGGTGGATTTTTTTCTATTTTTTGTTATAATTCAATAGAATATCTCTTTTTTAAAATCAGGGAGTGCTATGCAGATTGCGGCGATACATATTGGAGAAAATAATCATATAAAAAATTTTGCAAAAGAGTTTGCAAAAAAAATATCCAATAATAGCAACTTTGTTACTGTTGTTGATGGACTTCTTGAGAGACCAATGATGGGCGGTTTTAAATATGTGGCCTTTTTTATAGACTCTGGCAAGCTCTTTTCAAAAAATTACTCCAAAGAGCTAACAACTTTTCTTAAAGAGGTTAATATCCACAATGCAAGCCATGCAAGTCTATTTATCAATGATAGAATGTTTGTTGATAAGAGCTTTTTAAGCTATATGAGGATATTAGAGGAGGGGGGATTTATTCTCCACTTTACAGAGATTCTGAAAGATCTTAAAGAGCTTGACTATATATTGGAAGATTTTAAGCTTCCAGATAAATTTGATTAGTGTGGGATATTTTTTACACCTATCCCCCGCCCCCTTTTCTTTTTAGGAAAGGTGAGTTTAGAAAAAGAGATAAAAAAAGAAAAAACAAAGTTTATTATTTTGTTATAAACTGTTAGATTTTAGTTATACAGCATGTAAGTCGATTTTTTTGACGGCTTTCCTTTGGGAAATCCGAGAAAAAATCTTTGTTACACACTATACAACTAAAATCTAACGACTTTTTTAACTTTTCTTTTTAAAGGTTAATTAAATTTACATTGTTGTTTAAATAAAGAGTAGTTATGAGAAGATACTTTGAAGATATAATATGTGCAAGGGCAACACCTCTTGGGCCATCTGCAATAGCTGTTGTAAGGGTTAGCGGGGAAAACTCCCACGCAATTTTGAAAAAAATATTTAAAACAGCCAACAATTCAACCATTAATGAGTACAAATCCCACAGGGCCTACTATGGAAACATCTATAATAATAGTGAAATCATCGACAATGTTCTTCTTATTACCTACAAAAATGGATTGAGCTTTACTGGCGAGGAGTCCTTCGAGATTAATTGTCATGGAAGTGACCTGGTTGTATCACTAATTATCAAGCTCCTTCTTGAAAATGGGTGTCGTCTGGCAGAGGGGGGCGAGTTCAGCAAGAGGGCTTTTCTTAATGAAAAGATCGATCTAACAAAAGCTGAAGCGATAATGGATATTGTAAACAGCAGCAGCAGCAAAGGTGTAAAAATTGCTGGACAGCAGCTAAATGGCAGGCTTAAAGATGAGATAAACTCGATAAAAGAGGAGCTCTCCGAGCTTTTGGCCTCAATAGAAGTATTGATTGACTATCCTGAGGAGGATTTTGAGAGTGATTCTCTTCTTTGGATAGAGAGCCTTAACTCAATTCTAAAAAATATTGAAAATTTGCAGAAAAATTTTACTAGAGGAAGAGCCTACAGAAAGGGAATCAACACTGTTATTGTTGGAAAGACAAATGTTGGCAAATCGACCTTTTTTAATCTGTTATTAAATGAAGATAAGGCGATTGTCTCTGAAATTGCTGGGACTACAAGGGACTATATTGATTCCATAATTAATATAGATAATATCCCAGTTAGAATATTTGATACTGCAGGCTTAAGAGAGACAGTTGATATTATCGAAAAAGAGGGGACAAAGAGGACAAGAGAGCTCTCAAAAAGGGCAGAGATTGTTATATATCTTTTGGATTCAATATCTCTTTTTTCAAAAGATGATATCGAAAACATCAAAAATATAGATGATCAGAAGATAATTTTTGTTATCAACAAGATAGATTTGGCTGATGTTAAGAGGATTGATGATATAGAGAGTTCGATAGATAATTTTATGAACTCTAAAAAAAATCAATATAGGGTTGTTCGGGTCTCTGCATTAAAAAAAGAGGGTGTTGACTCTTTTAATAGAGAGTTTCTATCGCTGAATTTTGGAGAGAACACTATTGAGGCCGAAGATCCAATAATAACCAATGAGAGGCACTACAATCTTCTTAATGAGGCGAGATTGGTTCTTATTCAAGCCAAAGATATAGATATTAATGAGCTTGATATTGCTGCGTATGAAATTAGAAGTGCACTCAACTATATTGGTGAGATTACTGGCGAAGTTACAAATAATGATATTTTAAATAGGATATTTTCATCATTTTGCGTTGGGAAGTGATTTCTTAGCACCATTTACACATCCCAAATGGTTAGTTTGACTTACTTCTCACAAATGTCCTATCAACATCTAACAATCGTTAAATTGTTATTTCTGGTTTCCATGTCATTACGATAATATCAAACGAGCGAACGCTACTCAAAAAAGAAAAGAAGAAAGAAAAAGTAAATATTTAGAGGGGATAAAATCCCACCCTCTAAATATTTACTTTTTCTTTCTTTTTTTTATTACGAAGTAACAAGCTCTGCTTATTTTTTTAAGTGCTGTTTGCCTATTAAGTGCAACTTGTTGATAAGTAATAAACCAAAAAGATTTTAATATCTGTGAAGCTGAAGTGGCGGGACTAGACAATAGTATTAAAACTGACCATGTTATAGGGATGTAAGTCTATAACAAAAAATAGTGCAAAAAAACAAAAAGGAGATTTAGCTTTCCTCTCTACCTTCGTTGCTTCTGGATAGAGTATTTTTTATAGAAATAAAAAATCAAAAACCTATAGGATTCCATCTATAGAGGTCTTTTTATTAAAATTTGGCTATACTTTTCAAAAGCAAATAAAAAAAGTATGCCCGCAAAGGTAAAGTCCGCACGCTAAACACCCTCGGATTACTACGAGAAGGAATGCCCAGCACTAAACCAGTGCAGGCATACTCATATCCGCATCAATTCAATAGGTGTATTAAACAAGATACACCTATCTCCTCTAGCGGACATGTTGTTTAGTAATCCAATATTTAGTCCAAAAAGGGTGCGGCCCTTTTTGCTGATTCAACAGCCTTAGACCAAACATCTCTAAACAAGATGCAAGTCTATTATACACTATTATTTGTGATTATCAATTGTTTTTTTACCATTGTTTTATTTTCTTTTTTTATCCTATATAATGGTTAGTTTGACTTACTTCTCACAAATGT
>JAVBQL010000004.1:0-47903 GCA_031549085.1 Spirochaetota bacterium
AGCAATAAAAGAAAAAATGGTTCTATCGGCTCATGATCTATCTGATGGTGGTTTGGCTGTTGCTTTAGCAGAGAGCTCTTTTTCTGGTGAAATTGGAGCAGATATTGATCTTTCAATGATCAGTGGAGATTTAACTGTTGAAGAGAAACTATTTTCAGAATCTCCAAGCAGATTACTTGTAACTGTTCCATTAAAAGATGAGAAAAAGTTTGAAGAGATGATGGCTGGTTCAAAGATATATAGGATTGGTACAACAAATAGTACAGCAAGTCTATCAATTAAAGAGGGCAGCAATCCTATCATTAATGAAAATATACAAAATCTAAAAGAGATATGGGAAAAAGCTCTAATATTCTAAGAAATATAGAGGTTCTATATAGAGATGACTATATCATGGCTTTTAATAAGCCCAAAAATCTTTTAGTTATTCCAAATGAAAATGAGAAGAGTAATACACTGGTTAATCTGGTGAATTTACTCTTCTCATCTCTTCCAAATAACCCAAAACTTAACCCATGTCATAGGCTAGATAGAGAGACCACAGGTGCAATTCTATTTGCATTTGGCAAAAAAAATCAGCAACTTTTTATGGAGATGTTTGCATCTCGATCTATCAACAAAAAGTATATAGCAGTTGTTAATGGAGTTTTAAAACAGGATAGTGGAATTATAAATGCCAAAATCGAAGGAAAAGAGGCAATCACAGAGTATAGAGTCATAAAAAATGGTGACAACTATACAATCCTTGATATAGAGCTTTTTACAGGACGTACAAATCAAATCAGAATCCATTTTGCTGGTATTGGACATCCGCTTGTTGGAGAATCTAAATTTGTCTTTAGAAGAGATTTTAAGCTTAAAGCAAATAGAGTTTTGCTCCACTCAAAAGAGCTATCGTTTATTCATCCAATTACAAATGAAAATATAGTAATAACAGCACCTATCCCTGATGATATAAAGAGCTATTTTTAATTTTCTTATTAATTTTATTAATTAGTTGATCTTTTAATATAAATAAAATGGGTGGTGTCATAACAGGCGTGACAGGAACTACTAGTGTAACTAATGATGTTAGTACTGTTTTAAGTTATAACAACTCCACACTAACCATTTCTGCTGGAATCATAATAGGAGCAGATAGTAGCTCTAGTACGTATAAATGCTTATGGTGTTTTTAATTATAATACAGCAACCATCTCTTACTGCAGTATATATACAAAAGAGCCAACAGAAGAGTAAATGGAGATCTTAATGTACTATATAGAGAAACCACCTCTGCTAAATTCTATAAAGGTGCAGTTGGGGCTGCAAATATCTATGATATAGGGGGCTCTGGCACAAACATATGGAATGATGTCGTTTTTTAGAACACCCCATAAAAAATAATTTTCTAACATAGTAAAGCAGTATGAGATAAAGAAATCTTCATACTGCTTTTTTTGTCTATAATTTTTTATATGAGAAGAAAATAGTTTAATATTAGCCAATATTAAATAATATTTCAAGATATTTTTTAATTCTTATATTTCATCAATATTGACTATTTTATATAAAAAACATATATTTTTATGCTTATAAAATTATAATATATAAGAAAAACGAATATATTATAATTTTATATTATTTAAAGGAGGTTTTATGAATTTAAGAAGTCTAAAAAAGAGAGGTATCTCATTTTTTATTGTTTTAGCACTACTGCTTATTATAGTATTTTTTCCAGCTTGTAGTGGAGTTTTTGGTGATGATGATAATGGTGGGGGTGATAATAGTGGTGACACAACTATTACAACAGACGACACTACTTCTGATCTAACAGGAATCTATGTCTCTACCGCTGGAGATGATAGCAATAGTGGCGAGGCTGCCTCTCCAGTAAAAACAATCTCAAAAGCTGTTACTATGCTTACAAGTACAAGGAACCATATATATGTAGCAATAGGTACATATAGTGAGATAGTTGAGATCATCTCTGACGATCCCGTTGTCATTAAGGGCGGCTACAATGCAACAACTTGGGAGAGAATTAATACAAGTGATATGAGTACAATAGGTGGAGATGATACACTTCAAATTGTTGATATGGCTGGAGGAAGAGTTGTTGCGTTGGGAAGTGATCCAATGCTTGCTACTGCAAAACTTACTTTAGAAAATCTTATTATTATGGGCGTTCGCTATACCGATAGTCCAAGTGCATCATATAGCGATGCTATTGGAGTTACATGTATGGGAGATCTTACAGTTGATAATTGTCATATAGTTGGCTTGGATAGTGGCACGGTATCGGGGGTTGCTGCTGCCATTATGGGGATGAATGTTACTATAAATAGCGGAGTTATCACTGGTATCACAGGAGATGCTACTGCAGATAGAACTGGTGCCATCTCTGCAGTGACACTTACGATAAATGGTGGTACAATGACAGGTGCAAGTGGCAGTGCAACTATTGACAGCTATATTTTTGCTGTTGGTGCTAATGGTATAATGGAAATTAGGGGAGGAACAATAGTTGGAATAGCAGGTTCAAGTGTTACACTTACAGATACACCTGAACCTACAGATCTTTATGGTATAAGAGCAAGAGGCGAAACTACTATCTCAAACTGTAAGATCTATGGCAAAGAGTATGCAACCCCAACTATATCTGGTACCTTTGATCTGCTAAATAGGGACAATACTACTGATGCTAAATTCAACAGAGGCACCGAAGGGAGCGCAGAGATCCATGATGTATATGGAGATGGAGTCAACTACTGGACAACTCCTCCAGCAGGATGGATGTGGGACAACCCATTCTAAAAAAGTAATTTTCTAAAATAGAAGCAGTCGAGAGTAGTTTTTTCTCTCTACTGCTTTTTCGTAATAATTAGATTTAATTATTGGTGATCTTAATATAGCGGTCTATAAGTGAATATTTAAAAAATATATCCTCTTTTCTTGGCTCAATAGAATTTACACTTGTTGTAAATATTTGAAGATCAAGATCTTCACCTGGGTTCCAAATCATATCTTTGTTATTATCAAGCATGATGGAGTGACTTATGTATTCATCTTTCTTGAATATAATCTCATCTTCCATATCAGGGTCTGGAATATCTATTTTTGCTTCCATATAATATGTTCTTATTACATAGTTGTATTCTGCAGGTTTTTTCACGTATACCTTTGCTTTTGCTTTGAGTTTAAAGATTTTAAATGCTGCCATTATAACTTTCTCACTATTTTTTGTATCCATGCCCAATTCATCAATGATACCTTTTTCCATCAACTCTTTTCTTAAACCATTTATCTGTTCAGCTGTTAGGACTTTTCCTGTGATCTCTTCTGATATAGCTTCCAAACATCTAATATAAAAATATGTTTCTCGACTCTTTTTATCTATCCTATTTTTTTGATTCTCCTCTTCATCTAAACTGGAGTTATCTGAAGAAAATAGACATATTGATAAAAATATTAAGATATATGTTATAAATAATCTCTTTTTCATAGCATTTTATAATAGTACAAACTATTTGCAATGTCAATTTTTTATTAAATATTATTGATTGCAATAAAAAATAGAAAAAACTATTTAAGTAAAATTTTATCCTCCCGATAATTATATTATCTTTTTATAAAAACGGGAGACCAAGGATGGTGCCTGACCTAAACTACACATCTGACAAGATATTGTTGGAGTCACTGCTTGATATAGTAGAGAAACTAACTTTAATTTCTAATGAAAAGAGAGAAGCTATTATCAATCATAACTACAGCTATCTCTATGAATTATCCTCCGAGCAGGATAAAATTTCAAAACTTTTCGAATCAAATCTTACTTCATTTAATAGCTCTATAAAGAAAAGCCCCACAAGTGATAATGGGGAGATTATTAAACTAAAACATTCACTAAAAACTAATCTTATAAAATATAGAGAAAATGAGGGAATCGTTATGAAGCTCTTGAATGATTCTCTATTTTTTATGAGATTAAAGGTAGAAAAACTAATGCCCGATGAAGTAAAGAATAAGCAATATAGTAAAGAGAAGAGTAATAATGGTTCTTTACGAAAAGATGTACCAATTAGTGTAGATAGATTTATATAGAGTTTTTTAGGAGGAAAAAATGGTATCAACATTTCATGGAATAGAGATGGGAAAGCGCTCTCTTATGACACATAGTCAAGCGATGAATGTCGTTGGACACAATATATCAAATTCAAATACTGAAGGGTATTCAAGACAGGTTATTAATATTGGAGAGTATGAGCCTATATTTATGCCTCATCTTGTTAGAGAGGAGAGACCTGGACAGCTTGGACAGGGCAATATGACTTTGAATATCAAGAGAGTTAGAGACATACTGCTTGACAATAGGCTTATTGCTGAAAACAGAGAGCTTGGATTTTTTGAAATTAAAAATAAATATATTCATCAGATGGAGATGGTCTATACTGAACCTACTCTCTCAAATGATCATACCTTGGTCAATACTTTGAGAACCTCTCTTGATGATTTTATTGGAAGCTTTGCTGATATTGCAAACCACCCAGAGGAGTTAAGTGCTCGTGTTGCTACACTTGAGAAGGCAAATACTTTGGCCAACAGTGTTAGACACCACTTTGAGCAGTTTACACATATTAGAAATAACTCTGATAGTGAAATTCAAGACAAAGTGAAAGAGATCAACAATATTGCAAAAAATATAGCTACTCTCAATGATAAGATATTGAGAAGCGAGGCAGTAGGAGACAACCCTAACGATTGGCTTGATCAGAGAGATAGACTTATTGATAAGCTATCTAAGATTGTTGATGTACAGATAAGCCGTGAGGATAAAGATGAGTTAATTATCTTTATCGGTGGTAGACACTTGGTTCAAGGTCAAAAGTATGAAGAGCTGAAGCTGATATCTAATGCAAATAACAATGGATATTTTGATACGTATTGGACTGATGGCGAAAAGCTTGCCGTTAGAGGCGGAGAGCTTGCAGGTCTCTTAGAGATTAGAGATAAAGATTTGTTGATGGAAATAAAGAGGATTGACTCTTTTGCTGCAAACTTGACTGATATGATAAATGAGATTCATAGAGGCGGCTTTGGTGCTAATGGTGAGACTGGTAATGATTTCTTTGTTCAGTTTCCATTTGTTACAGATCCATTGGGTAACTATGATAGAAATAGAGATGGGGCTGATGATTCTAGCTATATTTTTAGAGTAACAGGTGAGAATAAGCTTGATTTGTACGATAAAATTGGTATTCGCGGTAATATGAATATAAATGGTATAACTGTTAGCTACTATGAGACTGATACACTACAAGAGGTTGTTAGAAAAATAAATGATAGTGGAGCAAGAGTAAATGCTTTTCTAAATCCAGATGGAAAATTGTCATTAAAAGCTGACTATCAAATGGATCCAAATAATCCAGATTTTGTAATTAGGCATGTTGAAGATGATGGAATGTTTCTAATTGGTTATGCTGGCATACTAAAAGAGAGTGGAGCAGCGGGAAGCTTTGACTGGCAGGCAACAAATCAGGTTGATAAATTTAAAGATAGCACAAATTGGACTGTCTCTCCATTAACCAACCCATCAGCCTATATGTCTGTAAACGAAAGAATAAAGTCTGATGTTAGCTATATAGCTGCAGCAAGCGGAACTGATATAAATGGAGATGGAACAAAAGTTTTCAATGGAGTAGGGGACACTTCCAATGCTATGAATATACTATCATTGAAAGAGGAGAGAGTAATGATTGGTATGTCTCAAACATTCTCTCAATACTTTGAATATATAGTTGCTGATGTTGGCGCTCGCGGTTCTCATGTTGAGAAGGGGTTTAAAAATGCAGAGGTAATTACAACAAACCTTGAGAATATGAGAAAATC
Source organism: Spirochaetota bacterium (assembly GCA_031549085.1). Lineage (GTDB taxonomy): Bacteria > Spirochaetota > GWE2-31-10 > GWE2-31-10 > MWDO01 > JAVBQL01. The sequence continues at coordinate 5,869 of JAVBQL010000004.1, forward strand.
TATTAGTGGTGTAAACTTAGATGAGGAGTTTGCTAATATGATTAAGTTTCAGCATGGTTATAATGCAACCGCAAAAATTATGTCTGAAATGGATAAGATGATAGAGACTTTGATATTAAAACTATAACTATATTTTATAAAAGGAGTTAAAAAATATGAGTATTTATAGAATAAGCAGTAACACAATGTCAGATAATAATATGTTTCACCTAAAGAGTAGGGAATATTCAATGGATAAGGTGAATGAGCAGATAAACAGTGGTAAAAAACATAGATTGCCTCGTGAGGGGGTAACTGATGTTACACAAGCAATGACAATACACACTAAACTACAAAAGATAGAGCAATATACTAGAAACATCAATGATGCAGAGGGACAGAGAGGCTTGGTTGAGAACAAGATGATGATGATGATTGAGTATCTTCAACGTTCAAGAGAGCTTGCTGTACAAGGTGCGAATGGTATCTATAATGGAGAGGATAGGCAAAAGATGGCTGTGGAGATAGATCAATATCTACGCGGAATGGTTCTTGAAGCCAACACTAAATATAAAGGTGACTATCTATTCAGTGGTTTTCAAAAGTTCACAAAACCTTTTGAGACTATGGAGGGTGTGGTGCCGGGGATAAGTGAATCTATGATTAAAGAGGTTAAATACTTTGGTGATGGCGGTAAACAGCTTAGAGAGATAGACCATGGAGAATATATAAGTGCAACAAAGCCGGGAAATGAGCTCTTCTGGGCAGAGCAATTTGCTATCTACTCATCTGTTAATACAAAAGATTTTAGATTGGCAAGTGATCAATCTGTAATGATTGATGGTGTTGCCATAAAATTTAAGGCTGGAGATAATGCCTACACAATAACAGAAAAAATTAATGCTTCACCTATCGCCGTAAATGCGACTATAGATCCTATGACAGGTGGCTTGGTATTAAAGAGTACAAAACCTCATAAGATAGAGATTGCAGATATAGAGGGTGGAAACGTTTTTAGACAGCTTGGCATATTGGAGGAGGCAAGTGGAAGCGATAATTATAGTCAGACTGCAAGTGTCTATGGCTCCTCAATATTTGATGTTATGATGGGGCTTCGTGATTCAATGCTGCAAAATAACTCTGAAGATATTGGTGGTAGGTATCTAGGTGCAATTGATAGTGCTATTGAAAATATAACAAACCATTTAGCAGAGACTGGCGCTCTATCTAAGAGAATGAGTAATCTTAATGAGAGACTCGAGGGAGATAAACTATCTTATACAGAGATTTTATCTAAAGTAGAGGATGTTGATATATCAGAGGCTATTACAGATCTCAAAAACCTAGAGATTGCCCATAAAGCTAGTTTAGCAAGTTTAGCAAGATTAAGCAGAGCAAGTTTGCTTGACTACTTAAGATAAAATTTGTTTTGCAATATATGTTAAATATAGTATAATTGGAGAGTCCTTTATTGGGCTCTTTAATTATATATTTGTTTGATTTTGATATTTTTATAGATTTGCTTATATAAAAAAAATCTTATTAAGTTTGTTTGTGTTTGTGGAGGGGTTTTATACTATGAAACTTTTGACAAAAGCCTTTGGAGAGATTGACATTTCAGAAAAACAGAGGTTGGTTTTCAAAAATGGTATCTTGGGCTTTGAAGATATCACTAATTTTGTTCTGTTAGATAGTGCAGACAATAGTCCTTTCTATTGGTTACAGTCTGAAAAATTTAAAAATATTGCTTTTTTAATAATAGATCCAAAACTTGTATATCCAGATTATAAACTAGAGGTAGATCCTGCCGATTTAGAAGATCTTGAAATAGAAGATGAGGAGGATATAATAGTTTTAAATATAGTTACTCTTCATGAGACTCCTATAAAATCTACAATAAATCTATTGGGCCCTATAGTATTAAATAAAAAGAAACATATTGGGAAACAGATAGTAAGCACAAATGATAGCTATACTGTTAGACATCCTTTAATAAGAGATAAGGAAGTATAATATGCTTGTATTATCTAGAAAAGAGAAAGAGTCTATTATTATAGGTGAAAACATCGAAATAACCATAATGGGAATAAAGGGTGATTGTGTAAAGATCGGTATCAATGCACCATCTAATGTGAAAATATACAGAAAAGAGATCTATGAAGAGATACAAAAAGCTAACCGCGAAGCTGCCTATACCGATAATGTGAATATTGACTCCATTAAAGATATAGAGAAGTTCATAAAAGGTTAGCCTTTTAATGGTTTCTAAAAAATAACTATCTCTATTTAGTTAAATCTTCAATAACCTTATAAATATCATTAACTGTCTTTAAGCTTTTTGCTTTATCTTCATCAATTTTAACTTCTTTAGAAGTAGCCTGCTTAACAGCTTTCTCAAGAGCAACTATTAAATCGATACCATCTAATGAGTCCAATTCTAAGTCATCAAACAATGAGCTTTCTGGTTTTATTTCGTTTTCCTCTTTTTCAAACTCATCAACCAATATCTTGTTTACCATAGATACAATTTCGTCTTTGCTCATCTAAAAAACCTCCATACAAAGTAACTTTATAATCGATAATAATATCAAAGTATAAACCAATATTATCTAAAAATCAATAATTTTTTCTCTTATTTTTGATTAAGATTATTTTTTTTAATTATAGATAGTTTTTATAAAAAGATATCCTATTTATTATAGCTAATTATTTTAGTTTTATATATATAAAGTTGATTGTCTCTAAATTTTTTTCCAATAAACCATATATAATTATTTTCTATAATATAATCATAGCATTGCAATTTTAAATAGACAGGGTTTACCCTTGCAATCATTTCATCTTTATCTATATTCCATATAGTTATATAGGTTACCAAATTTCTTTGCCAAGTATAGTGGAGAGTGGTGATTAGCTTGCTACTATTTTTTATTATTTCATCATAATTTAAATTCATAAGTAGGCTATTTTCGGATGTTAAAGTGTTATTAGAGTCATATTCTTTGATATTATAATTATAACTATACATATTATAGTTTTTATATGTGGTATATATACTTTCTCTATCTCTATTTTTTTCGCCTATTTTGTTTATTAGCTGCCTATAATTACTACTTTCCAAATCACTTTTTGTCATATAAGAGAGATTTTCTTTATTAATAAGAATATTTTTGCAATCATTTTTATAATAATTTATTAGATCCAAAGTATCTAATGCATCTTCAACTATCTCTTTTTTTAAGATCTTAAATCTTGCTTTATCAATGGTATATAGCTCTCTCTTACTAATATTGTATAGCAACAAATTATTATCATATAGAACCATTTTAAAGCTATCTTCTAATGAGTAATCAATACCTTTTGGAAGCTTAATCTTTTTCTTAATTTTTAGATTAGCCATATTTTCATCATAAATAGCATCAACTATTGATCTTGGAGCTACTCCAGGTGCTCCTTTTGAGTAAAGCAAGCCATATTTCTTATATCTTAGCTTAAGTGAATTTTCATCTTCTATATAAACTCTGCCTATACAAGTTGGTGTACAAAAACCATCATCAAAGTACATAGAGGCATCCTCTTCATAATCTGTTTTATTATAACATGATAGGAGAGTGGTGATTATTAATATTAATAAGACTATTTTTTTCATTTTTTTGAATTGTTTTATATGTGAAATTTACATTATATCAAAGTATAATAATTTTAATGCTTAACTATTCGCTATTATCATTTGCTTCTATATTTTCACTGCTTTTTATCTCTATTTTTTGAATGCTCTCCGTTGGTATTTCTTTAATATCTGCCGATACCTCTTTTTGTGTTGGCTCAACTTTAGTTGCATGTGTATTATCATTTGTTGTATCAACACTGTTATCTTTTACAGTATGAATAGTTGTAGTGGTTGTTGTTGTCGTAGTGGTTGCAAAAATAGAGTCCAACATAGCAAAATCCACATCAAATATATCACTAGAAAATTGAGTATCGTCAAAACTTTTTTCATATATATTTAAAAACTCACTAACACCTTTCTCTTTAATATCTTCATTATGGCTACAAACGGTACACTCGCTGTTTGGAACTGAAACAGGCAGAAAATACTCTAGGTATAGTGATTTTTCACTACATTGAGGAGATGGAAGCATGCCTGACTCTCTACAAACCTGAAGTCTATATAGGCCATTTGGAGCAGTGAATGTCTGCTTCTCTTTGCCTTTATGATAGTGGTGCATATATTCTATAAAAGCTCTTCCTAATATCATAGAGCCATCTTGATTGTACCCTAAACTTATACCATATTTTTCAAACCCTACCCACATAGCAACAGTTATCTCTGGTGAATAGCCAACTACCCAGCCATCGCTCCAATATTGAGTTGTTCCTGTTTTTGCAGCAATATCAGCAGGTATTGCCTCTTTATATTTTGTATATATCTCATTTCTATATTTATAAAGTAGGCCTTCAGGATTAGAGGTTGTTCCTTTTAGAATATCTGTTATAATAAAGGCATTTTGAGGAGAGATAACTTGCAGTTTTTGGTTTTTGTTTCTTTTTTCAGCTTCTCTCCATGGCTCATATATTATTCTTCCATCTCTATCTTCTACCTTTAATATAGAGTATGGGATATTTCTCTTTCCGCCATTAGCGAATGTGGAGAAGGCAACTGCCATCTCTATTGGTGAAACTGAGCCTGTACCCAATACTGTGCTGACCTCATATTTAAACTTCTCATTTATCTCTTTCTGAGATGTTACTCCCATAAGAGCAGCAGCTCTATCAATTGGAGATCTGTATCTATTGTTTTTACCAATTTCATAAAATATTTGACATGCCGGAATGTTTAGACTCTTTAAAAGAGCTCTTCTAAAAGATACTTTGCCATAATATATGCCACCATAGTTTTCTGGTCTATACCAATCATCGGGATCATCTGAATTGAATGTAAAAATATATGGTTTATCAATCAGTATAGTTGCAGGATTATATATTCCAGTATCTAGTGCATCTGAATATACAAGTGGTTTAAAAGATGAGCCGGGTTGTCTTTTACTTTGAGTAGCAAAATTGAATCTATGGTTTGGATCAAATGCTTTTCCCCCCATTAGTGTTAATATTTTTCCGGTTTTATTGTCAAGAACTATACATGCCCCTTGAACTTGTGAGAGCATTTTTGCACCATCTTTTCCATCTTCTAATGTTACATCTGTAAGATTTTCAATATCTGTAACTCCAAGAATTTGCGCTGTAAGTAGAAGAGGATCATTTATGCTTTTTCTATAGTAGGTTAGTCCAGAACTAACATTTTTTGATCTGTTATCTATTTTAATATTTGTTAAAGAGAATGTCTCTGCCAAGAGCCCTATTGTGTATATATAGTTATTTTGGATAGTGTTATAGAGGTTTACCTGCTCTTTATCAAATACTTTTTGCTGTTTATCTATAACCTCTTTCATTAATGATTCCGCCACAGAGTTGGCATCCAAATCCAGTGTTGTATATATAGTTAATCCATCTTTAAAGAGATTTAAGTTTGGCATATCTTTTTCTAACTCATTTAGGATCATATCACTAAAGAATGGAGCTTTATCCTCTCTGCTATAGAAAGCACCTCTAGTTGAATAGGTTGTATTTCTCCAATTTTTCCAAAACTCATTAAACGATTCATCAGCCTCTTCTGATGATACAATTCCAACCCTAACCATCTTTTTCAAAACTTCGCTCTGTTTTTGTCTATGGTTTTTTGGATATCTTATGAATGAGTAGAATGTAGGGTTTGATATCAGTGTTATTAAAGAGGCTGACTCTGCAATAGTTAGCTCATTTACATCTTTATTGAAGAAGAACTTTGTTGCTGCCTGAACTCCATTTATCCCTTGTCCAAATGGCACATGGTTAAAATAGAGAGATAGTATCTCCTGTTTTGTATATTTTTTTTCTAACTGAACTGATATAAATAGCTCTTTTATCTTTCTATTTAATGAGAACTCATTGGTCAAAAAGAGAGTTCTTGACAATTGCTGTGTAATTGTACTAGCTCCACTTACAGGCTTTTTCAAGAAGTTGTTTAGAGTTGCTCTTCCTATTGAAAATAGGTTAAAACCATGATGGTTATAAAAAGACTCATCTTCCCATGCAATAAGTCCCCTAACAAGCTCACTGGGAACCATAGATAGATCTACTATATCTCTCTTCTCATCAGAGAAGAATTGGGTTATTATTTTTCCATTCTTATCTAATAGTACGCTTGGAAGTGCAGGCTTTTTTGTTTCCAGAAGTGTATCGATATTCTCCATATCATTTAGCTTTATTAAAACTAAACTCAAGAAGACACCAATAATAATAGTTAGTATAACTATAATGATTATCTTTTTTTTAGTTCTATTTAAAATTGATCTATTTTCTTTAGACAAAATGCACCTCTTAAACAAGTTATAACAGCAATATGGTAGGATTAAAAGTTATAACAATTTAGAATATTTTTTTATAGATGATAATGTAACTAAAATTGAAAATATTTTCAAGCTATTTTAATGTTCAAAAGGAAAAAATGGTTAATCTACCTGTTTCTCTTCTGGAGTAAAAATTTGTATTCTGTCATTATAAAAATCTGCAACATAAATTAGGCCATCATTATCTACTGCAATTCCTACAGGATCACCAAATTTGCCATATTCAGTACCATATGTGCCAAATCTTACTATAGCATCATACTCTCCATCAGCATTCTGTTTGAATATTTGGACTCTGTTATTTCCTGTGTCAGATATATATATATAGTTATTTTTATCAATGAATATTGAGTTTGGTCCATAAAATCTGCCTTGTGCTGTCCCCTTGCTTCCAAAACTGCTTACAAAATCATAGCCTCCAGAGGCTTCTCTCTTCCATATTTGTATTCTATTGTTCCCTGTATCAGTTATATAGAAGTTATTGTTTTTGTCCATTGCTATATCTGAAGGGAACACAAATTGTTTTTTGCCAGAACCAAGAGAGCCAAATTGATTATTGAACTCATACTCTCCTCTTGCATTTTTTTTGAAAACTAATATCACAGAGTTATCACTATCAACTAAATATAGCAATCCACTCTTATCTACTGTTAGGCCTTTTGCACCAACGGCATTGACTAAATCAAGGCCATCAGTCTTAATCTTTCCAGTGTTCACATAAGCACCGCTTGAGGTTCTACTATAAATATAGATTGTATGTTCTATATAATTACTTATGAATAAGTTTTTATTTGTACTATCAACTGCGATATATTGACAGCTTGATTGCTCTGGGTTTGTAGATGGGATATCAAATTTCGTTTTTAGCTTGAATACACCAGTTTTATTCTTTTCAAATATCTGTACTGTTTTATAATTAACTATTGAGTAGAGTAGGTTATCATCAAAAGTTATACCATATGGCTGTGCATACTTTCTATCATCAACTGAGAGCTGATCATTTTTTGAGTCTCCCTGTTTCTCTATGGCTGATACAAAACCAACAGATTTTATTAGATTTTCTCCATCAGCAGAAAATACTAGTGGTTGTATTATTATCAATAATAAAAATGAAAATAAGATTTTTCCCATTAAATAATCCTTGAAATTAATACATATCTTATTAAAAATAATATATTTTCCGTTTTTTGTCTACTGTTATCTAAATTGTGCATAACTGCATCAAATTATTCACCAAATTCAATCATAAATAAGCAAATATTATTCTTTGTATAGTAGTATAGCAAATATTAGCTTTTTAATACAAATGAATTAACAATATCTACCAAAATTTGTAGTTGAGCTGTCATCTCCTCAGCAGCTGAAGCCAGCTCTTCAGAGTTAGAACTTACAATTTGTGTAACTTTCTCTTGTTGTCCTATGTTTCCAGTCAATTGCCTAACCATATCTTTTTGCTCTCTTCCAGAACTTGCTATCTCTTGAACAATATCACTTGTTCTTATTATGCTTGGCACTACTCTTCCAATCAATTCTCCAGCTCTATTTGAGACCTCTACACTGTCAGTTGCAATTTTCTTGATCTCATCAGCTGCATTTATTGTTCGCTCAGCAAGTTTTCGAACCTCACTTGCGACAACAGCAAAACCCTCACCATGTTCTCCAGCACGGGCAGCCTCAATTGCAGCATTAAGGGCAAGCATATTTGTATTATTTGCGATGTCAGATATCACTTGTATGGTCTCTGCAATTTTTTTCATAGACTCAACAGTCTCATTAACAGCCTCTCCACCACTTTTTGCCTCTATTGAAGACTCTCTTGCTATCTTTTCACCCTCAATTGCTTTATTTGCATCATTATCTATTGAGTTTTCAACAGCAGCCATGGATGCAGATAACTCCTCTATTGAACTTGCCATCTCTGTTGCGCCAGATGATAGTGTTTGAGCGGAATTTGATACAGATTCAGCACCAGAAAATATCATATTTGCATTTTCTTTAACACTGCTCATAACTTCATTAAGTCCCTCTATCATTTTATGGAATGATTTTGCCAAATCCCCAATCTCATCACTTCTTGACATAAATGCATCTTCAATTGCATTTGTTAGATCTTTGTTTGCTATATTATCTGCAACTTGGCAAGCTATCTTTATTGGCTTTGCAATTGAGTTTGTAAGTATTACCTGCAATACACCTCCAAATATTACTGCAATTACTATTGAACCTATTATTAAAATAAATGATAGATTAACATCTTTAATACTTTGCTGGTACAATCCATTGACATACTCTATAACATGTTCAGTCATCTCTAAAACAGCATGTATTCTCTCATTAGAATATTTAATGCACTCATTTTCAAATATATCAATTGCAGTTGCTTTATCTCCTTTTTCTAATGCAGCATAACATCTGTCTTGTGCTTCTCTATATTTTGCTCTTGCTTCAGCCATCTCATCAAAATGTTCTTCCAGCAGTTTACTTATGTGTTTTTTTGCTTCCATATCAGCAAAAGATCTATTTAAATTATCTCTATTTGCATCAGTCGCTTTTTTTAGATCCATAGCCTCTTCAAAATTTTTAACTCTGTATACGGCATCTTTTAAGTTATCAAGAGATAAATAGAATGAAGAAAGAATAACATTGCAATCTTCTTGCAGCAAGATGCCTTTATCTTCTATCTCTTTAATACTACCTAATGTTTTTGACAGTAAAAAGAGTCCAAAAACCCCAACAAATACTGTGATAGATATCATTACAGTAAATACAAATCTTAATTTTAAATCAATTGTTAATCTCATTTTTTTTCCCCTATTCTTTTTCAAAAAAAGTATTGTAACTTTGTTTTTATTATTTCACACTTTTATACTATGGAGTATATATGTTTGAATATATACTATCGGCTTCAAATATAGATAAATAACTATTAAAATTGTTCCATTTTCAAATATTTTTGATAATTTTTCAACCATTTTTTTGCAAAAAATATTTTTTCATATTTATGATGTTTTTTTAAAAAAAATATCAAAAAACAGCCTTTATAAATTTGTTTATGTGGAATTATTTTAAACGAGATCTGTCAAACATTGACAATTCTACTCTTTTATTATAGATTATATCATTCCATTTTATATATATGTTTTCATTATATAAATATAATCGTTTTATTTTGTTTAAGGAGAAAACTATGTCAGGACATAGTAAATGGGCAAATATTCAACATAAAAAATCTGCCAATGATGCTAGAAGGGGTAAGATTTTCACTAAGATAATAAGAGAGATTGTTGTTGCAACAAAAACTGGCGGCTCTGATCCAAATGGCAATGCAAGGCTTAAGACAGCCATTTTAAAGGGAAAAGAGTCAAATATGCCAAAAGATACCATAGAGCGCGCAATAAAAAAGGGCGCAGGTGATTCTGATGGGACTAACTATGAAGAGTTTGCATATGAGGGGTATGGACCTGATGGGGTTGCTGTCCTTCTTGATATAATGACCGATAATAAAAATAGAACTGCAAGTGATGTTCGTTCAATCTTTACAAAGATGGGTGGAGCAATGGGTGTCAATGGCAGTGTATCATATATGTTTAAGACTAAAGGTGTTATCGTTTTTGATCCGGCAGTTCTAACTGAAGAGCAGGCTATGGAGATTGGTTTAGATGCGGGAGCTGATGATATTATTGCGGAAGATGATGCTATCGAGGTGCTTACAACGTTAGAAAACTTTCAGAATGTTTTGAAGGCTTTTGATGATAAAAACATAGCTCATATTTCAGCTGAAGTTACAAAGATACCAGATTCATATCAGGAAGTGAGTGAAGATAAACTGGAAAAAGTTCTTAATTTAATTGAAAAACTTGAAGATTTAGATGATGTTCAGGCGGTCTATACAAACTTAAAGTTGCCAGAAAATTATAAGGGTTAAAAGTTAAAATTATATGCTAGTTATGGGGGTGGATCCTGGTATCGAAAGAACTGGGGTCTCAATTTTAGAGAGCGGGACGGTTAGACCAAAGCTTATTTTTTCAAAACTGATTAAGACAAAAAGTACGCTTTCACAATCAAAAAGATTGAATATTCTTTATGATGAGCTCTCTGAAATTGTAAGTCAGCACAATATAGATGTTGCCTCTGTGGAGAGACTATTTTTTGCAAAGAATGTAAAGACTGCAATGGTTGTTTCAGAAGCAAGGGGAACTATACTTTTAGCAATAGAGAAGGCTGGTATAGAGATTGCTGAATATACTCCGCTTCAGGTAAAGCAGGCTATTGTTGGATATGGGCGCTCTGATAAAAAACAGATAGAGTCGCTTGTTAGGATAATATTAAAAGATTCTGAAATACCTGCTCAAGACGATGTTATCGATAGCATGGCTATCGCAATTACCCATATAAATAGTAGTAAGCTGATTTTAAATATTAAAAATACAAAATAGGCCAAATATACTTTTAATTATTTAAAACTCTTTTTATAGTTAAAAAAAGATAAATAATGTTTGAATTATTATATAAAAACATGTATAATTTTTAAAGTATTTTGTTCTATTAAGGGATATTATAATTATAGTATTTCAATACTATAATTATATTCTATTTTTAAGGATGAGAGATTTTATGGAAAAAAATGTAATCAATATTTCTTCTGCTTTCTATGTTGAGGGCGGTAAACTTTTAGTAGTAAAGGATAATTCTGGGAAATGGTCTTTTCCAGAAGTAAAACTTGATGCTGATGATAAGTTTGATGATGCTCTAGTTAAAGGCTTTAATGACTATTTTAAAGTGTCTGTGAACATAATAGAAGAGGTTGGGAGTATCGAATTTACTAAAGAGAATGATGTTTATATAGTTATGTTTTTGTACATAAAAGGTGAGGGGGCTTCAATCTCATCTGCCTCATTTCAGGAGATAAAGTTTGTCTCTTTTTCAGAACTATCATCTTTGGGTTTGATTGATACAGATGATCTTTTTGTAAAAAAATATGCAGATACCATAAAGAAATATGTTGGTTAATCCATCTATTCCTATTTATATATTCTTAATATAGTTAAACTTTATTTTTTTTAGTTTATAAAACTATATTCTTGCATTTGTTCTTTAGTCTCTTGTTTTAATTTTATTATTCTATTATAAAGAGCTACATTTAAGGGAAATTACTAAAATGGCAAAAAATAGTACTAGCAATGCTGGTCGAGATCTAACAGTTGGAAGTATACCTAAACACCTATTCAATTTTTTTCTACCAATGCTTCTTGGAAATTTTATTAACACACTATATAATATAGTAGATACAATGTGGGTTGGTAAAATTGTAGGTCATAATGCTGTCGGTGCCACAGGGGTAAGTTTTCCTGTTATGTTTATGCTTATTGCTGTTGCTAATGGTGCAACAATCGCAACCACTATTCTTGTCTCTCAATATTTTGGTGCGAAAAATTATGAGATGGTAAAAAAGACTGTTAATAACTCATTTATTATAGCAATCGTTTTAAGTATAATAATAATGGCAATTGGTATATCATGCAGTGGATTTATTCTTAAACTGATGAATACACCTGAAGAGATATTTGATCTTGCTAAAGGATACTTAAGGATATCTCTATATGGATTTGGTTTTCAATATCTCTCATTTTTAATAATGTCTATATTGAGGGGTATAGGTGATACTGTGACTCCACTTCTTTTTATGACCTTTGGTGCTGTTCTTAATGGTATTCTTGATCCATTTTTTATCATTGGTATAGGACCAATTCCAGAGATGGGACTTAATGGTGCAGCGTGGGCATCTTTTGTCTCTCTATTTATCTCTCTAATATTTGGTTTTATATACTTAAGTCGCAAAGATCATATAATCCTTCCAAAACTTAAAGAGATGAAATTCGATAAAAATACATCTCTCTTAATATTTAAAATTGGATTTCCATCAATGATACAACAATCACTTGTTTCGCTTGGTGCAGCCTTTATGACTGGTCTTGTAAATGGCTTTGGTAGTTTGGCAATAGCAGCATTTGGAGCAACGAATAGAGTAGAATCAATTGTTATGATGACTGCTATGTCCTTGTCAGCTTCGGTGGCATCACTTTCGGGTCAAAATATAGGTGCAAAAAAGTTTGAGAGGGTTAATGAAACATTCAAATGGGGATTAATTATAGGCATTATTATATCAGGGGTTCTTGTTATCCTAATACAGCTCTTTCCTCACTTTCTTATGTCTCTATTTATAAATGAAGAAGATGTTGTTGATATTGGAGTTACATACCTTAGAATTGTATCGCTTGGCTATATTATGCTTACAGTGATGTTTATATCTAATGGTGTTATAAATGGTGCTGGAAAAACTAGAATTACTATGATATTTAGTCTTCTATCTCTATGGGTTGTTCGTGTCCCTTTGGCCTCTGTTCTCTCTAAAACAAGTTTAGGGATTACTGGCTTGTGGTGGGCATATGTTATAAGTTTCTCATTTGTAATGTGTCTAAGCTTGATCTACTACTTCTTGGGAAGATGGAAAAGAAATCTGCCTATTATAATCAATAATGATCATAACTCTGATAATTTAGTTATGTAGTTTGTTTAATATATTTAGGCTTCTTTCTAAAATTATATTTTAAAATACCAATTTTATAAATGAACTTTTAGGTTATCAACACCAAAACATTTCTATATTATATCATTGCTTGTGTCACTGCTCTCATCTTTTGTATTTATCTGTTTTCTTAGTGTAGTTGAACTCATAATGTCATAAAATAATTTATCGTCAAAATCATATATAAAACATTTATCATCATCAAATTGATAGCCAATAGTGCCAATGATATTTTTCTCTTCAAATATAAGCTTTATTTTTAAGCTGAATGTGTTATCTTCAATATTTTTAGGTTTTGCAATTCTTAACTCATATGGGTCGATAAAAGATATACCATTGAACCGCAGTATGAAGGAGTTATATGCAGAGGGTATTAGAATACTCTTTAATTCATCTAGCTTCGAATTTGAAACCAAATAAAAAAACCTCTCTGTTGTACTATATATATTATGCAATTTTGGCTCTATTGAGCTTTTTTGCACCACTTCACCAATATCAGAATCGCCAAAATTTACATATTTTCTATTTATTGGTGTCTCCCAAGATTTAGGAGAGAAGCTATCTGTATGCTCCTCATCAAGTGGAGCTTTCTCCTCTGTGCTCTCATTATTAAATTTAGATTTGCATGAAAAGAGGAGTATGATTAGAACTATTAACATAATATATTTTTTCATAATCAATTAAATATAATAAAAATTAAAATAAATCAAGGTATTATAGGCTTTTCTTAATAGCCTTTTGGTTATAAGGTTATTGGAAATAGTGATTAAAAATTGAAATTATATTGAAGTTGGTTTTTTGCAAAAATATTATATAAAAATATTCCTATTTAGACAATAATAGGTTATAATGCTTAGTTAACTGCACTTGTGTTTTTGAGCAGTTTTAAAATGTATTGTTGTTTTATGGTGATATCATATGTATGAGTTTATAGTAATTTTCCTTAATTTTATCTCAATGATCTCTATTATATTCCTTATTGCGAATATCTTTTTAAGAATGGATATTACTGATGTATCTTTGTACTTTGTGCTGCATCTTTTTTCACTTCTTTTATGGTCATTTATGGTTATTATTGAGGTTCTAATCTCTTTTATATTTCCTAATAATAATTTTGCATATCCCATATCATATATTCCAACATTTTTTGTTCCAGTGTTTTTTCTACTATTAGGCACTGTGTTTATTAAAAACAATTGGAAATTTAAACCAATAAATTTGGTTCTATTTCTTGTTCCAGTGATCTCTACAGTGGCTGTTTTAACTAACAATTTTCACCATCTTTTTATTGATTTTGAAATAAGAGATGGTTTTGTTAATACAATATATGGTCCATTTATGTATCTCAATTTGATATATTCATATTTTTGTATTGTAATGGGCATGTACTATCTTTTCTACTACTCTTCAAAAAAATCTAGCTTGTTCTCTAAACAGACTACAAATGTTATTATAGGCTCCAGTTTAATATTTTCTATCTATCTATTTTGTACTTTGATAGATTTCCATCCAATGGTTATTACATCATCTCTATTTTTTGTAAGTGTTGTTTTCTACTATTTTTCAATAGATAGATATGATTTTTTAGATGTTGTTCCTATAAGTATGCGATCAATTATAGATCCTATTTCTGAGTCCATTTTAGTCTTAAGTAAAAATCTAAAAATCGTGGAGTACAATGAAGCATTCCTTAGAATGCACAATATTTCTAATGAACAGAAAAAAAATAGAGAAAAATTCTTAAATACACTCTATATAAAATTGACAAGCACTGACACCAATCTTGTAGACTTGATAAATAAAGCAGCAGAAACAAAAGATAAAGTTCATCATGAGATGACTATGTATAGCAATGGAGAAAAAAAATACTACTCTGTAGAGTTAACTCCAATATTTTATAATAATATTCATAGAGCAACTTTAATAGTATATATGGATGTGACAGACTTAAAATTAATAATAGAAGAATTAAAGGCAAAAAATAGCGAATTGGAGCTTTTCAATCTAAAATTAGAGCAGAAAAATATTGAGTTGGATAAGAAAAATGTAAAAATAGAGGATCTAAATAACATACTAACAGATCTTGCCAATTTTGATGACTTAACAGAAATTCATAATAGAAAATTTTTAAATGAATTTTATAAGACAGAACTAAAAAGAGCTCTATCTATAATGAGATACAAACCTGAAAAATCGGAGCTTGTCTATTTTGCTATAGCTATGATAGATATAGATGATTTTAGAGCAATTAATGATAAATATGGACACCTAGTTGGAGACTATGTTTTAAAAGAGGTTGCCACAATTATTAATAATATTATTTTCCCTAGAGACATTTTATGTAGGTTTGGCGGCGAAGAATTTGTAATAATATTTACAAACGCAGAAAAAAAGGGTATAATAGAGACTTCAAAAAGAATTCTTGAGGGGATTTCTAATTATAACTTTGTTTTATCGGGAGAGAATATTAGCTCAAAGATTACTGTTAGTATGGGGATATCATTTCTTGAATCTGACTATATAGATGGATATGAAGAATCTCTTTTAAAAATAGCTGATGATAGATTATTGGAAGCAAAAGCTAATGGTAAAAATAGAATAGTTTATTCATAAAATTGCTTATTTTGTTTTTATCAAATTATTATATTTAGCATTTATTATTTTTTATAAAAAAATAGGGAGTTTTTTATGTTTACATTTGAGTCTTTAAATAATCTTTCTATGAAAGAGCTTGAGAAAATTGCTTTGGAAAATAATATCACAAATATAGAAGAGATTACTTCTAAAAACGATCTTATTATTCTAATACTTAGGATAATTAAACTTAAAGAAATTGAAGGTGAAAAGCAGAAAGACCTACATGTCAACTACTCCAGTAGTATGCTAAATAAGACAAATGAAGAGAAAAAAGACTACTTTATAGATAAATTTACTGAAAATATTCCAAATCTTCCCGGTTCTTATGATAAAAATAGGCTTGTTTTTATGATAAGAGATCCTTTCTGGGGTTTTGTCTACTGGGATTTCAATCATGCTCTAGTTAATGAACATAATCTAAATAATATAGATAAGATATTAAGAGTTTATGATATTACTGATAATAACAGCTTATACTATTTTGATATAAAAGTTAATAATGATGCTTCAAATTGGTATATAGAGTTTCCAAAATCAAACAGCGCCTATGTTGTAGAGCTTGGATATATCAAAGATAATCAATTTGTGAAACTTTTAAGATCCAATATTGGTAGAGCTCCAAGGTCAGAGATGTCAGATCAATTTGATGAGGAGTGGATGTCAAATGATGAGACCTATGTAAAAATCCTTAAAGCCAGTGGAGTTGATAAGTTATTCCAACAAATAGGAAGCCAAGAGTTGATAAAATTTTTAGCAACTAATAATACAGAGAACCCTGTAATGTCTGGATTTTTTGCATCTTCATCTTTTATAAATGCAAATTCCAGTAGAAATTTTAATAAATAATTATTATAATAGAGCAAAGAGTATTAAAAAAAGATTTATAACTGTTTTAAGAAACTAAAATAATAAAAGAGGTAATTAAATGGCAAAAGGTTTTTTATGTTTACAACTACATGCTCATTTACCATTTATCAGACATCCTGAATATGAGACTTTTATGGAAGAGGATTGGTTCTATGAGGCTATTATAGAGACATATATTCCTCTCTTGGAAGTGTATGAGAGATTGGTGAATGAAAACATAGACTTTAGAGTTACCATGTCGATAACGCCTCCACTATGTGAAATGTTTTGTGATCCTTTTTTACAGGATAGATTTATAAAAAAATTGGATAAGCTTATAGAGCTATCTGGAAAAGAGCTTGATAGAACCAAAAATACAGAGTTTTATGATACTGCTCTTATGTACCATGCAAACTTAACCTCTTGTAAAAATACATTTTTTAAATATAATAAAAATCTAATTAATGGATTTAAAAAATTTCAAGATTTAGGCAAATTAGAGATAATTACATGTGGTGCAACACATGGCTTTATGCCTTTAATGGAAGTAAATAAGAATGGAACAAATGCACAAATAGAGGTGGCTGTAAAAAATTATCATAAACATTTTGGAAAATTTCCAAATGGCATATGGAATTCAGAGTCTGCCTACTATCCGGGTTTAGAAGATTGGCTTAAAAAGTGGGGTATAAAATTCTTTTTTGTTGATACCCATGGTATCTTGTATGCTGAGAAGAGACCAAAATATGGTATCTTTGCTCCTCTCTATTGTAAGAATGGGGTTGCTGCCTTTGGTCGTGATGTTGAGTCTAGCAAACAGGTTTGGTCAGCGGAAGAGGGATATCCTGGAGATGCAGACTATAGAGAATTCTATAGAGATATAGGATTCGATCTACCTATGGACTATGTAGATGAGTATCTGCATGTGAAAGGTATCAGAATGATGACTGGTTTTAAATACTATCGTATAACTGGACGCAATGTAGATAAGCAGCCATACAACCATGAGTGGGCGATGAATAAAGTAAAGAGTCATGCAGCAAACTTTAGATTTAATAGAGAGAAACAGGTAGAATATCTATCTGGCATAATGGATAGACCGCCTATTATTATAGCTCCATATGATGCAGAGCTATTTGGACACTGGTGGTATGAGGGTCCAGAGTTTATATACAATCTATG
The DNA here is from genome assembly GCA_031549085.1 of Spirochaetota bacterium. Classification (GTDB taxonomy): domain Bacteria; phylum Spirochaetota; class GWE2-31-10; order GWE2-31-10; family MWDO01; genus JAVBQL01. The sequence continues at coordinate 23,545 of JAVBQL010000004.1, forward strand.
TAAAGAGATTGCATCATCAGAGACCTTGGATATGATAACTCCAAGTGAGTATTTAAAGCTATACCCTGTTAACCAAGTTTCAACCCCATCTATGTCAAGCTGGGGAAATAATGGTTATATGCAGGTATGGTTAAATCAATCTAATGATTGGGTATATAAACATTATCATGAATGTATGGATAGAATGGTTGAGATGTCAAATAGATATGCTGATACATCAGACCCTAAAATTAGAAGAACGCTGAACCAGATGGCAAGGGAGCTATTAATTGCTCAAACTTCGTGCTGGGCATTTATAATTACAACAAATACAACGGTTGAATATGCCTTAAAAAAGATAAAACTTCATCTTGATAGATTTTTAAAGCTCTATGATATGATGAATAACAATAATATTGATGAGGTATATTTGAATGAGTGTGAGTATAGAGATTCTATCTTCCAAGAGATAGATTATATGGCATATTCAGATGAGCATACACTTCATCATAGCTTAAAAACAAGATAGGGTAAAAGATGAGTAGCAGAGAGTATTTATATGCAGGCATATACTACCCAAATGAGAAAGAGGTATTATCTAAATATGTAAATGATAGTGTCTCTTTATACAAAAACAAGAAGGTTAACTATCCATTTGCTATAGTCGCTCCTACTACCGACTATAGCAGTGCGAGAAGAGCCTTTGGTATGTCATATTCTCAACTGCTCGATGAAAAATATGATACTGCCATCATTATATCACCTATACATAAAATCGCTTTTGATGGCATTGCTTTGGCTGATTTTGATTCTTATACAACACCACTTGGAAGCTCTTTGGTTGACAGAGAGGCAAATGAGATAATAGTAAGCTGTGACAAAGAGTTTATAACATACAATAATGATTATCATAGTAGAGAGCATAGTGTAGAGCTGCAACTTCCATTCATTCAATCCATTCTTGGATTTAATACAAAAATTGTACCTATTATAATGGGAAAAACCAATACAAAGTTCACTATAATGCTCGCAAAAGCTCTCTCCACCCTTCTATCCAAAAGTGAAGATAAAAAAATACTGATAGTAGTTGCAATGAATCTATCAACAGGAGTTCCTCTTCCAAAGCTAGTAGAGAAAGATAATAAGTTTGTTGAGGTCTTCTCTAAACTAAATATAGATCACTTCAGTGAACAACTATCTATTGGTACAATAGAGGCTTTTGGATCTGGTGGATTGATAGCTGTTTTAAGATTAATAAACGATCTATCTTTAGATAAAATAAAGATTCTAGACCTATCAAACTCCTCTGTCTTTGGTGAAGATAATAACAAAGTTAATGGCTATGTATCCATTGCGATAGACAGATAGTCTCATTCTAATTCGGATCTCTATTATAGAGACTAAAGAATATAGTTCTCTCTATTAACAATGAAGAGAACTATATAAAATTGATTATTCCAAATAGTTTGACTCTATTTACCTGCTCTTTTCTCAAAACTTAATTCTAGATCCGTTAGTGTTTTTTTGTAATAATCATCACTCATTTCATGCTTCTTGCAGTAATCAATATCGCTTTCCAGAATCTTTTTTCTTTTATTAAAAATAAAACCTGGCATATCTATACCATTACTGATTCGCAAAATTCTTAATACACTATTTTTTGGATCGCTATTAACAGTATCATCAATTATTTGAAATCCTTTATTCAATAGCGAAAAACTCATTTTTTCACCTGCATATATTGTTAATGCAGAACCATAATATCCCCTTACTACGCTGTTATCACTCATTTTCAAAGATTGCTCCAGATTATTCATGGCTGGAAGAGCATTCTTTTTTGTTATTCTTGCTAGTTGATGATATAGTATTCCAATCTCTGCATAATTTTCTGCATTTTTTTCTTTTTTTAATTTTTCTGTTAATTCATTAATTTGAACATTTAGTTCTGGCTTCTCCATTGAGTTGACTTTTTCAAGCCAATCATAATCTAGGGAGTATACTGCAATTGCTGCCAAGATAAAAACTATAATCAAAAAGTCTTTTTTAAACATAGTTCCTCCGTTTTTTTAACAAAAGCTAAATATAATATAATCTATTTTTTATAAATATCAACTATTATCATATATTACTCTTTCAAAATTGACTTAAAAATATATGGTTTTTAATTTTATAGAGAATAAAATATTTCCTTTTAATAATCATCTTAAATATTAAAAAACATTAAAAGTAGTAATTATCATCACAATTTTTTCTTTAAATAAAGAGAAAAAAATCAAAAAAAGTAAATATGGAAAGAAATAAAAAAATTGTTTGATTATTTTAAAATAATATCATATCCTATAATCTAACATAATCTTTCGTGTTTTTAATTTTATTTTTAATAAGGAAAGGGGTATATATATTTTATGGAAGGTAAATTAAAAGAACTTACAAGTAAAATATATCAAGAGGGCGTAGAGAAGGCAAAGTCAGAGGGAAGAGATATTGTTGAGGCATCAAGCAAACAAGCTCAAACTATCTTGGCTAATGCTCAAAATCAAGCTCGTGATATAATTAACAACGCACACAAAGAGGCAGAACAATTAAAACAAAAAGTCTATTCAGAACTTAAGATGGTTGGAAATCAATCAATTGCGACACTAAAGCAGGAGATAACTGCCATTTTATCTAAATCTTCAGTAGAGGGCGGAGTAAAAAATGCTATGAATGATAGTGAGTTTATCAAATCACTTATCAAAGATATGGTAGCAAAGTGGGATCCAAACAGCAAAGATTTAGGTTTGGTTTTAATTCTTCCAGAGAAAACTAAAGATGATATGACAACATTCTTTAAAACTAAAGCAAGTGATATACTATCAAAAGGCGTTGAGTTGAAATTCGAAAATAGAATGGATGGCGGGTTTAAAATAGGACCTAAAGATAACTCTTATCTACTATCTTTTACAGATAAAGAGTTTCTGCAATTTTTTCAATCTTATTTAAAACCTCTTACTAAAGAGATTCTATTTGCTGGAGAGTAGACGGCCATGAAAAATTATTACTATTTCATATCAAGTCTTATCGAACTGATATTAGACTCTGATAAAAATTTTCTGAAAATTGAAGATTTTATAGAGTTTGCAGAGGAGCAGCTTGATAGTAGAGACTTTGATAATTTAAAGAAAGTTTTTATTTTTAATGATATTAAAAACTCTCTATTTTATAAGAAAGAGGGCGACCAATATATAACCCCATCATACTACTCTCTTGATGACTTTGAAGAAAATCTTAAAGACACTGATCAGTTTTTTCCATTTTTGGCTAGGTACTATTTTAATGCAAAGGGTGACAGAAGAGAGTATCCAGATTTGAATATCAATGATGAGATTCTGCTATTTCTATATGAGGAGCTTGATGATTTTGCAAAAGGAACGCTTAATGAGTATTTTCTTTTAGAGCTTAATTTGCGTAACATCTCTCTTGCACTCTCTTTGAGACAAAATAATCTTCCAATAGCCAATAAAATTATTCCATATGGCGACTACTATGAAAACATTTTAAAGAGCAGCAGTCCCGATTTTGGATTAAATGGTGATCTTCCATTTGTTGAGAAGCTTGTATCATCTTATGAGAAGGGCGATATAATGGAGACAGAGAAGGCGATTGATAATATAAAGTGGGACGAACTTGATAAAATCTGTGAAAATGGCGTTTTTAGTTTCGATTTCGTACTGTCATATTGCGTAAAATTGATGAGTATAGAGAGATGGCTTAAGTTGGATAAACCTCACGGCGAGGCTATGCTTGCTAAATTAATAGAGAAAATAAGGGGAGCGATTAAATTCCCTAATGAATTTATGATGATTGGAGGGAAGAAATGACGACAGATACTAAAAGTTTAGCAAAAGGTAAAATTACTGGAATAGTATCAAACCTTATTACTATTCTTGTTGATGGACCTGTATCTCAGAATGAAATATGTTTTGTAAAATCAGGCGATGAAAGATTGATGGCCGAAGTAATTAAAATTACAGGTGATTATGCTTCTGCACAGGTTTTTGAATCTACCAGAGGACTTAAAGTGGATTCAGAGGTTGAGTTTACTGGCGGAATGCTTGAGGTTGAGCTTGGACCGGGCTTGGTTTCAAGAAACCTTGATGGTCTTCAAAATGACCTCGATACAAAGACTGGTATATTTTTAAAGAGAGGCGAATATACAGCGCCTATAGATTATAAAGTAAAATATGAGTTTACGCCACTTGCAAAGGTGGGAGACACTGTAATTGCTGGCGACTGGCTTGGAAGCGTAAAAGAGAACTGGATTGACCATAAGATTATGGTTCCTTTTAAGTTTGAAGGAAAGTGGAAAGTAAAATCTATCACTGCTAAAGGTACATACCTTACAACTGATACAATGGCTGTCCTTGTTAATGAGAATAATGAGGAGGAAAAAGTTACTATGCTTCAAAAGTGGCCTGTTAAGAGGGCTATTAAGGCGTATAGAGATAAACCTCGTCCTTTTAAACTCTTGGAGACAGGGGTACGAATCATTGATACATTTAATCCTATGGCAGAGGGTGGCACTGGGTTTATTCCTGGCCCATTTGGTTGTGGAAAGACAGTTTTGCAGCATGCGATATCAAAAAATGCTGAAGCAGATTTGATTATTTTTGCTGCCTGCGGTGAGCGTGCTAATGAGGTTGTTGAGATCTTTACAGAGTTCCCAGAGCTTGAAGATCCTCGTACTGGCAGAAAGCTCATGGAGAGAACAATTATTATTTGTAATACTTCAAACATGCCGGTTGCTGCTCGTGAGGCGTCAGTTTATACAGCTATGACAATTGGAGAGTACTATCGTGCAATGGGCTGTAAGGTTCTAATGCTTGCAGACTCTACATCTCGTTGGGCACAAGCTCTACGTGAGATGTCAAACAGACTTGAGGAGCTTCCAGGTCAGGATGCGTTTCCTATGGACTTGCCTGCGATTATATCAAACTTCTACTCTCGTGCGGGGTTTGTATATTTGAACAATAAAGAGTCTGGTTCTGTTACATTTATAGGTACTGTTTCTCCTGCAGGTGGTAACTTGAAAGAGCCTGTTACTGAATCAACAAAGAAAGCTGCCCGCTGTTTTTATGCATTGGCACAAAGCAGAGCGGACTCAAAGAGGTATCCAGCGGTTGATCCAATTGATAGTTACTCTAAATATTTGGAGTATCCAGAAATTCAAGAGTATTTATCTAAAAATGTTGATAGAAACTGGGTTCAAAATGTATTAAGTGCAAAGAACTGGAATTTAAAAGGTAAAGAGGCCTTTGACCAAATCAATATATTGGGTGATGATGGAGTTCCTGTAGATTACCATATTACATATTGGAAATCTGAAATTATAGACTTTGTCTTGATGCAGCAGGATGCTTTTGATAAAATTGACTCAATTACACCAATTGAGAGACAAAAGTATATGCTGGAACTTATAATGAAGATATGTGAAACAGATTTTGCATTCGAAACTTTCAGTGAAGTCTCTCCATATTTTAAAAGCGTAATTAACGTTTTAAAACAGATGAACTATAGTGTCTATAAGTCTGAACCATTTTCTAAATTTGAAAATGAGCTAAATACAGTTCTTGCAGAAAGGAGAAGAGGATAATGACATCAAATGCTTTTCAAAAAATATATACAAAGATAACTAAAGTAACAAAAGCAACTTGTAGTTTGAATGCTTCAGGCATTGGTAATGAAGAGCTTGCTTTTGTTGATGGAAAGCCAGCGCAGGTTGTAAAAATTATTGGCAATGAGGTAACTCTTCAAGTTTTCCAAGGTACTGAAGGAATTGGAACTGACGCTGAAGTTATCTTTACAGGAAAACCGCCAACAATTAAGATCAGTGATGAACTTTCAGGAAGATTTTTCAATGCTTATGGAAAGCCAATTGATGGCGGACCAGAGGTTGATGGAAAAGAGGTTGAAATTGGTGGGCCATCAGTAAACCCAGTTAGAAGAAAGCAGCCAAGTGAGCTTATCACAACTGGTATTGCTGGTATTGACTTAAACAATACATTGGTTACTGGACAAAAGATACCATTTTTTGCTGACCCTGACCAACCATATAACCAAGTAATGGCGGATGTTGCTTTGAGAGCGCAGGCTGATAAGATTATATTAGCTGGTATGGGTTTGTCAAATGATGACTACCTATACTATAAGAATCTATTTGATAACGCAGGGGCATTGGATAAGATTGTTTGTTTCATTAATACAACAGAGGATCCTCCAGTAGAGAGACTTCTAATACCTGATATGGCTTTGACCTCTGCTGAATATTTCGCGGTAGAGAAGAAGCAAAAGGTATTGGTGTTATTGACTGATATGACGCTCTATGCGGATGCTTTGGCAATAGTATCAAATAAGATGGATCAGATTCCATCTAAAGACTCTATGCCGGGCTCATTGTATTCTGACCTTGCAAAAATATATGAGAAGGCAGTTCAGTTCCCTGATGGTGGTTCAATAACAATTATTGCTGTAACGACTCTATCAGGAGGGGACATTACCCATGCGATACCAGATAACACTGGTTATATTACAGAGGGACAGCTATTCCTTAGAAAAGATTCTGATATCAATAAGGTAATTGTTGACCCATTCAGGTCTCTATCTCGTTTGAAACAACTTGTTATTGGTAAGAAGACTAGGGATGATCACCCTCAGGTAATGAACACAGCAATCAGATTGTATGCAGATGCAGCAAATGCGAAGACCAAGAGAGATAATGGTTTCGATTTGACAGACTATGATGAGAGAGCAATAAAGTTCTCTAGTGCATACTCTGATAAACTACTTGCAATAGATGTTAATATTCAGGTTGATGAGATGCTTGATACTGCATGGGATCTGTTTGCTAAATATTTTAATAAATCTGAAGTTAGTATAAAACAAGAGATAATGAACAAATATTGGAAGGGCAAATAATCTTATGTTTTTTAAGGAAGGCTTATGGCATTAAAATATCAATTTAATAAGATTGCTATGCAGTCGCTAAGTAAGCAGCTTAAAGTTCGGCAGAGTGCTCTTCCTACTCTTAAAAGTAAAGAGGCGGCACTGCGTGTAACTGTGAAAAAACAGAAAGATGTACTTCATGAGCTTGAGAGCAACTATGCTAAGAGAATGGATGAGCTTAATAGTTTCATTAGACTTTGGGCAGAGTTTCCAGAGGAGATTTTTAGCTTGACTGAAGTAGTGCTATCTGTAAAGAAAATTGCGGGAATTAAGACTCCAAACCTTGAGAAACTGGATTATAAAATAGAGGACTTCTCTATGTTTGATAGTCCAAAGTGGCTTCTTGGTGGAATAGAGATTCTGAAAGAGATCACAAATCTCTTGACTGAACTTGAGATTAACAAGAAGCGTATTGAAATCTTGGAATATGCGAGAAAAAAGACTACGCAGAAGGTTAACCTCTATGAGAAGGTTCAGATTCCGCAATATAGTGAAGCAATTTTAAAGATAAAGAGATTCCTTGAAGATGAGGCAAATCTCGATAAAGCTGCTCAAAAAATAACTAAACAAAAACAGGCTAGTGGGGGAGGTGCTTAAATGATAGAAAAAATGAAGAAACTCTCCTTATTGATCTATCACGGATCAAAGGATCATATTCTGAATGGACTGCAAAACTTAGGTGTTATTCATTTGGAAGCGAATAAGAGTGTTACTAATGAGAATATTATCAAAGTTAAAGATGAGATTAGTACCATTCATAAACTTGACAAGTTTTTAACTGTTGTTAAAGATGAAACAAAGGGTAAGAAATCTATAGAAGAGTCTAGCAGCAAAAGAGAGTTTGTAAAAAAAGATTTTACTAAATTTTTGGAGAATATCGAAAAAGAGAAAGAGCACTATGACACTCTTGTTTCAGAGAGAGATAACCTAAAAAGAGAGAGAGAAATTCTTGATATTTGGGGTGAGTTTGATCCTGAAGTGTTGGAAGAGATAAAGTCATCTGGGCTACAATACAAATTCTACTCTATGCCATCATCTCAATTTGGAAAGTTGGATATTAGTGCTTATCCTATTGAGAAAGTAGCAGTTGTAAAAGGTGTAACATATTTTGTATCTTTCTTTTCAGATCCAAAAGATTTGGAGGGACTATCAGCAACAGAGGAGCGTCCTCCTTTGAAGAGAGCATCGGCTCTTGATAAAACTATTCACGATCTTAATATCAAGATAGAGCACTCTGTAAATAATATTATGGAGTATATCCCATATCAAGATGAGCTAAAAGCTGAAATAGTGAAACTTAACGGCTTACTAGACTTTGATATTGTGAATGCAAGTCTTGAGTCAGAGCTTGATGGAAAACTTCTATTTATAAATGGCTGGGTTCCAAATAAGACACTAAAGAGTGTTGAGGAGTTTCTTGAAAAGGGCGATCTTATCTACCTATTGGAAGAACCGACCTCTGAGGATAATGTACCAGTAAAACTTAAGAATGGTAAAGTGGTAACTTTGTTTGAACCAATAGGCAAATTTCATAGTTTACCTATCTACACAGAGCTTGAGCCAACACCATTTTTTGCACCATTCTTTGCACTATTTTTTGGTCTCTGTATAGGAGACTTAGGTTATGGATTGGTTCTATTTACTGTTTGTGTTTTGGGTATGCTCTTTGTTAAATCAAAGGGGCTAAAACCATTTTTACTATTGGGTCTTATACTCTCATTTGTTAGTATATGTACGGGAACTATGCTTAATAGCTTCTTTGGAGAGCCAATAGTGGCAGAGGGAGCAACGATTCCATTCCCAGATTTTATAAAAAACCTAGTCTTCTTCAACTTGAACGGAGATATGTATGCAAGTATGACATTTGCGATAATTATTGGTGTGTTGCAAGTTATGTTTGGTTTTATCTTGCAGGTTATAAACAAGATTAAAGCTGGTGGTATACAGGCAGGCTTTCAGCCACTTGGTACATTTTGTATCCTTGCAGGTCTATTTATTACCATATCAAAAATGTTAGCTGGGGTTGAAATTCCTCTAGTTCAGTTTTTTGGAAAGCTTCTATATAGTGTTCCAAGTTCTGATATAACGCTATTTGGTATGGAGGGCTTGAGGTTTACAGGGGTTGTTATTCTTGGAGTTGGGGTTCTATTAGTTCTTCTATTCAATAATATTGATAAGCCTATATTTGTTAGACCATTTTTAGGCTTATGGGAGATGTATAGCATTGTAACAGGAATCCCTGGCGATATTCTATCATACATTCGTCTATTTGCGTTGGGACTTGCTGGCGGCTTACTTGGTAACGCTTTCAACCAGATTGCCTTTATGCTTCGAGATGGTATAGGTGGAGTTGGCGGAATTATAGGAATGGTTTTAATCATGATTTTTGGGCACTCTCTAAATCTTGCATTGACATCTTTGGGAGCATTTGTCCATCCGTTAAGATTAACACTTTTAGAGTTTTACAAATCCATTGGATTTACAGGGGGTGGAAAAGCTTATGCCCCTTTTAAAAAATAGATAAATAAAATATTTAAGGAGAAAATATGAACGATTTTGCTTTTGTTTTAGCAGGCATTGGACTTGCATTAATGGTAGGGCTTTCAGGTTGTGGATCAGCTATTGGATTGGTTATAAGTGGTAGCAGCGTAATTGGCGCTATTAGAAAGAGACCAGAGGCTTTTGGTACAGCAATGGTTGCATCAGTTCTGCCTTCAACTCAAGGTATTTACGGTTTTGTTGGTCTATTTATCTATATGCCTACTGTTGTGCCTGGCATGTCTATGCTTAATGCTTCTATCGTTTTTGGTGCTGGCTTGATGTTAGGTTTGGCAGGTCTAGTTTCTGCTATTCAACAAGGTAAGGTGTGTGCGGCGAGCGTTAATGCAATTGGCTCTGGACACAATACTTTGGGACCAGGACTAATCATGGGTGCGTTACCTGAATTCTATGCTATTCTAGCACTTGTTGCAGCAATTTTGATGCAAGGTGTTATGAAATCTTAATAAATAGATTTTTTTATTTTGAAAAGAGATCATTTTATATGATCTCTTTTTTTGTGTTATTATGATTTTGAAGGTGAAGAAAATATGAATATAAAGTTTTATCATTTGGATACTTTTACAGATACTCTATTTTCTGGAAATCCTGCTGGGGTCTGTATATTAGATGATAGTTGGCTTCCAGATTCGGTTATGCAAAATATTGCTATGGAAAATAATGTTAGCGAAACTGCATTTTGTATTTCTAAAAATAGTAACTATGAAATTAGATGGTTTACTCCAGCAGTTGAGGTTGATCTTTGCGGTCATGCAACTCTTGCAACAGCTTATATTCTATTTAATATTGAAAACTATAAGGAAAATGAAATTAGTTTTAATTCTAAAAGTGGCATATTAAAGGTAAGAAAAGATGGCGAGTTTTTAACACTTAATTTTCCAAAAGATGATTTTAAAAAAGTGGATATAAGTAGTGAACTTAAAGATTGCTTTAACTTTAAACCACTAGAAGTTTTTAAGGGAAAAACTGACTATATGCTAGTTTTTGAAAGTGAAGAGCAGATAAAAAATATAATATATGATTTGGAAAAAATAGAGAAAATAGAGGCTAGGGGAGTGATAATTACAGCAAAAGGGAATGAAGTTGATTTTGTATCAAGGTTCTTTGCTCCTCAATCTGGTGTTGATGAAGATCCTGTAACAGGTTCTGCTCATGCTACCTTAATTTCATATTGGAGCAAAGCATTAAATAAAAAAGAAATGAGAGCGATTCAACTATCAAAAAGAGGAGGCTTTCTTTTATGTAAAGATATGGCAAGTAGAGTTGAGATATCTGGGAAAGCCTTGATATATTTAGAAGGAGAGATAGTATATTTTTAGTTTTACTCGTAAAATTATTACAATCACACTATCTATAACTTGAATAACTTTTTAAAGCAAGTAGTTTAATCTTATTAAATTTCTGCAATTATTATAGCAATGGATAGTGCTTAATATATTTTAATACTATGAACCTTCTATTGTCGTACCAATCTATAGCTATTAACCCCATCTATTGGGGCAGAATTAAAATATGTTGTTTGATTTAGCTCATACATTACTGCATAAGTTATTCCACCGCCACCATCTCTTACCCCCTTTACTTGGATAAGAGCAACAGAAGGGACAGTTAGCTCTACGGGTTTGTTTTTTATAAAGAAAGCATCTCCTAATGGTACACCGTTTACAATTACTTGTACATAATCACCATCTTCAGCAGCATAATCCCAAACCCAAATTTTTGTATCATCTTGTTCAGACGAGTGTGTAATTGTATAGTCCTTTGCTGTTAGTTTTTCATCATTTGTCAAAAGAATTGCCCCTGCAGAAAGACTAGTGGATACTTGCTCTGAAAGCGCACTCTTTACAGAAGCAGAAACATCAGCAGCTTCCGTTTTTGGAGCAAAGATCATTGCAACTCCAACTAGGACTAGGAGGGCAATTCCAAAGATTGTCAGTTTTTTATCTGAGGGTATTTTATTTTTTGAGTTTGATGTCTGTTTGGTTTGTTCACCATTGCTTGAATATGTTTCATTTACAGATGTTGTTTTAGATGGATCAGATTTAAATATCTCTCTTACCCTTTTTACATTTTCTTGAAACTTACTTTTGTCATCCATTTGCATTACTCCTTTTCTATTTTTATAGGTTTAAATTTATACCAGAGGCACATGATTAATCGACCGATGATAAATGTGGCAATCATTAACCATAAAAAAAGCTTGTGCCTTGCTAGGTTATCTATTTCAAAACCAGTATTGAGGAAATAGGTTCCAATAGTCAGAATTAAAATATCAACCATAAATATTTGGATGTATACATAGAGCCAAGGAATTCTTTTATAAATTCTTCTGAAATTAGGTACAAACATAGAGATACCAAATATCAATCCAAAACCGGCAAGATATGAAAATCCTATGTTTTGACCAGAAAAACCCGATTTCATTATTGTTCCAATATCCACAATCATCATTAATGGAATAAAAAAAAGTATCAAGAGAAATGGAAGCATAATACATATAAAATAGATAGCTGCTACTGCATTAGCAAAAAAATTCTTCATGTTTTTTACACCTTTTCTATATCAGATTCTTCAATTGTAATTAATTCCTCTCTTGTTAGATCATTGTCAGTGCTGAGTCGAAGCGCCTGATTATTCACTGCCCTCTCAAACAAGTTTCGGATATAACGTCCATTGCCAAATTGTGGTTCTTTTACAGCTTCTGTTAGGATGTTTTTTAATTTTATTTGTGCTGCATGTACCAAAACATAGCCTTTTGATTTGAAGAAATTTGCAGACAATAGAAGTAATTCCTCAACACTGTAGTCCTTAAATTCAATAATATTTGGGAAACGGGATTTTAACCCTGCATTCATCTGCAAGAATTTATCCATATCACCACTATATCCAGCAAGTATAACCACTAAACGTTCACGATTATCATCCATGAGCTTTACTAATGTGTCAATTGCCTCGCGTCCAAAATCATTTTCACCACCCTGTGATAGTGCATATGCCTCATCAATAAATAGTACTCCATCCAACGCATCACGTATAACTTCTCGTGTTTTGATCGCAGTCTGTCCAACATATCCAGCGACAAGTTCTGATCGATCAGTTTCAATAAGCTTGTTGGTTTTGAGCACACCAATATTATATAAAACATCTGCAATAGTCCTTGCCATCATTGTTTTACCTGTTCCCGGGTTACCCTTAAAAATCATATGCAGAGTTTGAGTGTTATCAATAGCAAGTCCCATTTTCTTTCTTTCATTTTGCAAACGCAATTTTGCACTTAGACTTCTGATGAAGTTTTTAACATCTTTGAGTCCTATAATATTTGACAACGCCTTTTCTAAATCATAAACTTCATTTACTATCTCCCTATCTAAAATGTCATCATCGGTTATGACATTCATCTCAGATGTAGAAATATCGGCGGTGGCAATACGTGATGACTGTCTTCTGATAATTCCATCAAGGTAGTTACGCACCAATCTCCCATTTCCAGAGTGTGCATTTGAGCGCTTATGTAGCTCGTAAACCTGTTCAGTCAACATTTCCTTGCATGACTCATCTAAAACAAATCCTCTCGCCTTAATCATGGATAATAAAATTTCAAAAAGTTCTTTTGGTTGATAATCAGGGAATTCAATTTCAAGTGGAAATCTTGATTGCAAGCCTGAATTTGACTTTAAAAATTCCTTCATCTCTTTCTTATAGCCAGCCAAAATAACAACAATATCGCCTCTAAAATCCTCAATTAGTTTTACAAGTGTATCAATTGCTTCACGTCCAAAACTGTTTCCATCTTGCGCCAAAGAGTAGGCTTCATCTATGAATAGGACACCACCGAGTGCTGATTTAAATACATTTTCTGTTTTTTTTGTAGTCTGTCCAACATATTCAGCGACAAGATCTCCCTTATCAACTTCTACTAAATTGCCAGACTTTAAGAATCCCATATCCTTAAACATTTTAGCTACAATTCTTGCAATAGTTGTTTTGCCTGTACCAGGGTTACCAGAAAATATCATATTGAGTGATTGTGAGACATCAACCACCATATTTGCCTTTCTTCGTTTTTCCTGTGCAATTAGCATTTTGTATTGTGTACGAACAAAGTCTTTAACGGTTTTGAGTCCTATTATTTTAGAAAGCTCTGCTTCCAAATCAAAGTTAGTATGGTTCTCAAAATTAAAATCTTCAGAACTAAGTAAATCCATCTGCTCTTCTGGATTTTTAAGAAGTCGTTTGGATTGATTAAGCAGTGCTGACTCTATTATGTTTCGAACCAGCCTTCCATTGCCACTATCATTTTTTCCTCTAATTTGACTTTTTTCAAACAAGCGAAGTAGCCCCTCTTTGCAATCTTCAGCAATAATGTAGCCTTTGGACTTTGCTGTTATAAGAGAGATATCATACATTTCAGTTGGAGTATAATCATCAAAATTAACAATATTAGGGAAGCGGGATTTAAGTCCAGAGTTGGTCTTAAGAAACTCTCGCATCTCATCTTCATATCCAGCAAGAATTACTACTAGATCATCTCTGTAGTCTTCCATTGCTTTAACTAATGTGTCAATCGCTTCAAGTCCAAATGTATCATGTTTATCTCGGCACAAGGAGTAAGCTTCATCAATGAATAAAACACCACCAATTGCTGATTTTATTACATCGTTGGTTGTTTTAGCTGTATGTCCTACATATTGACCAACCAAATCGTTTCTTGTAACCTCTCTAAGCTGTCCAGAAGAGAGAACACCCAATGCTTTGAGATATTTTGCAACAACACGGGCAATAGTGGTTTTTCCTGTTCCGGGATTGCCTGTAAAAATCATATGCATGGAGACGTTAGCTGCTTTGAACCCTCTACTCTCTCTGAGTTTTTGAATCTGCAAATTGTCTTCAAGGCTAAGCACATACTCTTTGACTTTTGTTAACCCAATAATAGAAGCAAGCTCTTTTTTGACTTCCTCAATACCGCTGAAATCTCTGTTGTCAAGAATTGATGAGAGATTAATTATATTTTCATCTATTATACAAACAATATTTGTTTTGGTTGCTTTTAATTGAATTGCCATATTTTTAACTGGAGTTTTAAGTTTATACTCGGATAGTGGTTTGTATATTTCATTCTGTATATATTCGATTAAGCTTTGGATCCCGCTTTGAGGATGGTATTCTGAAATAATTTTATCGGTAACTGAGGTATCGGTTGTAATTTGAAAAAGTAGGATCTCTTTTGACTTGCTGATAAATTTTTCCAATAGCTTACCTACAATGATGCGTAAATCAGCTTCTGAAAATTCATCAAGAGTCATGATGTCTCCCACACAAGACATAAATTTACTGCCAAAGAGTTCTGGAATAATTCGTTTCTCTTTTTCAGATACAAATATAAAAAATTTCCCATTTGCACTTATTTGGCTAATTGTGTTTTGTATTAATGCGCCTGTTGCTTCAATGAGATTTCCGCCTGATAGAGCATATCTCTTATTCATAACAAAAGTTCCTGTTTGAGACAATGATGACAATACTTCCAACATACTAACATGGCATTTCTCAAAGTTATTGAATAGAACAATTTCAGAGTGTTCATATAGAGCTTTATACAAATCTGAGAGAAATAAATCATGCTGTGCGTTGCTCCCATATCTTCTCATATCCAAAATTGATAAATTATCGTGATTGATAATTTTTCTTGACTTAAGAATCTTTGCAATGGTATTTACACCTAAATGCTTTCCATGAGCCGTTTTACCAAAAATGAATATGTTATTCTTCGGTTTGAAATTATCATATCCAACAATAAATGGGCGTTTGAAAGCTAGGGTGAGTTTTTCTGTAAAGACATTTTGACCTATCACAGTTTGTCTCAAAAGCTCATCAATACCATTAAATTTATCATCTGCAGTTGTTGCATTGACCTCACTACTATTTTTGTGAGGGTAGAGTGGAGTTTGTGTTGAAGTGGTTGATGTTTGTCTATTATAACCTGAAACAGATTCATTTTTTGTTGTTTGTGTGTACTGTGCATGGTTTTCATAGGTGGTAGTTTGTGTAGCAACTGTTTGTTTTTTCTTTACAAAAAAACCATGTTCCTTTATAGTTTTAACAATCAACCATTCAGGGAACAGAAATTTAATAATTGATTTAATATCTATCTTTATTCTCCTAAAATTCTATTCTTTAAACAAGTTTGAATTATATATATTTCAAAAGTTCAATATTATATTTAAAATTTGAGGCTACAAGTTTAGCCAATAAAGTTTCAGTTGCATTAGCTTTTTCATTATTTTTTTATTAATGTAATAAGTTTATAAAGCTTGTTGTAATTTACTTCCATAACTCACTTCAGTTACCATTTATCTTAATAAAACAATTATAGCATAACTTGTCATAAAGTGAAACAAATAATTAAATATTCAGATAATAAATTTATATTTTATATTGAATTTCTTGTAAAACTATTGTAAAATAACAAAATTTAAATTTATTACTTTCTAATAATAAAAATTTTTTGTTATATACCATATTAAGAAATACCTATTTCCAAAGTGGTAAAGTTCTATTTTTTAAAAAGTAACTGATAGATAATTATTATTTCTAATTATGTAAGAGTTTTAATGAAAGCAATTGTTGATGACTATTTTTCGAAGTTTTTAAAAAAAGATATATCCTCTTTTAAAGATAAGGTCAATTTGGTTTTCTCTAGGAAAAGAGATAAAAATGAGGAGCTACTATTATCAAGAGAGGATTTAATAAAGATCTTTAGAATTGATGATAAAATCATAATATCTACAATTAATAAACATTATGATTTTTTTAGTAATATGATAAAAAAAAGTAGTGTAGATGATATTTTTACTACTATCTTTTTTGAAAGGGTAGCAAACTATCTGAATTTTAAAGATGATATAGAAATTATTAATATATATTTTTGTGATAAGAAAAAAGATACAGTGTCTAAAAGAGATGAGATAAGAAAATTAACTATTTCTGATATAGATATATATATTAAGTTTAGAAATGAAGTTAACCCAACTCAAAAAGTAGACAAAGATTTTTTAATAGAAAGCATAACAAGAGATATTAATAATGGCTTTACTTATGGACTTTTTATAGATAATAATTTAGTTGGTGCTACATCTATGCAAATGTTACCTTATATGCAGGAGAGAGTAGAGGAGATAGGAATCTCTATATTACCTCAATTTAGAAACAGAGGTTATGGAACACTACTTCTTTTAAATACAACAAATGCAATATTGGATAGAGGTAAAATACCAATTTGCAGGGCTAGTAGTGATAATATAGCATCAAACAAAATGATCGTAAAAAGTGGATATACTCTCTATGCGAATATGCTTATTTTTTAAAATGATTTTTTTAATAAAAAAAGCTCTCTATTATTAAACAGAGAGCTTCTATTTTTTATAAAACAAAAAAATATTACTTTTTGCCCTTAAGTTTCTTTTTTGCCTTTTTTAGATTATCACTCATTCTTGAAGCTTGAAGGCAGAACACTTCCAGCTGTGCCTGAGTAACTTGTGTAAATGGATTTCCATCAGACTCTATCGGTAAGAATGGCAAGTTTGTTACTCCCATATTATCAAGCTCTTCATAGATAGGCTCACTTCCACTTGCTGCAATTTTATGTACCAAGTTCATATTACTTTTTAGTAGACTCTCCACCACACGAGATGGTAGACATGCAAATGGACCAATTGATATTACTCCACATGAGTCATTTAATATATATTTCAATGCTGCCCCTGTAGTGATTGGTACCTCTCCTCTTAAGTGAGGGCTTACTATATGTCTTGATGCTTTAATTATCTCTTTTATATTTATATATGCTGGTTTGTAGAAACCACAATCAGCAAAGGCGTCCTTTAGCTCCTTATCAATTTTCCCTTGAAAGAATGATTTGAAGAAGAAGTATATCTTCATAAAAGGATTTACATCTATCTCTGTAAGATCATTCATTAGACAGTAGTCTATATAGAAGAGAACTTCCATAAAAGGTATTACATGGGCAATAAATCCCTTCTCTGCCAATAGTCCCTCTATGTTTCTGCGGGCAAAGTGATCATTTCTTACATATATCTCACCAGTTATTGTGATAAACTTAGCTTCATCAAGCTCCATTTTACGAGGAATTGCTTTAAACCTCTTAGCAGTTAGTTTTAATCTCTTGTTTAGAGACATTGTGTCCTTTCCACCAAAGTTATCAGTAACTTTTTGAAACTCCTCTTCTAGTATATTAAGAGCGGACTCCTTATCGCTAGCCAGAACCATCATTGCACTCTTGATTGATTCAAAAATATCGCCAAGCACAAATGACTTAAATAGTGTAAGAAGAAGACCTGTACCAAAACCCGCATATCCCTTGCGGTCATCAAGTCTAAACACCGCAAAGTTTGCTACCTTATTTCTCTTTACATAGTTATTAAAACCGTTGTAATATTGCTCAAGCCTGCAAGGTGATGTATCTGTTGCATGCAACAGCACCATAGGTTCATCGCCTTCTCTGTAGTCTCTAATATATGTCATCATATTACCAAGCATTATCGCTAATGGAAGACACTCTTTACTAGATGATTGACTTCGCCCTAGCTTTATACTCTCCATAGTAGTTGGAGGAACAAGGCGCCCCTTTATACCAATCTTATTTAGGTACTCATTGGCAGGTGCCATAACATACTTCGATAGAGATGGGAACAAGAATGTATACTTATCAGACTTTGCATCTATTACCGTCTTTCCATCAGATAGGTGAATCTTTGCCTTAAATCCGCTGCCCTCAATCCACGCAGGAATAAAATCATCCTCTTTATCTTTAAATATTTTTCCCTGTTTTTGAAGCTCCTTATAGAATCTAACAACATCTAGAAATGCCTCTATACGTGTATTAACACCAGCATCGGCACTATGGCTATCAAGCTCTAATGTTAAGCTAGGTTTTCCCTCCATCTCCTCTCTAAATAGTTCAACCAAAAATGAGTCTGGCCCACAAGAGAAGTTTGTTATAAATGTACCAAACAGCTGTGGATGTTTTTTCACTATCTGTGTTGCTTTTAATATTGTCTCACCCATAGCCCAGTGCATGAAAGGTGTAAATGTTTCATCTACATATTCTAATGCATCATATGGGATAATTTCTATTCCGCGAGATTTAAACTTCCTTGGTATTCCAAGGTTTGCCTTCTCTGTAAAGGCATTATATGGGCGACCAAATAGTACAACACCAATTTTATTTGGGTCACTCTCTATCTCTTTTATTACTGTTCTTGTAGCATCTCTCATTTCAATAAAAAATGATTTTTGCATTATAAGAGCCTCATTGAAAGCCTCTATTGCTTCTGAGCTGCCTATGTCAAATTGCTTCTTAACAAACTTTGCAAAGGCATCTTTCTCTGTCTCGAAACCTCTTGAGAAATCCAACCTTGGTATAAGAACTTCAGTTTTACCTAGCAGCTCCTTAAATGTTGATTTCATTGTAAAAGGTTCACCTTGGTTAAAGATACAGCTCTTTCTATATCCTATTTGTCCACAACTGTCACATTCGCCTGAAAGTGTATCAAGCTGAACAATATGCGGCATAAAAATATAGTCTGGTTTTTTCTGAAGTAGATTGTAAAAGAAGCCATGAGCCAGCATCATTGGATAACAGAATGAGGCTCTTTGGTACTCCTCTCCCTCTTTATCAGAGTGGTCAGACACAACAACTTTGAATCCCAATTTTGAAAAGAAATTATAGAAGAGAGGGTAGTAGGTATTGGTATAGAAACTTCTATTTATTCCAATTACCTTTGCATCATGCGGTAGGTTGTATTCTGGAGCATATTTATCAAAAACCAATTTTTCCCTTAAGTTGACAAGAGATAATTTATCTTCATCATACTCAATCTTATTTATAAGATTGTAATACTTGTTACATGCACCACCAAATGGATACTTCTGTCCATCGATGATAATCATCAATATTTCACAGCCAATATCACATTTTTCCTTTCCGCCAGCACACTTGAAAGATTTTCCATATGTAACATCTCTATTTATTAGAGTATTAAGTTCAAATTCTCTCTCTTTTAATAAGTTGTTATCAATTCTCTTTTTTGTCTCAAGGGCTACACCAAATGCTCCCATAAGACCCGGGTCTGGTGGTACAATTATATTTTTGCCAGTCAAGGCCGCCATAGCAATTGGCACAGCTTTGTTGTAGCAGACACCCCCCTGCATAAATATCTTGTTGCCTACACGTCTATTTCCCTTAACTCTATTTGTATAGTTCATACATATAGAGTAGACAAGTCCAGCAATCATATCATCACGGCTGATACCCTCTTGACTTGCAACCTTTATATCGGAGCTAATAAATGCTGCACACTGATCATTGAAGTTTGGAGGATTTTTTGCCTTAAGAGCAATATCTCCAATCTCCTCAGTTTTCACTCCCAATGTCTCAAGAGCCGACTCCTCAAGAAAGCTTCCAGTTCCAGCAGAACAAGCCTCATTCATTGCATAGTCAGCAGGCACACCATTAACTATATATGTATATTTTGCATCCTGCCCGCCAATCTCAAATATGGTATCAACATCTTTGTCAAAGTAGACACTTGCACTCGCATGGGCAATAATCTCATTTATAACAGACTCAGTAAAGGCATGAAGCCCAACGATTTGCCTACCACTTCCAGTAACACCTAAGCCCACAATCTTAACTTTCTTGTCGCCAATCTGCTGGTGTATAGAGCGGTAGCATTCACGTGCAGCTTCAACTGGATTACCATTTGTTCGTAAATAGACAGTGGCTAGCATTCTATCAGTTGCTTTGTCTAATAGCACTGCTTTTGTAGTGGTAGAGCCCACATCAAGACCAAGTATACAAATATCACCATCTTTAGGTTTAGCATGCTCAATACTTTTAAAACTTACCTTATCAACATAGTCATCAAGTTTTCTTAAAAACTCAAATGAGCTAATCCCCTCTTTATATACGTCTTTTATAGATGTATATTTTTTCGTCTCATTATTTAATCCATATAGAGCTGCACCAAGAGCCTCAAAATAGCTTGCTGAATCTGGAATTAAAAGCTTATCAACTTGCTCTTTTAGAAAATCGATAACAACACTATTTTTACTTACTCCACCCGTTAAAATAACATTTTTAGGTTTGATAGCAGAGAGCAGCTCAGTTATCTTCCCAGAGATCATACGGCAGAGTCCTGCAACAACAGCTCCCTTTGGCTCTCCAATATTAAGGGCATGTGTACAATCTGACTTACAAAATACAGAGCAACGTCCAGATATCTTATGAGGATGCTCATTTTTAGCCAAGCTTATAGCCTCGGGAGCATTGAGATTCATTCTTCTTATCTGTTGAAGGAAGAATTCTCCTGTACCTGATGCACACTTGTTACCTATATGAACATTTTTTATCTTGTTGTTATTATCAAGCTCATATACGATTGTGGTCTCTCCACCAGCAGAAACAAGCACGTTGTACTCACCCTTTGGAGGGTTTATAAAGTGAAGTGATTCTTCTATAGCCTCTGGTTCTGTAATGGTTGTTAAGTTTACGTTTTCACGGAACTTACGACCAGTTACAACAATTCTATCAAAATTTTTAATTTTTAAAACTTCATCTAATGTTGATAAAAAAAGTTTTTTTGCATCACCTTCGTGAGATTTTGATATTATATTTTCTATTTCTATTTTATCACTATTTTTTGAAAGCTCTACAAATGATATTGTAGATGCTCCCAAACATATACCAAGAGATTTCATTATCTATCCTTAAGAAATTTTATTATAGAGTAAGTATAATTGAAAAAGCTTAAAAAGTCTAGTTTTTTATTGACTTGCCAACTTAGAGGTAATATGAAAATTTATTTCTATTTTATAAATAGTGCAGGTTAACAAAGAGGTAAGCTCTGTTTTATATACCCTTTTTAAATAAAAACCCATCATAAAAGATGGGTTTTACTGTTTTTTATTGAACTATAATTCAATAAAATCTTTATCAGTGATAGTGACACTATCTTTTAGAATCTCTTTTTCTGGGATATCTTTTTCTATACTTTTAACAGGTTTTTTAATGTTTACTATATGGGTATTAATCTGAACACTTTTTTGAGCTCTCATATCATCTTTTATTTTAAACTGACTAACTAAATCTAATAGGGTTTTAGATTGTGCAGCCATCTCCTCAGCAGATGCTGCAAGTTCTTCAGAATTTGCACTAACAAGTTGTGTTACTTGCTCTTGTTGGTTCATAGCACTTGCCAACTGATTTATACCAGATTTTTGTTCTTTTGCAACACTTGCTATCTCTTGAACCATACTGCTTGTCTTAATAATATCTGGAACAACCCTAGCAATCAATTCTCCAGCTCTATTTGCAACTTCAACGCTACCTGTTGCTATCTTTTTTATCTCATCAGCAGCATTTAGTGTTCTCTCAGCGAGTTTTCTTACTTCAGTTGCAACAACTGCAAAGCCTTCACCATGTTCACCTGCACGTGCAGCCTCAATTGCAGCATTAAGTGCAAGCATATTTGTATTGTTTGCTATGTCAGATATTATCTGTATAGTCTCTGCAATCTTCTTCATAGATTCAACAGTCTCATTAACAGCTTCCCCTCCTCTTTTTGCCTCTTCAGAGGCTTTTGTCGCTATCTGTTCACCATTTATAGCATTGTCAGCGCTGCTCTCTATAGTAGATTCCATCTCTGTTATTGAAGAGGATACCTGTTCTACACTACTTGCAAGTTCTGTTGCTCCAGTTGATAGAGATTGTGATGCAGAGGAGACCTGTGTTGCACCCTGATGTATATCCTCAGAGCCTTTTTGTACACTGTAGACAAACATATTTAAATTTTTACTCATATATGAGAGCGATTTTGATAGATTTCCTATCTCATCTCCTCTCCTTGTATATTCATCTGGGATAGTAGTTGTTAAGTCTCCATTAGCAATTGCTTCAGATATATTAACACCCTTATTGAGTGGAATTGATATGCCTCTAGCTATAACAACTCCAAGTATTATAGCTGTTATTAATCCTATAAGTAATAGAGAGACGGTGATGATTGTTATCATTTGTGTCTCTTTTTTATTTTGTTCAAATATTTTTTGTACAATTTCTAATTTTATTTTTGATATTTTATTTATATGTTCTGCATATTCATAACCTAATGGACTTAATGAGTTTACAAATATCTCTATTGCTTTATCATGATGATCATTTTTTTCAAACTCAAAAGCCTCATCTCTAGCAATTCTATATTTATCAATTGTAGCTTCCCATTTTCTTACCTCATTTTCTCCCTCTTTAGTAATAGTAGTATCATCAATTCTTTTAAAAGCCTCATTAACATTTTTGCCAATCTCATCTATTTTATTGATAACATCTTCATATTCTGTATCTGTATCTCTGTTTAAAAGATCTGCAATAAGAGCTCTGTTTTCATTAAAGTAATATAAAATATTATAGGAATCCTCTAGAGCCTTTACCCCACTTTCGTAAATAACATCTCCCTGTTCCGATATTCTTCCTAAAGCAATAATGCTTGTAATTCCAACAACAGCAGTTATTGCTGCACATGCTAAAAAAGCAATAATTAATTTTAGACCAATTTTCATAAAAAACCTCCTTAATTTAATAAAAACCACAAAAATAGTAATTAAAAGAGTTAAAAAATGGAGTATTAATATTTATTAACACCATTTTTTATTTTATTCTCTATTTTGTAATAAAAAAAACTGCAATAATTAGTAAATACTAATATTGCAGTTTTTAGATAGAGTTAGTCTTAATATACCACCCGTAATCATAGCTCCTCCTTTTAATTTTAAAAATATGGACTTCCCTGAATGCCTCCTTTGTATAAAAATCAAATTTTAACTTTTTTACTTATTATATTTATAATAAAATTAAATAAAAAAATAAATATTTTATTTAATTTTTTTTAAAAATAAATATTTTTTTTTATTATATATAGTTTTAAAAAAAAATAGGCTTTAACTCTATAAAATAGAGGTTGGGCCTATTTAAATATTGGTCTAAAATTTATAATTGGACAAATCCATTATTATCAATGTCATCAGAAGATTCTGCTCTCTTTTTCATAGTAGTATTCTGATTGGATTGGATAGCTTTTATAGGTTTATTAGTGGGTGATGATGATTTTGTGTTTGTTTTGTAGTTACTAGTTGTTGACATATCATCTTTTATTTTAAATTGATGAACTAAATCTAGCAATGTTTGAGATTGAGAAGCCATCTCCTCAGCTGAAGCAGCAAGCTCCTCAGAGTTTGCACTAACAAGCTGTGTTACCTGCTCTTGTTGGTTGATAGCACTTGCAAGTTGATTGATACCAGACTTTTGCTCTTTTGAGACACTTGCAATCTCTTGAACCATATTGCTTGTTTTGATAATATCTGGCACAACTCTTGAGATCAATTCTCCAGCTCTATTTGCAACATCAACACTATTTGTTGCAATCTTTTTTATCTCATCAGCAGCATTAATTGTTCTCTCAGCAAGCTTTCGAACTTCACTGGCAACAACAGCAAATCCTTCACCATGCTCACCAGCACGGGCAGCTTCAATTGCAGCATTAAGAGCCAGCATATTTGTATTTGTTGCAATATCAGATATTATTTGAATAGTTTCTGCAATTTTTTTCATAGATGCAACAGTCTCATTTACAGCCTCACCACCTTTTTTTGCCTCTTCGGATGCTTTTGTCGCTATCTGCTCACCATTTAAAGCATTGTCAGCACTGCTCTCTATTGTAGATTCCATCTCAGTTATAGATGAAGATATCTCCTCAACACTGCTTGCAAGC
>JAVBQL010000030.1:0-7635 GCA_031549085.1 Spirochaetota bacterium
GTTTTATCTCCATTAATAAACTTATTCTTATAGACATGTACAAAGTGTGAATTTACAAGTGCATCCTTTTTATATTTTATTTTAGTTGGTTCATTTGTATAATATATAATTCGTGCTGCTCTTTGTTGATACATTTTTACCATAGCATCATGTTCTTTGTCTCCAGTAACAAACTCGACATCAACAATATCACTATCCAGAATCATAAAAGCCTTTTTTAAGATATCGTTTGAAGAATTTACATACATGCTATTCTCTACAAGCAGAACTCTTCGCCCATTTAGTATAGTCGTTTCAGTATTTAACTCCCTCATCATCTTATTAATCTGCTCTGCAGTTAGTGTCTTACCTGTATACTCTTCAACTATAGACTGCAAACTTCTCACATAACAGCCAGCCCTTCCCATATTTGGGTTTGCCTCTTGGATGGTATTGTCCGTCTGCTCACTTCTAACAATTATGCTTATCTTATTAAGTTCCTCTTTTTCTTCTTCAGTTGCATAGTCAGCCTTATAGTTCAAAATGTCAATAAGCTATTTTTGTAAATAAAAAAAGCTTAACCTTATTAAAAAGTTAAGCCTTATTCAAAATAATATTTATCTAGTCTTCATCAGGTGTAAAATTGCCTTTTTTATCAATTTTTCCCCACTTTCCATTAATAATAACAGATGCATAACCATTCTTAAATCCAGGATAATGTATTCTTTCATAAATTAGTGGGAGAATCTCTTTTCCCGTTTTATCAATAAATCCCCACTTTCCACCATAATAGGAAACTGCATGCTCATCACTATCATCAGTTCCTCCAATTGATACTACTGCAAAGCCTTCACTGAAGTCGTATACGAAGTCATATTTAATTAATGTTATCTCTTTTCCCGTTTTATCAATAAATCCCCACTTTCCATTATGATATCCTCCTGAATGTTTAGGATAAAAATATTTGCCTCCAATTGACACCGCTGCGAATCCCTCGTTAAATAGATGTCCTGAATCATAAATTAAAGGGATAATCTCATTTCCCTTTTCGTCTATATATCCAGTTTTGCCATTTAACTTTACTCTTGCAACTCCATCCTTGAAAGAAGTAACATAGTCATATTTTTTAGATAATTCATTACAAAACACAAATAAACATGATAAAATGAAATAAAATAATATAAAGTGGCGTTTCATATTTGACTACTATAATAAATAATCTATCTTGTCAATTTTCTAATTATCTTTTTAGACTCTGTATTTGTTTTTGTGTCAGCTCTTATAAAAAAAGCTTAATTCATTTAAGAGTTAAGCTTTTCAATATAAACTACTAATCTTTAGTATTTTCCATCGATCCATTTATCAAAATCAACAATTGTGAATTTTCCATTTTTCTCTACATAGCCAAATTTATTTCCAAGTTGTACTCCCAGCTTTTCTACTCCATCATCAAAACGTTGTGGATTGTCAATTGCATCATAAATCACAGGAATGACTTCAACTCCATTTGTATCAACAAATCCCCACTTCCCTCCTGAATAGCCGAAATCATCACTCCATCTACCACCAATGCCAACAAGTGCCAAGCCTGTATAAAAAGAGTCAATATAATCATATCTAAACGGAACAACTATTTTTCCTGTTTTTTTGTTGACATATCCTAGCTTTCCATTTGCTCCTGTCAGTTTTAGAGATTTATTAATATCATCATATCCATCTGCAAAAACAGAGTAAAACAGAGTAAAACAGAGTAAAACAAATAAATTTCTTTTCATAATCTAAAAATAGATTAATAAATATTAAATGTCAATTTTTTATAATTTTTATATACCTATATGATTGAGCGTAATAAAAATTATCCTCTTCTTTTGAAGTCCGTAATGTATATGGATCTCCTTTAACTGTAAATTTGGCTGTTGCGTTTGGATCTGGGTCAAAAAGTATTTGGTTTTTTGTTTTATCTCCATTAATAAATTTATCCTTATATACATGTACAAAGTGCATTTTTATAACTTCATCTTTTTTATGTAATCTTTCTGTACCAGCTTCATTATATATATCCCACTTATATTTTGTTTCATATCTTTTTATCATAAAGTCATATATTCCATCATCAGGCAATTTTCCACGAGAGGCCTCCTTCATATTTAAATTACTAATACCAAGCAACTGGGCACTATAACTAATAGCTCTCTCTAAAGCACCTGCATTTGCGTATAGATCTTCTTCATCAAGTAGTCCCTCTAAAAGCAATTTATCTTTTACCGTTACTATCTGTTCTGCTGTTAGTGTCTTTCCAGTGTATTGTTCAACTATAGATTGCAAGCTTCTCAGATAACACCCATACCATTTTATTCTACTATCAGTTGTGCTGTTTACACTTTTATCCATTTGTTCAATTCGAAGTATATAAAAAAAGCTTAAGCCCTTTATGAGCCTAAGCTTTTAATTTAAATATCTAGTTTTTTAATCAAGCTTTGCTTTATCCCACTCATTATAGTCATCAATAACAGTGACATTTCCTTTTTTATCTACGAGGACATATTTGTTGCCAAGCCTTGCCCTCACTCTTTTTTTCCCATTGTCAAAACGCCTTGGATTGTCAAACCACTCATAAATTACGGGAATCACCTCAACTCCATTTGTATCAACAAATCCCCACTTTCCTCCGAGATAACCCTGCTCTTCACTATACTCCCCGCCAATGCCAACTTCTGCCATGCCTCCATAAAATTCATCAATATAGTCATATTTAAATGGAACAACTATTTTCCCTGTTTTTTCACAAACATATCCCAGCTTTCCATATTTTGCTGCCATTATAAGTGATTCATTTATATCATCTTGAGCAAATGAGAGATTAAATGAAAAAAATAAAATAGATAATACAAGTATGTATCGTTTCATATTTTGATAATAAATTAAATATTCCTTTTTGACTAATCAAGCTTTGAGTTTAGCCATTCATTATAGTCATCAATAACTGTAAAGTTTCCCTTTTTATCTACAAGTCCATATTTCTTGCCAAGTCTTGCTCTTACTCTTTTTTTTCCACTGTCAAAACTGCCTGGGTTTCCAATAGAATCATAAATTACAGGGATAACCTCAACCCCATTTGTATCAACAAATCCCCACTTTCCTCCGAGATAGCCCTGTTCTTCACTATATTTTCCGCCAATACCAACAAGTGCCAAACCTCCATAAAATGAATCAACATAGTCATAAGTATCCCACAATAGGTCCCATTTTTTCACCATTAGCTCTTCATTTTCCAAATTACCATCAGAAAAGAGAGGTGTAAAAACTAGAGCAAATATAAATAGTATAGCTATGTATTGTTTCATATTTTGATAATAAATTAAATATTCTATTTTAGTTAATCAAGCTTTGCTTTATCCCACTCATTATAGTCATCAATAACGGTGACATTCCCTTTTTTATCAACAAGAACATATTTGTCTCCAAGTCTTGCTCTTATCCTCTTCATCCCATTCTCAAAACATTTTGGATAGTCAAACCACTCATAAATCACAGGGATTACTTCAACTCCGTTTATATCAACAAATCCCCACTTTCCGCCAATATAGCCTTGCAGTTCACTCCTTTTTCCACCAATACCAACCCATCGGAGAAATAGCCAACAGAATCATAAATATCCCATAATTGGTCCCATTTTTTCGTCATGAGCTCTTCATTCTCCAAATTGCCATCAGAAAAGAGAGATGTAGAAACTAGAGTAAATATAAATAGTATAGCTATGTATTGTTTCATACCTAAATAATAAACTGAATACTATATTTTGTCAACGACTTATTGTTATCTTTTAATGAACTTTATGTACCTATATGAGTGTGTATAGTAAAAATTGGCGTCTGCTGGTTTTAGAGTGTATGGATCTCCTGCGACTGTATAAAGCACAGTTGCCCTAACAGGATCTGGATCGAAAAGTATCATATTTAGATTGCTGTTGTTATTGACAAACTTATCCTTATATACATGTACGAAATGAGTGTTTTCAATGCTACCTTTTTCATATTGTATTTTAGTTGGCTCATTTGTATAATATTTATCACGACTATGTCTTTGTTCATACCTTTTTACCATAGCATCATGTTCTTTGTCTCCAGTAACAAATTCCACATCAACAATATCACTATCCAGAATCATAAAAGCCTTTTTTAAGATATCTTTTGAAGAATTTACATACATATCATTTCTCACAAGCGGAACCATCCGTCCATTTAGTATTGTTGTTTCGGTGTTTAGCTCTCTCATCATCTTATTAATCTGCTCTGCAGTTAGTGTTTTCCCTGTATACTCTTCAACTATAGACTGCAAGCTTCTTACATAACAGCCAGCCCTTCCCATACTTGGGTTTGCCTCCTGGATAGTACTGTCTGTCTGCTCACTTCTAATAATTATGCTTATCTTATTAAGTTCCTCTTTCTCTTCCTCAGTTGCATAGCCAACTTTATAGTTCAAAATATAAGGGTTTTTGTAAACAAAAAAGGCTTAGCCTTATTAAAAAGTTAAGCCTTAATCAAAATAATATTCCTCTAGTTTTCATCAGGGATAAAGTTCCCATTTTTATCTATAGAACCCCATTTTTCATTAAATTTTACTATTGCTTTTCCATTAAGAAATCCATCGCGATCAGCTTGTTCATAAATTAGTGGAATAACTATTTGTCCTTTAGTATTAATAAAACCATAACGTTCTTCTGAGCTATACATTCTGCCCATAGCAACAAGGGCTAATCCTTCACTAAATTTGTATGCATAACTATATGTAATTGGAGTTATTTCTTTTCCATTTTTATCAATAAATCCCCATTTTCCATCAACATATTCATTAGGAGCGTGTTTTCCATCAATAGAGACAGCCGCAAAACCTTCATTAAAACTAAATACCCATTCATATTTCAATGGAGTTATTTCTTTTCCATTTTCATCAATAAAGCCCCATTTATCGTTTAGCTTTGCTGCGGCTAATCCTTCATAAAAATTACCTATTTTATCATATTTTTTTTTCACTATGTTATCTGCAAAAAGAGAGTTAGAAAATAGCACTAATACAAACATTATTGATAATTTTCGTTTCATAATTCATATCGTAAATTAAATTTTTTATATTGTCAATACCACCTATTTTGGGGTTATAGTAATATATCTATATGAAAAATCATATATGTATTTACTATCCTGATCTTTTAGTACATAGGGATTATCTTTTGTATAAAGATTAGTTGCAGCGGGATCAGGATCAAATAATATTTCGTTTAAATTTCTATTTCCATTAATAAATTTATCTTTATATACATACACAAAATGTGTGATTTCTGGTTGCAAATTATTTTTTATTCTATCTTTGTCATTATAATCAGTTTCATCCCAGCCTTCATATCTTTTTATCATATAATCATATTTTTGAGGAGGATTATAATCGGTCCTATCTGCTTTTACTTTAATTCCCAACAATTTAAATGTTTCTTCTATTATAGGTGGAGTATCTGATGCTCTCAAATTTGTTTCTCCAAGAATTCCTTTTGCTAGCAGTATATTTTTAATTTTTACGATCTGTTCTGCAGTAAGTGTCTTTCCTGTGTATTCTTCTACAATGGACTGCAAACTTCTTACATAGCAGCCATAATTTTTTAATCTCTTGTCTTCTTGATTTATATTCTCATCAGTTTGTTCAATTCTAATAATTTTGCTTATTTCTTCAATTTTCTTTTTTTCTTCATCGGTTGCATAGTCAATTTTATAGTTCAAAATGTCAATAAGCAATTTTCTAGCCTCTGGACTGAGTGCCCTCCACTCTGTTTTATCAGTCAGAGTTTTTAACACATTATTATATACCTTTGTTACAATTGCAGGACACTCTTGTCCCTTTCTATCAATATTTATTGCATTATTGGCTTTGTTTGCCTCAATATCCTTCAACAAAAAGAGAAGTTCTGTCATCTCCTTATAGTTCTCTTTGTTAACAGCAATATTATCCCCAACAGGCTTGCCATTGATAAGATTCTCCATTGTCTTTATCGAACTTAGCAAACTATTAGTGCTTGCATCTTGATAATTGGTAGCACTTTTTAAAAAAGTAGTAAACAGAGTTGTGATCTCATCATCTTTAGCAGCGTCGATTTTAGCCTTCAATATATCTTGAACCAAGTTTTTCGCATCTTTGCTAAATTTAAACCACTTAGAACTATCATTCATCAGTCCCAAAGCAGGTTTGATTAATAAGTGAAAAAGATTTGCATTGTTTTTCGCAAAACTTTCAACTTTTTCACTATCGATCTTGCCATCACTCTTAAGAATTTCAGATAGCTTTTCAAGTATATGAGTAGCCCCCTCAGGACTCTCCATTTTATATTTAATCATCTCTTCTAATAATTTTTGTATTTTGATTGTTTTTTTAGAGCGAGATCCATCTTTAATTAGTTCATGCCATTTTTTGCTATCAGCCATATATTCTAAGCCGCTACCCAAAATTAGATAAAATACCACTTGATATTTTTCAAAATCTTTTGCTCTCTTCTTATCAAAATCCTTATCAAACTTTATTTTTGTAGACTTCTCGCTCATTTCAATAAACTCTCTGAAATTTTCGAAGTCATAATCTAATCTATATTTAATAATTTTTTTCAAAAACTCCTGTTCAGAGCCTCCTGCAAGCTTTTGCCATTTATTATTATCAAGAATAGTCTCCATTGCAAACTCTTCTATAAACTCAAATAGGGTTGGGTTATTAACAAATAACTTCTCCATATTTTTTGGACTATTGGTTATCTTGTCAATTTTTTTCAAAAAATCATTGAAATATATTTTATTGTTATATAAGTAATATTTTGAAATCTTTTTTAGTTTTTCTTGCTCATCAAAAGAGAGATATTTCCATCCATTTTTATTTTTTAAAATATCATCAAGCGCTTTATTAGAAATTGCTTTTATAGTCTCAAGATAACCACTATTTTTAGGGTCATTTAAAAAATTAGAAATATCACTATCATTTTTGTCAAAAAGATCTATCAACTCATCAATTTGATCTTCAGTAAGATTGGGATTTGATTTTTTAATCAGGGATTTTTTCCACTCATAAATTCCAACTATCTCAACTATAGTACATTTACAATTTGGATGATGGGGCTCTTTTTTTATCAAAATCTTTCCATCTTTATCGAAAAAGTTGATTTTTCTATTAGTTTTACCCACTATCTCATTCCAAATTTTATCAGATGGGGGATATCCCTCCTTTGTTAGTTCAGCAGACTCTCTGCAAAAATCACAAGTTCCTGTTTTTGATGTGTTTGTAATAAACTTATATCTTATAGGGTCATCTTTTTCTGTGAAGTAGATTGTTGGGTTTAGGTGAAATGGTGGCACTATCTCACTGTTCTCAATAATTTCATTATTGCTGGTTTTGCTTTCTTTATTTTCCTCATTTTTTTTAATTGAAAAGTGTTTAGGGTCTAGGTTGTAAGTGTAAGCGTAATATTCTTTATTAAAAGCAACACCCATGTCTGTTAGTATTTTGTCTCGTTCTGCGCGGTCTGAGGCGATATCTTCCTTGTCGAAAAAGCGGAATTCTGGGTAGGTTGTGACGTTGAAGTTTAGGTCGACGAGCTTTCGAATGTATTGGTTCATGTAGCGGGCC
>JAVBQL010000006.1:0-143186 GCA_031549085.1 Spirochaetota bacterium
TTTTAAATTATTCTTAATCTTAACTTGGCAAGTCAATAAAAAAACACTCAAAAAGTAATTTTTAATACTTTTATAGAGTGTTTTTTTAAATAATTCAAAATTACTCAATAACAGCTAAAACGTCCTCTATTTTTAGTATTAGACAATCTTTTCCATCAATTTTTATTTGTGTCCCAGAATATTTTTCATAAATAACTGAGTTACCAACAGCAACATTGATTTTGTCACCACTACCTATAGCTATAATTTTACCCTCTTGAGTCTTCTCTTGAGCAGTTTGAGGAATAACAATTCCACCAGTAGTCTTCTCTTCTGCCATCTTAACTTCGATTAAGACTCTCTCTCCAATAGGTTTTACTTTCATAATGAATCTCCTTAAATTTAATATATTTAATTTTTTAAAATAACCACAATAAGTTTATGAAGTGTTATTATATATAAGAAATAAAATTAGTCAATATATTTTCACTTTTTATCATTTAATTTTGCCTCTTCATATTTTACACCAAATGGCATAGTTGCATTGGCTAAACTTTTTGCATTAAATAGTTGTGCTAAATCCAATTTAGCTCCAGAAAAATCAGCCTTGTCCAAAATTGCTCCATTGAACACAGCTCCTCTTAAGTCTGCATTTTTAAATTTTGCATTTTTCAAATTGGCTTCACTAAAGTTCACATTGCTTAGATTAAAGTTTGAAAAATCAATATTTTCAAGATCTGTATTAGATAAATTAGAGCCATATAGATCTGCATTTTCGAATGATGTCTTTTTAAATTTTGAGTATGATAGATCAGCATGAGCCAAATTGCTATTTTTGAAACTTGTGTTTGTAAAAGTTGAATTACTTAATATAGAACTTGATAGATTACTATTTTCAAATTTTGAGTTTATATAGACACCATTTGACAAATCTTTATAAGAGAGATCTTGGTTTGATAGATCTACAGGTTTGTTGCTGCAAAAATTAAAAATAAAAAGTATCATAGGTACAAAAACAATGTTTTTCATTAAAGACTCCAAAAACTGTTACATAAGATAATCGAATCTATTCTAACCTATTTTTTCTACTATTTCTATTAGTTTGTCAATTCTTTTATAATTTAATTTGTAACGATTATTATTTCCTATCAATAGAACTTCAGTGAGTCCAAGCTCTTTTATTACAGCAAGATTATTCTCTTTTAATGTTGTACCTGTCTCAACAAGATCTACTATAAAATCAGATAGTCCCAAAATTGGAGCTAGTTCAATTGAGCCCGTCAAATGTATTATTTTTATTGGTATCTCAAGATTCTGAAAGTAGTTGGTAGTCCATTTTGTAAATTTAGTAGCTATTTTTATCTCTTTAACAAATGTATTAAGATTTTTTTGTTCTAAAAGTTCTCTATTTTTTTCAAATCCAGCAAGACATATTTTTGTCTTTCCAAATGGAAATGTTGTAAAACGAAGCAGTTCAAATTCAGATTCATAGACAACATCACTTCCAACTATACCAAGATCTGCAACACCATAATTTACATATACAGGTAGATCACTATTTTTTACAAATAGGAATCTAATCTTATTCTTTTCATCAAAGTAGTCAAGCTTTCTTGACTCCTCTCTTATCGTAATACCAGCCTCATTAAAGTAGTCTGTAATTTTCTCGAGTATTCTTCCTTTTGGCAGGGCTATCGTTAAATATTCATTCATAATATCAACCAATTTATTAAAATAATATTATATACAATCTGTTATAACAGATTCAAAAAGCTTTATACCTTCAGCAACAAAATATTGTTTTAGTTCTCTTACAGCAACTTTTATCTTTTCAGCCTCCTCATCACTGCAGTACATTACATATGCTATGTTAACTTCCGGCCATGTACTATCATTCATATGTGGCCCGCATGTACCAACACCATTTACGTTTACAAATTTTGTATAGAATTTTCCAACATTATGTTTCTCAAGCATTGAGATTAAGTCTTCATCCACTGATCTATTAATAATTATATCAATTCTTTTCATAATATTCTCCTTAATATTAAGTTTGCATCTTTTTTTAAGTTTTTTTAACTACTTAAAAAAAACAACTCTCTCTATTTAAAAAGAGAGTTGTTTAGGTTTAGTGAGAATCTATTTTTTAGGAGGTCTCCCCTTTTAGGGCATTTTTTCTCTGCTCTTCAATATATTTTCTCTTGTTCTCCATTCTTATCTTCTCTTTCTCCTCTTTCTTAACATTACGTCTCTCAACTAGCTTTTGGAAGATATAGTATAGTGTTGGAACAAGGAAGAGTGTAAGAATTGAGCTTACAGTCAACCCTCCAAGCAGAGTCTTTCCAATTGCGTTACTCATCTCTGTACTTTCAGCTTTAACAAATGCCATAGGAATTAATCCCAATATAGTTGTTAAAGTTGTCATAAGGATAGGACGAAGTCTGCTCTTTCCTGCCTCAGTGGTTGCCTCAAATATGCTTAAGCCCCTTCGGCGAAGTAGGTTTGCATAGTCAACAAGAACTATACCATTGTTGACAACTATACCCATCAGTGTAATCATACCAATCAGCGAGTACATATTAATCTTATCACCAGTTAGTATATTCATTATTATTACACCTGTGAATGTTACTGGAATGGTAAACATTATGATAAAAGGATCTAAAAATGACTCAAATTGAGCGGCCATTACACCAAATACTAATCCAAGTGCAATTATCATTATTATAACAAATTTTGTTCCATATTTTATAAGGTCTGCAAAGTCTCCACCATAGTCAATTATAACAGAATCATCAACAGGAATCTCTGTCTTTATTAGGTTTTGTATCTTTGCTTCAATTTCATTAAGTTTTGCTTTTGGTACAATTCCACCTGTTATATGTATTGCTCTAATTTTATTCTCTCTCTTTATATCAACAGGTCCTGTGGTTCTCTCAAAGTGAGCAACATTTGCTAAAGGGATTTTAAGCCCCAATGCATTCATTACAAATATTTTTTCTAGGTCAGGAAGAGATTTTTTATCCTTATCATCAGCTATTACTAAAATATCATACTCATCAGAACCACTTCTATATTTTGATGCAGTTATACCATCAATATAGCCTCTAATCTCCGTTCCAATAGTTGCAATATCAAGCCCCAATGAGTAGGCCTTGTCTCTATCTATCATAATCTCAATTTGAGGAAGACCATCTTTCAAATCAATCTGTGGCTCAGTAACTTCAGGTACTTTATCTTTTATTAGAGCAAGTATATCATTTGCAGTCTTTCTTCCAATGTCTAAATCATTAGTTTTTACTATGACATCTATCGGAGTAGCACTGCCGCCCCCACCGCCTCTTGCAGCTTGGAATGTAAATATTGCTGATGGAAAGTCATTAAAGTATTTTCGGAGTTTTTGCTTTATCTCTGTAGAGGTCTCCACTCTATCATCATAATCTGGCAATATTATTGTAATTGTTGCTTGGTTAGATTGTGGCTGTGTTAAAAAACTGCTACCACCATCATTTATAATGATATCTTTATATGCTGTAACCTCTTTTTTTACGATAGTCTCTATCTGAAACATTAATTCTTTTGTAACATCGAGTGATTGTCCCAATGGGAATTCTACTCCAAGCCTTACAGAGTCATCTTCAGTTTGAGGCATCAACTCAAATCCAATTACTTGTATCAAGAATAGAGATGCAAAGAATATACCAAAGATAATTGCCAATGTTAGAAACTTATGTCTTAAAACTCTCTTTAGGCCATTGCTATATTTAAGAGAGAGCCAGCTAAAGAATCTTCCCATAATATCATCAAACCATTTAGCAACTCCTGTTAATGGCTCCTCCATTCTTGTGCTTATCTTTAAATATTTACTGGTCAAGACAGGTACTAAGAACATCGCAACAAGAAGTGAACTTACAAGAGAGATAACAACAGTAAATGCAAGTCCGCTTACCATCTCACCAATCATTCCAATCTGACTCTTGAACATAATTATTGGCAAGAATACACATATGGTTGTAAATGTTGAACCAGATATTGCACCAACCATCTCTTCAGCACCAAGAACAGAAGCAACACTATGTTTGGCTCCCTTATCCCGATACTTATATATATTTTCCAAGACGACAATCGAGTTATCGACTAGCATACCAACACCAAGGGCAAGACCAGCCAATGTCATAAGGTTTAATGTCAGATTAAAGAAGTACATCAACATTAGTGTGATTACAACAGATATTGGAATTGCAAGTCCTATGTTAAGAACGCTCTTAAAACTTCTTAGGAAGAAGAATAGAACGATTACTGCTAGAAGTGCTCCTTGAACAACAGAGCTTACAACAGAGTTTATTGATAGTTTTATTGATCTAGTTGTATCATCTATCAAATTTATCTCAATTCCACTTGGAACCTCTTTTTTTATCTGCTCCATCTTTACCATTACGTTTTCAGCAGTTTTTACTGAGTTTGTTCCAGTCTGTTTCTGTATTCTAATTTGTACAACAGACATTCCATTAACAAATACAGCACTATCCTCTTTTTCTAGTCCCCAGAATACATTTGCCACATCTTTCAGTTTTATAATAACGTCAGGTTCATTTGGGTTTCCCATATTAAAGTGGGCAATAGCAGTATTTTGAATCTCCTCTATATCACTATACTCTCCAGATGTACGAACCAAAAAGTTTGTGCTGTTTTCAGTGATGTTTCCAGCACTGATAAGCATATTTTGTCCAGCAAGCATTTTTGAAATTTGGCTTAGTGTTATATTATAAGCATCAAGTCTGTTTTGGTTTACCTCAACTCTTACAACTTTTGTACGTCCACCACTTATATTTGCTCTACTTACACCATCAGTTTGCTCTATTCTTGGTACTATTATATCTTCACAAATCTGTTTTAAATCTTCAGGAGATCTGTTTCCCTTTACAACATATCCAAGTATTGGAATCATAGATGGACTAAATTTAAAAATGCTAGGCGAATCAAGATCATCTGGAAGCAGCCTTTTTGTCATATCTATCTTGTCTCTGATGTCATTTACGGCTGCATCAAGATTTGTTCCATAAGTAAATTCTAATGTGATATACCCAGCACCTTCCGAAGAGGTCGAGGTAAGCTTTTCTATATTACTAACACTACTCAATCCACTCTCTAAGGGTCTAACAATTGTCTGCTCCATCTCTTCAGGACTTGTACCAGAGTAGGTGGCAAGAACAATAACCATTGGAAAATCTATCTCAGGAAATAGATCTATTGATAGATCTGACAAGGCATACATGCCTAATGCAATTATTATTATAAAAATTATCGATACACTAACTGGTTTATCTACAGCAACTTTTGATAACGATGCCATTATTTCTCCTCCTTAACTTTTTTTATTTTATGCTTATATCGTCTTTAGCTTCTAAAGGAGGAACTATAGTTATCACTTTTATAAATGAACCATCTTCAAGAAGTGTTTGACCTCTCTGTACAACATATTGATTTGCATCTAAGCCAGAGACTATCTCTTGTTGATCCTCTATATGAATTCCAAGCTTTACAATAGTCTTTTTAACTTTTATATAACCAATATTATTTAATATTACTCTATATTTACTTTTATCAGTGTCACTTAAGTTTGATTTTATTTCGTATGACTCTTCACTGTCATTATATAAATATAGTCCTTGTATAAATGTTTTCTCATCTTGATTTGTAATTTTTGATAATAAATTATCTTGAAATTTCTTTTTGCTTATATTTGTAGGCAATGCATCATCAACAACAAATACAAAATCTTCACCAAAACGAGAGACAACACACTCATATGGAATCTTTATTATATTGTTTTTCCTCTCTGTTACTATACGAACTTTTGCAAACATTCCAGGTTTTATTCTGTTGTCAACTCTATCAGGTCTAATTTTTACCTCCATCATACGTGTTTGAGGGTCTACCACAGGAGACAATATACTCACATGTCCCATAAACTCTTCATCAGGATAGGCATCAAGCCTTATAACTACAGGTTGGCCTATCTTTATTTTTGGTATAAATTTTTCAGCAATATATGCATTTATCTCTATTGTGTTTAAT
Organism: Spirochaetota bacterium; assembly: GCA_031549085.1. Taxonomy (GTDB): domain Bacteria; phylum Spirochaetota; class GWE2-31-10; order GWE2-31-10; family MWDO01; genus JAVBQL01. The sequence continues at coordinate 6,058 of JAVBQL010000006.1, forward strand.
ACACCAGCCTTTACAATAGCTGTTTGTGGACTAACAGTACTTCCAATCTTTTTTGGTATATCTGTTACAGTTCCGTTTATGGTGGATTTAACAGGCGATAGTGAATAGATCATGCCGGGAACAGATGGATCTACATCAGCTATAATTTGATTTTTTGTAATATTATCACCAATTTTTACTCTCAATTGTACAAGCTTACCTGTCATATCAGGGTATACATCAACCTCTGTCTCCGATTTTACATCACCATTCATCTCTAAATAATCATTAATTTCACCTTTTACAACAGATGTAATATTTACAGCAAATGTTGTTGTCTCCTTTGTATTAGGAGCTTTTTTACTCTCAGTCTCTTTTTTTGAACAGCCAGTGAAACATATAGTTAGTATAATTATTCCTAAAACTATACCACGTACATTATAATTCATTTTTCTCTCCTTTAAGGACAAAATTCTCTTTTATTTTAAGGCGTCACTACTTCATTTTCAAGAGAACTGTTTATAGCATTCTCTAGATCAAGTATATTTGTTAAGTAGTTATACTCTTCTATTAATAGATTTAGTCTTGCAGTGTCAAGATCAAGCTGTGAGTTTTCAACACTAAGCCTATCTTTCGTTCCCGCTCGAAAAGCTTGCTCTGACATTATATAGGCTTTTTGTGCCAAATCGATATTTCCTTTCAATGAAGATAGAGTCTGCTTTGAGGTCTCTATATTCATTACAAATTTTTGAATCTCCAGTTTAGCATTTAATCTTAATTGTTGTAACCCTATATCAGATCTTTTTATATCATTTTGTGCTTTTATGATGTTCATCTGAGTAGTTGAGAATGGGAACAACGGATCAAGAGCCAGTGAAAAACCAAATCCAAAAGAGCCTCTATCTTTCCATAGATCAGAAGTCTTCTTATCATTCCAAGTACTAGAGTTGAATATATCCTCTTGGAATGTTGGAGAGTAGCTATATTGCAAGAAAAATGAGGGTGTCATTTGAGCAATAGTTGCATTTTTGCTGGTCTCCAATAGCTTGATATTATATTTTTGAACTTGAATATCAAGCCTGTTATCTACATATTTACTTGCTAACTCATTATAATCAAAACTATATAGATCCTTTCCCTCGAGGCTTAATGTTCCTACAAAATTTAGCCTTACATTATCTTCAATTCCAATTAGTTGTTGAAATTGGAGTAGGCTAGTATTGTAGTTATTCTTTATTGATATAAGTTCTGGCTTTAAATTTTCATAATAGACCCTAGTTCCCAGCATATCATATTCAGAAATACGTCCGTTTCTAAAGTTTATTTCAGCCTGCTCATATCTCTTTGCAGCATTTGCAAGCTGCTCATCCTTTATCTCAATACGTTTTTGCAGAAGCAGAAAATAGTAGAAGCTCTTTCTAACATTTAGCATCAAGGTGTTTTTTGTATCCTCAAAGCTTAGCTTGCCGCTTTGATAATCTTGCATTGTTGCAATTGCTCCAAATATAAGGGCCGCATTCAAATTCCAACTTAAGCTTACACCAAGCCCAAGTCCCCACTCGGGAACATCAGTAGATATAGAGTATGGTTGATACATAACTCTATCAAAAGTTCCCGGATTTAGAGCATTAGCTGATGTTGGATCTGCAATTAGTGATGTACCAGAGGTAGTTACTGGAGACTCCCATGAATTGCTTCTACCAAATGAGGCACTTGCACTTGCAGATGGCAGGAACTTATTCCATACCATAAATCTTGACCACTTTTTGTAATCAATTTCAACTTTGCTGCTTTTTAGGTTTAAGTTGTTCTCAAGCGCAATAGCAACAGCCTCATCTATATCTATCGTTAAGTCTGTAACCTTCACCTCAACACGTTTTTGTTCTCCTCTTTTTGGAACAATCGTTGTTTTATTTGTTCCATTACTGTTATTGTTGCTGTTTTCCGCAAACAGAGTAATTGATAATGATAATAGTGTGAACAATAGAATTTTTTTCTTCATGTACAGGACATTCTCCTTTACTAATTTTAAATATAATTTATAAATTAAAAATATAGATAGCATATTTTTATAATAAACCCTATCTATTATCTAAAAAATATCATAACTACTTTTTTTAAACCAATAATAAACTTTTTTAGCAACTTAAGGCAGCCATAGCTCAGCAAAATAGCTTACAAGCGTTTTGAAGTAGTTCTCATCAATTATACCTGTGTAATTGCTGTATAATATTGATACCATAACGGTTGACATAAATACGTCAAATGAGAGCTTATAATCTAAGTTTCTAACTTCACCTCTCTCTTTCAATTTAGAAAAGTACTCCTCTATTAAAGAGAACTTCTTCTCTTTTTTAAACATATTTTTTAAGAGCTCTGTAAATTTACTTCCATCAACAAATTGTAGTTCATAAATTACTATCAGTGCCAGCTCTTTTGTTTTTTGAAACTGCTCATAAGCTTTCTCTGTAATTAAAAGAAGTGCCTCCTTTAATGGAATTGGTTCTCCATTTTTAAAGAGTACAATACCCAAATCTTCATCGCCACTATTTTTTACTGCATCAATCCCCTCATTAACAAGAGTATGAAGCATCTCTAATTTTCCGCCAGGGAAATAGTGGTAGCAGATCCCTTTAGATAAGTTTACTCCCTTTGTTATCTCATGTATAGAGGTGTTTCTATACCCATATTTTGCAAATAACTTTTTTGCCTCATCAAGAATTTTCTTACGTGTCTCCATTGCTCTCTCATCTCTTGATGTAACTCTCTTATCAAAATTCCACAAAACTCATTTACCTGCCTAGCAACCAAATTGACTGAATGGTAAGTCAATTATTTTATAACACTAAGCCAACATTTTGTCAATAGTATTACTCATTAATCTTGCAATTTCGTTGACTTGTCGTTCAGTCAATACCTTCTATCATCTAAATAAAAAATTGTCAACAAAAAGGTCTCTTTTTATTTAGCTAAATAAAAATTGTTCTAATAATTCCTTTATTTTTTTCTCTTTTTAATGTTATTATTAATAACATTAAATTTTAGACGAATAGATATCAAAAAAGTTTCATTTTTTTAATTAATTTTATTTTTGGAGTTTTTTATTATGATTACAAGAAGATTTGGTGATTATAACTTTACTAAATGTATAGATGGTAATATTGTGAAAAAAGATTCTCCAATAATTGAATTTTGTGGAACTATTGATGAGGTTGTCTCTTATATTGGAGTGGCAAAAAGCCTTCTCCAAAGAGATTTAAAAGTATTTGATGATATATTTCTCTATAATGAGCTTGAGTCTATACAAAAAATTTTGATATCATTGCCAAATATAGATGATAAAGTATTGGCCAAAGAGATCATAAAAATGGATAGGAGAGTAGGAGATTATGAATACACACTTACGGATTTTATTATCCCTGGTGATAATAAGATAAACTCTATTTTTCATTATATAAGGTCTCTAATAAGAAAAATAGAGAGAACATATATTTTTGCTTTTAAAACAACAAGAAAGAGAGTTTGTATGTTTTTAAATAGGCTCTCTCTCTATCTTTTTGTTATTGCTGAAGCAATTAAATTAGAAGAGTGATTTAAAATAATTTGATTGACTTACTTGAGTAAATCAAATATCTATTTAGATATATCATAATATAAATATAATTTCTGGATAATTTTAAATGAGTATATTTTTATCTATTGTTTTATTAGTTGTTGGTTTTATCTTTTTGATAAAGGGAGCTGACTATCTTATTGATGGCAGTGTCTCTTTAAGTAGAATGGTGGGGATTCCTGAAATTGTTATAGGGCTAACAATAGTAGCCTTTGGGACCTCTGTACCAGAGCTTGTGGTCAATATTTTTGCCAGTATAGAGGGGCATAATGAGGTTGTATTAGGAAATATTTTAGGCAGCAATATTTTCAATCTGATATTGATATTAGGAATCTCTGCAATAATCTCACCAGTTGTTGTTAGTAAAAATACTTTAAAAAGAGAGATCCCTTTCTCCATTTTAATAACGATTGTATTTTTTATATTTGCTAATGATATGATCTTTGCGGACTCAAAAAACTATCTTTCACTTGGTGAGGGCATTGTTTTTATAGTTTTTCTGCTTATATTTATGGTCTATATACATGCTATATCAAAAAATAGTTCTGAAATTAATAGCAGTGAATCTCTTGTTTCTACAACAAATAATGGTGAAGGACAAAACAGTGCTGAAAATAGCTCTATTTTTAAAATAATTTTATTAATAGTGGTTGGACTTATTGGGCTTGTTATTGGTGGAAAAATGGTGGTTGATAATGCAGTTAACATTGCAAGATTTTTTAATGTCAGTGAAAAACTTATTGCATTAACTATTGTCTCCATTGGAACATCTCTTCCAGAGCTTGTAACAACAATAATTGCTGCAACTAAGAAGCGGAGTGACCTTGCTATTGGCAATGTGATAGGCTCAAATATACTTAATATTTTGATTGTTATAGGTTTAAGCATTATTATATCTCCAATTGATTACGATACTACTCTTAATACAGATTTTTATCTATTAATTGGTGCTTCGCTCTTTCTATTTTTGTATCTTCTTTTTTCAAAAAAGAGAACTTTTGGAAGAGTAGGCGGTGTAATATATATTATAACTTGTATATCTTATTTGATATTTTTAATTATAAGAAAATAGTATGATTGAAAACTGCAAAATAATTGAGTCAAATGATAAAATAGTCCTTTCATCAGAGATTGAGGAATTTAGTAAGTTTCTGCTGAACAGTAGGGAATATAAAACTGTCACAAATTTTTCATGCAGCAGTGGGGATAAACTCTTTTATCTATTTTTTGATAATATGAATAGCTATACCACACTAATTGAGCTTGATCTTGAAGATGGATTTATATTTTTTATTAATAACTTTATCAAAATAGAAAAGAGCGATATTCATCTTATATTTAATATTATTAATACTGCTGATAAACTGAATTTTTCTTTGAATTCTATCTATAGACTATTTTCTATAACAAATTTTCAGACAGGCAAAAGAGGTTTTGACTACTATAATGAAATAAAAAATTTTTCAGAGAAACTTAAAAATGAGGTTTTTAACAAGAGAGTGCAATTAAATGAGGCATATATTTTTCATAATACATTTAAAGATAACAATTATGATAATTTTCTTGAGCTTTTACCTCAAAATCTTACATTTTCAGAAAAGAGCACTATTTTAAGATATGCCTTTGAAACATTTAAAATGAATCAGACTCCTCTAGATGATATTATAAAAAGTATTAATTTTTTATCAAAAGAGCATATAATTAACTCTATTAGAGCATTGAGATTTCCAAATTATGAGGAGGCAAAAAATAGTTTTTCCTACTTTCTCAAGAGACTCAGTCTTGATAAAAATATTGAATATTCAGATACATTCGAAAGTGAGGATTATAAATTTTTTATAAAATTTAATAGTAAGAGAGAACTATTTGAAAAGATAGAGAAGGTCTATGAATCACTAAAAAAAGATAAAAACAGCAGTGAAGATCTTTTTATTCACGATAATCTTTTCAAAAAATAGTTTTTTTCCTATGTTCTTTTTCTTATTATATGCTATACAAAAAAATATTATGTTTTTAATTGGCAAGTTCAAAGAGAGTTCTACTATGTTTAGAAAAGTTTAATATAATATCTCTCATCTTTTTCGATTAGCTCACATTTGTATGATAGTGTGTCTGTTATATTTTGGCTAGTGAGAATCTCTTTTTTTGAGCCAATTTTGTAGGCACTTCCATCTTTTAATAATAGAATCCTATTTATAGCTGGGAAAATTTCCTCTATATGATGTGTAACATATATTATATTACAGATATTTTTATTTGCTATATTTTGCAAAAATTCTAAAAACTCCTCTCTTGAGGCAATATCCAATCCATTGCATACTTCATCTAATATCAAAAGCTTTGGCTCAAAAACTAGAGCACGAGCAATAAGTACTCTTTTCTGCTCTCCGTTTGATAGTTCTCCATATATTCTATCTACTAAATGGGATATATTTAGAAATTCAAGAATATGTGATGCCTGTTGAATCATCTCTTTTGATACATCATCATAGAGACCATTGCTTGCAAAAAAGCCCGACAATACAACATTTTGAACGACAGAGTCTTCATAGTAACTTTTCTGAAGTTTATCACTTACAAGGCCAATAGATTTACGTAATTCTAGTAGATTGGCCTCTCCAAATTTTTTACCCAATACAGATATTGTACCACTGCTTGGAAATAGAGTTGCTGAGAGGATTTTTAAGAGCATCGATTTTCCTGCACCATTTCTGCCTATTATAGCAAGGTGCTCGCTGCTCTCTAAACTAAAAGAGATCTTTTTTAAGATCTCTTTTCCATTAATTCTTAATGATATATTGTTTACTTCTATATATTTTGTCATAAAATAATTTTTTAGGTTTTGTTTAAAAAAAATAATCAAATGAAAAAAGGGTCATTTGATTTAAAGTCATCATTTTTTATTGTACTTGTATTTCTATTAATCCAGGGGCCAACATTGAGAGCATCTTCAGTGAGGTCTCCTGCCATGTAATCTCTTTATTTGCAATAATTTTGAATCTATACTTTTTATCTGCAGGAAGTGGTGTTACCTTTGTTATCCATTTTATAAGCGTTTTTATTCCAGAAGAGTTCAAGAATGTTAGTTTTGTAAAATTGAGCTCAACATATTTAATATCTTCTTTTAAGACATTTGCATGTATTTGTTCAAAAAAAGGAACAAAAATAGGTTCAGGATTCTGAATATCAATATCTCCAGAAAAAGTTATCAGTACGCCATCATCAATGTCACTTAGTTCTACAGAAGCTTTCTCAGTAATTACATTATCTATACCAAATCTATTCATGACTTAACTCCCTAAAAAATTAAAACTTTATTAATAATTACAAATCAAAAATAACAATTAGTTTAACTAGATTATTTTCAGTTTTTAGTTGTATTGGTGCATTACTTTCATATCTAATTCTTGCAAGACCAAGCTGGCTCTTTCCATCTGTTCTGAAGGCAGCCTCCTGCATCTTTTTCAAATACATCTCTTGAGTATCTCCTTCATTTATTACCTCAATCTCTTTTTTTAACATCTCGATATGTTCTGGGACAGAGAAATTTTCAACTTGAAGGTAGAGTTTATTCTCCTCTTTTCTGTGTTCAATTTGTATTTTTGTTCCCTCTTCTGAGGCATATTTTACGGCATTTTCTAAAAGTTCGCTGGCAGACATAGAGATTACATCCGCCCATTTGTTATCTGCGAGGGTTATAGATAAGAAACTTTGCAAAAAACTCCTAACTGTAGCTATATATGTCCATCTAGGTCCAAAGACCATCTCTATAAAACCGTTTTTCACATTTTTAAATAGTTCCATGTTCCTCACCTAATCTCTATGTATGATAAGAATACAATATTTCTAATGCTAATTGTCTACAAAACAAAAATAATTCTATATTATAAACCACTATATAAAAAATAGACTTTTTTATATTAAGACATTAGAACCAAAATATTTCATAATCAATTAAGCAAATTTATACTACAATAAGAATATCAAAAAATCAACTATATTTTTTACATATGGAAAAATTATTAATTATTTGCTATTTTTATATTTTTAAAATTACTATAATTTATCTTAATTAATTTGTTTTTGAATTTTCTTATTTTTAGAAAATATATTTTCTTAATTCAAAATAAGATATAAGTCGTTAATATAAAAAAGATCTAATTTTATTGAATTTAATAGATTAGACTAATATAAAATCTACTTAGTTATAAGTTTAAACTATTTGGAGAATAAAAAATTGACAAATATAAATATCTTATGTATTATGGATTACTTATCTAATTTTGAAAGAATAAACTTAACAAGCTGTTGAAATGTCTGTAATATGGTTTTAAGATAAGTTTTTATGTCCAATTTTTTTTATTTTAATTCTATATATTTAATCTGTTTAGATGTGTAATTTTATTTTAAACGAGGATATTTTTGAAAAATTTCGTATCAGAGTTTTTTGGAACATTTATAATTATCTTCTTTGGTCTGGCTTCTGTTATACTTTTTAAAACGGCAGCTGATGGGGTAATACTTATTCCTCTTATATTTTCTTCTGTAACAGTGCTATCTTTTTACCTTTTTTCAAAATACTCTTTTGTAACATTCAATCCAATGCTATCATTTACAGCCTATATCAGAGCCTTTATATCTATGAAAGAGTTTATAATCTCTCTCTTGGGGCAGATCTTCGGAACATTTTTAGCTCTCTCTATTCTCTATTTGATGTTTGGTAAAGGTGTGAGTTTTCCTATTCACTCTGTTGCTCCAGAACTTTTGATGTCAACAGATTTGAGTGATAGAGACTTTATACTTTTTTCATCATTTTTAAGCTCACTTTTTTTGAGTTTTTTCTTCTTTATTGCTGATTTTAAAAAAAAATATAGCTATTTATATATAGGTTTACTCTATTTTGTACTTATTCTACTATTTTATAGACTTACATTTGATGTATTAAACCCGCTTGTTGTATTTATAACATCTATTTTTAATAAAAAATTATTCATTAGTAATACAGCTCCATATCTTGCAGTTGTTTTTTTTGGGACAGTAATTGGTGGAATATTCTCATTTTTCTTTAAAAAAAAATTAGAAGGAAAAGCATATGCACAACAATCCTAACAACATTGATCTTGTAAGTGGTTTCATAGATGATTATAACATAATCAATCTATATTTTTCTATAAATCCAAACTTTGATGTTTTATCTAAACTTGTTATCGCTAAAGATGGGAGAGTATTAAAATACACAGTAGAGAGTACAAATAATAGAAAAGTTACAATAAAAACAGAGGAGAGGCTTGGAGTAAAATCCCTCTACTATGCAGAGTATAATAATAAAAAAGTAGAAATTATTCCTCATAAAATCCTTGATAATAGAGAGTTTTTTTATGAGCCAGCAGATTTAGGCTTAACATATTATCAAAATAAATCATCTTTTAAGGTGTTTGCACCAACGGCAAATGAGATTATTCTAAATATATATGACTCTTTAGAACAAAAGGTGGCAAAACAATATAATTTATCTGAGGATAGCAATGGTGTTTGGTCAATAATTCTTGAGGGGGATTTTAAGGGCAAATACTACTCTTTTTGTGCAGGTGGAAAGTCATGGTGTTTTGATAAGAGTAGAGAGCTTGTTGACCCATATAGTTTTTGTGTTATAGGAAATACAAAACGTTCACTTATTGTCGATCTAAATAGTTATCCTAAACCTGCTGATAGTCCAAAATATGAATTAAATGATTTGGTAATATATGAGATACATTTAAAAGATCTCTCTATGGATGAGACGAGCGGAGGGAATCCTCAATATGCTGGAAAATATCTCTCATTAACAGAAGATGATACTTTTTTGAATGGAAATAGAAGCAGCAATGTAACCACGATGTTAAATCACTTTAAAGATCTAGGTGTGAATACTATTCAAATTATGCCGCTTCAAGATTTTGATAACAATGAAGAGATTAAAGATGAGTACCATTGGGGCTATATGCCAAAGTTTTTTAATACTCTTGATGGTTCATATAGTACAGATTGGAAGAGCGATTCTAAAATAGTAGAAGCAAAAAAGATGGTGGATAGTCTTCACAAAAATGGCATGAAGGTTATTCTTGATATTGTATATAACCATACAGCAGAGGGTATATATGGCAATGGTATTCAATCTTTTAATGGATTTGTACCATATTTTTATTATCGTATATCTGAAAATGGTTATATATCTAATGGCTCTGGATGTGGAAATGAGCTTAGAAGTGAAGCTCCTATGTGCCAGAAGTTTGTTATTGACTCAATGAAGTTTCTAACCTCTTTTTATGGATTTGATGGATACAGGTTTGATTTAATGGGATTGTTCTCTGTTCATACCATTGATCATCTTATAAAGGAGTTAAAAGAGGTTAGAGATGATATTATAATATATGGAGAGCCTTGGGCTGCTGGAGCGACCCCTTTGAGACATTTTATATCCAAGGGAGAGCAAAGAGGCAAGGATTATGCCTTTTTTAATGATGAATTTAGAGATGCCATAAAGGGAAGTGTTTTTGATAAATCAAATAGGGGCTATGTTCAATCATTTGGAAAACAGAACTCAAATAGAATTCTTAATGGAATCTTAGGCAGTATAGATAGTTTTGCATTAAATCCTACCGAATCTATAAATTATGTAGAGGTTCATGATAATAATACTCTTTTTGATAAGCTTGTGCTCTCTATGAATGAAAATGAGATGTTGGATTTTATTGAGCCTATTGGTAAAGATTTAGAAGAGATAATACTAATGCATAAATTAAGTGCTTTTTTACTCTTTGTAAGTCAGGGGATACCACTTCTGCATCTTGGGCAAGATTTTATGGTTAGCAAGCAAGGAATCGATAATAGCTATAATGCTCACCACTCTATTAATAAAATAGATTGGAATAGAAAGAGGCTTTTTTATAATATATTTCTATATCACAAAAACTTGATTACCATTAGAAAACTGCTACCTTTTTTTAAATACAAAACAAAAGATGAGATCAAAAATAGCATAGAGATAGTAAAATCACTCTTTCCTGATAATTATGATAATGGGATAAGTTACATTATAGCAAATAAAAATTTAAATAACTCAACTATCACTAAAGTTTTGGTAATAATAAATCCATATAAAGAGTCAGTTAAGATAAAATTGCCAAACCTTAAATGGAAAAAATTGCTGCTTGGTGATTATTTCTTTGAAGATAGACAGTATGTTAAAGGTGATCTTTTTATTGGTCCTATAAGTGGAAATATTTTAGTGTTAGAGGAATAGTTCTATGGTTGATACTATAAATTATAAGAACTTGGTTTGGGTTGATGTAACAAGTCCATCTCAAGAAGATATAAGTATGCTTCAAAAAATCAAACAATTTAAAAACATCGACTTTGAAGATGCTCTCCCTCGCATTCAAAGGTCTAGATATGAGGACTATGAGGACTATAAATATATAGTTTTGCACTTTCCTATAATAAACAAGAAGACCGGCAGACTTATTATAGAAGAGATTGATATTTTTATGAATAAGAATTTTTTAATAACTTTTCATTCAAATAGATTGTTAAGGGTGAGTGATTTTTTCCTCTCAATGAAAAATAATCCTGAAATCTTAAATAGTTACTTCTCATATGGGTGCGAACATATCTGTTATAAATTAATTTTAGATTTAATTTTGTCTATTTTTCCTTTGATGAAATATATTAACAATGAGATAGAGGAGATCGATTCAAATTTGGAGAATATAAAGTCTGATAGTTTAATCAGCAGAATATCAGCTTTGAGACACAATATAATATTTTTACAGACATCATTAAAACCGCATAGAAATATATTTATGATGTTGGAGCGGGAGATGAAGTCGTATAGCCAAGAGTGTGAAATATCTTGGCAAGATTTGGAAAACTATATAACTAAAATAGTGGAGACAGCAGAGGATTCACAGGAATTTATTGAGGGCCTCTACTCATCTATTGATACATTGTTAACCTATAAGACAAACGAAGGGGTTAAGATATTAACTCTCTGGTCAGTTATACTTTTGCCCCTAACTGCTATAACAGGTTTTTATGGTATGAATGTTAAGCTTCCATTGGCAGAGAGTCCGCACGCAGTTCTATATATCTTTTTGATTATGATTGCTGTTATAATTGGATTATTAATATATTTTAAGGTAACGAAGATATAGTTTTTGCTATATCCATATATTTTTTGATTCATAATGTTATGCAAAAAGAGTATTTTTTTTATTATTTAAGAGTATTAGTGTAGGAAAAGATCTACCATTAAAATAAACTTCAACTAAAAATCAAAAAACTTTAATATATAGTCTTGTTTAGATTTTTAAAGCAATCAAAAATCTCTTTCTTATTTGATGCTGCCAAAATCTTTTTTCTCATAAGTTCATCTTTCCAAAGAAGCACTATCTGTGCTAATATCTCAAGATACTCCTTATGTGTGTGGGTAGGAGATGCAACCAAAACAATGAAATTAACATTTTTATCATCGATGGATTTCCACTCAACTCCCTCTCTAACAAGAAGAGCTGCCATAGTGAACTCTTTTATAGATTCATTTCTTGCGTGAGGGATAGCAAGTCCCAAACCTATGCCTGTGGAAATTATTCTCTCTCTCTCATAGATAGACTCTTTTAACTCCTCAATTTTTGCAATTTTACCAGAGGCCTTTATCATATCAATAAGTTTTTCTATTACATCTTTATGTGTTGCTTCATCCAGAATCTCTATATTATCAAGTGTAAGAAAATTATCAAAATTCATCTTATCTCCACCTATTTTTATAATTAAATAAATTAAAAAACATCTTTAAATTTAAGATATCTATTGTTAAGTATAACATTAAAAAAACAATATTTCAATACTATTATTATGGTAAAAATTTTTGAAGCTTTGTACTCTATCTGTTTTTTAGGGATTTTGATTTCTCAAAAGCATTAATTACGGCATCCATCACAATCCCTCTAAAGCTGCTATCTTCAAGCACTCTCATTCCCTCTATTGTTGTTCCTGCAGGCGAGGTAACTTTGTGCCTCATCTTCTCTATTGAGTCCTCTGTCTCTAATAGCTTTATAGAGCCAACTATTGTTTGTATCGCCAGTTTTTTTGCAGTATCATAGCTTAAACCAGAGTAGAGACCACCTGCTATCAACCCCTCTAAAAATGTATATACGAATGCTGGACCAGAACCGCTTAATGCTGTAACTGCATCAAAATATGATTCATCTAAATATTCAACAGCTCCAACTGCTCTAAAGATTTTATCAACCTCTTTCAACATTTTATGCTCTTTTATGTTAGTAGTTATAACACTCATAGATTCCCCACATATTGCAGCGATATTTGGCATTACTCTTAGAACATTTGTTGTTTTATATTTTTTGATGATATTCTCTATAGTAACCCCTGCCATTATAGATACAATTAGAGCACTATCTATATTATTATTTTTAAATATAAATTCTATATCAGGATCATTGTTGAAAAATATTTGCGGTTTTATGGCAAAGATTATTATATCCCATGTAAAGTTTGATGATTTTGATATGTCTTTTACTCCAAACTCATTTTTTACGCTATTTATAGTCTCTCTATTGTTGTCGGTAAATGATATATCATCTTTGTTGTAACCACTTTTTAGCATTCCCTTTAGGATTGCCTGTCCCATATTGCCCATTCCAATAAATAGTATCTTCATAATTTATTCCTTAAATAATTCTTAATCTAATTTATTTCGCTATCTTTTTTATATTTAAATGATTTTCTGTGTATAGGAGAGTGTCCATGTTTATTTAGTAGCTCAACATGGAGCTTTGTTGGATAGCCCTTATGCTTAAAAAACTGATATTCAGGGTAGAGCTTATCCATCTCAAGCATGTGATTGTCCCTCTCAACTTTAGCTAAAATTGATGCTGCCATTATAGCCTCAATTTTTGAATCTCCTTTCACAACAGCTTCACCCTTAAACTCTTTAAATGGGTAGATATTTCCATCAACATAAATATGGTCAAATTTTGTCTTTATCTGTTCCAATGCTCGTCTCATTGCAAGAAATGTTGCATTAAGAATATTTATCTTATCAATCTCCTCGTTTGTTGCGAAAGAAATTCCAAAAACAGATCTCTCTTTTATCTCATAATAGAGAGCCTCTCTCTGCTTTTCTGATAATTTTTTTGAATCATTTAGTCCATCTATTTTTTTAGTAGGATCAAGTATAACTGCTGCTGCATAGACTCGCCCAGCCAAAGGGCCACGCCCAGCCTCATCAACTCCAACAATAATCATATCTGCTCTCTCAAAATTAAAAGCTTTTCTAAAATAGAATAGCACAAATATTAAAATAATGTCAAATTAAGTGTCTTATATAAAAAGTGATATAATTATTATGTTACTTAAAAATAGGCTGGCATGTAGGACAAAAGTAGACACTGCCGCCTAGATATGCCTTCTTCACTATGTTATCACCACATCTTGGACACCCTTTATCAGCTGTTTTGCTTGAGAGAGTAGTCATATATCCACCAATGTTACCAAAGAGATCTTTCTCTGTATCTCTGCCACCCTTATTGGTCATATCGCTCAGTGTAGATTTAACGCTTTTATATAACAAATCAATATCTTTATCTTTAAGTGTTGATAATTTTGTTTGCGGATTTATCATAGCATTAAATAGAATATCGTGCAGTGTTCCATTTCCAAGTCCAGGAATTCGCTGTTCTGTTGCAAGAAGAGCTTTTACACTCAACTTTTTTTCTGTGTCATTAAATAATTTATTGAAATAGTCTTCATCAAATTCATCTGAAAGCGGAGATGGCTTCTCTTTTGCCACAAGATAGTAAAAACTTTTATTATTGTTTTCAAAGTTTAGATATATTCCTCCCAACATCTGCACTGTACATACTATCTTGCTATTATCATCAAACTCTATGTATAATTGGTGCTTCTTTGGAGTCTCCATCTCTTTTGTGAAATATCTAATATTCACACCATCACAAAATAGTATCCTCATATTAGCAGCATATATCTCTACCTGACCAGCAACAGCTTTTGCATCATCTATTGTCTTATTAACAAGAACATTGTGATAGCTTGATGGATCTCCAGAGTACCATGTGAAGCCATGAGTAGTGTAGGCTGCTACTACTTTTATAATTTTCTTTCCAATTATGGTCTCTCTCAATTGCCTTGATATTGTGTTACTCTCTGGAATTTCTAACATAGAGTTCTCCTTAAATGTTTAAGAATAATTAATTATTGTTAAAAATAGAGTGATTGTCAAGAGGTTTTTTTAAGCTATTTTTTTTATTTACTAACTTGAGTCTATTCTAAAAAAATAGGAACAAAACTTATTGACATTACTATATTATTTATCTAACATTCGTTGTCTGTAAATTGACTTCAATTATAACCTTTTTAAGTAGGAGTTTTTATGACCGAGAGAGAGAAGATGGTTGCTGGTCTTGTTTATGATGCAAGTGATGTTGCTTTGGTAGAGGATAGAGTCCATGCAAAAGAGCTCTGTTTTCAATATAATCAATTGTCTCCATCAAAAACTATTGAACGAAAAGAGATAATAAAGAAGCTTTTTGCAGTTGTTGGTAACAATTTTCATATAGAACCTGCACTCTATTGTGATTATGGATACAATATTGAGATTGGTGAAAATTTTTATTCCAATCACAACTGTGTTATCCTTGACGTAGCTAAGGTAACTTTTGGAAATAATGTATTTGTTGCTCCAAACTGCGGTTTCTATACAGCAGCACACCCGCTTGATCCAGAGACACGAAATAAGTGGATTGAATTTGCACTCCCTATAAAAGTTGGAAACAGTGTTTGGATTGGTGGTAATGTTGTTGTATTGCCCGGCGTAACTATTGGTGACAATTGTGTAATTGGTGCTGGAAGTGTTGTAACAAAAAATATACCATCAAATGTTGTTGCCTTTGGAAATCCATGTAGGGTTATTAGAGAGATCACTGAGGCAGATAAGAAAAAATATATTAATGATTAGGACTCTTTGTAGTACATTTTTGCCTGAGTCTCATATAGCTCTTTAAACTCTTTGCATCTTGATATTAAATGCAGATAAGAGCCGCTGTCAACAATTTTTCCGCTATCAAGAAAAATAATTGATGAGCACTGTTTAACTATGGATAATCTATGTGTTACAAATAGGTTTATTTTGTCCAATAAAAAATTGAACAGTATTTGATATAACCTCTGCTCTTCAATGGCATCAAGAAAGGAGTTTGGCTCATCTAAAATGATAATATCAGCCTGCTCTTTTATTAAGGCTCTAGCCAAAGCTATCTTTTGCCACTCCCCATTTGATAAATCAATCAATTCACTGTTTCCATCATTAGAGAATCTTTTACCAATAATCTGCTCATATTTTTCTGGCAACTTTTCAATGATTTTATCAATATTCAGTAATCTGCATATTGATTTTATCTTTTCATTTGAATTAATAGACTCAATATCTCCAATTCCTATATTTTCATTTACACTCATATTATATCTAGTGAAATCTTGAAAGAAGAGAGCTACTTTATGGTATATCTCATATTTGTCTATATTTTTGATATCCTTTCCATTAAATAGTACTCTCCCTCTGGTTGGCTCATAGAGTCTTGATAGCAGCTTGGTTATTGTACTCTTTCCAGAGCCATTTTTTCCAACCAGAGCAACAATTTCGCCTCTCTTTATCTCGAAAGAGATATTTTCTAAGACTCTATTTTTTGAATATGGGTAGCAAAAATCTACACCATCAAATATTATACTCTCTATTTTTTCATTTTTTATGAAGTAGTGAATATCTTTTGATAGTATTCCCTCATATTTGGTTGGATCTAAATCAATTAGTTGAAATAGGTCATCAAGATATGAGTTTGAATCAAGAATTATTGTAAGCTGATTAAAGATTTCAGAGAAATTTGATATTAAGTTTTGTATTATCTGTACTATTACAACAAACTTTCCAATATTTATTTTACCTGCTACTGTTAGTGCTGCAAAATATATAATAGATATAGTAATTGCAATAAAAGTGATAATATTTGATATTGTCTCCCAAAGGGATAACAATAGATGATTTTTACCAAGCTTATTAATTATCTTTATTCTAATCTCTTCCCATTTTTTTAAAATGAAAAAGTTGGCTGATAATATTTTTATTTCAGAAGCAGCAACTCTATCTCTTATAAGTGAGTTGTAGTAGGACTCCTTTCTAAAATCATTGCTGCTTTCAAGGTATATTTTGTGTATTTTATTATTAAAAAATGAGTTTATAATAGCCCCAGGTATAGAAATTATTATCAAAATTACTGGTAAGAGTGGACTTAAACCAACTGATAGAATGATCATTTCAATTACAATCACCAATGATATTATCAAATAAAAAGAGGCACTGATTAATCTATATGGATAATCAACAGCTTTCTCTGCTTTTTTTATCAGGTTTAAAAAATCTGTGCTGTCAAATAGAGCAATATCAAGAGAGGATATTTTTCTATTTATTATCTCATCTATTTTTTTATCAAGCCAAAATACTAAACTTTTACTGATACTGTTATCAAATGATTTTAATATATTTGTTAATGTTATACTTAATACCAATATTACTATTGGCACTATTACAGAAAAAATATTTGTCTCCATTGTTTGGTAATTTTCTGCAATATGCTGAATATTTGTAATCAAAAATTCTGTCGAAAGAATAATAAATAGTGGTAATAGAGCTCTTATAATTGTTATAAAAATAAGCAAAATAAATAATAGCGGTTTTGTTTCCAACACTATCTTTATCAGTCTTCCGTAGTATCTGAAGGGATAGACAATATCGTTTAAAAGTTTTTTTTCAAACACGATTCAATCATTTAATAATTTTTTTTATTTTTATAACTAAAGAAAAAAGTTGGTCTCTAATTTTAATTAGAGACCAACTTAAATATCGCATAGGGGAGTCGAACCCCTCTTGCCGGGTTGAAAACCCGGTGTCCTAACCGATAGACGAATGCGACAAAAAAAACTTGACTCATGAAGGATTCGAACCTTCGACCCACGCCTTAAAAGGGCGTTGCTCTACCATCTGAGCTAATGAATCAATTGTATTCAAGCTTTTATCATACTTTACTCTTTTAGTCAAGTTTTTTCTACTTTTTTTTATAGATAAATTAATACGTTTTTTCTACCTTCCCCTTGCCCCTTCCTTTGAAGGAAGGGGCATAAGATATATATGATATATAGTAATGAGAGGTAGAAGATGATATAAGTCGATTTTATTAGCGTAAACGAGATAAAATCGACTTATATCATCTTCTACCTCTCTATTCGTAAAATTAGGTTTTGCTTGTTTTGTCTTTTGATATATTAAGCTTTAAAGCAAGATAAATTTACTTATATATAGATTAAGTTAACTTTATGCATACAATACTCAAAAGTATTATCAGCAGAAAAATATTTTTTTGTTATCTACTTCATATTGTTCTATTTTAGTATCAAATGCCTTATCAAGATACTCATCTTTCAGCAGTGTCTCTTTTGTATTGCTATATATAGTTCCATCTTTTACGATCAAAATATTATCAGCATAATTTGATACAAGATTAAGATTATGACTTATTAAAACGACACTCATATCCTCTTTTTTAACAAAAGAGTGCAACAACTCCATTGTTTCAAACTGATTTTTTATATCAAGAAAAGATGTTGGTTCATCAAGCATGATTATTTTTGTTGATTGACATATTGCACGGGCAATTAAAACCTTCTGCTTCTCTCCACCAGAGAGTCTGTTAAATGGTTTATCTATTAGTGGCTCAATCTTTGTAAGATCTATTGCTCTCTCAAGCTGCACTTTTTTTTGTCTACTTATCTCAATATTATAGCCAAATATTGTATCATTAAGCAGAATATTCCCCAGAGAGACAACCTCTTTTACTAACAGTGGGATATCGCTTGATAGATTCTGCTCTACATATGAGATGTTTGCTGCCAAATCTTTTAATGAAAAATTAGATATGTCACTTCCATTTAGAGTAACTTTACCACTTGTTGGCTCCAATATTTTTGCCAATATCTTAAGAAGGGTAGTTTTACCGCTGCCATTTTTTCCAATTATGGAGGTGAGTCTATTTTTCTCTATTGTGAAATTTATACCATTAAAAAGATTTTTATTACTTCCTTTCCAGTTAAAGAAAAGGTTTTCAATTTCGAATAGTTTGTCCATACTGTTGATATAAATTATTTATAAAAGAAAATCAATTTTTATAGTGTAATTGAATGCTAGAAATAATTAGGCTTGGTATTCTGTGCTATACAAAAAAGTTTTTGTATTAGTTGTGAAGGTAATTTTTAAGAAAAGAATGCTTATATAAAATAATATGTTCTCTTTTTGATAAAAAAATTGCCCTCCATTTTTGAAAAGGAGGGCAATGGATTAGAAAGAAATCTAGTTTATTTAATTATCTTTAAAAATAGTATCCAATCTTCCGGCCTCTGTTGTCAATCTTTCAGCCATCTCTGTTACTTCAAGTACAGTTTTATAGAATAGATCATATGAATTTTTAACCTCATCAAGATCTTGAATAACAACTTCACCTCTCTGATTTATCTGGTTGATCTTCTCTATTAGGTCAGTAACCATTGGTGTTATCTTCTCAACCTCTTCGGCTGTTTGAGAAGATAGTTTATCAACCTCATGAGCAACTATTGCAAATCCACGTCCAGCAATACCAGCACGGGCAGCCTCTATGGCAGCATTTAATGAGAGAAGGTGAGTCTGGTCTGATATATCAGTAATGGCATCAACAATAGGTATAAAGTTTTTTGATAGTTTAACCAAAACCTCATTTGACTTACTTACGTTAACCAAGGCATCATAGGTTATTGCAAAGGAGCTATTTATCTCAGTGAATAGAGCTTTAAACGATTCCATCTTCTCATCAATAGCTTTTATATCATTGATTATGATACTTGATAATTCACCAATTGTCCTATTTTTAAAAGCCAATGTAGAGGCTATATATTGTCTGCAGTTCTCTTTTTTATTAAGCCCAAGTCTTATTGCAATAGCCATATCTTTACATGTCATATAGCCACATGATCTACAGTCAAGAAAGTCAGCTTTTTTAGTTTTATTCATCTCTGCATAAATTGAGCTTAAATCATCATTTTTAGCCTGTTCAATATTTATTTTTAAATTTTTTCTTGCATACTCTCTTTTAAACTCGATAGACTTTATCTCTTCTTTTATTTTTTTGAATTTATTTTTAAAACCATTTTCACCATTTTTTTTGCGACTGCTCTTTATCCTATCTTCAACCAACGTATCAATTTCATCAACAGAGAATTTTAAACATCCGCCAGGTCCAAAATTACAACCCTTTTCACAACTTAATAGATCCAATACTGCAGGTGTCCCTCTATTTTCATCAATAGTTTTTTGCAGTTCAGGCATATACTCTTCAAATATTATAGAGCCTTCCAAATGTTTCATCTTCTTTTTAAAGTTTGGATCCTCTTTATACATTATTCTCTTTGTTCCACCAGGTTGTACAACTCCAATTCCCTCTTCAGCTAAAAGCTCGTCAAAGTTTTCATCAGGCAGAGAATTAATATCTACCTTGCGGTTTTTCATATAATTTTCTAATTTTCTATGGGTTAGATTATAATTTATATAATTATTTACATCTCTAAACTCCATTGTTTGGGCAATACAAGAGCCAATATGAGCAATTTCGCCCTTAAAACCCAATACTTCTCTTAAGTATCTAGCGAGTGCCATAGCAGGTGTATCAATTTGTACTATAAAATCTATGAGTTTTGGTCTGTATAATTCTATATATTTTACAACAACTGGGCATTGATTTGTTATAACTGTCTTAAGGTCATTTTTTTCAACATATTCAAGATATTTGCTCCCCGCTATCTCTGCACCAAAAGCAACATCAAAAACACGTTTTCCTTTCAAGTTATTTCTTAAATAACCAACTATCTTTCTATAATTTTCACCCCAAGAACCATTAATGGAAGGAGATACAATAAATATCAAATTTTCATGAGGCTTTGTCATAAATTTATCAAAATCATCATTGTATCCTCTTGCGTCATGAAGACAAGCGTCTATACACTTTCCACATTGTATACAGCTCTCATTATCAACATTTACAAAATCTCCCTTTGCAGAATTGCAATATTTTATTGGGCAAACTGTTATACAAACATGGCAGTTAACGCACTTATCCTTATCAACAGTGATGAAGCTCATAATTTAAATCCTTAACTATTAATGATTCTATTAGATTAATTAGATAATATCAACTATATTTTCGACTTAACAAGTTTATTAGTTTAATTTCACTTTTAAATAATTATAATCTAAATCACTTTTTGACAAACAATATTTTATCTGTTATATGCTTAGTCTGAATATGAACAAAAAGTTATTAATAATTTTATCATTTTTTACCCTCATATTGTTGGTTGTAGTTTCGCTTGGAATAGGAAGTATAAATATATCTCCAAAAGATATTGTTGCAACATTGTTTAATAAAATTACTAATCAAGAGACAAATGATATCTATGAAAAAATAGTAATAAATACAAGGCTGCCTAGAATATTGCTCTCCATTCTTGTTGGGGGGATCTTGGCTTTGTCAGGGCTTATATATCAAACTCTATTAAAAAATCCGCTTGCAGAACCATTTACATTGGGGGTCTCCTCTAGTGTCTCTTTTGGTATTGCTCTTGGCATCTTTATATCAGATTTTTTCTTAAAAACTAGAATCTCTCTATTTCCATTCGCTTTTTTTACAGGACTTATAGCCACGATCTTGCTCTTTCATTTTGCAATGAAAAGCAATATATCACTCTTTACTCTGATTTTTTTTGGTATTAGCATTCAATATTTTTTTAATGCTTTTCTAACACTTTTGCTGTCACTTTTGGGAGACAGATCCTATGAGGTCTTGATGTGGATGTTTGGAACATTTGCCAATCCTCCAAAGGCACTATATATAGCTATTTTTTATATAATCTCACTTATTGCATTTTTCTATATATTTCTACAGAATAAAAAACTTGATCTTTTTTATCTCTCTGATGATATAGTTAAAAGCAGCGGTATAAATCCTCAATCAACAAGAAGAGTACTTCTTTTTATTGTCTCCGTTTTAACAATAACATCAGTAAGTATCTGTGGAATAATCGGTTTTATAGGGTTGATTGTTCCCCATTTAGCTCGATTAATATTTGGCAATAGGCATAAGTTTCTTATACCTGCAACCATTATTCTTGGGGCTATAATATTGCTTATAAGTGATAATATAGCAAGAAGCTTTGTCAGTATGTTTACTGATTATGGAAAGGAGCTTCCTATAGGTGTTGTTACATCAATTTTGGGGACACCACTTTTTCTATATTTTTTAGTTAAAAATATGAGAAGGACATAATAGATATTTAAGAAAGTGATTATAAATTTTAAGGAGTATTTTTTGAAAAAGGTAATAATATTTTGTTTAGTTGTGTTGTTTAGCTCTCTATATATAAATGGAGTGACTATAAATAGGGCTAGTATAAATCAAACTAAACCAACTCCATTTGAGATAAAACCTCTTTTTATTGAGGTTTTTGAAAAGGGTGGATATATCATTGGATATATGCCAAATTTAGTAGAGTATAGCTCATCAAGAGAAGCAAGAGAGAGTTCTCAAGATAGTGAGGTTGAGATAGATGAGGAGGAGACAAGGAGATTATTAAGAAAAAATGGTGTACCTGTGGGAATGATTTTGATATTTGACTTTCCAAAGCTAGGTAGTGGAGCAGCTAGAGACTTCTCTTCAGAGATAATAGAGCTATTATGGGTCTCTTTCTTTGAGTGTACTAACATTAGAGAGGCAAAGAAGTTGTTTAATAAAAAAGTCAAAGAGGGGAGCATGGTCTTTATTAATAAAAATATTGTAATGGAGATAGAGAAAAGAGAACCATATGATAATGCTGATGATGAGAAGAGAGAGATAGATAAAATTGTAGGTATATTTAATGGAGTAAAATAGCTTTAATAAATGGACTTGTGTTAAAAAAGTTACTATAAATTTTAGGAGTATTTTTTTGAAAAAGGTAATAATATTTTGTTTAGTTATGTTGTTTAGTTCTATCTATATAAATGGAACAGAGCCTTCGCCATTCGTGATAAAACCTCTCTTTATAGACATTTTTGAAAAACACGAATATACAGTTGTCTATGTACCAGACTTAGTAGAGCTTCAGTTATTAAAAGATTTGGATGTTTCTGATGATGAAGCAGATAAGGTTGATATAGATAGTGAAAAGAGAAAAGAGGAGACCAGAAAACTATTAAGAAAAAATAATGAGCCAGTTGCAATGATTATGATCTCTGACTTATCAGAGATAGAAAGAAATGAGAGTGACGACTCTCCTGCAGAAACAAAAATAGTAATTTCCGCCTCTTTTTTTGAGTGTAACAATGCTAGAGAGGCAAAAAAGTGGTTTGATAAAAAACTCAAAGATAAAAAAATGGTTTTTATAAACAAAAATATTGTAATGGAAATTGAAAAAGATAATACATATGATAGTAATGAATTGAAAAAAGAGATAGATAAAATCGTAGATATATTTAAGGGAATAAAATAGTTTTAATAAATGCTCTATTTTCTATCCTAATCAATAAAGAATTTATTTTTTTCCATATCAAATTTTAGAGGTTTATCATTTTGTTGGATAGAGAAGAGCATTCCGCACTTTTTATACCTTGTTAGGTTTCCGACTTTGCCAATAACCTCATTACTCGATATTTTCTGATTTTTTTTAACATAGATCTCTTTAAAACCAGAATAGACATAGAGATAGTTATTTTTATCTTTTACTATAATTGTAAGACCATAGCCAATTATATTATCTATATAATGAACCTCTCCATCTCCTATTGCCTTAACAACTCCATTATTATCATCAGAAAATATGAGAACACCTCTATATTGACTTGTGGTAAATAGTTTTACAGAGCCAGCGAGAGGCATATCAAAATAGAGATACGATTTTCCATTTGAGTTTTTTTCCATTACAGGACCGCTGGTTATTGGTGTCTTCCCATTTGGGATCTTTATCTCTGCTCCAATTTTTACTTTAGTAACATCATCAATTTTGTTATATTTGCAAAGCTCATCTATATTTATTGAGTAGTTTTTGCTGACCCTCCATAAAGTTTCGCCCTCTTTAAGTACATGTACTTTATATGCCTGTGAGTTTACTATATAGAGACCTGCTATCATAAAAATAATAACATAGAGTTTTTTCATATTTTAAGAGACTCAAAAAAAATATAATTAATCTTACTTTTGAGGGCATTAACCTCCCTCTGCCTCCTTCTCATTTAGTAACATGAAAATAAATTTTAGTGTTACTTGTAGTTAGTTGGCAAATAAAGATTATCGTAATGAATTTCGACCTATATTTTTATATTCTTAAAGAAATAGCCATATAAAATAAACTTTGACAAAATCTTTTTTCTTATATATTATGTAGACTGTCTTTTGTCTTTTTAATAACAATTTTAATATTAGGATTTCTAAATATGTCTTTAAGAATTTACAATAGATTGAGCAGAGAAAAAGAGGAATTTACTCCACTAAATCCCCCATTTGTTGGAATGTATGTTTGCGGACCGACTGTATATGGAGATTCTCATTTAGGTCATGCAAGAAGCTATATAACATTTGATATAGTTTATAGATATCTTCTAAATAAGGGCTATAAGGTTAGATATGTTCAAAATATAACAGATGTTGGGCACTTGGTAGGGGATAGAGATAGCGGTGATGACAAAATTGAGAAGCAGGCAAAGCTAGAGAAAATGGAACCTGTTGAGATAGCCTACAAATATGAGAAGAGCTATTTTGAAGATATGGATAAACTTAATATCCTAAAACCAAGTATTAGCTGCCGCGCAACAGGACATATAATTGAGATGATTGATCTAATAAAAACTCTTGTTGATAAGGGCTTTGCATATGTGACTGATATAGGCAATGTCTATTTTGATGTAAGAAGCTTTAAAGATTATGGAAAATTATCAAGACGAACCCTTGAAGAGGCAAAAGATGGAGAAAGAATAGAGGCTGCAAAAGATAAGAGATATAGAGAGGATTTTGCATTGTGGAAAAGGGCTGATGCCTCACATATGATGCAGTGGGACTCCCCATGGGGAAGCGGTTATCCAGGCTGGCATATTGAGTGCTCTGCGATGTCTCTAAAATATATAGGTGATACTTTGGATATTCATGGTGGTGGAATTGAAAACTCATTTCCTCACCATGAGTGTGAAATAATGCAGTCAGAATCAGCGACAGGAAAACCATTTGTAAAATATTTTATCCATCACAATATGCTAACTGTTAATGGTACAAAGATGGGAAAGTCCCTTGGAAATTTTATAGTACTAAAGGATCTATTTAAAAAGTTAGATCCAATGGTGCTGCGCTTCTATATTTTGCAGTCGCACTACAGCAGTCCTCTTGATTTTAATGAAGATGCACTGCAAAGTGCTGCAAATGGATTTGATAGAATGAAAAAATCGATCTTTTCATTGGAAAATTTTGTAAAAGCCAACAATGATGGTAAAGAGAATAATGCTGCATATGAAGATGTTGATAAATTGAAAAATGATTTCCTTGAGGCCATGGATGATGATTTTAATACACCAATAGCAATCTCAATTATATATGAGATTTTAAAAATTTCTAATATAGAACTCTCTAATCCAAAACCAAACATAGATAAATTGAAATACATAAAAAATATAATAGATAGTTTCGTTTCTGAAATATTGGGCTTTGATATGTCAGATATAAAGAATGATGACTGCAATATAAATAGTTTGATAGAGTTTTTGATAGACCTTAGAGCCTCATATAGAAAAAACAAAGATTTTGATATGTCTGATAAAATAAGAGATGTCTTGAAAGATTCTGGTATTATTTTGAAAGATGGTGTTGATGGTACTAGTTATATTAGATAAAAGAGTAGGATTAAATAAAAAGTATGAAAAAAAGATTATTTATTATAATTATATCTATTTTTATTACATTTAGAGCTTTTACACAGGAGGCACCTCCAAATGTATTTGGAACTCCAGACTCATTAAGGCTCTTCTTTAATCTAGGTGCTGCCTATAATTTGAAAATTACCACCGATTATGAGTATCAGCAAAATGATGTCTCTTTAAATGTTCCTTTTGAGATAAATTTAGATTATAGATTTAGAGATTGGTTTACTTTGAATTTTGGTCTCTATTTTGCCTATAATTTTAGAATGTATGAGACTCCATTTCCTGATGAGAGTTCTATCACCTATTATATGAACAGCCTTTTTATTAGACTACCATTCAATATAAAGTTTCATCCGTTTGTCTATAAGAATGATGCTTATCGAAACTTCTACATAGGTATAGGTTTTTTCCCTCACTTCTGGCCTGTAAATGGATACTACTATGTGAAGAATAAAAAAGAGTACTATGGAAGTAATTACGCTCCACAAACAAGCGATTTGATAGATGGAAGACTATACAGCCCAGTTAATTTTGGAACAAAATTTTCTATAGGTAATGCTTTCTTGATATCAAGCAAGGGGCTTTTTGGTCTTGAATTGTATGCTGAATATCTATTTCTGCCATACATTAATGGTTACTATTATGGAATTGATTACAAAACCAACTCTAATGTGTTGCTGGAGTTCACTGCCTCTTTTGGTGTCTCCATCTCCTTTGGAGCACAATTGATGGGCGGGAATGACTAATGTCTTCTTATGATATTAGTTCATTTTATGATAACAGAAAAGGTGATATTGATGTTATAGATTTTCTAATTGAAAATCGAGACCTCTCAAAACTTGACAAGCTCTCAATTGATTATATCCTATCGCTAAATAGAGAGTATCAAAACGATAATAATCTAAAAAATATCTTGATTTTAATGTTTATAAGCTTAAATAGAGGCAATGTTTGTTTAAGGCTTTTAAAAGAGAGCATAGAGGCTAGATTTAACTATATAAATGATAAAACAAAAATTGATTTTGAAACTTTGATTGATGATATCCATAATAAAGCCAATAATATTGATTTAAAATCCATAATTTCTTCTGATATAAAAAATCATAGCGCTATGATCTATCAAGATGGTTACCTCTATTTTTCAAAATATTACCTATTGGAGAGAAGCATAGAGAATATTTTGAAACAATTTATAAATAGAGATAGCATAGATATTGAGCCTAAAACTAAAATTATAATAAAAAGTATAATAGGTGAAAAGCTTATAAATGATAGAAAAGAGTATAGTTTAAATAGAGAGCAAAAAATAGCTATCATACTCTCAATTTTAAATAGTTTTATGATTATTTCGGGCGGTCCAGGTACAGGTAAAACGACAATAGTTGCCTTTCTATTAAGAATACTGTTTACTATTGATAATAGCTTAAAATCTGATGATATTGCTCTAATAGCCCCAACAGGCAGTGCTGCTGAGAGGATAAAAAGCTCTATTATTAATACAATAGATAAATTTAAAATTAATAATAGCTTTACTGAAACTATAAGAGAGAAAATAGATAGCATTACTCCATCAACTATCCATAAACTTTTGAAATATAGAGCTATAGAGAATAGTTTTTATTATAATAGTGAAAACAAGCTAAATAAAAAAATTGCCATAGTAGATGAAGTATCGATGATAGATCTCTCATTAATGGATAATCTACTTTCATCTCTTGATAACAATACAAAAATTATCTTTTTAGGTGATAAAAATCAGCTTCCATCAATAAATGTGGGAACAATATTTTTTAATCTTGTTGGTGATGATAATAATAAATATAGCAAAAAAATGTTTGAGCTTCTAAAAAACGATTTTAAACTAAATATGGATGGTGTCACTGTTGAAGATAAACAATTCTCTCTTCTCAATAGGCGAGTTAATTTAATAAAAAATAATAGATCTGTTGGAAATATAGGTGAGATAGCCTCTCATATAGTTAATAATGAAAGTTTTGAGAAGGTGGAGGCTCTATTTACAAAACTCAATGAATTATATTGGGATTTCAGAGATGATTCAAAAGATAAACACTCTAATAAAAATAGTTTTTTTATAGAGGTTAAAGATAGCGATTTTAATTTAAAAAATAAAATTGAGACCCTCTTAGATTGCTGGTTTATTACTATATTTAGCAGTAATGAATCCAACTATTTTAAAGTCGTTGAACAATTGAAAAAGATAGATACAATTGATTTAAAAAATGAAGACCATACCAATATTATAGATAGGCTATTTGAGTTTATTTCGAATTACAGAATTTTATCAACAATGAGAAGAGGTTATGCTGGAACAATTTTTATAAATGACTATTTACTCAAAAAATTTAAGGAGGTTAGCAGAAATATAGGTCTATTATGCTATCCAATAGTTATTACTCAAAACGATTATTATAACAACCTTTTTAATGGAGATTTGGGATTGGTTTTGGAAAGCAGATTAAAAAAGATCGTTATTTTCAAAAAAGAGAATAACTATAAAATATTTCATAAAAA
This sequence comes from Spirochaetota bacterium, assembly GCA_031549085.1. Taxonomy (GTDB): domain Bacteria; phylum Spirochaetota; class GWE2-31-10; order GWE2-31-10; family MWDO01; genus JAVBQL01. The sequence goes on from JAVBQL010000006.1 coordinate 34,269, forward strand.
TTTGCTCTCTTCATATGAGGAGAGTTTTGCTACAACTGTTCATAAGAGTCAAGGTAATGAGTATAAAAATATTCTATTTTTTATCCCAAATAATAGAGAGATACTATCAAAAGAGATACTCTATACAGCAATAACTAGAGCAAAATCAAAATTGTTTGTTGCTGCTGATATGAATAATATAAAATATGGTTTGTCAAAGAAAGCAGAGAGAGACAATAATATAAAGCTATAAAAAAAATCCCCTTATGATCCTCCCTAAGCTACTTCTATACAGAATTGATAATGTCTACCGCTGCTATCTTCCGATTCTGACGGAGTTCGACCACCAACCTTATAAAAGACCCAGAGAGGAACACAAAGGGACTTAATATATTTTGTATTCTCACTCTTAATTCCAAAAGTATTTCAAATAACAATTCTATTATTCATCTTTTAAAGATGAAACTTTAGAAAGTGAGATTCAGCTATCCTCTCACCAGCAGCCAAAATTGTATAACAGATTTCAAGTCCGTTCGATTAAACCACTCTCGCATCTCTGTCTCTAAAATATTCGAGCCTAAGAGGACTCGAACCTCCGACCTTTAGATCCGCAATCTAATGCTCTATCCAACTGAGCTATAGGCTCATTATAATTATAATTTTTGCGGAAAGTGGGGGATTCGAACCCCCGGTATGCGTTAACATACACACGACTTCCAATCGTGCTCTTTCAACCGCTCAGACAACTTTCCATTATAAAGTTAATCTATTTTATACTGAAATTATAGTTAAAAATCATAATATAAATGGTTTCTGCATTATAATCGTCTTTAGGTTATTTGTCAATATATTAAGAGGTTTTTTAAGGTTAGATGGGTAAAATAATTTGTTATAGAGACAATTTTCTAATTGCAGGTATTCTCATTTTTTAAATTTCTCTTTTGTTCTTTTAGCATTTTTTAGTTGTTCATCTAATGATTTACGATATTTAAGACACCCTTCCAAAAATTGTGGCCATTCAGGTACTGTTATTTTAACATCATTTTTATCTGGAAGTAGGTTCCATAATTCTGGATGATACCAGCAAAGATCATGTCCGCTGCTATCCCTATGCTTGCGAATAGCATCACGCAGATGTTTAACCTCTTTTATAAGTTCATCTCTAGTTAATTTTTCTAGATCTTCATCCATCTCTTGCCTCCATTTTTTTAGGCATATCCTAAATAAAAAATATATATTTTTCTATTTAAAGGCCACTATGTTTGAAAAATATCTATATTTTATAACATGATGTCCGAAAACAGCTAGTTTTTGTTAAAAAAAGATGTTAAATATAGTAGGTAAATTAATGGAAAGAGGATTGAATAATGAGCTATATAGCAAAAATGGACTCTCCTGTTGGGATATTAACTATTGCAAGTAATGGAGAGAACCTTATAGGGTTGTGGATTGAGGGGCAGAAATATTTTTGTGCTGGTTTGGAAAAAATTAATGATGAAAATAGAGATATTAAATCATTACCACTATTTGTTAGGGTAGAGGAGTGGCTTAAAGACTATTTTGCAGGTAATAATCCCAAAATAAATTTTCCGCTTGCTCCGATTGGCAGTAGTTTTAGACAGATAGTTTGGAAAATGCTCTGTGAAATACCCTATGGAAAAGTTGTAACTTATGGAGAGATAGCAAAGAGGATAGGTGAGGGGATGGGGAAAAACTCAATGTCGGCGCAGGCAGTTGGTGGAGCTGTTGGGCATAACCCTATCTCAATTATTATTCCATGCCATCGTGTGGTTGGAACAGATGGAAGTTTGACTGGTTATGCTGGTGGTCTTAAAGTTAAAACAGCGCTGCTAGAATTAGAAAAAGTTGAGATGAATAAATTTTATATTCCAAAAAGAGGGACGGCATTGTAATTTAATGATAGAGCAAAAAGAGTCAATAGTTAAAGATAGAGAGGCCTGTTATGCAGCGTTTAAAGCTCATGATAGTCGTTTTGATGGTCTTATATATGTAGGCGTATCCTCAACAGGAATCTATTGCAGACCAATTTGTAGGGTCAAGATACCAAAAATTGAAAATTGCTCCTACTATTCTACCGCAGCGGCAGCAGAAGCTAAAGGATTTAGACCATGTTTGAAATGTCGTCCAGAACTTGCTCCAAGCTCACTCTTTTATGCATCACAAGAAGTTGCAAAAAAAGCAGCTACTATGATGGAAGATGGTTCATTATCTGATTCCAATTTATCAAAGCTTGCTGAAGCTTTGAATGTTACTGATAGGCATTTGAGAAGAGTTTTTTTCGATGAATTTGGAGTCTCTCCTGTTCAATATTTGCAAACATATCGTCTATTGCTTGCCAAACAGCTTTTGACAGAGACAAAACTATCAATTACAGATATTGCTATGAGCTCTGGCTTTGGGAGTATTCGAAGATTTAATGATCTGTTCAAAAAACAGTATAAACTTACTCCAACCGCGCTTCGTAAAAACGAGGAGATTGAAAAAAATATCAGTATAAATCAAGAAATTACATTACAATTGGGATATAGAGCACCATATGAGTGGGAAAAACTTCTATTATTTTTGAAGGGGCGAGCAATTTCTGGAGTTGAAGCTGTTGATACAAACTCTTATAGAAGAACTGTGGCTATCTACTCTAATGGAGCATATAAGAGAGGCTGGTTATCAGTAAAAAATGATAGCAATAAAAATTCACTTTTAGTTACAATATCAGCCTCTCTATTGTCTGTAATTTCAAAAGTATTGTTTCGTGTTAGGGGGCTATTTGATTTAGATTGTGAACCTATGGAGATTTATGAAAAATTATCTGTAATGAATGAGCTTTCACCTAATTTATGCATTAAGGGATTAAGGGTTCCTGGCTGTTTTGAGCCATATGAGACTGCACTACGCACAATATTAGGACAGCAAATAACAGTAAAAGGCGCACAAACACTAGCAATGAGGATTGCATCAAAATTTGGAGAGAAAATAGCTACACCCTATGATGATTTAACTCACACCTTTCCAACTCCTAAAACAATTCATGGGCTTGAGACTCCAATTGAAAATCATCTATGCCCTCTTGGTGTAACTGGAGCAAGAGCACGATCTATTTTTGCCCTTACAAAGGCGTTCTTAAATGGTTTTGTAACATTTTCAAGATATTCAAATATTGAGAGTGAGATAAATAATTTGCTTACACTTCCTGGGATTGGAAAGTGGACAGCGGAGTATATGGTAATGCGCATACTTTGCCATCCAGATGTCTTTCTTCATACAGATTATGGTGTCAAAAAAGCTATGAATAATATAGATGAAAAGGAGATACTTAAGATATCAGAAAAGTGGCGTCCATGGCGTTCATATGCAGTAATGAATTTATGGAATTCTCTCTAGTCTACTATAGTGCACTCTTTTTCATAGCAACAACCTCTTCAAATCTCTTTTGTGATGGAGTACCACCTATTTTTTCTTTTAGTGGGAATTTTTTATCAAACTCACTAACGAGAGAATTATCAACATCAATATTGTATACTGGATCTATGATATATCGCCCCTTTGCAGTTGATAGAGCATTTTCATATAGTTCAAAAACTTGAAAAGCTGCAATATACATATTATCCACTGTTCTAATTGAAAACTGCTCTGCAGGAAGAAAGCCCTGTTTTGAATAGTAGGCAGGATCTCCATAGAGTATAATAGCACGAAAGTTCATTTTACGAGCTAGATTTTTGGTGTATTCAATGAGCTTACTTCCAACACCTTTTCTTTGATATTCTGGTAGAACAGAAATTGGTCCTAAAAGCAATACTTCATAGTCTTTTCCATCATCTCCCTTGATGATCTCTTTTAAATAGGCAATGTTTCCAACGATCTTTCCATTATGGAGCGCAACAATGTCAAGCTCTGGGACAAAGTTTTTATGTTTACGAAGTATATGTATTAAATAGTGCTCTGCACAGCCGGGAACAAAGTGGTTCCAAAATGCTTCTCGCGTCATATTCTCTGTCTCAAAATAGTCTTTTGCCTCTTCAGCTCTTAATTCTATATCTAACATAAAAAACCCCTTAAGTTATTATCTCAAATATCTATGGCCAAATATAAGGAGACAGATATTTAGAGAAAATCTTATCATAATCAAATAATGAGATCAAGCCTCTTTATATAAAAGATATGTGAGTTCATAACTTTATAAAAAAAGATACCATCAATAGGTATCTTTTTTTATAAAAACGGAGAGGAAGGGATTCGAACCCTTGGAACAGTATTACCCATTCAACTCCTTAGCAGGGAGTCCGATTCGACCACTCTCGCACCTCTCCTAAATAAAAAAAAACGGAGAGAGAGGGATTCGAACCCCCGGAGGTGTTACCCTCAACGGTTTTCAAGACCGCCGCATTCAACCGCTCTGCCATCTCTCCAGTCACATCTGCTTTATATACATTATTTTCGTTTTTGTCAATTTATTTATGCTTATTTTTTACTCAATATTTGTTGAATTTTAGGCATAATCTTATCTTGTTCTACTGGTTTTGTTACAAAATTTTTCGCTCCAATAAGAAGAGCCTCCTTAACAAGATCCTCTTTACCAAGAGCGCTAACCATTAATACTTTTGCATTTTTATCAAATTCAAGTATATTTTTAAGTGTCTCTATTCCATCAACATTAGGCATAGTAATATCAAGTGTAACTAGATCAATATTTGGATAGAAAGTTTTATATTGTTCAAGCCCTTTTTCCCCATCTTCTGCTGTTGAGACTATTTCAAAGCCTTGAAGTTCAAGCATCTTTGATAGACGTTTTATAACAAATAGAGAGTCATCAACCACTAAAACTTTGTAAGAAGTTCCATTTTCCTTTTTTCCTATAAGATTATCCATAACTTGCCTCCAAAAAACGTAAAATCAATTTATTCAAAGTCTTTATAATCTTTAAAAATATTTTGTACTGCATCTTCGTGTAACAGATATTTATAATTATTAAAATTGGTAGTAACTATAAAATTTCCTACATCATCTTTAGCATTGTTGTTGTAAAAATCTAAAATAAGAGATGTTCCATTTTTCAAAATAAACTTAATAGAACCCAGTTTAAAGTTGTCTGGTAGATCTCCAAATTTGTAATCTGCTATTTTGATTCCAATGATATTTTCTATCAACAATCCAAGGTTCTCTGATTTTGCAGGTAGACTATTTCCATTAACTTCTAATATATATTCACCCTTTATATCTGAAGTTGTATCCTTGTGTACTATTTTGTATGTTCCTTTATACCAAGGAAAATTTGAAGTTATTTCTACACTTCCTACATCTATCGGATTTAAGTCATTAAAAATATCTTTTTTTGCCCACTCCAACTCAATAATACTTGTAAGTTTTGCTATAGGAGAGTTAATCTCTCTAATAGACTTCTCTTTACCAAACATGATATATGAAGTGCTATTCTTTGCTCCTCCTGCAGAACCAAACTCAATTTTATATTCTCTATTTTCTTTTGTGTTTATTGTTAATATCTGTGTACTTGGCAGAAAAAAACCAAATTCTTTTGCAACAGCTTCATCTTCTGTATTGCTAACAACAACACCTTTAGGAATATTTATGAGTGTATCCAAATAAGATTCAATTCTAAATTTATCACCTGGCATCTTATTTCCATCTTCTTTCTTTATAAACCAATTTTCACCATCTTTTTCTATATAAAAAATATCTTTTGAATCTTTTATTGATAAAAATGTAATTGACTCTTTTTTCAGATTTTTTATTAAAGGTTTTTTAATTTGTGTATTTTTTATATTTTGACTCGAAAAAAGAGAGCCAAAGATTAGAATACAAATTTGTAAAATAGCCAATGCCCCTAATCCTATTATCACTTTATTTCTATCTATTTTCATATTTTATCCTCGCATTTTTTTTAATTAAGGTCTCTATTTAAATCTATTTTTTAATTGAGAGTTTTTTGATCTTCTTAAAGCAAAAACAACATATCCAACTAATATAAATATTATAGGAATGAAAAATGTTGCGAAAAATATTGTTAAGTTCTTATATTTTTCATATTCAGATATATTTATTGCTTTATCAAGTGGTTTTGTAAATTTCCCTTTGTTTCTTATTTTTATGAAGTCCAAATCACCAGATAGCCAACTTAAGCTGTTCATAAATATTAATAGTTCATTGTTTTCAACATAATCTGTTTGTAAAAATTCTTCACTTGAAATAAGAACAATTTTTGCTTTTCCAGAGTCCATTTTTGAACTAGAATCTATATCAGGAGCAGTTTCACTCTCTTTATCAGGTATAGCCTTCTGCTTAAAATAGCTCTCTAAATTTCCATTGAAAGAGTAACCAAGTGTATATTCTTGAAGGTTTTCAAAAAATATTGGGTTTCTATATGAGGCTGGATTTGGATCGACTTTTTGAGAATTTGCCCATCCACTTTTTGTTGTTTTAAATAGTGGGGTGCTCATATCTTTAATTTTGTCATCGATAGTTATAGATGATGCCCAAAGTATATCAACACCTGTTAAATCTGCTACAATCGGACTATTTTGATTTAAGTTTGCAGTCTTAATAGATATCCATAAAGGATATTTTATTGAACTAAAGTTATTTTCTGGTATTAATTTACATGAATCATTATCTCCAACTAGGTCTCTTCCTATTTTCAATCCATAGCTATCAAGAAGATCCAAAAGTTTATTGTGAGATTGAAGTGCGACAAATTCATCTCTTCCTTGTCTTATCTCCATCCCATTAATAGAGATAAAAGCTTTACCTCCATTCATTAGAAATTGGTCAATAAAATAGATATCATAGTCAGTAAAATTTGTTCCACCTATTATAACCAAAGTTGAGATATCATCAGGTATTCCAGTGCCAGACTCTAAAATTCTAAGAGAGGAGAACTCTTTTTGTAAAAGTTGATTTAAATAACTATAGTTTCTTTGGAAAGTTACATCGCTTTTTCCTATCATAACACCAACAACTCCAAGGTCACTACCAATCAACTTCTTAACTTCACTATCTATTCTGAATTCAAAACCAACATCATTATATATCATTGGCAATACTTTTTTTGCTGTACCATACTTTAAGATTATACCAGACATTCCCAAAGTGCTCTTTGATTCAGTATTTCCGCTCTGTATTAATGGAAAGGTTCTTATTCCTTCACTATTCTCAAGCTCTCTTATTTCTGCCATATTCTTTTCAAAAGAGAGTTTTTTGATGATTAGGTTTACATTACCTTTTCCAGCAACCTGGTACTCATTAAGCATATCTTCAATATATTGGACAGTTTTTGCAGTTTGAACCATCTCTTTCATAGAGTCATTATAGTAATACTCTATGATTAGAGGAGTTTCTAGTTTTTTTAGCAAGTCTAATGTTGGTTTGCTTAAAGAGTATTTTGAATCTTCTGTTAAATCCAATCTAAGATAAAACTTATCAGACACCATTACAAATAGAATTAGATTTAAAATTACTAATCCAAATGTTATCCACTGTTTTTTTCTTGTAACTGATGTAATATCATTTGTATCGTTTTTCTTACCTTTCTCTGTTTTTGGTGGAAGAGCAAGCTCTTTTATGCTTATTCCAATCAGTATCATTCCAATCAGTCCCAATATATTTAAAGAGAGAAGTGAACAGATTAGAGCCCTATAGAAATCACATTTTATAAACGATATAACTGTTTTTCTATAAAACATCAAAAAGAGAAACCAAAATATTATAACCAATCCCAAAACTATAAAAGGAGCATATAGGCTATTTGTATGTTCCGAAAAGGATATAAAAAAGAAAAAGTAAAAGAAAACATTTATTACCAAAGAAATAATGGCTAATATATTTCCTAATCTATAAAGAACCTGATTTTTTATATTATTGTTCACATCTACCTCCATTTTCTGCTTTCTAATGAACGTAAGTTTAGATAAAAGAATATGATAGTTATACCAACATAGTAGATTACATCTCTAAAATCTATAACACCTTTACTAAAATTAGAGAAGTGCAATATTGGGCTTGCCCATACCAATATTCCTCTAAGCCACTCTAATGCGTAAGGGAAATGTATAGTTGATACCCAAAATCCCAATATATTGAAAAGCAGCAGAAAGGTTGCACTTATTAGAAAAGAGTTTACCATCTCATTATTTATACTTGATATAAAGAAAGTTATTGCTATATATGATGATGCTAAAAATATTGCACCAATATATTGAGCAGCCAATTGTCCCCAATCAAAATTACCTAGAAATATTTGTATTAAAATTGGAATAAAAAGTGTAGCAGCCAAAGCAATAATAACTATTACTAGCGATGCTAAAAACTTACCAATTATAACCTTTATTTCAGATACTGGAAATGTGAACAAGAGCTCTAGTGTTCCATCTTCTTTCTCTTTTGACCATGAACCCATATTAAGCCCTGGTATAAATACAACAAAAACAAAAGGGAGCATCATAAAATATGAACGCATTGATGCTATGTTCTCTTTAAATATTCCACCAAAAAAGAAGAAGAATAGTATATTTGGAACCAATATAAAAATAATTAAAAATATATATGCGACCATTGAGTAAAAGAAACTATTAAATTCTTTTTTGTATATGGTCATTATTCCACTATTAGCTTTCACTGCCGCCTCCAACAAGATTTAAGAATATCTCTTCAAGATCTGGGCTCTTTTTTTCAAAAGAGACCAGTTTCCAACCATTTTTTTCAACAATGTCTTTAAGGTCGTTTTCAAATGACTCATTTTTTGTAAGAAGTGATCTAAATTTGAATAGGTTTCTTGCAACTCTCTTTTCAAACTCTATATCATTTGCACCCTTTATATTGGATATTGCATTCTCAACTTTTAGAAGATTGTCTGCCTCAATAACAAACTCACCATATTTTTCATTAGAGTGGGACTCTACTAAATTTTGAATAGTGTCATTTGCAACAATTGTACCATTATTGATTATTATCACTCTTTCACATATTGCCTCTATCTCTGATAGAATGTGAGTTGATAGAATAATTGTCTTTTTTTCACTAAGTCTTCGAAGTATTTTTCTAAATGCGATAATTTGACTTGGATCAAGCCCTGATGTTGGCTCATCAAGTATCAAGATCTTTGGATCGTGTATCAAAACAGATGCCAAGCCAACACGTTTTTTATACCCTTTTGAGAGCTGACCTATCTTTTTTGATATAACTTTTGTTAAAGAAGTCAGTTTAATCATCTTCTCTACGGACTCTTTTATTAAAGTCTTCTCTATTTCTCTTATGTTTGCTGTAAATTCAAGATACTCATATACAGTCATATCATCATATTGTGGTGTATGTTCAGGAAGGTAACCAATCAATCCTCTTATATATAGAGGCTCATCTAATGTACTCTTCCCATTAACAAGAATTTCACCAGATGTTTGATGCATGTAACATGTTAGTATCTTCATTATTGTTGATTTTCCAGCTCCGTTAGGACCCAACAATCCAACAATTTCTCCCTCTCTTATGGAGAAAGAGACTCCTTTTACGGCGGTTTCACCCTTTTCATATGATTTGACTAAATTTTTAACATTTATCATATATTAATTCCTTAAGGTTTTATTCCTATTTTTCCTATAAATAGGACTATTTTATATAAAAAATAGTGATAATTAATACCTAATTAAAAAAACAAATATTATAAATTATACAAAAAATCAACCCTTTATTTGCATTATTTATTAAATTTTGTATATCTGTGTGTGTAATAGAACCAAATCTTTTATAAAAAAGCTAACAAACTAAAACCTGCTATTTATATATTTTAGATAGCAGGTTTTTTTTAACTTAAAATAATTCTATATGTTTTTAAATGCTTTGTCAATAGTTTCTTGTTTAGGTGGCTTTGTGAAGCAGCTCACAAGTGGCACAACTATAAATGGAACTATTATTGCAATTGACGATGCAATTGGCGAATTAGCAGGACCTAAAATAAAGAATAGTGTGATGGAGGTTGTTAATCCTGTTAATAGCCCAGCTGTAATTCCAGCTTTTGTTGCTTTCTTCCAGTATAAACCATATACATATGGTGCCATGAATGAACCTGCAACAGCTCCCCAAGAGAGAGACATCAATGTTACTATTATTCCCATATCTGTCCTTGCAACGAAGTATGAGAGCACAATAAAGATACCGCTTAAAAATCTCATCATAGCAAGTGAATTCTCTTTTGATACATCTGGTTTTATATGTCCCTTGTATAAATCTATTGCTATTGCTGATGACGAAACCAATACTAGTGAAGATAGTGTTGACATTGATGCTGATAGTATAAGTAGAAGAATAATTGCCATCAATATATCAGGTAGGTTACTCTTTAACATTATTGGAACAATAACATCAAAATTGACCTTACCATTTGCTCCCATAATTTGTGTCATATTTTCACCATCAAAAAACATATGGCTTAGAGAGCCGGTGAAGTATGCAGCAAAACCAATAACCAATGCAAATATAAAAGTTACAATCGCTGCCTTTGGTATTGTCTTCTCATCTTTAATTGCGTAGAATTTTTGAACCATCTGCGGTAATCCCCATGAGCCAAAGGAGGTCATAAAGACAATACTAATTAGAAGAATTGGGTTAAAAGAGCCAGATACATGTTTGTCAAAGTTCGCAGTTACAGTTGTTATTGTCTCTCCAACGCCGCCTCCCTTGCCAATAAGTACAGCAACCATCACCACAGAACCAACCAACATTATTAGTCCTTGAATGAAGTCTGTCATGGTGACTGCAAAGTAGCCGCCTAATATGAGGTATACACCAGTTATACCAATCATTATTAAGAGAGCAACATCAAATGATATTCCAAAATTCTTTTCAAATAGATAACTTAAACCTTTAAAAACTGATGCTGAGTAGGGAACTAAAAATACAAATATGATAACCGCACTGATTATCTTTAGATATTTGCCATCATATCTATCTTGTATAAACTCTGGCATAGTCATTACATCGAGGTTTTGACTCATCGTTCTTGTCCTTCTTCCAAGTACCAGCCATGCAGCAAGTGCTCCAAACACAGCATTGGCTATACCAATCCATACAGCGTTTAGACCAAAGAGCCAGCCAAACTTTCCAGCAAAGCCAATGAATATAACAGCTGAGAAGTATGAAGTTCCATATGCAAAAGCTGATATCCATGGTCCAACATTTCGTCCGCCTAAGAAGAAATCGTTTAGACTGTTTGTCTTTTTTAGCCCCCATATCCCAATAACAACCATTAGTATTAGGAATAGGGCTACAAAAATAATCGCAATGTTCATTTTTTGTTCCTCTTTTCTTTAAAGATTCTTTCTAATCTATGGGTTTAATATATAACTTAAATTTAAAAAAAACGGAAGATTATATATCTAAATTTCTCTTATTTTAAAAGAGTTTTTTAATTTAGGGGTTTAATATATAACTTAAGTTTTTGATAAAAGAAAAGTTATATATCTAAATTAGATACATATTTTGAATTTTTTTCGATGAAATCTCTACGTGACTCAACATCAGAGCCCATTAGTATAGAGAACATCTCATCGGCAAGATACTCATCTTCAAGATTTATTTTGATTATATTTCTAGTTTCTGGATTCATAGTAGTCTCCCAAAGCTGATCAGGGTTCATCTCTCCAAGACCTTTATATCTTTGGATAGTTACACCTGTGTCAGTCTCCATATTAATACCTCTCTCTTTTAACATACTCTCTTTCTCCTCATCAGAGTAGACATAGAGAGCCTCCTTCTTGTGTTTATCTTTTGGAGTATACTCTATTTTATAGAGAGGTGGCATCGCAATATAGACATTGCCATTTTTTACAAGCGGTTTCATATATCTAAAGAAGAATGTCAATAGCAGCGTTCGAATATGAGAGCCATCAACATCGGCATCGGCCATTATTATTATCTTTCCATAGCGGATCTTTGATACATCAAAATCTTCACCAACATTAGCCCCAATTGCTGCTATTACTGGCTGAAGTTTCTCATTATCAACAACCTTATCTATTCTAGTTTTTTCTACATTTAGCATTTTTCCCCAGAGCGGCAATATCGCTTGAAATTTTCTATCACGCCCCATCTTTGCAGAGCCACCCGCAGAGTCTCCCTCTACTATATATATCTCACAGTTTTCAGGATTCTTCTCGCTGCAATCTGCAAGTTTGCCCGGCAACCCCATAGTATTTAGGGCATTCTTTCTTCTGATAGACTCTTTTGCTTTTCTGGCTGCATTCCTTGCATCATATGCGATGATTGCTTTTTGAATGATTATCTTTGCGATATCTGGATGCTCTTCAAAGAAGTTATTTAGGTTTTCACTTACAATATTATCAACAATCCACTTTACATCGCTGTTTCCAAGTTTTGTCTTTGTCTGCCCCTCAAATTGAGGATTGGCAATCTTTAGCGATATAACAGCAGTGAGCCCCTCTTTTACATCTTCACCATCAAGCTTCTCAAGATCTTTTCTTTGAAGCTTAAGCTTCACCATAAAGTTATTTATTGTCTTTGTTAGGGCACTTCTGAAGCCTGCAAGGTGAGTTCCACCCTCAATTGTATTTATGTTGTTAACAAATGTAAAAACATTCTCTCTATAGTCTTCACAATACTCTATTGCAATCTCAAGTGATAAATCTTCCTTATCAGTTGACATATAGATAGCTTTGTGGATAGGCTTTTTAGCCTTGTTTAAGAACTCAACAAAAGAGACAATTCCTCCATCAAACAGAAATTCAACTGATTTCTCTTCATTAGTAATGGCAGTAGTACGTTTGTCATGAAGGGTTATCTTTAGACCCTTATTTAAAAAAGCCAACTCTCTATATCTATGTGACAGTTTATTAAAATCTATGACTGTCTCCACAAAGATCTTATCATCTGGTTTGAAGTATACCTTTGTTCCTCTTTTATCAGATGGTCCAACCTCTTTAACGGGGCCTTCAGGGACTCCATAATTATATGTTTGTGCATACTCTTTTCCATCATGATATGATGTAACAATACACTTAGCAGATAGGGCATTTACAACACTCGCTCCAACACCATGAAGTCCACCAGATACCTTATAAGATTTCTTATCAAACTTTCCACCAGCATTCAGTTTTGTAAATACAATTTCTAAAGCTGATATTCCTAAGTCTTTATGTATATCTGTGGGTATACCTCTACCATTATCTTGCACTTCGATGCTGTTATCTTCATTAATAGTAATATCAATTTGTGTACAGTATCCAGCAAGAGCCTCATCTATGGAGTTGTCAGTAATTTCATAAATTAGGTGGTGAAGTCCTTCAGAGCCTGTTGAACCTATATACATACCAGGTCTCTTTCTAACATGTTCTAAGCCATCAAGCACTTGAATATTTGAAGCATTGTAAGATTCCATATTGATTAGACCTTTCCATTCATTAAAAATTGTAGAGAGTGAGGTTTTAAACCAAACAATGACCCAGAGATGAATCGAACATCCGACCAAAAGTTTAGGAAACTTCTACTCTATCCACTGAGCTACTGGGCCAAATTCTCAATATTTTTATAACATAAATAAATAATGAGGTCAATCATTTTTACTTGAAGGAGCATTTTGCATGGTGTTAGGCTAACTGAAAACAGATATTTGATTACAGTTTTATTATATATTTCTATAATAATTTATATTTATGGCTTGAATCTAAATTAAACAAAGTGCTTTTTGTTAAAAATAAAATATTTTTTTAACTATATAGTAAATATAATTGATGTTTAAGATATATTGATTTATAGTATAGCAAGAATTCATATAGTTAAATTATATTAAAAAATTAGGGGTTTTTATGAAGAAAATTGTTTTATTATTGTCTTTATTCTCAATGGTTTTTATTTTATTATTTGTGTTTGCTGGATGTGATACAGCAGCTGAACCAGAAAAATCAAATAATATAAAATCTGGTACAAATTCCACCACAACAACAATCAATCTTGCTTCTGTAATATATGTATCAACTTCTGGTCTTGATACTAATAGTGGTGAGATAACATCTCCAGTAAAAACTATATCTAAAGCAGTTGGGATGGTAACAACAGAAAAAAACGTGATTTTTGTAGAGTCTGGAACATATGAGGGGGTGGTTAATGTAGATACTACCATACCTCTACTTATAAAAGGTGGCTATGATCCTATTTTTTCTACGCAAAATTTGAATAATAAGAGTGTACTAAAAGGAGCTGCTGATGAACCCCTAGTAATAAACAACTATCCAGCAGGAGCAGGACGTATAGCAACAATAGCAAATTCAAAACTGACTATAAATGGGCTTGATATATATGGTGTAAGATATAACCATTATGTTGCAGAAGATAGTGCTACTAGTTTTGCTGCAATATACAGCGAAGGTGATCTTACTTTAGATAATTGTGAGATAACTGGTATTACAGAAGGTGTCGCTGGTGACTCTTGTGGCATATATTTTGTAGGAGAAAATACAAGTGTTGACATTTTGAATTCTGTTATATATGGAGCTAATGGCAATGCTAATATAGGTAATTCTCATGGAATATATGGAGGTGGAAATGAAACTATTATTTGTAATATAAAAAATTCTACCATTTATGGACTTTCTGGCAATGCAAAAACAGATTATGCTAACTATGGGTTATTCTTTTGTTATGGTGTATTAACTGTATCAAATTCTACTATTTATGGTTCTGCAGGCAGTGCCATAACATCTTCTTCTTATGGAATAATGAGTAGTAATGCTACTATTAATATTTGTGACGATACAAAAATATATGGTGCTTCTGAAAATGTTGATACAGTTTATACTTATATGTATGTATATGGAGTATATGGAGGAGGCTCAGGCTCAGTTATTAATGTTTATAGTGGAACAGAAATATATGGAGCAGCGGGGAACGCTGTAATAATTGGTCATGGACTCAATGTTGCTGGGATACATAATGATAACGATGGTATCGCAAACATATATGGAGGGACTATATATGGTGCTGCAGATAATGCAAAAATAAGTTTACCTACATATGGTATAGATAGTAGAGGAGCTCTTAATATTTCTGGTGCTAATACTATTATTTATGGAGCGGCAGGTAATGTTATAACAAGTTATGATGTATTTGGAATAAATATTTCTGGCGAAAATGCTTTAGTAACAATTTCAGATGCTACCATATATGGAACTGCAGATGAAGTTAGTTCACAAACAGGGTGTGGTATAAGTGGAGGAAATGCAAATTCTTCCATTTCAAATTCTACTATATATGGCGTTAAAGGAAATAGTACTGGAGATGCTTATGGCATTGTTTATGGACAATATAATATTATAAACTCTGCAATATATGGCTTATTTGGCGATAATGCTTCTGCAAGTAATGTTGTTGGAGTATCTGGAGAGTCAACTATATCAAATTCTACCATTTATGGTGCAGCAGGGAGTGGTACTGTATATTCAGTTAAAGGTGTTGGAGAGAATGTAGATATTTCAAACTCTACTATTTATGGTGCTAAAGATAATATTGTCATTACTGATTATGGCTACGTTTATGGTATATATAGTGCAAATAATATTTCAAACTCTACAGTTTACACTATTACTGATAATGTAAGCATAGCAGGTAATGTGTATGGAGTTTATCATTCAGATACAATTTCAAACTCTACCATATATGGCGCTAATGGAGACTCTATAGTAAATAGTGTGTTTAATGATTATGATGGACAATTTTATGATGGTTTTGTCTATGGTGTTTATAGTTGTTATGATCAAACTGCAATAAACAATGGCTCTAAAATATATGGTGCTACTGGTAATGCAACAATAGCAAGCGGTGTTTATGGCTTATGTTTATATGAAAGCTCTTCAAGCACAAATTTATCGAATTGTGAAATATATGGGGAGAAAGATCTTATTGCTGCTTTACCACCTATTCTTAAATCAATAGATTTTGAAGGTTCTGCAACTAAAGCTCAAATCACATGGAACAATCCAGCTGGTATAATAAAGGATAGATTTACTGATTCTACCAATTTATGGAACAATCTTCCTTAAAAAATATAATTTTAAAACAAAAACGCTCTTAAAAATAGGAGCGTTTTTTATATTATTTTAATAAATCAATCTCAAATATAAGCCAAAAGAGTCAAAAAAATATTGACCTATCTCAAATATAGATTTATAATGCCCACATATTTTTTCAGGAATTACCTAGAAAAATATATAAAATAACATTTTTAGATCGCCATTTTTTAAATGATCTATCTACGGAGGCTCTTGTGAGTGAATTGAAAAACTTTGATCCAGAATTGTTTCAGGCTATTGAAAATGAACTTGAGAGACAAAAGCATAAGCTTGAGATGATAGCAAGTGAAAACATTGTAAGCAAGGCTGTAATGGAGGCACAAGGCAGTGTATTGACAAATAAGTATGCTGAAGGTTATCCAGGTCATAGATATTATGGTGGCTGTGAATATGTCGATGTTGCTGAAAATTTAGCAATTGAGAGAGCGAAAAAAATATTTGGCTGTGAATATGCAAACGTTCAGCCTCACAGTGGTAGCCAAGCCAACATGGCTGTCTACTTTAGTGTTCTAAACCCAGGAGATAAAGTACTTGCAATGAACCTATCTCATGGAGGACACTTGACTCATGGTTCTACAGTAAACTTCTCTGGTAAGCTCTTCAATATAATTGCATATGGAGTTGACAAAGAGACAGGATATATAAATTATGATGAGCTTATTGCCCTTGCAAAAAAAGAGAAGCCAAAGATGATAATTGCAGGGGCCAGTGCATATTCAAGAACATTAGATTTCAAAAAATTCAGAGAGGCTGCTGATGCATGCGGTGCCTATCTTTTTACAGATATGGCTCATATAGCAGGACTTGTTGCTGCAGGCTGCCATCCATCTCCAATTCCATACTCTGACTTTGTTACAACTACTACCCACAAGACCTTGAGGGGACCAAGAGGCGGTATGATTCTACTTGGAAAGGATACTCCAAACAAGATGGGAATTGTAGCTCCAAAATCTGGAAGAACAAAGAATATGAGTGAAATTGTTGATGGAAATATATTCCCTGGTATACAAGGTGGGCCATTGATGCATGTCATAGCTGCAAAAGCTGTCGCATTTAAAGAGGCACTGGAGCCATCATTCAAAACATACCAAGAGCAGGTAGTAAAAAACTCTAAAGCATTGGCAAAAGCGTTTATTGAGAATGGATTTACACTTGTTTCTGGCGGAACTGATAACCACCTTATACTTGTTGATCTTACTAATAAGAAGGTAAATGGTAAAGATGCAACAGAGGCACTGGATAAAGCTAGTATAACTGTTAATAAAAATGGTATCCCATATGATACTCTTCCTCCAACAGTGACAAGTGGTATACGTCTTGGAACGCCTGCCCTAACTACTAGAGGTATGAAAGAGGCAGAGATGAAGACTATTGCAGGTTATATTAATGATGTTATTAATAATATAACTGATGATAAGAAATTGAAAGAGATTGCAATAGAGGTAGAAAAGCTTTGTAATAATTTTCCTATTTATTAAATTAGAGTTAGAGCCCTATATTTATAAGGCTTAATCGAAATTTTTTAGGAGTTGAAATTATGAAAACTAAATTGATTTTCCCGTTTTTAGTTCTATTTGTTCTCTTCTCATGTCAAAACAAAAAACCAACACTTGTAAAAACTGATGATGGAAAAGATTATGTTGTCTCAAATTGGGATGGTGGTCTCTTTGCCTATGTTATATATGAGTGGAACTTTGGTAAATTTGATGATGCAGTTGATATTGTAAAGACCTTTAATCAGATGGCAAAAGATAGGGGAGTTGGAGATGAGCCTATCGCAATGTTTCCAAAAGATATGAGAAATTGGGAACTTGGAATGATTGTTAAAGATGACTTTGAACAAACTAAGCTTAATGATTATCCTATAAATAGAAAAGAGATTCCTAGTGGTCAATATGCAACTATGAAATTGAAGGGCTATCCAGACTATATGTTTAACTACTACAACTCTTTCAAAAAGATGTTAGAGAAAGATGGATATATGGTTCTTAGTGATGTTTACGAGATATACACATATGATACTTTTAATAATTATTCAATAGCTGATGCTGATAAAATAGGGGAGATTAGGTATCAAGTTATAAAAAAGTAGTCTTCAACTACGTTTTGTGTGGTGAGTAGGTTGTAGCAATTTCTCTCTATAAATGTGGATAACTATAAGTTTGATAGTTTTTTCTAGAATTTCTTTAAAAAATTAGAAAAATGGTATCCTTTTTGTGTAAGATATTTTTCAAAAAGGACGTGGTTAGTAAAAATATGTTGATCTTAACTTCCTAAAGTAAAATTTAGGAAGTTTGAAATATTTTATTTTAGTTTTGAAAAAGGAAATTGTATGGGTGGTTTTGATTTTATGTTTTTAACATTTATAGCATCAGCAGTTACTCTTATTTTTGCTGCATACCTATTCTATAGTGTTAAAAAAAGAAGTCCAGGGACTGAAACAATGCAAAATATTGCAAAGCATATCAGAGATGGTGCTATGGCATATTTGAAACAACAATATAAAGTTGTTGGAATATTTTTCATTGTTCTTTTTGTACTTCTAGGTTTTATTGCGTGGATTTTACCTATGATGACAGGTGAGCAGTGGCTCTCAATTTATGTTCCAATTGCGTTCTTAACAGGTGGATTCTTCTCTGGATTGGCTGGATTTATTGGTATGAATATGGCTACTTTAGCAAACACAAGAACTGCTTTTGCTGCAAGTGAAAGTTTGAATAGCGGACTTAGAGTTGCTTTCAACTCTGGAACAGTAATGGGAATGGTTGTTGTTGGTCTTGCTCTATTTGATTTGTCTCTATGGTGGATAATCTTAAAATATGTAGCGCTTCCTCTAAATCTTGGTATAGCAGGAGTTGAAGAGATTCCTGGAATTATGATCACATTTGGAATGGGTGCTTCAACTATGGCACTATTTGCAAGATTGGGTGGTGGAATATATACAAAAGCTGCTGACGTTGGTGCTGACCTTGTTGGTAAGGTTGAGGCTGGAATTCCTGAGGATGATCCTAGAAACCCTGCTACAATCGCTGATAATGTGGGTGATAACGTTGGAGACGTTGCTGGAATGGGTGCTGACCTCTATGAAAGTTATGTAGGCTCTATTGTTGCAACTATGGCATTGGGCTCTATTGGTGCTGTCTCTATGCTTGGAACTGCTAGTTTAGACTTGATTGTTAAATATATACAGCTTCCTTGTGTTATAGCGGTAGTTGGCGTCTTGGCTTCTATCATAGGTACTTTTTTCGTAAAAGCGAAAGATGATGCAAGTCAAATTACTCTTCTTAGGGCATTAAGACGCGGTGTATACTTTAGTACCATTGTTATTTTGGTTGCTTCATTCTTTATAGTTTGGGGTATGCTTGGACTTGAGAGAATAGGGCTTTGGGTTGCCTTGGTTGCTGGGCTTGTTGCAGGTAACATTATAGGTTACTTCACAGAGTACTTTACATCAGATAACTATAAGCCAACAAAAAACCTTGCTGATACTGCTCTTACAGGACCTGCTACCATTATAATTGGTGGTATCTCTCTAGGTATGTTCTCAACTGTTATTCCAGTAATAACTGTAGTATTTGCTACAATAATTGCCTACTTTGCTGCTGGTGGCGCACTGCATGCAGGTATTGGTCTCTATGGAATAGGGCTCTCTGCTGTTGGAATGTTATCAACTTTGGGTATCACACTTGCAACAGATGCTTATGGACCTGTTGCTGATAATGCTGGTGGTATAGCTCAGATGGCAGGATTGGATCAAGAGGTAAGAAGAAAGACAGATGCACTAGATTCTCTAGGAAACACAACTGCAGCAACTGGTAAAGGTTTTGCAATTGGAAGTGCAGCTCTTACTGCTTTAGCTCTTTTGGCTGAATATGGTAACAAGATATTGGAGTCTTTAGGAATAGGTGCAACAACTCAAATTGCAAGTGATGTTACATCAAAAATAGACTCTTTTGGTTATAGCTCATTGATTATTGCTAAAGATGGTTTGTATCAGCTTTTTGCTAATATCTTAGACCCAATGGTTTTGGTTGGTCTCTTTATGGGAGCTGTTCTACCATTTGTTTTCTCAAGTCTCTCAATGGGTGCTGTTGGACGTGCTGCTCAATCTATGGTTGAGGAAGTTAGAAGACAATTTAAAGAGAAGCCAGGTATATTAGAGGGAAAAGAGACTCCAGACTATGCTAGATGTGTTCAAATAAGTACACAAGGGGCACAAAGAGAGATGATTGTTCCATCACTTGTAGCTGTTCTCTCTCCTATAATTGTTGGTATCTTTTTTGGACCAGCTACTGTTCTTGCTCTTTTAGCTGGAACATTGGTAAGTGGTTTTGTTCTTGCTGTTATGATGGCAAACTCAGGCGGAGCTTGGGATAATGCTAAGAAATATATTGAGGGTGGAAAACATGGCGGAAAGAAGAGTGATGCTCATAAAGCTGCTGTTGTTGGAGACACTGTTGGTGATCCATTTAAAGATACATCTGGTCCTTGTATAAATATCCTTATAAAACTAATGAGTATGGTTAGTATTGTATTTGTTGGTACTTGTATAGGATTGAATCAAGTTATTATGAAATTATTTGCAGGACTATTTGCGAAATAAAATTCTATATATGACAGATAATAGCCTCTTATATCATAGAGGCTATTTTATTTATTACGCTTATACTTTTCTATTTCTATCAAAACTTTTTTATATTTAATATCAAAGTAGTACTAATCTTTATTAATTTATTCTCTCGCCTTTTTTGTTAATCTTATATTCAACATTATCTAATATTACCATAGCGACTCCATTTTCAAATGGATATATTTCATCATATATAATAGGTGTAATTTCTCTCCCTGTTTTATCTATAAATCCCCATTTGCTATTTAGTTCTACACGAGATATTCCATCTTCAAAGGAGCGTGCATAATCATATTTAATAGGTATCACTTCATTACCTGCCTTATCTATAAAACCATACTTATTATTTAGTTCGACACAAGCTAATCCATCAGAGAAATCATATATTTTCCTTATATTTTGGTTATTATTTTCTATTTTATCTTCCTCTTCACTACTTATAATATCTCTATGACAATATTGACAGACTATTGCTTCTCTTTTTATCATATTTGCACAATAGGGACATTTTTTACTAATTCCGTATTGGATATTTTCTTTGTCCAATACTTCTCTGTTTTCTCCCATAACTAGTAGTATAATAAGTGCTATTATTGGTGTTAAGAAAATACCTAATACCAAAAATAATCCACGTGAATGTCCCTTCTCTTGAGCAAGTGAAGCAACGAAAAAAGCAAACCAAATTAACAAGCCAACAATAATAATCCAAAAAAATATAAGCAAATATTCCATTTACTCCTCCTTTTCATTTACATCTTTGTTTTCATCACTTTTATTGGTTTCATTTTCAGAATTGTTATTAGGTTTATTCGATTCTAATATACTCTCCATTGTTAAGTATATCTCTTTTGCTAACTTAAATTTTGATTTTTTATTAACATTAAATAGTAGTAAATTAGAGTTAGAAGAAGTTACTCTAATAGATAAAGAACTTATATCTTCATCATAAAAAATATCATTTGAAAGAGCTTTATCAATAGGTTCATTATGTCTCAATATTTCACATTTTATAATATCAGAAAAATTGTATTTACGTTCTATTGACTTACTATCTAAATAATATAAATAAAATTTTTTACTTGTCTCATCTATTATTAAATTTGATTCATTGTTAAGTTTATATTTTTCTGATACAGTAATATTATTACTATTAATAAACTTCTTAAATTTTTCTCTTTGTGGGATAGAAAGGATAATTGCAAAAACAATACCAATAGCAAAACTAATAGCCATAGGATAAAGTTCTTTTAGATCATTTTTATGTTGAAAATCAGAGAACATCATAATCAAACCAATAGCAGAAATAACAAAAAAAATAAGATGAAAATATGTATATTTTGGTTTTAAATCGACTGATACCTCTTGTATATTTGTTGTTTTATACTCTTTTAAATCTTTGTGGCAATATTGACAGATTATCGCTTCACTTTTTATTGTATTTGCACAATAGGGACATTTTCTACTAACTCCATGTTGAATATCTTCTTTATCCAATACTTCTCTATTTTCTCCCATAACCAGTAGTATAATAAGTGGTATTATAGGTGTTAGGAAAAAACTCAATACCAAAAATAATCCATATGAATGCCCCTTTTTTCTTGCAAGTGAAGCAACAAAAAGAATAAATAGAAAATCCAAAACAATAACCCCAACTCCTCCAAAAACCAAAAATATTATAATAAATTCATCCATATTCAATCCTCCTTAATAAATTTAAAAACTATTTTTTCTTATACTTATATATATTCTTGCCGCCCTTTGAGCCTTTCTTTGTTCTATTGGTTTTGCGGTTTTTGTTACTTCCTCCGCTCTTCCTGCCATATCTCTCATACTTTGCTTCACTGCTTGTGCTATGGTTAGCTCTACTGCTTGATCTAAAATTATCTGAAGCGAGTACTCCTTCAACATTAGAGAGAGTGAAAATAGTTGATATCACAACTAAAAGAAAAAATTTAGATTTTTTTAACATATATTTACTCCAATATTCTAAAATTGTATTCATATTATCAAATATAAATTAAAAATACAAATTTTATTTAAATAAAATTAAATGAATGAATATATTCTTATTAATCATCATAGAATATAATAACTAATATAAGGTAGGTGATATTTGTGTCTGAGTTTAAACCAATTAAGGTTGGATCAAAGAGCGAAAAAGTTGTTATTTCTATTAGATTGGATATCGAAAAATTGGAGCAGATTGATAGCATTGCCAATCAAACAGATATAAGCAGAAATGAGCTAATAGTACAATGTATCGATTTTGCAATTCAGAATATGTCTAAAGAGTAGAGTAAATTACTCTATTTAATGATTTTCCCCTTGTTTAAGTTAAATAAATTTGATATAAAGTTATGATAGACACTTATATTTTAAGGTACTTGTTATGTCAGCAAATAGTGAGAAACTGAAAGCCCTCTTTGAAAAAACACACAATTGTACAAGCTGTAAACTTCATACAACACGC
The DNA here is from genome assembly GCA_031549085.1 of Spirochaetota bacterium. GTDB lineage: Bacteria > Spirochaetota > GWE2-31-10 > GWE2-31-10 > MWDO01 > JAVBQL01. The sequence continues at coordinate 57,448 of JAVBQL010000006.1, forward strand.
ACAAACTTCGTCTTTGGTGAGGGAAATCCCGATGCAACTATTATGTTCATTGGTGAGGGGCCGGGCAGAGAGGAGGATTTGCAGGGTAGACCATTTGTTGGCAGGTCTGGTGAACTTTTGACCTCAATTATAGAGAAGGGAATGCTTTTAAAAAGAGAGGATGTCTATATTGCCAACATTGTAAAGTGCAGACCAACAGTAGATCTATTAAAACAGAAAGATAGACCGCCTGATGTTGAGGAGACAGCCTCATGCAGCTGGATACTTGAGGAGCAGATTGATATAATAAAGCCAAAGGTTATAATAACGCTTGGTAATCCATCTACCAAATTTATCCTTAAAACAGCAGAGGGTATAACCAAGTTAAGAGGCAACTTTGCAGAGTATAAAGGCATAAAAGTTATGCCAACATATCACCCATCATATGTTTTAAGAAATGGAGGGCCAAACTCTCCATTAAAAAAAGATGTATGGGAGGATATAAAAAAGGTTCTAACCTATTTAGATATGCCAATAGTGACTAATAAAGGACACTAGTTCTTTGCAAGCCAGCTTTATTTAAGTAGTGTAAAGATAAGTTTTTACACTATTTTTCATTTGTTGATCTCTAAAAATAGAGAATAATTTTTCTTTTTATTACATGCAAATTAATATCATACACAAATCACAACTCTTGTTTAGTTGACATTTTGTCGCTTTTTTGTTAAAATCTCTAAAGTGAGAAATCTTTTTTTATATTGAGGATTTAGTGAAATTTAATTATATTTTCTTTATATTTTCTTTTTTTGTACTACTTTTTGCAGCCTGTGAGATTCCAAATGATATAAGGGTAGATATTGATGACCCGCCATCAATATCTGGTCTAAAACAGCCAATAAAAATTGTCACAGTTGGAAATAATTTGTATGTTTTGGATACTACCATAGGTTTATATGCTGTTGATCTATCCACAACCAATTTTAGTAATGGAATGACATTTACATCATCAAATTTAATATTCCCAAAAGCTTCAGATCCTATCAACTCTGTTAAATATGCGAAGTATACAGGCAATGATTCCGATGGTAATGCTGTATATGTGGATACCACCGTTGATTTTACTACAACGACTATGTATCTTCTAGACTTGGTTACTGATAACAATAATAGTCTATATTTTATACTAGCTTCTCAGTTTTCTGTTAGTACAAGTGTTGGTGACCAACTTTGGTACTATCTATTTAGATATGATATTGCAGGAGACTCATTTCAAAGAGCCCCTATGAGCTCTCTAAGAGATAGTAGCTCTGATAATAGTTGTGACACAACTACTTTTGGAGCAAGATCACTCTCTGTTTATGGTAATGGAGTGACTGATGGTGGCATATTTATATCATCTGGAATTAATGATAAGGCATTGAGACATATTGAGTTAAATTCTGATGGTTCTATAAAGCAGCCCTACATTGATTTAACAGAGGGATATGTAGCAGGTGGTGGGACACTTAATAACTATCATAATTTTGCTAATACGGGACCTATCCTTCCAGCAACCCTAACCTCGAGAAATATAGGTGGTACAGTCTACTCTTTTCAGGCATCGATTGATGAGAGTGATTCAGGAATCTACTATTATAAAAAGGAGACCCCTGCTGGAAATATAAAATATATTGATAAGTCTACTGGGAATTTAGGAACATATTATGATATTGATTATGATTATCTAGATTTAGACTCTTTTATATTTAGAGTTACTTTTAGTCCTGATCCAGTAAAGAACGATCTATTTGCTTTTACTCAAACTGGTATACATAAATATAATTTGGTTAATTTTCTTAGCAACTACTATCTTTCTCCAGCCGTAATAAGAGAGTCACCGGATGGAAGTATTGCTTTAGATGGCATTGTTGTTTATGATGATGTTGCTTTAACCTATAAGATTGTTTCAATGTTTTATAACAGAAAAAAGGTCCCAGATTATACTAGAATATCTTTTTATAATGTAGATGGAGGAGAGACATCTATTGGTACAAAAAATTATATAAATGCAAATGGCGTGGTAACCTCTCCAGTCTTATACAAAAAGAATGGTGTTAGATATCTCTTTGCGATAGGTCAGTCCAATAGAACTGTTTTTATGTATAATTTAGATTGATATTAGTTTATTAAGCAACTTGTTAAAAGTAGTGTGAAAAATTTCTTTTTACACTACTGAATAAGATGGTTTGGGTGGCAGGGAAGTTGTAAAGATGGCTAATATTTTGTGACTGTAGAGCTTATTAAGATTGTGTTTAGGGCATAATGCCCTCTGTTTTTATAGATTTCCTAATTTATTGAATGTTATAAATATTAACTTTTTGATTATTGGTTCTTAAAGAAAAGGGGCTCTTTTTGGATAGTAGAGTTGTTATTACAGGTATGGGGATAGTGTCTCCTCTCGGTATTGGTTTAGATGAAAACTGGAATGGAATGATAAATCCTAGAGATGTAATAAAGCCTATAAAAGATTTTGATACCTCCCACATGCGAAGCAGTGTTGTTGGAGAGGTTGATAATTTTAATCCAACACAATATTTTTCTAATAGCTTTTCAAAATTGCCTAGAGCATCACAGTTCTCTATCTTTTGTGTAGATGAGGCATTAAAACAGGCAAAAATAGATAAAGATATAATAGACTCTTATAACATAGATGTAGTCGTTGGTACTACTATGGGAGAGATGCAGGTTATTGAGAATTTGGTTAAAAAATATATAGATAAAGAGTGTCTGCCTGTTTTAGAAGATGAGGTCAAACAATATCCAAGCACTACTATAACTAATAACATAGTAAAGTTTTTTGATTTCAGTGGTAGTGGTATTGTTATCCCTTCAGCATGTGCTGCAGGTAACTATGCAATAGGTTATGGTTATGACCTTATAAAGAGTGGAAGAAGAGAGATAGTTGTCACTGGCGGGGTAGACCCAATCTCAAAAATAGCATTTATTGGTTTTAATAAACTTATGGCCTGCTCTCCGGATGTCTGCTCTCCATTCTCACTAAATAGAAAAGGTATGATTGTCTCTGAAGGGGCTGGTTTTCTTATATTAGAGAGTGAAAACAGTGCAAAAAAAAGAGGTGTTCCAATACTTGCTGAAGTTTTAGGGTATGGTGTCTCTAATGATGGCTACAAGTCGACTATTCCCCACCCTGAAGGGAAGGGGGGGATATTAGCAATAGAGAGAGCCTTAAAAAATAGTAGAGTAGAGAGAGAGAAGGTAGACTATATATGTGCTCATGGCACAGGGACAGTTGAAAATGATAAGGTTGAGACAATTATTTCGAAAGAAATTTTTGGCGGGAAGGCATATGATATCCCTATATCCTCTATAAAATCAATCATTGGACACACTATGGGAGCATGTAGTGCGATTGAGACCATAGCCTCTGTTAAAATGATAAATGAAAAAATATTAGTTCCAACAATAAACTACACAGAGAAAGATCCTCTGTGTGATCTTGATTATGTTACTAACACTGCAAGAAAGCATGATGTAAGAATTATTTTAAATAATTCATATGCTTTTGGCGGAAACAACTCCTCTCTTGTTATAGGAGAGTACAATGGCTAGTAAACGTGTTGTATTAGTAGATTTTGATCTTATTTCAATTGCTGTAATTGATAGTGACTCTTTCGCTGAAAATATCTTGAAAAAAAACGACTACTCTTCAAAGATAGATTTTATAGATAGTAGTGATGATAAAGCATTTATATTAAAAGATTTAGACTTTTCTTCAATACTTGGTAAGACTGGTTTGAAACATATAAATCGAAATGCAAAGCTTGCTATGTGCTCCATAGAGAGAGTGTTATTAAAATATTTTGAAAATCTTAATGATGATGATAAGCCTGCTATGATTTTTGGAAGTAGTTTTGGGACACTTGATAGCATTGCTGCTTTCTGGGAGACCTATTTGCTTGAGGGCTTTTCTGGCATTAGACCTCTTGATTTTCCAAATACAACAATTAACTCCTCTGGCTCATTTATAAATATTAGATATCATTTGATGAATAGCTCTGTAACAATAAACAATGGCTTTAACTCAAGCAATGATGCCTTTATATATTCCTATGACTTTATACAAAATGGATACAGCGATTTTGTGCTGGTTGGAGGGAGTGAGGAGCTTGATAAATATCTATATTTAGGCCTAAAAAAAGCATCCTATCTATCAAAAAACAGTAGTTATAATATCTTTAATAAAAAGAGTGATGGGATAGTGCCCGGTGAGGGATCTGCCTTCTTTCTTATGAAAGAAAAAGAGAGAGCAATAAAAGATAATAATAATATAATTTGTGAACTTGTTGGCTTCTCAAAAACATTTTCAAAAGATGTTAATGACATACACTCTAAATTGAAATGTTATGAAGAGGCAATCAATATGGCAAATATTGGTTATAAAGATATAAAATTGATATCATCTGGTGCAAATGGATTCGATTTTTTGGATAAGATCTATATTGATATTTATAAAAAGCTATTCGATAAAGAGACAGCTATTGCTTTTCATAAACAGTTTTTTGGCGAAATGTATGGAGCAAGTGGAGCTATGCAGCTTGCGGCCTCTCTATCTAACATATTATCAAAAAAGAGAAGTCCAATCTTAAATAGTGAAGGCTTATTAGAAAATCTACCTTTTTTTAATAGTGAAAAGATAGATGGAGTGAGCTATTTTGTGATAGATAATTTTAGTATTGATGGAAACAACACTGTTCTAATTTTTAAAAAGTGGCAATCTTAATTTATGAAAATAAAAAATATTTATAAAAATGTCTACTGTCTGCAGGGGGCTAGAAGCAGCAATATCTACTTTTTTGATTGTACAAAAAAGGCAATTATCGATACTGGTCATAATGATGAAAAAGAGCAAAATTATCAAGCCTTTATTGATAGTGGACTCAATTTAGATAACCTCTCTTTTATAATAAATACCCACTCACATGGCGATCACAATGGTGGAAACAGCTTTTTTAAAAGCAAGTTTCCAAATGCAAAGATAGTTGGTTCAAATGAGACTGCCTCTTTTCAAAAAAAGAGGCGTTCTATAAACATAATGAAAGAGGTTGAAGATGAATTTGAGCCATATGACATAGATTGGTTTGTTAATGATGGAGATGAGATAGAGCTTGGAGAGATAACATTAAAAGTGATTAAAACTATAGGACATACAGCAGACTCTTTAGCGTTTTATGATGAAGAGAATGAGATGCTATTTTCTGGGGATCTAGTATATAATCGTGTTGTTACACAGCTTGACTACTACCAGAATCTTGGTTTATCAATAACTCAATTGAGAGAGAGCTATAAAAAAATAGTGGAGCTTAATCCAAAAGTTATCTGGACTGGTCATGGAGAACCAATAGAGAATCCAGTTGAGAATTTTAATTTTCTGTTCAAAAAATTAAATCGCTTTGAGAGAGACAACGAACTTATCCTAATTAATAATATAGTCCCCACAGCAGAGTTCTATATAAATAGAAATCCGGGTTGCACAAAAAGAGAGCTTGAAAATATACTATTAACAAATCTCTTCAAATTTAAGAATGAACCTTTTTTATTAAATTTTGATGAAGGAAATTTTAATAAAATTGTTGAAAAAGTGCTTGCATTAATGAGAGTATTAAATATATTTAGAGAGGAGAATGGACAATTTTTTCTAAATAATAGAGTTAATGAATATATAGGAATAAAGAAAAACTAATATGGTTGAGAGAGTTCAAGGTATTCAAAACTTGCTTATTGAAAACTTAAAATGGATGAGCTGGAATCTTGTTTTAGCTTTCATTCCTCTCATAATCGCCCTTATTGTCTTTAATATAGGGTTTTGGAAGGCATCTCTCTTTAATAAAATAGTTGCTTTTATATTCTTTTTAGTATTCTACTTTTTTTTACCAAATGCTCCATATGTTCTAACCGATATAGTACACCTAATTAGGCAGATAAAAGATTATAGATATTTTAAAATAGACAATAATGAGATAATATTGATTCTTATTCCGCAATATATTCTATTTTTCTTTTTAGGTTTTAGTGCCTATGCACTTGCTTTTCAAAAGTTTCTACATTGGCTCTCTGAGATTGGGATCTCAAATTTAGTTTTAATGCTAATAAAGATAGTTAACCCATTTATTATGGCGATTGGAATATATTTAGGAAGGTTTTACAGATTTAATAGTTGGGATCTGATATCAAACTATGATGATATCGTAAATATAACATTAGAACAATTTAATAGAGTTGACTTCTTGATATTTCTATTTATTATTAGTATAACGATATTTGTTGGATTTGAGATTTTATCTATTTTTTATAAGTCAATTTTCAAAAAAATGTTTAAGTAGTTTTTAACTTAAGCTATTTTTATGGAGGGTACTATTTTGGCTAATGATATGTTTAATGATGAGACTGGTGTATTTTCATTAAAAGATGATAACGTAACAAAAAAAGAGGCAAACATAAATGCAAAGACTAGCATTCCTCGTCTCGAAGTTGGTGGACAGTCAAAAAATTTATCCAATAAAAACTTTGGCATAGGAAGGGACAAATCCAACCAGCTTATAATTGCGGATTCAAAAGTATCAAGGTTTCATGCCATAGTCTCATTTGAAAATGGAGAGGCATATATCAAAGATACAAATAGCTCCAATGGTACTTTTGTTAATGATGTAAAAATTAATGAGAATGTTAAGCATAAGCTTAAAAATGGTGATAAAATTAAACTTGGAACAACAGTAATTACTTTTTTTAGATAGAAAATATTATCTAATATACTAACTTATTTTTTAATAATAAAAAAAAGGTCTATATTATTGATTTTTTTTCATTATTATATTATAAAAGTTTTAATAGATAGTTGCTTTTAAGGTTTTTTGATAAGGATATTTGATGTTAAAGATAGCTGTTATACCTGGAGATGGTACTGGACCTGAAGTTGTAGCTGAAGGTAAAAAGGTTTTAAATGCTGCATGTGCAAAAAATAATATAAAGATAGAGTTTCACGAGTTTGATTTTGGTGGAGATAGATATTTGAGAACTGGTGAAACTATAGATAAGTCTGGACTTAATGATCTGAAGAATTTTGATGCGATATATCTTGGTGCTATAGGCCACCCCGATGTAAAGCCCGGCATACTTGAGCAGGGGATTCTTCTCAATATGAGATTTTTCTTCGATCAATATATAAATATGAGACCTGTAAAGTTGTTTGAAAATGTTCCATGTCCATTGGTTGGAAAGACCCCGAAGGATATAGATTTTGTTGTTATACGTGAAAATACTGGCGGTATATATACAGGACATGGCGGAGTCACCCGTAAAGGTACACCTGAAGAGATTGCAAGTCAAGTAATGATCTATGATAGAAAGACTGTTGACAGGGCATTAAAGTTTGCCTTTGATTTGAAAAGAGCAAGAAACTCTGTGAGTATCTCATCTAACAACAAGCCAATGCACTTAGTTCATAAGAGAAATGTTTTAACATATTGTGGTGATCTCTGGTTTAGTGCCTATGAAGAGATGGGAAAAGAGAAATATTCTGATATCCCTCGTGACTACCAGCATATAGATGCTGCTGTAATGTGGCTTGTTAAAAATCCTGAGTGGTTTGATGTGATTGTTATTGAGAACCTCTTTGGTGATATTCTAACAGATTTAGGAGCTATGATTCAAGGCGGAATGGGTGTTGCTGCAGGTGGGAACATAAATCCAAATGGAATCAGTATGTTTGAGCCAATTGGAGGCTCTGCTCCAAAGTATAAAGGACAAAATATTATAAATCCAATAGCCTCTATTTTAGCGGCCTCTATGATGATGGATGTTTTAGGTGAAAAGAAGATTGCTCTTGATATTGAAAAAAGTGTTAAAGAAGTTATAAAGAAGATGAAGTCAATGAATGCTGGAAATATGGGTTTTTCTACTTCCGAAATAGGAGATATGGTAGCAAATCTCTGTTCTTAAATTAAAAAATAGTCTTTAAGGAGTCCATTTTGTCAAATGTTGAGAAACTTACTTTAAGAGAATTAGAAGCTAAAATAAGAGCTGGAGGTACATACAGACTATTTAGACCATTTATGTTTAATGGTCAGATTCTATTCAATATAGAGAAGATATTAACAGAAAAAGATGTACAACGTCTTGATGGCAAAGTATTTGGACCAATTGAGGTTGTTCCTGCAGTAGAACACAATAGTGATAATGAATCAAGAAACACAATTATTGAAGCGTGTATAAAGATATTGAAGACTGATCCTCTCTTTCATGTTGATGATATTCACCATCTTGAGTTTAAGAAGAGAAAAGAGTGTGAAAAGCTCTTTGATGGTATTATTAATGGTAACCTCCATCTTGCCGAAAAATTAGATGATATCTATAATTTTTCTAAAAAGTTATTTGAGCATAGTGTTAGAGTTGCAATTCTCTCTGTTGTTATGGATTTGGGAATGCAGGAGAAAAAAAAGGCTCATAATGCTCTAAGAAGTGAAGAGGTTCTAACAGGTGCTTTGCTGCATGATATAGCATTTCTCTCTTTTCCAGAGAGTATGGTTGAGAAGAGAAGATTTGAATATAACAGCAGTGAGAAGGCTCTCTATATGACATATCCTGAGGTTGGAAAAAAGATGGTCTCTGAGATGGGTAATGCAATAAGAGCTAAATCAGTTGATATTGTCTATCAACATCAAGAGAGACTGCAAGGGAATGGTTTCCCTCAAAAATTAAAAGGAAACAAGATAGAGGAGCTTGCACTTATTGTTGGTTTTGCAGATGAATTTGAATTGATGGTTTCAAAAGAGTCTGTTGATCACCAAAAGTCTGTTTCTGAAATCATGAGTAGGTTCTCTATTTATGGAAGAATAATTGGAACAGAGATTGTTGACTCATTCTATACTTGGTTTAGATATTTAAGATAATTTGATTAAGTGAGATATGTATGATTTTTGATGATTTTAGTAAAATAGATGAAGATCTTTTTGATACAATTCTAGATGAGGATTTTCAATTTGAAGGTGTATTAAAAAATAGCACCTCTTTAATTATAAAGGGACGTATAACCGGAAAAATAGAGTCAGAGAATCTTCTTATATTGGGACCAAATGCACTTATACAAGGTGATATTTATACTAAAAATCTTCAATGTTTTGGTAAAGTCGATGGAAATATATATGTAGAAGAGGAAGCCTATTTTTATATAAAATCAGAGGTAAATGGGAATATTACTACCAATTTAATTACAGTTGAAAAGGGATCTATTATAAATGGATTTATAAAAATGAATAAAAAGAGCTCTTCTACAGATGATCCAAAGATGAATAGAGAACCAAATAGGAAAGAAAATTTTCCTGAAGACTTTTATAGTGATAAAAATGGCTCTGTTAAGAGTAGACCAATTGATGGCAGTGGAGTTAATAATAGCTTAAAAGTTGGTGAGAAAGAGAGTCTTTAGATATAATATAATAGAGTTTAATTTTGTTGTTTAGGCAAGTTTTAGACTTTCAAGGGATAAAGGGGGCGTTTTTATGAATAGGGTTGTTTTCGTTTTCTGTTTTTTATTTTTATATATTGGGTTGAGTGCTCAAACAAATACTACTCCACAAACAGCTCGTGAACTATATTATGCGGGCAAATATAATGAAGCTATAACATTAGCAGAGACTCAAAGAAGAGCTAATCCAGAGAATATTGATAACTATATAGTAATGGGCTGGTGTTACAGCAGACTTGGTGACTATAGAAACATGGTAACTATAACTCAACAGGGCTTGAGAATTCAAGGTGCAAATATTTGGCTCTTAATAAATCAGATAGAGGCCTATTTCTATCTAAAAGATTATAATAGTGTTGTTGTTGCTTGTGAAAGATATTTCAAATATAGGGGAAACTCAACAGATAAATATCTCCCTGTTGCATACTACAATTTGGGACTATCTTTCTACTATATGAGGGCCTACTATAAGGCAGATATAACTCTCTCTGCAGCAAATAGTGTCTCTCCTAGAGACTATAAAAATGTTATTTTATTGGCTGAAATAAAAGAGGCACTGGCTGATTATAAAAAGTCAGCAGAATTTTTTACTATCGCAAAAGAGATCCAGCCAGCATCAACAAGAGCCATTGATGGTTTAGCACGTGTTACTGAAAAGTTATCGAGTGAACCTAAATAGTTTTTTTATTGCTACTTTTGGATGTAAAGTCAATATATATGAATCTGAATCAATTACTAATCTACTCTTAAATGGTGGTTTTCAAGAGTTATCCGCCTATAATCAAGCAGATATAGTTGTTGTTAATAGTTGCTCTGTCACAGCAAAAGCGGTGGCAAAGTGTCGTAATTTTATAAACAGAGTTCACAAATCAAATCAAAATATAATAATTATTCTCTCTGGTTGTGTTGTTGATACAATATCAGAAGATATTTTAAGAGATACTTATAGTAATGTATCAATATTTCTAAAGAACAGAGATAAAGACAAAATATTAGAATCAATAAATAATTATATAGATAGCAAAAGAGGAGAAAAGCTCTTTTTTGCATCTGATATTGATGGTTGTTTTAATTTTTCTGTTGATAATTTTATTGAACACTCTAGGGCATTTGTCAAAATTCAAGATGGCTGCAATAATTTCTGCTCATATTGTATCATTCCATATGCAAGAGGGAGAGTTCGAAGCCGTGATTATAGGGAGATAATAGATGAGATTGATAGGCTCTCTAAAAATGGTTTTAATGAGATGGTTATAACTGGTATAAATATAGGTACATATAACTTTGAAGATATCTCTTTTTCAAATCTTTTAACCATTTTAGTCAAACAATTCAAAAACATAAGATTTCGAATAAGCTCAATTGAACCTCAATATATTGATAATGACTTTTTAAACCTATTAAAAGAGAACAAAAATATTTGCAGCCATCTTCATATCCCGCTTCAAAATGGCTCTGATAAGATATTAAAGCTTATGAACAGACACTACTCAAAAAGTGAATACCTAAAAAAGATAGATGATATTAGAAAAATAGGAGAGGATATCTTTCTATCAACAGATCTTATTTTGGGTTTTCCAAATGAGAGTGAATATGATTTTAATGAGACTCTCTCTTTTGTGACACAAATTGAGTTCTCTTTTATTCATCTTTTTGGCTACTCTCCAAGAGAGGGGACAAGAGCAATTGATATCACCCCTAAAGTCCCAGAGAGAGTTAGAGATGAGAGGGTAGAGATCGTTAATAGAGTAGTAAAAGAGCACAATTTAAAATATAGAGAAAAATTTGTTGGCAAATATTTAGAAGTTATAATAGAGAAAAAAAGTGGCACACACTACACCGCTAAATCTGATAACTACATAGATTTTGTGATAGACACAAGAGAGAAGCTTCTGCAGAAAAAAGTATATAGGGTAAAGTTTGATAAAATTGAAAATGATATAAATTATGGAGTGATTGAATAGCTTTTCTTTATCTCTTCCAAAACTATTAAATCAAAAAAATAGTAATTTTTTATACTAAAAATTAAACAGAAAGAACGTGGCATCTTAAGAAAACCCATTTGACATTTTTTTTTTTTTATATTATGATATAAATGTTCATATATGGATAGTAAAAGAGGTACTTATGGTTGTAAGGATATCTGTTTTTTTGGAAGATAAGCCAGGTAGATTTGAGAGAGTAACTAAGCTTCTTTTTGATGCTGATGTAGATATTAGAGGGTTCACAATTTCGCAGATGAGTGATAGCGGCATATTAAAATTGCTGGTTGATAAGCCAGCGGTAGCCTATGACGTTTTGTATAATGATGGATTTACCGTTACAAAAATATATATGATTGCTGCTAAAATCTCTGATGAGAAGGGCGCTCTGCACAATTTAGTGCAAATCTTATCTAAAAACAATATAAATATTAATGATTGTTATGGAATTTCATCAGGCAACAGAGATAACAAATATGCGGTTATTTTATTGGAGATAGATCAATCATTGTATAGTGAGGCAGAGAAGATTCTAAAAGATAATGGTATTGATGTTCTTAATGAAGATGAGGTTATAAATCTTAAGTAATGAATGAAAACCCATTAGGGAAAAAGATCCCATTTTCTAATAATTATAATAAGGATTTACTTTTTTTTATACCACGTAAAAAGATAGAGCTATCAAAAATGAGCGGATATGATCTTTGGAACTGCTATGAGTTTAGCTATCTTGACTCCTATGGGAAGCCAATTAATAGGCGTTTAAAATTGATATATAGCTCCTCTTCACCAAACATTGTTGAATCAAAATCATTAAAATTATATTTAGCCTCATTCTCTATGAGTAGGTTTGATAGTGAGCCAATAGAGATAATAAAAAGCGACCTTAAAAATGGTTTGAAGTCTGATGTTGATATCACTATGTATGATTGTTTTGATCCCATTATATATACAAATATAAAAAAAGATAGTTTTATTGATGATATAAAAGTAGATATAGATGAGTATGATTTGAATCCTCTCCTATTAAAAGTTGTTTCAAATGGTTTTGATGAGACTGATGAGATTTATTCGAATCTATTAAAAACAAATTGTCCGATAACTGGTCAGCCAGATTGGGCGACACTCTACATATCATATAAATCAAAAAATAGAATTGATAAGATAAGTTTGATAAAGTATATTATCTCTTTCCGCAATCATGATGATTATCATGAGACGTGCTCAGAAAAAATATTTAGTGATTTATATAGTATATTAAAGCCAGAGTGGCTTGTTGTTAAGACCTATTTTACTCGCAGAGGCGGTATAGAGATAAATCCACACCGTTTTTATGGAATAGAGCTAGAGTATAGCGATTTGCATTTTTGGAGGCAATAATAATTGAAAATACTTTTAATCTCTGCAAACAGAGAGCGTTTTCCCGATCCTGTATTCCCTTTGGGGATATCATATATTTCTCATAATCTAAAAAAGGCTGGTTATGATGTTGCTGTTTTTGATGCCTGCTTCTCTTCAGAACCGTTAGAGGAGCTAAAGAGCAAGATAAATGAGACAGAGCCTGATGTAATTGGAATCTCTATTCGTAATGTAGATAATAATGCTTTTCCTATTACGAATAACTACTTGGACTACTACAAAGATCTTGTTAGTGTGTGCAGGGTAAACAGCAGTGCCACCATTGTTTTAGGCGGTGCTGGCTTCTCGATATTTCCAGAGTTCTATGTAGATGAGCTTAAGGCTGACTATGGAATAAAAGGGGAAGGTGAGTTTGTCTTTCTTGACCTTCTAAAGAAGATTGAGAAAAATGAAAAAAATATTGAAAAGGTAATATATAGCCCTCTGTTACAAAATATCGATTTTGATGATTTTCCAAAGAGAGATGGATTTGATATAGATACATACTATAAATATTCAGGTTCCATAAATATTCAGACCAAAAGAGGCTGTCCGTTTCATTGTGTATATTGCAGCTATCCAGTATTAGAGGGTGGTAAATATCGCTTTCGAGGTGTCAATAAAGTTGTTGATGAGATCCAATATTGGGCAGAGAGGGGAGTCTTACACTTTTTCTTTGTTGACAGCGTTTTTAATGACCCTGAGGATTATGCAGCTGAGATATGCAGAGAGATAATAAAAAGAAAATTAAATATAAAGTGGACTGGCTTTTTTATACCCAAAATAAAGAACAAGGACTTTTTAGATTTGTGTATGGAGTCTGGTCTATCAAGCGTTGATTTTGGTACAGATGCCTTCTCTAATGAAACACTAAAGGGATTTCGAAAACCATTTAATGTTGATGATATCTTTGAAAGCTGTGATATTTGTAACAGCAAAAATATAAAGTTTAATCATAGTTTGATACTTGGCGGTCCTAATGAGACTGTAGAGACATTAAATGAGACAATTGCAAATGTTGATAAGACTAAGCCGACATCTGTCATTGCTTTTATTGGGGTGCGAGTCTATCCAAATACAGAGATAGCAAACCTTATTGGCAGCGAGACAAAGATTGGTTTAGAGCCGCTATTCTACATATCTGAAGGTGTGAAAGATATTATAGTTGATAAGATGCTTGAGGTAACAGAGACAAGGGTAAATTGGATTGTTCAAGGACTTGATAAGGGTGTTGATATGAAGCTCTTTGAGAGAATAAGGAAGAAGGGGATAAAGGGACCACTTTGGGAGATGTTCTCAAGATTTGTGTAGTTTTTCTAGCCACGTCCTTTTTGATAAATATCTTATTCAAGAATGAGATCGCCTTTTGGAACACTAAGTGGCATTTTTTTTTTAAAACTTTTGAGATACACACAAGCAGTTTAATTTTAAATGTCAAGATGTAGTTAAGAAGAGCACAATTAAAAGGTTTGGGTAACTAAAAAAAATGGATAGAACAGTTGATGCAAACATAAATCGTGTAAGTGAGGGACTTCGTGTAGCAGAAGATATATTGCGATTTGAGTTTGATGATAGAGATATTTCTAAACAACTAAAATTATTTCGTCACTTTATAAGAGAGGACTTTGCTCCCCGCTTTTATGAGATCGCCCCAACAACAAGAGAGCGTGATAGCTTAAATGATGTGGGAAAAGAGTATTCAAAATCAGAATCCAACAGAAAAAGTATTAATGATGTTTTAAAGGCTAATATCTATAGAGTTTGTGAGGGGTTAAGAGTTTTAGAGGAGCTTTCAAAACTTGAAGATACTCTTTTGCCTCTTGTTCCTAAATTAAAATCAATTAGATATGAAATTTATGAGATTGAGAAGACTATTTTGTTAGATATAAAAAATAGAGAGTAGGTTTTTACAAAAAAAAGTAACAACAGTTTTATGAACTTTTTATAAAGCTCCAAATTAAATTTTTTTTAGAATTAGATTTGTGTATTGTGGTATACAACTGAAGTTTTTTGTATTAAATCGCTTGCGATTTTCTAACAAAAAACGGCTTGTATATCACAATATGCAAATCGTGCCTCTATTTTAGTAACAAACAATTCTTAAACCCCCTTTATGTAAAGGGGGCAGGGGGATTAGATAGATACCTAATGACAAGATATATAACAACTGATGCAATAATATTAAAATATTCAAAATATGGAGAGCAAAATCGCCTCTTTACATTTATCTCGCCAACCATAGGTGTAGAACAGGCGACAGCCTTTGGAGCAGAGAAAACAAAAAGCCGTTTTTGTTCGGCAATACAGCCGTTTGTGAAACTTGAACTTCTCCTAAATAGAAATCCTAAAAACAACCTTTTGAAGCTTGAAGAGATCAACAATGTTGATATAAATAGTTTTGCTAGATCTGATATTAGACACATATATCTCCTATCTTACTACTCTGATATTCTTCTAAACTCATATATCTCATCAAGTGAGGCGAAGTCCTACTTTTATTTAATCTCTTATAGCTTTGATATTATAGTTAACTCCGCCGATTTGGAGCGTTCATATCTATTTTTTTCTATAAAATATATGTTTCTATCGGGTTATATTTATAGTTTTGATAAATGTAAAAAATGTGGTAATATTGATGATAGATACTATTTTGATCTAAACGATAATAGTTTTCTATGTGAGAGTTGTGCGAAGTATAAAAGATATCCTATATCAAAAGAGGCAGCAGCACTCTTTTCTCTATTTTTTCAGGAGAAGTATATCCATCTTAAAGATGTAGAGATTGATAAGAGCTATTTTAATGAGATTAAAAATATAGTTGATCTCATTTTTAGAAATATATTTAATAAGAGATTAAAAAGTTTTGAACTTATTAATCAAGTGTTTATATGATTTATATAGTTAAAAAATAGAAATCATAATCTCTAAAATTATAGAGTAGGAACATCCTTTGTTGACCTGTCCAACTTGGTAATATAGAAGCAAGTTTTTACATTACCCTCGCTAGAAGAGTCAATAAAATATGTGTCAAAAAGAACGTGGTTAGAAAAATATGGAAAATAGCCTTTTTCAAAACTTAAATAGCGATATTCCTCTTGCAGAACTAATGCGACCTGATAAGATTGAAGATTTTGTTGGTCAGGAAAATGTCATAGGAGAGAACTCTCTACTTAGAAAAATGATAGTAACAAATCAGCTATCATCATTTATTTTATGGGGTCCTCCAGGATCTGGAAAGACAACAATTGCTAATATAATATCAAAGCTTTTTGGCTACCATTTCAAGAGCTTTAGTGCTGTTGTTTCAGGTATAAAAGAGGTAAAGGCTGTTATGGAGGAGGCTGATGCCATTCTCCTATCTACAGGTGTAAAAACAATAGTCTTTGTTGATGAGATTCATAGATTTAACAAGGCACAGCAGGACGCCTTTCTTCCATACGTAGAGAGGGGGACAATCATACTTATAGGGGCAACTACTGCAAATCCCTCATTTTCAATAATCTCTCCGCTTCTATCAAGAATGAGAGTCTTTATATTGAAAGCCTTGACCAACGATGATCTATCTGTCCTTTTTGATAGAGCATTAGCAAAAATTAAAGAGAAATATGATCTAAATGTCACAATTGATAACAGAGAGGCTATATTTAATATATCAAGCGGAGATGCAAGACGCTGCTATGGTATTTTGGAGCAGGCGATAAAACTTGCTAATAATGATACAACAGATGTTGTTATAACCAATGAAATAATACAAAAGGTTTTGATGGGAAGGCTTCCTTCCTATGACAAAAAAGATGATTATCACTATGACTATATATCTGCTCTGCATAAATCTATGAGAAACTCTGATGTTAGTGCTGCTATCTATTATTGCATGAAGATGCTGGAGTCTGGAGAAGACCCACTCTATATATTAAGAAGAGTAATAAGGTTCAGCAGTGAAGATATAGGCCTAGCAGATTCAAATGCTTTGACCATCAGTGTCGCTGCTATGAATGCATTTGAGAAGATTGGAATGCCTGAGGGGAATCTTGCTATACTGCAAGCAGTAGTCTATAATACTCTTGCACCAAAATCAAATGCACTTGATAAAGCAGCAATGCTCTCTAGAAAAGATATAGAAACCTATCCCGACCTCTATATTCCACTCACTATTCGCAATGCTCCAACAAAACTAATGAAAGAATCTGGCTATGGAGATGGCTACAAATATGCTCATGACTACTCAATCCCAGTAACATATATGCAATGTATGCCTGATGAACTAAAAGATAGAGAATACTATTTTCCAACAGATTTTGGTTTTGAAAAAGCTCTTAAAGAGAGGATGAAAAAAATCAAAGAGATAAAAGATAGCCTTAAAGAAACAAAAGATTAATTTAAAACAAATACAATATTTTGCTTTTTATTATTACAACTCCAATATTATATATCATATATTATATAATTATTTAATATATCTTCTAATATTTATAGATATCACTCTAAATAAAAATCTATAATAAAAATTCTGTTAAATATACTTTTATTATAAGAAAATTTTTATAATTTTTTAAAAATAAAAAAATTACAATTTTTATATTGACATAGAATTCAAGATTGTATATACCTAATTAAGTAGATATTTTTTAGAAGGACATAGCGACTTTTCTGCAAAAAGAGTAGTTTTTTGGGGGGGGATGTTCACTACACTTAATTACGTTGAAATCGCTATGTTTTTTTAGTATCGTACCCTTTCAATAAAAAACTTAATTCTTATTTAAAAAAATCCATCTATTTTTTTAGTTCCTTCAACAATTTTCTAAAATAGTTTATGCTATTCGCCAGATGCGTTTAAAAACTCTATTTTAGTACCTACAATTTTGTAAAATTTTTTGACAAACTACTCCATTATATGCAACAGTATGAAAAAATAATATTTTAGGGTTGTTTAAATGAAAGACAAATTAGATAAAAAAAGGCTTATATTCTTAATTATTTTGATTATTTTAATCGCTACTTCTTGCTCTAAAAAAAACAATTTTGATAAAGAAATAGCAAAATTAAGTGATAAAAAAGCAACAGCAAAAAATAGTGATGATTTATCAAATGATAAAGGCTCAAGAACTAGAAGAATTTATCTAAAAGAAGAGAATAATAAATATGGATTTGTTGATAAACATGATCAAATAGTAATTCCTTTTATGTATGATAATGTAGGTAGCTTTGGTAAATATGCTCTAGCAAGGGCACAACTATATGATAAGTGGGGCATTATCAATAAAAAGAATGAAACAATTATTCCTTTTATCTATGAAGCTATGGATGATTTTGATAAAAACAACCTATTAAAAGCTAAATTAAATAGTAAATGGGGATTTATTGATAAAAACAATCAAATAGTAGTTCCTTTTATTTATGATGATTTATATGTGTTTGAGGATGGTTTAATAAGGGCTAGATTAGATCGTAAAATTGGAGTGATTGATAAAAACAATCAAATAGTTATTCCTTTTATGTATGGTTCTATATCTCAGTTTTCTGTTAGCGGAGTTGCCTATGTCTCTTTAGATGACAAGTATGGATTTATTGATAAAAATAATGAGATAGTTCTACCTATTATTTATAAAGATAACAATTGGAACAATAGAACATGTAAACCACCAAAATATATATCTGTTAAACTAGAAGGTAAATATGGTGTTATAGATAGTGAAACAGCAACGGTAATTATTCCTACTATTTATGATGAAATTAATTGGGGGAATGAATTTGGGTATGAACTGCCAGCAAGATATATTTCTATTAACCTCGATGGCAAATATGGAATTTTAGATACAAAAACTATGAATATAGCAACTCCTTTTATTTATGATGAGGTCTATTATTGTTGTAATGATAACCCAGATGCTATACTTGTCAAATTGAATGATAAATATGGATTTGTAGATGCCAAAGAGATGAGTAAATTTACTTCTATCCATTATGATGAAATTAGCTTTGTCTCTTGGGACTATTCCAGTAAGGCTTATGGACCTTTTGAGTTCATACTTATTAAACTTGATGGTAAATATGGAGTTATAAGTGTCGCAACAGGAGAGCTTGTTATTCCTACTATTTATGATGAGATTGTTTTAGGAGGCATGGTTGATACTGAAGGGACTCCATGGTATATACCTATAAAGCTTGATAATAGATATGGTCTTATAAAAAGTGCAACAATGGATATCGTAATTCCACCCATTTATGATGAGCTTTTTTATGGATGTGAGACTAATATCCCTGAATATGTATTTCTTAAACTTGATGACAAATATGGAGCAATAAAAACAAAAACAATGAAGCTTGTTGTTCCTCTTATTTATGATAATATAGACTTTTCTCCTATGATTGGGGGCTTCACTTATCCTTGTTATGCACCATCAAAATACTTAGCAGTTCAATCGGAAAATAAGTGGGGAGTTATAGATATGGATACGTCGAAATTGGTAGTTCCAATTATTTATGATGAGATTGATTGTGATATTCCAAATTGGAATTATCAATATAATATTGGATTTGCTAAGATAGATAATAAAATCGGGGTAATTGATGATAATTATCATTTTTCAGAGCTATCTGAAGAGGAGTTATCGGTCTATAATGATTATAATGCTCCACGTTATATTGATGGAGAGTTCTATTAGAAAAAAAATCCCCCTTTTATTAAGGGGGATAAAATTAGTATAAAAAAAAATCTACCTACCTCTTCAATTCTTTCAATAATTCTCTAAAATAGTTTATACTATCTGTTACAGGCTTTGAAGAGCTCATATCAACACCAGCACTTTTCAGTGTCTCTATAGGGTATTTTGATGAGCCAGCCTTCAAGAATCCAATATAATCATTAAGCTCTTTTTCACCACCCTTTATCACCCTTTGGTATAGAGCAATGGCAGCTGATATGCCTGTTGCATATTGATAGACATAATAGTTGTAGTAGAAGTGTGGAATACGTGCCCACTCTATATCTATCTCTTTGTCTATGGCAACATCTTTTCCAAAATAGAACTCATTAAGCTTTCTATACTCACTGCTTAAAACTTCAGCTGTCAGAGGCTCTCCATTCTCAACCATTTGATGAATGGTAAGCTCAAACTCAGCAAACATTGTCTGTCTAAAGAGTGTTGCTCTAATCTCATCAAGCCTTGAGTTTATCAAGTACTCTTTTGTCTTCTTATCATTGGTATTTTCTATAAGGTAGTGGTTAAAAAGCTCCTCATTAAATGTTGATGCAACCTCAGCTAGAAATATAGGGTAGTGTCCATAGAGAGGTGATTGATACTTATGTGTAAAGTATGAGTGCATGCTGTGTCCAGCCTCGTGAGCCAGAGTTCTTGCAGCATTAAGTGTCCCATTAAAGTTCATTAAAATGTATGGAAATGAGTCATAGCAGCCAGTAGAGTAGGCACCGCTTCTCTTATTCTCATTTTCATATATATCAACCCACCTATCCTCATTTAATCCCCTCTTCAATACAGAGTAATATTCATCACCAAGAGGCTTTATAGACTCAAGTAGGGTCTTCTTTGCCTCCTCATATGTGAACTTAATCTCCTCTTTATCTATAAAAGGAATGTAGACATCATATAGGTGCAATTCAGATACCCCCATCTTCTCTTTGCGGTAGGCAAGATACTCATGAAGAGCATCTATATTCTCTCTCACAGTTTTAATTAGGTTTGTGTAGACACTTGTATCTATATTTTTAGGAAAGAGTGCTGCATCAAGCGTAGTCTTATATTTTTTTACATTGGAGTAAAAGTGGTCAGCCTTTATTTTTCCATATATTAGAGAGGCAAAGGTTGTTGAAAACTCCTCATATTTATTATGATACTGTTTAAATGCTCTCTCTCTAAGCACTCTATCTTTATTAGTCAATAGCTTGTTATACTCTCCATGAGTAATTTCATGAGGTCTATTATTGCTGTCAAGCACCTCCCCAAACTTGAGGTCTGTATCACTAAGTGAACTAAAGGTATCATCAGCAGTAGACATAGCATTGCCTGCTAGCGATATGATGTTCTCTTCACTCTCGCTTAAGACGTGCGGCTTTACTCTCAATACTTTTTCCATATAAAACTTATATGGAGCTAATACTTCACTATTTATAAAAGATTTCATACTGTTATCATCAATAGCCAAAATCTCTGGAGTTATCCATGATCTCATCGCATCATAATTTACATAGAGATTGTATGCCTTGCTGTAAAAGGTCCTATATTTTGTATTTTTCCCATCCTCATCATTTCTCATATGGGCGTATGTGTAGAGAAGATTTATTCTTCTTGATAGAGCAATCTCGCTATCTATTAGATTCTTTATATTTTCAGCACTCTCTTTTAGAGTACCTCTATATTTTTGAATCGAATTAACGTCAGCAGAGAGTTTTTTTAGCTCCTCTTCCCACAGTTCATCACTCTTAAATAGTGCCTCAACATTCCACTTATCGCTCTTATTCACCTCTTCTCTTTTTTTTGCCATATTTTTTTTCCTCTCTTTTTCTCTTATTTATTTGTTTTAATTTAATATCCCTCTTTTTCTCTTCGATATTTAGCCTTGCCTTTACTCCCTGATAGTTTTTTAGAGGCAGAATTGCGTCATCTGTCACTTTTAAAGCTTTCAATGGTGTATCATTTAAATATAGAAGATATTTTCTTAAGTAACCCTCATCAAGTATATTGCATAAATTATATATCACACTGCTATTATTTTTGGTCTTCTCTTCATCAGTGGTTCTGATAGATCTCCCAGCACGGTGGACATAATCTATCATATTGATTGGAATTGTGTAATTTATGATTACATTGATTCCATCTATCGATAGCCCCCTGCTCGCAAGGTCTGTCGTAACTAAATATTGTATCTTTGCATCTTTAAACTCCCGCAGAACCTGCTTGCGCTGCAGCGGAGAGAGGTCTCCATTTAACATTCCGACATTATAATTGTTTTCTTTTAAAATATTGTATACCCAGTAGGACTCTTTTTTTGTTCTGACAAATATTAAAGAGAGAAAAGGGTTGATATTTTTCATAAGCTTTAAGAGTGTAGAATCTTTTGTTCCATCCTCCAAAGGGATTAGGCAGTTCTCTATATTTTTAGGAAGTGCAATTTTTTCAGAAACAGCAATATATTTACCCAGTTTCTTGAAAGATGATAGTAACTCTTTTGTTCTATTGCTCAATGTTGCAGAGAAGACGAGATACTGATTGCATGTAAATGAGAGGTCAAATATCTGTTTTATATCATTCCAGAAACCTAATTCAATTAAAAAATCGACCTCATCTAAAACTATAGATTTTACTTTATCTACTCTAAGCACCCCATCCTCTATAAGTTTTACTATTCTGCCGGTTACTCCAACAATTATCTGAACACCCTTTTTTATTTTATACTCCTGCCTCTCATACTCATCACCACCTATTAATAAAAGTGAAGTAATTCCTGTATCTTCAGTGTAATATTTCACCTCTTGAAATATTTGAGTTGCAAGCTCTTTTGTTGGTGCTATTATTAGTGTTGTATGGTTTTTTTGAAAGTTTATTTGTAGTAGTGGCAGTAGGTAGGCAAGTGTCTTTCCTGTTCCTGTTTTTGATTGAGCAATAACATTATGACCTTTTAATATCTTTAATATAACCTCCTCCTGTATATCAGTTGGAGTTGATATCCTTTTTAAGTCCAATCTATCTATTAGATGTTTATCCAGCTCAAATTTATTAAAATCATTTGTCTCCATTATTTTTTGTGTTTTTATCCCCCATAAACTTTTGTAGATATTTGTTATAAACTTTATTTATAACCTAAATTATCATAATTGTCAAATTGTCAGATTTTTTAATATTTTTTTTATACATATTTGCAGTATAGTATTTTATAGAATTATCTCTTAAAATTGACAAACAGCAAAAATTTCTATATGCTTGATTATTAGTGTACTTATTACTATATCTAAAAAGCAATTTGTTTGTATATTTGAATAAATAGTAGTCAAGAAGGATAATTTTATGGAAAATATTGATGAGTATCTTAGTGGACAGAAGCTTTATGGAGATGATTTTTCTGTAGAACAGATAAAAAAGTGGAATGAAGAGGAGTCAGAAGCATCCTCAGACTTGAGAAATAAGAGTAATATTGAAACTAGAACTGAAAGTAGCTATCATTATAATATGATGAATAAAATCCATGGGTTTGATAAAATAAAAGGTTTAAAAAAAACAACTTTTTATGATGTTTTAGGCTTTGGTGCTGCTTTTGGTTTTGAATTTGGTTTAATTATAGATAAAATTAATAATCTTACAATAGTTGAGCCTTCAGATAATTTAGTTAGTAAAAAATTGGGCAATCTAACTCCAAAATACATTAAACCTAATGAAGATAATAGTTTATCAATAGCTGATAATTCATTTGATCTTATAACCTCATTTGGAACTCTGCATCATATTCCAAATGTCTCTTTTGTATTAAAAGAATTAATTCGTGTTTTAAAACCAAATGGATATCTCTTATTAAGAGAACCAATAAATTCAATGGGAGATTGGAGAGAGCCAAGGGTAGGACTAACAAAAAATGAGCGAGGAGTACCTGTTAAATTTTTTGACTCTGTATTTAAAGAATCTTCAGTAAAAATAGTATCAAAAGAGTATTGTTTTGCCGCAAATTATAGTATTGAAAAAAGATTTGGAAAGTTTTTCAAAAAACCTCTCTATTCATACAAGTTTTATGTGCTTTTAGATAAATATTTATCTTTTTTATTGCAAGGTAATATTCACTATTATTCAACAAAACCAATTGATAATATCTGCCCCACATCGATATTTTATGTTATAAAGAAGTGTTGATTGGGATTGTATAATTATAAAAACGTAATTTAGGATGGTATATATGGAGATTCCTTTTTCAGGGATAACTTTTAAAAATAATGGAATTTTAGCATCAGGCATATTAGGTGTTACAGCATCTGGCATGACAAAAGTTGCAGAATCTGGTGCAGGTGGAGTTACAACAAAGTCAATATCAAAAAATGCACGTAAAGGACACAACACACCTGTGGTTCAAGTTTTTGAACATGGACTTATTAATGCTGTTGGGCTCTCATCTTTAGGCATTGAAAAAAGCAACGAGGAACTTAAGTCTTTAAGATACAAAACTAAATCTGTTATTATTGCCTCTGTTTTTGGTGGTACTGAAGAGGAGTTTAGAGAGACTGTCGAGGAGCTTGATAATGATAGTATTGATATGATTGAACTAAATATCTCCTGTCCAAATGTTGCAAGCGAATTTGGAACGCCATTCGCGAGTGATCCAAATATGGCAAGCAGTGTAGTGAAGAGAGTAAGAGGCTCTACAAAGAGACCACTTCTAGTAAAACTCTCTCCAAACTATCCAAATATTGGAGGAATTGCCCGCGCATGTGAAGATGCTGGAGCAGATGGAATAACAGCCATCAATACTGTAGGTCCTGGAATGTTGGTAGATATAAATACATTCAAACCAAAATTAACGAACAGAACTGGCGGAGTAAGCGGCCCTGCAATCCTACCTATTGCAATAAGGGTAGTTTATGATATTTATAAAAGTGTAAAGATTCCTATTATAGGTATGGGAGGTGTTACTACAATTGAGGATGCGATACAGATGATCTCTGTTGGGGCGACACTCTATGGTGTTGGAAGCGGAATCTTTTTTAATGGTGTTGATATCTTTAAAAAGATTAATGATGGAATAGAGCTCTTTCTTAAAGAGAAGAAGATGGGTTATGGAGAGCTAATAGGAATTGCACACAGGAGCTAAATAAAAATGAATTATGATAATGTTAAAAATATAGATAATTACATAGAAAAAAGTTTTAGACTATTAAAAAGTGTTGGAGACAGCACTCAAAAAACTCTCTTTTTTGAGATAGGAGAGAGGAAAATATGCCCTGGACAATTTTTTATGCTTAACTATCTTGGACAAAAACCTATATCTGTCTCACACTATGATGGGAATATTGTTGGTTTTACCATTCAAAATAGGGGAGAGTGCACAGAAAAGATGATTAATGCCAATATCAATGATTATTTTGGTTTAATTGGTCCATTAGGGAACAAGTTTTCCACTGATAATGTGAATAGCGCTCTTATTATTGGCGGGGGTATAGGTATTGCCCCTCTCTATTTTTTGGCTAATAATTTGATAAAACAAAAAAAAGATGTTGATATAATATTTGGAGCAAGAACAAAAGGCCTTCTTGAATTTACCCTTGATATTAAAGATAGAGTAGATTATTTTACTGATGATGGTTCTTTTGGCAAAAAGGGTTTTGTTACAGAGCCATTAACATCATTAACAAAAGACTATGATTTACTATATCTATGTGGCCCCGAGAAGATGATGAAAAGGGCACTTGATATTGCCCCAAGCAATATAAATAAGATAGAGCTCTCTATGGAGCGCTATATGAAGTGTGGTGTTGGTATATGCGGCTCTTGTGTATTGGATGATATTGGAGCAAGGGTTTGTGCAGATGGCCCAGTTTTTAGCAAAGAGGAGATTTTAGCCTCCAAAGAATTTGGTCTATACCATAGAGATGGAAATGGCACAATTATTTATTAGTCTATCAATATAGTTTTTTCTTGTTTTTATTGAACTTTTATGTTAGCTTTTTTTATTAATTATAAATTTAAAGAGTGTGATAAAATGTCAAAAAATATAGATCAAAACAAAATAGATAGCAATTATCTATTTAATTCTTTTTCATCTGTCAATTCAACAATACTTTTTGGCTTGCTTCCGTTTGTAGGGCTCTTTTTAATAGGGTTGATATATGGAAATATAACTTATCACCAAAAAGTCTTTAAAACTCTTCTTATTTTTTTGGTTGATTGCTTTCTGTTAATTTCTCTCTTTATTAGAAGTTTTACATCCACGCAACTAAAAAAGGATAAGAGATACCTTATCTACTTTTTGGTCTATCTTATATATGTCTCACTACAATTTGTTGTAGCCTTTTTTGCTAATGAATCACCATATGATATACACTATCACTACTCAAATTATCTTCTATTGATCTCTTTTGCTACATTTGTATTTTTATTTGTTGATGATATAGAGACAATAAAGTTTAGCTCTATACTTTTTAGTATATTTTTTATTATTCTATTCTATTGGTCAATTAAAGAGATGCTTGTTTTAATAAATACCAACAAAAGCCTCTCTGCATATCGTCCAAGTTTCTCTTTTGGTAATACAGACTACTTCTCTTGTTATATGATAGGGCTGCTGCCATTGGCCATTATATTACCATTTGCATTTGACAAAGATGGCTCTATTAAAAATTTTATTAAACATCCATTTTCAATAGTAAGTTTTATTTTGGCTCTTCTCGGGCTATTTCCTATATTTTTATCACAGACAAGAGCTGCATGGATTGGACTCTTTTTTGCTGTCGCATTAGTTGGTGTTCCATCCCTTATTATTATGCAAAATAGGCTAAAAAAGATAGATAAAATCATCTATATTATATCATTCATTATTATAATGTTTGCAGTTCCAATAGGTTTACTTAATTCTGGAATCCCTCTATTCAAAAAATTGGCTCCGAGGATAGCTGAATCATTAAGCAATCCAATGTTCTCTATAAAAGACAGAATTAATGGCTGGTCAGGTGGAATAGGGCTCTTCAAAGAGCATCCTGTTTTTGGCGCTGGACTTGGAACAGTTTATGCCGCCTCTTTTAAATATATGAGTAAATATTTTTATATATACTCTCCAAGCAACTCATTTAAACATAGCCATTGTGAATATATTGAGGTTTTGGGAGAGGGCGGAATCGTTGGAATTACCCTATTTTTAGGGCTGCTATTTTTTATTCTGATATCTCTCTTTAGAGTAGTCTACTCAAAAAAATATAGATTCGATTTTCGATTAATATCACTTGGTGTTGCATTAGGTTTAATTAGTATGATGATTCACCAGATATTTAGCCTTGCCTTTAGAATGAGTGTTACAATGAGTGCCTACTTCTTTATAATAGGATTAGGTGTGCTATTGATATCTTTCTCTAATAAATATATGATAGCTGATGTTGAGAGTAAGAGTGATAATAAAAAATTTCTAATAAATAAAAAAGAGTTATATATATTGATGGGCATAATATTAGTTTTAGCAGTATCAAGCTTTTTTCTATTTAAACCTGTTTTCCAAGCAGAGAGACATATGGTGAAGGGGGAATTTCAAAAGGCAAATGAGAAGATGCCAACCTACATCTATTCAATATCTCACATTTATACAACCTTCATTAATATGGGGATTAATAAATTAATTGATGAGGCAGGTAAAGATAATTTTGATGATAAATATGAAGAGAATATATTGAAAGCATTTAATACTCTCAATTCTATTATTGATAGATTGGACTCCATTATTCCAAATTATCAAACAATAGGCGAGAAATATTCTGACCTCTATTATAGAGAATATATCTACTTTTTAGCAAGGTTTAATAAAACTGGAAACGTAAAATATTATGAAAAAATAATAGGGCTATTTCCTAAAATGGCTGATAGCACTGGCAGATCTTTAAATACTAATTTTCTATCTTTTAATGATTGTGGTATGAGATTATTCATATTGAGAAATCTTGGAGATGAAGCTGCATTTCGTTCATTATTACAAGATTTAATTACTGCTAGAATATATTTTGATATATGTATGAAGAAAAGAGTGGTTAAAGAGAATGTTAATATATCATTTGAGAGTGGGGTTGATTCTCAAATGTCAATGAAAACTATAAAAAATCAGCACTACTATGATTTTATAATAAATATTGATGAAGAGCTTCCAGACTATGAAAATAGGTCATTAATGGAGATAACCTACTCTATAATAGATAATAATATTTCTCTATACTATAAAAATTTATCAAATATGGTTTATGAACTCTACTCTCAAAAATTATATGGAAAATAGAGCTCTATTTTTAATCATAATTATCTTTTTTATCTCCTCTTGTACTCTATCAAAAAAAGAGGGCGAAAAATTCGTAGAGACAAAAGATCACTTTACTAAAGGGGTCTATCTAAATGATGAGTTGGGTCTTGAGATAAAGTTTGATAGTGATTGGATAGTTTTACTCTCCTATAATGATTTTAATAGCGATCAAAGAGAGCTTTCAAGCTACTTCAATTCAGAGAACGATGAACTTCTCTTTATTGGGTTTAATGAGAAGGATAGCATTGGTGTAAAGTGTACCAATCAAATTTTAGGACTGCAGAATCAAGACTATCTTGATAGATTAAAAAAATCTAATTCAGACTACTTCACAAAGTATCATTATGAAGAGGTCTCTTCAGAAGAGAAGGTCTACTCAAAAATAGAGGGAATAAGGCTCATTTCAAAAATAAAATTGAACAAAAACAATATATTTGTCTTTGATTCACTGATTTTTAAAAATAGAATAAATAATATTAAGCTTGATTTTTGGATGAGTCAAGATGTTTTTAAAGAAAAAAAGAATTATATAGAAAATATATTTGAATCAATAAATTTTAAGTAATTATCACTTTTAGAAGATATTAGTTGGCAAATGCAGCTCTTTTTACCAAAGGGTTATGGAAGAAAGCTATGATTTTTTAGTTAAACAGCTACAGAAATAGAATGAAACAATCTGAGAGGAGGGCATCTTATGTTGGAAAAATTATTATCCATAAGCGAACCATGGCTACAATATGCCATAAGATTAAATTTGCTTAATGAACAGAGAGAGGCTCTATCTACCCTCAAAAAGAGGGCATTGGAAGATAAAAAAATCCAATCTTATCTTACTGATATTTCAACCTTTCACAGCATGTTGGTAAGCAATCATAAGAACCCAGAACTACCTATACATAAACTTTTGTTTCTGCTTGATTCTGGTTTTGACACAACCATCCCTGAAATTAAAAATGCAGTAGATCAGATTATAAGTAACAAAGATGCACTTGGTCTATATCAGTCTATGACAAATATACCAAAGCACTATGGTGGAAAAGGTGAGGATACATTTGGTTGGTGTCTATGTGATGCTCCTCTTTTATTATTGGCGCTGCTAAAAGCAAAAATAGATTATCAAAGGCATATCAAACAAGGGGTTGAATATCTTGTTACACTTCATAAAGAGCAAGGCTTCACTTGTGCGGTATCTGAAGAGCATGGCAAATTCAGAGGGCCTGGTCGTAAAGATGATTGCTGTCCCTATGCCACCCTTATTATGTTAAACCTTTTAGCAGAAATTGATGAATATCGCGATAGTAGTATTGTTTCACAAAGTATTGATTCTATCCTTTCTTTATGGGAAAATAGTCTTGAAAGGCACCCCTATATGTTTTATATGGGGACAGATTTTCGCAAATTGAAAGCACCTACTATTTTTTATGATATAGTTAGCGTTGCTGATTGTTTAAGTAAATTTGAACATACAAAAACCGATTCAAGATTTAATGAAATGCTCGGTATCATAAAAGGCAAACAAGATGCTGAAGGATTATTTACACCAGAATCGGTTTATCAGAAATGCAAGGGTTGGGATTTTGGGCAAAAGAAAACGGTATCTCCCTACTTATCTTTTCTGTGTATACGATTGTTAAGTCGTAGTCGTCCTTAAAGCTGAACTGTAGATATTAAAATGATAATTATCTAGTTTTATTATAAATTCTTTTTATTTAATCTATTGTATATTTAAGCTGTTTTTTATAAGGTTTTTTGTTGGATAGTTTGCAGGATCATTTATATATTTAAATAGCTCATGTCCAAGATTTCTAAAGATATTTCTCTTATATATATCAGATCTGATTGGCCTATTAAGAGATCTATCCTCTATAAACTCCTCCCTTATAAGCTCATTTTTTTCCAGTGAAAATATCTTATAAGAGATCTCCATCTTCGTCATATATGAGTTGTTGGCTTTTATATCTATATTGTAGTCGATTTTTATAAGAAGTATAGTTTCAAGATTGTTATCTTTTGCCATCTTTACATATTTTGGAGCATCATCTATAAAATGGGGATCATCTGCCATTATATCAACCATCATAGAGCCGCCATTCCAAAAATCATCAACCATAGCATTTACAAGATATGAACTACTGTTACTTCTCTGTTTGTCATTTTCAAGCTCCATTGTAACTAAAAGTACAGCCTTGTTATCCAACTCTTTTGTAAAGAGATTGGTGGTTGTTATTATAAACAGCAGCAACATAAAGATACTATTTCTCATTAACTATTATCCTTAAGTTTTTTAACAACAATTATTTTTTGATATCTTTTATATCGTCAATTTTTCAAACTTATCTGATAGATAAAATATCGTTTAAATATTTTCTTGACACTCTAATTCTAATATGATTTAATTGGTATAAGTTTTTTTATATAAACTTTTATTGAAATGAAAATAGAGCTGTAAGGATAAAAGATGAAAGGTGAGTTGATAAATCCCTTTATATCTGCCACAATATCTGTTTTTCAACAGATGGCAAATATTAAACTAGAGAAGGCTGGAGTCTCAATAAAGGATTCGCCTGTTCCCTCCAATGAGATATCTATTGTTATTGGTATAAATGGTTTTTTACAGGGGCAGGTTGTCTATAGCCTTAAGGCTCATACTGCTCAACGGTTTGCCCAAGCCTTGGTTCCTATGGGAACTCCCATAACAGATGACCTTATGAAAGCTTCACTCGGGGAACTTACCAATATTATAACAGGTCAAACTACTATAGAGCTTACTGGCAAAAATAGAATACTTCATATTACTCCACCTACAATCATCGTTGGAAAGAGTAACCTTGTTAATTTTGTTAAGATACAGACTTTGGCGGTTGAATTGGGCTCTAGGGTTGGAACGATAGAGATAAATATAGCTATTAAAGAGGAAAATTCGTAACTTTGTAGTTTTTAGAAGAGGAGATCCATGAAAAAATATTTATTTATAGTTTTGTTTACTTTCTATTCAATGCTCTATTTATTCTCTGCTGATGGTTTTGACTATTTTCCATTAAATAACAGTATGGAGTGGTTTTGGTTAGCTAAAGAGAATGATACAACCTATAAGATCAATTGGGAGTTGATAGGTGTAGAGAATATAACTATCAATTCAAAAAAGATGTTGGCGTATAAAATTAAGATAAATAAGACGAATGATTTTTTCTATGTTCTATCTGATAATGACTATCTCTATATATATGATCCATCAAACAATTCAACGAAAAAGGTTTTACCTAGAGATGTGGCTTTGAATAAGAGCTGGTCTCATGAAAATTATAACTATACCATTACAAAGCTTGATAATAATGAACTTAGAGTTGACTACTCAAACAGCAGCAACTCAATAAAAGGTTATCAGCTATTTAAGAAGAGTGTTGGTCTCTCCTATATTTTTGAGAAAAATGACTATACATCATACTCATTGGAGCTTGTAGATCTATTTACAAAACCTGCAGCAAAAATAGAACAGAAAAAATATGAGTACCCTTTTGTTGACTCTCTAAATCCAGAGAGAGGGTATGTTCAGATAGGTTATATGTCAAAAAAAGATAATGCAATGAAATTGTTAGATGAGGCAAAAAAATATCAATTTGATGCAGTAATTTTGGTTGAAAATGGTGGTAAAAACTATAGAGTTTATATAGAGTGTGATCCAAAAGATGTGAACAGTGTCCTAAAAAAAGCAAAAGAGATAAGCAGTGATGCCTTTATAAAGAAATTTTAGGACTTATTTACATAAGTATATTTTTTTTAAACCACAAATATAATTATCTAAAAAAATAAAAGGTTGTATGTTTAAAACTTTAGAAGTTCTTAAAAAACACGGTTTTCAAACTGTAAAAGATATACAAAATGCCAATATAGACCCCAATTTTAGAGGACTGCCAAAGATTGACTCCTCAAAGTGCAGTTCAAGATGCAACCGCTGTAATGATGTATGTCCAACTTTTGCTCTTGGTTTCAATCCCCTCTCAATAAATCTTGCTCTATGTGTCTTTTGCGGAGAGTGTGAAACCAACTGCGAAAAAGAGGCAATTACTTTTACTAATTTCTATAAACTATCATCAGCTTCTCTTGAAACACTGCTTATAACAGATAAAATAACAGAAGCTAATTTTGAAGAGAGTGCTTTTAAAATAAAAAATAAAATTGTGGGAATGTTCAAAAGATCTCTAAAAATTAGAGAGGTCTCTGCTGGTGGGTGCAATGGCTGTGAGCAAGAGATATCAGCAAGCGGAAATGTTAATTTTAATTTTCAGAAGTTTGGAATTGATATAGTTGCCTCTCCGCGTCATGCTGATGCAATTATGATTACAGGACCTATTACGGTAAATATGAGCAAAGCTCTTGAAGATGCCTATAACTCAATGCCAAAACCAAAACTTATCATACTTGTTGGGGCATGTGCAATATCTGGAGGAATCTTTGGAAAGTCTGAGGCAGTGGATAGAAAGTTCTTAGAGGATAAAAAGATAGATCTTTTTATCCCTGGCTGTCCGCCCCACCCATTTACTATTGTTAATGGGTTACTATCTCTCTTGGATAGATAATATTATATACTTATAAAAAATTAAAGGAAGTATTATGAGTCAAAAAACAACAGTTCTTTATGATACACATAAAAAACTAAATGCAAATATTATAGATTTTCATGGGGTGCTGCTGCCAGTCTTCTACTCCTCTATTCAGGAGGAGCATAATGCTGTAAGAAATAATATTGGCATCTTTGATGTCTCTCATATGGGAAATATTCTTCTTACATTTAATAATTTTCTTGATGGTGTTGATGCACTTAACTACCTTTTGCCAAACGATTACTCAAAGATAGTTCCGGGGAAAATCATATATTCACCATTGCTTAATGAGAATGGTACTGTTATTGATGATCTAATGGTTTCATGCCTATCTGAGACAAAGTTTCATATCATTGTTAATGCAAGCAATATTGAGAAAGATTTTAATTGGATTAAAGAGAAACTAGAGAAGAGGTGTGAGCATATTGATAATATTTCAGATGAGTCTGGAATAATTGCAGTACAAGGTCCTAATGCTGTAAGTTTTTTAGATAAAGAGTTTGACTTTGAAATTGGAGGTCTCTCTCCCTTTACATTTGCTATTGTTCCATACAACAACACATCACTAATGATTTCACGCACAGGCTATACAGGAGAGGATGGGGTAGAGATAGTGGCAGATAACCATACGACTGTAAAACTATTTAATGAGATTCTTGAGAAGGGAAAAGCCTATAATATTTTGCCATGTGGACTTGGAGCGAGGGATACATTGCGTCTTGAGGCTGGACTTCCACTCTATGGACAGGAGTTTGATGAAAATCACTCTCCGCTTCAATCTATGATGAAGTGGAGTATTAAGATGAATAAACCTTTCGATTTTATTGGTAAAGAGGCTCTTAAAAATAGAAAAGATAGTGAAACAATGATTGGTTTTGAGGTCTTAAGCCGCTCTATACCACGAACTGATATGGAAATTATAAACAGTGATGGCGAGAAGGTTGGAAATGTTACATCAGGCACATTTTCACCAACACTGAAGAAAAATATAGGGATAGCATATATAAAAGATGAGTATGCTAATAGTGATAATTTAAAAATAAAAATTAGAAATAAGATAGAAGATATACAAATAATAAAACTTCCTTTTTATAAGAGGAATAAGTAGAGGTAATAATTATGGACTATTTTCCACATAGTGAAACAGATATCGAGGAGATGTTAGCAAAGATAGGTATAAAAAACCTAGATGGGCTAACTCTGGCTATACCAGAGAGATATAGAGAGAAGACTTTGAATATAGCAAACGCTAAAAGCGAGCAGGAGACCTTTAGATATTTTAGCGATCTTGCAAATAAAAACAAAAATTATAAGGATATATTTCTTGGTGCAGGAAGCTATAACCACTATATTCCTGCAGTTGTAGATGAGATATCATCTAGGCAGGAGTTCTATACAGCCTACACTCCATATCAGGCAGAGATCTCTCAAGGGACACTTAGGGCTATATTTGAGTATGAGACCTATATAACAACCCTTACAGGTATGGATGTAACAAATGCCTCTATGTATGATGGAGGCACAGCTCTTGTTGAGGGAGTAGTTATTGCAATATCTACAACAAGAAAGAGAAAGGTTTTGATAGATCGCTTTATTCATCCAGAATATATAGAGGTTTTAAAGACATACATGGCTCTGCTTGATGTTGAGTGCGTGATTTTTGATTCAAATCCACTCACTTTTGATATTGAGTCATTCAAAAAGGTGTGGAGTGATGAGTTTGCATGTTTTGTTGTTGGCTCTCCAAACTTTTTTGGCTCCATTATTGATTATAGTGAAGCTGCACCTATTGTTAATGGAACAAAAGCTCTACTTATTCAAACGATACAGGAGATTCTTTCTCTCACTGTTTTAAAGAAACCTATTGACTTTGGGGCATCTATAGTTTGCGGCGAGGCTATGAGCTTTGGAATGCCGCTCTCATTTGGCGGTCCCTATTTAGGCTTTTTGGCTGTTAAAAAAGATTATCTAAGAAAGATGCCTGGACGTATTGTAGGTCAGGCGAAAGATAAAGATGGAAATATTTGCTACACGCTGACACTTACTGCTAGAGAGCAGCATATAAGACGTGAGCTTGCCACCTCTAATATATGTTCAAACCATGGACTCTGTGCGTTGAGAGCAAGTATCTACCTGTCAACATTAGGTAGAGAGGGGCTTCGAAGCTGTGGTCTATCTAACATAGAAAAAGCTTATGAACTGAAAGATAAGATCTCCAAAGTTGCTGGCTTTTCATTGCCTAATCAAAACTTTTTTAATGAGTTTGTTGTAAAGACGGATATACCATATAACACTATAAGCAAAAAGCTTGAAGAGAGTGATATACTATCATTTTTGCCACTAGATAGATACTATCCCGACTACAAGGGCTACTATCTTGTTTCAGCAACAGAGAATAACTCAAGCAGTGATATAGATAACTTTATAAAAGTCCTAAAAGAAATAAAATGAAAGGAAATAAAATGAAAGATAGAGATATAATTTTTAAAAAAAAGCAGTCAACAACCTCATTCTATACTTTTAAACTCGATAAAAGAGAGGATGAGATTTTAAAAAATATTCCTAAAAACCTCTTGAATGAGAAAATTGATGATATCATACCAAATATCTCTGAAAATGAGGTGGTTAGACACTTTATAAAGCTATCAAGCTTTAACTATGGTGTGGATAGTGGACTCTACCCATTGGGAAGCTGTACAATGAAGTACAATCCCAAAATAAATGAGAAGGTTTCTAGGCTTGATAACTTTACAAACATTCATCCATACTCTGATGTTGCTAGGGTTCAAGGCAATTTGGAGATAATATACAATTTGAAAGAGGATTTGAAAGAGATTACAGGTATGGATGATGTTGACCTCTCCCCTTGTGCAGGTGCTCATGGAGAGCTCACAAGCCTCTTTGTTATAGGTGTATACTTTAGAAACAGGGGCGAAAAACGTAAATATATATTGATACCTGATGCTGCTCATGGAACGAACCCTGCTTCAGCTAATGTTGCTGGCTTTACTGTTATCAATCTAAAATCTACTGAAGATGGATTTGTTGACTTGAATGACTTGAAAGAGAAAGCAAATAGAGATGTTGCTGCCATTATGTTAACGAACCCAAATACACTTGGTCTTTTTGAGAAGAATCTTAAGGATATTGTTGATATCTGCCACTCTTTTGATATTCAGCTCTACTATGATGGTGCAAATCTAAATGCAGTTTTGGGTTTGAGCCGTCCTGGAGATACAGGTTTTGATATTGTTCACTTAAATCTTCATAAAACTTTCAGTACCCCTCATGGAGGCGGCGGTCCGGGTTCTGGCCCAATTGGTGTAAAAAAGCACCTGGTAGATTTCTTGCCAAGCAACAAGATTGTAAAAGATAAAGATAGCTATAAAACAGATAAATATAGCAAATCAATTGGAAGGGTGCGCACTTTCAATTCAAACTTCTTGGTAATTTTGAGAGCCTATACATATATCGTCTCTCTTGGAAAGGAGGGGCTATCAAAAGTTGGGCTTCTTGCAATACTCAACGCAAACTATCTTGCAGCACTTCTTAAAGATGATTTTTCAATAGCAACAACTACACATGTTATGCATGAGTTTGTTATCTCTCTTTCAAAAGAGTGTGAAAAGTATCATATAACAGTTATGGATTTTGCAAAGAGGATTCTTGATTATGGCTTTCACGCTCCAACAGTTAGCTTTCCGCTGATTGTTCATGATTGTCTTATGATTGAGCCAACAGAGACAGAGAGCAAAGAGACACTGGATAATTTTGCTAAGGTTTTGATAACTATTCTTAGCGAGGCTAAGAGTAATAGTGACTTATTGAGGAATGCACCAGTTAATACACCAATTAAACGTATTGATGATGTTACAGCGGCGAGAAATCCTGTATTGAAATATTCGCTAGAAAAAGAGTAGTAGATTTTTTTCTTTTTTGAGTGACGGCTTCTCGTTATATTTACTCATACTAATAAGTAACCCGAAAATATCGATATTTAATGTTTAAAGATTGGATAGGCTTGTTGATAGTATAAAGTTTTTTGTGTAGCTATATATTATTAATAAGCCTATCCAAGTTTAAATGAGCTATTTAAGTCTACTTTTTGGCTTACTTATCAGTACGATTATACCAAACGAGCGAACGTCACTCAAATTCCCTTTGAAGGGGATTTAGGGATAGAAAAAAGACAAATAAATTTTTATATTGCTTTTTATGATAAATAGATTATAATTAGGTTTGAAATTGTTTGTAGTATCCAGGCTGAGGCTCTAACCCTTATAGGCTGGGTACTCACAGAGGAGATGCACGCCCATATTTGCTTATGGGCTGGGACTCTTTTCTTCTGTGGGGAGTATCAGCGTTAGACCTATGCTTTTGTGGGCGTGCCTGTTTTTTATAGGATCTTCACTCCTCGCCTTCAACACATCTGTCAGCGGGCATGATGCTCCCTTTTTCTTTTTTTAAGTAGCGGCTTCTCGTTTGATATTGCCATATTGATGAGTAACCCAAAAAAATAGAACTGTTTAATGATTAAAGATTCGATAGGCTTATTAATAATATAAAGCTTTTTGTGTAGCTATATATTATTAATAAGCCTATCGAAGTTTAAATGAGTTATCAAAACTTATTTTTTGGCTTACTTATCAGTACGATGATATCAAACGAGCGAACGTCACCCAAATCCCCTTTGAAGGGGATTTGGGGGTAGAAAAAAAGAAGCAAATTTCTATTTTTTCTTTGCAATCTTCTTCTGCAGATCCGCAATTATATTTAGTGCCTGAAGCGGTGAGATATTATCAATATTAATATTTTTCAGCGTATTTATTATCTCATCATGGTTTTTTGTATTTGCTGCCACCTTAACATCAAATAGTTCAAGCTGCCCCTTTAACTTCTCAACAACATCATTGCCACTAAACTGCTTCTCATTTTCTAATGATCTAAGCAGAGTATCTGCATACTTTATTACTTCGTGGGGGATATTAGCAAGCTTCGCAACATAGATTCCATAGCTTTTTTCAGCAGGCTTATCTATTATTTTATGAAGAAATGTAATCTTCTCATCCTCTTCAGAGACAAGGACAGAGAAGTTTTTTATCCCATTATCATCAGACTCCAACTTTGTAAGCTCATGATAGTGGGTTGCAAATAGAGTTTTGGCACCAATTTTTTGATGTATATATTCAACTATAGCCCATGCAAGTGAGAGTCCATCATAGGTACTTGTTCCCCTTCCAATTTCATCTACGATAATGAGACTCTTTTTTGTCGCAGATTTCAAAATATTTGCAGTCTCACTCATCTCAACAAGAAAAGTTGATTGCCCCTCTGCAAGATTGTCAGATGCACTAACACGGGTAAAAATCCTATCCACAATACCAATTTTCGCCTCTTTTGCTGGTACAAAACAGCCAATCTGAGACATCAGAACAATCAGGGCATTTTGCCTTAGGTAGGTGGATTTTCCAGCCATATTTGGACCTGTTATAATAAATATATATTTCTCATCACTATCAATATCAAGGCTGTTTGGTATAAAGCTGTCCGATTCAAGCTTCTTTTCTATAACAGGATGCCTTCCATCTTTTATAAATATTTCATTACTATTATTAATTGATGGCTTTGTATAGCTATTATTTAGCGAGACCTTTGCAAATGAGAGGTAGACATCTAATATTGCAACAAGCTTTGCATTGTCCTGTATATCGTGGATTTTCTCTTGAACTCTATCACGTACCATATTAAAAATCCTATTTTCAATGCTATATATCTCATCTTTTGCGGTTAGTATCTTTGACTCATACTCATTAAGCTCTCTGTTTGTATAGCGACTGCTACTCACTAATGACTGGCGTAAAATGAGATCTTCAGGAACATTTTTTACCTGCCCCTTAGAAACTTCAAAGTAGTAGCCAATGATTTTATTATAGTTAATTTTCAAAGTTGGTATATTATATTTGCTTTTCCACTTATCTTCAAGCGCCTCTATATGCTCTTTGGTCTTTAAGGCAATAGATTTTAACTCATCAAGTTCACTGTTATATCCATCTTTTACAATATTTCCCTCATTGGTAAAGGTTGCAGGCTCCTCTTTTATTGTGGAGTCTATTATCTCTATTAACTCATCAAGATTTTTAAATTTATTTTTTATCTCTTTCAGCTCATTAAAGCCAACAATAGCTTTCTCTAGTTTGGAGCAGGCAATAAGTGACTCTTTTATGCTTATTAGATCCTTTGGTGTAACTTTACCCGCATTAACCCTGCTGCAGAGTCTCTCCAAATCCATAATATCTTTTATTATATGATTTAAAGTTTCTAATAGATTATTGTTTTCATAAAAAAGCGAAACGATATTCAATCTATCCTCTATCTTTTTTATATCTATAAGTGGCTCAATTATCCATTTTTTCAGAAGTCGTCCGCCCATTGATGTATTTGTTTTGTCTATAATATTAAGAAGTGTATTATTAACAGAACCATCTTGCTGGTTTGTGATTATCTCAAGGTTTTTTATTGTTGCCTCATCAAGTGTCATTATCTCTTTATTAGAGTTATATTTCAGCTCTCGTATATGCGAAAGGTTCTCATTTAAGTTTGCTCTTAAGTAGGCAAGGAGAGTAGCAGGTGTTGTAATATCAGTTTTTGGTTCACTTATGCCAATATCAGAGAAACTTTTGATATTCAAAAGTTCAAAAAGCACCTCATTATTTTTTTCAGAGTTGAAGAAAAAGAGAGGGTATTTATTTACTGTTATATTTCCATACTGATTAAAAATATCTCTTATAATCTTATTCTGCTCCCAAAGGCTCTCTGGGATAATTATCTCTCTTGGTGCAATTCTAAAGATCTCTCCTCTAAGAATATTTAGTCCATCACTCCACTCAATTTCAGAGAATTCAAAGTCTCCAGTTGAGATATCAATATAGGCAATCTCTATAAAGAGCCCCTTTCGGTTGATTGCAAGCAGGAAATTGTTATTTTTGTTGTTTAAAAGCCTCTCTTCAAGAATTGTTCCTGGAGTTATAATCTCCTTTATCTCTCTTTTTACAAGCCCTTTTGCAAGTTTTGGATCTTCAACCTGCTCAATCATAGCAAACTTTTTACCAGCAACTGACATCTTTGCTTTGTACCCCTCAACTGCGTGGTAGGGGACTCCACACATAGGGACTTCACCCCTCTTTGTTAGGGTGATATTTAATATTTTTGAGACAACAACAGCATCTTCGCCAAATATTTCATAGAAGTCCCCACATCTAAAGAACATAAATAGATCTGGATATCTATCTTTGTAATCCTTATACTGTTTCATCATTGGTGTTGAGTAGTAATCATTCATTAGTTTATCTTTCTAACCCCCGGCCCCCTTTATCAAAAGGGGGAGATTTTTTACACTAAAAAGCGATGAATTAAACTGCTTATAATGTGTCTGTCGATTTTTTTTGGTTTTTTCTTCGAAAAAAATAAAAAATCTTTGAGACACACCATAAGCAGTTTAATTCTAAACAACTAAAAAAGAACCTAAAAAGTTATTACATTAAGTAACAAATTTGTTTTTAGCTTCTTGTTATCTCTGTATTAATTGCCTCTATATTTTTCTCTTTTAACTCTATAAGTCTCTCATTTGCCCTCTCTGGAGAGTCAAATGGTCCAATCAGAACCCTATAGAAATTCCTATCACCATTTCTAAGCTCCATAATAAAGAGGTCATTAACATTTTTCTCTTTTGCTCTGTCAAAAATCTGCTTTGCATTATCAAAAAGTGAAAAGTAGCCAAGCTGCAAATAGATACCAGAGCTTGTACTTTTTATATTATCGTTAGATATATTGGTTGAGTTTTGAGCTGTTTTACTATCTATATTAACTATTTTTAATGATAGTTTCAAATCATCAGAGAGTTTTTTTGATGAGATCCTACTCTTATTTTCATAACTATTAAGGTTAATTAGTTCAACTTCAACACTACTATTTTGATTATATTTTATGTTTTTAGTTATCTTTTTAGCTTCAACATTTTCAGGTGACTCACTATAGAGAAGCCCAATCATATTTGCTGTCTTTTTTGCATGTTCATTTTTGCCTTCGTTTAAATATAACTTCAATAGTTCCAATAGGCTTGTTGGAGCTTTTGTAGACTGTGGGAAACTTCCTGCACAAATAAGAAAATACTCCTTTGCCTCCTCTTTGTCATTAAGCCTATCCATTATTTTACCCATCAAAAAATAGCATGTCCCCAAATCTTCATATTCATCTATCTCATTAAGTAGATCGTTAATATTACTTTTTGCCTTTTTATAGTTAAGTGATAGATACTCAACAGATGCAGCTCCTACCATACTCTTTTGCCAGTATGGAGTCCCTTTAGATATTTTTGCAAGTTCATACAACTCTGTTAATGCATCTTTATAGTTATTATTAAGTTTATGAAGAGATGCAAGCTCATATTTAGCTAAAAATAGGAACTCTGATTTTGGATAGGATTCAAAAAATTGCTTATAGGCAGCAACAGACTCTCTATAATTTTCACTTATTCTTGCTATTTTTAACTCTATTTTCTCTTTTTGTTTATTGTCATTTGATGATTTTAAATATAATTTATAGTTTTCTATTGCTTTTCTAGTGTTATTATCTTTTT
This sequence comes from Spirochaetota bacterium, assembly GCA_031549085.1. Taxonomy (GTDB): domain Bacteria; phylum Spirochaetota; class GWE2-31-10; order GWE2-31-10; family MWDO01; genus JAVBQL01. Next base: position 98,548 of record JAVBQL010000006.1, read on the forward strand.
CATAATTTTCAGCCAACTTAAGATAACTATCATTCGCATAAGTAATAAAATTTATAAAAATAAAAGCAATTAAAAAAAATCTCTTCATAACTAATTTAGTTTTGTCCTCTTTTTAAGAACTTTTTGGATATCTGCTGCAATTCTACTGCATATTGTAGCTATTCTAAACTGCTCTATTGGGTTATCTATATTAGATTTTACAAGATAGTTTTTTGTAAAGCTCTTATCATCAATAAAAATTCTAACTCTTATATCAGTATTTATATTGGTTATGAGATTATATTCACCTCTATTATAGATTAAAAATACAATTTTGCAATTTATTGGATTTATTCCTTCTGGAATCTCTATTTTTACTCTTTTTTCTTTTCTTTTTTTGATTATATCACTTGAGTTATCAATATCATTAGATTCATCTTTAATCTCCCTTGGGAAGGGCTCATTTACAACAACTATATTATCTTTAAATAGTGCATCACTTAATTCAAAGAAAAAGATCTCTCTGTTTTTATTGATATTTTCTATGATATCTGGCTCTGTAATATATTTTTTCTTGATATTTGCCACTCTCTTTTTTTCTGCTTCAAGTTCTCTTTTTTCTCTTCTAGCATCTTCAGCTGTTGAAGCTTTCTCTTTTTTAGTATCATTAGTAGGTGAACTATTATCTGATTTTTTGGAATCAGCAGAGTTATCACTTTTCATATCAGCTGAACTATCACTACTATTAGGTATATAAATATCTTTTTTTGGCATAATATTGAGAGGGTCATTTGATAAATCATATATAAACCTCTCATCTACCTTTGCATTTTTATCAAAATCAAATGTCAAATTGATATACATATATTCAATATTATCTGCAGAGAGATCACTCGAAGAGTCACTATACAAATTAAAATGGAAGATAAAAAATAGTAATATAGTGCAGCAAACTTTTTTTATCATTAGCTTTTTTCTTTATCCAATATCGATTAAATCATACTCTATATTGCCAAGTCCTATGTCATAGCCATGCTGCAATTGATATATAGAGTCTATATTCTTATGAAATTCTTTAAATGGATCTTTGTTACTTGCTTTACAAACAAGATCATAACACGCTTTGTCCAGAGCCACTGGGTCTGTCGAAGCCAAATATCCAATATCTGGAGCGATTGGTACATCATTTGCCATAAAGCAGTCGCACTCTGGTGTTATTTCTGTCACAAGGTTTACAAATATTATCTTATCTTTCAAGCTCTTCTTAAGTCCAAATGCATATTCAGCCATCTTTTTTTGTACATCTTGACTTGATGAGTTCCAGTTTGCATCGATTGCCTCTACTGGGCATATTGCCATACATCTAACACAGCCAACGCAAATGTTGGTATCTATCCATGCTGATTTTTCTCTCATAGAGATAGCTTTTACTTGACATGAAGAGAGGCACTTTCCACACTTTATGCACTTAACTTCGCTCACATATGGTTTTGAGTTGGAGTGCATATCAAGTTTCCCCTGTCTGCTTGCACAGCCCATAGAGATATTTTTTATAGCCCCACCAAATCCAGAGAGCTGATGCCCCTTAAAGTGAGATACACACACCATTCCATCAGCGTTGATTATATCTGATGCAAGTTTCACTTTTTTCAAAAGATGGAGATCAACATCAACCTCTACTGTATTCTCGCCTCGAAGTCCATCTGCAATAATTATTGGAACTTGCAGAGTAGAGTAGCCCCATCCGTTCCATGTTGCACAGTTTAGATGGTCTATGCTGTTGCCCCTCATGCCTATATATAGAGTATTAGTATCTGTTAAATATGGTCTAGTTTCCATTTGCTTTAACTTTTCTACTACAGGTCGCAGCATTATTGGTCTTATAAATGCTGTGTTCCCAAATTCACCAAAGTGAGTTTTTATTGCAATTAGCTGCCCTTTTTCAAACTTTTTATCTATATCACATCTCTCCAATAATCTGCTTATTTTTTGGAGAGGAGATATATATTTTTTATTTGAAACTGATGAAAAAAATACTTTAGATTTGGAAGCCATAAAAAATCCTTAATTATCAATTTTATTTTTTTAAGACTACTTAATTAAATAGCTCAAATCAAACTTTTCTATTTGGCTCGTTTTGTTGAACTCTGTGCCATGGGCTATTCAACAAACACCTCAAAGCCAAATGGTTCTATGGATATATGCAATTTATTATCCTCTATTTTTGGGGTAACAAATTTATTGATAAGAGGTTTGATTTTATTGCTGATTTTGTCTGTTTCTAAATCAATCATCACATGTTGTGGTGTATCTGATGCATTAAAAAAGCACAAGTTACTTTTACCATCTGCAGATAGTGTGTATGATACTACTTTTGCTGAATTGCTCTCTACTTTTTTATACTCTCCATATTGAAGGGGAGCATTTGATTTTTTTATGTTTATAAGCTTTTTATACCATGATAATATGGAGTTGCTATTTTTCTCCTGTGCTTGAAGTTTACTCCAATCAAGAGCTGTACGAAGTCTTAGGTCGCCTTGCATAGCTCCATCAGCCATAGCAAGCTCATTTCCATAGTAGACAAATGGAGTGCCGGGCAGTAGTAAATTGAATGCCGTTGCAAGTATAACTCTCTTCTCATCTCCCTCATATGCACTCATTGGGCGGGACATAACCTCATCATGATTGTTTAATATGATTCCATTCTGTGCACCTTTTGGATATTTAGCTTTAATCTCATCCATATGAGCATAGAACTTATTAAATGGGCTATTTATTTTGTATCCAACAGAGACAAGCCCCTTTATTAATGATGGCATTGTAAAATCGAAACAGATATTAAACTCATCATTTCCATTTCCATAGTATTTAGCAATTGTATCAGCTCCGCTCCAAGCCTCAGCAATCATAACCTTTGAATATCCCTTTGATGAATATTCATCCATAATATTTTTTCTAAGCTTTTTGAAGAAATCGATTGTTTTAGGACTATCTGCTCTTACTTTTGGGCCCTCTTCAAAGAGATATCTTGCAGAGTCTACTCTTATTCCATCAAAACCAAAGTTTAGCCAATAGATTAAAATATTTGCGACCTCTTCACGAAGCTTTTTTGACTCAAAGTTTAAATCAGGCATTGTATAGTGATAGATGCTATAGTAGTAGCCATTATCAGTAGGATTCCAAACACTCTTGCTTGCAAGTGCCTTTCCCCACTCATCAGCCTCTTTTTTTGTCATATTTTTTTTCCATATGAAATATTCACGCTTTTCGCCGCCATTTTTTGCGTCAATAAACCAAGCATTCATATATGACATATTATTTACTACCAAGTCAAAAACAACCTTTATTCCAAGTTTATGGGCTTCAGTAAGTAGATTTTTTAAATCATCTTCTGTACCAAATAGGCTATTTATTTTATAGTAATCAACAGTATCATAGCCATGCATTCTTTCACCTTTGATTTGTGGTTCAAATATTGGAGAGAGCCAGATAGCTGTGATACCAAGATCTTTTAAATATGATAATTTTTCTTTTACACCGTTAAGATCACCTATACCATCTCCGTTGCTATCATTAAACGATTTTACCCATATATGATAGAAGACTGCCTCTTTATACCAGTTAACATTTGTCTCTTTTTGAGAGATATTAGGGTTTGGTGCTATATCAGACATATTGCCAAAATAATCATTTTGTTTAGAAAACATAGACATTGTTATAAATAAAACCAACAAAAAAAAACAGAATATTTTTTTCATAAACTTTCTCTCCTTTAATAAGGCAAATATATAAAGGTTACCGATATTATACTAATATAATAGTTTAATAATTTCAAGATAAATAAAAAGTAATTTGCCTTAATTGTTTTTTTTGTTATAATATAAGTAGATGATATTAGAGTGGTTGATTGCTTTGCAATTTATTATAGATAATTCCCATAATAGATTTTATTTAAAACTAATAAAACTAAAGAGGTTTCAAATATTCTTCAAAATATGGAGTTTGTTAAGGTATCAAATACAAAGCTTTTTGGTATCTTAATTGACAATTGGATGTTTTTTCTCAAAAACAAGAAAGATAGTGCATTTTTGTACAAAATATTTGTCAAAAAGTAGACTGCTATAAAAAAAAACTTTAATTTTATTGGTTTATTTTATAGTGCCAAATTATCGATAATTATAGCTAATATAAAAAGATGGAGCTCTATTTTGCGTATAAATGTTTTTATTTTAATCTTTTTTACTATTTCTATAAATATATTTTCAAGTGAACTTCAATCTGTGAAGTATAAGGATAGTGAGGAGGCAGTTAATAAGCTTTTTCACTCTGTTGAGAAGTGGCTTGGAACGCCCTACAAGGTTGGCGGGCTTAATAAGAGTGGTGTTGATTGTTCAGGCTTTACATCGGCAGTATATCGTGATGTTTTTGATATTAATCTGCCGCGTACCGTTACAGGGCAACGAGATATTGGTGTTCCAGTTACAGGCAATCTAAAAACTGGTGATCTTCTCTTCTTTAATACAACAGGGAAGTTGAGCCATGTTGGTATATATCTTTTTGATAATAAGTTTGTGCATGCTGCAAGTCAGGGCCCATCAATTGGGGTTATAAAAAGCTCTCTTGACGAAAAGTATTATAAAAACTCATATCTCTATGCAAGAAGGGTGGTTGATTTAAGCACTACTAAAAATACAAAGAGCGAAATAGTTATCGATAAATCAAAAGATGAACCAAAGAGAGAGGAGAAAAAAGAGGCTGCTAAAGAGGTTAAGATAGAGATAGATGCAAAAGATACCAATTTTGAGCTTGTGCTTGGAAAGATGTTCTATCGTGATAATGTAGTTAGTGAAAATAAGTTTAAAAATGTGAAAAAGATATTTTTTCAAATAAATAATTTCAGTAAAAATATAGATGGGGTAGTGCTTGAAATACTATACAATAATGCCCATCTTAATAAGTATATGATCCAGTTTGACAGTAATAGATATATAAGTAAAATTGATGTCTTGGAGGGGAGCTACTCTTTTAGAGTTTTAAATGATAACAACCTTCTAATTGAGAAAAAAATTATTGTGGAGTAAAAATATTGAAATCAAAAGTAGCCATTATTAGATGTGAGTCTTATGAAGTGGAGGAGGTCTATGAACAGTTAAAGAGAGGCATTGAACTTTTAGGCGGATTAGAGCAATTTGTAAAACCAAATGAGAATATTCTTCTAAAACCAAATGTACTTGCATCTGCCATACCAGAAAAATCGGTTACAACACACCCTGCTGTATTTGAAGCTACTGCTAAAATATTTCAAGAGAGTGGTGTAAAACTAAAATATGGAGATTCACCGGGCTCTATAAGTCCAAATATAGCCTTGAAAAAGTGCGGACTCTATGATGTTGCCAAAAAATTAAATATAGAGCAGGCAGATTTTGAATCTGGAAAACGTGTTGAATATGAGAAAGGAAGATTTTGGAATAGCTTTGATATTGCTAATGGAGTGCTTGAGGCAGATGGAATTGTAAGTATTTCAAAAATGAAGACTCATCAGCTTACACGTATAACAGGGGCTATTAAAAATCAATTTGGCTGTATCTATGGTTTTAATAAGGCAAAAATACATGTAAAAGTCCCAAATGCTGTAAATTTCTGCAAACTTCTTCTGGATCTTAATATGTTTCTGAAGCCAAGATTGTATATAATGGATGGAATTGTTGCTATGGAGGGAAATGGTCCTGCAAGTGGCACTCCAAAGAAGATGAATGTTCTTCTTATATCTTCCGATCCAGTAGCCCTTGACTCTACATTCTGCAGAATTGTGGATCTAGATCCAGCTTGTATTCCAGCAAATACATATGGGAAAGTCTATGGGCTTGGAACATTTATCGAAGATGAGATTGAACTTGTTGGTGATGAGCTAAAGACATTTATAAAGAGAGATTTTAATGTTGTGAGGCGTAGGGTAAAAGATAGCGCCCTGCTTGCATTTATGGAACCCTTAAAAAATCTTATAGTTAGGTTTCCAGCTGTTGATAGTAAAAATTGCACAAAGTGCGGTGTATGTGTTAATAGCTGTCCTGTTGAGGAGAAGGCAATCTATTTTAAAAATGACAATAGGACAAAACCTCCAGTCTATAACTATAATAAATGTATAAGATGCTTCTGCTGTCAAGAGGTCTGTCCAAGCAATGCTATATATGTAAAAACTCCATTTTTGGCACATATGTTTGATTAAGTTTTGCAATATTAATGGGTGGAGTGCCTCCCCCCCATTACCCCCCGCAATGGGTAGAAATTTATAAAATAATTATGCGATATATAAGTTGATTTTGTTCAATTTTCGCTGCTTGTGTGTTACAGATAGGGGGCAGCAATATGTAAGCCGATTTTTTTTTGATATTGCTTATGCAATAAGCAGAGCTTGTTACTTCGTAATAATAAAAAAATCTTTGTTACATACCACTGCCCCCTATCTGTAACTACTTAAACAAACAAAATATATAAAAAAGGTCTATTAGCCTATGAAAAAGTTAGATGTTCTTATTCTCGCTGCTGGAAGCGGAAAGAGATTCAATTCAAACACTCCAAAAACATATCTTAAACTTAATGGTTTTCCACTTATTTACTACTCGATAAACTCATTTTCTATGCTTGAAGATGTTGTAAACTCAATCTATATAGTAATATCAAAAGATATGGAAAAAAAGTTTATAGATATTAAAAATAGACACCTTTCAGATTTCAAAAAGCTTAAAGGTTATATAATTGGCGGAGATACAAGGCAGCAATCTGTCTATAATGGGCTTTTCTTTCTTAAAAAATTGAAAGATGAAGAGAGGGGAGGCTATGTAGCAATTCATGATGGAGCAAGGCCATTCATAAAGCCAGCTCTTATAAATAATATATTTAATGAAGCTGCCATCTATGGCGGTGCAAGCTGTGGAGTAAAACCTGTTGATACAGTAAAAATTGTCAATGATGGTATAGTTAAAACTCATTTAAAAAGAGATAATTTAATAAACATTCAGACCCCTCAGATATTTTTATTCAATAAAATATTTGATGGGTATGAATATATAATTAATAATGGTATAGAGATAACAGATGACACAGAGGCTTTTAGCTATGTAAATGGAGAAACAAAGATAGTTCAAGGGGACAATGATTTAATAAAGATAACATACAAAGAAGATCTAAAAAAGGCGAGAGAGATATTGAAAAGGTTTTTTTAATAGCCACGTCCTTTTTGATATATATTTTATGTAAAAAGGATATTTCTTTTTTGATTTTAAGGGTAAAATATCTAGTTACAAATGAAATATAAGTTAGAACATTAAAAACTACTTTATGTATAAAAACATATAAAAAACTATTATTAAGGATAATATATGGATTTTAGAATTGGTCAAGGATATGACATTCATAGGTTGGAGGCTGGTAGAAAGTTGACTATTGGTGCAGTAGAGATAGATTATGAGAAGGGTTTTGTTGCCCACTCTGATGGAGATGTGCTGATACATGCACTGATCGATGCTCTCTTTGGTGCTCTAAATCTGGGCGATATTGGTACACACTTTCCTGATAACGATCCACAGTACAAAAACATTGATTCATCAATTCTATTAAAAAGAGCAATGGAGCTTGTAGTCAAAAATGGCTACAAAATAGTCAATATTGACAGCACCATAATATGTGAAAAGCCCAAACTAAAAGATTATATTCCTCTAATGAGGGAGGCTCTCTCATTGATACTTGAAATAGAGAGTAACCTTATTTCAATAAAGGCAAAGACAAAAGAGGGAGTTGATGCCACAGGCAGAAACGAAGCAATTGAGGCTTTTGTTGTTGCCCTTTTAAAAAAGTAACTAGGGTATATTATATTCTGTTTCTTAACATTTTTAACTAATTTTTTTGACATTTTAATATTATTTTTTTTATTTAAGTATAAATAATATATTTTTAATTTAATGAGAAAAATTGTTCTAAAATAGAATGTCTATTATAAAGGATTTTTTTTATGATTACTGGATATTTTTGTAATAATAAAAATATTAAATATGAAGATATATGGAATTTTACTGAAGGTTTAGCTGTTGTCAGACTTGATGATAAATGGGGTTTTATTAATAAAACAGGTGAAGAGGTTACAGCGATTAAATATAATGGTGTTGGTTCTTTTACTGGGGGATTAGCTCCTGTTCAATTTAAAAATAGATGGGGTTTTATTGATAAGACAGGTAGAGAGATAATGCCTCTTAAATACGATATTGCTCCTATTTTCAGTGAAGAATTAGCTAGTGTTATGCTGAATGGTAAATATGGTTTTGTTGATAAAACAGGTGAAGAGATTATAGCTATTAAATATGATAGTACTGGTTCTTTTAGTGAGGGGTTAGCTCCTATTAAGCTTAAAAATAGATGGAATTTTATTGATAAAACAGATAGATTAATAGCCCCTTTTAAATATGATATAGCTTCTATTTTCAGTGAAAGTTTAGCTGGTGTTATTCTGAATGGTAAATATGGTTTTGTTGATAAAACAGGTAAAGAGACAATTTCTCTTAAATATGATGCTGGTTATGGGTTTATTGAAAGTTTAGCTGCTGTTGCACTGAATGGTAAATATGGTTTTATTGATAAAATGGGTGTAGAGATAATTCCTCTTAAATATGATTATGCTTTTGGCTTCCATGAAGGTTTAGCAAGTATTCAGATTAATGATAAATTTAGTTTTATTGATAAAATAGGCAATAAAATAATTGCTTTTAAGTATGATGATGTATGGAATTTCCATGAAGGATTAGCTGCTGTTATGCTGAATGGTAAATATGGTTTTATTGATAAAATGGGTGTAGAAATAATTCCTCTAAAATATGATTATGCTTTTGATTTTTCTGAAAATTTAGCTGCTGTTGCATTGAATGGTAAATATGGTTTTATTGATAAAACGAGTAAAGAGGTAATCCCTTTTAAATATGATTATGTTTTTAGTTTTAGTGAAGGATTAGCTAGTGTTAAGCTTAATGGGGAATGTTTCTGTATTGATAAAAATGATAATAGAGTGATTAATTAGCTATTTATGATTATTGATTTCATATTTCTTTTATAAAATAATGCTAATTTTTTTCCATAAAAATAAGATAATTATAGTAACTATACTCAAAAACTGAAGTCAAACTCTTCTGTTTTTGTAAATCTAAAAACTTTTTGGATGAAGATGTGAAAAAAACAATTTTATCTATTTTTATTATTTTTATTTTAACTCTCTCACTCTACTCTTTACAGGAGGAGATATCATATAATGTTGCAACCAATTTTAAAGATTTTCTATATAAGGCTACAAATGTTGAGCTTATAAAGCTTAATAACACTCCAAACTGTTATAGAATTAAGCAGCAGCAATTTTCAGATATGAGTGATTTAGATTTATACCTCTCATTTGACACAAAAAGAGGATATGATGATACAGATAGATATAAAATTGTCTACAATAACTATAAACTCTCTGGCAATAAATCAATATATAAAAATGGCGGATATTTTGTTAATGAGGAGGAGAGACTGGAGCTTGTTGGAGAAAACGAAAACTATTTTTTTCAAACCGGTACAAATCTTGGTTCATTTTCAATAAGCTTCTGGTTCTATCCAATAAGTTTTTCTGACGGTGAGGTTATAATAAGAATTGGTTCTCAATACTATGATAAACAAGATGATAAAGTCTATGATGAGTCTATTGTTGCAAAAGTTGAGGATGGAAGAATTATTTGGGAATTTAACAATGTTTTCAAATTCAATGATATTACAAAAGATTATTTCAAACTTGGTTCATATGATAGAATATCCCCTGAAACATGGAACCATATGAGTTTTGCATATGATGCTGAGACTGGTATAATGAGGCAATTTCTGAATGGTAAAGAGAGTGGTGTTGGTGTTGCAACTCTTGATGGAACACTTGATAGCTCTATATATAGAATCTTTTTTCAAAAGAATAACAGATGTGTTATTACACTTGCACCCAATTTTAATGGCGGTTTAGATGAGTTTTATGTCTTTAAGAAAAATATTATTATAGAGCCTGATAGATTCCCTTGGGACTCATATGGAGAAATTCTAACAAATGTTATAAGACTTGGTGAAACTGGCGGGCGAGTACTTAATATAAAGAGGATGGAGAGAAATAACTACAATTCAGATATAATATACTACTATAGATACTCTCCAAATAACCCTTTTACAGAGAATGATGATGGAAGCTTAAAGTGGAATGTTTGGGATGAAAAGACAGATATATCAAATAAATATATAAAATATATTCAATTGAAAATACTATTTCTTCCAGGAAGAGATCCAAACTATAGTCCAGAATTCAGTGGCTTAAAGTTTTTAATTGAGAAACATTTGCCCCCATCAAAACCAATAGGTCTCAAACTTTTCGCAGGGGACAAAAGCATAAAAATGAAGTGGATAAAAAATAGTGAAAGAACAGTGAAAGGATATAAAATATACTATGGAACAAAATCAAATTACTATTTTGGTGAGAGTATGGAGAGAAATAGCCCTATTGATATAGGTTTGGTTAATGAGTATGAGCTTAAAGGTTTACGAAATAATATAATTTACTATGTCTCCGTTACTGCATATGATGGAAATGGCAATGAGAGCCCTCTAAGTTATGAAGAGTTTGTAAGGCCTCTTGAAAGCTCTGCCAGAAGATAGTATGTTTTTCTTGCTTCCCCTTGCCCCTTTTACATAAAGGGGGTTTAAAATTGGCTTTTATTTAAAAATAGTAGGGATAATGATTTGCCATTCGCTGTATAAGCCATTTTTGTTTAAGAGTTAAAGCTAGGATATATAAGTCGATTTTGTTCGATTTTTGCTTTGCAAAAATATACAAAATCTTTGTTATTACGTTAGTAACAAGCTCTGCTTATATACCCTAGCTTTCACTCTTAAACAAGCAGAATATATAAAAAGCTTTTTATATATAACAAAAGTTAAAATCTACTTATACAAAATTTAATAAAACTAGGAAAAAAATGTGGATAGATTAAATGATTATGACTTGTTAGTATTTGATTTTGATGGAACTCTTGTTGATTCAATAGAGGGGGTTCTTGCCTCTTTTAACTATGCTTTAAGCAAGTATGGATATCCGAAGTTAAAAAAAGATGATATAAGAAAGAAAATTGGTCTCCCATTGGAAGATATAGCTCTATATACCTTGAAAGTAAGCGGTATTAATGAAAAAGATGATATTGATATAGAAAAATTTCTATCTTTTTATAGAGAGTTTTATAAAAGGGAGGGGTATAAACTTGCCTCTCTTTATGATGGAATCTCTGATTTCTTAGAAAAAGCAAAATCAAAAAATAAAAAACTTGCCATTTTTACAAACAGATCAATTGATAGCACTACTCAAATACTAGAGATAGTTGGAGTTGCCAATCTCTTTGATGTAGTTGTTTCTGGTGAAACAATAAACAAAAGAAAGCCGCTGCCTGATGGACTCTTAATGATTATGGAGAAGATTGGACAGAGAGAAAAAGAGACCATTATGATAGGTGATTCTATCATAGATATAAATACTGCTCTTAATGCAAATATAGATAGCTGCTTTGTTACCTATGGATATGGAAGCGGAATTGATGATGCTGATAAAAAAGCAACCTTCTATATAGACAGTTTTGCAAAATTTTAATAAAAAAAAATATTTTTTTATTAAAAAACATTTACTTTTCTTAAATTATAAGTATAATGCATAAAATGGGTACAAGGTAAGGTCTTCATATAATGAAAGGAATGACTGGCTATTCTTTCAAGTCTTTCTCCTCTGATAATAAAATCAACATATCATGCGAATTAAAGTCTTTTAATCACAGGTTTCTTGATATAAATATATCTATGGCATCGTTCTTAAATCCGTTTGAGATAAAAATAAGAGAGCTTATACAAAAAAGAGTCAAGAGAGGCAAAGTGGATCTCTCTATTTTTTTTAGAATGGAAGAGTCTATGAGCAGTGTTGCAATAGATCCAAAACTTGCAAAGGAGTATTTTAGCTCTTTAGCAACTCTAAAAGATCTTTGTGACATAGATGACGAAATCAAACTATACCACCTAATAAAATTTCGTGACATATTCAAAATAGAGGAGAACAGAGACTACTCTATATATTGGAGCTTTATTGAAAAATTGATAAATGAGGCTCTTGATGAGCTTGTCTCTATGAAAGAGAGAGAGGGAGAGCACACAAAAGCTAATCTTTTATCAATTATAGATGATATGAAAAACAAATTAGAGCATATAATTTCATCTAAAGAGCATATAGAAAAAGACATCTTGAATAGTATAAAAACAAAAGTCTCTGATCTTATAGGTAAAAACATTGATGAAAACCGCCTCCTCACAGAGGTCGCTCTTCTTGTTTCTAGGGGGTCAATAAATGAGGAGCTTGAGAGGCTCTCTCTTTATATAAATGAGTTTATTAATATTTCATCAGAAGATGGTGAGGTTGGAAAAAAGCTGGATTTTCTCTGCCAAGAGATGCACAGGGAAGTTAATACAACTGGCAATAAAATATTTGATGCAAAGTATGTCGGTTCTGTTATATCTATCAAAAATAGTATAGAAGATCTAAGAGAACAGATAAGAAACATAGAATAAGCTTTGTATTTAATATTTTATGTATTAATTTAAAATGTAGAGAGATTTTTAGGAGGTATTTATGAACATCAAATTTATTAACATAGGTTATGGTAATGTTGTTCAGGCTAATAGAATTATTTCTATTATTAATCCAGATTCGGCTTCATCAAAGAGACTTAGAAATGATGCAAAAGAGGCACAGTTACTGATAGATGCTACGCAAGGAAGAAAAACGAGAGGTATTATTATAACTGATTCAAACCATATAGTATTGACAGCAATGCAACCAGAAACAATTACTCAAAGGCTGTCAGCTCAACAAAAAGATTCTTAAAAAATTGATTCTGTAAAGGGTATCATGATTGACTAAGGGCAGATTGATTGTTATCTCTGGTCCATCAGGGGTAGGAAAGAGTTCTCTTTTAAAAAAACTTCTTACAACTTATAAAGGTAAGATGCTATTCTCCGTTTCGTATACTTCTAGAGAGAGGAGAGGAGAGGAGGTGGATGGTGTTGATTACAATTTCATTTCACAGGATGAGTTTGAAGAGAAAATAAAAGAGAATGTTTTTTTAGAGTGGGCAATTGTACATGGAAACTATTATGGAACATCAAATAGATATATAAATAATATAATTAATAAAGGTATGGACTGTATTCTCGATATCGATGTACAAGGAGGGCTTAACCTTATGTCAAAAAAGGTTGATGCCCTCTATATTTTTATTGCTCCTCCAAGTATTGAGACCTTGAGAGAGCGCTTGACTGCCCGTGCAACAGACTCTATAGAGACAATAAATAGAAGGGTTGATAATGCAAAAAGAGAGCTTTTAGAAAAAGATAAATATCAGTATGTAGTTATTAATGATAATTTTGATATTGCATTTGACAGATTAGAAAAAATAATATATAATAACCCACCAAAATTAAACAATAATTAAAAAACTCATTTTTTTAAGGAGATATGTTTTGATTATTCCAATAGATGAACTTATTGATTTTAAAGGCAACAGATATGAGCTAACCTGTGCTGCAATAAAGAGAGCAATACAGATCAATCTTACTGAAGATGAAGAGCTTAAAAAAAATAAGGGAAAAGTTGTTCCAACAGCTCTAAGACAAGTGCTTACTGAAAAAGTAAAGTATAAAATTGAACAAGACTAGTTTTCTAAAACTCTCTAAAATAACTATATCCTCAAACAAAGTATTATAATGAATAACTATTCTGTTATTATTCTAGGTCCTACTGCGAGCGGAAAAACGGCTCTATCTTTAGAATTGGCCTCCTTTGGCGGAGAGATAATATCTGTTGATTCAAGACAGGTCTATAAGTATATGGATATTGGGACAGCAAAGCCCTCCAAAGAGGAGCTCTTAAAAGTTCCACACCATCTTATCTCTATTGTAGAACCTGATGAGAAATTTACTGCTGGTCTCTTTAAAAGAGAGAGTGAAAAGCTTATCAATGCTCTCTATCAAAAAAACAAAATTCCATTTTTAGTTGGTGGTACCGGTCTCTATTTTAATTCAATATTATATGGGCTCTCCTCAATCCCCGTTGTTCCTAACGAAATTAGGAGTTTTGTAGATAGAAAAATAGAATTAAGAGGATTGGAGAGAGTATACAATATATTAGAAAAAATAGATTCTACCTATGCAAATAAAATTCATAAAAATGACAAACAGAGAATCTCAAGAGCTATTGAGGTCTTCTATTTCACAAAAAAACCATTCTCATCTTTTTTTAATGAGAGACCAAACAATAATTTTCAGTTTATAAAGATAGGTATAAATATGGAGAGAGAGCTGCTCTATAAAAGAGTAGATCTTAGAGTCGATCAAATGATTAAAGATGGACTTATAGATGAAACAGAGAACCTTTTAAAAATGGGATATAAAAAAGATTCTCCCGGAATGAAAACTATTGGTTATTCTGAAATTGTTGACTATCTTGAAAATAGGACATCAAAAGATGAGGCAATAGAACTTATTAAAAGAAATACAAGACATTATGCAAAAAGACAAGTCACTTGGTTTAAAAAAATAGATGGAATTTACTGGTTTAATAGTGATGAACATGAAAAAATAAAAAAAATAATCAATGAAAAAATATTTTTTTAGAGTTTTTATATAAAATTTGATTTGTTGCTGATTTTCAAGTATAATATGGTATATACTATATTAATAGCAGTATATTATAATATATTTTAGTGGAGTTTTTATGAAATTTAAAAATAGTGTTTTATTTGTTCTTGTGTTCTCTCTATTTTTCATTTTTTCTTGTGAGCCAGAGGGAAATAAAGAGAGTGGTGGAGTTGAGGATGAGAATGATGCACCCGGTACTGGTATTATTGTAGATCCACCGACATCTAGAGTAAAAACAGATGATTGGAGAGATGAAATAATATATTTCATTATGACAGATAGATTTAAAGATGGTGATACAAGTAATAACCCAGCAGGTTTTACTGATAGAAGTAAGATACACTACTACCATGGTGGAGACTTGCAAGGTATAATGGCTCAAGTTGATTATATAAGAAAGGTTGGTGCTACGGCTATTTGGATAACTCCGGTTGTATCAAATATTATAGAGGATAACCAATATGCAGCATATCATGGCTATTGGGCTTGGGATATGAGCACTGTTAATGAGAATCTTGCTCCTGGCAGTATGAAAGACAACACTACAGATAGATTTAACTATTATAAATCTTTTGTTGATACAATGCATGACAATGGAATTTTAGTTATTCAGGATGTTGTAGTTAATCATATGGGTAATATTGTAGGGTATGGTTCTCCTGCACCAGATTTTTGGGATCCACCATACAGTAGTACAGGCTATCCAAGAATGTTTGTTGAGACTAAATATCCGCCTGCAACAGCTGGAAACGAGTGGGTTACAACAGGAAGAAGGACTATCCCACCTGCTCCATTTAATGATTTGACTTTTTACCATAATAGAGGAAAAATAGGAAACTATGACAACGCTACACAAGCTGTCTATGGTGATATGGCGGGGTTGGATGATATTGCAACAGATCTTCCTGCTGTTAGAACAGCCTTAATTGATATATATACTAAATGGATGGAAGCTGGTATTGATGGTTTTAGATTGGATACTGTAAAACATGTTGAATCCTCTTTTTGGGATGAATTTAGTCTAGCAATGAGAGTAAATGCTCAAGCTGATAGCAAAAAGTTTATACAGTTTGGAGAGGCATTGATAGGAGATCATTCACAAACCGCACAATATGTTTCTGGAAATAGACTTGACTCTCTTCTTAATTTTGATCTATTTTATAAAATAAGAACTGTTTTCGCACAAGGTGGAGCAACAAGCAAACTTACAGATGAGTTATCAAACAGATCTTCACTCCGCAATATAGGAATTGGCAGTGGAGGTGCTGAAATTAGTGCCCAAGAGGGGGTTATTAACTTTGTTGATAACCATGATGATAAGAGATTTCTTTCTTCTGTATCTGCTGGTAATGGAGAGCTTAGGTTGAGAAATGCTCTTATGTATTTGATGACGACACAAGGTATTCCTTGTATCTACTATAACACAGAAAATGATGTTTTAGGTGCAGATAATGATTTGGGAAGAGTTGATATGCCTAATTTTAAAACATCAGGAAAACCAACTCTTACATTGATAAATAAACTTTCTACGATTAGAAAGGATAATATCGCTTTAAGAAGGGGTGATATAGTTAAACTTAAAGATTCAACAGGTGCAGGAATATTTGCTTTTGGACGTGGGTATGTTGATGCAGTTCCAGCAAATAATCAAAATATGATTGTGGCTATAAATACATCAGCTGCTCAAATAACTGAAAATATTGCTGTTAGTACATATGCTAGTGATGGAGATGTTTTAGAAGATATATTTAGTGATGCTAAAACAGCTGTTACAGTCTCTTCTGGAGAGATAACTGCAACTATACCAGCATTTGGTGTGTGTATATTCAAAAAACAATAGTGTATATTCTATATATTAAGGAAAGTTGGTAAGTTTTAATACTTACCAACTTTTTATTTCTAAATTACTTTTGTGTCAAGTTATTAAAAGAGCCTATTTTTAAATTGAATTTTGGCTCTTATTATGATATAGTGGAATTTCCTAATTTAATCTATGTATTGTGAATTAATTTATTCTTTAAGGATTTTTTTATGAAAATACTTTTTGTATACCCAAAATTTAGAAAATATTTAGAGACAAATCCTGAAATATTGAAGGCTATAGATTTTCCTCTCTATGCAGGATTTAAATCCTCACCTTCATTGGGTATCCCTATTCTTGCAGCATTGACTCCAAAAGAGCATGAGATATTTTTTGCTGATGGCAATTTAGAAGAGATTCCATATGATACACATTTTGATCTTGTCTCTATTAACTGTTTTACACCACAAGCAAGATACGCCTATGAGGTAGGTGATAAATTTAGAGAGAGAGGTATATTGACTGTAATGGGTGGAATTCACGCCAGCAACTTGCCTGAGGACTGTAAAAAACATGTTGATGCTGTTGCAATAGGTGAAGGAGAGATGCTTTGGCCTGAAATATTGGAAGATGCTAAAAAAGGTAAATTGAAACCATTCTACAAAACAGACAAGCTTTTTGATTTAGCAAATTATCCTATGCCAAATAGGGAGATATATAAGCATAAAGTTGGATATGATTGGAAACCGCTTCTTATACAGTGTTTTAGAGGATGTGGGTTTACATGTGCCTACTGTGCAATCCCTTGTGCACACGGCTCACAACTTAGAATGAGGCCAGTAAAATCAGTTATAAATGAGATAGAGAATAACCTTGATTTAGAGGGGCTCTTTATTGCAGATGATCAGCTTCTGCTTCCAAATCCTGAAATTGAAAAATATGCTTTTGAGTTTTTTACAGCGTTTAAATCTGTTGGTTATAAAGATAAGGTTTTCCTTAACTGCTCTGCACTAATGAACCAAAATGAAAAATTATTAAAACTAGTTAAGGAGTCAGGTGTTGATTCTGTATACCTTGTTATGGGTTTTGATCCTGTCAGTGTAAAGGCAGTCTCATTTAACAAACCAAAAGAGGCAGAAAAGAATATTAAACTGCTTCGTGATGCTGGAATAGACATATTTGCATCTGTTGGTGTTGGTCTTGATGTCGATAGCAAAGACGTTTTTGATAGACATATTGAGTTTTTAGCTAGAAATGATATAAGGCATGTTGAGTTTTGGATATTGACACCATTTCCTGGAACTCCAGCGTGGAAATCTCTAAATGAGAAGGGAAGAATAATAACTACAGATTTTGATCTCTACAATGGAGCGCACACAGTATTTGAACCTAAAAAGATGAGTAGAAAAGAGTTGGATGATGGATTTATATATTTATGGAAGGAGTTTTTCTCAAGATTTCCTTTAGAACCAGCTGAAGCTGCAAAATATTATAATATGACAGAGGAATATCTAAAAAAACATAATCTAAATTAGATAATCTTCATTATTAAGGGGGTTTATCAAGTTCTTTATGGGTATAAGAATTGGGCTTTTGTCATCAAATAACAAATTACTCGATAGTTTAGAGAACTATATAGATGGTTTTGTTAAAAAGAAAATAAAAGATCAATTTTTTGAAATAAAAAAACTTAATAAAATTAGCTCTGCAATTGAATATCTTAATGTAGAGTTCCCCGACTTTATCTTTATTGACTATGATGATAAAAAACTGAAATATCAACGTATTTTCTCTCTAATAAATAGAGACCCATGGTTTTACAGAACGGGCTTTATAATTTTAACAAACATTAATAACATAAAGCAAATGCTTAATTTATCAACAACTTTTTTAAATCTTGTCTGCTTTTTGGATACCGCTAATTTAGAGTTTCAACTACATAAAATTTTTTATACTATTTTTAAAAAAGATTCTGAATTGCCAAAAGATATAGTTTTTGATAACTCAAATAGAAGTGGACATTTCATAATTGATAATGATCCGACTATTGCTATAAAATATGTGAACTATATTATAAACTTGCTTATAATTGGTGGAGAGATAAACACTCAAAAGGCCAATTCTCTAAGGCTCGTACTAAATGAACTTGTAATAAATGCTATTGAACATGGCAATTGTGACATTCAATATGAAGAGAAGATGAATTTTATAAAGTCTGGCGGCAATATGTCAGATCTTATATGTCAAAAAAATATGGACCCTCAAATTGCAAAAAAGAAGGTTACATTGGAGTACTACCTAAAGCCTAAATCAGTAATATTTTCTGTTAAAGATGAAGGGAAAGGCTTCAAACTTGATAATAATCTTGATGATTTAGTTGAAGATGATACTCCAAGAGCATATGGATTTGGAATATATATAGCTAAAATATATATTCCAAATCTCAAATATAATGCGAAGGGAAATATTGCAACTTTAGAGATAGAGTTGGATAGAAAGGTCAGAATGATACCTATAGGTTTCTTAAATAAAAAAGAGATTGCAGTTAAAGAGGGTGAATTGATAATCGATACTGATAGAGTAGAAGAACAGAAGATATACTATATAATATCTGGCAGATATAGAGCAATTATTGATGAGAAGCTTGTATATGAGTATACACATCAAGATGGTTTTATTGGTGATCTATTTTTCTTAAGAGGTAGAAAGTCTGGTGGTAGACTATCAGTAGAGGTTGTTTCTGACGGAGAGCTTATAGAACTAACTAGGGATCAATTTATTAAGGTTATGAGTAAGCATCCATATTATCTATCTTTTCTTTTAAAGAGCATTTCAAAAAAGCTTGATATGCTTAATTCAAAGTCACTATTCTATTGATTTGACTGTTTCATAAATTCTTCTATCTTTTTTAACTTATCCTCTATTCCTTTTAATCTCATAGATATTATAAGGTCATAGTCATAATCATACAATTTTTTCTCTATCTCGTAGTTAAGATCCTCAATCTGCTCCCAGCCAATATGCAAATTTTGATCATATGTAAACTTTGACCATTTTTTTGTCTCGTTCCAATAGTACTGAGCGATCTCATATCTCGATTTTGCTATTTCAAAACTCTCTTTCAATGATTCTGCCCACTCCATATTGTAGAAGACAACATCCCTCTTATCATACTCCCAGCCCCAATCTACATACTCTTTTGTTAAGAGGTAGTGTATATGGAATCTCAAGAGGCTCTTATATTTTACATATTCTGGCCATGTATTTGTTACAACTATGGCTTGACTTGGATGTATATTTGGAAGTTTGAGAGAGTTTTCAAGCCAGAATATATTTCTTTTATGCTCTGTATGGGTCATATGGAGATTGTTTTCATATAATGAATATATTTGTTCTATAAATATCATCTTTGTAGGCTTTGAAAAGATTGGAATTGTTAGAAATATAGATATTATAATAAAATATTTTTTCATCTATTTAACCATCTTAAAAAACTAATATTTTTTATACTATAAATATAATATATTACTATGAAATTTCGGTTTTTAAACTCAAAAAACTTATTTTATTTTTAATTAAAACATTAATTCGATATAAACTCTCAAATTTAGTTTAGACTACAGAATATGCTATACAATAAAGTTTTTTGTATTAATTGCAAAAGCAATTTCTAACAAAAAGCGACTTGTATAGCATATTCTGTAGTCTAAACCTTATTTTTCAGTTTTTTACCCCCTCTTTTTGAAAAGGGGGGAAGGGGGATTAGAAAATCATCAAATTCACATTTAATTAAAAGCTAGTTTGACAAATTTTAATTCTTTTAGTATAGTCCTTGAAAGGTTTTATTTTTTTAAAAGAAACTTTAATCTAAAAAGATATGGTTTATCCTTCCTTGGAATTAAAAATATAGATATGTATAAAATAAAATTAAACAAAAATGTAGAGAAGCTATCTTCAATATTTTATAAAAATGGTTATAAGATATTTTTAGTTGGCGGTTCAATTAGAGACTCTCTTCTAAAAAATGAAATTAATGACTTTGATTTTGCAACAGATGCCACTCCAGAAGAGATGATTGCTATCTTTCCTAATGTTATCCCTGTTGGAATTGAGCATGGAACTGTTATGATTCTACTTAATGGTGAGAGTTTTGAGGTTACAACTTTTAGAACTGATGGTAAATACTCCGATTTTAGAAGACCTGATAGTGTTAACTTTGTAAAATCAATAGATGAGGATTTAAAGAGACGCGATTTTACAATCAATGGTTTTGCCTATGATATTGTTAATAAAAAGCTTATAGATAATTTTGATGGCATATCAGATTTAAAAAATGGAAAGATAAGGGCAATTGGTGATCCATTGGAACGTTTTAATGAGGATCCTCTTCGAATGATTAGGGCGTGCCGCTTTGCATCAAAGCTCTCATTTGAGATAGATCAAGATACCCTTGATGGAATTACAGTTTTAGCCTATCTTATAAAAAATATCTCTCCCGAGAGAATAAGAGATGAGTTAATTAAGATAATGGAGAGTGATAAGCCATCAATTGCCCTTGAATATTTAAGAGTTACAGGCTTAATGAAGATAATCTTGCCTGAGCTATTAGAGGGATATGGTGTCAATCAAAATAAGTTTCACAAGTTTGATGTCTATTATCATAACATATATAGCTGTGATGCTGCACCAAAAGATGACTATGCAATCCGTTTGGCAGCACTCTTTCACGATATTGCAAAACCTATTACAAAAAAGGGTAAGCAAGATGAGAGAGAGGAGAATAATGATGAGGAGACTGAAAATCCATTAAATCAAGAGAACTCTTTTTATAATCATGAGATAGTTGGTGCTAAAGTGTCTTATAGGATTCTAAAAAGGCTCAAGTTCAGCAATGATGATATAAAAAAGATTACTCACTTGGTAAAATATCATATGTTTTACTACACAGATGAGTGGACTGATGGGGCTGTTAGGCGTTTTATAAGGAATGTTGGCGTAGAAAATATGGAAGATCTCTTTATTTTGAGAAATGCCGATCGTGTTGGAAATGGAACTAAACAGGGAGAGTCAAAACATTTTTTGGATTTCAAAGATAGAATAAAAGCGATAATAGATGAAGATGCGGCCTTTAAAATTACAGATTTAAATATAGATGGCAATGATATAATGTCATCACTAAAAATAAAATCAGGTCCGCTTATTGGAGAGATATTAAACTATCTTTTAGAATTGGTACTTGATAACCCAGAATATAATAACAGGGAGAAGCTTCTCTCTCTTGCAATTGACTATTACAACAAAAAGAGTGAATATTCACAGTCCCAATATGGTGAGCTCCCACAAAATCTAGGTAAATTTTAAAATTTTTAAATTAAAAATGAAATTTTATTTGATATAACTCTTTCAAAACTAACTAGATTTAAGAAATTCCACTATTCTTTAACTTGATTATTTGTTAAGGTGTCAAAAACAGAGCTTTTTTGTATATTTTGTGAAATAAAATCGAAAAAAAAGCGATTTTTAGATCTATTAACAAAGATATCAGTTATAATTGGATATTTTGTCAATTAAAATCAGAAACATAGTACTTTTTTATACAAAACATTTGTCAAAAAGGACGTGGCTATAAAAAAAGCTTTTTGAAAATGGGGCAGGGGGATTAGTTTAGAAAAGAGCCTAAGTTTTTTATTCAATTTTAAGAAACTTAAGTTCGATATCTCATATATACAAAACAGATCTTAAAGAAAGGCAAAGTAACATAGAATATGATTGAACCAAGAATACTAAAAGGATTTAGAGATTTTCTTCCAGAGACAATGATTGGCAAGAAAGATTTGATAGAGAAGCTGGAATTACTCTTCAAACGCTTTGGTTTTTTACCAATAGATACACCATGTTTGGAATATACAGAGATATTGTTAGGGAAAGGAAGCGGTGAAACAGATAAACAGATATATCGCTTTACTGATCATGGAGGCAGAGATGTTGCATTAAGATTCGACCTTACTGTTCCATTGGCCAGATTTGTATCCGAACATATGAACGAACTTAACTTCCCATTTAAGAGATATCATATAGCACCTGTATGGAGAGGTGAAAATACTCAACGCGGCAGATATAGAGAGTTTTTTCAATGTGACTTTGATATTTTAGGAAGTGATTCTATTGCATCAGACCTTGAAATACTTCTTGTTATACAAAATGGATTTAAAATATTAAATGCCGGAGACTTTGTCATTAATGTCAACAGCAGAAAGATATTAAACAAAATATTAGAAAAATACTCTGAAAAAGATAAATATGGTGATATATTGAGAGAGGTCGATAAGACCTATAAAATTGGTATAGAGAATGTTATCAAAAATCTTGTTGAGAATATCAAACTTGATTCAAAGATAGCTGAAGAGATTATCTCACTTCTTGGTTTAAATGAAGAGAATATAGATAATGGTATTACAGGCAGCAACATATTTACATATCTTGAAAATCTTCAAAACAAGCTTGGTGCTTCTGAAGATATAGAGAGAGTCCTATCTCTATTTTCATTAATAGAAAAACTTAATCTTTTAGATTACTACGCTCTTAACCCTGCAATTACTAGAGGGCTTGATTACTATACTGGCATTGTCTTTGAGACCTTCATAAAAGATAGAAAAAACTTTGGTTCTGTTTGTTCTGGCGGACGATATGATAACCTTACATCTCTATATAGTAAAAGGCCAGTAACAGGTATTGGCGGCTCTTTTGGATTGGATAGGCTTCTGTCACTAATGGAAGATAAGGGAGTTTTAGATAAAAACAGAAGTTATGTTAATCTCATAATTTTTAATATGGGAGAAAAACATCTTGCAGATTACCAAACGCTTGCAACATACTTTAGAGAGAGTGGTCTTAATGTTGAGATCTTTCTGGATAATCAAAAAATTGCCAACCAATTTAAATTCGCAGAGAAGAACTCTATAAAGTATTGCTTGATAGCAGGTGAGACAGAAATAGAGAAAGGTCTGTATAACTTGAAGGAGCTTGAAACAGGAAAAGAGATAAAAATGCTCTCTAAAGAAGACATATTAAGGAATATAAAAGAAACTAATAGTTAGCCTCTTTATTAAGGATATTAAATGATATTTGATAGAATTGCGGGGGAAGTATTAGGGAAGAAAAGCGGAAATAATTATCTCAATTTGGTAATTAAAAGGGAAGAGAAAGCGAACTTAAAAGGAAGTAGGTTCTATCCAGTTAGCTTAAATGTCTTCAAAAATCAATTTTTTGCAGAGTTTAATGATTATATAAAAGGTAAATTTCCTAAAGAAAAAATTCGAGATAAAATAGTAGAGATATTAAAATTTTTTATTCCAGATGCTATATTTATTAAGTGGCTCGATATTTCTCTTGAGAAGAAACTAGTAATATTTGATTTATTACTTCTCTTTTTTCCAAATATTAGTTATACTTCTAATAAGAATCCATTTAAAAATAGTTTCGAGAGATTATTAAATCTCTATTCTGTTATATATGTTTACATATCAATAGTTTCAAAGTTCTGTTTTTCTAATTTAGAACAATTATTAGATGAATTATCCGATATTGAGCGTATAGAGGAGCATATTAATCTATTTTTCTTCAATATGCTTACAAAATTGGACTTTTCAAGGAATAGCATTGTTGCTTTATCATCAAAATTAGATAAATTGGAGAGTGCTGTACACCTTGAACTGAATAATGGAGCAGATAGAATCATAGAATTACAGAAAAAACAATACTTAACTTCCATAAAAAGGGAATGTAATAACTTTTATTTCTTTTTTTTGTTAAGCCGTCCATCTTACGAGACTTTTTACGAATGGTTTTTGAGTATAGAAGAGAAGATTGATTTTAGTAAAAAACGTAAAAATAGCTTGTATAAGGATCTGGGTCTTTCATGAAAATAGAAGAAAATTACCAATTAAAAGATGAATTAAGTTTTAAAATACCAACTATATCTAAATTTTATGTTTCTATTGAAAATATTAACGATCTCAAAGAAATATGTGAGTTTTCAAAAAAATCAAATATAAAGATGTGTATCCTTGGTGGCGGTGCTAATACTATATTTAACAACTCATATTTTGATGGAATTGTTGTTTCTACTAAACTATTGAATAAAGTTGATGTAACGGATAATCTTATATGTGCTGAATCTGGAGTAGCAATAAAAACACTAAATGAGATAGCTCTCTCCTCTTCTCTTAGTGGCCTTGAGTTTAGTGGGGGACTACCAGGTAGTGTAGGTGGTGCAGTTGTAATGAATGCAAAAGCCTATAATAAAGATTTTGCATCAGTTGTAGAATCAGTAGAGGTCTTTGATCTTTTTAATTTTAATTTAATAATTTTACAACAAAATGGCTTGAATTTCTCATATAAAGATAGTATATTTCAATATAAATCTAACTATTTTATTTTATCCGTTAAATTTCATTTGAAATATGGAAATATTGAGGATATTGAAAAAGAATATCAAAAAAATATAAGTGATAGAGAAATTAAAGGACAATTTGATTATCCAAGTGCAGGATGTATATTCAAAAATATTTATAATATTGGCATTTCGACAGGTAAAATTATAGATGAAGTTGGGTTAAAAGGTAAATCTATTGGTGGGGCATCAGTTTTTGAAAAGCATGCTAATTTTATAATTAATAAAAATTCTGCAACATCTAATGATGTTATATCCCTTATCAAATTTATTGAAGATGAAGTCTATTCTGCTAAAGCAATCAAATTAGAGAGAGAAATAAGAATTATATAATTATTTATTATATTTGATCGTTATTGCTTAAATTAATTACAGATATTCTTTTTAAATCCGATATTAATTGCATAGTATTTACTATAGAAAAAAAATATGAGGTTTTTTATGAAAATTGGAGTAAAGTTGATTATTTCTTTTTTAGCATGTGCTTTTATATCAACATTTATTGGTATTATGGGTCTATATTCTTTAAATCAGACTAATACAAATGGTGATACTGTATTTCAGAGCAGTGCAGCATCTTTTGAAGAGTCTCTCTATATACTCTATTATTTTAATGAGGTAAGATTTATAACCGCTGATCTTATCAACGAAGATACAAAAACTGACTATAATGAAACTATAAAAAAAATATATGAATGTTTTAAAAAAGTTAATGATATAGAGACTAGTTACTATAACTCTTTAACAACTGAAGAGAAAAAAGGTCGTGAGGAAGCTATTAGTACACTAAAAAAATGTAAAGACTCATTAGACAAGATAGTACAGTTGGTTAAAGAGGAAAAATATTCTGAAGCAGGACAAATATTTACTAATTATTTGGTGCCTGCTGCTGTTTGGTACACAGATGATATCATGGCTGTAGCAAAAGAAGAAACTGTACATTACAAAAGTGTATTTGATGATAATAATGCCAATGAGCTAAAAACAAAAATTGTCACAATAAGTTTTATAATAATTGGAGTTCTATTCTCTATATTTATAGGAATGGTGCTATCAAAAAATATCACAGTCTCACTAAAAAATGTTATAAAATGTTGTAGTATTATAGCTAACGGAGATTTAACACTTGATATTCCTCCTGAAGATTTAAAGAGAAAAGATGAAATCGGTGATATGGCAAAGATTTTTCTTATTATGATAGAAGAGTTAAATAGTTTTATTTCAAGTGTTCAGAAAGGTTCTAATGAAATACATCAGGGTGCAAGCCAGGTCTCATCATCTGCACAAACTCTCTCAAGCGGAGCTACAGAGCTTGCAAGCAGTGTTGAGGAGATCTCATCTTCTATTACGGAGATGGAATCTACAATAGAAAGTAGTGCAGACAATGCCATAAATGGTGAGAAGGTAGCTCTTAAAGCTTCTGAACAGGCTAGGCAAGGCGGAGAGGCCGTAAATGAGACTGTTGAATCTATGAGAAAAATCGCAGAGACCATACAGGTGATATCTGATATTGCTAATAATACCAATATGCTTGCTCTAAATGCTGCAATTGAGGCTGCTCGTGCTGGAGAGCATGGAGAGGGATTTGCTGTTGTTGCTAGTGAAGTTAGAAAGTTGGCAGAGAGAACAATAAATGCTGCTGATGAGATAAAGAAAATTGCAACTGGTAGTGTTGAGGTGGCAAATAGAGCTGGAGATTTAATCTCTAAAACTGTGCCGGATATTATTAAAACAAGCAGTATGGTGCAAGAGATAGCAACAGTTTCTAAAGAGCAAAAAGCTGGAATTGGACAGTTGGCTTCTGCAGTTAATCAACAGGAGCAGGTGACACAGCTTGTTAGTGCAAACTCAGAAGAGCTTGCCGCTTCAGCAGAGCAAATGGCGTCTCAATCTCAAACACTTTTGGATTTGGTGCATAGATTCAAAATAAAAGATAGTGGCGAGAATAGTATAAAGAGTAGTATGAAGCCTAAAACTATAATACCTCTACCTAAAATTACAAATAGTAGTAATGTTATACCAAAACATAATACACCTACGAAGAAACATATAGAGTCAGATAATGACGTTGATGGTGGTGGCTTTGTTCAATTATAAAAAAACTTAACTTAAGAATAAACCATATGACCTACTTTTAATAAGTAGGTCATATTTTTCAATATTGTTTACAATATTTAATAAAAATGATATCATAAATTGATTACAGGATACACAAAAAATAAGCAAATTGATACTTTTAAATTTAATAAATGCTCTTTTTTAAGCCGATATTATATTGAAGAGTATCTATATAGTAAAAAGATTGTGAGGTTTTTATGAAGATTGGAACAAAATTGATTATTTCATTTTTAATATGTGCTTTTATATCAACATTTATTGGTATTATGGGGTTATATTCTTTAAATCAAGTTAACAAAAATGGAGATGACGTTTTTAAAAGAAGTACAGCCTCTTTTGAAGAGTCTCTCTATCTGTTGTATTATTTTAATGAGATGAGATTTATGATATCCGATCTTATAAATAGAGATACAAAAACAAACTATAATGAAAGTACAAAGAAAATATATGAATATATGAAAATAGTTGATGATATTGAAGCTGCCTATTTTAAAGCTCTTACAACAGAAGAAGAAATAGAAGATTATCATAATACTACCACTGATATGTTGGGAAGATATAAAAAAGCTTTAGAAAAAATATTTCAATTGGTAAAAGAGGAAAAATATTTTGAAGCAGGAGAGATTTTTACTAATGATTTAGTCCCAGCAGCTATTGAATATAATGAAGATAATATGCAAGTAACAAAAGATGAAATTGTAAACTACAAAACTATATTTGATGATAATAATATTAGCGAGTTGAGAACACAAATTGCTACAATAATTGTCATAATAATTGGAGTTGTCTTATCTATATTTTTAGGAATGTCTCTATCAAAATATATAACAACATCTCTAACTAATGCTATAGGGGCTTTTAAAATTATTGCAAATGGAGATCTAACTTTAAAAATACCTGATAATGATCTGAAAAAGAATGACGAGATAGGGGAGATGGCAAAAACTTTTGTTGTTATGGCTGATGAATTAAATGCTTTTATTTCAAGTGTTCAAAAAGGTTCTAATGAAATATTTCAAGGAGCAAGTCAAGTCTCATCATCTTCACAAGCGCTTTCAACTGGAGCAACAGAGCTTGCTAGTAGTGTTGAAGAGATCTCTTCTTCTATTACAGAGATGGAATCTACCATAGAAAGTAGCGCTGATAATGCTGTTAATGGCGAGCAGATAGCTCTCAAAGCTTCTGAAGAGGCTAAACAGGGAGGAGAGGCTGTAAACGCGACAGTAGAGTCTATGCGAAAGATTGCAGAGACAATACAAATAATATCTGATATTGCTAATAATACTAATATGCTTGCACTTAATGCTGCAATTGAGGCGGCTAGAGCAGGTTCACATGGTGAAGGATTTGCTGTTGTTGCAAGTGAGGTTAGAAAGTTGGCAGAGAGAACAATAAATGCTGCTAATGAGATAAAAACTATAGCAACAGATAGTGTTGACATAGCAAATAGAGCAGGGGAACTAATCTCTAAAGCTGTACCGGATATTATTAAAACAAGCAGTATGGTGCAAGAGATAGCAACAGTTGCTAAAGAGCAAAAAGCTGGGATTGGACAATTGGCTTCTGCTGTTAATCAACAGGAGCAGGTGACACAGCTTGTTAGTGCAAACTCAGAAGAACTTGCCGCTTCAGCAGAGCAAATGGCGTCTCAATCTCAAACACTGCTAGATTTGGTACATAGATTTAAAATAAAAGATAGTGGTGAGAGTGAAAGAAAAGCTAATATAAAAAGTAAAACTATAAAACCTATACCTCAAATTAAAAGTAATAGTAGTTTTGTCGCAAAAAATAGTTTGCCTACTAAAAAACATATAGATATAGATGATGATGTTGATAGTGATGGTTTTGTACAGTTATAAAAAATATAGCTAAATATCTTATGACCTACTGTTTAAAGTAGGTCATATTTTTTTTAATACTCTTTACAACTATTTATAAAAATGATATCTCAATTTTTATGATAACAAGAGAGAAATTTATATTAGCATCATCATCCCCTAGAAGAGCAGAACTCTTAACAAATGCTCATATAGATTTTGAAACTGAAGAGCATACTGTAGATGAGAACTCATTTCTAGAAAAGAATCCCAAAAAACTTGCACCCCTATTGGCTTATAGTAAGGCCCTCTCTATATCAAAGTTGAATCAATTTATCGATAGGTATGTGATTGGTGTTGATACAATGGTGGTTTATAGAGGAGAGATATTAGACAAGCCTAAAAATCAGGATGAAGCACTATTAAATATCAAGAAACTTTCGGGCAAAAAACATTTAGTTATTTCTGGAGTATCAATAGTCAATAACAAATTGGGTATAGCAGATACAAAATATGCAAAATCGATAGTCTATTTTGACAATCTTAATCCTAAATTTTTGGAATATTATCTTGACAATAATATATGGAAAGGTTATGCTGGCGGATATGCAATACAGGGTGTTTTTAGTCTTTTTATAAGAAAGATTGTTGGTTCCTATACAAATATTGTGGGTCTTCCAATGGAGACACTCTATAGAATGCTTATTAATTTATATTTAATAAAATAAATAAACTTCCAATGCTTTTTTTAAGGCTTTGAGAAATATGGCTTAATTGCTAAAGCACCACTTCAAATAGGGGTGGTTTATGTTCTCTCTTTAGGTTTTAGTTCTTAACTAAGGGCCTTTAAGAAAAGTTTGTGTAGTTTTATTCCCTTTTTATTAGGAGGACAGTTTGGCAATTATTACAATGAAAAACCTGCTTGAGTCAGGAGTTCACTTCGGGCACCAAACAAAGAGATGGGACCCAAGAATGTCACGTTTTATCTTTTCTGAGAGAAATGGTATTCATATCATCGATCTTCAAAAAACAATCGTAGAGATCAAAAAAGCTGTAGAGATTATAAATAAAACAGTAAAGGATAACAAACCAGTTCTATTTGTTGGAACTAAAAAGCAAGCCAGAGGCTCTGTGAAAAAAGAGGCTGAAAGATGCAATCAATTCTATATAAACAATAGATGGCTTGGTGGAATGTTAACAAACTTTTCAACTATTAAGAAATCAATACAAAGATTGAAGAAAATAGAGAAGATGGAAGTTGACGGAACATTTGATATTATCCCAAAGAAAGAAAAGTTACAACTATTAAAAGAAAAAGAGAAACTGGAGAAAAATCTTGGTGGTATTAAAGATCTAACTCAGCTTCCTGGCGTACTATTTATAATTGACTCAAAAAAAGAGGCCATTGCAGTAGCTGAAGCAAAAAAACTTGGAGTTCCAGTAATAGCTGTTGTTGATACAAATTGTAACCCAGATGTTGTTGACTATCCTATACCGGGTAATGATGATGCTATAAGATCAATAAATCTATTTGCCTCTATAATAGCAGATGCTTGCCTCGATATGGAGCAAGGTTTGACAATAGAAGAATCTTCTGAAGATGATGGTAGTGTTCCTGCTGAAGATGCTGCCAACACAGATATTGTTGAAACAGAGAGTAGTGATGGGGCAGATGAAGAGTAAAAAAAAGTAAATTAGGAGGACTACTATGGATATTAGTGCAAAAGATGTAATGAAGTTAAAAGAGGTAACTAATGCTGGTGTAATGGATTGTAAAAAGGCACTTATAGAGGCTAATGGTAACTTTGATGAGGCTTTGAAGATATTAAAAGAGAAAGGTTTAGCTGATACAAAGAAGAGAGATGATAGAGATACAAAAGAGGGCGGTGTTTTTGTTGCAGCAAAAGATAACAAAGTTGTTATGATTCTTTTGGGCTGTGAAACTGACTTTGTCTCTGGAAATGATATTTTTAAATCTGGAAAAGATAAGATCTTAAACAAAGCATTAGAGACATTAAGCGAATCTAATGATACATATTTGGATTTAGTCCAAGATATCAGTGTTCAGACAAAAGAGAAAGTTGAACTAAAATCTGTAAAATGTATAACATTAAATAATAACCAAATGGCAAAGACATATGTTCATGGAAATAACAAGATTGGTGTTATTGTTCTCTTTGATGTTGGTAAAGATTTAAAAGATAGTGGGGAGTTTGCAGAGATGGCTAATAATGTTGCTATGCATATTGCAGCCTCAAATCCGCTGTATCTAAACCCGTCTCAAATACCAGAAAAAGATACTAATGAACAAAAAGAGATCTTTACTAAACAATTAGAGGGAGCTAATAAACCTAAAAATATTATTGATAATATTGTTAAAGGTAAAATCGAGAAATATTACGCTGAAACTTGTCTTGTAAGTCAGCCTTATGTAAAAGATGATAAAGTTTCTGTATCAGGATATATTGAAAGTGTTGCAAAAAAATTGGGTACTGATATAAAGATTAACTCTTTTGTTAGATATATGATAGGTTAATATGGTAAAAAATAGATATTTAATAAAATTATCAGGTGAAGTTTTAAAAGGAGATCTCATGTATGGGATCTCTTTTTCTACTCTTGATACTTTTTGTAAAAGAATTGCAACTATTTTAAATAAAAACAACAATATTGAGCTTGGTTTTGTGGTTGGTGGTGGTAATATCTTTAGAGGTGGAAGAAACGAGATTGAAGGATATGACAGACTCTATGGTGATAAAATTGGAATGGTTGCAACTGTAATAAATGGTCTCTCTCTTGCAGAGAGATTCAAATATTATAATATAAATTGCACTGTTCAATCAGCTGTAAATATTGATGGTGTTGTTGGGCTCTTTGATAGAGATAAAGTAGAGGAGACCTTTGCAAAGAGAGGTGTTGCTGTTTTTACTGGAGGAACAGGAAATCCCTACTTTTCTACAGATACAACAGCAGTACTTAGGGCATTGCAAATTGATTCTAAATTTGTAATAAAAGCAACCAAAGTTGATGGAATTTATGATAAAGATCCAGAAAAATTTAATGATGCAAAAAAGATAGACAAATTGAGATTTCATGATATTATTGAAAAAGAGTTAAAAATAATGGACATGACTGCTATACAAATGATGAGAGAGAATAACATGAAGTTAATGGTTCTTAATATGATGAAAGATGGTGCTTTAGAGAGTGCTCTATCAGATGAAATTGTTGGTTCTATTGCAGAGTAGAACTATAAATAAAAATATAAATAGTAGAGGAGAGATATATGTTGGATGAAATTAAAAAAAATTTTCAGGAAAAAGCTAAAAAATCTATCCATAGTTTTCAAGAGGAGTTAAAACACCTACGTACAGGCCGTGCAACTGCAAATATGTTGGACCCAATATTGGTAGATTATTATGGAACACCAACTCCATTAGCTCAAGTAGCCTCTATATCTGTACCAGAAGCTAGACTTATATTGATTCAGCCTTGGGATAAGGGTATGATAAAAAATATAGAGAAAGCTATTCAAAAATCTGAGTTGGGTTATAATCCATCAAGTGACGGGGTTGTTGTTAGAGTTTTAATTCCAGCTTTGACTGAAGAGACAAGAAAAAATATAGTAAAAGATGCAAAAGCTGTAGCTGAACATGCAAGAGTAAGTATCAGAAACTTAAGAAGAGATGCAAATGAACACTCTAAAAAGTCACTTAAAGATGGCAAGATCTCTGAAGATCAAGAGAAGCAACTATTAGATGAAATTCAAAAGATGACAGATGAGTATACAAAAGAGATAAATACACTACTAGAGAAAAAAGAGAAAGATCTACTTGAAATATAATAGCATCAATCATATCTCTTTTATTATGGATGGAAATGGCAGGTGGGCCTCTAAAAGAGGCTTGCCTCGTACTGTGGGCCATAGTGAAGGAGTAAAGAAAGCAAAAGAGATTATACTTTTCATAAAAGAACTTGGAATACCTGTGGTATCCCTATATACTTTCTCCAAAGAGAATTGGAAACGATCAGAGGAGGAGGTCTCTTTTTTGATGGGCTTAATTGTAAAGCACTTCAAAGAAGAATTTGAATTTTATATAAAAAACAAGATAAAGATAGTACATCTAGGGGACAAGAGCGGTATTAATAAGGCTGTATTAGATAGTATCAATAATGTAGAGAGAGAGACTGCAGACTTTGATTCCCTTACTGTATATCTAGCTTTCAACTATTCAGGTAAGTATGATATTATACAGGCTGTAAATAGAGTAGTAGATGATGGAGTTAAAAATATTGATGAGGAGATATTCTCAAAGTATCTTTTGACGGCAAATATTAAAGATCCAGATCTAATAATGAGAACAAGCGGAGAATTTAGAATAAGCAACTATTTTTTGTGGCAGGCAGCATACTCTGAATTTTCTGTAATAGATAAATTGTGGCCAGATATCCAAAAAGAGGATATTGTAGATGCACTAGAAAACTTTTGTAACAGGGAGAGAAGATACGGTGGCACAAAAAAAACGTAGTGATTTTTTAAAAAGATTGGTTATTACATTAATTGGTGTTCCAACAGTTATTGTTTTTTTATTTTTTCCTCAAAATAATCATATATTTATAAATATTATTATGGCTATCTTAAT
This sequence comes from Spirochaetota bacterium, assembly GCA_031549085.1. Taxonomy (GTDB): domain Bacteria; phylum Spirochaetota; class GWE2-31-10; order GWE2-31-10; family MWDO01; genus JAVBQL01. Next base: position 132,139 of record JAVBQL010000006.1, read on the forward strand.
TCCAATTCTTGGTAGCTATGAGCTAAATACAACACTATTTAAAAGTGATAAAAAGCTTTTTCTTCCTATAGTCAATTTTACTATTTTTCTATTCTCTTTTTTATATGCGCACAATATACTTAATATTCAATCATATAAACTAACCCTGCCTCTCTTTGTTTTTTATATTATTATTATTTTTTCGTATATACTAGCAAGCTCTATATTTCATAATGAGTTTGAAAAGTCCTTTAAAGATATGCTATATAAATTTTTAGGTATTATATATATTGGTGTTCCATCATTTTTTCTACCGTTTATATTTAATGTAAGCCTATCCCCAAAAAAACCAAATCCAATATTTTTTAATATAGATTCTTCAGGCACAATGGAGGGCTCTCTTCTCGCAATATTCTTTATAGTTATAGTTTGGTCAAATGACATATTTGCATATGTGTGGGGAATGACATTGGGTAGAAAGAACCTAATAAATATGCCAGCGAGTCCAAATAAATCTTGGGCAGGTTTTATTGGAGCTTATATTACAACCTTCCTATTTGTACCAATCTACTATTTTATGTTTAACAATATTTTTAAATTTGAGATGTTACCAATTTGGCTCTATTTTTTATTTCCAGTTTTAACAGGAATATTAGTTCCAATAGGAGATCTTGTAGAATCTGTCTTTAAAAGACACTCTAATGAGAAAGATTCTGGAACAATAATATTGGGAAGAGGTGGTATTTTAGATTCTGTTGACACTATCCTCTATGTTTTTCCAATCTATTTTATGATACTTCAAATATATTTTGCTGCTATAAGCAAGTAATTTATTGAGAAGCATGAAGTAAAGTGAATATAAAAAGTTATTTGTTTTGTGACTACATAAAATAAGAGTGAATTGAGTTTTAAGGAACTAAAAAGTGAAAAGTATATCAATACTAGGTGCTACTGGCTCAATTGGTCAATCTGCACTAAAAATTATAGATAACTTTAAAGATGATATCATCCTAATTGCAACATCAACACACTCCAATATTGATGCTCTATTAAAAATAATTGATAAGTATAGACCTCTTTACGCTGTTGTATCAGATGCAAATGTGATGAAAAAGCACTTTTTTTCATATGAAACGATATATAATGGTACACAAGTATATTCTGGTGTTGATGGAATAAATAGAATATGCAGTGATAAGAGAAATGATATCATATTAAATGGTATATCTGGTAAAGCAGGGCTAAACCCATCAATTGAGATTCTAAAAAATGGAATTGATATTGCAATAGCAAACAAAGAGTCAATTGTTTGTGCTGGACCAATACTAAAAAAGTTGTCTTTAAATAATAATTGTAAAATAATACCTGTGGATTCAGAGCATAGTGCAATATTTAATCTTTTAAAAAATCAAGAGACAAAAAATATAGAGAATATCATTCTAACTGCTTCTGGTGGACCATTTTTAAAACTTGATAAAAGTAGATGGAGTAGTATAACTGTTGAAGATGCTCTAAAGCATCCAACATGGAAGATGGGTAATAAGATAACTATAGACTCTGCTACAATGAGCAATAAAGGACTTGAAGTAATAGAGGCTAAAGAGCTATTTGGATTTGACTTATCAAAAGTAAAAGTAGTTATTCATCCTCAATCTATGGTACACTCTATGATTGAAACTATTGATGGTGAAATATATGCACAGATAGGGATAAATGATATGAGTATTCCTATAATGAATGCTCTTTTTTATCCTCAATATAAAAATAATAGCTTTTCAAAGTTTGACTTTTCCAAACCTCTCTCTTTTGATTTTATGCCTATCGATTTTTCAAAGTTTAAGATGCTTGAATTTGCATATGTATGTGGAAATATTGGAGGATTATATCAGACACTCTTTAATAGTGCCAATGAGTATCTAGTAAATCAATTCCTAAAAGAAAAGATATCTTTTCTTGATATAGAGCTATATACAGAAAAAATTATAGATATATTTTCTAAAAATAACCTAAATAATAATGAATTAACTTTGGAGAGTATAAATATAGTAGATAGAGAGGTGGAGAGAGAATTGAATAGCTTGTTGTCTTAAAAACTAATCAATGCTCTATTTTTATGAAGAAATTTAATATTAAAGAGAAAGTAAATCAATTAAAACATAAGGTTTCTGCACTATTTCTTGCTTACAAAAGAAAAGATACACCTATAATAGCAAAAGTTTTTGCAATAATAACAGTTGGTTATGCCTTATCCCCAATAGACTTAATACCTGATTTTATACCAATATTAGGCTACCTTGATGATATAATTATTGTACCACTCTTGGTTATGTTATGTCTAAAACTTATTCCAAAAAATATTATGGAGGAGTGTGAAAGGGAGGCTGTTGATTTATGGAAAGATGGGAAACCCAAAAAATGGTACTATGCGGTTCCCATTGTTATCATATGGCTGCTGATTATCTCTATAATTTTAATAAAAATATTTTTTAAACCTAAAGAATAAAAGAGTCATAAATCAATAAAAAAGAGGAATTAAATAATTCCTCTTTAATAATCTCTATATAAAACTGTTTCTATGGTAAATCATAAAAAGGAAGTAGCATAGAGCACTTCTCTCTGTTATTAATAATATAGTGATATAGATCTATTACATTTTTTAACTCTCTATTTTTACTTGCAATATGGTACTCTGCTGAAAAATCTCCATCAAATAATACTGTTGAAGATTTAATCAATTTTTCAAAGAACCCTTCAGTTTTTGGATATGATTCAGTAGAGTAGTTTGATAACTCAAGATCATTGGCTGCAAACTCTATAGTTGAGTTTAAACCACCAATCATATCAACTAAACCATTATCTACTGCTTGTTTTCCACTCCAAATACGTCCCTCTGCTATTTTTGATAGATCATTCATACCTATATTTCTGTTTTGAGAAACATGAAGTGTAAACTCATCATATGTATCTTTCATAGAGTTTCTTATCATCTCAAGCTCATCTGGGGTTCTTGTTTTAAATAAAGAATTGATATCATCATATTTATTTAATTTTATTTTTGAAAAATCAACTCCAAGCTTTGAGGCACTACCTTCTAAATTAGGTAACATAGCAACAACACCAATAGAACCTGTTATTGTAGAATTTGAGGCAAATATCTTATTGGCGCTACAACTTATATAGTAGCCTCCAGAGGCAGCAATAGGGCCAAAAGATATATAGACAGGCTTTGTCTCTCTCAATTTTATAATTTCTTGAAGCATCAATTCACTTGCTAGTGCACTTCCGCCAGGAGAGTTTACTCTCAAAACAACAGCTTTGATAGAGAAATCATTTTTTAACTTATTTATTGTCTCAATAAAAGATTTTGCCCCAACTGTACGATCTCTCATTCCTCTATTATTACCACTACTTGTGAAATAGTTATAAATTGTTCCATCTACATAGAAGACAGCGATTTTATCATTTTGAGAAGCTGTTTTTATACTCTTTGCATAGTTATAGAGAGATATTGAGTCAAATTTTATGCTTGGTGATACATAATTTTTTAGATCATCAAAACTAAAAAAACCATCAATAAAACCACTATTTTTTGCAACTTCAGGAGACATAAAAACAGTTTTTCCTGAAGAGAAGAGTGTCAGTAGGTGATTTTTATCTATTTTTCTATTTTCAGAGATAGTATTTATGAAATATTCATAATTACTGCTCATAAGACTAATATATGAACTATATAATTCTGGTGATATACTCTCTTGAGAGTAATTTTCTCCACTTCCTTTATAATTGCCAATGTGTATAACATCAACACTAACACCGATTTTATCTAGAAACTTTTTATAGTAGGGAAGTTCCAAATAGTAGCCTTTTAGGGTTAAATCTGCAGATTTTGTATTTGGCATATATATCTCATCTGCTATAGATGAGAGTAAATAGTTATTATTAACACCAGTAGAAAACCATGCAATCACTTTTTTACCTGACTCTTTAAACTTTTTTAATTCATTAATAATCTCTTCAACATACACACGGTCATAAAAAGTGAAATCTGCATTAATGATAATACCTTCAATTTTCATATCACTGCCAGCATATTCTATTGCTTTTATATACTTTAAAAACTCAATCTGTTTGCTATTTTCTGATGAGGATAGAATATCAGAAAAATCAGATGTTGTTCCCTCTCTTATGGTACCATAAAAATCTAGTATAAGCCAAGAGTGTTTATTAACAGTTGTTGTTACACTTATTCCCTCTATGTTTTTTGAGGCCGACATTACGAAGGAGACCAGTCCAAAGACAACAATAAAAACACCTAATATTATACCAACAATAAGAATAAATAGAGATCGTATAAAAGATTTCATAAAAAAGCTCCTTTATAAAAAACAGTGTATTTAATTATATATAATTTATATTTACATAATTTCTAATATTTAATCAAATTGATATTTAGTTGCATTATCAAATTTTGTGAAATTACTGAAAAACATCAAGTCAACTATGCCAACAGGACCATTTCTATTCTTTCCAATAATTAGCTCGACCCTCTTATAATCAAGATTCTCATCCTCTTTTTTCTCTGTATGGTGTATAAAGATAACAAGATCTGCATCCTGTTCAATTGAGCCAGAGTCCCTTAAATCTGATAGTCTAGGTGTCGCATCCTCTCCTCTGTTTGACATATTTCTGTTAAGCTGTGCTAAAGCGATTACAGGTATGTCAAGATCACGAGCAAGCCCTTTTAGAGATCTTGATACATATGCAATCTGCTCATGGCGAGGAACATTTCTACTTAATTCATCACCAACAGTAATTAATTGAAGATAATCAACTATAATCATATCAATACTAAAATCTTTTTTTAATCTGCGTGCCTTACTTCTGAGTTCTAATATCGGAATATTTGGAGTATCATCAAAATATAGGTGGGCTTCATATAGTCTTGTGGCAGCCTCGACAATTTTATTTTTATCAATATTAGATGTGAAACCATGTTGAAAATGTTTACTGTTTATGCGAGCTTCTGAAGCAATAATACGCTCTACAACAGATCTTTTACTCATTTCACCTGAAAAAAATCCAATCTTTTTATTGGCTTTGATGGCACTATTTACCGCTATATTAAGACCAAGGGTGGTTTTTCCCATACCTGGACGGGCAGCAACAACTATAAATTCCTGCTTTTGAAAACCATCTGTCATATCATCAAGCCCTATAAAACCACTGCTTATTCCAGAATATTCACCAGGTTTTCTAGTTTCACGCCCTAATTGGTTTGTAATACTCTCATTTATGATATCGCCTATTTTAACAAAGCTAGATGTGTATGAATCTTGATTTATATCAAAAATCTTTCTTTCTGATTCATCAATGAAAGCCTTCACATCATGAGGCGAACTATAGCTTTTTTGAATGATATCTTGAGAAATATATATCATTTGCCTAAGCATAGATTTATTTTTTATTAGCTCTGCATAATAATCAATATTTGCACTTGATGGGATTATATCAACCAATGAATTAAGATAATCAATTCCACCAATTTTATCTAATAAATTTATAGAACGAGAAAACTCAGTTAAAGAGATAAGATCTATATTCTTAATATTATTTTTTTGAATTTGTAAAATGGTTCTGAAAATATTACCGTTTCTATCATCATAGAAATCTTCTGGAGTTAATTTTAGCTCTAAAATTTTTTCTATAGAACCATTATCAAGTAAAATCGCAGAGAGAACAACTCTCTCTGCTTCTATATTAGAGGGGGGAACTTTAGATGAGATAGGATCACTCAAAACTTATTCCTCTATATCGCCAAAAATTTTTTAAGACTCTTCTGATGTGTCAGTAGGAGACTCTATATCATCTTTGTTATCAAGCTCTTTCTCTTCTCTATTTTCAGAGTTGAAGTTATCATATCTATTATCAAATCTCTTTTTTCTTTTTGGACGTCTTGTATCCTCTTTTTTCTCTTCTTGTTTTGCAATTACTTCAAGAGTTACTTCAGCAGAGATATCTTGATATATATGCACTGTAAACTTATAAGCGCCTGCAAATTTTATATGCTCTTTTAGTTCAATTTTCTTTTTTTCCAAAGAGAAGCCAAGTTTAGTTAGCTCATCAAATATATGGTTTGTAGTTACTGTACCATATAATCGGCCTTTGTCACCAGCACTGATCTCTATAGAAATTTTTACTTCTTCTAGTTTTTGTTTTAATTGTAGAGAGTTCTCTTTTTTCTCTAGCTTCTTCTTTGCAATGGCATCTGTTTGTCTTTTTAGTAAGTTTCTATTCTTTAGTGAATAGTCAACTGCTAAACCATTAGGAAAAAGGTAGTTTCTTGCATAACCAACCTTTACAATCTCTACATCACCCTCTTCACCTAAACTAGGAATATCTTTCTTTAATATAACTTTTATATTGTTTCCCATAATTTCTTAACCTCCGCTATTTTTTTAGATAAGGAAGCAAAGCAATAGCTCTAGCTAATTTTACCTGATGTGCCAATACTCTTTGATGTTTTGTACAGTTTCCTGTTATTCTTCTTGGTATAATTTTACCGCCTTCAGTGACAAATCTTCTTAAAACATCAAGTTCTTTATAGTCAAGTTTTATACTTTTATCTACACAAAAACGACAAACTTTTTTTCTTGTATAAACTCTTCTCTTTGAGTTTCCATCCATCATTTTGTCATCTTCGTCATGAGTTGCATCATGTCCGCCCATATGTATGTCTCCTTTTCATTAAAAATTAAAATGGGATATCATCATCTGATGAACCATAGTCATCGAATCCATCACTGTTTCCAGAAGATGGAATATCATCCCAAGGGTTAGCATTAAAATCATTATTTTGATTTTGCGTTTTAGGTGCATTTGAATAATTTTGTTTAGGCTGCTGTTGAGATTGCTCTTTATTAAAAGGTTGATTATTACCTTGCTGACTGCCACCACCTTGTTGTTGAGGTGAACCATTAAAATAGACAAAATCTGATATAATTTCAATCTTAGATTGGTTTTTGCCTGAAGCTTGATCAACCCATCTATTTTGTCTCAATCTTCCCTCTACAGTAACAGAGCTCCCTTTTCTAAGATATTTATCACAGTTTATTCCCATATTGCCCCAAACAACAATATCAAAGTAGCTTACATACTCTTTTCTCTCTTGATTCTGCATATAAGAATCATTATTAGCGATAGAAAATCTTGCAACAGCAACTCCGCTTGGAGTATACCTTAATTCAACATCTCTTACTAGTCTGCCAACCAAAACAACTCTATTTAAATCTTTCATAACTTACCACCTACTCTTTTATAAGCAGTAGAGTTCTTAAGATTGCCTTATTGAGTTTTAAGGTCTTATTAAGCTCAACTATGTTTTTCTGACTCTCTGTCTCTATTTGAAACAGAAAATAGTGACCTCTTGTTATTTTTTTAATAGGATATGCCAAATCTCTTACTCCCATATCCTTTTCTTCAATAACATTCATCTTTAAGCCTGAAAATGTGTCAGAAAAATACTTTTTTGAATCAAAAGAATTTTTCTCATCCAAGCTAAGAATAGTCATCATCTCATATTTTCTCATGTTTTCCTCCTTTTGGACAAAATGGGCTACATTCATTTGTAGCCAAGAAAGAATAATTTAACGGGATAATCGTTAAAAATAATTTGGAGTAAGCTTATCATAAGATATGTTTAAAGTCAAATAATTTAGTTTATTTTTAAAAAAAATAGATTTTACTATCTTAAAATTATTTTTCATTAAAAAATTTAAAAAATTACGCAATAAAGATTGTAATAATATGTTTTGCTATTTTATTTGGCTTGTTTTGATTAATAGATATTATTTTTTTAATTAATAATTATAAATAAAAATATTTTTTATAAATTTTTAAATAAACATACACAATATGTGTTTTGTTATGATATAATCCATATGTCAGATTAATAAACTAAAATAAAAATATACTCTATTTACTAAGAAAGAAATTTAAGAAATTCAATATTAGTATTACAATGTATAGTTTTATAAAATTTTTGGAGGATTTTTCATGAAAATTGGAGCAAGATTAATTGTATCTTTTCTAGTCTGTGCTTTTATAACGACCTTAGTGGGAGTATCAGGGGTGATAGCACTAAGAAACGTATCTTTAAAAGGAGATACTATCTATCATAGTGGGGTAAAAGCTCTTGAGGATTCTTACATAGTTCTATCTGAGTTTAATAATAATAGGGTACTTATCGCTGATCTATTGAATAATGATACAAACACAGACCAAAATAAAGTTATGGAAGAGATAAATAAAATTGTAATTACTATTAATGATGCATTTGCAAGAATAAAAGCAGGGGCAGTTACAGAAGGAGTAAAAAAAGAGATAGCATTGATAGAAGATACTATTTCGAAGTATAGAGCTTCTAGAGAGCAAATATTTCAAGCAGTGAAAAATGGAGAAGAAGGTAAAGCAATAAAAATATCTATTGATAGTTTAAATCCACTTGGAGATCAATATGTTTTTCATCTAAATAAAATAACAGAGCTAAAAATAAAATTTGTAGAGGGATTATTTGATGCAAATAAAAAAGATACTGCAACAACTAACACTGTTATAACTATACTAATAATTGTTGGTGTTGTTTTGTCTATACTTCTTGGAGTGATACTATCAAGAAGTATATCTACCTCTTTGAAAAATGCTGTTGGAGCTTTTAAAATAATTGCAAGTGGAGATTTAACTTTGGAAGTACCAGAAAAAGATCTGGCAAAAAAAGATGAAATTGGCGAGATGGCAGCGACTTTTGTTGTTATGATAAATGAGTTAACCAACTTTATTGGAAGTGTTCAAAAAGGTGCAAGAGATATATCTCAGGGCGCAAATCAGGTTTCTTCTGCCTCCCAATCTTTGTCAAGTGGAGCAACAGAGCTTGCTAGCAGTGTTGAGGAGATCTCTTCATCTATTACAGAGATGGAGTCTACAATAGAAAGCAGTGCTGACAATGCGTCCAATGGAGATGAGATAGCAACGAAAGCATCTAGTGAGGCAAAAAAAGGTGGTGAGGCAGTAAATGAGACTGTTGAATCTATGAAAAAGATTGCTGAAACTATCCAAATAATATCAGATATTGCAAATAATACAAATATGTTGGCTCTTAACGCCGCAATTGAGGCTGCTCGTGCTGGTGAACATGGTGAAGGGTTTGCTGTTGTTGCAAGTGAGGTTAGAAAGTTGGCTGAGAGGACAATAAATGCTGCTGATGAGATAAAAAAGATAGCAACAGGTAGTGTTGAAGTTGCAAATAGGGCAGGAGAGCTAATATCAAGGGTTGTTCCAGATATCATTAAAACAAGTAGCATGGTTCAAGAGATAGCAACTGTTGCAAAAGAGCAGAAAGCTGGAGTTAGACAATTGGCCAGCGCTATAAATCAACAAGAGCAGGTTACACAATTGGTTAGTGCAAACTCTGAAGAGTTGGCAGCATCAGCTGAGGAGATGGATGCTCAAGCTAAACTGCTTTTAGAATCTGTTGAAAAGTTTAAAATAAAAAATAGTGCACCTCAAATTTTACAAAATAACAAAAAGCCTGCCAGCAAAAAGCTTATTCCGGAAAACAAATCAAATAGGAGTTTATTAGAAAAAAATACGTTTACACAAAAAAAATATATTCCTGTTGGAGATAATGTGGATAATGATGGTTTTGTTCAATTGTAATTTTTAGTTTTTATATTTTAAAAGCTCGCTATATCAAAATAGTGAGCTTTTTTATTAAAATATTTTTTTTTATTTTTTTTTAATAAAATAGTAGAAAATATAAATTTTTATGATATTATAGTCTTAGTCTAATTAATGATTTAGAAAATATTTTTTAAGAATTCATTATTTTATGATAATTAGAGGTAATCTCTTCACATTTATGATTATATCTAGTTATCATCTCTATTTTTATAGAGGGTATTTATGGAAAAATTTATATTGGCCGCACATAATTATATATATCATACGGAAATAGTAAATACTTCTTGATTATTTTGTTTAATAAAGAAATACAGTTTTAACTAAAATATTTTAAATAAATTATGATTTTAATATTACTTTTGGAGAGATTATTTATGAAAATTGGAACTAAATTAATTATATGTTTTTTAGTATGTTCTTTGATAACTATTATGGTTGGTACTTCTGGTATGGTGGCTTTGAGAAATGTGTCATCAAAAGGGGATTCTATTTATGATAATGGAGTAAAGCCTCTTGAAGATTGCTATCATGTTCTTGCAAGGTTTAATGATAATAGAGCACTTATTGCAGATCTATTAAATAGGGATACTCAAACAGATCAAAATAAATTTTATGAGGAGATAAAAAAGAATGTCAAAGTTCTAGATGAAGCAATGACAAGAATAAAAGCTAATGCCACTACAGAAGAGGAGAAAAATGTAATTGCAAAACTTGAAAATACTATTGCTGACTATAAAATTTATAGAGAGCAAGTATTTCAAGCAATGAGAGATGGAGAAGAAGATAAGGCAATAAAAATATCTGTTGAGAGTTTAAATCCAATTGGAGTTAAATATATTGAATACCTAAATGAGACAACAGAGCTTAACATAATATTTGTAGAGAAGTTGTTTGAACAAAACAAAAAAGATATTGTGGCAGTTAATCTTATTATAATTGCATTACTAGTTGTTGGAGTTATTTTATCAATTATACTTGGTATAATATTATCAAAAAATATAGCGACTTCATTAAAGAATGTTGTGAAATGCTGTAATATAATAGCTAATGGAGATCTAACACTTGATATTCCACCTGAAGATTTAAAGAGAAAAGATGAAATTGGTGATATGGCAGATAGTTTTCTTATTATGATAGATGAATTAACCAGCTTTATTGAAAGTGTCCAAAAAGGTGCAAGAGATATATCTCAGGGAGCACATCAAGTTTCATCTGCCTCCCAATCTTTGTCAAGTGGAGCAACAGAGCTTGCTAGCAGTGTTGAGGAGATCTCTTCATCTATTACAGAGATGGAGTCTACAATAGAAAGCAGTGCTGACAATGCGTCCAATGGA
>JAVBQL010000010.1:0-111490 GCA_031549085.1 Spirochaetota bacterium
GAAGAGGTTTTAGCTCCTCCTCTTTTATATCTATACAGCCAGAGGAGAAAATTAAAAATAGAGAGAAAATAAAGAGAGGATAAAATTTCTTAATAGTCATAAAATACTCCTTAAAAAAATAAAGTATAGAACCTAGATATATTTTTTAATATATCTAGGTTTAATAAGATAGACAACTATCTCTCTGCTCTAAAAACTATATCTGTCTTTTTATGGTAGTAGATCTCATCTCTATATTTTGTTACTTGACCAAACCCCATAAAGATTCCAATGCCGCAGGCTGGCATACCAACCTCAACAGTAACACGCTGAGTCTTGTTGTAGGCAGATTTTACTAAATCATCCGGCACAATTGCATTTCCTCCAGCTACTTTGGAGTCTATATCAATGCCAAAGCCCTTTTTGTAGCCATACCAAGCAATATAGCTGCAGTAGTTTACATCCTCTTGCCTATTGCGGGATGCATTTGTATTGCAGAAATATTCACTAACAATACTATATGATGCATCATAACTCTTTTTGTCTGTTCCCCATAGGTCTGTATCTGTCTTTGTGCTATCAATTCCCAAAAAATGATTTTTAGCTGTCCAAAAAGCTATCTCTCCGTCCGCTTCACCAACCCTATTAACCACAAACTTTTTTGTATCTATAAAGTTTGCCAATGGCTCATAGCTTCCATAATCATACCTGTCGGGCTTTCTGTCACTTGATGTTGGATTCTTCTTACTGGCAGCTATGTCCCAATGTCCCACCTCACGAGAGCCAGGATATGAACCCAAAACACATCTGGAAGATTTTCTGTATCCATCAAACATAAATATACTTCTATCAAAAAGAACTGAGTGATCATATGTACCATAGAGGTTAAATATTGCATCCTTAAATAGATCTGTAAACAAGTTATTAATAGTTCTTGAGAGGATATCCCCAGTTTTACCGTTTTTTATCATCCACATATGTGCTCCATTAAGCGATGTAGCTTCAAAAAGATGAAAAGTGTGTCCAGCAACTGTCTTTTGTTCACGCCCCATATATTCATATGGCGGTGATGATGGCAATGTTGTTGTGGTAGTTGGCGGCGGCAATACTACTGGCGGTGTTATGCTATTTTTACAATAGTAGCAAGGTTCACAAGAGCCTGCATAATTGTTACTGTTTGTACAGTAGCAGTCTGGGTAGTAGCTGCACTTTGGCATGGTTCCGCCCCTGCCATATGGGTATGGACAAGGTGAGAAATAACAGCGATTTTTACCCATCCCACAATCCCCACAGCCAGATCGGCTAATGTTTCTATATGCAGCCTCACTTGGTGAATAACAAGTTAAACAGGTTCCTGGGGTTAAAGATTTTTGAGGAGCTATAGAGAGAGCTCTCATCCCGTCACCATTCATTAACATCTCGATCTTAACCATATCAAAGCCTGCATTAAATATTCTATTAAGATTTTTTAGCTCTTCAATATCATAGCTCATAAAAAAATAGGCCGCAAGGTCATAGGCCTTAACTATAATCTCGTCACTGCTTTTCGCTCTGCTATTTTTATCTACCTTTCTATATTGTCTAAGATTTGGAGAGCTATAGCTGTCCATCTTTAAAGCAGCCTCATCATACCCTAATGCATTAAAAAAATCATTAAAAGCTTCATCACGCCCCTTCGATTCATCTAATATAGCTCTTATATAACCATCAGCATCATCACTTGTATCCACCTCCTCTACAAGGTCTATCTTAAAATTCAATTGATCAATATACTCTACAAGAGCTAACCTCTCTTTCTCACTTAGTTTATCATATATTCTGCTAAGGGCAGAATCAATAACTTCATCATTTGGAAAATCTAAATCACTGCTTAAATCTTTACCATTTGTAAGATTTGGGAATTTTGATGGTGGAATTATTGATCTCAAAAAATTAGAATTGAGATATAGTTCAGAACCAGCAACAATAACAGCTCTATCCATAGTAACATTTTCTGGATTTTTAATCATATCAGCTTCTCTAGGCTGATACTGATACTCTGTCGTCGTTGTCGTACTAATGGTAGATGGAGATACAACAGAAGTTGTTGTTGTTACTCTACCACTACTATCTACATCTGGCGTAGTTATAGATGACTGACTACAGCTAAATAGAATCAATGCTATAACCACAGATAAAAAAACAAAAATCTTTACTCTCATAATTCCTCCTAAAATATATTTTTAACCTACTAATAATTTTACCATAATATATTCTTACAGATCAATAAATATTTTACTTTTTATATTTTATTGTTTTTTTTATTTTTTTAATTACAAATTATATAATATTTAATTTAATTTATTAGAAATCTAGTGTGTTGTATATAAATATTAATTAAATATTTCTTTGACATATTTTTTTTTTTTATATATTCTTAAAGCATGGACTCAATGATCATCGCTAGTAATCAATTTACTAGAGGAAAGTCTGGACTCACAAAGGGATTGATGCTAGATAACAACTAGGCTCTGTTTTTGCAGAGACGGACAAGTGCAGCAGAAAATATACCGCCAATTTTTAAATTGGTAAGGGTGAAATGGTGAGGTAAGAGCTCACCGTTGCTTTGGCAACAGAGCAGACTGGTAAACCCCATCAAGAGCAATATCAAGTATGAGAATGGTTGCCCTTTATTAACCATTAAATTCTCGGGTAGATAGCTTGATAGTTATAGCTGATATAACTACTAGATAGATGATGATCTTAAAAGACAAAATCCAGCTTATATTGAGTCCTTTTTATTTAATTATCTGCCATGAGGATGAAATCTCTTATATGTATCTTTAATATCATCAGGTGTTAGATGTGTATATATTTGAGTTGTTGCTATACTCTCGTGTCCCAAGAGTGACTGAACACTCCTTATATTTGCACCATTTCTAACCATTGATGTAGCAAAACTATGGCGCAGTGAGTGTGGAGATATCTTTTTTATCATAGATACCTCATCAATTCTCTTATTTATAATATAGCGAATCATACGTTCAGATAACCTATTTCCTGAATGGTTCAAAAAAAGAGCATCATCATTTGGATTAAACTCATCTCTATATTTCAAATAGGAGGCTAAAATAAGTTCACAAAACTCTCCATATATAACAACTCTCTCTTTGTTACCCTTTCCTTTTTTTATTTTTATCTCTCTATTGCTATTTATATCGTAGCAATTAACGGAGACCAATTCTGAAACTCTAACTCCTGTTGCAAATATTAGCTCAAATATTGCTTTATCTCTAAAATCCTCTTTTTTTGAACAATTAAAACTAATTAACTGGTTAAGTTCGTCATCAAATAAAAATACAGGTAGATGTTTTTTTGTTTTTTGCAGTTCTACTTCTAATATTGATGCGCTATCTTCATATCCATATCTTATCTTATATTTTATAAAACCTTTTATTGCTGATATTATTCTATTAACTGATGTGGATGAATATTTCTCACTATTCAAATGAAATAGAAAGTTGCGAAAATTTGAGCGTGTTATACTATTAATATAGATATTTTCTCTTTTCAAATATTCATAAAAAATATGAAGATCATTATTATAAGATATTTGAGTATTATGGGATAAACCTTTTTGAGCATCAATATAACTAATATAATTATCAATATCTTTCAATAAAACATCAAAATTACTGCTCTCTATCATAAAAAAAATACTACTCCATAAACTTATAAAATCGGAATAAAAATCAATAAAAATGAAAATGTTGCTATTTATGATAGCACTTTTACTCTATTCTTTTTGATTTTAATTTAGTTTTAAATGACATACTACCGATATTTATAACATAATAACCTTTTTATATGAAGAGAAAATAGTATGTGCAAAAAGATATTAATTGTTGATGATGATCTTACATTTGTGAATAGATTAATAAATAATTTTTTAGGATATGATTTTAGCATCTCTATTGCATCCTCTATATCACAAGCGAAGAGTGTACTTGAAAGAGAGGAATTTGATATAATTTTAGCAAATAGAAAAGTGCCTGGTGGAGAAGCTATTTTATTAAAAGAAGATATTAAAAATAGGGCAAAACTCTTATTAATGTCATCTCTAAATGATACTACTAAAAACAATAGATATATATTCAAACATGATTTCATAAATAATTTCAAAGGATATTTTCAATCTGTATGAAACTTAAACTTATACTCTCAATCTTAATCTTTACCTCTTCATATATCCTATTTTCTGCAGATATAGAGAGTGGATACAAAGATATAAAACTTAATATGTCTAAAGATGAAGTAACAGACCTAATTAAAAAAAGTGATGATTTTGATACGAAAAGAGATGAGGCCATAACTATACGTTTTGAACCTGATACTGAAATCATTACTGTTTTTGGTAAAATCAATAAGAATAGCAGAAGTTTTATAAAAAGAGGCTTTTTTCAATTTAGTGATGATAAACTTTATCTTATAACTTTAAATATGGATGAAAAACGAATAGGATACTATGATCTTTTAAAACACTATACTAATAAATATGGAAATCCAACTAATCTTGATCCAAACAGTGCTACATGGGAAGATAGCAACACAAGAGTTATATTAGAAAAAAAATCTACTGTTAAATTTTTAGATCTAAATAAATGGAATGAACTTCTAAAACAAGAAGATGGGCAAAAAGATGAAGAGAGAGAAAAGAGAGAAGATTTTATTAAAAATATGTAAATTTCTTTTATAATTTTGTTGGTCAATTCTGATATTTTCTTCCACTGTTATAATAGTCATCATAATAAATTAATGTTAATTCTATCAAAAATATCTATTTCCACCAATTATATATAGGTCTTATGACAAATACTGAAGATCTTTTTTAAACCAAATCTGAAATAATTTTAATAATTTATGATGATTAGATATTATATTTTACAATGCTATTTTTTTATGTTAAGAATAGTATAAAAAATATGGATTATATTACTATAACCCATTCAAGCTCTATATAGTTATATAATAGATTTTCTTTAATAAATCTATTTGGAAGTGAGGAGATAAGTTAAATGGTTGTATTGAGAATTTATTATAAAACAGGATTGGGTAATGTTTTAATTATGGCATCTAATTTTATAGCAAACTCACGCCAATTTAATTATAAATTAGCTATAGATAATAGAACACTAAAAAGATATTCCAATGTTTTTGATTTTAAAAAAATAAAAAACATAAAGATTTATCATTGGGATAAGGATTATACCAACCACTTTGTTGTTGCTATTTTAAATAAAATCCGCCATATTTTATATAAAATGGGCATATACATTTTCTATGAACCATCCAATGATGGCACTAAACATTTATTGAATGAGGATAAATATTTTTTAGAGCTAGCACAAAAAAAAACAAAAATCATAGAGATTGAGAATTGGAAATTTAGAGATTTTGATAGTCTTGAAAAATATTCTGATTTTATAAAATCTATTTTCACTCCTATAGGTAGTTATAAAATGGAAATAGATAATTTTATTGAAAATATTAAATACGATAGAGAGAAGAAAGAGGAATATACATTAATTGGAATTCATATAAGACGTGGAGACTATGAGTGGTGTGCTCCAAATTTTTTTTATGCAATAGATGATTACATAAAAAAAATGAAAGAATTAGCATCTATTTTTAAAAATAAAAATATAAAATTTCTAATTTGTTCAAATGAAATATTGGAAGAGACTCTATTCATGAAATCTGGACTTAATTTTGTATTTGGTCTAAATGAGCAAATAAAAGATATTTATAGTTTTGCCAAATGTGACTATCTAGTTGGACCACCTAGTACCTACACTGGATGGGCTTCATTTTATGGAGATGTTCCACTGTTCTACTTAGAGAACATAGACAAACCTATCGATCTAAATTTATTCGAAGTAAAAAAGATGTATAAATATTATGATAATATGTAACACTTAAGCTAATTTTCTATTGTCCAATCCATTATTGGAGAGATTGGTCCTCCACTTCTACCTGTAAGAAAAGTAGATACATTTTTTCCACCCGTAATTTCTACAAATATTAAAGGAGCGGCATCTAAATCTACTAGCCATTTTATTTTATGAAGAGAGAAATCTAACCTCAAATAATATTCATCTTCATTTAAAAAGTGTTTTGGTATCCTTGTTTTAATGATATTTTTTCCTTTCTTAAACTTAATCCATTTTGTTTCATCAAAATCATCAAAGCAAACACTTCTATATACTGAAACCATATCTCTATCAAATAAAGAGTATGCTATAGTAAGATTTGGATCACAATTTTTTACTTCGCCCTCTATTGTTACAAACAGATCTTCATCTATCCCAATCCCACCAGTAATAACTCTATTTTTGCTATCAGTAATATAAAATTTTGTTGGAATGAAGTAATCATTAACAAACTCATTTCCACTATTTTCCCAAATAGTATCCGATCTTGATATAAAATTCTCATGCATATACTGATTAATTACATTTTTTGTATCTCTTGAATATAATTCTAATTTCCCTTTATTAAGATATACACAAGACTCACAAAGCTTTTCAACAGTATTCATATTATGACTTACAAAAATAACAGTTCTTCCATCGGTCTGGCTAATGCTATTCATTTTTGTAATACATTTCTTTTGAAACTCATAATCTCCAACAGCTAATACTTCATCAACAATCAAAATATCTGAATCAAGGTGAGCAGCAACAGCAAACCCCAAACGAACAAACATTCCACTTGAGTATCTTTTTACTGGAGTATCCAAAAATTTTTCAACTCCAGCAAAGCTTACTATCTCATCAAGTTTTTTATCAATCTCTCTCTTTTTCATTCCGAGTATTGTGCCATTTAGATAGATATTTTCTCTACCTGTAAGCTCTTGATGAAAACCTGTACCAACCTCCAATAGACTTGCTATTTTACCTCTAACTTTTATTTGTCCTTTGGTTGGATATGTAATCCTAGATAAGATCTTAAGCAGTGTGGATTTTCCTGCACCATTTCTTCCTATAACACCTAATCTATCTCCCTCATTTATAGAAAAAGAGACATCGTCCAGTGCTGTGAAGATTCCCTCTTGTTCTGCTAAATGAAGCTTATCTAAACTTAAGTTAGGATCTGTCTTACCCCTTATTTTGGCAAAAAAACTTTGAAGATCTTTATATAATCTTCCATGGTTTATGACTCCCAATCTATATTGCTTAGTTAATCCCTCTATTATTACAGCTTCTTCCATATAATTTTACACCACATCTATAAAAGTTTTTTCGGTTGCATTAAAAATAATTAGACCAGACAAAAATATAAGAATGGTAACAGCAACACTTATAGCACACAAAAATCCACTTACCTCACCTACCCCAAAAAAAGAGTATTTAATAAGTTCAAAAACAGGTGTTAGTGGATTTAGGAGAATTATTATTTTAAGTTTATTTGGTACTTCTGATAATGGATAGGCAATTGGTGTCATATACATCAAAAGTTGAATCCCAAAACTCATCAAATATAATAGATCTCTATACCTAGTTGTTATAGATGATACAATCAACCCAATGCCCAATGACAAGAGCATAACTTGTGAAATAAGAAGAGGAAGCAGAAGTAGATATATATTTGGTCTCGCCTCTAAACCATTCAGAATAAACACTAGATAAATGAGTGCAAAAACAGCTAACTGTATAAAAAGGGTTACCAATTTTGTAATGGTTGTAGCAATTGGAACACTTATTCTTGGGAAATAGACCTTACCAAACATCCCCATATTAGCAATGAAAACATCCGAAGTTGCTGTTAAACTTGTAGAAAAGTAGTTCCATATAATTACCCCAGAAAAATAGAATAGTATATGAGGAATACCATTCGTAGGAATATTTGCTATATTACCAAAAACAAGTGTAAACACAAATGTAGTAAAGAGTGGCTGCAAAATAAACCATATTGGGCCTAATATTGTCTGTTTATATGTAGCTACAAAATCACGTCTTATCAAGATAAGAATGAGGTCCCTATATTTTATTATCTCTCTTATATTTACATAAAAAGGGTTGTTATTTGCCTTAATTATGAAAAAGTCATCTCTATTTTCTGTTTTATCTCTATTTATAATAAAACTCCTAAATTTATATAACAAAAATCTATCTCATTTTTTTAAAAAAATAGTTGATTTGATTATAAGTGAATATTAGTAGATATCATATTTTATTGATATATTCAAGTTTTTTTCGACATCAAATTACACCATACATTAAAAAGTTATATACAATAAAGAAAAAAAATGTTACTCTTTTAAATATTTTAAGATGGAAGTTTTATGAGTAAGAAAAAGAGTTTTGACCTATCTGGAAGAGGTAATTTAGATATTCTTAAAAACAGCCTAGAGAGTAAGATGGAAAACCGCACAAGAGAGACTTTAGAATCTTTAAATAGTGGAGGTTCTGTAGATAATGCTGTTAAGGTAATAAATGAAGATAAAAATTTAGATCAAAACGAAAAAAAAGAGTTAATCAATAAGGTTATAACAGATTTTATTGAACTTTTTACTTTTTCAAACTGTCCAAATGATTATGAAACATTAAAGCTTGAGGCAAAATATCTATCAAATATAACTCAGTATAGTATAGTAATGATGGCTCATAGATTACTAAAAATTCGTAATGAAGCACTCTATTTAAATGATAACTATACTTCATTTAAAGATTTTGTAGAAAATGAGCTGAATGTAAGTAGGCGAACAGCATACAATTATATAGAGCTTGTTGAATACTTTGGGGATATGCTAATAGAAAATAAAAAATTGGAATATTCAAAACTTCTGCCTGTAATACCAATAATAAAACTTATACCAAACGAAGATGAAAAAGAGTCTGTAAAAAGAAGATTTTTAAACGAAGCAACAACCAAATCCAAAAGAGATATTATAAAAGAGACTGACAGACTTAAAAATATATATGGAACACAGAAAAAGAAAAATATCTATAGCGAAATAATACGATATATAGAAAACAGACTAGAAAATAGTACAGATGAGGAAAAACAGAACCTCATTGAAGTTATAAAAAAACTAAACTCTTTTTAGTCAATTTTAATTTCAATAGAATCACTACTCTCATCCAACTCTAGCTTTTCCAATTCCAAATCAACATGAGGTTTTTCATAAAGAGGAACATTAAGCAGAGTTTTTATCTTCTCATATCTATAAAGAATAAATTTTTCCATTCCTTCACTAATATTCAATCCAAATCTATTCTCATCAGCAAAAAGATCATCTATAGGAACTGTTGCAAATCCCTCACTAATCAAACGCTTGTTATAATACTGTTTAACAGCAAATCGAACATTATATAGAGGAATAATCGAAGTATTAATTATAGCCGTTTTGTCTTCTATTTTTACAACATCAAATTTTAATATTACACTATCAGCAGTTTTTGCCTGAAGAGAGTTGTATGCACCCTTCTTGTTCAGATCATACCTTGCCTGTGCACTGGCAAAATTACCCAAAGAGAAGGCGATCAGTGTCTCTCTCTCATCTTTGGTTTTATAAAACTCTACGGGCTGTAACACATGTGGATGGTGTCCTAATATAATATCAGCACCTGCTTCAGCAATATTATAATAGACCTCTTTTTGCAAAGGATCTGGTGTATTTGTATATTCTATTCCAGAGTGATAGCTAACTATTACAATATCTGCACTCTTTTTTGCAGAAGATATCTTTTCTAAAAATAGAGTCTGAAGCCTTTTGTTTTCTAATGGAACAAGATAGACAAATGATTTACTCTTATCCTCTACAACATTGAAACCATTTAATATAGCTGTTGTAGAGATAAATGCAAACTTTATATTGTTTTTAGTAAAGTATACAACCTCACGAGACTCACTTGGGTTCTCACCAACTCCAGAAAAGATAAAATTATGCTTTTTAACACCCTTTACCGTCTCTGTCATTCCCTCATAACCTTTATCAAAAGAGTGATTATTTGCCAATGATAAAATATCAATACCAGCACTCTCCATTGCATCTAAAAGCTCTTTTTTTGCATTGAATTGAGGGTAGCCTGCAATTGGCATTCCGTCGTGGATTGGAACTTCCAGATTAGCAAATGTAAAATCATCATCTAAAAAATACTCTTTTGTATATTTAAACATTGAGTTGTAGCCTTGAGGTGTAGATAGGAGATACTCCTGAAGATTATCATGTGCCATGATATCTCCTACAGCAGAAAAACTAACAATATCATTTGAAAATAGAGAATCATACCCAAAAAAGAGGAAAAATAAAAGAAATGAAAATGTAAAAAACCTATTCATAAAAACCTATAACTAATAAATTATTATTAAGAACTTGCTGAAACTACAAATATCGATGCTACAGCAAATATAATATTTAGTGCAAGAGCCACTACCACCATAAGTCCAAATGGCAAAACCTGCATTAATGTCGAATATAATTTAGTATTAAAGATTGTACACAGGCTAACAACAACATAGACAAAAAGAGGAATAAATATTGCATATAGGTAGTAGCCAATAGAGACACTAATAGCTGTTGATCTAAAGAGCCAGCCTATAGATATTGCCAAGAGAGATAGAGAAAAGAACAAGAATATATTGGAAATTTTATTTGCAACAGCTGTCTCTATAGTGTCAAAAGAGAAACCATTGTTAATCCCCTCCTCTATATTAGCCTCACTCCATTGCTCCAATTTAACAAGTTTAGAAAATGGAAGTCTAAGCATGTCCTGATATTCAAAAGAAAAATCATATAAAAGAGATGGAGAAATCGGTAGAGGAAAGATAAAGTTTTTCTCAGATATTCCAAAAAGATCACTTTTTACATTATATCCACTCTTTTTTATCAAATTTGATACATAGGCATCATTATACCCACTCTTTATATGATAAAGATTATCATCTTCAATATTATAATTTGAATTAAGAGCTGATTTTAAGTTGCTTGGAAGAGAATTTAAAATAGCATTATAACTCTTTTTAGATAAAATTTCAGGGATTGGAATAAACTCCATATTTCTGTCAGTTGTAGAGCCTGAGAATAGGGTTAGAAAATATGTATTGTTAAAAAAAACAGAAAGATCATAGCCATTTCTTGAAAATATAGAAAATATTGAGTCCTTCTCTTCTGTTGTAACATTTCTTAGTATCTTATATTTATCATCACTAAGTGTATATATGGAAGAGAGAAAATGTTTATCTGTCTCTGCAATTTTTGATGTAAACGATTCAAAATCTCTCTTTTTAATTATATATGGTATCTCAAAAGAGCCATTCATATTTTTAGTATTACTATTATCTTTTATAAATTGATAGATAGAGCTATAATTTTTTATCTCTCCATATGGAGCATATGAAACATAATTTAAGTTGAATTGAGAATCATACTTAAAAAATCTAATATCATACATATAGTATGTATATATATTTTTACCAAGATCCAATGCTCTAACCATCTTTTTGGCACTCATTAATAGACCTGAATCATACATAAATACTATGTTATCTCTTGATGGCAGTAGTTTTGCATTACTAACACTATCATAATCAACACCTATCAAAGAGATCTTATAAAATGCATCATTTTTCTCCTGAACAGCGTCTCTTAAATCACTATTAATATCTAAAATATCCGAATAGAGAAAGTAGGCAGAAAAGTAATCCTCTCTGCTTTTAGCAATTTCAGCCTCTCTCTTTAGATTATAAATTTTTGAAATATCTTTTAGATTTTGATCTATTTTATCTTGAAATTTATCATCTGTTAGCATGCTATCTTTAAACTGAAGAATCTTTTTTATCTCTTGTATTCTTTTTTCAGCCACATCACGTTGGTTTGACTGCCTTTTTGAATAGTTATATGTCTCAAGAACATATTGATAGTAATACAGAGCTCCTATATAATCCTCTTTATCATAAGAGATTTGAGCAAGCTTTATATAATCAAGATCATTTGGTGTAATATATCCTGTATTTTTACTTAAGCTTTTTCTTCTTTCAAGTTCATCATTTGCAGTCTTTACCTTAAGCTCTCTTATACGTTCTTTAACAAAATCGTTTTCTATGATATATGTATAATCATTATAATATTTTAATGCCTGTTCAAAATTGGAATTATCATAAGAACTATTTGCAAGTTTTAGCAGAGTATCAGAGAGCTTTGTGTTACTTTTAATCGCTGCAAGCTTATCATATGCTTTTGGAACAAGAAACTCCTGCCCTAAAAATAGAAGAAGCGTCAATATTATTAGAATATATAGACCACTGCTTATTATATCAGAAAAAAGTACCTTCTTATTTTCCTTATTTATTAAATCCTCTCTTTTTATGATCATAGAATACATAATCATAAAAAAGCTGGCTGCATAAATTACTAGATTATTAAAAATAAACAGAATAGAATTATTAAGTATATAATCAATATAGAACTGTATATTATAATCAGCAGAGACCATTCTATAACTAATAAAAGAGACAACCATAGAGAGTAAACAGTAAAAAACAGCAGACAAAAAGAAAAAAGTATAGGTTTTTGATCTTATACTACTCAATACATCACTATAAGCATTCACAGATTTTTCTCCAGACTATTTTTATTAAAGAAAATTATTCTAATAATATTAACCAAGACAGCCAATATAAACCATATTATACTAACCAAGTATGGTCCAATAAAACTTAAATTGGATGGCAGATAGAAATTTGTAACATTATATATTTGAAGTATATATGTTGAAAGCACATAAAAAGCTATTACTAAAAAGAGTCTTATTATTATAACCAGCAATGGAAATGTTGGTGTTATTATTAAAATACAGACAGAAAAAATAAAGAATACTATAGAGAACCAAAATAGACACTTTTCTAAAATGGTATTAAATCTTAGAGAGTGAAATGCTGTATATCTTAAATTTTTAAAAACTAAAGAGGCTGCGGCGTCATCAAAAGTTATAAGGTTATTCAAATCTTCCTTATAAAACTCATATTTCTCATTGTTATTATCAATTAGAACTATACTTCTGGATAAAAAATTAACAGTTAGATAGTTTAAAAAGGCAGGTTTATCCCCTTTCATAACAATAGCATTATCAATAAACTTAGGCTCAATCTTATCAAAATAGAATCTGGTTGGAGGAAAATAGCCTTTATCCTGTAAAAGAATACTAACCTTTTTTCTCTCTGCTGGCGAAATAATATTTTTTAAGACATACTTTCCAACAACAGAATCATATGGATAGCAGTTGGATATCAGTTGTCTATCTTTTTTTGCAGTAATATTTACTAATAGCTCTTTCTCAAAAAAATCCTTCTCAAAAAGAAGTGGAGGTGTATGATTATATTCAAAAAAGACCTTCTCATTAAAAAAGAGCCTTGCATCATCAATTCCAACATTCTCTAACTTATTATAGTCTGGGTTGAATATAAAGAGTGATATAAATACTAAAAATGTTGAAAAACATGTGGCAATAAAAACAGAGCGCAATCTACATTTTTTCTGGTAGTTTATAACAAAAATACCATATAAAAAGGCTGATATTATCAAAGAATTGAGTAATGAATTAAAATAGGCGGGAATGAATATAACATTTAAAAGTCTAGATAAAAGAACTGTATCTGTCTTTATTTTTAAGAACGGAAAGAGATAAAAAACAAAAATTATTGAGAAAAAGAAAAAAAAGACTATAGCCAAAATCATGAGAAATTTTAATAGAGATCTTATAATAATTTTCACAGTGTGTGTTGCCTTTTTTGTTAATAAAATATATAATATAATAATACTTATCTTAAATCAATTAGAGAAAGTTTTCAATTGTTTTTTATAAATTTAGTTAAAAATCAAATATTTTTTGAAAAGGATTCGTTATGGTAAAAGTTTCTATTGTTGGAATATCAGGATATGGTGGAATTGAGCTATTTAGAATCCTAAGTCAACACAAAGATGTTGAGATAATAAATATTTATTCTGAAAGCAATAAAGGTGAGAAGATTGGTAAGTTATACCCTCAATTTTCTCATATAAATATGGTATGTGCAGATAAAAGTATAGAAGAGGTTGTAAAGGAGTCAGATGTTGTTTTTACTGCTGTTCCTCATGGTGGAGCATCTGTTCCCTATGCACTTTTAGGGAAAAAATATAATAAGAAGATAATAGATTTGAGCGCTGAATTTAGGATACATGATGCTTCTGTATATGAAAAGTGGTATGGAACAAAAATAGAGGAGATGGAGCTTCTAAAAGAGGCCGTTTATGGTCTTCCTGAGTTGCACAAAGAGAAGATCAAAAAAGCATGGCTAATTGCAAATCCCGGCTGTTTTACAACATCAGGCATATTGGCAAATGCCCCTTTAGTAAAAAGTAATATTATAGATTTGGATTCAATAATTGTTGATGCAAAGACAGGCGTCTCTGGTGCTGGCAAGAAGCCAAGAGCAGACCTTCACTTTCCAGAGCTTGATGAGAGTTTCTATGCCTATGGAGTAACAACACACAGACATACCCCAGAGATAGAACAGGAGCTTTCAGGTCTTGCAGGTAAAAATATAGAGATAACATTTACTCCACATATGGTGCCAATGGTTAGAGGGATTCTTTCAACTTCATATTCAAAATTAAAAGACGATACAACAGAAGAGAAAATATATGATCTATATAGAGAATTCTATAAAGATGCCCCATTTGTTAGGATAGTAGATACACTCCCAACCACAAAGCACGTTGCTGGCTCAAATTTTTTAGATATTGCAATAAGGGTTGATAAAAGAACAAAACGTGTAATAGTTATCTCTGCTTTAGATAACTTAATAAAAGGTGCCTCTGGACAAGCTGTTCAAAATATGAATATAGCCTTCAATCTAAAAGAGAGTGAAGGGCTTACTATGGTAGGTGTCTATCCTTAAAAATATTATTGGTATTATCTACTCTTCTGGATAGACAAGATAGTAGTTATTCTTCTTTGGAAAGAACTTAAATTTTATTATCCCCATTTTTGAAAGCTCTTTTGCATCATTTTTAGATTTATCTATACTATTTTTTATAGATGAGATTCCTCTTTCTGGCACATTATAATTGTATAAAACCTCTCCATAGTGATCAAGAAGGCAATATGGCTTATCAATTGTCTCATTAATAAGTTCAAATAATAATAAAAAATATTTTTGGCTATTTTTTGCTCCTACAAAATAGTAGCATTTTCCTTTGAATACTAGAAGATTTGATATATAGATCTTTGTTTCATCCATCAATGGAAGATTTACAAAATATTCATGAACAGTATATATTGGAATCTCAACATTAGTATCTCTAAAGTTGTAAAAATCATACATTATCTTATCTTTATCATACATATAGACCTTTGTAAGGTTATTATCCAGCATGCTTTTTAATACAATATCACTGCTCTCATCATAAAAGAAAGAGTCTTCAAAAAAATAGCCTTTAAGCCTATTTGCCTCTTTTATAGAGTCGATCATCTTATTTCTCATACTGCTTATTATTGGATCTTCCTCTATCTTACTAATAGCTTTACTGGTTTTTTTCTTTGTTGATGTTGTTGGAGTCTTTGCACTAATCTCATTATCTACTTCTGCAAAGAGAGATAAAAATATAAAACTAAAAACTGTTATAAAAATATATTTTTTCATAAACTTACTTATAAGCCCCCACTGCTACTGCTTTCTCTACAGGAGAGAGTCTCCCTAATGACCAAAGTATTAAAAGATTTTTTAAATCTTTATTTTTTATAACTACAGAATCACCTTTATCAAGCCCCTTTGTTTTTATATCATTGGAAAGATATTTTTCTGGTATAAGCTTTCGAAACTCTTCACTTCCAACAATATCCGATAACACTTTGCTTGGTATCATCTTTTTTGAATAGGCTATATAAAAGTACTCTTCAGGAATACCATTCCCTTTTTTTAATGAATCTATAACTATTGTCTTAATTTTTAGCTCTTTAATAAGTGAGAGTCTATATTCATACTCTTCCTTACTCACATATTCACCAAGAGAGTGAAAGTTTACATCTGTTTTAACATTATCTTTGAATTGAGTTTCTGCTAAAAACGGGGCATCTTTTATAACAATGCTAATATCTAGTTTTTCATTTGCCTGTTTTTCATCATTTTTTACATCTTTTATCTCTATTTTAAAAAGTTCTGCAGTTCCTTTTTTTTCTATAATATCTCTCTTATTTTCGCTTTCACTCTTATTTAAAGCGATTTTAGTTGATTCTGTACTCGTGCTATCAGAGCTTTTTTTATCATCTTTTTTAAAAAACTTATCTTTTTCATCACTTTTTAAAGGTTTTTCACTATCAAGATTTGCAATACTATCACTAGATAGATCATGACTATCATTTTTGATATCCTGCTTTGGAATATATTTTGCATAGTTATTTTTTATCTTACTATTTTTCAAATCCAAATCACAAAATGATACAATAGAAATTATACCAACAGTTACAATTATAACTAAAAAAATAATTACTGGAATATTTTTCATATAAATAGAACCTTTTATCCCTCAAATCGAAAACATAAAAATATTATAAAAACAATAAAATTAGTTAGTTATAATTTCGGCTGCTAGAAAAAAAACTTTATTTTTAAATTGCTATAGTAAGGTTTAAAAAAAACAGAAATATTTTCAATATAACTATTGTTTCATAAAATAAATGTTATTATGATATAGATAGGCGTGTATATAACTATTTTATTTTTTGAGGATGGAAAAAAATGAGAAAAATATTATTTACTATTATTAGTGTAATTGTATTACAATTTCTACTATCCTTGTCAAGCTGCTCAAAAAAAGATAATAATGAAAAAGTCTTTGGGGTATGGGAAAAAGATAAAAATAAGATGGAGGCACCCAACCAGCTATTTGAAGATATAGCACAATTGGTGTGGGATAGAGACTATATCTATATTAGAACAGAAATTTTAAATGATGAATCTGATGACTCATATGAATGGAATATAATTAAAGCAAGGTTTTCATACGAAGATTTGACTCACAACTCTCTCTCTATTATAAGTGAAGAATTGTATGATGCTTCAACAAACACATGGACTTTTCTAAATGATGTCCCTATATCCACGGGGAAATTATATTATGAACTATCAAGAGATAACAAAACTCTCTATTTTATGAATATAAAATTTATAAGAGAGAAGCAGGTTGAAGATAACTATTAGAAATATTCTACAATTTTCATACTAACAAAAATTTTCAAAAGACCGAAATATATAACAGATAAAAAAAATCAGATGCTTTTTAATAAAATAAATTATTTAAATTTTTAAGGATAGGTTTATGGTTATATTTGGCGGTTCTTCTGAAAAGATGATTGACATACTACAAATGGGATTGAATGCCTCTTCAAAGAGAAATATGGTTATAAATAATAATATTGCAAACAGTTCTACTCCAAACTATAAAAGACAAGATATAACTTTTCAAAAAGAGCTTCAAAGAGCACTTGATAGTGAAAAATACTATGAAAAAAATGGAGATATGCTAAAGCTTACTCATGAGAGACACATACCAATAACAAGACCAAAAGATTATAGAAGTGTTGAGGCAAAAAAGACAACAGATTTTAATAGCTATCAAAATAACAATGGAAACTCTGTTGATGTAGATGTTGAGATGCTTGAGAGTGCAAAGAATAGTATGTACTACAACTCTTTGGCACAAAGAACTGCAAAAGAGTTCAATAAACTTAAGTTTATATTAAGACAATGATAACTACTTGAAAAATATAAAATAAAAGCCCTGCAATTTTGTTAGCAGGGCTTTATTAATTTTAAGAGGATCTCAACTCTGTTCTATGGAAGAAAAGGAGTCTTCATTTTATAATCTTGTTTAAGTTTTTTTACTAAGGCAATAGTCTTATTTTTATCTGCTCTATAGTTTCTCATCTGCATCTCTTGTCTTATCTGATTGTTTTCTATTATTGTATCATCAAAATAGCCATTTACAGGATATGAAAGAGAAAAGTTATACTCTTGATTATAAAAAAATATTCTGCACTCTTTAGTATATTTCCTTTTTGAAACAATTGTATATATTTTTGATTTTATGCTTGTTATCTCTTTTAGAGGAACAATTCTCTTTGAGTGGAGAAAAAAAGAGATCTCAAATCTGTCATCATAGAGGCTTATTGTTGGAGAACTTGCAAAAAATGCAACTATCAAAAGCAATATACCAAACGCCAAGAGAGAGACATGAAACCCTGTCGCTATTGCCAATGGGAGGTTATCCAAAATATTATTAAAGAAAAATGATATATAATTTAAGTTCTTGGTGTAGTAGACACAGATTAAATATATAACTGAAAATACTATAATAAGAAAAACACCATTTATCCACAAAACCGACTTTGAATTTCTAAATACGTAGCTAGCTTTCTTTTTCATTAACTTATCTTTTTACTCTATTCTTTTTGTTATAATTTCTGTAGCCCTTACAGGGTTTGCACGACCTTTACTCATTTTCATTACCTGCCCCATCAAATATTTTAGGGCATTATCTGTTCCTTTTTTATAATCTTCTATAGATTTTGGATTCTCTTTCAGTACCTTATCTATTATCTCTATAAGTTCACTCTCATCTATCTGTGTTAGATTCTCCTCTTTAAGTATAACAGCTGGAGATTGTTTTGTCTCAACCATCTTCATAAAAATCTTCTTAGCTGCTGAAGAGTTTATTGTTCCTGAATCAATCAGCTCAACAAGCTCTCCAATTAGAGATGGCTTAATATCAAACTCTTCAATAGAGATATTTCTATCTTTTAGTATAGCAAAAACATCTGTTAATATAAGATTTGCAGCTTTCTTATAATTTTTAGCACTTAATGCAACATCTTCAAAATATTGTGCAATTTTTTTAGAGTGCACCAATATACTTGCATCATACTCTGTAATATCATACTGCTTTACAAATCTCACTCTCTTCTCTTCAGGAAGCTCTGGCAATGTTTTTCTTACTTCCTCAATTCTCTCTTTAGGTATATCTAAAATAGCTAAATCATACTCTGGGAGACACCTGTAGTCTGACTCCTCTCCCTTTGCTCTTTGAAAAACCGTAACCTCATTAACATCATCCCAGCCACGTGTTGTCTTATTTCTATCGCCCTTAACCTCTTTGGTTTTATTATACTCTTCTAATAACCTATTTACTTCGTAATCAATAGCCTTTTTAACATTTTTGAAAGAGTTTATATTCTTTATCTCTGCTATAGGAGTTGAAACTGTTTCACCATTTTCCAAAGGAATTTGAACACTTATATTTGCATCACATCTCAAACTTCCCTCTTCCATATTACAGTTTGAAACCTCTATATATTCAGCAATCTCTTTTATTCCAGTGAGATATTTTTCCGCCTCATCACCATTCGAAATATCAGGACGAGAAACTATCTCCAAAAGAGGTGCTGCATTTCTATTGTAATCAACATATGTATGAGCGCTATTATCCATATGTATAAGCTTTGCAGTATCCTCTTCCATATGAATTCTCTCTATTCTTATCTTTTTTCTTTTTCCATCATTAGTGCTAATTTCAACAAATCCATCATGACATAGAGGCTTATCATTCTGACTAGTCTGATATCCTTTTGGGAGATCTGCATACATATAATTTTTTCTATCAAACTTGGTCTTTGTTGTAAGCTCACAATTTAGTGCAAGTCCAATTTTTATTGCATAATTTACAACTTCATCATTTAGTTTTAAAAGAGTACCTGGCATACCCATACATATAGGGCAAACTCTGGTATTTGGCACTCCACCATACCTATTTTCACACCTACAAAAAACTTTCGTCTTTGTATTAAGTTGAAGATGTACCTCCAAACCAATTAAAGGATAAGGCTTCATTAAGAACCTCCTTCATAATAGCAAGATTGGCCTACTAAAATCTGATAGACTGAATTATCCTAGCAATTTTTATCCGTGTTGTCAATTTTATGTTGTTATTTTTTTCTTCTAAAATAGAACGTTTTTTTAGAAATATTTTCCATGCACATTTATAGTTTTATTCTTGCCATATTTTGAAAAGTTGTGTATTGTATAATGCCTTAAAAATAAACACATATTTAGGAGCTACTAAATTGAATATAAATAATAAAAAAATAGTCTCTTTTATAATCTTTTTTTCACTATTTTTGTCCCCTCTTTTTGGAGCAGATGAAGAAATTGCAACATCAACAAGAAAAGATGGCAAAATAAATAGATGGATTACCGCAGAGATAATAAAAAATTGGAAAATGTATGATTTTAATGGGAACGGAAAACCTGATGAGGCTTTTCTCTATCAGTCTGGTAAGGATATAGTATATCTTATAAAAAGTGAAAAAATCGATTTCAATGGCACTGGAAAACCAAACATATTTGTTAAGGTTAGAGTAGAGGGAAAAAATGTCTTTAGAGATATAGAGATTGATACAAATGGAGATGGTATAGTAGATGTATACGCCTATGAAAAGAATAACCTTATATATAAACAAGCAAGTGACCAAAATCATGATGGAAAAATAGATAAAATAGAGGAATTTAATAGTCGAGGAATAAAGATAAAGGAGTCTACTGATAAACTAATCCCTCTAAACATAGAGGTTGCAAACTTTCATGAGCAGGTACTAAGCTATCTTCCAAAAAAAGAGCAGGAGATTGTTTTAAGTTTATATACTAAAAAAGAGAACAGATATATCATCAATAACTTAAATAAGAATAATATGACAACATTGGAAGGAATTTTAGGTAAACTTGGATATAATGATGGAAAGATGGATACATTCTACTATTTTTTAGAGAATGGAATGGTTTCAAAAGAGGAGCATGATACCAATAATGATGGAAAAATAGACCTTTGGGTAATCTATAGCTTTGAATCTGATGGAGCATTAAAAGATGTTGTTATAAAAAAAGATAACAACCATGATGGAAAAGTTGACGAATGGCACTATGGAAATAACAAAAGACAAATTATAAGAATAGAGAAAGATACCAATTTTGATGGAAAGGTTGATCTTGTAAAAGATTATAAGAAGTAGTTTTTTAGTAATTCCATATAAAATTAGAAAAATAATACTTTTTTTGTATAAAATATATTTTAAAAAGAACGTGGCTAGCAAAAAAACTTTTCAAAAAGGTGGAGACCTTATCCAATAGAATCAAAATCTTAAAAAAATAATAAAAAAATTGTTTTTTGTTTGTTATTTTTTACTTGTATAATAGAGGTTGCCTTTTTGCAATATAGAAGCCGTTTTTTGTCAGAAAATCACAAGTGATTTAATACAAAAAACTTTAGTTCTATATTGCCAATGACAAACCTAATTATCAAATAGAGTTTAATTCGCTATCTATATTAAGAGGTTTAATAGTTTTAATTATGGAAGAGATAAAAGAAAATAGATATGTATATGGATTTAACCCAGTAAAAGAGTACCTAAAGATAGTTAAATCTGGAAAATTATTTGTCTTAAAAAATAACAGCAACCCAAAATTAAACCCACTAATTGATAGGGCAAAAAACAAAGATATAGAGATAAATTTTGTCAACCCATCTTTTTTTAATGAAAACTTCAATAAAAAAAATCATCAAAATATTGTACTAAAAATAGATGAGAGCTTTAATAAACATATTGATGAAGATGAATTTGTTAAAAGTCTAAGAAATGATAATATCAAAAGAGTAGTTATACTTGATGGAATAAAAGATGTTGGCAATCTTGGTGCAGTTGTTAGATCTGCTCTTCTATTTGGTGTAGACTATCTAGTAATGCCAAAGGATAATTCAACTTCGATAACCGAAGCAGTGGTTAGAACCTCTGCTGGTGCAACCTCCTTTGTAAACATAGTCTATGTTACGAATCTCATTAGAGTTATAGAGAAACTTAAAGATAACGGTTTTTGGATCTATGGTGCTGATATGGGCGGAGAAAATATTAATAAGATTAAATTTTCTGAAAAAGTTACTCTCGTTTTTGGAGAAGAGGGGCGTGGCATTAGAGAGCTTGTCAAAAAAAACTGTGATGTGATTGCAAGTATACCAACAAATGAAAAGCTTGACTCTCTAAATCTCTCCGTTAGTGCAGGTATTTTTTTATATCAGCTTTTTATCAATAACTAATTCTCTCTTCTTAATCTCTTCTAGAACACTATTGTATGCATCAATTGTATCTTTATAAAATATTACCCCAGTCTTAAGTGTATATCTTATAGAATAATAGTATGAAAAATAGTAGGCCAGCAAAAGATTGTTATCTGCTGAATCATTCTGATTATCTAAAAGTCTTCTTACAATTTTTGACTCTCTATAATCTCTCTTAGGCTCACAAAAATCTGCAATATAGAGAAGCTTTGCCAAATTGGATAGGCCAACCCCTCCAAGTGTATGATAGTATACTGCCTCTAAAATTTCGTTGTCTACACCATCTAGCTTCTCAGCCAATATTTCAGCTGAAGCTGCTCCATGCAATATAATAGGTGTCTCAAGTTTTTTTTCAAGGTTCACTATTTTTATTATATCTCTGCTGTCAAACTTGATAGCAAGCTCTTTTATTTCATCAATATTTAGCTCTCTTCCAAGATCATGCAGAAGTCCAACAGTGTAGGCTCTCTCCTCATTAATTCCATATTTAGAGGCAACCTTTTTCATAAATTTTGCTGTAGAGATATAGTGGTTTATCCTCTTTTTACTAGTCAAGTATTCATTAAATAATTTTTTTACATTATTAATTTTGCTGCCCCCTCTCTTATAATTTTAGGTCTATTTTCACTTAGATCTACTATTGTAGACTCTTTTATCCCAGAAAAAGATCTATCTGCAACTATTAAATCTACTTTATCATGAAACTCATCTATGATCTCATCAATATCAGTGATAGGCGGTTCATTAGAGTAGTTAACACTGGTAGATACAATTGGCTCTTTCACTCTCTCTACTATCTCTAACAATGTAGAGTCATTTGGCATACGGATACCAATCTTTTCACCAACTCTATTTTTTAGAATAAAGGTTATCATATTTGGCCAATTTCTTTCAAGAATTGTTTTATATATATCTATATTGATATCAAAACTTTTAAGCATATCATAATTGCTTATTAGATATATAAATGGCTTGACTTCTCTTCTTTTTATCTCTCTAACTCTAGCTTCACTGCTCTTTATAGACGAGAAGCCATATATTGTATCTGCTGGCATTATAAGGACTTTTGAATCTCTTATTGCATTTGCAATCTCTTCTAATTGAAAATCTTCATATTTGCTGTCAGCTATCTCTACGATTTTGTTCATCTTGATCTTTCTCTTCTTGATCTTTTAATTGTTGAGATGATGCATAAAGCTCTTTTAAAGTTTGTTCAAGCTTCTCAAAACCTCCCTTTATAATAGCATCAACATTAAACTCAAAAGAAGCTTTACTTCCATACTCTTTAGGTTTTTTAGGTTCTTCAGTCATAATTATTTTTCCTTATCATATGTTTCATGTTTAATATCGATCAAGTTTATCTATTGTTTAGTTTATGCTTACTCTTCATTCTCATTTTCTTCGCCGCTTAATATAGTAACTATAACAAAAAATGCAATTACTATAAAAAAGACCATCGTAATAACTGTTTTTATCTCCATCAAAAAAGAGGTCTCTTTATAGGTAGATTCAAAGTTCTCTAACATTAAATCATTCTTTGTTTTTTTACTCTCTCTTGAGGCAAGGTATATATCAGCAGAGAGGTCATCATCTTTATCGTGAACAACTCTTATTAATTTTGAATCATTTTTCAAAAAACCAAGTTCTTCTGCAAGAGTCTTGTATGCATCAGAGTTATCTTTTAGAAGGTAATCTATATAATCTTGATTCTCTTTTTTTTTGTTATTCAAAAGCTCTTTAAATAAAACAAGCTTCCCCTCTTGATTTTTTAACTCATATTTCTCAATAATACCATTTCTGCCAAGTATTATTTGATAGAGCATAAAAGAGGAGAAGAGTATAAATATTAGAAGAGCTACTTTTTTCATCAGACCTCTTTAAGAAGTTAATATATTTTGTCTGTTTTTATATGCTATTTGGATATATAACAAAGATTTTATCTTGTTACTACACCAATAAAGGATATAGAATCCTTTGTTGACCTGCCTCGCTCGGTAATGCAAAAACAAGTTTTCACATTACTCTCACTTGTTGGTCAATAAAATCGGCTTATATATCCAAATAGCATATAAAAAATAGCTTCTATAGTTGCATAATTAGATATAAATTAGGTTCATTGTTAGGGGGTAATGGGGGAATTATTCCCCCATTAGTATCACAAGATCCCCATCACATCTTTATCTTATAGAGCCAATTTCTCTTATCGTCAATTTCTCCCCATTGGATCTTTGTTAATCTATCATAAAGCTCTTTAGTTTTAGGACCTGCCTCTTTTCCATCATTGAAGAATCTATAGTCTTTATCTTTATACCTTATTCTTCCAACTGGTGTAATAACAGCAGCAGTACCGCACATAGCAGTTTCTGCAAAGTTATCTATCTCATCTATAGAGAGAGGACGTTTTTCAACTTTCATTCCAAAGTCTTCTTTCGCTATATCCTGCAGAGACATATTGGTGATAGAGTTTAATATAGATGGTGAGTCTGGTGTTACATATGTACCATCTTTCATTATTACAAGAAAGTTTGCAGGACCTGATTCATCTATATATTTACGATATTTAGCATCAAGATACAAAACATTAGAGAAGCCATGCTCTTTTGCATAGAACTGCCCCTGCAATCCCGCAGCATAGTTTCCGCCAACCTTTATATCACCTGTTCCAAAGTAGGCAGCCCTATCCATATTCTCTACAACCACCAAATCAACAGGCTCAAACCCACCCTTAAAGTAGGGACCAACAGGTGTAACAAATATCATAAATAGGTAATCTGTCGATGGATTGACCCCTACTTGGGCACTTACGCCTATTAGGAGCGGTCTGATATATAGTGTCGCCCCGCTTCCATAAGGGGGAACAAACCTTTTATTTGCTGCAACTACTTTATTTAATGCATCAAAAAAGATCTCCTCTGTTGGAGGTGTCATATATAGCTTCTCAGCAGATTTAACAAGTCTTTTATAGTTTTCAATAGGACGAAAAGCTACAATTTCACCATTTTTTGTCATATAGACTTTGAGTCCCTCAAACGCCTCTTGACCATAGTGCAGAGATGTAGCAGCAATATGAATTGGAAAAGTCTCATCAGCAGTTAGTGTTCCATTGTCCCACTTTCCATCTTTGTAGTAGTACCTTATGTTTGCATCTGTCTTGACATAACCAAACCCTATACTTTTGAAATCTAAGTTGGTTTCATTCATATTGTTCTCCTTAAAACCTTAAAAAAGTATATTCCATTATACTTTTTCTAAAAATAAAATTATAGATAAATATATAAGCCTCTATTCAAAAAAAGTCAATGAAAAAGTAGAGGCTATCAAGATTGTCCAATAAAAAAGTGCACCTCATAGAGATGCACTTTAATAAAAAGTTATATTTTATGAAATTTAATTATCCCAATAGGAAGAGTTAACCCAAAGATCTGAGCCATCATCCTTTACATTCTCAATTGTTGACTTTCCTGTAGTACCTTTATAGTTTTTTCCGCCACTCATTTTATTAATTCCCCATATTCCATTAGCAGTAACACTATTAGTACCTACTCCATATATATAGCAGTTCGTGCCCGATATAGTAGTTACAGTTCCGCTTGCTTCAGTAAAAATAGCATTAGCATTTACTGTTATTGCAACATCATCAGTAGCACTTATGATTGTTCCTCCTGTTATAGTAGTGACTCCACTATTAGCATTATAAATACCAAAAGAGGAGTCTGAAACCGCCACATCATTACTGCTTCCTACTATCGTCCCACCAGATATATTAAGAGTGCCACCATTACTATTTACACCAAATACGGAGTTAGCTGCTTGAACAGAACCAATTGCTCCCTTTATAGTGCTACTCCCACTAACAGTTAGAGCTCCT
Source organism: Spirochaetota bacterium (assembly GCA_031549085.1). Lineage (GTDB taxonomy): Bacteria > Spirochaetota > GWE2-31-10 > GWE2-31-10 > MWDO01 > JAVBQL01. The sequence goes on from JAVBQL010000010.1 coordinate 26,028, forward strand.
TTAGTTGAAACACCAGTGGCATGTTTTAATGTTGCAATACCACTTGCACCAACTATTGTCCCGCCAGTTATAGTAAGCGTAGTGCTGGCGCCACTATATATGCCAGCAACATCGCCAGTTACTGCAACAGAATCAGCAGCTCCATCTATAGCACCGCCACTAATAGTTAGAGTTCCCTCATTTGAAATGCCATTAACACCTTTAGCAGCTTTTACAGGACCAATTGCTCCCTTTATGGCAGCAGTGCCGCTAATGGTTAAAGTTCCCTCATTAAAAATACTTTCAAACCACTCAGACATTTCACTAACACCTTGTGCCCCAACTATTTCCCCGCCAGAGATAGCTGCAACAACATCTTTACCATCAAGCTGAACGCCTCTAGCTTGGGCAGTCTTACCATTATCAATTCCAACTATAGTTCCGCCACTGATAGTAACTTTCCCCTTTTGAAGCCTAACACCAATGGCACCATATTGAATATCTCTCCCATTTGAAGCAATGATTGTTCCGCCACTTATGGTAAGATTAGGGAGAGTAGGACCTCCATCAACACCTGCATCATAGTTAACTGCACTAACCCAATTGCTCGTTGCACTATCTTTTACTGCAATCATAGTTCCGCCCAATATTCTAATATTATTAGTAGTATGCGTTGTATCTCCGCCACCATGCATATTAACAGCACCACATGCTCCAGTAGTTGCACTTCCCTCTGCTCCAGTAATTGTTCCCCCTTCAATAGTAACAGTTCCAATCCAAGTTTCAAGTCCATCAGCCCACTCTATTGCTTTAGCACTATCCCTTGCACCTACCAATGTAACATTTGATTTGATAACAACACTATTTCCATAATTAGCGACTCCATGTCCACCCTTTGCTTCTGAACTACCTGCCAAGCCCACTATTGTTCCGCTCAATATAACAAGATTTCCATCATTCTGATTTCGTACTCCACTAACAAATCCATCTTTGTTAAATCCAAGATCCATTGCTGCTATGTTACAATTATCTATTGTTAGGTCTCCATAGCTTACTACTCCATATCTCTCAAACCAAGTGCTCCCTTGAGAAGTGTAAGCGCCTGCTGGTCCCCTTTTTATCTCAAGGTTCTCCAAAGTTACCCCATTTTTTGGTCGTATAGTTATACGCCCAACCATATTATATGCATCACTTTTTATCTCAACAATATCGCCGCTTATGATAGTTCTATCATTGGCATTTGCTCTAGCCCATGTGCCATCACCACCTATGGTGTAGCCCCCCTTAATAATCATTGAGGCAGTGGTATTGATCTTAATTAGTTCACTATACTCCCCCTTTGTTATATATATGGTATTACCCATAGTAAGAGCCTTCGATAATGTTTTTACAGGTGTCCCCACCTCTCCATTACTACTATCATCTCCACTATCAGTGGAGACATATATATCCTTCTCTGGCACCGATATCGGCTTCTCCTCTTCTGTAGTACCACCGCCACCGCTATTATCTTCTGGTGTAGAGCAGCCAAAAAAAGCTATCATAGAAAAGCTTAAAATTGTTAAAATAACAATTAAAAAAAATGAACGATTTAACTTAAACATAATTTACTCCTTAAAAATCTAATTTATAATTCTAAAAAAAAAATCGAACTACTTCTGACATAAAATATTATTTTTAGAGGAGTCTTTAATAGAATGAGTTAATCACTTTGTAGATTAAAAAGTGGCTAATTAGATGAAATATACATAAGAAAGGAATAGTTTGTAAATATTTGTAAATAAAATTGATTTTTTTCGATAAAAACACATTGAAACTTCTTGTTTCTTGTTTCTTGTGTTTTTGTGCATAAACACTATCCAAAATTGTAATTTAGTTACTAATTTATATACTATTAACAATAAAATATCAATATATTTTTTTCATTTAAGTTATTACATAACAAATTATCTATCTATACTTTAAAAAAAGTAGAAATAATAAATATTAGGGGCCTTGTAAAAATAAATATTTTTCTTTTAAGTAAAACTTTTACTAAACTTACTACTTCCAATCAATTTTTCAAAAAATGAGCTCTCTTTTTTTAGAAAAAAGTCAATGAAAAATAGAACAATAATTATTGGAAAAAAATCGAAATTGTGATATAATCTACCAATTTAGTTTTTATGTCATCTTATTTTTAAGATGCAATCTTACATTATGCAAAGGAGAAAAAATCATGGAAAAAATTAAAGTTGGGATTTTAGGCGCAACTGGAACTGTAGGACAAAAATTTATCACCTTACTAAACAATCACCCTTTCTTTGAGATAACCGATTTGGTAGCATCTGAGAGAAATCAAGATAAACTATACAAAGAGGCTTGCAACTGGAAACAGGAGACCTTTATACCAGAATCTATAAAAAATATGAAATTGAAACTATATAACGAAAAACTTGATGCAAAGATTCTCTTTTCTGGGCTTGATGCAAGTGTTGCAGGAGAAATTGAGACATACCTTGCAAATGAGGGGTTTGTTGTAGTATCAAATGCAAAGAACCATAGAATGGAGGATGATGTTCCAATCGCTCTTCCTGAGATAAACCCTGAACATTTTGAAGCTATCAAGCACCAAAAAACTAAGGGCTGTATCGTTACAAACTCAAATTGTGTTGTTATGCCTCTGGCTCTTGTTTTGGGACCTCTACATAAAGAGTTTGGAATAGAGACAATGGTGGTAAATACTATGCAAGCCGTAAGCGGCGCTGGCTACCCGGGCGTTGCAAGTCTTGATATTCTTGGAAATGTTATTCCATATATTGGTGGAGAGGAGGAGAAGATTCAGATAGAGCTTAATAAGATTCTTGGTAAATATGAGAGTGGAAAGATTGTTAGTGCGGACTTTAAAGTTAGTGCTCACGCAAACAGAGTTCCAGTAATTGATGGACATACAGAGACTGTAAGTATCTCTTTTAAAAAGAAGCCTACAGTTGAACAAATTAAAAATATCCTAAATAACTTTACTGCAGAGCCACAAGCTTTTAAGCTTCCTTCAGCACCGGAGAAGCCAGTTATTGTTATGGAGGAGGAGAATAGACCTCAGCCTAGATTTGATGCCTACAAAGATAAGGGAATGGCTGCATTTGTTGGGCGTATTAGAGAGTGTAATGTGTTTGATATAAAGATGGTTATATTGGGACACAATACTATTAGAGGTGCTGCTGGCTGTGCTGTTCTTAATGCAGAATATATGTACAAGAAGGGGCTTCTTGATAAATATTTAAAAGGTTAGTTAGAATAGTCAACTTCTTACTAATCACCCTGCCCCCTTTAAGGGGGCATTTTGCTTATTATGAGTAAAAAAAATAAATTTTAGGAGAATAAATTGAGTAAAAAAGAGATAGCTGTTGAGCTATTTAACAAAGGTTATGCATGTTCTCAAGCTGTTTTGGCTACATACAGTGAAGAGTTGGGATTGGATTATGAGTTAGCACTAAAAGTTTCAACTGCATTTGGCGGTGGAATGGGCAGACTTGGAGAGGTATGTGGAGCTGTAACAGGGGCATATATGCTGATTGGATTAAAGTATGGAAAAGTCAAAGAGGAGGATAGCCAATCAAAAGAGATGGCATATGAGCTGGTCAATAAATTTTCTGATAAGTTTATAGAGATGAATGGCTCTATAAACTGCAGAGAGCTTATAGAAGTTGATCTAAAAAGTGATGACAAAAACATCATTGCAGAGAAAGTTAAAACCATATGTACAAAAGCTGTTAAAGATGCAGCAGTAATAATTGAAGAGTTATTAGAGTTGAAATAAAATTATAGCAATTTTATAGCAAAAAAGGATTTTTGATTTGAAAGATACTCTAAATCAAAATAGAAAACAATATATAGATTTTCTAAGACTATTAGCGCTTCTCTATATGTTTTTTCAGCATTCTGTACTTATTTTGTTAAAACAAAATGACAATGTTGGAATAATAAAAATAGTATTTGATATAGTACCTCTATGTCCTGCACTGTTTTTATTTGTTGCAGGATTGAGTCTAACTTTGCCATTTGAAAATGAAAATTATACTTATAGTAAAAAGTCTCTGTTTCACTCTATAAAGAGAGGTGTAGAGTTAATTATAATATCATCAATTCTATTTTTTATACAGTTTGGATTTCAGCTTCCAGATATATTTATCTCAAGCAGCATATTAAATAGCATTGGGATATTAATAATAGTATCAGCCCTTATATTAATTTTTAAAGATAGAGCATATATATCTTTAATATTTACTTTTATTCTCATATGTCTATTTGCAACTCTCGATATAAAAGAGATAGGTATTAAACCACTAACAATAGGGTATGAACCTATTTTTCCAACAATAATATTTGGATTTGTTGGATTAACTGTTGGACTATTTTTTGCTGAATTAAAGAAAAATCAATTTATCCAAAAAACATATATCATAACACTTTGTTATGTAGGTCTAATTATTCTGCTGTTTTTTATAGTAAAGTATGGATATCTTAATGTCTTGAAAGAGCGTCATACAGTAACAAATATGTTTGACTCAAGTCTAACTTTGCAAAATATTTTTACTAAAGGTAGTGGGGTAAAGAGTTATTTCATAGAGACTATTTGGAACTATAATATAGAGTCTTTTCTAGCCTCACTTGGCTTTGTTCTTGCTATCTACTCTATCTTCTTTTTTCTTGAGCCTATTTTTAATAAAAGTAGATCCTTAAATAAACTGCTGCTTCCTGCTAGATACTCACTTTTTAACTATATATTTCACTTACTATTTATTGGCACTACTACTCTTATATTTGGATATAATAATTTAAACACAATCTCACTTATTGCATTTCTAATAATTCTATTGTTTTTATCATATGCACTCTCTTATATAATTGAGCGAGGTAAAAAATGGAAAAGGTAATTGAATACATATTAAAACTAAATGAAAATCAATCAAAATCAAAAGATAAATATGATTTTATTTTAAATTACGATCCAATTGGATTTATCCCTGCTGTTAGATATGAAGTTGCATTGTTATTAAATATAGTAGCCTCCATAAAAAAGCCAAAAAATATATTGGAACTTGGTTTTGGGTCTGGTGCCTCTGGAATATTTATAAAAGATGGATGTTATGATAATTCAAATATGATCTCTCTTGAGCGTGATAAAAACCGAGCGGATAGAGGGAGTGAACTATTAAAAACGTTAAATATATCAAACTTTAATATATTAAACGAAGATGCTTCTATTTTTTTTGAAAAAAATGATCAAAAATTTGATTTTATCTTTCTTGACTCTGCCAAAAATGAGTATCTAAAACTGCTTCCAATAATAAAAGATACATTAGTAAAAGATGGAATTCTAATTGTTGATAATACCCTCTTTGGTAACAGAGTTATTGAGGAACTCGAAAATATAGATAAAAAATACAAAAATATTGTATCTACTTTAAAAGAATTTAATTATATTTTATCTAATGACAAAGAATTAAAAACGCTCTTTTTAACTACTGGAGATGGAGTAAGTATCTCTATCAAACTGTAATTTTTTTTTCTAAAGGAACCATTATGTATAATCAAGAATATATAGATATATTTAAACAAACCTATTTAAGCATAAAAGATCGAATAGATGAAAGATTATCTTTTTTTAAAGAACTATATGAAAAGTCTAATGATGAGGAGATATTTCTAGAACTAGCATTCTGTATATTAACCCCTCAATCAAAGGCACGTTCTGCAGAGAAGGCAATCAATCGCTTAAAAAGTGAGAATCATATCTATTCAGATGACCTTTCAACCTTAAGCGATATTTTTAATGTTGTAAGATTCAAAAATAATAAAGCAAAATACTATGTAATGGCTAGAAAATTATTCTCAAGCAACGGAAAAATAGAGGTAAAGAGACACATAGATAAAAATGATATATTAGCCACCCGTGATTTTTTTATCAAGAATATAGTTGGTTTTGGTTACAAAGAGGGAAGCCATTTTTTAAGAAACATTGGCTTTGGAGAAAAACTTGCTATTCTTGATAGACATATTCTAAAAAACCTTGTTTTTGCTAATGTTATAGACAAAGTTCCACAATCTATTACCCCAAAGATATACAAAGAGATTGAAAATAGGATGCTTGATTTTTCTACTTATATTGGAATTGCACCCGATTCGCTTGATTTTGTTCTTTGGTACAAAGAGGCTAATGACATTTTTAAGTAGTTTTTTTGAGTACCACGTCCTTTTTGACAAATATTTTATACAAAAATAATATTACCTTTCTAATTTTATGGGCACTGGAAAGGAAGTTTATGGTATTCTATTTTTTAATTCTATTACCAGCAACATCACCTATAAAAAAGCTTGTATCTTCAATGTTTTGAAAATCAAAATCGAAAAAGAGCCTAAGATCTTGAGCTTCTGGAGGCACTTCATAAGCTACAAACCCATTAGTCTCACCTTTTTTAGGAATCTTTCCATCAAGTGACTTTAATCCCTTTAAATTATAGAGATATTGGTTATATGAGTTCCCATATTTATCTTTTAGTTCAAACTGAAGCATAGAGCTTACAGTAATTTCATCACTGCTATTATTTTCAATATATAAATTTAAAAGGCAAAGAATGTAGTTATTTTCAGCAAAAGAGGTGTTATCTATCATTGCAAAACGGACAGATTTTAATGTTACAGATACTCCCCCTGCATAGTGTATAGTTTCACCAACTTTAAAATCTAAGGCACTAAAAGAGAGTGTGATAAAAATAGATATAATAATAAAAACTATTCTTTTATACATAAATTATTCTCAAAGCAGTAAACCTAGTTTGCCATATATTTCTAAACTAACTTCCTATAAAATTAGAAAACAACACCCTTTTTTTCTAAAATATTTATCAAAAAGGAATGGCTCTAGAAAAATTAAAAAATGGCGTGCTCTCTTCTATATTAGTGAGTTCAGAAAGGAGGTGGCACGTAAAAATATAAAAAATTGCCCGGGATCGGACTTGAACCGATACGGACTTGCGTCCACAGGATTTTAAGTCCTGTGTGTCTACCAATTCCACCACCCGGGCAATAAACAATTCAAACTAGGCAACGAGCGGATTTGAACCGCTGCATAGAGATTTTGCAGACCTCTGCCTTACCACTTGGCTACGTTGCCAAATCTAGCATCTAACTAGAGTGCCTTTTTATCATAAAAACGAAAAAATGTCAAATAATTTTTAATACAAATAATAAACCTATTTTTAAACTAATCCCTTTTTTTGTGTGCCACGTCCTTTTTGAAATCACTTTAATTATAAAAGATTTACCTCTTTTTAATTAAAGTGTTCAAAATATCGCAACTTAAGTTAAGATCTCATATTAGTTACAAAAAAAAACAGGGTGAAAAATCTCACCCTGTCTATAATTTTTAGTTATCTATCTCCTATCATCAAGATAGAACTCAACACGCCTATTCTTACCTAAATCTTCAGATGTAGCATCTGGAGTTAGCGGTACTAATGGAACATCAAAACCTTTTCCCTCTGCAGTAAGTCTCTGTTTGCTTATTCCGCTCTTTGATAGTATTCCCATTATATACTTAGCTCTTTGGTCGGATAGCTGTTTTGCACGTACTTCATCCAACCCTTCTTTATACTTATTAGCATGTCCCTCAACCAATATTTTATGTTGAGTATATTTTTTCAGTGCCTTTGTTAAGAGTTTCAGAATCTGATCATTCTTAGGAGATGTTGTCATCTCTGCAGACTCTGGTTTAAACTCAATATTAGAGATCTTTATCTTTAGTCTTCCATCTGGAAGAAGTTCAACAAGGATATCTACCAATATAGGTTCAAGCTCTTTAGTGATGGCATTACCAACTGTATCAATTGCATATAGATTGAATGGATAGGTCTCTGCACTTTCAACCAATTCACCCTTATCACTCTTTCCATTCCATACAATTTTCTCTGTAGGTTTGCCTGTACCAGAGAATACCTTAAATGGCTTCTTGTTGTCTGGAGTCATTATAGTCAACTTCCACTCTTTGATGCCAGATAGATCATAAGACTTAGTTGTAATGAAAAGCTCATCATCATTACCATCATTATCAGGAGAGAAATACTCTGGTGAAGTTGTAACCTTTATATCTGGAGGTGTTGTATCAACTATAAATGTACTAGATGTTACTGATGGTCTATTTCCAAATCTGTATATCAATGATAATTTTGCTGAATATATTCCATCATCAACAATTTTTCCATTATCACCCAAGCCATCCCACTCTAAGCTTTCAGGAGATTTTTTTGTATTCTCAATTGTTTTAACAACCTTATTTGTGTCGTTGTTCATTATCTCAAGCTTATAGATCTCTATATCATCTTTAACACTCAAAGTTGGCTCTACTTTTATCTTAGCATTGTTTTTAGGAGAGAACTTATCTGTATCTAAAGTTAAGACAGCACGAGTTTGCATAACTTTCAACTCTATATCAAGAGTTTTTGTTACATTATTTCCAGCCTTATCAGTAGATGATATTGTATATTTATACATTCCATTCTTTTGAATGTTTCCGCCTTGATCTTTTCCGTCCCAAACCTCTTTTTGTTTTGGCTCTCCATTATAGAAAGATTCCCATAGAACTTTATTGTCTTTGTCAGTAATCTTCTCTTGCCACTCATTCTCCTTAGAACCTTTTTGCAATACTTCAAATGTATCCAAGAAACCATCTCCATCAGGAGAGAATACAGAGCTAACTGATGTAACATCGACAGTTGGAGGAGTATTATCTATCTCAAACTGTTTAGTAGTGCTTACGGAATCAGTTGTCTCAAAAGCCACCTTCAATCTTGCACTATAAAAGCCCTCAGGAGCCTTCTCTTTATTATCCATAACTCCATTCCACTCTACACTGCTTGGAGGATTCCCTTGACCTTTGAGTGTGTATACCACCTTATCTTTGTCATCAAGAACAACAAATTCATAAGATAGAACTTTTTGATCTTTAGGGAGTGAACTCTTTATTTCAAATATCTGCTTATTTCTTGGACTGTTACCAGCATAACTGAAAGCATCATAGTCAGCAGTTACAAACACTGGTATATCTCCAGTGAATATTTTCACACCATTTCTAGGTGAAGTAAAACTATTTCCTGCTAAATCTGTCGACTCTATTTGGAAATAGTACTCTGCATCTGGTAAAAGTTTATTATTATTATCTTTTCCATCCCAAGTGAATTGCTTTGGAGGAGTTCCTTTCCATATATATGTCTTTACTTTTTTGCCGCTGGCATCAAATATAGAGCCTGTCCACTCCTCTTCTTCTGTTGGATTGCTAACTGTAATGTTAAGCTCACTTAACTTACCGGCCCCTATAGGACTAAAAATTTTTGTAGATAGCGCCAAAGTTGCACTTGGAGGAGTTAGATCCAATTTAAAAACCGGAGTAGTAGTTGATGGAGCACTACCATTTTGATATAACAATGCAAGTTTTCCTCTATAATCTCCCTCAGGAGTTACAGTTCCACTGTCATCTTTTCCATCCCAAGATAGATTATCAGGAGGAACTCCGGCACCTGTTGTGGTACGAACAACTTTATCATCTTTTGATAAAATCTCGTATGTCCACTTTTCTATACCTGTTTTTATACCTACATTGGTTCTAAAACCTATTGTGTCCTTCACTCCATCACCATTTGGAGAGAATGTGCTTGCTAGGTTTGTTACCTCAATAGGGCGTGGCTCTGTATCAATGATAATGTTTGTAACCATTTTTTCAAAAGAGTTCCCTGCAGTATCGGTAGAGCGGAGTCTTATTTTGTATACTCCATCAGGCATTAGATTGCCCTTATCATCTTTTCCGTCCCACTCAATTTTTTGTTTGCCTTTTTCAAGAAATTGATAAGTTTTTACTATTTTGTCATTGTTGGTTAGCACATCAACATACCAAATTTGCTTATCATCTTTATCAATCAAAGAATTTGAAACCTGCTGCATTACTGGAGTGCTATATGACATCTCTTTTATGCTCTTGCTCTCAAGAACAGGCTCTATCTCCTCTACTTCTGGAAGTATCTCAATCTCATCTATTCTGCTCTTTACAATGTCAAGATCTATAGTAAGCTTACTCTTAGAACCTGCACTGTTTGGAGAGAAGATCTTATATGGTATATTCTCTTCGATTAAAGGAGGATCAGTTTTTACAACTATTGTTCCTAAGTTGCTTCCCTCAGGATTGATATTTTTATTATCATCCATAGCAAAGAATTTATATGTGTATGTTCCATCTTTTACAACATTACCACTATCATCCATACCATCCCAAACAATTTGCTTAGGAATTGGTACTCCCTGCTTTGGAGAGAAATATTTTTTAACAACATCTTGGAACTTCATTGACTCTTTTCTTTGCTCTTTATTCTTTATAGTTCTAACTATATTTTTATCAGCATCATATATTTCAAGCTTCCACATTGTGATATATCTATCATCTTTTATATCAAGATCGATCACAACATCATCTTTTATTCCATCATTATTAGGACTTACATATAGGTTACGTTGGATATAATTTATTTCTGGAGGTGTTGTATCTTTTACACCAATAGTAATAGTCATACCAGCCTCAAATATAAATCCGCTGTAATATGGACGTGCACCCAAATCTATAGAGAAAGTTGTTATCTTATTTCTATTCTTATACTCCTCCTCTTTTGAAGCATATCTCTTTCCTATATCAGATCTAAATCTGAAAGACATACCAAAGTTAACATTTGCCAAGCTATACATATATTCATATTGAGGTATTACACCTGCATATTCTAAAACACCCTCTAGATCAAATGTATATGCAGCTCTTAAAACTAAAAAATTAAATATTTGAACTTCAGTTCCCGCAGCAACTGTAAGATTTTGAAAAAATGGCACTGATATATCTGCCAGCATCTTCCAATATGTCGTTCCAGTATTAACTAAGTTAAAACTTAAGCCTGCAGCAGGGGTTACCATAGCTGGAAACCAATAGAAATCATTTTCACTTCCTGCATAGTCTCCTGCAAAGTCAGGGCCAACAGTGTTTATTAGAGGCTTACCTACATCTTTAAGGGTAAGAGCAAACTCAAAGTCCTGCAATCCCCATGCAGTTTTTTTAGTTTTTGAAAATGGGACATACCAATCTGGTCTAAATATAAACCCAAAATCAAAACCACCGCCAACATCAAACTTGCTGGCCTCATACCTACTTTCAGGATTATAACTAAACTTAACATTACCAGTCACACCAAAAGCAAAATTATCATCATAATCTTTGGCAAAACCAAAATATATCGCTCCAGTCTTTCCAAAGTTAAGGTCATTGTTATTTAAACCCATATGAAAAGTATCTTCAAATGCCAAGTTTGATGTGTTTGAATAGTTGGCATAGATAGTAAAGTTTCCATATCTTGATGGAATTAGAACTCCACCATTAATAATAAACGGGGAGAAAAAGTCCCCAACATTTTGAAAACTCTCACCAGTATTTTGTAAGCTTCCAACAAAAAAAGCTGGAGCAAAACCAAACGAGAGGTCAATCTTTAATCTTTGTGCGAATGCTGTTGAGGCAGGGTTTACTATTATTCCTGATGGAGATTCTATCCCTCCAACACCCATACCTTTTGATAGGAGCTCTGCCGAGTAGAGCCAGTAGTAGAATCTAGCGCTCTCTGTTGAACGATAGATAGAAAACATCGATAAATTGAACGTAAACAAAAACATAAAGATAACAAATATCTTTTTCATCTTGATAACTCCCCAAAACAGATTATCAACTTAATAAAATCTAATATTAGATTTTATATATTCTCGTTAAGTCAATAAAAAAATTTATCTAAAACATAAATAATATAGCAAATTTTTAAAAAAAATAAAACTGTTAATGGCATTTTTTTTAAAAAAGTTATTGAAATCTCACTATTATAGCTAACTTTGGTGACGTTTCAAACTGGAGACCTAATAAAAGAGAATACCTATACTAAAATCTATATTATTTAAAAACTAGGAGAATGCATGTAGTAATAAGCAAAAATAGTTTGATAAAAAAAACTATACTGAAAAAATGATAAAAAACGTGGCAATTTGATTTAGATAATTGAAGGGAATATCATATCAAGTTTTGCAATGGTATATATATTAATAATTTTTAAAAAAAAATTAAAAATACCAAAAAAGCTAATTTTAGAGGACTATAATGAATAATAGACCAAGTTATTATGCTGTTATCCCTGCAACAGTGAGATATGATGATGAGCTATCTATGGGGGCTAGAATGCTCTATGGTGAGCTTACTGCCTTGTCAAATGATAAAGGATATTGCTGGGCAACAAACTCATACTTTTCAAAACTTTATAGAGTTGGAAAATCAACTATAAGCAGATGGATTAGTGAATTGGAAAGCAATTGCTATATAAGACTTCACTATTCAAAAGAGAATGACTCATTTAACAAAAGGTATATCTATATAACAGATAAACTTACCATTATAAATGGCATATCCATTCAACCAAAAGATGACAATCTTATAAGAGATAGAGAGCCATTTGGTATATCCAAAAATAGTACTACCCTATTCCAAAAAAATGGGGAGGGTATTCCAAAAATGGATGAGGGGTATTCCAAAAAGAGCAAAGAGAATAGTACAACTAATAATACAGTTAATATAGTAAGCAAGAAAGAAGAGACAACAGAAATAAGTTTAAAAACTTTTAATCAGATATTAGAGGAGTATACTGATAACCAAGAGCTGCAAACAGAACTTAAAAACCATTTGAAAGTTAGAAAACTAAAAAAGGGAGCATTGACAGATAGAGCCTTGGAGCTATCGTTAAAAAAACTTGATGAACTTACATCTAGCGATAGTGAAAAAATAGAGATAGTACAGCGCTCTATACAAAATGGATGGATTGGCTTTTTTGAACTGCCATCTAAAAAGGCTTCAAAGTCTATCTCAATAAACTGTGGGGAGACAAACCTTTCAGAATTAGAAAAAAAAGAGAGACAAAAAAAACTTTATAATCTTAATAGACAGCTGAAAGAGGAGGCTAAAGAGACCTCCAAGATAGATTATAGCAAGCTGGAGTTTTAAAATGAAAAATGTTGGATACTGCAGCAAACATGGAGAGTATGAAATTATAACAAAAACCATCTTTAATGGAGATAAGGTTATCTTTGATAGCTGTTCAAAATGCGAAATTGAAAAAGAGGAGGAGGGAAAAAAGCTTCTTATAAAAATAAGAGAGAATAGAAATGAGGTAAAACTCAAAGAGCTTATGATAAAAAATGGAATTGGAAAAAAATATCTCAATTGTAAGATAAGCAACTTTGAAAATCGCACCAATATATCAAAAGCAATTGAGTTTTGCAGAGAACCAAAGGGACAAATATTGATACTATTAGGAAAGAATGGCACTGGAAAAACACATTTGGCCTCTGCAATCTGTATACACCATAGAGGAATATACTACTCTATGTTTGGCCTAACAAATGCAACACTATTTAGTATTGAAGAGAGAGTTAACATAATTAAAAATTGCACCACTACCTCTATGCTAATAATAGATGAGATTGGAAAGCAATCAAATACAGCAGCAGAAAAGAATCTCTTCTTTCATATTGTTGAGGAGCGATACCGCAATGAGCTGCCTACCCTCCTAATCTCTAATTTAGATTTAAGGAGTTTTGAAGATTTTGTTGGGTTATCTATTTCTGATAGACTTAAAGAAGTTGGTATTTATCAAATTATGGAGTGTGAAAGCTATAGAACATATAAAAATAGTGAAGAGTAAATATTAATATAACTATAAAAAAGTAGTGATATTAATCTGACTAATTATTTATAGAAGAAAGTTTAATAAATGTCTTAAAAATAAAATTATTATAGGAGATATAGATGAGTGATGAGATGAAAGATTTAAAAGAGTGTTTGGGAAGTGATGGTTTTGAAAAGATAATTAATATGTTTGGCGGGACAAAGATTTATATCCCAAAGAGACCAATTTTTGAGAGAAATGAGAGAAATAGAAATATAAAAAAAGAGTTCTCGAATAGTGGTCTTACTATAAAAGAGATCGCTAAAAAATATGATATATCTATTAATAGTGTTTATAGAATACTAAATTCTTGAGGAGTAATTTTCTTAAATATCATCACAACAGACAGTAATAATAAAAAAAGCTTATTTGACTTTTATGTCAAACAAGCTTTAATTTAATTATTACTGTTATAAATCTATTTTTTAAGAAGTAGCTGATTGTCTTCCATATGATATTTCAACAAGTTCAAATTCATTTGTATAGTCAATATTTCTATAGACCTCTATTTTACTTGTTGGAATATTAAGCCTGTGTCTAAAAATATTGAGTACTCTTTTAAGTTCTGTCATATTCTCATTTGGTCTAATGATAATTGCAAATTTATAATCTTGAAATAGGTTATGGAAGTTTCCCCATATAGAGGCCCTATCTTTTGGCAATCCAAAGGCAAACTCTTCAATTCTTCCCTCTATTTTTAGATATATTCTATCCTTTTGAGTAACACCGAGGCGCGCAATATTTTTTAATATATATTGTGTTGGTAAGAGCCCAACATAATCTTCTAAATATATATTTGGATTTACTATTGCTGAATAGGTATCATTTAGCAGAATATTATCCTCACCATTATATTTACTCATAATAAACTTAGACTTTCCAACTGCATAATCCGCACCCAATACAAAAACTGGTTTAAGTTGTTTAATTTCATCAAATGAAAGCTCATTGCCATAGAAAATTTCTGATGGTATATTGGCAACTTGCTCATCCTGTGATGGAACAATTGTAAAGGTTTTCCTATTGAATTTTTCTATCTCATCTTCAGAAAGGAGTGTCAAATGGTCATTATATATAATAGAGCCATATGCAGAGGTAATATCTACATTATAATTATTTGTAATATAGCTTATAATTGTGAACACCTCATTTTTGGAGTATTGATATCTATATTCACCTTTATTATTAGTAGAAACATAGTAATCATATCTCTCTCTTACCAAAGAATCAAACTCTGTCATGTTTAATAGTTCAAAAGTACTATTGCTTAAATGCTTTCCACCTTCAAATATAATCAGCAAATCAAACTCTCCATTCTCCAGTGCCAAACTCATATCATCAAAAGATGTAACTATTTTTATAGTATCATCAATATTTTTATTCAATATATTTTTTATGTTTGTTCTATAGTCCAAAGTGAAATCTATAACATGTGTTATATTATATTCTAATTTTATAAGATTATTTTTTTTAAACTTTAAAAAATTGATAAGATCTTTATTTACTCCAAATAGGGCAATATTTTTACCTATAGTCAAATTTTTAAACTCATCTATATTTATATTCATAATTTTCCTCATTAATATTTGTATTTTTATCTGATGATTAGTCTATTTTCCATGGAGCATTGTTTATGTCTGTGTAGTTGTGTTTATGGCCAACATCCGATTTTGATGAATCAGTTGGATGCACATGGTCAATTCTTGCAACCTCATCTTTTGTTCCATAAGATTTTGCCCCATTAACTTTAACATCAGTCAAATTATTTCCAAAAGGCTTATTAAATGCTGTATTTTTAGTAAAAGCAGGCTCTCTTTTATTCAATTCCTCATTAATAACTGTATTTTGAAGTGGATTTGTGCTGCCAGATTGTAGAACAGCATCTACAATAACATGCCCTGCTACTGCGGCGGTAGCCTTAAAATCATCAATATGAGTATTAAATGTTGCAGTATCAAGTTTGGTATCCAGTTTTGCATTGATTGTCTTGTTTTGTACAGGATTAGTGCTGGTAGAACTTAATTCCATATCAACTATTGTCCTATTTGCACCACTATCTATGCCATCAAGTTTGGCTTTATCATCTTTACTTAAGAGTCCGCTCTTTAAAGCGGTTGCCTCATCATATGTCTTTGTCTCTATTTTATCATCTAAACTTTTGATAGCACTATCTATCTTATCATTATCTGCTATCCAGTGAGACTCTAGACTGAAGTAGTCCTCTTTATTGGGTTTAGTAAGTTTTATATTTTCTGTAAACTCCATCTCTTTTTTCTCCTATTTTATTTCTCTATTTTCTAATAACTTTTTTTATAAATCTAAAACATTAGTTCCAATTATGTTCCCTATTGGTTCCGCACTGCTTCACTATAGAGCCTATATAAGTTCCATAATAGTTCCCCTTTGCTTCCATTATTTATCAAAAGTAGGAAATATGGGGTATATTACATCAATTGGATAGCCCTTTTGATTCTCAACCTGCAGCAGATCATTAATAAATTTCTTTATATCACTATCAAATTTTTCACTAACCATTATTTTCGCCTTTGTCTCTGAAGTGGTCACCATTGCTAATAGTCTCTCTTTTTCAATTTCAACATCAGCCCTTTTTTGAGTTATATACTCCTCCTCTCCAATCTCTCCATCATTATACATCTCATCTATTGTTTTATATAGCAGTTTTCCATCAACAACTTTTATTCCCTTTGGCGGCTCCCTTAAGCCCATAATTATAAGTTCCTCATCGGTAAGTTTTCTAAACTCCTCACCCTCAAGAACCCACCCATCAGGTATGGTTTTTAGTCCCTCTTTAACAAGCTGTGAGTTTGGTTTTCTAGTCCAATTGTCTGTATAAAAATCAATAGGTTCTCCAACCATACACTCAGTATCATCAATTTCATAAAACGATGAACCATAAAAAGAGACATTGGGATTTTCAAAACCTATTGTTTCTCCACAATGAATACCAGTAATAATATTATTTCTTACACTAATAAATATCATAAACACATCACCTTATTGAGTTCTTCTCCACACTCTAATAGCTACGTTTTTTGGACGAAATTCATTAGCTGTTGGAACAACATTAGAAGCTTTGAATTTCACCGTATATCTATTACCATATGGGTTATAATCATAATCTGAGGCACCTGTTCTCTCTACAGTAAACGCCTTATCTGCAGTTGAAAATCTATTATGCACACCAGCTATATTATATAAATTACCTTCAATTTCTCTCATTGCATCTGATTGAACTCCACCATTAAAATCACCAGATACCCCATCTTTATAAGTTCTAAAAAAGACACTTTCACCAGTATACATTTCTGTCCATGTACCACCATATAGCTCTACAGGTTTACGCTCATTATAGTGCTGAACAACTACCTTTCCAACTGGAAAAACAAAATCTCTAACAAATCTTGTTGATGCTGCAACATCTGATACAATTGTTGGATTTTCACCCTCTTTCAATGGGTAAGTTATTGGTATTGTTCCAACAATTGGATTTTTTAATACTGGATTATTTGCATAGACATTTGCACCTGTGCCTGTTATCTTTCCATCACTGCCACCACCTCTAAAATCTTGTTTAAAAGTTATCTCGCTGCTGCCAACAGTTATTGCTCCTCTGGTAGTAATGGTCCACCATGTTGATTTATTATTAGTTCCGCTCTTTACAAATACAGAGTATCCATTTTGATGCTCAGATGTCTCCCTTGTCCAGGCTCCCGATTCTGCTGTCCATACACCATTATTTTTTTTATTTTCTTGATCTTTAACCAAAATTTTCTTGCCAGTAGTGGCAACAATGCCATCTATGACTAGTGCAACCCCATATAAATTTGCTAAATTCACTGTTGTTGCAAGATCAACCTCTGCTATTTTTTCTCTAAGTATCCTTATATCTATTTCATCAGATAGAGCATCAACTGTACCCTTATTGGCAATATCAGTTGCATCCACTGGTGATGATATCTTGGCCCTTCCATTTCCATCACGTATTACAAGAGAGCCTATGGTGTTGATAACATTTGCACTATCAAGTTTTGTTTTGTCAGCTGCTGACATTAGCCCATTCGCATCTTTGGTTGCAACACTCAAGCTCGCCCTTGTTGTATCTGTTGGATGGATATGATCAACTCTTGCAATCTCATCTTTTGTTCCAAGAGATTTTATACCATCAGCCTTTATATCATTTTCGCTGCTTCCAAAATTTTTGTTGAAAGCACTTTTATGCTCTATCTTTGGCTCAACTGTAGTTGAAAATAGATCTATCTTATCAAAATTTATATTGAAATCTGCTATGTTGTACTGATCTGAATGTTCTGGTCTAGTTAAATCTAAATTAGGCGTCTTTGTTGCCATAGTTACTCCTTTTTAATGTCATTCTAAAATTTATATTTTTTAATAATATTCACATTTTTTTAACGCGGAGATAGATCTTTATATTTTAATCCCTCTATCTCTTCAAATGTTATACCTTCAAGATTACCAAAATCATATGGTTTGAAAGCTGAATATTTTGATAACTCTCCATATGTAAACTGCTCTAACTCTTCATGAGTGTGAGTTTTTTGTAGGTATCTATGAGTATATGCCTCTACAATAGCTTTTATTAATGAGAGGCTTGCTGGAATCATATCCCTTATATCATCCATTGCCCTCTCATAGACCAATAGATTTGCCTCCTCAATATCAATTATCAAAACCTCACTCTCATAATCAAGCTCATATTTCCAATTTCCCTCTCCAAAAACAGCATTTAGATTGCTTACCAATGCTCTTCTTGTATAGGCATCCCTTATTCCAATTTTGTTCAAAACTATTTTGCGCCTTGTATCGAGAGGGATACCCACATCTGGTGCAATAGTCAATAGCTTCTCATATTTTGTAATCCCATCTTCATGAGAGCTCTCTATAAAGCTATTTTCAAAGAAGAGTTTTATATCCTCTTTTAATTTTAATAGCTCCCCTGCTGATGCATTAACTATTGCAGCCATTGTCTCATTGTTTGAATATATATCTGGTAAAAATCTTTTAATTAAGTAGTTCATATAGAGTTACACTTCCCAAAGTTAGTATATGTTGATTATATTTATCATTTTTTACAGCTACATCATAAATATCACCATCTATATTTATATCAGTGACATTAATAACCTTTTGAGCACTTGTAATCGCTTCAGATATTTTGGCAATATAGATATTAAGCTCATCGAGCCTCTCCCACTCCTCATTTATGGTGTTTAGATAGTTCTCAATATTCTTCCTTATCTCCGGTAAAACAACGCCTGTAGTTACATTATCAAGTTTAACTTTTGCACTTATGTTAATGGTATGAATATCTGGCGTTACGACAGTTACATTATGATTTATGGGTGCCCACCCCAAGCCAAGTCCCTCTGACTCCTCTGGGTCAACAAAATCTTTTATATCTTGTATAAGAGAGGAGGATATAGGTTTAAAATCGTTGTCAACAATACTTAAAAGCACTGTTTTGCCCCCCTCCCATGCTGGAAAAATCTTTACTTTTCCTACACCAGCTATAGATTTTATAGCCTCTCTATAGTCATCGATATTACCGCCAAATGGGCTCTTTCTAAACTTATCCAATATTCTCTCTCTATACTCCTCATCTGCCTCCTCATTTTCTGCAGATATATATGTTCCAACAATCTCTATCCTAGTTAGCCCTGGTATTATAGAGAGTGGCAGAAGGTTTCCGCTGTAAAGATTTCCAATAGCTCCGGCCCTCTCACAGACCAATACACATGTTCCAACAGCAGGCTCCTCACCTTCTGATATATATTTTTTTAATGTATAGATTATATTGTCTTGATTATCAGGCACCATAAACCTAGAGCCAATTGGTATATTTAGTGGATACTCTGCTCCATTAAGCTTCCCATATGTCTTTGCAATTTTCTCTGCATATGTTGCAGGCTTTCTCTTTATTGCATAGTCAGCACCGCGTCTATCAAGGTTCTCACCTGTCGCTGTCTCTATGTAGGTCTGTTCAACAAGCTCTTTTGTCTCGTTGCTTATCAGATAGAGCTCTTTTGCATAGGAGGCAATAGCCGTATATAGAACTCCTCCAACTCTCTTATCAAGGTTATTAGGTACACTGCTCAACATATTTTGTAATATTTCATCGTAACTACGCATTTACAACTATCTCCTTTTTTATTAGCCCAAGGCTTGTATCAACATCAAATGCAATTTTAACAGAGTCAATTGAGAGCTTATCTATGCTCTTTAGTTTTACACTCTTTACCCTATCATCTCTCATCAATGCCTCTCTTATTGTATCCTCTATGGTTGCAGAGATGAAGCTCAAATCCATTCCAATATATTGCTTAAGCTCCACACCATAATTGTCTCCATATATCTCATATGCACCTCTTTCGGTTCTTAGGATATGGTCTATGGTCTGCTTTAGTGCTTCAACTCCATCTATAAAAGTGCCTATAACTCTATCAGTCACCTGATAGGTTTTGCTGGCATATTTTGACTCTCTAATCTCATCTATTGTTCCATTAACAAATGTTGGTATCACTCTTTTTCTATCCTCTCTATAATGTAAAATTTCTGCCTGTTTGCAAATGGCAGTAGAATAACCTCATCGTGAACCATAAGCTTTGGGTACATCTCAAGCTCCACATAGAGAGCTTTTTGTGTAGATACATCTCCAGTATCTGTTTGTATTTGATGAATATGTGGTATAACTGTATGAGTATGTGATGTTGGCGTTCCGTCTAAACCTGTTCCAGTTAATGTTCCTTTGTCTGTCTCTGTAGAGATCTTTGTTACATGGTCATGAGGCATTGTTACCTTATATTTTTTCAAATATTTTGAGACAATCAGAAAATCTGATGAAAGAAGAATATTCTCATTGATTCTAACTGATATAGGTTCAAGAGATTCAACTGTTCCAAAAAGTATCGTTCCATTTGCATCGCTTGTTTGACTATTCTCTATAATAATATCAAGCATCTTATTAAAAACATCAGAGCCCATAGCTATATAGATACCTCCAGCGACATAGTATGAAAATTTTTATCAAAGTTGTGGGTAGCACTCTCTATCCACATAAATTGCTCTATTCCCAAATCATCGATCTTCAGGGTGAAGCCTGAACCAGCATTGAGCCCAATCTCTCCAAGTGCTGCTATCTTTATTGTTTTTGTCTCTCTATTTTTTAATTTTAAATATTTAGTTGCCATATCTTTCATTTGACCCTGATTCTGCTCTTTTTCTGCCTTAAGCATCATTTGAAGAACGCCCCATCTCTTTTGATTCATTGGGTCAAAATCGGAAACAATGATGCGGCTCTTATCCTTATCATCATCTTTTATAACAACAATTTTATTATATGTATCACTATCAATGGTTCTTGCATATTGATAGCTGGTCAGAAGCGATCTATCCCCTATAATAAGTGGGCTCTTCTGCATAGCAAGCTCTGTAAAAACCAATGTATCAAAATCGCACTTTATAAAATAATTTTTCTCCTCATAAACATTGGCTCTCTCTATAAGTTTATCAATAATCGAGTAGAGACTAACCTTATCATGAAGTATTGGGGGAACTATATAAGATGATGGGGTCTCTACTCTATGTTTTAAATTGTACATTGAACAGATATTTGTGAATGCCATTGAGGCACTCATCTTCTCTGTTGTCCTTGTATCCTCATTTTTTAGGTAGCGAAGGGTATCATATGCAACAATTTTATATGTCTCTGTGATATCCGCCTCTATGCTAAAAATGAAGCCAAAAAATATCTTTTTACTATCTATTTTATATTGCACTACACTGCCATTTTTAAGACTCTTTATTGTTAGTATATTATTTGGATCCTTCTTCAAAGAGAAGCTCAATTTACCTGGCTGACTCTTTAAAAATGTAGTGTGTACAATGTTACCTGCCAAACTTGTGATATCATATATCGCTTGTGTCTCTATATCTTGATAAAGTAATTGGTGTTCCAATTTCTTACATCTCCTTAATCTTATTCTAAACTAACAAATCATACATATAATGTGACACTTGCTGTTTGAAGCAATGGTGCTGAACAAAGATTTTGTCTTGGATTTTTGAAAAAAAAATCCACCAACAAAATCGACTTTAGCACTATTGCTTCAAACAGCATCTCTTCATTATAGTTATCCATATTCATTATTCTATATTCATTATCTCTTTACCCCCCCCTATACTAGGGGGCAGGGGGGTATAAAAAAGCGCCCTTAAACCCCTGTCACAGGGGTCGCCCCATAGTCTCTATACTCTTTTAGGGTGAGGGTAAAATAGATATCCTCCTCCTCACCAGCAGAGTGCTTATAGTTTAAGCTCTCTATAACAACCTTTTTATTGATTGCAACGCTTCCACTTACAACAAATCTAAATGGCTTCTCTGCAAGTTGAAGATTCTTTAAAAACTCTAAGCCATCTTTTGGCTCTCTCTCATCGTTGGCCTTCCAGAAAAAACTTGATACTTGAAATGATGCAAGCTTTGTCTCGCCAGGGATTATAATCTCACCCATCTTTAATACATTGATAGTTGTATTATTTGATGCGGTTGAGATTTCAAGAACCTCAGGGTTGTTTGGTAGAACCAAGGTGCCATTTTCACCTATTAAAGTAACTGTAACAGAATTATTTTCCACTATGCATACCTCCTCCTTCCCATTCTTGATGAAGAGGCCTCTTCAAGCCCATCAACAATTTTCTCCACTACAGTATCTATATCAACATCTTTGCTGATATGATCTATATAGACATTAACCACAGGACTTGATTGATTGTTATTAACAACAGGGTTACTACCCGCAGGTGCACCCAATGCATTTGCAGTGCTATTTGGTAGATTTAGCTCCTTTGTCCCATCTGGCTTTAACATATTTTTATCAACTATATTTTCTCTGTTGATTTTTGGGTTGAAATCAGGTGTTGGTTTTGGACCTCCCATATTGAGCATGCTATTTTGCGCATCTTTTACAGAGTTTCCAGCCGCTTCACCTGCTTTATATCCAGCTTTTGCAGAATCTACTACATTTAGCTTCTTTAATCCCAAGCCTGATGAGGTTATATCAACATTATTTACTACTTTTTTGTAATTTTCATCTGGAGCAACCTTGTTTACAAGGTCATCAGCAGCACTCTTCATACCTGCTCGAAAGTTGCTTATTCCACTTGCAAGCTTGCTTCCAAAGACAAAATCTATCCACTCTGCAATCTTCTCTATAACCATAAGCACATTATCAGCCAATCCATGAAATAGATATATTACACTTGAAATTGGATTTTTAAAGATATTTGCGAAGAAGTTTACAAATTCGATTACTCTATTTATTAGGAAGTTCCACCCAATAGCAACCCTATCAAAGAGCCCCAAAAATATATCCCATATAAGTGCTCCAAGCCCTGCAAATAGACCACAGATGAAACCCAATATCTGATCTATTGTGACGCCTGCCTCACTTAATATACCTACTAGAAATATTATTGTTCCTATGATTAGAACTAGAGGCCAGTTTGCTATTATCCATGATACAGCCATAACTGCCGCCACAGCTCCAACAACAAGCACCAGCTCACTGAGGTGCTCCTTTATAAAATCTACCCCCTTCATGATTGGTTCCATCATAAAGGTTGAAATACTTTGAAATATCTCCATAAATGCTATCTTTAGACCAATGAGAGCCCCACCAACCTCAGCCTGCATAGTTTCGAAGGAGTTTGAGAGATTTGTTACCTTTCCAACATCTGTCTCTGCCAAGGCTTGATTTATTCCGCCAATATTATCCTCTACTATCTTTGCAAGTTCAGAAGCTCTCTCCTCTTCAGAGCCAAACTTAAATATCTCTTTTTGTGCATCAGTCACTATCAATCCTAGTGATGCTAGAGCATCTGTGTTTCCGCCCATAATCTGTCCAAAGATAGCTCCAGCCTCTGCAGCATCCTTTTGGCTTGCACTAAAACCGTGCTGCTTTGCCAAAATATCGGTCATAGCTGGCATCAGTGTCTTTAGGGTGTCACCCTTTTGTACATACATAGCGAGCTCCTCCGAGCCGCTAACCAATGTCTTTGCACTCACCACTCCCAATTTTTCGAGTTCACCAGAGTAGTTGATAACGCTCTTGATATTCTCATCGGTTGCTCCCATATTAGTACGCATACTTACAGCAAGGCCAGCTTGTGCAGTTGCCATCTCTGTATAGGAAGCAATGGCAGCATCTGCCATTGATAAAATGCTATCTCCAACTTCACCACTTACTTTTGAAAAACTCTGAAGAGTCTCAGCAGCCTTCTCTGCAGAACTTTTTGTCTTTGCTATATGATTATTTATCTCAACAAATGAATTGCTAGTATTATTTAGAGTATTATTAACATTGGTCATACTCATAGACAAATTCATATTTGTCTGATTTAGGGTCTGCTGTGTAAGATTGAGTTGATTAAATGTATAGTTCGCAGCCTTAGCGGATGCTGAAGAATCTCCTGCACTTGCCATCTATTTTATATTCCTTAATTCTATTTTGTTTTTAGTTTCTCTCTCTCTTTCTGCTCTTCTTCTATCTTTAACACAATAGCTGCTATTGTGAATGCCTTCTCTTTTGATGGAAGATTAACGAACTTATCTGGTCTCCACCCAAAGTTTAGGAGGGTGTAGGCACAAATTTTTGCTTCGCTATCTTCCTTTATTAGTTTTTTGCCTCTTCAACCTCTTCGTTAATATCAACATTAAAACCGCTATATTTACAGATTTGCTCTGATATATCAGCAATCTCTCCCGCCAAAAGTTTATCCATAACAAAGTGCTCTGGCAATTTGTAGCCAGCCTTTGTTAAAAAATCGACATTTGATATATTTGGGTCGATTGTATGGTATGCAACGACAAGCGCATTAAATTTGTTGTTATCAAAGGTCATACCCTTTGCAGTGATGCTGCTTTTGCATTGGTCTTGATAAGATTTATGATCTTTCCCCTTCATAGGTTTGATTGTAATCTCGCCAAGTCTCTCTCCAGCATATATCTTCTTTGACATGCTCTCCACATTTGGCAGAGATAAAAATTGATCCAATTTTGATGTTGACATAAAAAAACTCCTCCCACTTCTTCTCTTTATATTAATAATTGCTAATAAAGATTTTTTAAAAAAATCTATCTGGCCATAGAATATTAACAAAGGTTTTATCTTGGCTTCGCAAAATAAAATCGACTTTAATGTAGTACTTGCAGTTTGTGCTAATAGTGCTTAACAAAGATTTTGTCTTGGATTTTTGAAAAAAAATCCACTAACAAAATCGACTTTAGCACTATTAGCACAAACTGCATCTCTTCATTATAGATGTACCTATTCTATCTTTATCTATCTTTATCTATCTTTATCTATCTTTATCTTATTATTTCTAAACTCCCCCTCCTATGTAGGAGGGGGCGGGGGGGTGATAGATAAAAAACCTATCCCCTAAAAACTTTTTTATAAATATGGTTGAAATTTGCTTAAAATTTCTGCACCTGTGAATGTAAAGTTTGTTGTTCTCTCTAAAGTATCAGCTTCTGTATCAAGCTTTGCAAACTCCATCTCATCAAAGTTAACTTGCTCAAGCATTATAGATTGTGTGCCAATCTTAGAACCAAGGTCAACATTGTTGATAACTATCATAAAGTAGGTATCAACACCTGTCTTCATATAGTCTATCATCATTTGTACCTCATCAGTTGATACATAGTAGAATGTAACACTTCCTGTCGCATTGTAGCCAGTTGCTTTATATTGAGAGCCTCTTTGACCAAGAGTCTTTACCTCTTTTTTGTTTTTAGTAACTTTTGCAGATATTGACTTCACGTGTGCAAAGGGTTTAATCTCTCCATTTATTGTTGCATAGATTGAGCCCTCTTTTCCACTGATGGTATCTTTTGCTAATAAAAAATCCATTTAAATACTCCTTTGTTATGTGTTGAGATATACGGTTAAATATAGCTTCTCCATGCTGTCAACAGGCTTAATCCAAAGCTTTGCTACAACAGAGTCAAGCCTATCACCAATCTTTATCTCGATATCTTCAGCACCCTTAAAATCTTGGATAGCTCCAATTTTTTGCATATTGTTGCAGTAGCTAACGAGGTCAGACATAAAAATCTTGTGTCCAATCTCATTGTTATCCACCTTACCTATATATTTGGACTCCCAAATATCTTTTACACTCGTTCCAATCTCATCAAGTGTTCTAACAATTCTATTCTTGCCAAATACATAGTTCTTTTTTGAGGTGAAACTGTGGTAGCTATTTATATCTTGCTCAACTTTTATTGTTCCATCTTGGTTAGGAGAGAGAACTAATTGTCCATTTTGAAGAGCCTTTTTAATCTCACTATTTTTTAGCTGTCCATCAATTGCAGTTGCACCTAATATTACTTGCCCACTATTAGATTTTGTCGCATTTGAACCTGCAGTTATTGCAGCATATACAATTGCAAACTCCTCTTTTGTGAAGCTGGCACTGTTTATTGTTGCACCATTAATATTATTGATTATACCTTCATAGTCGCTTGAAATATAGTCAGCAACAACAGCCTGAACATATTTTCCCTCATCATTTCTTTGAGTCTTAATGAATGCCTCTATGCTTGCTTTGATAGTTATATCAGTTGTGGCAGCACCCATAGTATTCCACTTAGCAGTCTCCAATAGACGGAAATAGTTTGGATAGTTGTCTGCCTCAAGGGCATCTCCATTTGAACCGCCTGATAGTGGTAGTCCCGGTGTAGGTGAGAGTGTTCCCTCTATCACCACATAGCTGTTCTGTTTCAAATCAGCAACAGATGAGACCTTTTGGCTATCAACCAAGCTCCCTTTTAGATATGTGTTTACCTCAAATAGAGCACCATCTTCTGTAACAGATATGGTAAGTGAGTTGCCAAGCTCTCCAGCATATTTCGCAGTTGCTGTAAGACCCACCGACTCTGCAGTGGCTTTAGTGCCATCGACATCAGCTCTAAATATCTTTGCTGTTGTACAATATCTCAATGCCTCTCTTACAATTTTTGATTCATCATCAAATGCTGTAAAACCTATCTTTGCTAGGCTCTCACCATTTAATAGTTCAGAGTTTGAAACCTCAATAAGTTTACCATTTTCACCCCAAGATAGTGGAAGCATAAAGGTTACAATTCCACGCTCTCCAATGCCCATAGAGGGCTTATCTATAGACTCAAAGTTTATATATGCACCTGGTCTATCTTTGTTTTCAGTATCAAAATTACCGCCTGCCATCTACTTTTCTTCTCCTTATTCTTATAATTTTATATTTAACTCCAATTCTTGCATCTTAGCTGCATCAAGCCTCTCTTTTGTAACTTGAATAATTATGTTGCAAAAATAGTTTAAAATTCCATCCTCTTTCTCATACTTTGCCTCTGTTATACCAACTTCAAAGCCCTCTATGTTTATAGTGTTTAGTTCACTTAATAACTTTAGCCCCACACCATCAAGCCTCTCTTGAAGATTGCCCTCAGAAGATGGAGTGCTTGAAATTATATATTGAATGTTGAAAGAGTAGTCCAAAGACCAGCGATTTTTTCTGCCCTCACTTTTGGTAATTGATTGTTGAGTAACCAAAAAATATGGATAGGTAACACTATCTTCACCAATTTTCTCTTTGGAACAGATCACATCTGGAAAGATTTTTGCTATCTCACTGCAGAGAAGAAGCTTTATAGTCTCTCCATTTATTGTATAACTCATTTTTTTGCCCTTTAAGATTTGACAATAGAATACTTTTTTTATTTAAGCTTAAAGATAAGATAAAAACTTTAAAATATGCATGACTCTATATCTTCTCTACTATTGGATAGTTTGTAATATCAAGAATTGTTATTACATAAAAAAGTCTTAAATTATCTTGTAAGCAGGCCTAATATAGCCTCAAAGCCATTCTCAAATCAAGCCAACTTTAAAATTTTCTTTTGCTGTTTATTAAATAGAGAAGATAAAGTGATTATTGATAAATATGTCTTTTCAACTTATGAAACAATTATCTCAAGAGAGTTATATTTTATAATCAAATAAATTATTAAAAAATTATAAAAAATTATAAAAAAATGATAATATAATTTTACATTTTATTATTTTATTAAAATAAAAATTTAAAACGACTATAATACAATATAATTGTTATTTTTTGATTAAAGGTAAACAAAAAGTTTTTTTTAATAAAAAAAAGCTTTTATTTTATAATTAAAATTTTAAAATAACTATTTTTCAGTGAATTTAATAATTTATTAATCCGAAATTCAAATTTATGCTGATTAACATAAATTTGAATTTTAGTCTAAATATTGACAATTGTAATTTTAGTTCCATTACAACTGTCATAAAAAATATTTTATCAAAATTGATATCAGATATATTTTATCAAATAATACTCATATTTGTAGAAAAAGAGATGAAAAAGACAAAAAAATCATTTTGTTGTGATTGTGGAAATAGTAAAAATTTTATCTACAAAACTAAAGGCAGCATTGCAAGAGTTACAAAAATAAAATCAATTTTTGGCACGCTAGAGATCCCTCAAATACAGCTTAAATGCAAGTGCTGTGGAAAAAAGATCTATATAACAAGAACCATATTGGAGATAGAAAAATATAAGAGATATCCAAACATCATAAAAAGATTGCTTGCCTTTTTGGGAGCTGTAACCACATATCGTGTTGGAGAAAAAATTGTAGACTCTTTTAATATGCTAAACACAAACAAAAGTGCTATTATTAGATCAGTGAAAGAGGTCTCAAAAACAATAAATTTTTCTATTGATAAAAATGAGATAGAGACAGGTCAGGTTGATGGGACTGGAATCCCAATAAGGGGTGGAAATAAAAGAGGGCTTGAACTAAAAGTTTTAATGCAAAATATGTCCAATGGAAAGATGAGGATTGCAGGACTTGATCTATCGGAGTATAAAAATTGGGAAAAGATGGCTAAACAAATTAATGATGATAATCTATTAATCTGCTGTGATGGGGATAAAGAATTAATTAATAAGCTTGAAAGTCAATTTAATATATGTTTATGGCATCTGCCGCATCTAACAAAATATTATCTATGGGAGAGTGAAGTTAAGAGAGATTCATACTTATATAAAAATGTTATGAGTAAAATTTATGATATATGTGAAATAGATAGTCTAGAAACAGATTACAATAGACTATACAGTAAAAAAGTAGAGCTAATTTCTGATTTTATAAACCAGTTTAGAGGTATAAAAGAGATAGAAAAAATAGGGAACTATTTAAATAAATATAAATATAATCTATTCCATTTTCTAAAATATTCTAATCTGGATAAAACTACTAGTAAAGTAGAGCGCTCAATGAGGACCATAAACAATAGAATTGACATCGGTGGCTCATGGAGCAGAGATGGAGCATTATCACTCTTAAAAATTAGACTTGCACACTACTATAACAATTGGGTACCATAAAAATTAGCTCCTAAAATTAAAATAGACACCTATTTACACACCCCTTAACTACTAAGAAATAATATAAATCTCTGTTTTTTTAAAAAAAGATCATTAAAATTATTAATAAAGGACAAAAATAAAAAAAATAGTTGACTTTATTTTTATTTTATTGTTTAATATATATTGTTAGGTGTTAATCTAACTAGGTCTCTAGTTTGTTCATCTACTACAACTTTACGATATTTTTTAATAAAATGTTAATATATTTTATATAATAGTTTCTTTTCAAATTAGGATAATAATAAAATAATTTCAATAATACCCAAGTTAGATATTATATTTTTGACAAATATCAATTATAGTAGTATAATTGATTAATTATATATATTAATATTAATACTTCAATAATTTAGGATATAATTTTTTATGGACAGTAATCTTGATAGGCTTTTTAATAGAGCAACAGAGCTATATCAGAAAAATGATTATGGGAATGCTCTAAAGCTATTGGAAAAAATCGTTGAAAAAGATAAATATAACTCAAAATCTATCTTAATGATAGCACAGATCAAAAATGATCAAGATAAGAAGAGTGAGGCTGTGAACTATTATGAAAAATACCTTGAGTTAAAATCTGATGATATTCATGCATGGAATGAGCTTGGGAATATCTATTTTGATGTCGAAGATTTTGACAACTCAGTCAGGTGCTATAAAAAAGCGATTGAAATAGATAGTGAATCTTTTTGGGTATACTACAACATTGGCTTAAGTATAGCTGGCAGAGGGAATGATAGTCCAGAATCTATAGAAGAGGCAAAAAAATGGTTTGAGAAATCCATTAAAATAAAAGAGAACTACTCCCCTGCACTAAATGAGCTTGGCCTCTACTATTTAGAAAAGGGGCAAATCAGCACTGCTGAGATCTACTTTAATAGAGCTATTGCTGGTGATGATAAATATAAGTTTCCATACTATAACCTTGCTAAAATATATAAAGAGCGAGGTGAAAGTGAGAAGGCAAAAGATTTTTTAATAAGAGCTATAAAGTGTGATCCAAGCTATGTTGGAGCATATAATAATCTTGGAATCATATATTATGAAGAAAAAAATAATAATGTGGCTCTATACTACTATACAAAGGCACTGCAAATTGATGCCTTCTATAAATATTCACTCTTTAACATTGGTCTAGTATTTGAAGAGATGGAAGAGTACAAAAAGGCTCATGAGGTATACTCAAGGGCTCTATCATTAGACCCAAAATATCTTCCTGCAATGGATGCAAAGAAAAAACTATTGGAAAACTATCAAGATAAATTGGATAGTTATACTCCTTTGACCCCTACAGTTGATCTAAAGCCTGATACATATAAAATGCTACTATCAAAAGAGGATCTAAAGATAGTCAATGAATCAGAAAAAATAGAGTCTATATCAAACTTGGTAGTAGATATAGAAAATAGAGAGAGTGACAAGAGGGAATCATATCTAGAAAAATATGGCACAAACCTCACAAAACTAGCAAGAGAGGGACAACTCTACTCTGTCCTAAACAGAGAAAAAGAGATAAATGAGACATTAGAGACTCTATACAAGATGAAAAAAAATAATCCTATACTTTTAGGAAAAGCAGGTGTTGGAAAGACTGCAATAGTTGAAGGGTTAGCTGTAAAGATTGCCTCTAAAGATGTTCCAAACTTCTTCAAAAATATGGAGATTATAGAGCTAAACATGAGCCTCTTGGTTGCAGGCACTAACTATCGCGGTGATTTTGAAAAGCGTTTAAAAAATATAATAGAGGATGTAAAAGAGAGAAAAAACATCATTCTCTTTATCGATGAGATACACACAATTGTTGGTGCTGGAGAATCTAATAATGGATCTTTAGATGCTTCTAATATTCTAAAACCTATATTGGCCAATGGGCAATTAAGGTGTATAGGGGCAACAACAACAGAGGAGTATCAAAAATTTATTCAAAAAGATGGTGCATTGGAGAGAAGGTTTCATCCAATTAGGATAAAAGAGCTATCAGCCAGTGCCTCTTTAGCAATACTACAAGACTTAAAAAAGAGAGTAATGTCCCACTATAAGGCCTCCATAAAAGACTCTATGCTGCGACTGATCATAGATTTGGCAGATAGTGAAATAAAAAATAGAGTTTTCCCTGATAAAGCGATAGATATTCTAGAAAAAAGCTTTGCAAGAACCTCTCTTCTCTCAAAAAAAATAGTAGATGAAAATACAATCAAAGAGGTTGTAAGTGAGATGGCGGGTATAAACTTTGTTGATAGTGATACCTATCATTTACTAACAATGGAGAGTGAGTTAAAAAGAAAAGTTTATGGACAGGATAGTGTGATTGATACTGTTGCCAACAAGCTTAGAATCAATAAACAAAAGATAAACTTAAATATCAATAGACCTCAAGGAGTATTTCTATTCACTGGACCAACTGGTGTTGGAAAAACTCTTTTAGCCAAAGAGATTGCTGGCTTTCTATTTGATTCAAAAGAGAAGCTATTTACTATTAATATGAGTGAGTTTAGTGAGCCTCATAGTATATCAAAACTGATTGGTTCGCCTCCGGGCTATGTTGGGTTTGAAAATATTCCTCTACTCACATCAAAAATAATGGAGAATCCAAACTCTATAATTGTTCTTGAAGAGATAGAAAAAGCAAATATAGAGGTAATAAAACTATTCTTGCAGATATTTGATGAAGGCAAGATAAATGATGCTCAAGGGCGTGAGATATATTTTTCTAATACAATCATAATAATGACAAGCAATTTAATAACTGTAAACAGCGGAAAGCTTGGCTTTGGCAATTCAAAAAGTGAGCCTGAAAATAGTTTGGCAAACCATTTTCCAATAGAGTTTGTTAATAGGATTGATGATATTCTAGTCTTTGACTATATAAATAGGGAGACTTCAAAAAAGATATTAAAAGATATAATCATTAAAAAAACAAAGAGAATATTGAAAAAAAGAAAAATAAATATAACTTTTGAATCTCCAGTTGTTGAATATATTTTAGAATTGGGGTACAATAAAAAGCTTGGGATGAGAAATATTGAGAGAGTCTTTGAGAAAGAGTGTTTAAGCGAAATTGCAATGTTTTTATACAAAAATGAGAATGTAAAAAATATTGTGGTTTCTGTAGATAATGGAAAATTGCATTTAGATGAGGGAGGTATAAAAAATGAAAGAGACTAATAATAATGATATTTTAATAGTATTATTTCCTTTTAAAAACTTTGAACTAAATGGGGCACAAAAAGAGTATATAATAGGCTCTTTTGAGATAACTCTTGAGTTGCTTAATGAGCTTATTGCAACCAATTTTACAACAGATGAGCTAAAAAAAAGCATTGCTAATAAAAGTGAAGATGAGAAGCTTGAATATTTTAAGAAAGCAAAATCAATTTCTGAAAAAAATATTCTTCTAATTGGAAGTTATGATAATCTTGCTAAGTTTGGCAAGCTTTTAGATATTCCAGCAGACAAGACTGGATTTGATTTTAATATATATGATAAAGCTGCATCGAATGATAATGAGGCAACTCAAATAATCAGAAGCTACTCAATTATCTCCGCTGCTCTTGGCTTTATTCCTATACCAATACCAGATTTAGTTGTACTATTGCCTATACAGGTTGGCATGGTTGCAAACATATCTACACTTTACCGCTTCAATATAAACTCAGATAGATTTGTAAAGATGATAATAGGAGCATCTGGAGTAAGTATCATTGGAAAAAGCATTGCAAGTCTTGGTATGAAGCTTATCCCTATATTAGGCTGGGCTATTAATGGAGCATTAGCTTTTTCAACCACCTATGCAATAGGCATAATCACCAAAAAATATATAGATGCCAATGGAAAAATAGATAAAGAGTCTATAAAAGAGATATATAAAAACTCCCTTGCTGAGGGGAAGGTTGAGTTTAATAAACTAAAAGATATTATCTTAGAAAAGAAAGATGAGATCATAAAAGAATTCAACAAAATGAGAGAGAGAAAAGAGAATAGCAATAATAGTGATATAAATGAAGAGAATATTGAAAACAGTGAAGATATTAATGATAAAAAATAGACTGTTATTATAAAGGAGATAGTGTTATGGAAAATGAAAACAACGAAAGCAAAGAGTTGGGAATAATTGGATTAGATTCTGATGGAACACCTCTAGTTAGAGAACCTATTAGGGTTACTTTATCAGAGTTTAAAAAAAGCAAATTTCTTGATATAAGAAAAGTATACAATAAAGATGGACAGTGGCTTCCAACATCTAAAGGGATAACTCTTACAGAGGATACCTTTGATGCTATATTAGAGATACTTAACAAACAAAAAGATGAGATAAAAGAGTGGATTAAGCATGACAAAAAATAGGATAATACTCTTAGCACTCTTTGGATTTGTGCTTCTTTCAATATTTTTCGGCTGCGGATACTCTGAGGTTAGGCAAAAAAATTTGCAGAGACCAACATTTGCATTTCAAGAGACGTATACTCTTCTTAGAGCACCATTCGAGATTGGCATGCCATCTTATACTGTCTACTCTCCAGACTATCCAGCTCTATGGGATATAACAGATAAGGATTCAAATACGCTATATAAAATCAACAAGAAACCATCTCTAAGTGAAAATAGCTTTGTTATAAAAGATCCAAAAAGTGAATACTCCTATAATCTTGTTGAAAACTATATCACAAATAGAAAATTCAGAAAGATAGATTATACTTTTTATGAAAATAAGCAAAAAAAATATGATGTTGTACAGGAATATATTGATGATATATTTAACTACTCAATAAAAAAAGATAATAATCTCTATAAAATAGAGGGAAAGGCAAACAAGGCCCTTCGCTCTACGACAAGCTTTACATATGAAATAAAAGATCAAAACAATAGTACTGTTGCATACATATATAGAGAGTACAGGTATTTTAAAGATGAGTATGAGATAATTGTGAACAAAGAGATTAAATCTTTTTCTCCAGTTGAATATGTATCACTTGCTGTTTTTATTGATGAGATTATGGTTAGATATGGTTATAATTATAATTAAAAATTTGACAGCAGAGGGCACGGGGCGGAGGATATAAAAATAGAACAGCAACTTATTGAAAGGCAGAAAACAATAACTAGAGTTACTCTTATAGGCTCTGTTGTTAATATTCTTTTAACAGCCATAAAACTTGTGGTTGGAATATTGGGCAAAAGCCAGGCATTGATAGCAGATGCGATACACTCACTCTCTGATTTTGGAACTGATATTGTTGTTATTATCGGTTCTTTTTTTTCAAGTAAGCCAATTGATGAGGATCACAACTATGGACATGGTAAGATAGAGACGCTATGTAGCTTCATTGTAGGGATTGTTTTACTTATTGTTGGTTTTGGAATATTAAAAACTGGATTTGAATCAATATATAAAGTTCTATTCAAAAAAGAGATCATAGCAACCCCAAGTATGGCTGCTCTTGTAGTTGCAATTATATCAATTATTTCTAAAGAGATTCTCTACCAATATACGATTTATTATTCAAAAAAGATAGATAGCTCATCATTAAAAGCCAATGCATGGCACCACAGAAGTGACTCCTTCTCATCAATAGGAACATCTATCGGTATAGGTGGTGCGATAATACTTGGACACTCATGGACAATATTGGACCCAATTGCTTCTGTAATTGTAAGCTTTCTAATTATAAAAACCGCCATAGACATACTTAAAAGCTGTGTAAATGAACTAATAGAGGTGTCTCTTCCAAAAGAGCAAAACGATAAGATATGTATGATCGCATGCAAAACAGATGGAGTAAAAAATATACATAAACTTCGAACAAGAAGAGTTGGAACAAGTACCGTAATCGATATACATTTGCGTATTGATGGGGATAAGACAATAAAAGAGGGACATGAGATTGCTCACAGTGTAATAGATAACCTAAAGAGAGAGTTTGGAAATGATCTTATTGTAAATACGCATGTGGAGCCATTTTCAGAAGAGACAGATTCTCTTAAAACAACACATCACATACAATAAAAATATCAGATCTCTTTTTATATAACTGCTTTATTAAAAATAAAAAAACATTTTTAATTGACAATCTTGTCATAATCAGTTAAGAAAACCAAATCACAAACTTTTTTTTATTTAGGATATTAAAACTATATGGAAATCAACGAACTATTTATAGAGGCGCTAAAAATTAATCAGGCAGAGATTGAGACTAAAATCTCTAAAGAATTAAATATATCACTTAATCAAGTGCGAGCCACAGTGGATTTAATAAAGACAGGAGCAACAGTTCCCTTCATTGCACGATATAGAAAAGAGGTTACAGGCTCTCTTGATGAGGTGGCGATTAGAGATATCAACCACCAGCTTGAATATAATGAAAATATAGAGAACAGAAGGATTGAGATAACAAAAGCAATATATTCACAAGGAAAGCTAACAGAGGAGCTTTATGAAAATATAGCAAAGGCAACGACCTATTCAGAGATAGAGGATCTCTATGCACCATTCAAGAGAAAAAAGAAGACAAGGGGTATGATTGCTATAGAGAAGGGATTGGAGGAGCTTGCCACTCTTATGGAGACTTTGAGCGATAGCAAACTTGAGGAGGAGGCGAAGAGGTTTATCAATGTCGAGCTTGGCGTAAATAGTGAAAGTGAAGCATTAGATGGAGCGAAAGATATAATTGCAGAAAATGTTGCTCACAGCATAGATAACAGAAAGAATATCAAAGAGTTTATACTTAAAAATGGTGAAATCGTTATTAAGGGCTTGAAAAATGAAGAGACTAGTGTCTATAAAATGTATTACAGCTATAAAGAGCCACTCTCTACCCTAAAGCCTCATAGAATATTGGCAATCAATAGGGGCGAAAAGGAAGAGGAGCTGATTGTTACGATAGATTATGATCTTGAAGAGTGTGAAAAGGAGCTTCTCTCCAACTTTAGAGTAAGTAATAGCTACCATAAAGATGCTATCATTGATGGATTAAAGCGTCTGCTGCTTCCTGCTGTACTTAGAGAGATACGAAGTGACAACAGCAGCGCCGCTGATAAGCATGGAATTACTGTATTCTCTGAAAACTTGAGTAACCTTCTAATGCAACCGCCTATCAAGAAGACACGTGTTATGGGTGTAGACCCAGGAATCCGAACAGGAACAAAAGTAAGCCTTCTTGATGAAAATGGAAAATATCTAAATTACTTTATGTTTTATCAAGATAGAAAAGAGGACTCTAAAGAGAAGATCGCAAAGGCTGTAAAAGATGCAAAGATAGAGCTTATTGCAGTTGGAAATGGAACTGGCTCTCATGAGGTTCAAACGGTAGTTGCTGAAGCGATTACAGACTACTCCCTCAATGTTGAGTATACAGTCGTTGCTGAAGATGGGGCATCTGTCTACTCTGCATCGGATGTTGCAAGGGAGGAATTTCCTGAGCTTGATGTAACCATAAGGGGAGCAATATCTATTGGAAGAAGGATTCAAGATCCACTATCAGAGCTTGTAAAAATCGATCCAAAATCAATTGGGGTTGGATTATATCAGCATGATGTAGATCAGATGGCACTATCAAAAGCACTTGATGAAGTAGTGGAATCTGTTGTTAATAATGTTGGTGTTAATGTGAACAGTGCCTCATTCTCACTTTTGAAATATGCCTCTGGCATAAATAGCAGTGTCGCAAAAAATATTGTAGAGTATCGAAATACATTTGGAACAATAAAGAGCAGAGATGAGTTAAAAAAGATATCTGGCTTCGGTGAGAAGACCTTTGAGCAGGCAGCTGGCTTTTTAAAAATACCTGAGAGCAACAATCCGCTTGACAATACATGGGTTCACCCAGAAAACTACCACATTGCTGGTGAAGTTTTAACGCTTTTAAAAACAGGCAAAGCTATTCCAAAAGACGAGATAGAGAAACTATCAAAAAAATATAGTGTTGGAACAACAACGATAACTGATATTATTGAGGAGCTAAAGAAGCCAAATAGAGATCCAAGAGATAGCTTCCCTCCCCCAATAATGCAGAAGGGAGTCGTTGGCTTTGATGACCTAAAGGTTAATATGAAGATTACTGGCAAGGTAAAAAATGTTGTTGACTTTGGAGCATTTGTTGATATTGGTATAAAGGAGACTGCTCTCATTCATATATCACAATTGAGCAATAGCTATGTTAAGAGCCCAAGCGATGTATTAAAAGTTGGAGATGTGAAGGAGTTTACCATAATAGAGATTGATGCTGCAAGAAAGAGAGTATCTCTCTCACTAAAAGATGGCAAAGAACCACCTAAAAAGAAATTTAATATGAATGATTATATTATTAGGGATTAGGACTCTTTTTCTACCACCTCCCCTGCCCCTCCTCCTACATAGGAGTAGGGGTAAGAAGATAAACAATAAACTGGAAAATAAATTCTAAACATAGAAATAGAGAGGGCTGGGGAGGTATGGCAAATCGATTTTATTAGTGCAAGCAATATAAAATCTTTGTTGCCATACCTCCCCAGCTCTATTTAATATTTTAGATAAAAACTTTCCCTTTTAATCTTAATCTACTTTAAAATCTTCAGATTTAAAATTGCTGTAATATCGCCCATCAATAGCTGTAAACTTCAAAACACAATAGTCTGGATCTGTTACTCCTAATGGATAGTACATATCATCTCCATCTCTCCATATCATCTCTTTTGAAGCGGGATCTTCAAGAACCTCCATAGTTCCCTTAAGCATGACACCGCGAAAAAATCTCTTGTCAAAAAAATAGATAGAGGCCTTATTGTTCTCTCTATACTGCTTCACTCTCATAGATGAGGTATTTGTTGTGAGATAGATAGTTTTTATACCCTCACGTTTTCGTGGCGGAAGCATCGCTTTTGTATTTGGAAAACCATCTTTATCAATTGAGCTTATCATAGTTATAGATGATTTATCAATAATATTACCAATTGTACTCTCTTGGTCTCTCATATTTTACTCCATAATTATTTTTAATAATTATACCACAAAAAACAATATATGATACCCACTTTTTTTAAGCTATCAATTCAATTTAAATTTATCAATTTTTTTACCGATAAAGAACTTAATAGCTTTAACTAAATCTATTTTTAAAATTATTTAATATAAACCATTGTTTGGAATTATAATGAAAAAACGGGCAAAAAAACAGAAAGTCAAAAGAATCACAGATAATTCTCTAAATACTAAAAAACATATATATTCCATAAAAAAGAGAGTTCTCTCTTTTATAACAATATCAATAATATTGCTATCCATCACAATTGCTACCTCTATAAATGTTGTACAAATATTTCAAATAGAAAAGAATACCCTTAAGCTATTAGAGATTAGAATGGATGATATGGATGGACTTGTTGCTTCAGGAATTTCAAACTCCATTCTTGAGCCTTTGATAAACAGATTCAATCTTGGTAACAAAGGTTTCTGTGGAATTTTTAATGAGAGAGGAGAAAAGCGGGTAATACAAAATTCATCAAATGAAGAGATTGTAACTAAAATAGAAGAAATTATCACTGAAAAATCTTCATCCATAACAGATGAGATTATTAAATATAAAGATTATAAAATTTTTATAAAAAGATATAAGGATACGAGCAACTATTTCTTTGTTGCCTTCTTCCCTATAGAAATTTATGGACGCTCGCTATTCATTAGTATTACTATATCAGCACTTATTGCAATTTTTGGAATCGCAATAATTGTCTATATAGTTACTATGTTGATTAACAATATATTAATAAAACCTCTTGATATTATGGTAAATAAATCAACAAATATCAGTAATGGAGATTTTACAATAGATTTTAAATCAAATGGAAACGAGAGCAGTGAATTTAGGCTTCTATCCAACTCATTCTCCAAAACAATAGAGGCAATAAAAGTAGTAATAAAAAAACTCTATACAACGATATCTTACTTAAACAGAAATTTAAGAGATATTTTCAAATCTTCAAATACTGTAGCCGAATATGCCAACAATCAAACATCTACAATAAAAGAGACACAAAATAACTTTGAAGAGCTGAACAAAATGCTTGAAAACATCGCAAATCAAACTATGAAAGCAAATAACTATACTGATGAAGCTCTACAAAAAGCCCATGTTGGAATGGAATCTATGGGTATGCTTGAGAGTGATATGCTAAAAATTGAGTCATCCTCTCATGAGATTACAAATATAATTGAGATGATAAATGAGATAGCAGAACAAACTAACTTGTTATCATTAAATGCATCAATAGAATCTGCCCGTGCTGGTGAGGCCGGAAAGGGGTTTATCATAGTTGCTGGAGAGATAAGAAAGCTTGCTGAAAAATCAACAGATGCAGCCAATAGAATTCATGCCCTTATTACTAATAATAATAGACTGATAGAGGAGGGAGTAAAGCACTCAAAAAATACCACTGATACATTAAAGGGAATCTCAAAATCTAATGAACTTATAACAGGCCTCGTTAAAAATATCTCTAAAGAGATTGAAAATGCAAAAGCAAATTCAAAAAATAACCTAACTTTCATAGATAAGATACTTGATATATCCAAAGAAAACTTAAAAGAGACTGAAAATGTATTTGATACAATGAATAACTTTGTTACACAGATGATAGACCTACAAAAAATAGTTGGTCAGTTTGATGTAAGAAGTGAAAAAGTAAAAGAGAATCAAAAACATGTGGAAAAAGTTTTAAGTGTTAAATTTGAAGATATAGATGCAATATTAAATCAGTATGGAACAAATTTTACTCTCTCTGGTCATGATGTTATGGTAGCAGGTGTTTCAATACCTGAAATGAGACTTGGAAAACTGCTAATTACTGGAAAAAATGAGCTGGTAGATGCTATCTCAAAAGCTTTATCTGTATCTGTCACTATATTCCAACTTATAGAAGGTAACTTAATAAGAATAGCAACAACTGTAAGTAACTTTGATAATACAAGAGCAATAGGAACACTAGTTAGCAGCAGTAGTCCAATTTACAAAGATATTGTTGAGGGCAAAAGCTATTATGGAAGGGCATTTGTTGTTAACAGATGGTATGTTGCTGCATACAACCCTTTGCGTGATGAAAAAAAGAGTATTATTGGTGCTCTCTATTTAGGAATACCTGAAGATTTAGAGAGTGAAGAGTAAAACACCTTTTTATAAATCCACAAAATTAGATATCAATCTATATCACACCTTAAATAGTCTTTAAATTACTATACTATTTATCTCTCTTAAGAATAAAATAATCTTGATTTGTTTTAAAAAAAAGGTTAACTTTAACTTTATTAAAACTGTCCACTAAAAAAACACTGACAAAAAAATATTACATAAAAAAACAAGATTTTAGGAGAAGTATCTGTGGGAGACAACAAAAATAATAGATCACCTTTAAATAACAATAATAATAACAAAAATCAGAATCAGCAGCCGCCTGCACCAAATAGTGGAAGGTTCGCTTTGATATTTTTAATACTAATTACACTTTTTATACTATATCTATTCTACTCTCAAACCAAAGAGAAGAACACCATCACATATAATGAGTTTGTTAACTATGTTATGACAAAGAAGATTGAGAGCGACTCCACAAATCCTCTAATTATATATAATAATGGAAAGATTGTTGGAAAAGATAAAACAGGAAAGGTTTTCCAGACAAACTTGCCTCCAATCAATGATAATGGAGATCTATATAGACTTCTAAATGAGTATAAAATAATGTATCGCGGCGAACCAGAGCAAAGTACATTGATGGTTATGCTTCTATACAATATATTGCCAATTGGTATATTAATTTTTATCATTTGGTTTATGTTCAGACAGGTTCAAAATAATGGAAATAAGGCATTCTCATTTGGAAAATCTAAGGCTCGTAAATTTGAACCAAAAGAGAAGATAAAATTTACTGATGTTGCTGGTATTGATGAGGCAAAGATTGAACTTGGTGAGGTGGTTGACTTTTTAAAAGCTCCACAAAAGTTTGCTAGTATAGGTGCTAAAATACCTAAAGGTGTCCTTTTGGTTGGACCTCCGGGAACAGGAAAAACACTCCTTGCCCGTGCGGTTGCAGGGGAGGCTGATGTCGATTTCTACCATATGAGTGGTTCTGACTTTGTAGAGATGTTTGTTGGTGTCGGTGCATCAAGGGTTCGTGACCTCTTTGAACAGGGAAGAAAGAGTGCTCCATGTATACTCTTCATCGATGAGCTTGATGCTGTTGGTAGAACAAGAGGGGCTGGCTATGGCGGCGGTCATGATGAGAGAGAGCAAACTTTGAATCAGATATTGGTAGAGATGGATGGCTTTGATCCCAC
The DNA here is from genome assembly GCA_031549085.1 of Spirochaetota bacterium. Lineage (GTDB taxonomy): Bacteria > Spirochaetota > GWE2-31-10 > GWE2-31-10 > MWDO01 > JAVBQL01. The sequence continues at coordinate 67,659 of JAVBQL010000010.1, forward strand.
TCTTGGGGTAATACTTTTAGCAGCAACAAATAGACCTGACGTTCTTGATCCTGCCCTACTCCGACCGGGAAGATTTGATAGACAAGTTGTTGTAGATCTACCTGATGCAAGAGGAAGAGAGGAGATCTTTAAGATACATACAAGAAACTTGCCACTCTCAAAAAATGTTGATTTAAAAAAACTTGCAAAGGCAACCCCTGGTTTCTCTGGAGCTGATATAGCTAACGTTTGTAATGAGGCTGCTCTACTTGCTGCAAGAGGAGATAGACAAAAAGTAACTGATAATGATTTTGAAGAGGCAAGAGACAGAGCTATTATGGGGCCTGCACGTAAATCAAGAATATTGCCAGATGAAGTTAAGAAGATAACTGCATATCATGAGGCTGGACACACAATAGTGAATATTGCAACAAACAACCAAAGTCTTTTGCATAAGGTTACAATTATACCAAGAGGCAGAGCATTGGGTGTTACCTCCTATTTGCCACAAGATGATATATTTTTATATATGCGTTCAAAAGATGAACTGCTAAATGATATATGTATGGCTATGGGTGGGCGTGTTGCTGAAGAGATAATCTTTCAAAGACTTGATACTGGAGCATCTAATGATATTGCAAGGGCTACAGATTTAGCTAGAAAGATGGTTACACAGCTTGGAATGTCAGAAAAACTTGGACCAGTTGCTTATGGAGAGGAGGAAGGTCCAATATTTATTGCACGCGATTTGGTTACTCATAAGAATCACTCCGAAAAAATAGCAGAACTAATAGATGAAGAGATTAAACTAATAATAATAGGTCAATATAATAGAGCAAAAGATATATTAACAGAGAAAAAAGATCTATTAATAAAACTTTCTGAAGCTCTCTATGAAAAAGAGACACTTGATGCAAAAGAGGTATATGAGCTGCTTGGAATGGAGATTCCTAAAATAACATTGGAAAATAGTGAATAAAATTGATTAACCTCTAATTCTTAATATTTTGAAACTCTTTAGGTGGTGAGATGGCTTTCTTTAAAAAAAATAAAAATAGTGAAGATGATAAAAATAAAAAAGATTTTTATGAAGAGTCAAGAGTAACAAAAGAGACTCTTGGGCAAAAACTAAGAAAACTCTTTGGAGGTAAATCTCTTGATGAAAATAGCCTCTCTGAACTTGAAGAGACATTAATAACTGCTGATATAGGACCAAAACTCTCTATAGAGTTGATAGAGAAGCTAAAAAAGAAGAATATTAATAATATAGAAGATGGTATAACTTTTCTTAAGGATGAATTAAAAGATATTTTAATTGAAAAAGAGATTCTATTAGAAAAGGGTAAATTAAATATTCTATTTGTGCTTGGAGTAAATGGAGTTGGCAAAACTACATCGATAGCGAAATTGGCTTCTCTATACAAAGAGCAAGGTTTTAAAATAATGTTAGCTGCTGCAGACACATTTAGAGCAGCTGCTACAGAACAATTGACAAAGTGGGCAAATATACTATCTATTCCAATAATAAAGCAGGGAGAGAGTGCAGACCCTGCCAGTGTTGTTTTTGATGCAATGGACTCTGCAATTGCAAAAGAGATAGAACTCTTAATAATTGATACTGCAGGAAGACTTCATACAAAACAAAATTTGATGGAAGAACTAAAAAAGATAGAAAAGATAATAAAAAACAAGGGCAGTTTTAATAAAATAAACCTTCTAGTAATAGATGGAACAACAGGACAAAATGCTCTTCACCAAGCAGAATCTTTTAGCCAAACTGTTGGCGTTGATGGTATTATTCTATCTAAATATGATTCAACATCAAAGGGTGGAATTATATTTAATATACAGAAAAAACTTAATATTCCCTTCTTCTTTATAGGAACTGGAGAAAAGGTTAATAATATAGAAATATTTAATAAGAATGATTTCGTTGAAAAAATTTTCTCTTAACCTACTATTTTTATTTGTTATTTTCTGTTCATTCTCACAGGAAGATCTATCTGTTGATATATCTGGGAAAGCTATAGAGTATTATAGATCAAACTCTAATGGTTTGCCACTTGTACAAATTCCAAAATCTGAAACAAAACAATATAAATTTTTCCTATCTCAAGAACTATTTGATAAAAAACTCACGAAAAGACGACTCTTTAAAGAAAACAAGGAATCAAAAAGATGGGAATATGAATATATTGATAATGTAATAAATAAGGAGCTCTACTTTAAAGATGGAGAGATAAGAGAGGAGTATAGATATGATAAAAATGCTTTAAAAATAAAGCAAGTTGACTATCTAAACTCAAAAATATTTAGAACTACACTATACTCATATAATTCTGATGGACTAATTGAAAGGGAAGATATAACTAATAATCTAACCAATGGAAAAACAGTTGTCAAATATAGATATGATTCAAAATTCAGAATTAAACAGATAGAAAAGATATATCCTGACAATAGAGTTGTATATTGGGAATCTTTCTTTAGTGAAAAGGGTGTAATTTTAAAAGAGTACTACACCCTTCTTGATGAGATTTTTGTCTTCTATTATAATGAGAATGGACAGGAGTTAAATGGAGAGGTAAGACAAATATTAAAAGATGGAAAAGAGAAGATAAAAATAGAATGGAAGATAGATTATAACTCCAAAGGAAAGAGAGATAAAAAAGATGAATCAAATTATCTAATAGGAAAGAGGATTATAACATGGTTTAATAAAGATGGTAAAGATTCAAGAGTTGAAACATACTATAACAAAGAACTACTAACAACAGAAGATTATGAGTATGAAGATAAAGAGAATGGAAAATTGCTCCATTATAAAAAGATCGAAGGACTAAATATGGAGGAGATCTTCTACAAATATAATGAAAATGATGAAATTGTAGAAGAGAGGGTCCTTGACAATAAGAAGACTAAAAAACTCATTATATATAAAGAGGATGGTACATACTCTGAAATCATCTACACCGAGAGAGGTGCTTATACAATCAACTACTCTAAAGATGGGAAGATAACATTCTAATTTTTTTTACATGTATCTTTTTTCTATCTTCTCCTTAAGAAGGAAACATACCATTTTTTATTTTTGTAAGCCCCCTCATTTTTGATAGATATTTTATACAAAAAACATATTCTCTTTTTAATTTCCACTTAAAAATATCTAGTAAAAACAAGAGTTTCAACTTTAAAAATATTGTTTTTAGTTTTTTAGAAAGAGATCTAATATAAAAAAGGCCTATCTATAACAGATAGGCCTTAAAATTATTTATTATAGGAGAAACCTTTTTATAACATAGCAACTTTTGATAGATAACTATCTTTACCATATTTAGAATTCTTTATAAGATTTAGATAGTCGTTAGCTCTACTTTTATCTCTAAATGGTCCAACACGTAATCTATAATAATCCTTACCATCTATGTTTGCAACTTTTATATATGTTGGATAGCCGCTTGCTTGATAAAACTTTTCAAGCTCTTTTGCTTTACTCTCATTAGTAAAAGAGCCAATTTGTACAACATATCTCGTTGTATCTTTTGCTTGTGGTTGGCTACTTTTCGCAACTTTAGGAGCACTATTGTTGCTCACTACTGCCTTGGTAGGAGCAGCAGTCTCCCTCTTTGCAGCAGTAACACTTGAAGCACTATTGGTCTTAACAGATTCACTTTTTATAGGACTATTTGTCTCTTTATTAACAAATATATCTTTTTTCGTCTCTGTTACAGGTTTTGCATTAGCTACAGATTCACTCTTTTTGGCTTCCACTGTCTCTGTAATATTTACATTGTCAGAATCACTACTGTTTTTTGATGAATAAATTATCTCACTGTCATCAAGCACAACAATCTCTTCAGAGACAACATTTTCACTTATATTAGTAGGAGTTGTACCATTTTCATTTTTGACAATATTATTCTCTGTTGTTTTTACAGAATCAATTGCTACTTTATTAATATCTGATTCAGTTGATTTTTTTGTATTTTTGGAGAAATCTTCTTTTTTAGTGTCACCATCGCTCTTTTTTACTAATTCAGAATAGAAATTAAACTCCATTGCTTGATTATCTTCACTTTCACTGCTTTTAGCAGCAGGCTTACTGTTACTTGTTACAGTTATTTTTTTCTTTGACATATGGGACATGATAAATATTGTAGAGAAAATACCTGCAAAAACAATAATAATAAATGTAGCAAATATGAAAACTACTCTACCCTCTGTAAGGTTTAGAGAGTAGACCTCTTTTTTATGAGAGTTATCTACTTCTGCTTGTCTATTTGGACTATCTTTTTCATCTTTTTTAGGCTTCTCATTAACTTTCTCTTCATCTATAATATCATCTTCTTCATAAAGATTTTCATCTTTCATAAAAAACTCCAGAATATTAAGTTAAAATTTTTTGTAACTTACTCTTTAAAGTTTTTCGACTAAAGTTGTTATTAACATGAAATATTTTGGGATCATTTTTGTATTTTCTTAAGAAATATGTAAGCTTCTGTTTTGAAAGAATTTTCAATATCTCTATAAAGGAGCGTTTATCTCTTGCCATTCCGCGAAGAATTCTAATAAGTAAAAAGGCATCTACAACTATAATCTTGCTGCAATACTCGTATAAACCTATCTCAAAAAGAAGCGCACCATCAATACAAATATTATCATGCTCCCCATTAATTAGAGCCATAACTTTATTCATAATCAGAGGGTGGACAAAATTGTTAAGAAGTTTTAGTTTGCTACCATCATTAAAAACAATAGAGCCTAAAACCTTTCGATTTACCTCTCCATTTTCGTTAAGTATGATATCTCCAAAAATTGAGGCTAGCTCCTTGCTCTTCTCTCCAAGAACCATATGACCAACTTTATCAAGATCAACAACAAAAAAGCCATATTTATCAAGAAGAATTTTTTCGACCGTAGATTTTCCACTGCAATAGTACCCCGTTAGCCCAATAATATTTTTCATATATTTTCTTTGATAGTAATTGATAAATCGAAAGCTGAGACAAATTTATAGTAGTTTCATAGAAAAGAGAGTTCAACTTTCAATTACTCACTATTTATAATATCTATTTCATAATTTGTCAAATTGTATGTTTTATAAATGATGTTGTTTTTATTTTAATAATTAATAAGTGAGAATAAAAAATATAAAATCATATGCCATATAAAAAAATTATATGGCATAATCCTCTTTATTTCATAAAATTTTATTAAGCCCTAGCTAGTCATATTTATACACAGGTTTTCCCTTTTTATTATTTTTAGTAGTTCTTCTAGTATTACGATTTTTATTCTTACCACCTTTCTTTCTGCCATATTTTTCATATTGATGTTCATTATTTACATTATGATTAACTCCAGTGTTTAACCCAAAATTATCTGAAGAAAATAAGCTATCAATATTAGAAAAAATGAAAATTGTTGATATAGTAATTAAAATATAAAACCTCTTTTTCATAAAACTACTCCTAAAAATATTTATTTTAATTGTTTGATAAGATTTTGTGCAGCCCAACTACCTCCACATGTTCTAACACTACACGAAAAATTTGGATTAATTTGTAATGCTCGCTCTATATCAGCAAAAGCACGTTTATTGTCGGATACCATAGCATATATAACACCACGATGAAAAAAGGCATCAGCATTATTAGGTTCAAGTTTTATTGCTTCAGTATAAGCTGCTATTCCACGATTTATTTCTCTTGTATGGAATGCGGTTCCTACATCATCATCATACAAAACATCTGTTATAGAATCTCCATAAGCTATCCACTCTTTAGCAGTCCTTTGTCCTTGAGCAAAAACACTTGTTATTGCAAATACACAAAAAATTAAAAATACTAATCTTCTTTTCATTTTACTCTCCTAAAAAATTATTTATTAAAAAAATAGTTATAATCACTATTTTTATTCACTAGTAAACAAACATTAACTTTTATCGATATAACCAACGTGAGTATTGAAATGAGAAATCCATCAAACACTATACAAAGGACAGATACAATAATAAGTTTTTTCATTCTTTTATCTCCACATCTTTTTTATTTTGTTCTGCCAAATCCCTATGACAATATTGACAAACAATCGCTTTTTTTCTTATTACATTTGCACAATAGGGGCATATTTTAGTAATTCCTGCTCGTATATAGTCATAATTTATGGCATACTTACTTTCACCAATAATTGATAAGACTACAAATCCTACTATAGGCGAAAGTAAAAAAGATAAAATAAAAAAAACTTTAAATCTTCGTCCTATGCTGGTAGCAGTTGCACCAACTACAAAGCACAAAATAAGATACAAAAAAATAAGAATTACAAAAAAAAATTCATTTTCCATTGGAAAATCTCCTCTTTAAAAATATTTAAAATAGTTATAGACACTATTTTTTGCCAAAAAGTAAACAAACCACCATTTAAAGCGATCATATGATAGGGAGGGTTATAAAAAAATAGAAGGGATTAATTAATGCAGACAGATTTGAGTAATATGTGTTAAAGCCTACATTAAAATTGTAAAGTTTCCACGCCAACCTACTCTCCACAAACTTCTAAATTCTCTAAGAGTAGATAAGCCAATACAAACTAATGCAGGCTTAATCAAGAAGTCTATGTATAAAGAGAAGTAGGATGATCTAATTTTAGGGGTGGAAATCCCTTTTATTGCGAAACAGCAAGCTTCGTCTATTTTAAATCACCATATAAAAATATATAATTTTTAATTATTCAAAAAAAATAATTTACTAAATAAACCTCCTTTTTTGATCTTTAATATCATATTATACATAATATAAAAAAATGATCAATATTTTTCATATTGATCATTAACAAAGAATATATTTCTATTTATTTATATAACTGCTTTTTTAATGCAGCTCTCCCCAATTGCTGCCAGTCTCTATTGAGGTCTTAAGTTTTAGAGAAAAATCATAGCCCTTTTCCATACACTCTTTTATTATGGAAACAAGCTCATCTTTCTCATCTTGAACCATATCAAATATAAGCTCATCATGAACCTGCATAATTAAATTGCTCTTAAGCCTACTTGTTTTAATAGATTTATGAATTCTAACCATAGCAATCTTTATTAGATCGGCAGCACTGCCCTGAATGGTACTGTTAACTGCCATCCTCTCGCCCTTACTCTGCATAATCTTATTTTTGTCATTAATCTCAGCGATAGTTCGTCTTCTTCCCCAGTGGGTCTCAATATAGCCCTTTTTCTTGCACTCCTCTTTTATTGTGTTCATATAAAGCGAAACTTCACTATAGCTTGTAAAGTACTTTTCAATAAATTCCTTAGCCTCTTTTAATGGGATATTAAGCTCCTCTGACAAGGCAAATGGGCCCTGTCCATAGAGCACCCCAAAATTTACAGTCTTTCCAATAGTTCTCTCTTTTTTTGTAACTTCATCTATATTTTTATTGAAAATCAATGATGCTGTTAAGTTATGTATATCAATTTCATCAATAAAAGCTCTGCATAGATTATTATCTTTACTAAACTCTGCAAGCAAAAATAGTTCTATCTGTGAATAGTCAGCACTTAAGATTATATTCCCCTTTGATGGAATAAAGGCTCTTCTTACCATTCTTCCAAGATCACTTCTTATTGGGATATTTTGAAGATTTGGTGCTTTACTTGAGAGACGACCAGTCTCTGCCCCCATCTGCATATATGTTGTATGAATTTTATTCGTTTTTGTGTTAATCATTGTTGGCAGTGAACTTGAGTAGGTTGATCGAATTTTCTCAAGTTCTCGATACTCCAAGAGTAGTGATGGTACAGGATGTAGATATTTTAATTTATTTAGCACATCAACATCAGTTGAGTAGCCAGTCTTTGTCTTTTTTATTATTGGAAGATTCAATTTCTCAAATAGAATCTTTGCAACCTGCTTTGGAGAGTTTAAATTGATTCGCTCTTCAACTAATCCATCAATCTTATCCTCTATCAACTTGAGATCGATGCCAATCTTTTTTGTAAACTCATCAAGATAATCCCTATCAACAGAGACGCCAATATACTCCATATCAGCTAATACTTCTAAAAGCTTCATCTCAACAAGATAGAAGAGCTCCTCGCTCTTCTTACTCAATTTAAGTTTATCTTTTAGAACACTATACAACTCATATATAACAAAGCTATTTTCACCACTATATTTAGCAAGTTTCTCTATAGAAATAGTTTGAAGATTATCAGTTTTTGAATTCTCAATTAAATCCTCATACCTTCCCATAACATAGGAAATATATATTTCCGATAGCTGATTTAAACGTAAAATATTATTACTGCCATCAAGACAATAGGAGGCCAGTGCTATATCAAAAAGATCACCATTAACTATGACTCCAAAACTTTTTAAAAACTTCAGTGCCGTTTTTAGATCATTACTAATTTTAGTTATGCTAGAATCAGAGAAGATAGTGTTCAAAAACTTCTTAATCTCCTCTATATAAGTATCGCTGATAGTGATGTTTATCTCACTCTGCTGCCCATCCCCAATATAGATTGGTATTGTATAGTTGTTATCACCATATCTAATACTAATGGAGACTATCTTATCATTAAAAAAGTCATCTCCAGTGGTCTGTATAGTGAAAGCAAAGTGGGGTGTATCTACTATTTCTTCAGCTACTTTATCAAAATCATCTTTTTTATATATTAACACTGATGGTATATACTTTTTTTCATCTCTTATTTCAGCTGTACTCTCACTCTCTTTATTAAAAATAGTCTCAACAGATCCATTGTAATCCTCTATATCTTTAATAATAGTAAATAGTCCATCATCTTGCAATGTTGTCTTTGCATTTGAGAGTGATAATTTGCCAGCTAAAAAATTATTAAAATCGAAAGCGATATCTATATCTCTATCTATTGTGGCTAGTTTTTGACTTAAAAATGCACTCTCCTTTGAGAGAGTAAGTTTTTCAGCAACTTTTGGTGATATTTCTGAAATATTATTATAGATATTATCTAAAGTTCCATATTTAGAGAGTAGATCAACCGCCCCCTTTGGGCCAATCCCCTTGACACCTGGGATATTATCTGAAGAGTCTCCAATAAGAGCAAGATAATCTATCATTTGACTTGGATTAATACCAACATTCGAAAGAACAGTGCTACCATCATACTTTGTAAAAACGGTAGAGTTTTTCTCCTGTTTAAGAACAAAGATGTTTGAGTCAATAAGCTGCAAAAGATCTTTATCATTGGATAGAATAATAGCCTCTACATCACTATTTTTTTTTATATTTGTTGAGAGTGTACCTATTATATCATCAGCCTCAAAAGAGGCTTTGGAGAGAGTTGGAATATTTAGAAGATTAAGAAGTTTTATTATCTTTGGAATTTGTTTTATTAAATCTTCTGGTGCTGGTGGCCTATGCCCCTTATAGTCTGGATATATCTTATTGCGAAAGCACTCCCCCTCCCCCTCAAGGGCAACACATATATATGCAGGCTCTCGTTTTTTCAATATTGATATAAGTGTCTTAAAAAAGCCAAATATGGCAGATGAGTTTTCGCCATTTTTATTAACCAGCGGACGTGAGATGAAAGCATAGTAGGATCTGAATATAAGTCCAAACCCATCAACTATGAGAAACTCTCTCATCCTATAATATCCACATAAGATGATTGAATATTTTCATATGTAGGTTTGTTTTTCTTATTTTGGCTTGATATCTCCTGGAGCTTCTCACCAATGCTATCAACAGTATTTGTTAGAAGTTCAATATTGATATCTTGCTTATCTTTAATATCAAGAGTTAACTGCTCTAATCTTGATTTTAACTTGCCAATGATATCATCTTTTTTATAGGGAGACTCACTATAAATTAGATCAAGTGGCTCCAATATTTTTCTAAATGCGCCAAGCTCATCAAGAAGAGCCTTCTCTATTGATATATGCTCCAATAATCTATCTGCATCTTTAGACTTTATATCACTATTCTCTTCATCAAGAACTTTTAAATATGTTGTCAATCTCTCTTTCTGAGATACTAAATTATCTCTAATTTTTTTTACTAAAATATCAGGTTGCAATGTTAACACCTCCATGAGTTTTTGATGGATCCATATCTTTGCTATCCACCTGTTTTGCTGCCTTCTCCCATGCATCTCGAAGCTCAAGAAGATACTTTTTCACCTCTATCAGTGGCTCCTCTGTCTTCTTCATGTTAGCATCCATAAGCCTCTTATTTACATACATATAGATACTAAACAATTTTTGGGAGAATTCAATCTCCATATTTAGAGAACTCATAAGTTCAACAACTATATCTTGAGCTTTTATGATATTTTTATGGATCTCCTCTATGTTGTGCCTCTTGTCTGGCATTAATTCCAGAGCTTTATTAACAAATTTTATAGCACCATCATAGAGCATCATTATAAGCTTCCCTTGATCAGCTGTCTCTATTTGAGTTTTTTTATACTGCATATATGGATTATTCAGTGCCAATTTAATTCCTCCTAAAAAAAGAACACCATTTATATATCTTCGACACTTTATATTTTTATTTTATAATAAATTAGATAGATATCAATCAGTTTATTGCACATTGAAACTACCTTCACCCTTTAGTTTACCATATTTAAACAATAAAAAAAACAAGTTTAATTTTAATTTAATCATCTATTGTTTTTTAGATATCTACCTTTAAATATTCTATTGGTAAGTTAAATCTACTATTTAAGTAGTGCAGATATTTTTTACTATTTTCATCAATATCTTTCTCACCTACAATAAATAATTTTGCCGCATTTTCTTGACCAGGCCAGTAAGCATACTCCAATATTTGCCCAATTGCTTGACGAATACACTCTTTTGCATTACCAGTTTTAACTTCATAAAAATAGCATTCTTCACCGTTTTTGACTACAATATCAATTTTTTTGCTCAAATAATGGTGTTCCATAGCAACATTTTCTTCTCCATATTCTTTTATTAATTTATCATAAAGAAGATTTTGTATTTCTGAATGTCTGATATCAATATCAATTGCAATTGATATTTTTTCTTGAGCACTATAACTACGACTCACTGGTAAGTTTGCATCTGTTTTTTTAAACTCAAACTTTGATATAGATATATTTGCATTTTTAATATTTTGTGAACTGGTTTCAGTTATAATATATTCATATATTGGTAACATCTCATCAAAAGTTTTTAATATTTCATCATAATTAATGTCATTAATATCATCAATATTTGATAAATCAATTATTTTTCCAAAAAAAATAAAATTATGAAGTTGACACAATGATGAATCAATTTTGTACATTTCTTTTATTTCAGTTCTTTCATTTTTAATATATGCCCACATTTTATACTCATTAAATAAACTTGGTTCTATTTTAAATAATATATTAAACCGTAATATTTGAGAATATAAAATAGAAACATTAGTTAACCAACGACTTGGCTTCAATGAAAATGCTAATCCATATCTCAATGCAGTAGGCTTTTTTGGATCAAAATTATTTTCTATCCCAACATTAAATTGTATTTCAGTTCTCCCTCCACTATGAAAAGCATAATCTTTTAATATACTTCTATCCGAGAACAACTTATATGTTGATGGAGACTTTTTATAAAAGTCTTTTCTTATCCATTGCAATTTTCCAATTTTATATTCTTTTGATTTCTCATTTAATTTTTCTGCTATCTCTCTAATATTCATAATTCAATCTCACAATATAATTAAAATAACATATATTCTGATACATTAATAATATATCATAATTTTTGCTGTCCATTAGAGTAAAAACGGTTTTTAGAATGCCCTTATGAAACATCCTCAATATTCAACTCAATCATTTTTGCAAATCCTGAAAAGTGCCATATCAGCCCGCAAATTAACAAAAAACTTAATTTTTTTATAGTCATTAGAGAGAAACCTCTTTTTTAGAAACATAGATTTCTTTATATCAATATCATAAGATTCACAAAACTCTCTAAAATCCTTAATTGTTAATGAATGTATACTTGGTGTATTGTACCACTTATGTGACTTATTAATTGGAAAGTGACCCATTATTAAAAAACGAAGTCTATAAAAAAGGTTTCCAAAGTTTGAAAAACCGAGAAGCCCCTCCTTGCCAATACGAAGCATCTCTAATATTATATCTTTTGGTTTTTGTACTTCAGTTAATGTCTGATTTAGAATTGTCATATCATAGAGTTTATCTGGAAAGTCAAGTGGCAAGTTATTCAAATCCCACTGAATCACAGGGATTCCCTTCTCTATACATTTTGTTATGGCTTTTGATGAGATATCTATTCCATGTCCAATAACTTTTTTATCTTTTATGAGAAAACTTAATAGTGTTCCCTCTCCACAGCCCAAATCAAGCACTCTTGCATTTACTGGTATTTCATCATATAAAACTCTGTATATTGCTTTACTTAATATAAACATCGCTACTCCTTTAAAAGAGCTTTATCGCCTGATATAGACTTATCATTTGATAGAAAGCTGCTTATAACAGTGCTCATCATAGGATTTTTTAGTAAAAAAGAGTCATGACCATATGGAGCATCAATATTAACATAGCTTATCTCTTTTCCAAGTTTCATCATAGCCTTTACAATCTCATAACTTTCAATAGGTCTAAAGTGCCAATCTGACTCAAAAGAGATAACAAGCATCTTTGCTGTTATGCTAAATAGATTTATTGTAAGATCGTTGGTTCCTCTTGTCAACTCATAAAGATCCATCACTTTTGTAAGATATAGGTAGCTATTTGTATCAAATCTCTCTGTAAATTTCTTGCCTTGATATCTTAAATAGCTCTCAACCTGAAACATTGGGCCAAAAGAACCATATAGCCTCTCAACATCAGCAATGTTCTCTCTAATATCTCTACCAAATTTCGCCTCAAGAGAATCTCTTGAAAGATATGTTATATGAGCAAGCATTCTAGCAATTGATAACCCTCTAACAGGAGGCCTATCACCATAATCACCATCTTTAAAATCTGGATCTGCCATAATAGCATTTCGACCGACTTCACCAAAACCAATAATAAGTGGAGAAGTTCTTGCAGCAGATGCTATAACAATCGCCCTCTCAACCATATCAGGGTATGCTATACTCCACTCTAGTACTTGCATACCAGCAAAAGAGGCTCCAACAACACACTTAAGTCTCTTTATATCAAAGGAATCGATAACCTCTTTTTGTACATTTATCATATCTCTAACTGTGAAGAGAGGAAAACTCATTCCATAGGGCTTCTCTGTCTCTGGGTTTATCGATGAGGGACCTGTTGTCCCCATACAGCCACCAAAACAATTTGTACATATAACAAAGTGTTTATTAGTATCTATTGCTTTCCCCTTTCCAACAATTACATCCCACCAACCCGGATTTTCACCAACAGTATCATCACAAGAGGAGCAGTGGGTATCCCCTGTCAAGGCATGAAGCACAAGGATCGCATTACTCTTATCCTCGTTAAGAGTTCCAAAAGTCTCATATGCGACAGTGATTGGACCAAAAGTCTCGCCTGACTCTAATAGAAAACTCTTATCATCTGAAAAAGTTAAATATTTTATTTGATACGATTTTGGAATCTTTATCAATTTTACTCTATCTCCATTAATATCTAATACCAATAATTTTATAGTTCCATTATAACCTAAATAACATTTTTTTGGAAACTATTTTTTTATAGCCGCATCTGTTTTGAAAAATGTTTTTTGCTTAAATATAGTATAATTTTATAATCTTAATAAGATAATAGCAAAGTTAGAAAATAGCAACTTTTTTACTAGCCTGAATGTTGAGTTTTTTAAAGAATGTGTGAGAGGTGCTGTTTTTTGTCTATCTCATAGCCCTCTTTGTGAAAAGGAGGCTATGAAGAGGATTTTTTTTATTCAAATGGTAATCGGTGCTATGTTTGATTACTATTTAAGCCAATTTTTTTTCTAATGCCCTACCCCCTTTTCAAAAAAAGGAGGGGTTAAAAAAAGAGTATTTTTCAGATAGGGAAATATCTCTCTATTTCATTTTCTACCCACATTAATAATTCATTGATCTTTTTTTTCTATTATTATATGATAATAGGTTATCATAATATTATATTATGGAAGAGAAACTATAAATTAATATTTCTTAATAAATAAAGCTATATATTTTTTAATTAACAAAAACTTTTTAGTTATATCTATATTTAATGAAATTGTTGCTTTTAGGCAATATTTTATAAATTTAAAATTTACTTAAGAGGAATTTCTAATGAAAAAACAGATCTACCTTATTGCTTTTGTTATCCTTATTTTTTGCCCGATTCTGCTCTCTGCAAATGATACAGCAAAAAAGAGGCTTGCAATACTCCCCTTCTCATCAAAGGGAAATATAGATAGTGCTATTTTGGATGTTATGTTTGAGAACTTTACGATCACTATGGTTAATGCTGGTGTCTATAGTGTCGTTGAGGTGGTGCAGCTTGATAAGGCTCTAAATGAGCTAAAGTTTCAGAAGGGGGATATGTTTGATGACTCATCAGCTGTGAAGTTGGGAAAGATGACTGGTGCGCAGATTGTTATTTTGCCCACTATTAATTATACAGCAAACAGCTACTATGTTAATGTGAAGGGAGTTGATGTAACCACTGGGGTTGCAACCTTTGAGAAGCTGGGGCAGACAAAAAATAAAAATGAATTGGGAAAGATAGCTGATAGACTTGCAGATGCGATATCATTTGGTGATGAAAAAAATGCTGTTTCTAAATCCAACTCTAAAAGTGAAGAGAACACTGTCGAGTCAAAGACAAGGCAAGAAACTAAAAAAATCAGCAAAGCTGACCAAAAATTTATTGATAAGTATTATGATTGTCAGTGGGGGATCGATATCGATGATTATGAAGCAAACCATAAAAAGTATTGGACATTTAATGGAGTGGGTATCGGTTTGGCTGTTGGTGGAGGGACACTATTTTTAGCAGGAATGATAACTCTATTGGCTACATTTGGATATTATGAAAGTTTAGAATATCCAAATATAAATAATTATAGAATTAATAGTGATTATAGTAGTTATGATTATGACAAGTATCAAGCTGCACTTGATACTTATGATAATGCTAAAGAGGCCTTCTATTATGTCGGTATTCCATTAGGGATTGTATTTATGCAGTTAGGTGCTATTATGTCCATATTATCCTCTATCCCATTCTGGTATGCGGGCAGGGTTGCCAACATCTATCAAAAGGCGAGTGGTGAGAAGCTCACTTTTTGGCAGAGAGCAAAATTTGATACGAGGATTGTTGAAGCAAGAAATTCGTTAACCCTTGAGATTGATAGAAAAATCAGTTTTGATCTAACTATTAGTTTGTAGTTTTTTTATCTAAACCCCCTCCCCCTTTTTCAAAAATGTTTTTTGAGTAGCCACCCCCTTTTTGATAAATATTTAATGGGGGGATGGGAGCGCGTTTTTTTATCTAATCCCCCTACCCCCTTTTCAAAAAGGGGGTGTTAAGAGGGACCATACTTCGTAATGAAGAGTATACTTCAATGATAGAGATAAGATCTAAACAAAACATCAAAAAGTCGTTTTTTGTTCGATTTTGTTGCACAAAATATACAAAAAACTTTGTTTTTGGCATCTTGTTCAGATCGTTGATTATAAAACACCTTTGAGATACACTATAAGCAATTTAACCCCAAATATAGAACTTTTTGAGGAGTATGATGGGGTATACAAGTCGATTTTGCTATATACCATATCTTTCTATCTATCTTTCTCCTCTAAAATATGCTTATATATATAGTAGCTTCTCATAACTTTTCTAATGTAGTGTCTCGTCTCCTCTATCGGAATAATTTCATATTTTACATTACTATTATATTTAGTATGAGCTCCTCTCCAGCGTTTAGCCCTTGTCATTCCCCCATTATATGAGGCCAAAACATACTCAACCTCACTAAAATTATCAAAAAGATATTTTAGATAGTATGTCCCCATCCTAATATTATCCTCTGGATTCCCTAGGTCATAGCTATCAAGTTTAATCTTCTTTGCTATAAATTCAGCAGTTGGATCTATTATCTGCATAAGCCCCTTCGCATTGGCATGCGACATAATCTCCTTAGAAAACCTGCTCTCCTCTCTAATAACTGCAAGAATAAGAGCCTCCTCTATCCCAAACTCCAAAGATGCCCTTTTAACAATATCGTAGTAATATAGTGGAAATAGCTTTAGCAGTGTAATTTTATCTATTCCAACTATCTCATCGCCATACATTGCCGCTGCATATTCGCCAGTAAACTTTATTGAGTTGAAATAGTTCTCTTCTCTATAGTAGTGACTTGATAGAGTCTCATAGAGAAAAGCTCTCTCCTCTTGTGAGAACTTCTTTGTATCAATTGATCTAATATCATCAATCATATAGAAATCAAAATAGTATAAAATCTTCTTAACATTGTCACTACTAAGATCAATATCAAGAACCGCTCTATCCCCAAACTCTTCAATAGAACCATTTGTAAGACGCAAAGTTGGATATGAGAGTGGGTAATCTCTCTTTAATAACTCAAGCCAGCTCTTCTGGTTATCCCTATCAATTAGATATACCAAATAGTAGTAGACCGCCCTATATGGTGATGAGAGTTCATCAGCATTGACTCTCTTAATAAATGGAATATATAGAGAGCCCTTTCCACCCTCAAGCATATTTCTAAGCATAAGAAGCAGAAGATCCCTAGAGTAGAACCTTGATGGATAATCATTAACAAAGGAGACAACATCACTAATATATTGCTCTGTAATGATGATATTAGAGTAGAGAATCTTTGCCCGAATCTCATAATTCAATATTGATAGTCCAGGTAAATTTTTTAGAGCTCTCTTCAAAACATCAATGCCATCAGCTTTTGATTTAAATTCAATTAGGCTCATACCATAACAGTATAAAAATGCTGTGTCCTCTCTCTCCTCTGAAAGTTTAGAGAGAGCAGAGTAGAAATCAGAGTAAACTTTTAAGCGTAAACACATATCTCTTATAAAAAATAGTTCATCATCATTAGCAGGTAGAATAGCACTGTCAAGAGTTGCTACAAAATCACTTTCATTATCATTTATGAAAAAATAGAGAAGTTTTATAATATCACTATTTGTTCTTGATACTATATTTTCTAAATCCGACCTATATTTAAGATAATAATTCTTATCAAGCTTTGAATTAATAAAAAAAGTTACAATTCTCTTAATACCATCATCTGCTATATTTTTACTATGTTTTATAATCTCATTTAAAACAGGAAAAAAGCTTTGTTCATTATAGATAGAATTTACTTCAGATATATCTTTTCCAAGTGAGAAATCAATCAAAAAATCTCTATATTTTTCATTAAGCTTATTACTATTTTGTTTTACAACCTCTTTTAAATATGAGAAACCATCTTCCAAAATTATACTATTGATATAGAAATCAAGTGCTTCACTATTAAAAATATTATCCTTATCTACTGCAGCCTCAATAAAATATTTAAAATTATCATCAAAGCCATATAATTCATAATATTTCTTTGCAACAATATAGTAGTAGTCTGGGTTATCAAATACTATTCTTATCTTTCCCTTTGTTTTAAACTCTCTTAAAGAGTCATTTAACTCATCATTATCCATATTTTTAATGAAGTTTATAACATCTTTATTGCTGATATTACATGCAAACAATAAAAAGAGAGTGATCACTAACAACATCTTTTTTACTATTTTCAAATTAACCTCTAACAAAGTTATATTTAATTTCTTTTCCTTTTTTATAACCTTTTTCTATAAAAGATCAATAGTTTTAAACTCAAAAATTGATTAAAAGTATAGAAATAGAATATTTCATTTAAGTATTAGGATTCAAAAAAATATTTTACTTTTGTCTATTTCTATGATATAATCATTTTTACTATTTTATCTCAATAATGAGGTCCTTTTTTAATGAAAATTTTATTTGTATTTCCAAATATTGTAGGCTATTTAGAGAATAACTATATATTAGCAGAAGATGAGCCCGGTTACTATAATGGTAACTTTAGATTGCAGAGTATCAGTATCCCAAGTGTGCTTGCAATTACCCCAAAAGACATTGAATATGACTTTGTTGATCACCAAATAGAAAAAATCCCATATGACACTGATGCCGATGTGGTAGCCATCTCTATCTATACACCAAACGCAGCTGATGGTTATGATATCGCTGATAAATTCAGAAAAATTGGAAAGCCCGTTGTAATTGGTGGAAAACATGCAACAATTTTGCCAGAAGATGCAAAACTGCACGCTGATGTTGTGTTTGTTGGAGAGGCTGAATCTGGAATATGGATCGATTTTATAAATGACTATAAAGCAGGTGGAATAAAGAACTGCAAAGAGTTCTATAGAGAGCCAAAAGATCACTACTGTAATGTTGCTGATCTCCTGCCACCTAGAAGAGATATATGGAAAAAATATAAAGATAAATATTCTTGGCTTATGCCACCTCTTCAGATATCAAAGGGGTGTCCTGTTGGCTGTACGATGTGTACTGTACCAGCAATGGAAAAAACAAGACTTCGAATAAAGCCGATTGCAACTATCGAAAAAGAGCTTCAAACTATTCAAGAGGACTATGTATATATCGTTGATGATACTATCTTAATGTCAAAATTTACTGATGAATATTTAACAAATCTTGCAGCCCTCTTCAAAGACTACAATAAGAAAATGATGCTCTCAATCACTCCATCATTCCTGCTGAATAGACCAAAGGTGCTTGAGATCTTAGCACCTGTCTCTGATGAATTCTATTACATATTCAACTGTTTTTCTGGAAAGCAGAATGAACAGAAGATAATAGAGGAGGAGAATAGGATATTCTCTGACTTTAGCCTATCAGAGAGATTGAAAGATTTTGGAGTTAACCTTTTTGGCTCGATGTTTGTTGGTTATGATTGGCATGATAAATCTATATTCGATAGAATATTGGACTTCACAATAAAATCGGAGTTTGGTTCATGTGAGTTTACGATTGCAACACCATATCCTGGAACCCCTATGTGGAAGCAGATGAATGAGGAGGGGAGAATCCTAACTAGGGATTGGGCAAAGTATAACTCTGGAAACGTGGTCTTTAAACCCAAACAGATGACAGCTGAAGAGCTTTATGATGGATTTATCTATCTATGGAAAGAGTTTTGGAAGCACAATAAGAGTAACCACTTGATAGAGAAGTTTGGCAAATTCCAAGATTATAATGACAATGAGCAGCTAAAGAAGTAAAAGCAAAAGTTCACGATTAAATTATGCAAAATCAGTTTAAGGTTAATGTTGGTAATATTCTATTTGATAACCTCGCTATGATTGAGGTTATCAAAAAAACTGATGACTACCTAAAAAACTTTGATAGGAGCATAGATAGGTCAAGATTTATTATAGTTGCAAATCAAGACTCCATTACAAAGATAGGAAAAGAGCTTAATTCTGAAGCAATAAACAGTTCATTTATAACAATCCCTGACGGAGCCTCTGTTGTGGTAGCCAGTAAAATATTGGGAACTCCTCTAAAAGAGCGTGTTGCAGGACCAGACTTTATGCTTAAAATGGTAGAACTCTCAAATAAAAATGGATATAAGCAATTCTTTTTAGGGTCAACGAGTGAAACTATCAATGCTATGAGTGAAAAATTTTTAAAGCAATATCCCAATTTAAATATAGCAGGCAGCTACTCTCCCTCATTTGTTAAAGAGTTTGATGATAGTGAAAACAATAAGATGATAGAGATGATAAATAGCTCTGGCTGTGATCTTCTTTGGGTCTCCTTTGGCTGTCCAAAGCAAGAGAATTGGATTGTTAAAAATATAGATAAACTTAAGATTCCATTAGCTATTGGAGTTGGTGCTGCTTTCGATTTTCACTCTGGTAAAGTAAAGCGGGCTCCACTTTTCATGCAAAAGATAGGTATGGAGTGGCTCTATCGCCTCTTTCAAGAGCCAAAGAGATTGTGGAGACGTTATTTTGTTGGTGGGCTCTCTTTTTTAATGATTATTTTAAAACAGAAATTTGGTAGAAATAGATCTAAAAAAAAGTAGGAAAAATAGATTGTTATATAGAGATTATGAACTTATTGTTATTGGTGGGGGACATGCGGGCTGTGAAGCTGCTCACATTGCTGCAAAACGCGGTTTTAATACACTGCTAATAACACAAAATATGGATAACATTGCTAAATTAAGCTGTAACCCTGCAATTGGTGGTATCGCCAAAGGACACCTTGTCTCTGAAATAGATGCCCTTGGCGGTTTAATGGGTAAAATCATTGATAAAACTATGATCCAGTTTAGAATGCTGAATACCAAAAAAGGTCCCGCTGTACATGCAATGAGGGCTCAAGCGGATAAAATAGAGTATCAATATACAATGAAACAAACTCTTGAAAAAACAGCAAACCTATCAATTATCCAAGATGTCGTTGTTGATTTAATAACAGAAAATAGTAAAATTGTAGGTGTTGTAACAGAGAGAGGAAACAGAATATCAGCTAAAGCAGTAGTCCTAACAACTGGTACATTTATGGAGGGGAAGATACATATTGGAGAGTTCTCTACAGAGGCAGGAAGAATAGGAGAGGTATCAATCAAAGGGCTCTCTGACAATTTAAGAAAATTAGGTTTTGTTATTGGCAGATTGAAAACAGGAACGCCTGCCCGTGTCTCAAAAAGAAGTATAGATTTTGATAAGATAGAGGCTCAAATAGGTGATGCTGATATGGTCTCATTTTCTAACTTTAGCAATGGCAGAGTTGATAGGGTAAACATTCCATGTTACATAACATATACCAATGAAAATACACACAGGATAATAAGAGAGAACTTTCATCGCTCTCCACTCTTCTCTGGCAAAATTAAGGGAGTAGGCCCTAGGTACTGCCCATCTATAGAGGATAAGGTAAAAAAGTTTCCAGAAAAAGATAAACATCAGATATTTATAGAGCCTGAAGGAATACACACAGATGAGTACTATGTAAGCGGTGCATCAAGCTCACTGCCGGAAGATGTGCAGTATGAATTTCTGAAAACTATCAATGGACTTGAAAATGTTGAGATGATGAAGCCGGGCTATGCTGTTGAGTATGATTTTTTAAATCCAATACAGTTAAAGCCATCACTTGAAACAAAGTTGATAAGTGGGCTCTTTTTAGCTGGACAGACAAATGGGACATCTGGCTATGAGGAGGCAGGAGCTCAAGGACTCATCGCCGGGCTTAATGCAACATTATATATGGAGAGTAGAGAGCCGCTTATATTGGGACGTGAGGAGGCATATGCTGGTGTCCTAATTGATGACCTTGTGACAGAGGGGGCAGAGGAGCCATATCGAATGTTCACCTCCCGCGCAGAGCATAGGCTTAACTTACGGCAAGATAACTCAGACTCTAGATTAACAAAATATGCGATAGAGTATGGAACACTTGATAAAAGTGATGAGGAGTTCTTCAATAAAAAGATAGAGACTCTTGAAAATCTAAAACAAACATTATCAAAAAATAGGATTGATGATTATATAGTTGAGCAGTTAAACATAGAGGGAGTAAGGAAGGGAACAGAGTGGTCAAAAGTTTTGAAGAACCCAAATGTGGACTTTGACTTTGTCTTTGATTTATATAAAAATATAGATGATGGCATAAATAAAAATATATTTATGCGGGCTGCGATTGAGATAAAATATGAGGGCTATATAACAAGACAGGAACGGGAGATACATAAAGCTAATAAGATGAGGGCTTTCTCAATACCAGCTGATATAAACTATGATCATATCTTTGGACTCTCATTTGAGGGGAGAGAGAAGCTTAAAAAAGTTCTTCCTATAACAATAGATCAAGCAAGCCGAATAAGCGGTGTAACCCCTGCTGATATCAGTGTTCTAACTATATATTTATACTCAAAAAAAGATCATTTTTAGATCCCACATCCTTTTTAATGTATATTTTATATAAAAAAGTATTATCTTTCTAATTAGAGCTTCTGATAAATATTATATTCAAAAAAAGATTATTAGTTTCTAACTTACTCTTTTTGATTAAATAAAAAGCTCTGCCTTTTTATCACCACTACATTTACTTAATATGAATTTTTTAGCCATAAAATATTGAAGTTTCCCAATGCTTCTAGCCCCTTGTGGACAAACTTTGATACAACTCATACAAGATATGCACTTATCTTTAATAGTACTCTTTGGATTCTCATATGGAATTGCATTTGCTGGGCAAAGTTCAGAACAGATACCGCAAAATGTACACTTTGAATTAGCCTTTGGTTTCATTGGTATTGGTGAATAGGCTCTATATGGGAAATTACCTTTAACAGCTATAGGTAAAATATCTTTATCAAGTGTAGCAAGTTTTTTTATAATCTGTTCGCTAAAATTTGATATATCTTTTAAATCAGCCTCATTTGGACGACCAGTTCCTATCTCTTTAACAATGGAGTGTTCTGTAACAATTGCTGTCGCCGCAACTGTTACAAAGCCATTTGGCTCTAAAATATTTTTTAGTTCCAAAAGAGTGTCATCATAATCTCTATTTCCATATGTTGCTACAAGAATGATAGGAGTATTATCTCCAACAATATTTTTCAAGCGATTTACTGCAATCTCTGGAACTCTGCCTCCAAATGAGGGAACACCAATAATAACAAGCTCATCTTTACTAAATTTCAATGATATGTCCCTCTTTTTATAGGGGGTAATATCATACTCACTTTTTTCTGCTGTAAATTTTTCTAAAAAATCGTTAACCACCCTTTTTGTTGAGCCTGTTGGGCTAAAATAGATGGCAGTAATCTTATTAATATTCATTACTCTACTCCTATATTATTAAATTCTCTCACTATCATTATCACTGCTTAATATTTAAAATTAAACTACTTATTATAGATCTCAAAGTTTTTTTTCTCTTTTTATGTGTTATCTCCTTTCTACAAATATTTTTTACCGAAAAAAGAGATTATCTTTCCAATTTTGATAAGAAAAAAAGAACTCAGCTACCAAAAGTCTATCTCCCATTTATTATAGAAGCCAAGTAGCCAGCACCAAAACCATTGTCAATATTAACAACAGAGACTCCAGGGCTGCATGAGTTTAACATCGAGAGAAGCGCTGTTACTCCATTAAAATTGGCACCATATCCACATGAGGTGGGTACAGCAATAACAGGAGCAGAGACCAATCCTGCAACAACTGAGACAAGCGCCCCCTCCATTCCTGCAATTGCGATGATAACATTTGACTCTTTTAGCTCATCATATATAGAGAAGAGTCTATGAATGCCAGCAACACCAACATCATAGTAGCTCTTAACGATATTACCCATAAATGAGGCACTAATTTTTGCCTCTTCGGCTATTGGAATATCAGATGTCCCAGCTGTAACAATCGAAATAATTTTACTATTTCTTGGCTCTCTTATCCCCTTATAGAGCATCTTTGCTAGAGGGTTGTATTCAAGTTTTCCATCTATCTCCATAAGTCTTAAGGCCTTTTTCTTGCCTATCTTGGAGTAGAGTGCCTGCTCTGATTTTATTAGTTCACTACAGATAGATTCAAGCTGCTCTATTGTCTTACTCTTGCAAAATATAACTTCGGGATAGTCTCTTCTAATCTCTCTATGTGTATCAAGTTTGACAAAGTCCAAATCCTTAAAAGGAATATCTTCAATAATCTTCAAAGCATCAAGAGTGGATATTTTATTATTTTTTATATCATTAATAACAGAAAGAATTGTGTCTCTATTCATATGGTTTTAAAAAATCTTTCTCATCTATCTTATTTGGATAGTGCTCTAGAACAACATTATACAACTTTTCCATTCTTTTAACATGGTTCTCTGCTGTAAATCTCTCCGATATTTCACTGCTACCAATTGAATATTGTCTTAATTTCTCCTCATCTTTCAACAGTGCATCAAGCTTTATAAATAGCTCTTCATCACTATCTACAAGATGACCATTAATCCCCTCTTGAACAAGATCCATATAGCTATCATCTTTTCTAACAATCACAGGAAGCCCGCACATAATAGCCTCTATTATAGTCATAGGCTGCACCTCGCTAAGAGATGATGTCAAAAAGATTGTTGAAATTGAGTAGAAACGGTAGACCAGATCCCAATTTACAAAACCAGTAAAGACAAAACGCTTCTCCATTCCAATCTTTTTGGCCCTCTTTATAAGTTCATTAAGCTCCGGCCCATCACCTACAAATATCATCTTGGCACTGCTGTTTTTTTTCATTATCTCAGTTACAGTATCAAAGAGTTCACAGACCCTCTTCTCTTTACCAATTCTACCAACAAATATCATTAGCTTATCTTTTTTTGAGAGACCAAATTTATTTCTGATATCACTGATCTCTCTCTCAGTAATTACTGATGATTTAAACTTTGATACATCTATTCCATTATTTATAACAACTATGGGTACTTCAGGGATTATCTCTCTATTATATTTTTGGATTTTCACAGATGGGGCAACATTAGCCGTGATCTTTTTTAAGAATATTCTCATTATTCTTTGAACCATCTTTGAAGTTAATATTTTTCCATTTAGGATATAGTGAGTATAGCTCTCCCACATAGTATGCGATGTATGTATATGGGGGATCTTGAGTTTTTTAGCAACAAGCTTCCCTGAGTAACCAAGTGAAAACTCAGTATGAGTATGAATCAAATCTATATTTCTTTTCTTTATAAATCTTGTAACCGCACCCTGATTTACAATTCCCACCATCTGCTCTGTACCAAGCCCTGCTTTTATAGCTGGCATACGAAAAACATCATCATCTTCATCATCATAGTCTGGAACTTCAGGGGTCATTACAATAACCTCATGTCCGCGAGCCTTAAGCCCATCTTTCAGCTGAATAATAGAGGTAACCACCCCATTCTTAATAGGCAGATAACAATCTGTAAAAATAGCAATTCTCATAGATGATATTATATATGAAAAATAGTGCTCTTGCAACTATTATCTATAAATTCTTCAATTGTAAATAATCTTACAAAAACAAACTGAAAAAATAAATTTATTTGATAGTAGCTATAAGTTGCAATATCAAGTATATTTTGCTTGTTTGTATAGTAATATAAGGATATATAACAAAGATTCTGTATATTTTTGCCGAAAGCAAAAATCAAACAAAATTGACTTATATATCCTTATATTACTATATAAATAAAAAATTGATAGGCATTATCTTAAAACAGCCAAATCTATCTCTTTTCTTGGAATAAAAATCACCCCTTTTATTTAAAGGGGGCAAGGGGGATTAGAAAAAAAGCTTACCCCCCTACCTCATCTATTTCAAGTAGAGATACTCAATTTCTGTACCCATAAGGGTGTCATAATAGACATTCTCCCACCTATTTTTACACGCCCAAAAGCTATATGTGTAGACAGTATAGATAAGTGGCACCTCATCAAGCAGTATCCTTTGATACTCATCCCAGATAACTTTTGCCTTCTCATTATCAACAGTGAATGAGCCCTCATTATATAGGTAGTCAATTCTAGCCTCCCACTCTGTGGCTGGCTTCTCTTGAAGTGGATACCAGATATGAAAATTGCCGCTTGATTGCCAAACATTTATCCCACTTGTTGGCCAATAGTTTGCCCCAAGCCCCACCATAACCACCTGCCAATCATATGTTTTTATAATTCCATCAACCAGCTTCTGAAAATCTACAGGCTTAAGTTTTGCAGTGACCCCAATATCTGCCAAATCATCAATAAATATACTTAAGATATCGAGTGCAATTTGGTTATCAGCCCCACAATTGATATCAAATTCTATCTTAACACCATCTTTATCATACATAAAATTATCACTTCCAACATAGCAGCCCATATTTTTCAATAGTTCAACAGCGCGCTCTGGATTAAAAATATACTCTTGCTTTATATTCTCATCAAAAAAGGGATTAGCCTTAGCAAAAAAGTAGTAAGCTGGCTCTGCAAGCCCTCTGTAGACTTGGCTAACAATCCTATCTCTATTAAACATAGAGCTCATTGCTTGTCTAAATCGCTTATCTGTAAACCACTTATAGAACTTCTTATTTTTATTTATTGGATTTTGGTTGAAAGTTATAAAGCTCGCACCAAGAGACGCACCGCCATTATAGACACTATAATCCGTACCACTTTTTGATACCAACTCCTCAAGTTCATAGGGCTTAACTATATGAGAGTCCAAATTGCCACTCTTAAAGAGCAAAAATTTGGTATTATCATCTGGAATTATCTTATATAAAATTGTCTCTATATATGGATAGCTTGTGTTATGAGAATCTTTTTTAAAGTAGTTTTTATTCCTCTTTAAAACAACTCTAACCCCAACTTCATACTCCCAGATATAAAACTTTCCGCATGATGGAATCTTCTTTACATCGCCATCAACGCTAAAGGCATTTAAAAGCCCCTCAATGCCCTCCTCATTTTTTATCTTCTCAAACATAAACTTTGGGCCAAAGGTTGTGTTTGATGAGAGGATAGGATTTGCAATCACTCTTGGATAGTGAAAAACAAAATTTAGGTTATCTATCTTCTCTATAGTTACCCTCTTCTGAGAGCCATCTTTCATAGTAATAAATTGGCTTGAGTAACCAGGAAGCTGCAAATTCTTCTCTCCATCTATCTCATCATACCAAAAAACAACATCATCTGATGTAATTTTAACTTTCACTTTATCATCAGGTGTTGTCCAATATAGATCATCTCTTAATGTATAGTAGACATCAAGCGTGTCGGCTGCCTCATCGACCTCAACCCTAAAGCTTGCTAGATTTGGAGTAAACTCCTTTTTGTAGGCATCATAATCAACAAGTGACTCATATAGAACATCTATCACTGTTCTAGAATCGACATCTCTTGCTGTTAGCGTATTAAAAGTTTTTGGATCATTTGATAAGGTAGAGACCCATTCTCCACCAACCTTACCCTCTTTATAGTCTGGAGGGCCAAACTTTATTACCGTTTTATTCAAGGTCTCATTTTTTTTAGAGTTCTTTATTAATTCAATTTCAGAGCTATTATACTCCTCATCTTTTGAGCAGCCAACAAATAAAAGCAGCGATATTGTTATTAAAGAGAATAAATTGCCGATATTTTTCATGGCTGCCACCTTAAAAAAAAAGAGATAAAATCTTTATAGATAATAGAGAGAAGTTTGTCAATTTAAAAAAATAGAATTGTTGCTAATATTTTTTGTTGACAATATTGCTTTTTTTTGATAACTACTATTTATACATTTTACGATATAGTTTGTGTTTAGATATTTTAAGGAGTCATGATGACTAAAAAGTCTGTACTAAAAAGAGAACATCAAAACGTTGTGAGAAGAGCGAGAAATCGTGTTATCAAATCAAAAGTTCACACTGCAAAGATAAGATTAGTTGAAGCTATCAATAAAAAAGATAAAGAAGATGTTGATAAAAGATTCAGAACTTTTATGAGCGAAGTTGATAAAGCTGTAAAAAAGGGAATATTTCACAAAAACAAGGGTGCAAGACTTAAATCTCGTGCAAATAAGGCTATAAAAGTAGCTTTTGCAATAGAGTCTGCAAAATAATAGTAAGCAATATGACTAAAAAAGATTTAACAGATCTATTTCATGATTCCTTACAGAAAAATCTTCCATCTGTGAAGTTTTCTAAGCAAAATGTAGTCGTTATGATTGATACATTTTTTACTGTTCTTTCAGATGCCATATCTGATGGCAATACTATAGAGCTGCGTGGTTTCGGAACATTCAAAACTAAAATTAGAAAAGAGAAAGAGATAAAGAAACCAACAACAAATGATAAAATTTTATTAAAAGAGACTGCAATCCCTATATTTAAACCTGGAAAATATTTAAAAAAAATAACTGAAGAGAAATTTTATAAAAAAAATTAGTGTTTTAAAAAAATATTTTATAATATTTATATCTTTTATTTTTAAATTTATTAAATTAAAAAGAGAAAGCTTTGTTAGATAACTACTACAATAACAAAAAAATTAAAAGTATTCTTGGAACGAGTAGCTCACTAGATGGAAAACTCTATTTTAATGACTCTGTAAAAATTAATGGTTCATTCAAAGGAACAATAAACTCTTCTGGTACACTTATAATAGGTGATAAAGCAAAAGTAGAGGCGAATATTAATGCCAAAGCACTTGTATCATATGGTAAATTAGATGGTGATGTAGTGGCTGAAGAGAGTATAGAGCTGTTCTACCCTTCTGAAATGAATGGTAACGTAAAAACAAAAAAGATAAAAATTTCTGATGGTGTTATATTTAAAGGAAACTGCGACATAATTTCAAATTAGATTTTATAATAATAAAAAAATCTTAATCAATAATTTATAATATATTTAAAATAAAACTTTTATATAAAACTAAAAAGAGGCTTAAAAAAATTAAGAGATCTTCTATATTTAGATTTTATATATTCTTTTATTATATAATAAAGGGTATCAAACCCTTTGCTGACCTGCATCGCTTAGATTGTGTAAAAAAAGTTTTCACATTATTCTTAAGCTTAAGTTGGTCAATAAACATATAATCAAGCTTTATTTGGGGAAAAAAATGAGTGATGAAACTATTAATGGAAGCGTAGATGAGCTTAGTCAAGTAGCAATGGATAGCAACAAAGAGACCACTAACAAAATTGAAAATGGAAAGATTACAAAAAGTGTTGAGAGTCTAAAAAAGAGAAAGAGGGTGCTTGTTGTCGAGACAAAGACTAAAAGTAACAAAAATCATAACAATAATGGAAATGGTAATGGCAATGAGTATAAAAATAATCCAAATGCTCCAAGATTAAATATAAATGATTTAACAAATATGACCATCAGCAAACTGAAAGAGGAGGCTGAAAAATCTGGGGTTAATCTTGAAAACTTGGGCTCTATGAAAAAGCAAGATCTGATATTTTGTATCTTAAAGAACCATACAGACCAAGATGGTATTATACACGCCTCTGGTGTTCTTGAGATTTTAGCTGATGGCTATGGATTTTTAAGATCATCTAACTACAGCTACCTTTCAGGCCCAGATGATATATACATATCCCCTAGCCAAATAAGACTATTTGGCTTGAAGACAGGAGACACAGTAAGTGGACAGATAAGATCCCCAAAAGAGGGAGAAAAATATTTTGCATTACTTAGAGTTGAGAGTGTAAATGGCGAGCCGCCAGAATCGGCAACCAACAGAATACTGTTTGATAACTTGACACCCCTTCACCCTGATGAAAAGTTCACACTATCAGGAAAAGATACATGCAACCTTACAACAAGAATAATAGACCTCTTTACACCAATAGGTAAAGGGCAGCGTGGCCTAATTGTTGCGCCACCAAAGACTGGTAAAACGACAATATTACAAACTATAACAAATGCAATCTCTGCAAATCATCCCGAGGCATATCTAATTATGCTTTTGATAGATGAGCGACCAGAAGAGGTTACTGAGATGCAGAGAAGTGTAAAGGCTGAAGTGGTTAGCTCAACTTTTGACGAACCTGCTACCCGCCACGTACAGGTAGCTGAGATGGTACTTGAAAAAGCAAAACGCCTTGTAGAGCATAAAAAAGATGTTGTAATAGTGCTAGACTCAATCACACGTCTTGCTCGCGCATACAACCAAGTGGTTCCAACCTCTGGAAAGATATTATCAGGTGGTGTTGATTCTAATGCCCTTCATAAACCAAAGAAGTTCTTTGGTGCTGCACGTAATATCGAGGAGGGTGGAAGTTTAACAATTATTGCAACAGGTTTGGTTGAGACTGGTTCAAAGATGGATGAAGTTATATTTGAAGAATTTAAGGGAACTGGAAATATGGAGCTTGCACTTGATAGAAAAATGTCTGACAAGAGAATATTCCCATCTATAAATATAAAAAAATCTGGAACAAGAAAAGAGGAGCTTCTTCTTAATGATAAAGAGCTTCAAAAAATGTGGATATTAAGAAAGGCATTAAGTAATATGGAAGATTTGGAGCTATTGGAGTTCTTAATTGATAAAATGAAAAGAACCAAAGATAATGAGGCTTTTCTTGACTCTATGAATCAATAATTAGAGAGCCGATTTTTAAACTTTAATATTGACTTTATAGCAAAAAATATATATATTTCTAAAACAATTAGGAGTAAAAGCGATGAAAAAAGGAATACATCCAAAATATGAGGAAGCAACAGTAAAATGTGCTTGCGGAAACACTTTTAAAACAAGATCTACAGTAAAAAATATAAATACTGAAATTTGTTCAGCATGTCATCCATTCTATACTGGTAAACAGACTCTGGTTGACACTGCTGGTAGAATTGAGAAATTTAACAACAGATATAAGGTAAAATGATAGTCTGTGGAGAATAGTCTATTAGAATTGATGTCTCCAGCCGGTTCATTGGAGAGTTTTCTCTCTGCAATTGAGGCTGGAGCGGATTCTATATATCTTGGATTAAAGAAATTTAATGCAAGAGTTCCCGCAAAAAACTTTACAATCAATCAACTTAAAAAAATTACAACCTATGCACATTCAAAAAATGTAAAAATATATATTACTCTAAATATAGATCTAAAATCAAATGAACTATTTGAAGCATCACAAATAGTCTCTTTAGTAGATAAATTAAATATAGATGCTTTAATAGTAAGAGACTTTTCACTTCTTTTAATCATCAAAAATTTCTTTCCAAGTATAGAAGTACACCTCTCAACCCAAACAGCAGTAGACTCATCATATGGAGTATCTTTTCTAAGAAATTACCCAGTAAAAAGAGTAGTGCTTGCAAGGGAGCTTGAGTTAACTGAAATAGAGAAGTGCTCAAAATTAGATAATATAGAGACTGAAATATTTGTAGAGGGCTCTATGTGTTTCTCTGTCTCTGGAAGGTGTTTGATATCATCATTTGTAGGTGGAAAGAGTGGTAACCGTGGTTCATGCACTGCTCCATGCCGCGTTGAGTGGCAATTAAACAGTGATAAAAAAAGCTTTTTCTCTATGAGAGATTTGATGCTGATTGATGAATTAGAAAAGGTAAAGTCTGTAGGAGTAAAAGCCTTAAAAATTGAGGGAAGATTAAAAAATTATGAGTGGGTAAAGACTATTACTTCTATATATAGAGAGGCTCTTAATAATGAGAAATTTGATATAAATAAGCTAAAATTAAAATTATCAAACTACTCTGCAAGAGAAAAGACAAATGGTCATATATATAGCCATACCAATTTAATTGGCGATAACAAAGAGTGGTCAAATTATAAAAAAGAGAAAACTTCTCTGCCAGTTGATATAGAACTATTTAATGAGAAAAAGCTAATAGATATAGCTATTAATGATGATAAAATAAAAATAGGTATCATTATAGATTCTA
The DNA here is from genome assembly GCA_031549085.1 of Spirochaetota bacterium. Lineage (GTDB taxonomy): Bacteria > Spirochaetota > GWE2-31-10 > GWE2-31-10 > MWDO01 > JAVBQL01. The sequence continues at coordinate 99,046 of JAVBQL010000010.1, forward strand.
TTAATAAAACTAAAGAATATGATAGAATATCAGAGCCTCCTAAAAAGGGGAAGCCTTATAGTTTAAACTGTATTATTGATAAAATAAAAGAGGATCTATTTTTTGATGAGTTTGAGGTTACTTTAGATAGCGGTTCTGATATTTTGACATCTGGAGTCTTTTTAAATAGTTTACTAGCTGATATAAAAAAAGAGATTAGAAATATTATTGATGAAACAGAGACACTTCCAGAGTTAAACGAAAAAATAATCAGTTTCATAACTCCAAAACAGGTTTTTAAAACAAAAGAAAAACTATTAGGCTCTAAGCCAGACAAGATAATAATTCTATCAAGTGACATAGATAAATTTTTTGATAAGACAAAAATCAAAGAGATAACAACCATTCAAATATATATTAATTCAAATATAGACATTAAAAAGCTTAAAAATCTTTCTAATAACTATGAAATAGTTATTTCACTTCCAACAATGATATATGAGAGTAATGTTCAAAATATTAAAAATCAAATTAATAATATTTTAAATAGTGGTTTTACAAATTTTCAAGCAAACTCTCTTACTGGAGTGGAGATATTAAAGAGTATTGATTGTAATAGGTCTGTTGGCTATGGTTTGCCTGTTTTGAATCATCTTGCAGCTAACTTTTTTTATGAGAATGGTTATAAATCTGTAACTGCCTCTCTTGAAGCGGATTCCTCAATATTAAAATCACTCTCAAACTTTGTAGAAAATAGTATTGAAATAGTGGTATTTTCAAAAGTAGAGCTATTTACTTCCAGGGTAGAATCAGAGTATTTTAAAAATAGAAACCTATTTAAAGATAAGTATATTGAAATGGAGTGTTTTAAACAGAATGAAAATAGCGTTTTTGTATCAAAAATGCCATTTTCATTAATGGGTGATAAGATAAAACTGGAAAAAATATATTTTGACTCTTTAATTGCTGACTTAAGATATTTTGACTCGCCATACGATATTATAACAAAGATATTATCAGATAATTATAGAGGTGAAACTACCACCTTTAACTTCTACAGAAAACTACAGTGAAAAATAGCAGCATATTTTTACTAATAATATTTATCATACTACTAACAAATTGTACTCATAAGATTAAAAAATCCTATATAGATATTACTCCGCCATCATTATCTTGTCATATGATTTTGGAAGATAGAGTACTTTTCCAATTTGATGAACCAGTTTCAAACTTTGAGCTTTTTCTAAATAATAATGAAAAGACAATTGATATAATAAAGATAGTTCCACACATTCCAAAAAATAATTTTTTTGTAGATAGTAATTTTTTTAGTAAAAACTACTCAAATATTATTATAAAAGTGTCTGATACAGAAAATAATGAAAATATAATAGAAGTCTCCAAAGTTGTTATAAATATGGAAGAGACAAAACTTTCCATAGCTATGCTTCAGCTAAAACATTCAAAAACAAATAACCAAAAATTAAAAATAGTAAACAGAAAAACTGGTACTCTTGATGGAATGAAAATAGTTATACTCTTTGCCAATGCTAAAAGAATTGAGCTGCCATTTATAGATGAGAAAATAGAAGAATTAAATGAACTAAATTTTGAAGTTATATATAACAAAAATAGTAACAACAAAAATGAGATACTATTTTCAAAAAAAGATACAAAAATAGAGCTTAATTCCAGATTATCAGAGAACTATGGTGCTATTTTGATAAAAAATTATAAAAATGAGGTTGTTGACTATATAATATATTATAATTCTAAAAAGAATAGTTTAGAGACTTTACATACAAAGAAGAATTTTATAAAAATTATGAATGAACTAAAAAATGAGCCTAATATAGATCTTAATAAAATAGTAGATATAAATGGAATCTCATCAAAGAGACCCATAACCAGAGTGGGTAATGATTTTGTAATAGGTATTTTCTAAACCGGACTACAGTTATCACACTTAAGCAAGTTGCATATAAACAGGCAAGTGGATCTAAAAGATCTCAAAATACCTTAAGAATACAAATATTAAGAACAAAACTAGAAAGAAAAGAGGAAGGAAAAATATCAGAAATCTATTTTTTAATGGGTCTATATGAACATATGTCCCATCTTCTCTACTTTTACGACTACCTTTATAAGAGGTCGTTCTTGAGTAACTTCTATCAGATGAGACTAAAGGTTCTTTAAGATTTTTTCTTCCACATTTTGGACAAGTGTCATTTTTAAAATCGTTTACTCCACCAGTAAACTGACAAAATGGACACTTTATTTTGCCAAGCTTAGCTCCGCACTTTGGACAAACTTCAGCATCTTTTGAGACCTCTGTATAGCATTTGCCGCAAATATACATCATTTCACCAGTGGAGTTTTTTGATAAGAAGTTTTGCTCTATTTTACTAGCCATTACTATTTTTTCCTTGCATTACCAATACCAAGGTTTAAAACAAACTCAACCTCCCCTATAGAGACATTGAGCGTCTTTGCTATATCATCAATCACCCACCCCTGCTCTTTCAGTTGCAGGATTGTTTTCTTTTTATTACCATCATCTTTTAACTGCTCTTTAATAGGATTCTGATTTTCTAAACTTGCTTTATCTAACAACGACTCAAGCAATCTAATTCTATTATCTGTCTCCCTATTCATATTCTCAATCTCTGTCTCTGATTTAACAAGCCACTCTCGAAGCCTGCTAATAGTATTAGTTCTCTCATCAATATCATCAATCAAATGATCCATCTGTTTAAATTTATCTAAAATATCACCAAAGTGTCCACCAGACTTTATAATATGGGCTGCCTCTTTCTCAAAATTTTTAATCACCTTTTCAAAAGTAGATCTCTTTATATCAAGCTCATCATACTTTTTATTTAAGCCATCAAAATTACTTCCCATATCATAGATATTTCTCTTCATCTCATCAAAAGAGTCCATCAACCCATTAAGCTCATCACTCTTTGTTGAGGCTGTTTCATAAATATTTGAGATTGTTTCAAGTTTACTATTTGCACTCTCTATTCTATTTTCGATATCTGTAAGTTTCTCTTTACTCTCTTTTACATTCTCTATTTTTTTATTCAAATCATTAACCAAAGATTCTATCTCACCTATTGATTTGTACATATTATCAACTCTATCCTTATCTACAAGAAGAGAATCATACTTCTCTTCAAAACCACTAAACATGGTGGTAAGCTCATTGGCCCTCTTTTCAACTGATGATATAGTATCTCTTGTTCTCTTAAGCTGCTCAACATCTACTTTCAAATCTCTTGTATCATCTATAAGCTTATCTCTTATAGCCTCAACATGCTCAAAACTTGTTGCCTGTCTTTCAAGCCTCTTTATATGCTCTGCAACCTCTTGAATCCTTCTATCTATACTATTGGTATGCTCCATGAATCTCGTTGTAGATTTATCATCAAGTGTCTTTAAGTTTTGCTGCATCTTAAATAGCTCTTTTTTGAAATCTCCCAACCTATCCAAAAGCTCATTCTCATACTTTTTATATTTAATAATTAGTCCATTAAACTCATTCTTAAAAAAGCCATCAATCTCATTTTTGCTGTCAGCCAATTTACTAGAAACAAGTGAATCAAACTCATTCTTATATCCTGTTAATCGCAGTTTGCTATTGTTCTCAAGCTCGCTATATTTTTTAACAAGATTCTCTCTATTCGCCCTAATTATCTCTTCAAAATCGTTAGACAACAGCTTATCAAAATCGCCTAACTTTTTATCAATGAAATCGACCTTTGATAAAAACTCATCAATTCTTGTGTTATTAGTTATTATAGCATCATTAGATTGTTTCAAAAATAGATCGAGCGAGTCTCTATACACCTCATCAGAAGATTCTAATTTTTCAGAGAGGATAAGATCATATTTTTGCATCTGCTCATTAAAATGTGAATTGAAATCTGCCTCATAATTTTTAATAATCTCTTTCAGATCAATAAACTCTCTTCTATAGAGTTCTATTCTTGTTATAATACTCTCTTCAAGCTTCTCATAATGGTTGCTCAAATTCTCTCTGCCTAAATTAAAAAACTCATCAAGATTATTTTTTTGATTCTCTATTTTACTATTCAAGTCAACTGCAAAATTACTCTTTAGGCTCTTTAGAGTATTTTCCAAATTATCAAATTCAGTTATAAACTGATTGAATCTAATCTCACTATCTTTAAATAGCTCACCACTCTTCTTTAGATAGTTCTCTTCAAACTTTATAATCTTATCCTCAAGCCCATATTGGAAAGAGCTCTCTCGCTCTTTAATGCGCGCCTCAAGATGAGTATAGTCATCTTCCATCTTCTTGAACTTGCCGCCAATACCCTTTATATAGTTATTAACTTCCTTATCAAAGTGTGAAATCTGTTTATATGTCTCCTCCATTTTAGAGAGTGTTCTATCTTCGCTATTTTTCATAGCCTTACCTATCTTCTCCGCAAAACTCTTAAACTTTGTCTCATAATTTAGGCTAATATCCTTAATATCCATTTCAAAGCCAGCCTGTCTATCAAGCAGAATTGCCTCTATATGTTCCATTCTATCCTTAATTTTTGAGTCTATAGAGTCAGACTTTTCAAATATCTCATTTTCTATCGCTAGGGTTTTCTTATCAATACTCTCTGATATATCAATTAATTTCTTCTCATAAAGAGAATATTGATTCTCAAATCTAGCAATAATGTCATTAGTCTTACTATTAGCATCATTAGAGATGGCACTCATACTGCTATCTATATTTTCAACTATCTTCTCACTCTCTTTAGAGAAGTGCTCATTTAAGTTTTCTATATGTTTATCAATATCAAGCCTTACATTGTTCAAGTCATTTAATAGCTCTTTTTCGATAGAGTCTCTCTTTTCATCAAAAGATCTATATAGAGCCTCATATCTACCATCTATATTCTCATTAACCTCATCAAAACTACTTTTTAATAACTCTATTTTATTACTAGTCTCATCTTCTAACAATTTAAAATGCTCTCTATATGAGTCAAGTTCATTTATAGATTTTGCAACCATCTCATCAAGATCATCAATTTTTAGGTTCATTAGGTCATATTTTGATTTAAGCACATCCCTATATGCTGATAGTTTATCATCAAGATCCTTAGAGTAGTCACTCCACTTCTCATTTACCTCAAGTTCAAAATTATTAAGATCAGCTCTAACTTTGTTAAAAATATCAAACTCAAGTCTCACTCCTCTATCACTGGCACTCTCTATATAAAAGTTAAACTCTTCAAGTTTTTTAGTAAGCTCATTTAGGGCATCCATCTTTATAGTCTCTATCTTTTCTGACAATGAATCTATCAGCTTCTCTGTCAATATCTGTTTTTCAGATATTTCTCTATCTATATTGCCTATTTTACTATATAGCTCACTGCTTTGCTTATCATGCTCATCATAGCTATCTTTTAGCTCTTTCAAAATATTTGACTTCAGCTTCTCGTTATAGTTTTTTAGCTCCTCTGTAACTTTAGAGTGGCTCTCTCTAATATCAAGTATATAACTATCCTTTAGCTTGCTTAAAGATTTATCAATGTTACTCTTAAAACTTTCAGCTCTAACCTCTACTTTGGTTATATAGTCACCTATATCTTTCACCTTTTCATCTACTTTTTTATCAAAATTATTTTCTTCAGTTCTAATACTCTCTTTTATATTTGATATTTCACCATTATAAAATCCCATTAGCTCATTTAGCTCTTTGTTTGTATTATTTACGAGTTCACTCTTAAAATCAGCTACTATTTCAGCCAAACCTGCATATTCAAGCTGAAAACTATTAACAAGCTCCTTTACATACTCCTTATGAGAGATAATATCTTTCAATATACTCTTTTTTCTCTCATCAATACTCTCAACGTATTGAGTCCCACCCCTCTTTAACTCCTCCATTATCTCTTTGCTCTTTTTATCAAACTCTTTCAATCCATTTGCAATATCAATTTTAGCACTCTTTATCTCTTTTAAAGATTGTTTTTGCGAAGCTTCACTATTGTTCTTATCAAGCTCTTCTGAAAGTTTTTTATAATCTGTTGATAGTTTATTAAGTCTCTCCTCCATTTTTGCTATTGTTTTTGAACAGTTATTTAGAAGTTCTCTGTTGCTGCCAAGATTTTGATAATCATCTGTAAGTTTATCTATCTCTTTTGGAATGGTTGCCAGCATATCACGATATTTTTCAACCTTTACCTCATATTTCGATATGGTCTCAATTTTTTTATCAAGCACATTTGCAATTGATGCATACCTATTAAAATTGTGTTTCTTGCGATCCTTTGCAATCAAGAACATTGTAAAAAACAGAGACAAAATAACTGAAAATATAACACTTAATAAGATAGACATCTATTTCCCCCCAACCCCAACAAACTATAAAATATTTTTTTCAATAAATTAAAGGCTTGTCATTAACCCCTTTTAGACCTGCCTTTATTAAAGTTTTGTACTACCCAATAAAAATTACTTTTTTCTTGCTATATCAAAATCTAATATAAACTCAACTTCACCAACTGAAAGGTTAAGTGATTTTGCAATATCATCAATTGTCCAGCCTTGAGACCGAAGCTGCAATATCACTGATTTCTTTGAATTATCATCTGATAGACTCTCTTTTTTGGATTGCGTTCCACTATTTTTATTTACTAAAGTCTCTATAAGTTTAATCTTTTTTTCGCTCTCATCATTCAAGCTTGACAAACGAGCCTCTGTTTTAAATAGCCACTCTCTCATCTTGCTTATTGACTCAGTTCTTATATCAAGATCTTCTATCAAAGTATCCATCTGATTAAACTTATTTATAACCAAATCTATCTTCTCTTCAGAGTTTGTCAAAGTTGAGAGATCCTTCTCAAAGTTTCTAAAGCTCTTCTCATAGACCTCTCTCTTAAACTCAACATCATCAAGTCGTTTTATAGTTGCATCAAGCCTTTTGTTTATAGAAGAAAGATACTCTTGTGACTTCTCAATGTCAAAAGAGATATTTTTTATATCACCCTCTTTAATCTCAAGTCTATCAAAATAGGTATCAAGCTCCTTAAACTTGCCATTAACAACCTCAATCTTTTCTTCAAGGTTATTGATTGCAATCTTTCCACTCTTTATATTTTCTAGTCTCTCCTCAATGCTGCTGCTTATCTCTCGAAGCTCTTTTAACATAAGCTCTATGTTATCAACCTTCTTCTTATCATTTATTATATTTTTGTATCTATCATTCATCTCAACAAAGAGACTATCAACCTTTTTGATATCCTTCTCAACACTATCAATCTCACTTTTATAACTCTTTATACTTTGGATATCATCTCTAGTCTTCTTCATCTCAGCTAGCAGTTTATCCTTTTGGACATTGATATTTTCAATAACAAGGTCAGTCTTCTCTAGTTTTTTAAGATTATCTTCAGCAATCTTTATTCTCTTTTCAATTGCACTGCTATTTTCTGCATATTTTTGCTGTATCTTCTCTTCACTATCTTTTATATCCTGCTGAACTTTGTATAGCTCTTTTGTGTAAGACTCAATTTTAGAGTTGGTTTCAAAATCTATATTTTTGAAAATCTCATTAATCTTCTCAAGCTCACTATCCATGCTATTTTTTATGGAGGACATACCAGCGTCAACAAGGCTTGCGACCTCCTCTTTTACACCATCTTTTATCTCATTAATATAGGTAGACAAATCATTTATGCTTCCCCTATTCTCCTCTATTCCCTCTATGTTTGTCTTCTCAAGCTCCTCAAATCGCTTTATTAAATCTCCCTCATATTGCTCTATTCTCTTGTTGCTCTCTACCAAAAATTCCCCATACTTTTTGATAGTCTCCTCTTTCTTCTCATTAAACCATACCTCATAACTATTAATTCTCTCCTCTATTGAAAGAGAAAATGCCTCATTATCTTTACTCATATTATCTTTCAGTTTGATTAGATCATTTTTATAGCTCTCTATCTTTTCAATCGTATCAGTTTCAAGTGTTCTATATTGCTCTCTCAAAGAGATTTTTGCCTCCTCAATCTTTTTAGCAACATCAACATCAACCTTCGCCTTATGAGATTTTATCACTTCATTAAGCTCATTGAACTTTTTGGAGTAGTCATTCAGTCTATCAATATTATCAGCAACTATCTTCTCATTCTTTTTGTAGTAGTCATCTCTTATAATATCAAGCCTCTTGCTAAAATCTAACTCAACACTTGAGGTCTTGTCATAAAGCTCTCTTACTCGAAGCTTAAACTTCTCCTCCAATAGATTCATCTTCACATCAAACTGGCTATCAATGCTGTCAAATTTTTCTGCGAGATTAGCATCATATCTATTATTAAGGTTATCCATAGATTCTTTTGCATCTGCTATTGCTCTATTATATGTTGATATAGTCGATTCTGCCTCTTGTTTCATACTATTATAGCTATTTTTAATATTATTTAATCCATTTTCCAATATATTAGTAATTTCTCTCTTCGCTTCATCATTTTTAACTACTATATCATCATTAAACTTCGTAGAGAAGCTCTCTACATCAGAGGAGAGTTTATTAAATTTCTCCATATACTCTTCAAGCTCTCTATTCTGCTTTGATATATAGTCATCACCTTTAGTGAAAAAATCTCTCTCTATACTTTTCATTTTACTCACAAATTTATCATTAAGCTCATCAAAGCCAACTTGAAGCTCTTTTAGATAAAATCCATATTGAGTATTAAATTCATTGATTTTTTCTGATATGTCATTATTAAAATCTTTAATCTCATCAACAACTTTATCTCTATATAGATCTATTACTGAATTTGATATTTTACTCTTTGTAGTTTCAGAGAACTGTTTAAACTCTCTATAAGACGCACCCTTCTTTGAAACGACTTTAGAGATAATAAAGAGTGAAGCCGAAAATAACAATGAAATTATGAACAAGACTATATTCATATATCCCCCAAATATATAAAAAGTAAAAACTCTTTTAATCTATAATAAAACTTTTATCTAACACCCTTTGATGTATGCAAATCCAGCACAAGCTCAATTTCGCTAACAGGAATGCTCAAAGATTTTGAGATATCTTCCACTTTAAGACCATATTTACTTAAAAGAAAAATCAGATCCTTTTTTGCATAACCACTATCAATTTTTTTCTCGAGGTCATCAACCTTTTTTGATATATCTTCCAATATCTTTGCTTGCTCATTTGTATTAGAGTTAAAAAACCAATCTCTCAAACTATTTATAGAGTCATTTTTCTTCTCTACATCTTCCATTAGCTTATCTATTTGGTTAAACTTATCAGATAACATATCATATTTTTTATTTACTTCATTGATATTTTTATAATCAATATCATCAAAAGAGATATTATCGTCTTTTTCCATAAGAGCACTATTAAATTTTTTCATTCTATTTTCTAATAGATATAACTTATTTTCGATATCCAAAATAGTATCTTTTGCCTTCTTCGTATTCTCTACTCTCTCATCAACTTTTTTTGTAACACCATCCAGATCCTTTATAACAGCTGCTATCTCATCTATATTTTTCTTGTTGGATAGTATTTCACTATACTTCAAATCAAAATCAGCAAACATCTTATCAAAACTACTAAACCTACTCTCTATGTTTAGAATATCCTCTTTCTCTCTTTTCAATCCCTCTATACTCTCTTTAATGAAATTAATTTCATTTGTCAATCGATCTTTTAATAGAGATGTCTTCTCCAAATTTGATGATGCTTTCTCTAGCTTTCTTAAAGTATCCTCAATTTTACCAAACCTATTTTCAAATTGAGAAAAATCTCCCTCAAATTTTTTGGCAAAATTCTTCTCCAAAGCCTTTGTATTTTCAGAAAGAGCAATCAACTCCTTTTTATTAAGAGCCAATTTTTCGAAAAGCTCACTTTCAAACAATTTATAATTAGAAGATAACTTATCTATCTCGTTGGCAATAATTCTATCAACCTCATCTTTGCCAAAGTCAATCTTATCAAGAATATCCTTTTCAAGGTTCGCTTTTATTGTACCTATCTCAAATGAGAGCTCATCAAACTGATTGCGGACATCATTCAAGTTATCTATAAGTCCATCTTTAAGTTTATACTCTATATTTTCATAATCATCTTCAATACCTTTAAGTTTTTCACTCAAAGTCGATTGCATATTATCAATTTTGCTATTAAGTAATGAAAATTTATTGCTATATTTACTATCAATACCAATCAACTCTTTTTCAATGTTCTTATCAGCGCTTGATATCTTATTTTTCACAATATTTGCAAATTTACTCTCAATAGAGTTCAACTCATTCTTAAATCTAAATAGTTCCTCATTATAGCTATTCACCTTACTCAATATGGAATCTTCAAGTTGCTTATATTCAGCCTTAACATCGTTCTTGCTCTCCTCAAGGAAGTAGGTAAATTCTCTCTTACTGATTTCAAGTTTATAGCTAATTTTATTTTCAAAGTTCTCTCTTAAATTAAGTATCTCGTTTGAAAGAGTATTAAACCTATCTGTTAGTAATGTTAAATCTTTTTCAAAATTGAGATATTGTTCTCTTGTTTTTGATGCCTCATCTGTCAAAAATAGATCATACTGTTTTGATATCTCAAGTTCGATATCACTGATATTTTGAAATATATTTGATACTTTAACATCATAATTTTCTTTTATACTATTAATCTCACTATCAATTTTACTCTCAATCTCTTTAGCTCTATTCAATAGATTAGTTTCTACATCTATAGATAAATTATCAATATTGTCTCCCAAAGAGTTAAGCTCATCTTTGTAGCCAGCAAGTCTCTCTCTTATCTCAATTTCAAAATTATTAGAATACTCTCTCAAGTTTCTAATCCCTAAAGTCATAGTCTTTGCAATCTCATCATGAAAACTATTGATTTTTGACTCTACGGTATGAGTGCTATCCAATATTTTGTTATCTATAATAGAGAGAAAATTTTCACTTGATAATATTATCTCATCTATATCATTTTTATAGAGTTTAATCTTATCTGTAATATCTTTGTTGAAATCCTCTCTTATCTTAGTAAAATATAGCTCACCTCCATTAATGGCTCTATTAATTTTATCTATTCCATTAGTTACTTCAGTTTGAACATCACTAGAAATCCTATTGCTTATAGATTCAAGCTCATCTTTAGTCTTTATAATGTCTACTTCCAAATTAAGTAGCTCATTTAAGCTCTTCTCATAGGAGCTGCTCTTATCAAAGAGACTCTTCTCTACTTTAGAGATAAAATCTCTCTCTATTTTTTCAACTTTGTTTTCTATAGTATCCACAGCAGAGATAATATCACTTGAGATACTATTAGAGAAGTTAGAGTATCTCTCTTCTAATATAGAGATATTCTCATTTGCACTATTTTGTATTTCACCTTTAACATAGTTAATACTATTTTTTAGCTCAGAAATTTCTTTTTTGCAATCCTCTATTTTATAGGTAATGTCATTAGAGATCATCCCTGCCTGTGACTGAAGTGTTTGCATCATCTCATCTATTGCGATATCCACTCTCTTTAGTTCATCTTTAGTAGCATTTTTTATCTCGCTATTAATAGTAGATATTCCATTCTCAACCTCTCTCTTGATAGAACTTTTTAGTATGATAATTTCAGACCTTACATTATCCAACTCTCTATTCATCTTTTCAAGTTTTTGCTGGTTCTCTTTTATATACTCACTATTTTTAATGGTTGTCTTATTATTTATCTCCCTAATACTATTCTCTATCTCCATTTCAAGAGATGAAATAAAGGAGTCAATCTTATTCTTATTGAAAGAGAGACTATCATCAATATTCTTTTCAAAATAGATACTAATAGAGTTAATTTCAGATTTTAACTCATCAACTTCTCTTCTAAATAGCTCAAGTTTAGAGTCCATCTCCATATTATACTCTTCATATTTATTATTAAAATTATCTAGTTCTCTATTGATAAACAGCGAGATCTCTTCGTTTGCACGAGATATCAAATCCTCTATAATTTTAGAGTTCTTATCTATTCCATCCTTCATAGATAAGTGCATCTTTGTCTCAAGTTCATTCACAAATATAAAGAAAGTATCAAGTTTCTCATTTCCCTCTCTTACTCTATCCTTATTTATGTTTGCTTCTCTTTCAAAGTCACTACATATTTTAGTAAAAGCAGATTTTACACTATCAAAATAGTTAGCAAATAATTTATTAAACTCATCTATTCTCTCATTAATATTGGACTCATAATTGTCAGACTTTTTATTAAATTCCACCTCTATTTGCTCAACCAAAGATATCAAATATTCTCTCTCTTTCTCTATTTTTTCTTCGGTCCAGTTTATTTTTTCTGTGTAGTTTTCGACGATGTTGTCCAGTTCTCTCAGTTTCATTTCATATTGTGCTATGCTTTTGTTGAATTCTGTTGATAGGTTTCCCTCTGCGCTCTCTAAAAGGTCGC
>JAVBQL010000020.1:0-67325 GCA_031549085.1 Spirochaetota bacterium
TCTATTTGTTTTCTATTTGGAGTGGAGTATGATAAAATATGGACAGCTAGTGAAAAATTTATAGCTGTAAAACTTAATGGAAAGTGGGGATATATTGATGAAAAAAGTAGAGAAGTTGTTATACCATTAGAATATGATGACGCGGGGGATTTTAAAGAAGGAATTGCTCTTGTTAAACTTGGCGAGAAGTGGATCTATGTAAATAAAAATGGAGAAGAAATTACTTCATTTAAATATGATGACACATATGCTTTTAATGATGGGTTTGCTCAGGTTGTTTCAGGTGGACGGTGGGGATATATAGACAAGACGGGAAAAGAAGTTATTCCACTTATATATAATGGGGGAGGGGCTTTTATCAAAGGCTATACAAGGGTAAAACTTAATGGAAAGTGGGGAGTGATAAACAAAAAAGGACAAGTTATTGTTCCATTTATTTATGATGAAATAAACCGTTTTAATGAAATTGCTGAAGTAACCATTAATGGAAAAAAAGGACTCATGAATTATGATGGAAAAATTCTTTTTCCTATTATTTGTGAAGACCTAAACTATCTAGCTCTTGAGTGGGAAAATGATGAAAACAGTCTATACATTGCAAATGCTTCTATTGATGGAAAACATGGATATATTGATAAAAACTATAAGTTTGTGCCAGGGACTACTAATAGGCAGGGAATATTTATCCCTGATAAAAATTAAGTTTTAACCATTTGACAAAGATATTTTTTTATGTACCCCTTATATTAGGGAGTCTTCTTTTATGAAAAGTAAAATGATCTGTTTTCTATTTGTTTTCTATCTGGAGTGGAGTATGATGGAGTTAAATATGATGAGAAGTGGGCGATTAGTGAAAAATATATAGCTGTCAAACTTAATGGAAAGTGGGGATATATTGATGAGAAAACTAAGAAACTTGTTATACCATTAAAATATGATGATACTTATGGATTTGATAATGGGCTTGCTCTTGTTTTGCTAAATGGAAAGTGGATATATATAGATAACAATGGAGAAGAAATTACCTCATTAAGATATGATGATATCTATGCTTTTAATTATGGTCTTGCTCTTGTTGTGTTAAATGGAAAACGTGGTTACATAGATAAAACAGGAAAAGAGATTATTCCTCTTGTATATGATGGTGGAAGTATTTTTGTTAAAGAGTATACAAAAGTAAAACTTAATAACAAGTGGGGGCTTATTAACAAAATGGGAATGATTGTTGCTCCATTTATATTTGATGAGTTTCAACGTCATCCTGATGTAGTTGCCACTGTATCTATTGGCGATAAGTATGGTTTGATGAACTATGATGGAAAGCTTCTTACACCTCTTATTTATGATTGGATCGCTTATACAAAACCACTTGATATTGAATATATCCCAGAGGAGAATATAATTGAGATTGGAAATGCAATACTTAATGGAGTGTTGGGGACTATTCATAAGGACTATAGCTTTGTGGCAGATAGGGCACGAGACCGTTGACAAATGTGCAAGATATTTTCTATGACATAAGCTAGAAACTAGACATAAGATTAATTATCGGAAAAACACAGATAAGGTTTTTATGAGTATTTTTTAGATATACCTTCAAACACCATCTTATAATACCTTGTTAGGTTTTGGTTATTAGGTTTTATATATTTATGATATAAGTCTATTAGGTTAGAAGATAGTGTTGCAAGTTCAGGATGATTTGAATTTATTTCTTCATATATCTTTATTGCTTTTATAAATAGGTTTTCTGCGATCTCATATTCTCCTAAACATGTATTTGCGACAGCAATATTATTTATAGACTCCGCAGTATCTATATTATTCTCACCCAAAATATTTTTTCTTATGCTTAATGCCTTATTTAAAAATTGGATCGCTTTATTTGGATTTGACATCAATCTATAACAACCACCAATATTGTGATAGGTCGCCGCAGCCTCTAAAGTGTCAGTTCCCTTAAACTTCTCTTCAATTTCTAGAGCTTTATTAAAACAGCCCATAGCCATCTCATATTTGTTTAAATGGATATAGCTTATTCCTATACTGTTATATATTTTTGAGCGAAGAAGCGGCAGCTCCTCCTCCGCAACAACCAATGCCTTCTCAAACCACTCTATTGCCTCTTCATATTTATTCATAGCATTATATGTAACACCAATATTATTATTGGCAATAGCTATTTTTTCAAGCTCTTCACTAGCGAGCTCTTCCAAAATATTAAGAGCTTTATTATAATATTCAAGTGCAACAATATAATCGCCTCTATTATAGTAATAAGTTGCAATCATATTATACACATTTGCCATATTTCTATGATTTTTATCAGGAATGGTTCGATATTCATCAAATACTTTATCAATAAAACTTAATATTTTGTTTTCAGCTTTTTTTGTTTTCGCTAGATTTTTATCTTTATTTGGAATAATAGCATCTATTTTTACTATTTTATCATATAAGTTTTTAAGCTCGCTATTATTATCTATTTTTATATACATTTCAGCAGCTTTTAAATAGAGTATTATGGCACTCTTATATATTTTATTGTTATTATATATATTGGCAATATCAACATATGTTGATGCTGTAATTTCACTGTCTCCCAATGTTTTTCTATATAGAAAAGCAGCCTTTATTAATTTCTCCAAAGCCTCATTTATATTCCCTTTAGAGTAGTATAAAACCCCAATATTATAACAAGTTGTTGCAGTATCGGTCGAATACTCTCCAGCAATATTTTCTTTAATCTCTATTGCTTTCTTGAAAAATTGCAAAGCCTTGTCATAATCCTTCTTATATTTATAGGCAACACCAATGTTGTTGTATGTAATAGATGTCTCAACATGCTTTTTACCAAATAGAGTCTGCTTAATTTTCAATGTTTTTTGATAATATTTTAAAGCCTTTGAGTAGTCGCCCAACTCTTGGTAGATTACACCAATATTATTGTAAGTTTTTACTGTATCTATATGGTTATCACCCAATATAGTTTTTCTAATTTTTAATGACTTATTCATTGCGTCAAGAGCTTTTTTATAATTATTTATACCAATATAACATTCTCCTAAATTATTATACTCATTCGCAGATTCAATATTATTTTCGCCTGCGATTTTCTTGTTTATAGAAATCGATTTTATTATATGATCTATACTTTTTTGATAGTTTCCACTATCTTTGTATAATTTTGCCACATTATCATATAATTTAGATATTTCAACACCATCTTTTCCTAAAATCTTCTCACATATCTTTATGGCTCTTTTGTAATATTTTAGAGCTCTTTGGGTGTAATACATATTTCCATAGATTTTTGCAAGAATTGTTATTAGGTTCAATATTTCTATATTTTCTTCATTAAAAAATGACTCTGCTAAGTTTTTTGCAATATGAATATAATCAAATTTGGGATAAATATTCTTGTCATAGGCATTTATAAAAATAGTTTTCTCTAATAGTTCCATTTCAGTAGTAATTGAGTTTATTATATCTTTATAATCATCGAATTTGAGTGAATACTTACTTTTTACATTGTCTTTTAGTGGAGTTGGTATAAAATAGCCTCCATCAGCATGTAAAATCCACCCCTCTTTGAAAAGTTTATCTATATTTTTTATATTTTTTTTAATATAGGTATTGATTGTTTCATTATTATAGCCAGAACTATCTTTTACATCTATTTTCTCAAACATAGATAAATCTATCAAAAAAGAGACTTCCTCTTTGGTAAGATTCTTGAAAATAGAAATTATTGGATATTCATCAATCATTATTAAAAGTTTTGGAATAGTTATCTTGTTCTCTTTTGCATATTTTGCCAGTAGAATTAGTATATATATATTGTTCTCTATTGAAGAGATTATTTTCTGAAGTTTTATATCATTCTTCTCTTTTTTGTAGTTATTATAGAATATTTTTATATAGCTATCATTTGATAAATATTTCAATTTATAATTAGTAAAACCGTCTATGGGTGCATCTACATTTGAAAAAATTAATATTCTTGCTTTAAGAGTATTGATACTATTATCTATCAGGTCATTGAGTTCACTAATGTCTCTTATATTATCTATTATTAGTAGTGTTTCACTGTTATTTAAGTATTCTGCTACTATTTTTGAAAAAAGCTGGTTAACATTATAATTTATCCCAATCTGAAAGGAGTCTTTATTAAGTTTATCTTCAAAAGCCTTAATTAAAGATATTTTAATATTATCATTATATTCAATCAGAGCTATTTTTGTAAAAAAAGTTGTTTTGTTTTCAATAGATTTCTCTATTGTAGACGCTAATTGTCTGGCTAACTCAGTTTTCCCACTACCTAGTGTAGACTCTATAATAAGATTATTGGTGAGTAATATTTTTTTTATCTCTGATAGTTCTAGTTCTCTACCAATAAACTCTTTATGTGGAAGAGAATCTAGTTTTTTAGTTATAAATATATAATGCCCCTTATAATTATAATCATATTTAATAGTATCACATATTTATATAAAATTTCAACTATTTAAAAAAATATTTTTTTGTACTAAAATATTAATATTGCTGTTCCTGCTGTTATTAACAACAAGGCTGTTATAACTTTGGGTGTTACTGGTTCACCTAAGATAACAAAAGCCAATATTACTGTTAGTACTATACTAAACTTATCTATCGGTGTTACTTTTGAGACATCTCCCCTTTGTATAGCCGCAAAATAGAATAGCCATGAAAATCCTGTTGCTAACCCTGATAAAACCAAAAAAAGCAGATTTTTTTTATCAATATTTGCGATAGTTTTTCCTGCACCTGTTATAAAAACAACGATCCAAGCCATGATAACAACAACAATCGTCCTAATTGCTGTTGCAAGGTTAGAATCTACCCCTTTTAAGCCTATTTTGACCAATATTGCTGTTAAACTTGCAAATACAGCCGATAATACTGCATATAATTTCCACATATCATTCTCTAATTCATTATCATTTTGTAAGCATTATTTTATATCTAAATAAAGAATATATCATAATATAATATTTTTTTGAAAATTCAAATGTATTATATTTAATTATCTTATAAAGATATTAAAAACTGAAATTTGTTTTGAAGGATTTTTTAGTCAGGTTGAAAAAGACCCATAAAAGCAAAGCCTAAATTATTTTTTTAAAAAAATTATTTTATACTTTTATGAAGGGAAAAAAACGCCTTTATGGGTCCTACTACTTTACAAATTATAGTCTATTGTTTAAATAAAGTCAAACATATTCTTATAAATATAGATTTATATAAAAATTATTGTTTATAATTACCATTTTTAATAAAAAAGATTTTATAGACTATTTATAAATAAATGTATTTTATAAGTAAATAGTATAATAATCTTACTTATAATTTATTATATATAAAATATTGACAATTATATGTTTTTAGCATAAAACAGATATCAATAGATAACTCTATAAAAGCATACCTATAATATTTTTTTAAAAAAGGTAATAAACACTCATTGCAATTATAGAATTATCTATTTTTTATTCAAGACAGTTCCTTTTTATGTATATATAGTTCTCTTTCTCTTCCGCTCTTTTTCCCTCTAACTTCACTATTTTATCAAATATGTGCCTACTACTCTCCTAAAGACATCAGATCTTTTTTTTTATTGCTATTTTTGAAATAGATGAAAAAATGGGCTATCTTAAATATTTTAAGATAGCCCATAATAAATTTATAGAGAAAATATATTTTATTCTACATCAATAATATTGCCACTCTCATCAAACAGGATAGACTCTTTTGCTGTAACATTTTTTCCATCCACAACTAACTCTATACACTGCCTATTTTCTAATACAATCATTTCGATCTTGCCTCCATCAAAAAAGCTGATGTGTGCTGGAGAGACAAGTCCAACTTTTGGAATATCTATCTTTTGACCTTTGCTAACAAAAACTCTTGATATATTGCCACTCTCATAAAAAGATATATAGAGTACCTTAAGTTCCCCAAGTTCATTTGGAAGCTTAATTACCTCTCCTCTTCGAAGGAAAATGGCAGAGACATTTCCATCTTTAAAGAATGATATATTAATTACATAGACATCTTTTTTTTGTCCAGAAATATTTATACTTAAAAGTTCTTTAGATTGAAGCTCCAATCTCTCTATAGATAGATCATCATCAAACCATAATCTTATTGCATTTAGAGAGACATTAAGTTTTGGGATATATACTCCAACACTGCTTGGCGGGGTAAGAAATATTGCCTTTATTTTATCCCCTTTAAAATATAGGTATGCTGCAGAGACTTCTCCAATGCCATTGGGAAGTGAGACTTTATCACTATCAGGTGAGAGCTCAAAGGCATACTCTTTTAGGTTGTTGTATGAGTGAATACAAGAGACAGAGACTGTTCCCAAGTCTGATGGAAGCCTCATCTTCTCATCATGGGCAACAACAATAGTCATTTCTGGCTTACTATCCTCATAGAAAAAAATAGAAGATGCTCGTATCTTTCCAAATGTTTTTGGAAGTGTGATTCTCTCGCCAACCTTCAAAAGGACACTCTCTATTTTAGATTCTTCAGAAATCTTAAGGCTCTCTATGGCAACATCACCTAGTTCATAGGGAAGCGTGAATATTTTTTGTCCCATTTATATCACCTCTCTTATTTTTCACTTAATTTTCTAGAAAAATCTTTAAAATTCATATTATAATAAATATCCAATATAATCAATTTTTATTTTAAATAACTTTTATTTTTGAATTAGTACCATTTTTCTATATCTTAACCATACTGATGTTTTTGCATTTTCATTCAAAATGATGAAAAGTAAGATAATATTAAGAAAAGTATCGACTATTTAAAAGTTGTAGACTTATTCTTTAATATATCATATAAAAGAGATATGAGTCCTAAATTAATAAAAACTATGAAGCTGATTGCTTCCGTCTTCATAGTTGTATTTTATATTATCTATATTTACCTCAATCAAATCTATATAAGGCGAATTGCAAATATAGGGTTCTTACATCTCATATTTATCCTATTTACCATGCTTTCGATCGTAACTTTCTATATTATAGGGCTTTGGAATAACCTTTTTATTAATGTTAAGGATAATTCAAAAAAGATACTATTCTTTTTTCTCTTTGCTATTGTCAATTTTTTAAGCGGAATCTCCTTTTATGACCTAAGGGGATCCCTTATTGTTGAATCCAATATGACCCTCTTTAAGGTCTATGCACTATTTATGCTTATCACAATAGTTACAAAAATCCTCATTGGGATTATTTGCTCCATCTATGTTTTGATATGTATAATTATAGAGAAAGATAAGACAAAAATAAAAATTATATTGTCTATCTTTATCTCTGCTGTCTTTCTCCTCTGCTGCTTTATCTTTGCAAGCTTCCTTACCAATTTTAGTAAATATGTCTCTGACATCACAAAATTGAAAGCAGAGCTAAACTCCTACTTTGGAGATCTCTTCTCATATGGAATATTTTTAGTGGTCTCAATTTTTATATTTATTCTATATATGCTTACTGTTTGGAATAGCTTTTTTATTAATGAGCAGAGATGGAAAAAGATGCTCTTCTATTTTATATTTTCACTGATTAACTCTTTAGCTGTTATAATATCCTATGTTACTATAACCAAGTTTCAAGAGCTTATTGAAGACTATGGAATAAAGAAGAGCTTTGTGCATTATGTAAGTCTCTCTGTATCCTACCCTCTCTATTTTATAGCGATATTTTCTATAGTTGTTGGTTCAGTACTCTTTATTGATAATATAGTTAGAAAAAATCGTGCTTTGAGTAAAAGAGGGTGGCAGATATTAACAACCATATCTTTAGCACTATCACTTATGTTTTTCCTAATGTATTTTAGCAAACCTTGAGGAGACATTAGCCCTCTTTTAAAGCCCTGATACCATATCCCCTTTACATAAAGGGGGGGGTGTTATTTTCCAAAATAGAAATAAGATATTAAACAAGACACCAAAAAGTCACTTTTTTTTCGATTTTGACTAAAGCAAAATATACAAAAAGTTTTGTTTTTTGTATATTGTTTATCTTTTTAAGATATTAAATTAGTTTTAAAAGAGATCTTATTATAAAAATTATTTTGTCAACATTCGAACTGCATAGATTAGTGGAGTTCCAATTGTTATTAAAACAGCAGCTATCTCAAGAAGTTTTAATACTATATCTGCTTTGCTTAAAAGAATCATAATGAGCAGTGCCACTATCACAACACTTATAGCAATAATGATTGATATTAAAAGTCTTTTGTCTTTTCTTTTCATAATAAAAACTATTTTGGGTCTAATGAAGTTGGATAGCTCTCATCTAACCTCTTCTCTACTTTAAGGCTAATTATTGTTCCATTATCGGTAGAGACAAAAAACGTCCCATTGACCTTACTGAATATATCTTTAAGAGTATACTTATTTATCTCCTCATTATTCTCAAGCATATATCTAACATTGTTATCAAACATATCATTGATATTTATATTATTTTGAGTCAAAACGTCAATCATGCAGGATATATATGCAGAATCATCCATTATATGATGGTTTTTATAGGAGTAAAAAAAGCTGCACTTTTCACCCGGCTGAATAAAGAGATTTCTCTTGTTATTATTAAAGAGGCGTTTGAAGATAAGAGAGTCAATGCTTGTATAATTATTGTTATGTTTTAGAAGCAGTAATATCCCCGACTCATAATCATATGAGAACCCAACCTTGCCTCGATTCTCTATATCAACCCTTATACCATTCTGAAAAAAGAAGATTGCCCCACGCCCAACCTCTTTTGGAGGAAGTGAGCTTATCGCTGCAAAGATGGTTGCTCCACATGTACCTGCAGCAACCATAACATTTATAATCAATCCAAAAATATCAGAGCTACTCCTGCCATCATGTACTCCAATAAAAAAAGCAAGAAATGAACAGGCAAGAGCAATTACAAAGATAATTGCTACAATCTTCATATATAGGTGAAGATTGCTTTTCGCAAAAAATATAACTATAACCAAAGATACAAAACAAGTTATAACCAAAGGTATAATCGTATTGACATCCATATCTATACAATCCTAAAAAATGTTATTTTTGTGTAAAGATAAATTATAGAATTAATATGAGAAGATCACAAGTACTTTATCAAAAATAGATTAAGATTCTTTTGCTCCATGCTCTTTTAAAAGTGATACTACTGAATCACTATCATTATCAATAGCTGCTGTGAGCGGTGTTATTCCATCACTATCCTTTATATTGATATCAGCCCCTGCCTCAATAAGAAGCTTTGCAATCTCATAGGAACCTATGATAGCAGCCTCAATAAGCGCTGTTGACTTCATATTATTTTGATGGTTTACATCTGCTCCACTTTTAATAAGAAGCCTAACGATATCTGCAAGGTTATAGACAGTAGCCCATATCAATGCCGTATTTCCATCCTTATTTGGTTCATCTATATTTATACCAGACTCTATCAAAAGCTGTAATATATCTATGTGATCATACTCTACAGCCATAATAATAGGAAGTTCATCATATTTATTTTTAATTGTTAGAGATGCTCCCTCTTTAACAAGAAGTTTTGCAACATCATAGTTCCCTGCTCTTGCAGCAGACATTAATGGAGTATCCCCAGACTCATCCTGAAGGTTGATATCTGCTCCCTTCTCTATTAGAATACTAACAATTTCGCTATTTGAGTATCTGCTTGCAAGTACAATAATTGGTGTATTTTCAACATCTCTTAAGTTTGGATTTGCCCCCTCAACAAAAGCATCCCTTACGCCTTTAACACTATTGTTATATATGGATGAGAGCAGATTGAAATCGTTATCTCCCATAGCTAAAACTCCTTTATTTAAAGAAAACCAACTTAAACTTAAAGTCAATACTAAAAAATTAATATTCTAGAATGCAATTTATACAATTATAGAGCTACTTTTCTTTTAAAACGTTCTTACTATTTTACAAGCTAGTTTTATACAATTTTTTGTAATATAAGCTATTACTACTTCAATTATAACACAAGACCTCTCATTCTTGCAATATTGTTATAAAAAAATAGTAGTTTATTTTTTTTTTATTTTTTAGCTCCACCTCCTTTTTGATTTTTTTTAGATCCCACCTCCTTTTTGACCAATATTTTATTCAAAAAAGATTTTTTTAGGTTCTAATTTAGAATCCTAAAAAATCTAAAATATAAATAGAAATATATTTAATTTCTTAAAAGAGCTATATTGATTTTGTTGATAATTTTTAGTAAGATTTCAACTCGCTAAAAATAGGAGATAAAGATATGATATCTGTTGCTCTATATGAACCTGAGATCCCTCAAAATACCGGGAATATTGCACGCCTCTGTGTTGGACTTGATATTCCGCTGATATTGGTTGGAAGGCTTGGCTTCTCTCTTAATGATAAGTATCTAAAGCGTGCAGGGCTTGACTATTGGGAACATTTAAAACTTATAAAATATAGTTCTCTTGATGAGTTTTTAGATAAAACATCTGATAACAGAAAAATATTGGCTTCAACAAAAGTTGATATGCCATACTACAATTTCAAATATCAAAAGGGAGATATATTGGTTTTTGGGCGTGAGTCTAAAGGCTTGCCTGAGGAATTTATTAAAGATAATATTGATAATGCAGTAACAATACCAATGGTGGGGCTAGTTAGGAGTCTAAACCTTGCAAATAGTGTCTCTATAATAGCATACCATTCACTAATAACACTCTCCTATTTCTAAGACATTATTATAAAAAAAATCCCCTTAATACTAAGAGGATTTTAATTAAATATATGTATAATAAGAAATAGGTTAAAACTATATAAAGTATCTAAGTCCTGTTATAACCTTGCCAACAATAGCAAAGTTTGCATAGTTAAGTTCATTCTCCCCGCGATCCACAACCTCATCTTTATAGAGGCTGCTGTCTGAAAGAATAATAACTTTCTTGTTATTAACAAACTGCAACCTTTTAACCATAAGGTTTCCATTTATACTTATAACATAGAGCCCATCAACATCAATTAAATTGAGAATAAAAACAGCATAGTCTCCATTAAGAAAAGTAGGACTCATAGAGTCACCCTTTACAGTAATGATTAGAGCATTATCAATCATAGCTCTAACATTGTAGTTTCCAAAGAGATATCTGTCTGCATCTATATAGTTTATTACGTTTGCTTGATCTTTTATATTAGAAAAAGATGTAATTTTTGAAGCAAGGACAGGAACAGTAACCTTTGTATTCCCTTGACTATCACCAAATCCCTTCATTAGCCAATCAAAATTGATGTTAAAGATCTCACATATCTTGAATTTAACATCATCTGGTGTATTTGTTTTATTATTTTCGTAATCACTAAGACTTGCCTGCTTGATATTCAAGAGCTTTGCAAGACTTTTTTGATCAATACTGTTCTGTTTTCTTAAGGTTTTTATTTGTTCACCAATCATACTTCTTAATGCTCCTTTTTTTGTTTAGCAATAAATCTATGATAAAATAGCTTTTTTTTAAAAAAACTATAAAATCTCTACCCAATGTATTAATAATTCAAATAGCACCACAACTAGACTATGTCTTTTCAAAACCATATCTCTATGATTCTTCCTAAAAAAATAGGTGTTTTTGTGATAGTATACTGTTATTAACTTAAGGTGTGAACTTAAGAGAGATAACTATATAATAGTTTTAATCTCTTCTTCCAAAGATCCGTAATAAGTATAGAAATATATTAATAAAATCAAGATATAGAGAGAGCGCTCCAACTATGGCATACTTCCCTCCATCAGGATAATCCTGAAGCTCGAAAGCCATTGATTTTATCTTTTGTGTATCATAGGCGGTAAGTCCCATGAATACTCCAATACCGACATAACAAATTACATAATCTAGCCAACCACTTCTTAAAAATAAATTAATAACCGTTGCAATTATTACACCTACAAGAAAGAAAATTAACATCCTTCCGATAGATGTAAGATCTGTCTTTGTAAAGAAGCCATAGAGGCTCATCATTCCAAAGATAAGGGAGGTAATTCCCAAAACCATAACAATTGATTTTACAGAGTAGATAAGCAGTACTACTGAAAGTGTCATGCCTGTAAGAGCTGCATAAGAAAAAAAGAGTAATCCAGCTACAAAAGGGGACATTTTATTTATAAGTGCAGAGAGGAGGATAACCAATCCTAATTGCACAATTATTAAACCAAAAAATAGAACTTGATTTTTTAGGATCGCTGAAAAAAATGGTGGATTTGAGACAACAAAATATGCAACAACTCCCGACAACATGAGGCCTGCAAACATAAACAAATAGACCCGTTGAAGAAACTTTTGAACAAAAATTGATGATTCTTGATATCCATCAACTTGATTCTCATAGTTCATATAATTTTCCTCCATCCTACTCAAATAATATAGTTATATATTTAATTTGTCAACAGAAAGATATTTTTTTTAAAAAAAAATTTGTAATAAAACGAATAAATATAACTTTATTTTATTACGAAAAAATATTTTTTTTAATTTTATAAACTTAACTTACTTTAAAAATAATTGATTTTGATAGAAATATATTTTTATTAGAATAGAATTTAATATAATTTATCTATAAATAGACTATTTCTATATTTAGAACACGATTTAAACGATAATTAAATAACAAATAAAAACAGATGTGTTTTTTTTAAAACAGTTTTAGATCTATTTTGAAAATATTTTTTTTTATTGGAAAAGCCTATTTACTATATTGCTTTTTTTTGCTACTATTTTAAAAAAATAATAATTTAAAGTTTAATTAAAAAATAATATAATATATATGTAGATATTTTAAGGACAATCAACATTGAAAAAGAGAGTTTTGATAATTATAGTCATTATAATAAATGCCACTATGTTATATTCTCAAGCAGATGAACTTAATAAGTTAGATAACTCTTCAGATATAACAGAGACACCTATAACTCAAACAGAACAGAATATAACAGAAGAACAAAAGACCCCAGCAAAAAAAGAAAAAACCAAAAAAACTAACCCTCCACCAGCTAAAAGTAGACCTGCTGTAACTAAAACCAATAAAAAAGAGGCTGTTCCTCCTGTCCAAAATATAGTTCATGATGTCTCTTCTGATAACAGCAGTGATAACATTGCTATTATTACTGTTGTAGATCCAACAGGGGATATTATTAAAGAGGAGATCATCGTTACTAAAAATGATCTAAGCAATGATGAAGTTGTAATACACCCCTCTCCTATAAATGAGGCAGACTTTAAAAATATAGATGTAAGAATAACACCAGTTGTTACAGAAGAAATTATGATTGTAAGAGATGATAAAAGTAGCACCATTAAAGACTTTGGAGATCCTAGAGACTACTTTGTAACTGATATAAAACTAAAACAAATAACAAAAAATGAGACACAGCTGCAAATATTTGATCGCAGTAACAAGAATACATTGGGCTTCTTCTCTATAATGAGAGAGACAGCAACTAAAAACTCCTTTAATAATACAATATTAACGGATGTCTACTATGTATCAGACCATGCCCTTGAACCAATCGCTGGGCGTGCTAGTCAGCGTGAGGTGGGGTTCTTATCTGTCTATTACAATAAGTATATGGCAAGCCTTGGTGGAACAATCTCAACATCTATTATAGATTTTCTTGTCCTTGGCGGAGGAGCTGCTCTTGTTGCAACGGCATTCATTCTCTGCGATCAAAATACAGAGGGGGGGCTTGGAAGCGACCCGATAGGCACACTTGCAAATAGCAGCAACTCTCAACTATATCTGCCTCTATTTATAGGTGGAATTGCAGCGATGTCATATGCAGTGATATTCTCTGCAGTTGTTATTGTAAATGCTGTCTTCACTGCAAGATACTACAGCAGTTATAAGTTTATAAAAAATAATATTATAAGAGCTCTAAATTATGCCAGAAACCCTATAACAATAAAAGATGCAGATGGAGATCCAATAGTTAAAATTGGATTTGATTTAAGAATTAGTCCTCCTAATTTTCAGTAATATTTGATTATTCTTAAAAACAGAGAGAGCTCTATCCAAAACTTTGCTAACTTGTCTTTTATCTTCAAACAAAAAAATGTATAATATTATGGATTTGACATATTATTATATTTGAGTTATTTTAAGCTTTATTAATATAGAAGGCTTGGAGCGAAAATAGTGGGTAAAGAATTTGTACTTCCAAATGGAAGACATGCAATCGTAAAATCTATCTCTTTTTTTGATTCTGGAAATATCCAATCAGTCATTCTCTCTCATGGCTCAAGTTTTTTTGTTACACTCCCAAACACAAAAATGGTAAAACCTGCAGAGCTTGGATTTGACGAGCATGGGAATATAAACTTCGTAAAACTTAATAAAGATGAGATTGTCATAATAAATGTTCCTTCAGGAAGCGGAAAAAAGATAAAGGTTACTGAGGTTGGTTTTAATAGTGCTGGAAACTTTATCCACTTCAAATTGCCATATGGTGATAATATAGATATTGAACTCCCTAATGGTACACATGTAAAAGTTATCGAGGTTAGCTACTATGATACAGGAGAGATAAGTGATGTAACTCTTCTATATGGAGAACATCTGACAATTGATGGAGAGCGGGTTCGGGTTAGAAGAGCCTCTTTCTATATAAATGGTAAGATGAAAAAGGTCTACTTTACCTTTGGGGAGGCTATAACTATAGATGGACGTACGGTCTTTCCAAAAGAGGTTGAATATTATGAAAATGGAGAGATCAGAGCCTTTGTTCTTGGTGATGGGCATAGCTTCTCTCTAATAGTGCCAAAAACAAGAGAAGAAATTAGAGTATCATCAGCGATATTCTACTTTTCTATGGATCTTCAGGAGATAAAACCACTCCCCGGAGAGATTGTTACTCTTCCTGATGGAAGAAAGGTAGAGGTTACCAGCGTCTCCTTTACTGAATATGGGAACATAGACCGGGTAAAGATGTATACTGGTGAAATAAAGAGCTTTAAAAATGAGTCCGAAAGAATCAGCAGCCACATAGAGATTGATGATGACTTCTCAGATATGGATGATGATTATGGCTATGATGAAGAGAACTCTTATAGTTTGGATAGAATAGATGATGAAGATGAACCTCAAATAAGCTTATAGGTTGGTAGAACCTTTGCTGATAACTCTCCAAGCATCGCTTCCAAAAAGATCCCCTCTCTATGAGGAGTCCCATTTTTATAGGTTCTCTCTATTACCTTATATATAAAGCTTGTTGCTCTATCCAAAGCCATAGGAAGTGAATCTCCCTGTAAAAGAGCACCCAATAGTACACTTGTAAATGTATCCCCACTGCCTGTATAGCTTGCAGGAATTAGAGAATTTTTTACTATAAAGAATTCACCAGTGGTACTATTATATGCAGCATTACAAACAATATTGCTACCCTTATCTTCAACAACACTTGTTATAATAACAATCTTTGGCCCATATTTGGAGAGCCTCAAGAGCCACTCTTTAACCTCTGATAGAGAGAGAGTATCTCTCATTGGTTCATTAAGTAAAAATGCTGCCTCTGTTATGTTTGGAACTATCATATCTGCCTTTTTTATAAGGTTTCTCATCTCAACAACAATATCTTCATTAAAAGCACTATATATTTTCCCATTATCTGCAAAAACTGGGTCAACAACCACAAGATTGTTATCTCTTTTAAATAGATCTATAAACTTGCTTACCACTGCTATCTGCTGTGAGCTCCCAAGAAAACCAGTGTATATAGCATCAAACTCAACATTAAGCTTTTTCCAATGGGTGAAAAAGCTCTCCATATGCTCTGTAAAATCAACAAACTCATAATTTTCAAAACCTGTATGAGCAGAGAGAAGCGAAGTAATAAGCGGACAAACTTGTATTCCCATGCTTGATAGAATTGGAATAATAACGGTCTGGGAGCATCTTCCAAAACCAGATATATCATGAACAGATGCAACTCTTTTTATATAGTTATCCATAAAAAAATCTCCAAATTTAGAGGAAGAATAAAATTTAAAAACTCTCTTGTCAATTATTTATAAACTATTTTTTTTAGAAAAAACAATCTTAACTATTTTTTGGAAATAGCTAAGATTGTAAAATCGTTTTTATTACAACTTCTTAAAAATAAACTTGACTACAAAACGCTTAAATTATAATATTGTTATATGAAACAAATAAGAAAACATCAAATTATTAATATTATACTCTTTTCTTTTGCTTTGGCCCTTTTCTCCTGTGATTCTGCAGCAGTAGAGGAGACATATACAATCCCTCTCCCTGATGTGGAGTTTAAAGATGGAAAAAAAACTACAGAGTATAGTGATATGGGCTATTTTGAAAGCAAAATATGGTATGTTAAATTTAAGAGAACTGAGCAGATAAAATTGGCTGATGGACAGATCTTCTATGCAAATGAAATTTGGTATGCTAAAGAGAGAGAAAAACTGCTTAGACTTGTCAATAGTGAAAGTGGCTCTATATTAACATTACCAAATGAAAATGTCCCAAGGGTAATAAAAGAGGTTGTCTTTAAAGAAGACAAGACAATTCACTATGCATTTATCTCTGGTGTAGAGAACTATTATAAAATCTATCTTGACAATGGTGATACCATCTTTGCAGCAAAAGTGGTGCGAAATGACAATAGCAACCCTACCCTTAGAAACGAATATCAAATATCAGAGATCTCAAGTATCATAAGTGGTGAAACATATTGGATTCCATATCCATCTGGATCTGGTCAACAAATTGCGGCAACAAAGATATATTTTTCTGCTGGAGTTTTAGTATCACTATATAGTGTCTCTGGAACCAATTTTGCTCTGCCCGGTGGCACTCCTGCAAAAATTGACGCAATATCATTTTATCCAAGTGGAAAGATTAAGAGAGTCAATTTACAGCAAACCCCTCTCCAGTCAATACCTATTATAGTCAGTGGCAATAGTGTCAATGCGACAAAATATATTGAGTATAATGAAGATGAGACCGCAAAAAGTTATGAATAGAGAGCGAAAAAACAGATAATTTTTTTATTTTAATAGGAGTTAAAAAAGTGAAAAGATATATGAAATATTTTTTATTTATATACATACTTATAATGTTACTATCATGCGCGGAGGAGACCATCCCAGAGTTTGATGTAACTCTTCCAGATGGACAGGTAGTAAAAGCCACCCTTGTAGAAAAATACTCTAGTGGAAGTGTAAATTATGTAGATGTTGTAAGTGGGCAAACGATAGTCTATACAAAAGAGAATAAAACTCAAACAATATATCCAAAGCAGTTGGCATACTATCTGAATGGGGATTATAGAAGAATCTTTATTGAGAGTGGTCACTATATAGAGGTAGAAATAACAAACATGATTACCACTGTAAAAGCACAAGATGTCTACTACTTGTTGGAGACCTTAGAGACAGAATCAAAATTGGAAAGAATATATTTCTCATCAGTACAGACACCAGTAGATGTCACCATTAATGGAGTAACAAAAACAGCTAAAAGTTATATAAAACTCGATAGTACTGGAGCTGTTGTAGATGCCTATTAAAAAATAGGGTATTTAAGAGTCCTTTATTAGTTAACATCCATCAAGCCCCCCTGTCAACAATTAAAAAACAGTAAATAGACAATATTGTTTAGTTTGCTGTTTTTTAAAAAAATTAAAAAGTTTTTCCCAAATACCCTCTAATTTTTTTAGAAAAAAGATTTTTTACCAATGTGTAGCTCTTCTACCTTTTAAAAAACATAGACCTAAAATAGATAAAAAGATAAATAGAAAGAATTTTCTCATCTTAATCTCCTCAATGATAAAATCATCTTTATATTTATATTACAAAGTTTAATTAAAGGCAAGACATTTTGTCTATTTTTTTACAAAAATTTATTTGGTAAAAAAGAAAATTTGTTTATTAATTGAACCCAATTTTTAATTTGACAAGAAGTAATAAATGTATTAAAAATAATTAGAGCGGATGAGTCCATAAACAATTAAACAAGATATTCCAAACAGAAAAGATAAGGTCAGATTAATAAACTTTTAAGAAGGAATAAAAATTGGCAATTTATGGACTCATCTGTTCTAACTATAAAAAATAATCCTACATCAACAAAATCGCACACAAATCATCTATTTCATAAAAATCAACAGAGTGGTGTTTTTGGGTCTCCTTTCAATTATAAATTATCTTTTACGGGGAAAATAGGCCCGTAAAAGTAAAGTCACACGACTGAATACTCTGTTTAAGAGACCCAAAGGAAAGAATAAGCAGTCCATTACAATTACGGACCTGTCTAATTAGGCCATATAGACGCATGCACCTAAATATAGAGCTGCCTTGTTTTGGGTCTCTTTTATAATCCAATCTGTGTGTACTAATTTCAGTCTTTCTGGAGTGTGAATCCTAAAAAAAACTAAAATTACTTAATTTATTAAATTATAAACCTATTCAATATAAAAAGCAACTTTTTTTATGAAAATCTATTTTCAATGTAAAATTACAATGAATAAATACAATACTAAAAGAATATTAATAGATCGTAGATAAAACAAAAATTATTGATACAAACTTATCTTTACCTTTCAAATCTAAAAATATTATTTTATAAAAATAGAGTTAAATAAAATAGTATCTTTTTACAAAAAATCACTAAAACGATTCTTGCCTATAAACCATATTATTACTCAATAGTCAAGAGATATAATTTAAACTATATAAAAAAAGACTCTCTAGAAATTCTAGAGAGTCCCTTTAATTAATCAATTAATAAACAGCTCTTTTCCATCTAAGCTAATTCGAAACTCTGAATCTTCATAAAAGGCCTTTGCTTCTCCATCTTCGAAGCTATGAATATAGTCATATTTGAACTTTACTAACTCTTTTCCTTTTAGATCTATTACTCCCCAAGATGATTTATATTGTGCTCTTGCAACACCTTTATCAAAATTGCGAACCTTATCATAAATGAGTGAAATTACCTCACCCCCCTTTTCATCTATAAATCCCCATTTGTTCTCTTTTTTTACGCCAGCAAGCCCATCATAAAAGTCATATATCTCATCATATTTTGGTGAGACAATCTCTTTGCCTTTGATGTCGACAATACCCCACTTTCCATTTAACTTAACATTTGCAAAACCATTCGTAAAAAAAGTAGCATCATCATAAATAGGCTTAACAATCTCCTCTCCGGATCTATTTACATAGCCTATTTTACCATTAAATACTACTGCTGAAAGTCCATCTATAAAACCATGCACTTTCTCATACTTTGCCTCTACGATCTCAACACCATCTTTATTAATAAATCCCCATTTATCATTTTTAAACAGTGGTGCAACATCCTCGTAGTAATCACCAATTTTACAGTTTTTTTCTTTGAACATGATATTCCCTCTAGTTTTTAATATTTTTATCCCATTTTTTTTAAAACAACCTTGTCAAACAATTGACCCTCCTCCCTTAATAGGGCATTGTTTAATAACTTGACTAAAGTTTGCTAAGTTTAAAATATTTTTACTGAAATTGGCTAAAAGAGGAGTCTATTATAATTAAATAATAAAATCTCTTTCATAAAGTAAAAAATATTTTCTTCTAAGAACTAATATAATAGTTAATTCTTATGAAAAAGTATTTTTTTAAAACAGAGAGAGCTCAAAGGAATCTTATCAACAATTAAGATAGTTTCCACTATAACAACTGCTCTTTAAGCAAGGTATGAACTTTGTCCTTAAACTAGAAAGAGCAAAGTTATGAACAAGAGAAAATAGTACTTAAAATCTCTCTTTATGAAAGTTTAAGTATAAAAAACTATATCTAAAATAATATATTCACTATTTTAAAGGAGCAAACACTCTATTAAAACATCAAAAATTAGTTTTTTCATATTTGGATTTAAAGCTGCTTTTTTTTAAAAAAGACACCTGCTAATCCATCTCTCTTAAGCCTAATATTTTCTAATCTTATTTACTAAATATAAAGTAGTAAAAAACAAATTAGAATATACCCTGCAACTATCAAATAAAATAAATTGCACATTTAAACGATACAAATTATTTATTAAATAATTACACTATACATACAAAATCAATAACATTATACTCTAGTTTAATAATATTTTTGGGAAGAATCAATAGTTTTTTAAAAAAAAGTGATAAAAAAATAAGATTTTTTGCTATATTTAATCTAAAAAGAAAAAAAATAATAATTTTTTATAACTAAGTCTATATTTTAATTAGAAATAGTATAATTAAAGAGAAATTTAATTAACAAATAGAGATCTTGTATGTGAAACAAATGGTTATTTTTAGCTGTTTAATTAGATTATGGAGCTTGTTCTACCATATTTATTCTGATTGTTGATATTCTATTGTTGTTTGTATCAGTAATATAGAGTGCTCTCTCAAAATCGACAGCCATCGCTTCAGGGGTTAAGAGTTCTCCATTGCCGCTTCCAACACTTCCAAAACTTCTAACAAAAGCCAGCTCTTTTGTATATCTTGAGAAGACCTGTACTCTAGAGCTTTTTCTCTCTAGTGTGTATATATAATTTTTATCCACATATATCCCAACAATATCTTCAAACTCGCCAGGATTAGCTCCCTCTCTTCCAAAACGAGAGTCAAACGCGAGAGTTTTTCTATCAAATATCTCTATCCTATTGTTACCTGTATTTGCGATATATATCTTATCTCTATCAGCATAGACCCCCTCTGGCTTATGGAGAGTTCCATCAACAAATCCATCCTCTCCAAAAACATTTAGGAAGTTTCCATCGAGATCAAAGATTTGAATCCTATGATTATTTGTATCTGCAACAATTATATTCTCCTCATCTGCAAATACTCCCATAGGGAATCGAAACTTGCCCTCTCTTGTCCCCTCACTGCCAAACTCCAGTGTTGATGCTCCAAGTCTATTAAAGACAACAATTCGGCTATTATTGGTATCTGCAACATATAGGGAGTCTTTTGTCTTAAATAGGGCTGTTGGATTAAAGAGCTGACCAAGTGCAACTCCAGACTTTCCATCAAACATAGTTACAAAGTTTCCATTTTTATCTAGCACCTGAATTCTGTTGTTTCCACTATCAGCTATATAGATCAAAGAGCGATCTACAGCTATACCTTTAGGCATATTAAACTCTTTTGGTTCTGGCTTTCTTGAACCAAATGTTGAAACAAAAGCACCTGTATTAGAATTAAATATTGATATCCGGTTGTTCTCTGTGTCAGCAACATAGAAGTTGTTTTTATCTATTGTGATACCCTTAGGATATGCAAATTGCTCATCATCATCACCTCTCTCTCCAAGCTTCCCCGCAAAGTTGAATGGAGGCTCTTTATTGAATATTGTTATTCTGCTATTACCATAATCAACTACATATAGATATTGAACTCCAGCAACGAGCCCCTCTGGGTAGTAGAATTGTCCATCTCCACCGCCTTGAGAACCAATAGATGCTATTTTACCATGATCAAGCTCTTTTTTATCAAATATCTGAACTCTATGATTTCCACTGTCAGAAACATATAGATATTTATCATCAATAGCTATTTCACGTGGGTTATAAAAGTATCCTGTTTTACGTCCCTTGCTGCCAAAAAAAGTTACATACTCATAAGTTTTTTTATCAATTATCTGCACTCTGCTATTGCCTGTCTCTATTATATATAGGTTCTTCTCATCTACAGCTATACCTCTTGGGTTATTGAAGTAGCCCTCCATAAAAGTTTCAGTAATAGAGCCTATCGTTTTTACAAATTTTCCATTTTTTTCAAAAATTTGAATCCTATTATTATCAGAGTCAGCAATATATATAAACCTCTCATCTATATTTATTCCTTTTGGTCCATTAAATTTGCCATCAACAGTTCCCCACCCTCCAAAGTTATAGAGGAACTTATTATCTGTCTTTCTAAATACCTGTACCATATTATTATCTGTATCAAGAACATATATATTTTTATCATCTACACTTACAGAGTATGGTTTGTTAAGTCTCCCCTCTCCACTGCTTCCAATATTACTTATAAAAGAGAATCTTGGCACTTTGGGAGGCTCAACATATATTACATAGTTTGTGACAGCACCATCAAAATTGGTGTATAATATTTGTCTTAAGGTCGGATCTCGATTATAGATAAAGTCAACTTTTATATTTCCAAATTCAGATGAAACTTCAACTCTATTTCTACTGGAAGAGACCTCCTCCAACCCTTTTGGAAAAGCTTCAATATCTCCCTTTCCATCAGCATAAAAAATCTTTCCATCTCTTATAATTAAGGCTTTCTTATTTTGACTATTTGCTCTTGCATAGATTCCATTCCACTCTGCTGGAACTGTGGGAACAATTATTACTCTTTCAGGTGGCCCCTGTTCTATTGGCAAATTAGTGCTGCCCTCTGGAGAGACAATTAAACTGCCATCTTCAGGTTTTGCTTGTTCGCCCCCCAATATTTCCGCCGGTATCCCCTTAAGAACATCAAGTCCATATAATTTTACGGTTGTTGTGGTCGTTGATGATGTTGTTGTGGTTGTTCCAAGAGTTGACAAGTCTACATATGGTCTATATTTCAAAATTAGTGTTTTAGTGGAAGATGAGTAGAGAATAGAGCCATCTGCAAGTTTTGAAAATGAATATTCAACGCTATCCTCTTTTACGATAGCTCTGTCTGAATAGTAGTATGCTTTGCTTCTCTTTTCCATAAATTTAGCAGGGAATAGCTCATCTCCAGTAATGGCAGAAAATATTTTGCCATCTCTTATATCCAATACTGCAAGTTCTGGCGAAGACTCTATCGAATATTTTCCATTCCAACTCTCTGGGATTCCATCTAACTCACCTAAATCACTCTTCATACAGCTGCAAGAGGAGAGTAAATAAAATAGAACAATAAGAAAAACTACTTTGCCTAATCCTATTTTCACCTTTAGACAACCCTTAATTATATAATTTAAAGTTAACTCTTTTTCAAAAAAAATAGTTCTAAAAACAAAAAAAACAAACAGTAATTTATGGACTGTTTTTATAACTATTCTCTTTAAAATGAACCTCACTATTTTATTAAATATGATTTGGCATTATATCATAAAAACTAATTCGCTTCCACTAATTTTCCATCACTATCATACTCTAGGTAGTAATTTGCAACAATTTTTTCACCATTTTTCGATATTTCTACTCCACTCTTACCATCTAAAAAAACACTTTTCATCTTCCCATTTTCATGGTAGTCAACAAGTGTGGCATCACTTATAGTTGCTCCATCAGGGGTCGCTATATTTGAGTTGTTTGCCAATAAAATATGTACTAAATTATTCTCGTCAAACCTTATCAGGCTGACCATTGCCCTCTGTTTATCTGGAAGGTTTATCTCAGTAATTGGGGTTACAACCTCCCTAATTGTTCCATTATCATTATAGAAAACGATCTCCCCAGCGACCTTCTCACCATTTGGCATTGTGACCTTCTCTCCTCTAAAAAGCCAAGCTCTATCTATATTTCCATTCTCATTAAACCTAACTTCAGAAGAGAGAAGCCACTCGCCATTTGGCATAACTGTCTTTTGATTGGCCAATGGAAAAATAGACTCAATTTTTGTATCTTCATAGTAGGATATTGCATATATCTTCGAATTTTGTCCATCTGGAAGAGTAAGAGAGAAGCCTTCATTTGAAGCAATTAACTTTTTTAATGCTCCATTAAAGTGATATGCAACCTCTATAACATTATCCAGCTTTTGCATTGTATGTATCTCAATTTTTGATTTACTATCTCTATTTATAAATGCCTCTTTAATATTTCCATTGTCATAGTATGAGATATAGTCAATTCCTGCCTTGTTTTTATCAGGAAAAGTTACAGTAACCTTCTCCTCTTTAGGAATAACTACTGATTTTAAAACCCCTCTTCCATAATATACAATATTGGTAGCCAAAACTTTTTGTCCATCTGGAAGTGTTACCTCTTGATAAGGAGAATTTTCCTCAATTTTTACCTCTGTCTTCTCTGTAGTTTTACACCCTACAAAAAGTAATATAAATAGCAAGCAAACAATAACATTTCTCATACTAATTCCTCTATAAATAAGGGTTTGTTAAAAAAAACATCTCTATATTTTCGTATATAATCACTTAAAATCTTTAATTATTTAAAACTTATTAACTAATAAGTTCTACTCTCTCTCTATGTTTATTAATGTTTTTTTAGAATTGTTTTCTTTTAAAAAAGTCATTTGTCTATAATAAAGAATATATGTTTATTTTGTTATAAAAACAATACTCTAAAAATAATATATATATTGTTGCTATTATTTGTAAATAATTATTTTTTATATAAAAAAAGATTGATTTTTATATACAAAAATGATACTATTTTTTAAAAATAAAAGTAAAATAGGCTTGATTTAGTAGATAAAAATTACTAAATTAAGTTTAAGAATAGTTATAAAACTTATTATTTATCTTAAATTGTCTAACCACCATACAGTTTAAGATGGGTGAGTTTTTTATATAGTTGGTCTTCATTATTATTCCTTATGAAGCATAATGAATTGAATCAATAATATTTTAATTAATAATGTTTGTTTTGTTAAATGATTTACTAAAATTAACTTTGGTTAGAATATTGTTGGTTTGAGATTATGCTTCTTATATTTTTATGGTATACATTTTTCTTAAATATAGAAAAATAAGACCAAATAAGCAAGCCCACAATTGGCAATTGTTAAGTATGCTCTTTTGTATACAAATAGAGTATACTAACTTTTAAAATGTCCTATTGTGGGTTTGTTTATTTCTAAGCCAATATTTTTAAAATAGTCTTATATAAAAATATTGTTTTTTTATGATAATATTTTATGAATATGTTATACTTTATATAAGTTGAGGGAGAAAAAGAGGGCAATAGAACCTCTATTTAACTAACTTATTGGTGTTAGCAAATAAAAAGGAGGAATAGTAATGAAGAAAAAAATCTTAACTATTCTCATGACTCTAACTATTTTATTATCTGTAAATGCAACAGACAATAATCAAAAGAGTGAAGGTGGTGGGGACTTAACTCTACAGTATGATCTCTATAGAATAAATAAGATGGGAAGCAATCAAATTGCTATCTGGGTAGAAGATACAAATGGAAACTATATCAACACGATATATGCAACAAGGTTTACAGCAAAAGGTGGCTATGCCAAGAGAGCAACATCACTTCCAACATGGGTTAAACAATCAAAAGTAGATAAGATGACAAAACAAGAGGTTGATACAATATCCAAAGCTACCAAAAAAGCTGGAAAAATTACAATAAACTGGAGCTGTGTTAACAACAAGGGAGAAAAACTTCCAAAGGGTGACTACATATTGAAAATAGAAGGAAATATATATCAAGATAATATGATTATGTATAGCGGACAATTTGAGGTTGGTGGGGATAATATAACTGTTGCCCTATCTCCAACCTACTCATCAGAGAGTGCAAAAGATTTTAAACTAATAGAAAATGTTACAATCAGTTATTCAAAATAGGTAATAATAAAAAACTCTCTTTTATGAAAGAGAGTTTTTTTAGTTTTAAATATTAGTTCTTAATTTGAATTTTATAGACAGCAACCTCTTTCTCTACAATAGAGAGTCTGCCATTTTTATCGAAGTTCTTCTCAAGCTTAACGAAGACACCATTATAGCTTGCCAAAGCAACCCCATCAACAAAATCTTCTAGATCTTTATATTTAGGTGATACAACCTCAACACCCTTCTTGTTAACAAAACCATACTTCCCATCTATCGCCACAACAGCAAATCCATCATGGAAGTTTTTAGTCATATCATATTTTACAGGTGTAATTCTCTCACCTGTACTAGAGATATATCCCCATTTGCTGTTTAATCTTACAGAGAGAACATTTTCTCCTGCAAACTCTATTTGATCATATGTTAATGGAACAACCTCTATTCCACTTGTATTTATAAGTCCCCATTTTGAATCCAACATAACAGGGGCAACTCCATCAACAAAGCTCCATATTTCACTATACCTCGGGATAACGATCTCAACACCTTTATTATTAATAATTCCATATTTCTGTTTACTGTCTTGATCTTCAACACTAACTTTTGCAGCACCATTAATAAAACCATTGATCTCGTCATATTTAACTGCGGTAAGCTGTTTTCCTGTGTCGTCAATAAGCCCCCACTTATTTTTTATTCTAACCATAGCAACACCATCAACAAAGTCTGTAACATAATCGTACTTTGGAGGAATAATCTCTTTACCTTCTCTGTCAATATATCCCATTTTATAATTCAAATTGACCAATGCCAAACCATTATCGCCAAACTCATAGACCTTATTATATTTAGCAGGGACAACCTCTTTCCCTGCAGGATTTATCAAGCCATATTTTCCTTTATAGCCTCCATATTTAAATAGAGCCAAGCCATCTACAAAGCTATATATAAAATCATACTTGACCTCTGCAATCTCTTTTCCTGTCTCATCAACTAAACCATATAAGTTGTTTCCATCCTTGCCACGAATAGCAACTATAGCGGCACCATCTTTAAAATTGGAGATATCGCTATATTTTGCACTAACTACGGTTTTGCCGCTTTGATCTTTCAGTCCATACTTGCCACCACTGTGAAACTTAGTAAGTTCATCAGAGTAGACAAATTGGATAGAAACGAGCATCATGAAAATTACCATTTTTTTTATCATTTTCATCTCCTTTTTAACCTTAACTTCTACTCTATTATTATAGAAGATAAGATTCAAAAACCTCCTAACAACCTATTTTGAATATAAAAACCTAAAATGTTACACAAAATTTAATTTAAAAACTAAGATAAGTCAATATTTGGAGGAGTATATTTTTATAGTTTTTTTCTAAAATAGAAATATTATACATAGACAAAAGTTATAATAACATATCTCTACCTATAATATATTAAGATTCGGTTAATCCATAAATAAAAGTTGATATTTATACATAAAAATATTCTTAAAAGCCTAATTTTTTTTATGTTTAGATATAAAAAGTAGTGAAACATATTAGGTTTTAAATTTGTTGGCAATCTGAGATACATTTAAAATATTAACCTTATTCTGTTCTGAAAGTTTATCAACCTCATTTGCAGAGTGTAAAATCATGCTGCTTCCATCTCTAATTAGATCCATTGAATCTTTAATTGTTGTTGTTAAAGAGTTAAGCTTTGTAATTGACTGCGATATTATAATATTATTTGCTGTCATATTTTCTGCTTTATTAAAGACCTCTTCAGCAATTGTTCTTGTCTCTTTTAATATCTGCAAAATTTTTGTTGTCTCAAGGGATTGATCTTTCATGCTGGATCTTATTGTTCTTGAAACATAGTCAACAGACTCTACTGTACTCATTACAGATACAAAAGCCTGCATTGTGTCTCCACTAAAATCAACAGCCTCCTTGATCTGATCCTTTATCTCAGTAAGCCACTTTCCAATAAGCTTTGAGTGGGATCTCGTATCTTCAGAGAGTCTTCTAATCTCATCAGCAACAACAGAGAAGCCAAGCCCAAATTCCCCAGCATGTGCCGCCTCAATGGTTGCATTCATAGATAGAAGGCTTGTTTGGTTTGCGATATTTTTAATAAGATTATTTGCATTCATAAGATTTGTAGATTTATCTGAAATATCATTAATTAACTCAACAATCTGATGGAACATTGTCTCTCCATTTTTTGCAGTACCACGCAACTGATCAAAGCTGCTGACAGATTCACTCTCAAGAAAGCTGGTCATCTCCTGTATTTTTGTAACCATAGATTCAACCAGCTCCGATGTCTTTTTGATCTTTTTTGTCTGCGTCTCTATCAAACCATGAAGATCTGTGATCTCCCCCTGAGTCTCAGTTATAACATCAACAACAGAGTCTGTTGTTACAACCTGATCTTTTATTCTCTCTTTTGTTAAATCAATTCTTTTATCAATAGTATAGATCTCAACATTTGTTGTAGAGGCAATATCCGAAAGAAGAATTCCTGATGTCTCAAGCTCCTTCATATTTTGTAATATCAACTCTATCATATGTTTAAAACTATCTATAAATGTATTAAATCTACCCGATGTATCTCCAATCTCATCATCATTAGGCTTTACCTCCAGCCTTGGTCTTAAATCGCCCTCTGTCATTTTCGAGATGGTAACAAATATGCTCTTCATTCTTTTGACAACAAACTCATTCAAGAGTGAGTAGACCACAATTGCAAGCAGTATAACAGATATTATTGTTACAAAAGTAGTGAAACTTAGAGCATTATATAGATCTGAAGATACAAGTGCCCCTCTGTCAATAGAGGAGAGCAGATACCAAGGTTTTGATGTCATCTTAACATAGGCAGCAATGTTTGTTACTTTCTTCTTATCTTTTCCATCATTTTCTGTACTTGTATATTCAAAAACTCCATAGCTGCTGCTTTTTGAACGGCTACTAAAATCATCAAAATATGAATATACATTCTTTATATTGGAAAGAATGTATCTAGGATTTTGATGAACAATTATTGTTCCATCACTCTTAAAGAGAGTGATATTTCCCTCATTTTTAAAAAACCTCTTATCAACAACTAAAAAGGTGAGATAGTTTGATATATCTATCATTGAAATAAAGTATCCAATGGTTGCATTACTTTTATCTTTTATTGCAACAGCAACTGGAAATACTAAAATATTTTTCTCTCTCTTTAAAATTTCTATATCAGAATCCCTTGTATATGTAACATTCTTATCAAGAAAAAGCCCCCTCATGTATGGCTTATCTTTGACACTCTCTCCAATCACATCTTTATTATCTGAAGCAATAATTATTCCACGTTCACTGGCAAAAGAGATACTATTTATAAACTGATTATCATTAGCGAGTTTTGTTAAATATTTTGTTAAGGTTTCATTGTTTCTCTGCTCTATTGCATCTATTGTTGTTGATGAGTTTGCCATTAGTATTGTCTGTTTTATAATTGAGTCTATGGCAAAGGTCATATATTTTTCCAAATCCATTGTAGATGAGAGTAGAAAGCCCTCCATTTTTTCCCTTACAGGCTTTCTATAGTTGCCATTTATAATAATTATAGAACGAACAACCATAATAACAATTATACATATAATTATTGGAATATTTATTTTTGTATTCAGCTTCATAATTTTAAAATCCTAATTTTCTTTAGTTATTCCATAGATATAAAAGAGCTCTTATTAAATATGATAAATTATAACATAATAGCCCTCTTTTCTCAAAGAAAAGGTTTTATAAAATCAAGAATAATATTATCTAAAAAAGATGATTTGCTATTTATATGATAAATATATTTCAAAATATATCAAAATATGTAATCTAATGAAAGATAAAAAGATCCATAAAACAAATCTGATCTAGCTTAAGCCTCTCTTTTGAGACAATGAGAAAAAGAGTGCCTAAAGCATAATATTTTATGGATCTTTTTTAAGGCTCTATAAAATAAAAAGTGATATTATAAAAGCCTTAAAAAAGATAAAATTTCTTATGTATCTTATTTAAGTATATTTTAAACTACCAAATATTGAATTATGTTCTATAAAAATATTCTAAAGACTATTTTAGACAATTGTAATGGTGATGCTCTATCTAATCTTCTTCAATATATACAACATCTATATTTTGATAGATTGTATAAAAGTCCTCTTCTAGAAAATTTAGTAAGTCCATCATTAATAGTGCAACAGATTTAACATTATCATCACAAAGATACTCTATATAGCTTTTTGATAGCAGATCAGCAATAGCCTTTGCCTGACCTATCTTTGCTTTAAAATCATCAGCTGCCTCTAAATACTCCATCTCAAGTGCTCCTTGTATTATAAAAATAAAACAAGTCCATAAAAGCACAGTGGAACCCCTGTTGGAGCATTACCAAATTATCCAGAAGCAATATAGAAACAAGGTAAGCTCCGTTAAAGATGCGCAGTTACGGACTTGTTTGTAATAAAAACACACTTAAGATTACAGGCATGTTTTGAATGCGAGTAAAGGTTTTTTTATCTGCTTCTGGAATAATAGTTATTAAAGCCTATTTAATGGATTCCACTCTGTTAAATATGACTTATTGACCATTATACTCTATAATGAGTTTAATGGTCAATAAATTTTATAAAAAAAGAAATATATTTAAATTAAATATAAAAATTAAAAAAATAAATATCTTTATAAAGTATATCATGAATATGAGATAAATATATAATATTGTATTAATTTATTTAACATTATGCTAGATAATTATTATACTATAATATTAATAGGTCTTTCAGTAAAAAACACATCTAATCGTAATGCAATTTAGCATGTTTTTATATTATAATCAATTTAAGAGATAGAACAAATACTATTTTTTGTATAATTCTCACTTTTTTAAATAAAAGTAGACTAATAGTCCTTGCTCCTTTTTATTGCTGTTATTATATTTATAATAGCAATAAAAACCTTGGGGGAGGAATAGAGATATGAAAATGCAAAAAGAATGTAAGGAAAATAGTAGAAAAGAAAAAATATTTTTTTACACACAAAAAGAGAGTTTTGAAATTGCGATGAAAAGCAATTTTTCTCCTT
Organism: Spirochaetota bacterium; assembly: GCA_031549085.1. GTDB lineage: Bacteria > Spirochaetota > GWE2-31-10 > GWE2-31-10 > MWDO01 > JAVBQL01. The sequence goes on from JAVBQL010000020.1 coordinate 30,660, forward strand.
TAGATAGTGTTGGAGAATTTATGGTAAAACTTAATTTAATAGTACCTAATTAATATCTCTAAAGAGCAGCCTGCCTAACCCTAATCATAAACTACTTTTTATACTTTGCAAAAAAAGCAAGATCTCTATTTAATGCCTCATACCAATTTTGGCTAATGTTGTGATCCGCCCCCTTATATATATAATAGTTAAATATTATCTTATTTGTGCGTTTTTCATTCTCTTTTTTTATAGCTGCTTCAAAGTCATTTGACCAAGATAGTGGCACAGCATCATCCTTTGTCCCCTGATGAAGCTGTATAGCTGCCCCATCAGCCATAAGATTTAAATTATCTATAATAGAAAAATCTTTTACTTTATATTGTTTTTCAAAAACACTACTTATCCACTCTCTAAGCCTATCCCCTTGCTCTGTTCCTGCTTTGGCATAGTGGGTCATTGAATATGGCCATGGCTTACTAACTGGTTCCCAAAGGGTCATAGGAATAGCAACTCCCAAGATCTCGCTTGCTGTTATTGCAACCTGACCGCCATTGCTATGTCCCCACATAAAAAAGCTCTTTGGATACTCTATAGCTGTCTTATTGACTCTATTGCTAACCCCCTTCTCATCAAGGCTCTTATATAGCTCAACTGCACTGATTGGCATTATATAGCGTGAAAATGGTGAGTCTCCCAATCCATCATCATCAGAGCCACCATACCCAAAAAAATCAATAGAGATTGCCATATAACCATTAGAAGCATAATATTTCATAGTATTTTGTGATCCAAGACCTATATAGTAACCTTTCTTTGGAGAATAGCCCCTAAAGCATAAAATGACACCAATTGGCTTTTTTTTAGGATATACAATCAAGCCGCTCATTTTTTTACCCATCGTGGTAAAAGAGTGAGTAAAGACGAAATAGTCTCTCTTTTCTTCTCTTAAACTATCAATATTTATTTCATTTGCAGTAAATTGATAATTATCTCTTAAATTAACAATTGAGAGCCTGTCATATTGAAGCTCCTCTGAATGTATGAACACTATAGTTGTAACAAAAAACACCAAGAAATTCCATTTTCTCATAATTATTCTCCTAAAAGATCACATAATATAAATTATATGAGATTAAAAGAAATAGTCAAGAGAATATAGTCTAGTAAAAATTCTACTTTATAGATCTATAAGCAAAACCTCTTTAATATTCAACAAAATGTTTCTAAACAATAGAGCATTTAAATAGAAAAAATATCGATAAGAAAAAACAGCTCATTTATAATATTTAATAAATTGAGCTGCTTTTATCTTATTCATAAGTGATCTAAGAAATATTATATTGTTTTATAAAAACAAAGTCAACTATTTTTATGAAAAAACAAGAAAAATGTAGATTTTAATAATCTTTTTATTTAATAATAAAAACAGTTTTTAATATAAGTTAACAAAAAAAATATTTTATATTAAAAATTAATATTATGTTAGATAATTTATTCTGAAATAGTGAAGAATTATGAGCGATCTGTATAATAATTTGAATATATTTGAGCAATCTTGAAAAATATAGTCAATTTTTGGCTCTTTTAAAATTCAAAAAAAGTAGAGAAGAATAAATGGGGAACTCTTCTCTACTTTTGATAAAAACCATGTTCAATAAAAAAACATACTGTTTTATATTTTTTTATTAGATAAATGTCAATATTTTAATCATATTAAAATAAAAAAATATTATATCTATTTTAGTCTTTGTTAATAGCACTATTAAAAATTATTCAATAGATATATTGTTGCTATACTTTGCAAAAAAATAAATTAATTTCAAAATTATTAGAAAATATAGTAAATTATATGTGAAAGAATACTGGCTATACTATTTTTAAGGAAGATAAAATGGATGAGAAAAATAAGAGTGAGACAAATGACAAAGAGGTTAGCGATAACATTATAACTAATAATTATGATGCTATCGGTGATTTTAAATATGGACTGGCTAAAGTAGTAAAGAATAATCTTTGGGGCATAATTGATAAAGATCATAATGAGATAATTAAGCCCAAATATAACCATATAAACGATTTTAAATATGGTCTTGCATGGGCAGAGCTTGATCATAAGTGGGGCTTGGTTTCAAATGATGGAAGAGAGCTAGTTCATCCGAAATATGATGATGCAAGTGATTTTTATAGTGAGATGGCATTTATCAAAATTAATAATAAGTGGGGAACAATCTCGACATCTGGACATGAGATGGCCCCTCCAAAATATGATTGGATAGGGACTCCAAAAAATGGGTATACTTTGGTAAAAATTGATGAAAAAGATGGACCAAAATATGGCTATATAAACAGTGCTGGAGTTGAGACAATAGAGCCTCAATATGATTTTGCAGAATCATTTAATAGAGAAATAGCGCTTGTATCAGCTAATGATAAGTTTTTTTATATTGATAAAAATAATAGGCACATAACAAACCACTATGACTCTATAGAGCCCTTTCAAGATGGGGTTGCAAGAGTCGTTTTAAATAGAAAATGCGGCTTTATTAATGAGTATGGAAAAGAGATTGTCCCTCCTAAATATGACTCTATTAGTGAGTTTAAAGATAGGCTTGCTTGGGGTAAAATTGGCAATGAGTTTGTAGAACTAAAGAGAGAGAGAGATAGCAATTACGAGGTCATTATAACCGAACAAAAGACCGTAAATAGTATTGAAGAAAAATAGTATTATACTCACATAATAACCACTCTATATAACAAACACACTATTTAAACTAAACAAAAAAAAATATATAAAAAAAAACAATATAAATTATTAATATTGACTATTATGTCTAATAGTATTATTCTATAATAATTAGTATTATTAGATAATAAAAGAGGCACAATTTTTATATTAAGCAGTATTAATATCTGATTAAATTAAATAATTTCGTTTTTGATTGTATATTAATCTGTTTTTGTTCACCTCTTTATTATTATAGTAATGTATTCTTCGTTGGATATTATACATGTTATAATATATTATTATTTTATTAAAAAAGGTGGTTTTATGATGGACAACATTGGGACAAGACTCACTACATTAAGAGAGTCTTTAAAAGAGACTAAAGCTTCATTTGCAGCGAGTATAAAGATATCACCGCAAAGATTACATAATTATGAAACTGGAAAGAGAAATATTCCTCAAGATATCCTTGATCGTTTAAAAAAAATGTATAGAGTAAATCTTGAGTGGCTTCTATATGGCATTGATGACATGTTTATCGCAGAGGGAAAGCTACAATACCCCCTTTTGGAACAGAAAGTATCTGCAGGAATGCAGGCTGTTATTTTTGATGATATTTTAGATAAGCCTTCTCGCTATCTATCTGTTTCACGTGATATACTTGGAAGACATGCTAATGAAAAAGCATTTTTTATGATCGTTGTTGGAAACAGTATGGAACCTAAGATCAAAAATGGAGATCTAATTGCATCAGTTAGAATAAGCCATCCTGAAATGATCAATGATACATATGTAATCAGATATAATGGAATTATGATGGTAAAAAATATTCAGTGGCTCTCCCCTACAGAGATAATAATCATAAGTGAAAATAAAATTTATGAGCCTATAAGAATAAGGCTTAATGAAAACCAGACAGACTTTGCCATTTTAGGGAAAGTGATATTCCATGGAGAGTTTTACTAAAACTATTATAGACACTTAGGCATCAACAGAAAATATCTTCTCACCCTTCTCATTGATAAAAACATATCCAGAAAGCTTTGATACAACAAGCTTTCTGATTTTGTAGTTATCTTTATTTTTTAGAAACTCATCATAAAACTTAGAGATAAACTCTCTAAATGTCCCCTCAACCTCTACCTTTAAAAGCAAAATATTATTTCCAGAATCATCCTCATTATCACTATTTTTTTTATTAAAAAAAGAGAGAACATCTGATGCAAATTGGCTGCTATTATTAGCATCTTGAAGAAGATAGTTTATAATAATATCTATTTTTCTCTTTGGTTTTCTTCTGTTGTATAATTTTGTCTCTGACATATTTTCTCCTTCTATTTTTAAACTAAAAAAAATAAAGACCCTATTAAACAGAGAACATTATAACATTACTAAAAAAATTGGTCTATTCTTATCTGACAATAATTTCAAATAATTATTTATAAACAGGTATTTATAAATCATAGAAAGAAAAAAATAAATTTAGTTTATGTAAAATTTGTGTAACACTATATAATAAATTATTATTATACTTAATTAAAAATAATTTTAGCGATATTCTAGTAGATAAGAATATTTATTATTTCTGATCTATAAAACACTCTATAGATCTACTTTTCAAAGCAAACATAACAAAAAATTCAACTAAAATAGAATAAAAAAATATATTTTTATCTTATAAAATATTCATTAAAATTGTAAAATATATTATGTTACTGTATATTTTTATCTATTTATTTTATCTTTTCTTCGGGAGGTTAATTATGTCTATGTATGACGAAATCCACAAGTTTAGCGGCGACTTGATGAAAGTTAAGCTATATTGCAAGTGGGGTCTAATAACAAAGGATAATAGAGAAGTCCTTGAACCAAAATATGACTCCATTAGTTATTTCAACGATGATGGCTTTGCAGAGATTAAACTTGATGGCAGAACAGGCCGTATTAATATGAAAGGCATTGTATGTATTCAACCTAAATATGATACAATTGATATGGGCTATTCTGACATCCTCTATAAAGTCAGGGTCAACAACCGATGGGGGTTGATAGAAGCAAACTATTGCACTGAAGTTATTCCGCCTCAGTATGATGAACTTTTGAAACCTTATAGTGGTCTTATCCCTGTAAAGTTTAACAAGAAGTGGGGATTTATAGATATCGATGATAAGGAGATCATTAGATTTAAGTACGACGAAATCATATTTGATGATGACTTCGTTATGGGAAGAGTAGGTGATAGCTACCAGCTTATCAATCTTGACTTGCAAAATTGCGCAAAAATATCTTTATAGTAAAAAAAATAAAATAAATAGAGTCCCTAAACTTGTAAGGGGGGGGACTTTTTAAGGAAATATTCCAATTTTATAAAATTAACTATATTCTAAAAAAAATAATTTTCAAAAACTGCCAGCATATAATATATCTAATTAAAAACAAAACATTATAATAATCTAGCCTATCATAGCAAGAAAATGGCTTATTAGGGCTGCCTCCGTTACTGTTTCAAGTAAATTTTTATCATCGTATACTTTTTTATCTGCCATTAGCTTTTCTGTGATTTCAGTTCTAAGTTTTGAAATATCATTAAGAGAACTATCTTTAATCATCTTTTTAGCTATTGCAACCTTTTCTGCAGAAGAGAGAGAGGGTCTATTCTGTTTTTCTGACTTATATGTGTCATAGAGTGGATCTATCCACTCATCCATTATAGACATATAGAGATATGTTGCTTTTGATCGTATCTTTTTTGGATGATTTTTTAGTAAAAATCTTATCTGCTCTATCTTCTCTTGGATGAAAAATAGATCTCTTTTATTAATTATTTTATCTATTTGGCTATTTGATATTCCAAACTCCTTCAAGGTTTTTAAAATTATCGACTTAGCCTCTTCGTCTTCTGTTTTATTTTTCTCTGTTTTAAGATCTTGTATAGCTACCTCATTTTGTTTGGTTGGAGTTTTTGTTTTTTGATTTTCCATTTGTGATTTTGAGCAAATGGAACTATTATTTTTGTTTAAGGTCTCTAAATCCTCTTTTTCAGAACTACTGGAGCTATTTTGGCTGCAACTATTGATGATCTCATTCATAAAATCATCATCAACAAAAGTATACCATATCGTTCTATCATACTTTATTTTATTGTGATTATCTTTTATGAGTATATTACTATCTACTAGATCTTGGATAGTTTTTCTGATCTTTGTTATATTAATAAACGGAAATTTTTCTTTTAAACTATCAATTGTCTGGTATGTCCAATACTTGTCATTAACAAAGTTTTTATTATTTTTTTTATTTATATTTATCCAAAATGCAAAGTTCTGCAGAATTATAGCACTGGTAATGCCAAATTTCAGCATCAGATTATCATTGATATACATGAAAGAGGTCTCCTTTTATATTTTTTAAAATTCTAATTAGACAAAACAATATACACTCAAATCATATTAAAAAATTTGAGAGGTTTAATTTTAAAGCTGATTTATCTTTTGCCTTTAAGATCTCATCAATTATTTAAGTAGATCTTACGCATAGATATATAAATACAGCTTTTTTAGAGATAAAATAAAAATTATTTTTTATGAAAAAATAAAATATTTTTTTTGACTTGACAAAACCAGATAAATATAATAGATTTGAAACAACTAAATTTCTAATTTCATATTATATGTATCAGCCTTTTATTCTTATAGATTGCCGTCTTTAAGTATAAGGGCTGGTTTTTTTGTCGAATCTATTTTTTGCCTCCTTTATTGTGTGCAACCGGTTGCACATTTAATTTTATTTATTTTTACCACCATTATGGGTATTTTTTACTTCTCATCAAAACACTCTTTTCTCTGCTTCATTTATTACTCTCTTTTGCTTCTCCCATCCAAGATCGATATATGCTCAACTTGCTAAATTACAAAATATTATAGGTTATTAAAAGACAAAAGTCAATTTAAAATTCCCGAAATTTAAAAAAAACGATCTTTTCGGGATCTTCTCTTTGATTATTAATTATCGAGATTAATTTCGTTTTTTTAACATTAATTTGCTTTTTTTTTTTATATTTCTATGATATATTATAACTTGATTTTCATCAAAAATAAAGAGTTAATTTAGAAATTTGCTTTTCTAGATTAAATGTTAAGAGGTTCTTTATGCAATTGATATCAGTAAAAGAGGCTGTTAGTTTAATTAAGGTACCAGATAGTACATTGAGAGACTGGATTGATAATGGAACTCTTGAAAAATATAAAGATGAGAAGGGTTTTATCTGCCTTGATAAGAGACAAGTCTTAAGATTGATGCCTACGGTTATAGCTTTTTATAACTATAAAGGGGGTGTCTCAAAAACCAGCATGAGTATATTGATGGGGGATTACTACGAGAAGCGTAAAGAAAAAATATTATTAATTGATCTAGATCCTCAATCCAATTTGACCAAAAGCTTTTTTTCAGATGATGATATCCATGATGGTGTCAATCATGAGTACCGGAATACACTATATGATTTCTTTAATGATAAAAAATCCCTCTCAAAAATTGTTATGCACTATAATGATTATATTGATGTTTTACCATCTAAACTGGAGTTAATGGAAAAATCGACTATTAATGATTTTGATCTATTAGATTATAAAATAGAGTTTAGCAATTTCTTTAAAAAATACTCAATCGTTATAATAGATTGTCCTCCTGCACTTAATGCATTTACATCTACAGGCCTTCTACTAGCAAATTATGTGTATATTCCATTTGTTCCAGAGCCATTTGCATATGATGGATTGGTTTCTATGTTAAAAACTATGCAAAAAATAACTCCATACAATAAAGATTTTATTGATTATAGAATTGTCTATTCAAAAGTTAAGGGACAAAAAACAATTATTCATGAAAACTATATTAATCATGTAAACACTCAAATGAGTGGCAAAATTATAGATAACCATAAGATCCCAGATTTTATAGGCATTGTTGAGAGGGGAGCGTCAAAACAAAATATCTTTGATATGTATCCAGGAGATACACCTGCACAGAAAATAACAGAGTTGTTTGATGAACTTGATAAAATTATGTTTGAAGAAAGAACTTAGTTTGTGCAACCGGTTGCACTCTTGAGAGCTAATCAAGAATATATCTTTCCAAACGATTTAACTCTTCTAGACATTTTTCAAATATAGATTCATAAGTGGTGTGATCGAATTTTATATATCCAACATTTTGATGAAATCGCTCTTCATCATCTTCTGGAATGATAAAATCATTTCCAAAACGCATCAGCATAAAGAATTGAGCATATAACTTTTTTTCTAAAATATATTCAATATCATTAGATTTTTCGTAGTTCATCTTCAGAACAACCATTAGTGTAGATTGTTCAAGGCTATATTCTACTTGCCAGTAAAAAATAATCTTATTTATATGAATGCTATTCCATTCAAATCCTAATTTATCAATAATATCTTCACTATTTTTTACATCGATTTTTGATAAATTGAATAAGTTTTCGATAGTAACATATGACCACTCACTTATTGGCTTCGCTATATCGAGTTTTTTTTCTTTCTCTATGTTTGTAATGTAGTTCAAATAATCATGATAGATTCTGCTGTTTATATCTTTTTCATATCTTTTTAATATTGTTATAAGTTTATCTCTCGTAAAAACTTTATATGGCTCCACTATATTTGGATTTTCATCCTTAATATTAAAATAGATACAAATAAGATTATTATCATCAAATTTTTTAAGATATCTGCCTGTTATAATCCCGTGGTAAGTTTTTTTTGCATCTGGAACAATCTTATCATCTATTATTAAAACATATTTATCATCTATTATAACTATTATACCAATATCATACTTCTCTTTGATAATACGAACTTTTTTAAAATCCTCTTTTAAGTTTGTTAAGCTCTGTAAAAGTAGTGTAGCAGTCAGAAAAAGTGGGTTAGCATCATCTCCTTCATCATTTACAAGATTTAAAAGGCGACTTATAAAATCATTTTGTGTTAATGCTTCTTTCATAATTATACCCTTTATATGTATAAAGCAATCTTTAAAATAGGTTGATGTTATATATATTATAAAATAATAAATATAAAACACTATATATGATAAATAGATATACTATTTTAGTTTAAGCAGACAATAGGACATATATAACAGATATTTCATTTTTTTGCTACCATTATTTTCTTTTTTAAGAGATGAAAATATTTTTCTTTAATTTATGGTAAAAAGACTTTTTAATATATATTAAAGTAATACTTTTAAAAAAAATAGAGAAAAGAACATAATTTATTTTTAAAAGCAATAATTTAATAGAAAAATATTGATTTATAGATATAAAAAGATATAATGTATTGTATTATGGTAAATAATTTTATTAAGTGAGCTCTTATTTATATTAGTAAAATAGATGAAACTTATATAATCATTCTTAAGAATATAGTATAAGATGAAAGTTTTTTCCAAAATATAATGAAAAAGTTTATAAAAGTATTTTAACAGATAAAAACGAAATAATCTATTATATTGATCATTTTTAAAAAATATTTCGTTTTTGCTTATAGCTTTTATTGCTATTTCAAGATTATACTGATAAGTCTGTGATTTTTTATCTCTTTATGTTTATTCTTATACAAATATAGAGAGTGAATCTTTTTTATAATAAAAAAATTGTTGATTTTTCGATAAAATAGATTTATATTTAACTATCTAAAAAAACAATTTAAGGAGAATACTTTACGATATTAAGTTCTCTTGTATCTTATATAAGGTTATTTAAACTAAAACAGATAGGCCCATAAATTTAAGTAGTTCTTTAGTTTTAGTTTCTAAAATGATAAGTTATTTTTATTCATAAGTGATTTAGTTTTGTACATTGTCATAAGTGATTCAAAAAAGATGTGCAAAACAATTGTTTTTTGCTTATTTTTTTGGGCCTTTCTGTTTTAGTTTTAAAGAATAATCTTTTAACCTCTTTTATCTATCTGTTTTTTTTGCAATTCTAATTGTCTTATAGTCATCCAATTCTTTTATTAACCTCTTTCACATTATAAATAGTTAGAAACACATATTTTAAATAAATAATATGTGTTATAAACTGATTATCTTAAAAAAAAGTGTTACCACCCTTATTGATACTATGAAGCAACAATAAGTTGGTAACACTATATTCTTAAATACTATCTCTCTAAATTAGAAGAGAGCATTTCTTATACCAAATCCTATTTGTGGTATCAGTCTACTGTTAACTTCAGAGGCAATGAAGTAGAATGCAGCCTCCATATAGAGTGCGAACTTTCTAAATCCATAGTATCTCTCAACCTTAAAGAAGTCCCACTGGAACATAAAACCAGCAAGTAGTCGGTCAGTTCTCTTGATATCACTATTAGGCTGAAAAGATGCAGCCCATGTATCGAAGTCTTCTTGGCTACCACCAGAGAACCCACTCATCCAGAAGAACCCTGCACCAATCTCTATTGACCATGAGAAGTTTTTAGCATCTTCTCCAAAGAAGAACTCAAATGGGATATCAATTACACGGGCTAATATCTTCCCTCCAGCAGCGAAACCACTATATGCGGGGTAATATTGACCATACTGCCATCCCCAATTTTCTGAGAATATAGGGTCATCAAGATTGATCCCCATTGCAACAAGGTTCTCTCTTGTTGGAGTCCAACCAAACATCGCCTCCAGACGCACTATATCATCAAAGAATGATAACCCAAACCCTGTTGATAGAAATGGTCCACCATAGACCTGTGCCCATAGGTACAACCCCTCAATAAATTTAGGGAGCTTACCAGCGTTTTTATCAAACTGCTTAAATAGAAGTTTAACTTCAGTTATATCATTATTATCTTCAGCGATACCCTTAATAACCACCTTCTCATTGACTTTTGCGTTCTCAAGAGGAGTATTGATTGTGACTGTTGGCAATTTTCTATCTATTGCTACTTTAAAGTATTGAATACTACTCTTATTTGTGAATGTCGTTGCCTTTAATTGAAGGGTATGATTTCCATCAAGTAGGTATTGGCTTTGAAGTCTAACAATCCAATCTTTAGTAATTCCTCCGAGTGCCTGTTCAAAAGTATTTCCATTGTCAATGGTTAGAGCGATATTTTTGATCTTGTTTTTAGCTTTTTGCTGATTAACAAGGCTCATAACCTCAAATTTTGAGACTGGAATTTGATCTGGTTCTGGAAGCAGTTCTGGGTTCTTCACATACTTTTTCTTTAGTTGATAATATTTTTTCAACTGAAGCTCTTTTTTCATCTTCAATTCTATATTTCTTTCATAATATTGAGCTGTTCCCTTAAGCCATGGTCTATGCTCTATTGGCTTTCCATTTGTATGTGAAGTAACATTTATTATAGGACCTGACTCTTGATAGTAGAATGTTCTTAAAATTGGTCCAGATGATTTTGGAGGGAATCTAGGATCGAGTTGCTTCTCTGTTGCAATAACTGTAACACTATGTAAACCTTCAGTTAGATCTCCTGCAGGGAAGGTATACTTCCATACATCAGTTCCCTCTGCCGTGAAGAATTCTCCATTATCAATTTTTACTTTAACAAATTCAAGTCCATCATCATCATATGCCGTTCCATAAAACTCAATAATATCTCCCATTATGCTTTGGTTACTTTGTGGTTGGTCAAGCTCTACTGTTGGAAGATCTGACATAGGATCTACCAAAAAGAATGAGCTCTTTTCTGTTACATTTCCTGCAATATCAACTGCTTTGATTAGGATATAATATTTATACATAGGAGGCCATCTTGTGGTATCAATCTCATAGTACCACGCCTCTTTTCCAATTGTTTCCGCATATCCATCCTCATCAGCAATTTCACTTGGAAGCATGGAGTTGTTGTTTTCATCAACTATTTTTATATATACATTATCTAAAGCGATGTTATCACTTGCACGTCCCTCTATTTTATAGATATTATTGACTGATTCTCCTACTCTAGGACGAATTATACCAACCTCTGGAGGGGTGTTGTCGACGTTGTACATCGCAAATGAGTATGATTCACTTCCAGCCTTATCTCTTGCTCTAATCAAGAACTTTAATATTCCATCAGGCAGAGCCTTGGTATTTAAATAGTAGTTCCAGCTCTCTTTACCATTGGCCAACTGGAATGACCAACCATTATTGATCGATATTGAGACCTCTTCAATTCCGTTAGGGTCAACAGCTCGCCCTGTTACAATTCGCTCATCTTTCAGATAGCTTCCATTTGGAGGGCTAAATAGTGATATAACAGGATTTTCATAGTCAAGCTGGAATCTGACGGTCTTTATATCACTCTTGATTCCAAGGATATCTATCGCCTGAACCTCAATAATATGCTCTCCTGCAACCATTTTACCCTTATCTATAAAGATTTCCCAGTTTGTTCGATTTGCAGAGAGGGGAGCTTCATGCCATTTTGCATACTCTGTTCCCTTTGATTCAATGATATCTCCCTCATCATTTAGGTAGATCTTTCCATGATCAAGCTTATACATAACAGATGCAATTTCATCATCATCAAGGGCTAGACCAGTAATATTTACAACATCACTGAATCTCTCTCCCTCAATTGCAGGGCTATTGATGTATACTTTTGGTCTATCTGTTAATGTATCAAATATAATAGACGCCTTTGCTATTGAGGTGTTTCCAGCTCTATCTACTCCAACAACATCTATACTTATTGGTTTTGGCTCTGTATTTGTAAGGTCAATGCCATTTATTGCATAGAGGTCATAGTAGCCTTCCCAATATGAGATTCCATTTGCCAATATCTTCTTTCCATTCAATAAGAAATATGTAGAGTCAACTCTATTGTTATCACTTGTTGTTCCTCTTATTGTAATATTACCATTTTGAGTACTGTTTTCTGATGGCACCAATATTTTAGTCTCTGGAGGGGTTGTATCATATGTTAGATGATAGATTAATGTTGTCTTTTTTCCAGCATTGTCTTCAACAATCAGAGTGACTGTATTGTCCCCCTCTTTTAACTGCTCTTTAGGGACATCTATAACAAACATTCTTCCATCATTAAAAAAGAGTCCATTAGTCATAGATTGATAATCTGTCAAGAGCATTGTTGTTTCTCTCTCTACAGGATCTATATTTGGAACTCTAACCCCAGAAATATTAGGATTTATCAATGTTGCATTTGTATATGTTGCATCATTTGGATTTCCAGTAACATTAACAGCATATTTAAGTGTCAGGTTTTTAGGATCATCATCTTTTATAGAACCATATAGTTTTACGCCACTATTAAATGATAAATTTGATGGAGGGTAGAGTATACTCGCTTTTGGAAATTCTTTGTCTACAATAACAGATGAGTTATAAGTATCGATTTTAGAGTGTTCTACTCTAGCAACCAATGGAGTTGTTCCTATTACAAGGTTCCCCTTTATAGCATCATCTATCTCAAAGTACTTGAAGTAGTCTCCATTTATATTTTGAACGGCAAGCTCACTGTTGCCCAATCTAACAGTTGCCTTTGCTGTTGCAAGAGGAGCATATATATAAAATCCACGGTTTGCATCAACATTAATCTTTTCATCAAAGTAGAAGCCAACATTTTTGTTTGTTGAATCAAGATATGGGCTTGCAACTCCCTCAAATGTAAGAGCTATTTGATCTGGAGGGTTATCAAAGTTTATAAGAATTGGATATTTTGCCTCATTTCCAGCCCTATCTTTTAATGTGATATTTCCAGTATAGTTTAAGAGAGCTCCCTTCTCATTTTTTGTTTTAAGCTCTACTATTTTTGAGCCTGCTCCACTTATTGCAACTTTATCTTTGCCAGAAATTTCTATCTCAGCGGAGGCAAATGAAAAGTCATCTTCTAGAGTTATTTTAGTATCCTCTTTTAGCAATAAAACATGTTGGTTTTTATTGTTAACTTCAACAGGGACTCCAATTGCTTTTGGAGGAGTTGTATCAATTATTACAGGGACTCTTGTTATAGAGCTGTTTAAACCACTGTCAGTTGCCTCTATAACGATTAAATAGACCCCTTTAAGAGCATGAGAGATTGTTGTTGTAAGATTTGCAGAGAAATAGCCCGGTCTTCCTGCCATTGGTTGAAAATTGCTGTCCATGTACTCTACAACGCTCTTTTTAGCCTCTGGATCAAAAATTGAGAATCTGACACTCTTTAATGGTCCAAAGTTCTTTATGGTTACAGGTAGATTTATATTTCCATTTAATAGTTTTCCTGCCCATGACGTATTTATAGGTCCAAGTTCAACTTGAGGATACTCCTGCTTCTTCCAGAATGTTCTTGTTAGGGCATCACTTGGAGTATTTTTTTGGTCTAGTGCAGTTAAAGATAACTTATATTGTCCATCAGGGTATTTTTCACCATCTAGACTAACATAGGAGTTTAGGGAGTATCTCGCATCTACACTTCTAGTTAGAATCTCCTCTCCAGCGCTATTGCTTATCTTGATCTCAACATCTTTTATATCACTCTCACTATCATAAACAGAGCCAAATATTGGCAGTATAGATGAGAATATTTGATTATCTTCAACTGATGATAGAGTTATCACAGGTTTCTCAAGATCTTTTTTTAGTGTTAGCTTCATAGATGTTACTGCTTTGTTTCCAGCAATATCAGTTACTGTTGCTATGAAGTTGTACACACCATCTTTATATAGATCTGGATCGATATATTGAACAACAGGATCTCCAAGGTCAAAACCCCAGAGTGGATTTCCAGGTATAATTTCTACTGGATATGGGTTTTTAGGAGCTCCAGGCCCCTCAATCTTTATCATAATATCTTTTATTGCGATATTATCTTCAGCATATCCATAGATCTTTGTTTTATTTCCTACAACAGAGTTTGGCTGAGGATTTTGAAAAGCAATCTCTGGCTTTGTATGATCTATTGTAACACTTAATGAGGCAAACCCCTCACTTCCAGTCTTATCTCTTGCTTTTACCCACACAGTTTGTATTCCTTCAGGTAGCTCTCTTGTGTTTAATGTGAACTTAAAGTTTGCTTTTGTTCTATTTTTTTCGGTAGCACTCATGGTAGCACTTTTGAATGAGTATCTATCATCAGTAGAGAAGACAACCTCTTCAACACCATTATCATCAGCCACAGTACCAAATATGTTTACTTGCCCAGATAGAACCGCTCCAGATTGAATATTGGAGAATAGAATAACCGGAGTCTTTCTATCTAGATTAAATGGAACAATATAATCTTTACTTGCAACACCCTTATGATCATATACTCTAAATCTTATAGAGTGCTTACCATCTTTCATACTTGTTGTATCAAGCATATAGCTCCAATATTCTGTACCTGTGGCAACACGCTCCTCCTTCTCGTTATCAACGAAAAGAACAATCTTTCCAACCTCATCATCATCATGGGCAGTACCTACAACCATTAGGTTTCCAGGGACACGTGCATTTTGTTGAGGATTTATCACAGTAAGAGATGGGATGTCAGATTTTGGGTCTATTTTGATGTTGATTGCAGCATCTTCGCTCCAGTTGTCCATGGTATCTTTTGCCTTTACAGCGATACTCCATGTACCGGGCTTTGTCTTTTCAACTTCTGATATGTCGAATATTTTTGTCCAGTTGTATATACCATCTACATTGACATAACCATCAAATGGTTTTTTTATTTCCTCTTTTAGTTTTGCTAATACATTTTTTTTGTCTCTTATTTTTATTTCGAGGGCAGAAGCTTTTAATATTTCTGCATCACGCTCATCTATTAATTTTGCGATCTCCTCTTTCTTGTTTGTTGCGATTAGAGAATTTGTTAAATTAGTTCTTTTTTTATTTATTGCATCATATTCAACCATTAAAGCCTTAATTTCGGCCTTTACTTTTATCTCTTCCTCTTTCAAGACTTTTTTCTTCTCATTATACTCTTTTTTTGCTAAAGCACTTGTTGGCTTTGGATATCCTGTATCCTTCGGGGCAAATGTAAAGCCTCCGCCAGCATCATCTTCTCCCCATAAGTATCCAGAGGTAAGAAACAACAGTGAGATTGAAATCAAAATCAAAACAAACTTTTTAAACATATATTCTCCTGATTTTTAGAAATTTTCTAAAATTATTCAAAAAAAACTTCGCAAATAATATAAAAATGTAATTATACATCAATATATAGTCAATAAGCAATATAAATTAAGAACACAAACAATTTTAATACTTAATACTAAGATAATTTAAATACTAAAATTTCGGAATGCTGCGTTTATTAGCTTTAAACCTTGTTTTTTGCTTACAAAACACTTAATTTTGAAGACAAAAAACATATTTTTTTATAAATAAGTTACAAAACGGTTTTAATAATTGCTGTTCATTATAGTTTGTGCTCTACAAACAATAACATGCCAATAGATACCTTATCTCAACATATTATCACCTAATTTTAAATAATATTCAATAAAAAGTGATATTTTTTTATAAAAATAAAAAAAATGAGAATTATGTTGACTTTATAGATTATAGGATTATAATATGGTGGAGTAGTAGTGCTTTTTTACCTTTGGATAAGAAAATGTATCTATATTTTATGATTGGTTTTTGACAAGGCTTATGGTAGATGTATGCTATTTTGTTATTAAACCATCTATCTTTTTTTAATCTTGTCTTTTTTATCAGTTTTTAAAATATAATTACTATTTAAAGTTATATTGTTGTATTTAACGATATATAATTTGGAAAAGTATCTTTTTTTTAGTATTTTAATAGAGTAATATTCTACATTTTAACTAATTATTTGATTTTTTTTTGTAAAATATTATATTTATGACACCATATTTTAATATGGACTTGAAATAATAAACAATAGATAGTATTAGCTTTAAGTATTATACTAAGGAGTTTTATAAATGAGACAAAAACCTAAAAAATCTTTTTTTGTATCTGTTATGATTATATTGTTAACAATCTTCACTATTTTAGGTTGTAGTCAGGATGTTATGAATCCTCTCTTTGGTATGGGAAATAAACTCGATTCCGAATATCCAAAATTAAAAATAACCTCTCCCAAGGCTTCAAGCTTGCTTCCAAGATATTTTACAATTACTGGAACGACAAGTGATGATATGGGTGTTGATACTCTAACCATTGTAGCGAAGAATAAGGCTGGAAATGAGGCAATAAACATCACGATGAATCCAGATAGTAAATGGTCTACAAACATTGATGCTATTGGGCTTGATGATGGTTCAAATAAGTTTATTTTTACCTTAAGAGATAAGTCTGGTAATACAGTAAGAGAAGAGTTGAGTCTAACCATAGATAAAACCGCTCCAGAGATAAAGGTCTTTAGCCCAGACCTTAGTGGGTATGCGAATGGGAATATTCCTGAAGTTAGTGGAGTACTCAATTTCTATGGGTTTGTTTCAGACTCCTACTCTGGAGTTAAGCCTAAAGACCCTGAAAATTGGATTCGTTTATATAAAGAGAGTGACCCTAGTTCGTTTCTAATAAATGAGGCGCTAGATAATGGAGATGGTTTGTGGCAAACGGATGTATCAGTAGATACTCTAACAAAGCCAGAGGGGGTCTATGTATTAGAAATTCTTTTTAAAGATAAATTGGGAAATCCACAGAATAATACTTCTCAGATATGGAAGATGAATATGAAGCAGGAGAATGATCATCCATCACTAATACTTCAAAACCCTACTCCAGGGGCAAGTAACTCTTTTGAAACATCTGGACTCTTGCCAATATCTGGAATCGCCAAAGATAATAGAGGACTAAAGAAGGTTGATTATGTTCTTAATAACAGCAGTGGACAACTTGCAACTCAAGGTTCACTTCCAGCATCTGGACTTCAATATGCCTTCTCAACAGTATTGAATCTAAAGAGCACCATATATGGCCCAAATGGGCTGCCCGATGATATGTATACATTGATTGTAACTGCATGGGATGAAGATTTAAGCAGGACTCCACCAATGTATTCTTCTCCCCAAGCAGTTGTAAGTATAAGTTTAAGTAATGATGTCCCATCATTTGATATTTTAACCAAAACCACTTCCCCAGTTGGGAAGACGCCAGAGGCTCTTACATACTTAAATAGCAGTTTCTATTTAACTACAAAGACATTAACATCAACTGCGGGGATGTCCTATGAAATTGTACAAAATGGGTCTGTAAAGAAAAGTGGAAGCATCGATTATACTGGCTCTAATAATATATGTGAGACGGCTGTTCCCGTAAGCATTAGTGGGTTATCTGATGGAGCAATTGATGTCTATTTTATTGCTAGGGGAGCAAACGGAAAAGAGTATAAAGTCTCAAGAATCTACTATATAGATCAGACTCCTCCAACAGTAAAGATTATCACACCAGAACCCCCTATCGCTAGTAAACCGGGTCGCTATAATGGACCTTTGAAAATAGAGGGTAATGCCAGTGATGGAAATAGCATTGATAAAGTACATTTTAAACTATCAACAGCACCTGATATTGCGAGCTCATGGAAACTAATGGATGGAACAAGCCACTTCTCCTACGAATATGCAACAGATGCAAATGGTGGTGATTTGGAGTCATTACATCATGTAGATAATGGAAATACCTTTGATGTTACATTTGATGTAAGAGCAACAGATATTGCTGGAAATTATGGCTATGATCATTTGGGAATTACAATAGATCCAGAGACGGACTACCCTGTTCTCTCTCTGATATCTCCAGTTCCATTTGCACCAGGGCCAGGGAAAGATAATACTAGTGATTCAAAGTACCAAAATTTGAAGTACTCTGGAATGCTTACAATAGCAGCTACATTAGAAGATGACGACTTTCCTCCAGCAAGTAACAGACCGCTTGTTATTGCAAGTCCAATGTCAGCGAAAGTAGAGATATTCAAATATGGGACCACTACAAAGGTGTTTTCATCACCAGAAATAAAAAACAATATGAATGTAATCCCAACCCCTCAAGATTTGTCAGCTGCACCATATGAAGATGGACAAAAATATACTATAAAAATTACAGCAAAAGATTGGCACAACATGCCAAGTAACACAATAGAGTTGGACTTTCAGGTCGATCAAAATGTTCCAAGAATCACGTTGGATAGTGTAACTGATTATCAATATAGAACTAATGAGGTCACTTTAAGCGGAGTTATTGAGGATGAGAATGAGGTAAAATCTGCTAAAATTAGTTTTACTACTACAGGAGCTAACAAAGAAGAGACCTTTGATGTGAAGCTTACTCAAACTCAAACAGCAAATCCACCTTCTGTTCTTACCAACAAATATACATATAACATTGTCCTAAAAAAGGGCGGTGGACATACAGGATTTGATACAGCATTAGGGAAAAAAGCTGCAACTGCATCAGATTTGAGTTGGGGTGACAATGAGTGGGGTAATTCTCCTCAAAGATTTAGAATATCAGCAACTGACCAGACTGGGTTAGAGGGTTCTAGGATCGTAACAGTGAATATGGATAATCACACACCAAAAGTATCTACTCTTACTACCAAGGTTGAGGGGGTTGATGTTCAGGGAACAGAGGCTATTCCTTACCTTTTGAAAAACGATAGTAATGGTAATGTAACTATATATGGAACAGCAAGTGATCTGCCAAGCGCAGGAGTTGTCTATCCTTTAGGACTCACAAACAATATAAGGATAACAAGAGCGGTTAAAAACGCTGGCAGTTTTATAAATGAAACTGAAGTAAAGCCTTATGGTGACAATTGTGTAGAGGGGAGCGGATTTTCAATAACTGGTACCTTCGCTTCATTCACTATGGGATGGCGTCCTCCAGCAGGTTTTCTTGATGGAGTATATAGAATAAACGTATATGCAAAAGATAATGCTCTTAATGAGACTACTATTATTACTGATGGGGCAGGAAAAAATGTTGGTACTTTTGTGCTACAGCTTGATCAAAATCCTCCATATATAACAGATGTTTCCCTTGTATACCCAACTTCTAATCAGGTTGCTTATACTGGGAAAATAAAATACAAAGTAACAGCACAAGATTCTGGAAATATATCTGATACAAATAATGGAATAGTAAAATTGGAGATGTATGTTGATAATGAGACATCTCCTCGCGGGACTCAATCTTATACACCAGCCGATAACAGTGCAGTATCACATACTTTTGAGCTGGATACATCACTGTTTCCAGATAATGTGGAGCATGTTCTAAAATTTGTGGCAACTGATAAAATTACCCTTAACAAAGTTATTGCATATAGCCCTGCTATGATTTTTGATAATAGCGCACCAAAGATCTCTGAAATTGCTTTTCATACAAAAGACTATGTTGATAGTAGTGGAAAACCAAAGAATATTAGTGCCTACTCATCATATTTGACTATGGATATAACAATAGAAGATGATTTTGGAATTGACACATCAAAAAAACCTGATGTTATACTTACAGCAAAACGAAAATCAGGCTCTAGTGTTCTGCCTGCACTTCTACCAATATCTTTGGATTCTCAACTATTTAACCTTAATAGTACATATTATCAGGTGACAGATAAAAAGTATACAATGAGCTATTCAGTTCCAATTGATCTATTTGAGATTCTTGCTGCTAACTATGACGAATATGACAAACTTACAATGAAAATATTTGTTCAAGATAGGGTTGGGATTGGAACATATTATACATATGATACAGATACTAATACAATTATAAGTGTAGTTGAAGCACCGGGCTCTAATGCAACAGTAGCCAACATAATAAAACCAACAAATACAGATCTAAAGACATATATTAATAGAGGAGATGGTGTAACTTTAACTGTCGGCAAGCCAGACTACTCCTATATAGGTCCAAATAATGATGATGATGATGCCAATACTACTCAGGTTAAGATCGCGATAGGTGGTTCTGGCGCTGGTGGAACAGAAAGGAAGTTGTTTGTAGAGATTGATGGAACAACAACAAAGACTATTCCACTAACAACAGCGAATCCTTTCTCTACATATTTGACATTAAACCCAGGAGAGATAGCTGACGGAATTCACACCTTTAAGTTTAGACTAATTGCAGGTGAGGGTATTCAAAAAGAGCTTACTAAAACTTTCTATATAGATACAACAGCACCAACATTGGTTATAACATCTGTAGCCGCAGTGCCTGACAGTGGATATGTAAATGGTAGTAATATCTCTGGAAAAGTTAGAATAAGTGGAACCTATGAAGATGCACATATGGGCAGTATGAGTATTGCACAGGCAGATATAAAATTATCCCTTGATGGAGCAGTAGTCCCTGTTGACTCTGCAAATATTGATAATGCAACAGGCGGGGCGTGGATCTTTACATATGATTGGGATACTGAGGGAACAGGTTTGGCTGCTTTAGTAAAAAATAGTATTCAAATATTTGCAACAGCTAAAGACCTGACAGATAATAAGGGACAAAGTGCAAACGCTGTTAAAAATATTGTGCCATATATTACCGATATAGTAGGAAACACAGCAAAAGATCTTGTTTATCCTGTTAGAAGTTACAATGGAACTATTTGGGCGAACCATAATTTGGAGTTCAGCACCAATAGAAAGCAGCAAGGAGTTACAACTGGTGTGCAAATACAAATTCGTGGTTATAACCTTAAGGGAAGCGGGAACACAACTGTTTCACTTGCAGGAACAGCTCTTACTGTTGAGAGCAGTACAAAACAGAGTGTTGTTGCTCGTCTTGCACCTACTACATCTATATCAGGTACTGTGGTTCTAACAGCTATTGGGAGTAATACAACTCAAGCAAATAGTGCAACCCTATATGTATGGGAAGGGAATAGAGTAGGTGGTGGATATGCTACTAATGATCCTGGATTTATAGACATGGATTTAGACAATTTCGGAAAGGCTGTTTTCTCATACTATAGAAATCATAAAGTAAGTGGGTATGAGTCCGATGACTATGCAACATATAGGATAAAAGAGGAAGAGCCCACTGCTTATAGAACAATTAATATGGTAGACCCATGTTTCTTTTCTAGTGTTGTTTTTATCCCAGGAAATACAGGATATTCAACAAGAGATGGGCGTGGACAGTTATTTATTGCAAGTTGTATAGATGAGTGGGGAACACCATCTTATACTTTCTTTGTGGAGATGGATTATACCTTTAATATAGGAGATACAGTTTTTCAATCTACAAGTGGGAATAGTGGTTCTCCTACTCAAACTGGTCGATGGAAAGTTGGTTTGAATAAATCTGGCTCATCTTTAAACACAGCTAAATATGGTTCTATGAGCTATTATATAAATGGCAATGGGATGAGATATATATACACATCAATTTATGATGATGATTCAAGAGAAACAGGCCCTAACCCAAGAATTTTGATTGATGTTACTGGTCTTGGGACTGGCGGTACCAACACTGGAACTCCACATAACCTTACAATAAAACAAACACAAGCAGCTGGAGATATCCTATTCCCAGCTACTGATGTTGATGTTACTAATGGTGGTAATTTAATCTATTCATATGCTACTAAAAATAATGGTTTAAAGTTGGGTAGCATAGCATGTACCACAACGGCTAGTTTGGGTGCTGGTCTTGTAACTCCTTCACTTACAGGAACTGAATATACTACAAGTGTAGACAGTGCAGGAAATGGACAAGATAACAGCTTGGTTAGTAGATATTATACTTCTGCGGGAGCATATGCTAATGCCAGCAGTGTGCATGTTGCATACCAAACAACTGATGGTAGTTTAAAATATGCCTATGTTACAGGATATGATGGTTCATCTCCAGTAGTTAATAAAGCAACATTAGAGCTATATTCTAATGAGGGATTGACTGGGGGGCAAACTGCGATAGATTTGGATAAAACCCAAAAACCTCATATAACTTATCTAAACAAGAGTAAGATTAATACAAAAGAGGCATTAAGATATGCTTTCTATACAGGAACTGCAAATAGTGCAACTGAATTATCAGACCCTTCAAAGTGGAAATATATGGTTGTTCCAAGTGAAGTAATGGTTAATTTGGAGAGAACGAGAGTAAGAGCTCCATATAGTGGTGAAAACAAGGTAGTTGTTGGATATAGAGGAGAGAACTTTATATATATAATAAAATTGAAATAATATCATAGAGGATTTATTGTATGCTCTGCTCTACAAAATAGTAGGGAGCGAAGAAATATAAAAAAAAGAAGTTTTAAGTAAAATGTGTTTTATAAAGAAGTTGTTTATTGTCTCTATTTTTGAGGAGGTTTATTTTGAAAAATAGATTTTTAACTAAAGGAATATGGCTTTTTGTCATAATTATTATATCTACTGTTTTTTTTACTACATGTGAAAACCCAACAAATGCATTTTTGGGAACAGGGAACCCAGCAGATACAGAACCTCCAAAACTTTCAATAACTTCGCATAAAGATAGAGACTTGGTAAGCGGAGATATAGTTATCTCAGGTATTGCAACAGATGATATTCTTATTAAAGAGGTAAGATTATACTCATATATAGATAATGCAAGACAACTATTGCAAACAACAACAGTTGGTTGGGATCATGCATGGTCATTCCTATTAAATACAAGAGTGTTTGCAGATGGAACAAACATATTTGTTGTAGAGGCTATTGATGTTGCAACGCCTTCAAACCTTGCAGCAGAAAATCTTATATTAAGATTGGATAACTATGGTCCAACAGTTGTAATTAATAGTCCAAACAATTCGACTGGCACACAGATGGGGCCTTTTTCTGTTGATCTTACATTGGTAAGTGTTAGGAACACCACTGAAGTAGAGTGGGAAGTATATGCAAAAAATGATGAGTCCATAAAAATTTCTGGAACACGTTCAAATAGTGGAGTGGCTCTAGCTACCCCAGATAAATTTGGATACTCATTTATATTATCAGAGATTGTAGAAATATCTGGCAAAGTTGGCCCTGTCTATCCTGATGGATTTTTTGTGGGAGATATTGTTTTAAGAGTAAGAGCTAAAGATGATAAGGACAGATATTCGAAAGAGTGGACTGAGAAAGTAGTTGCTTTAAATTTTGACTCATACAAACCAGTTGTTTATATTAGCACACCGGTTGCAACAACTTCTGGAACGGCGAATACATATGGGGGCTCTGGAATAACTGCAACTGGGATGGTAACAAGTGACGCTCAATTGAAAGAACTTATTTTAGAGTTATCTTTCGCTAGTTCATCTACACACTATGATGTAACAATAGATCTATCAGCGGACTCTTCTCCTGTAGAATTTAGATATCTTATAAGTGAAAAGTTGGGGGCACCAGGTTCACCTATTGAAGATGGTACCTACAAAGTGAGAGGAAAAGCTTTTACAATGGGCGGAGTTGAGAGTGTATATACTCCATATTACTATTTTACGATAGACTCAAACTATCCTTCAGTTACTTTCTCAAATCCTCAAGGAGGCTCTTGGGATAAGGGAGATGTGACTGTAATGGGGAATGCTACCGTTGGAGGAGGTGGAACTCTCTCCTCTGTTGCATATAGTATTAATAATGCAAACGGTCCTTGGACACCTCTATCTCTAGGAGCTGGAGGTTCATTCTCTATTTTGGTTAATGGTGGGACTCTTATTAAGAGTGAGGTTATTGTCTATGTAAAGGCAATGAGGGGATCTGACTCAACAACAGGAGTATTGATATTTAATATTGATAATATAAGTCCAATAGTTAAAATACTGAAGCCAGGAACATCCGACACAGGTTTAAATCAAGTAATTACTGTTGAAGGGACAGCATCTGACACTGCTGATAGTCTTGGAGCAAAAGGAACAGTTAATAGTATAAAAGCAGAAATAAAGAGGGCAGGAGATCTAAACTTTAGTGATCTTGTTGGTGTTACAATAAATGGAACAGAGAATTGGTATTTTAATTTTGATACAAGTTCATATGGTATAAATGGGAATGAGGATGTAACAATTAGAATTACTGGAACTGATCGTGTTGGAAACAGCAGCAGTGTTACTCAAGTTCTACATATAAATCAATTGGCAGATATTCCTTGGGTTGCGATAGATGAGACAAGCTTGTCTAATGGCAATGATAAATTATATGGGCTAATAACAGTAACAGGAGGCTCATTTGATGATGATGGAGTTAGGGCTGTATATACTAAAGTTGTGCCATTAGGTGCTGATGTACTAGCTCATAGCTATACCACAGGATGGAGTGATAGTGATACATATAAGTGGGAGAGAGCAAGTGGCACAACAGAGTGGTCAGCTAGAATAAATTGTGTTAATTATGCTCAAGGAGATCATATTTTATATGCATGTGCTTTAGATATAAATGGCAAAGAATCATATTTTAGAAATGATATATCTTATAGATCACTTGGACCGGCTCCAGCTAACAAGCCTAGCCGTGACAAAGTTCCTTTTAGAGTAGATCCAAATAAACCAGTAGTTAGTTTTTATCTTGAACCGCCAACATCTAGTTCTGCGCCTCTTGAAAAAGATCATACTGTCTATGTTAAAACTAACTCTATACTATATGGTAAAGCAACAAAAACCAATGGAGTTATTCAGAAGCTAGAGTTTATAATATCTGGAACAAATAGAATTGGTGGAGGAGCTCTGCCATTGTCCTATGCAATTGATAGTAATAGTGCACCTGTTGGAAGTGGGATAACAATAAGTGGAATGGGAACAGCAACAGTTAGCTTTACTTATACAGTTGCAACATCAATGTTTGCTGATGGTGATGTAGATATTTTGGTAAGAGCCACCGATGATGGAAAAAAGATAGATGGACAATCAGTTATATTCCAAGTTGATACTGTTGTTCCTATAGTAAAACTTATACAGCCTCTTGCAGGACATGTTCAGTTAAGCCAATATTTCGTTCTATCTGGTTCATCAGAAGATGCCCCTCCATCTAGTGGATTGCTTAACACAGATGGTAAAGTGGTTTTTACACACACTAATACAGGAGAATCGTTTACATATATTACACCAATTCCAAGCCCTGTAAATGAGTGGACATTCAATGATCCTCTACAATCGAGCGTTAAAGATGGTCTATACACAATAACATTTACACAAGCAGATCGGGCAGGAAACTCGTCATCAACAAGTGTTACTAATGTTAGATTGGCTAGATATCCAGCATATATTAATACTGGGGCTATAAATGGAGATACACTTCGAAATGGTGTATCAATCAAAAGAAATTCTACATATACTTTTAATCTTAAAGAAGATTCTGTTAATGATCAATATCCAGGCTTTAAAGAGATGAAAGTCTATCTATATGATCAAAATACTATTACAAATTATAGTGATTCAAGCCTTGTTCTATTGAACACAAAAACATGGACACAACCTAATACAGACACCAGTGCTACTCATGAGTTTACATATAATTATACAAGCTCACCCTCCTCCCCTCCAAAATATTTGATAGTAGAACTAACAGATAGGGCGGGCTATACAGCTAAAAAAGCCTATGATGTAAAGGTAGACTTTGTAGACCCTGTACATCAATTTAAACTTACATCAGTTAAAGGGACACAGCCTCCAACAACAGTAATGCTTAACAATGGAAGTGGGGCTGGATATAGCAGCAGTTTATGGATTAAATTAGATGCAATAGATAAAGATGGGGTTATTGCTCCGGGAATTAATGATCAGGACATGAGTGCTGCACAGATCTCTGTTGCACTTAGTTCTTATGCAACAGATCCTGCTGCAGATGCCTATACAACTATTAGAATGGGGGACTACTTTAAGAGGGATACGAAAGTTTACCATCAAAATGTTACTGGTGATACAAACTATTATCTTCACTATAAGATCCCAGATCCTGCAGGAAATATTGCTAAAGGATATATAATATTAAAGAGAGAAACAAATCTTCCACAATTTAATTCTGTTCTTATTAATGGAGATACATACTCAAGCGCCACATTAGAGGAGACTATTGCTGGAACTAAACAACCAAAAACTATCTGGACTAAGAGTTTAAATATAACAGGAACAATTACTGTCCCTTCAGGGAACACATTGTCATCTGTGATTTTCTCAAAATTGGAATTCAATAGAGCAGATCACATAAATGATATTGCTACTGATAGCAGCGGAAATGTTGCAACAGGAAATAATTTTTCATATACAATTCCAGCTATCAGTGATACAGAGGGAAATGTTCATACAATTACTGCACTTGCAACATTAAATAATAATGTCAACTGGGATCAAACCATCGCATTTATATATGACAATGTTCCTCCAGTAATAAATAGTCTTAAGATAAAAGAGATCCCTAACAGTAATGATGGAAGGGTATTTACATTAGATAGCAATAGAGTCCCTACAACAGTGGTTGCAGAATTAGATTCACAAAATGCTAGGATTTCAGGAAAAGTGCGTATTTTTGGAACATTCAGTGATAATTTGGGAGCAAAACAACCTGTATCAGATTTCAAATTGACTGTAAGTATTGATGGTACTGACTACCTTGTTCCTTCTCTAAATATAGAGAAAGACCCTAGCGATAGTGATAAAAAATCATTCACATTCTACTTTGATTATGATTCAGCACTCTTTGGTTCTGTTAAAAAAGATGTTCAGGTAAGAGTGAAATTAGCAGATAAGGCAAAAAATGAGGCAACACCAAAAGCACTTAAAGTTAATATCGCTCCATATCTTCTATCGATTACAACAAATAGTGCTGTACAAGATGTAAGAAAATATAAGCAAAGTACAGACTCTTGGGAAAATATTAATGATAATATGAGATACTCATATAGAATTGATAGTGGGAGCATAACTGTAAAGGGCTTTAACCTATATAGCCCTAGTTTTGTCCTAACATATGTTAGGGATGTTGATTCTGCTACAAGGACAATAACACCTACTACAAGAACAGATACCAGTATAACATTTAATCCGAGACCAGACTCGTTAACATATGATAGTAATTTGAAGAGTGGATATTTCTATATAACAACTGGAGCAGAGGCTTTAGAGACAAACAAAAAAGTTCTATATATATTTGATAACTATGGTGCAACTTCATATGATATGTTCGCAGATGAGCAGGACATGGTGATAGATCCATACAAAAATAGTGATAATCCTCTTGCAGTATTTGTATTGCAGAAACACTATCAAAATAATACTGCTCATCAAATTAAATCTAGATATTATCGTAGAGATAATTTTGCTTCTGGAGCGCAATCACAAATACAAGGTTCAGGTCTATATAGAGGCTACGAAACAGATGTTGGCACTTTTTTAACTCTTGATGGGAACACAGATGGAGTTCTTGGTGTTGGCAAGGCCGGCTATAATTATATAACTCATGGATTTAATAGATATTGGTTTACAACAATAGCAAGAGACCCCTATTATACAACTGCTCTTCAAGTAAGTAATGGACAAAAAGACTCTGTTTATTATTTATACACATCTGATACAGAAAATATTGCTGGCAGTACGAGAGGAGCATTCGTATCTGGAAGTAGAGATTATTGGAATAGAATGGGAGACAACCCTTATAATTTTGCTGATAGTAATAACAAATATACAATAGCAGAGTTTAGCTGGTATGCGGACACAAATACTCCTATATTTATGCCAGTAAATGACTGGTGGGATGCCGCTGATGGAACTCCTAGCCCAAGTTTGGGGGTAGGTAAGACCAAATTTTTAAGAAATGCTTGGAGAACAGGTGCTGTTGACTGGAATAATACTAATGGCACTGGAACAGATGATGGAACTCTTAGTAAAGACTGGTCCACTGTATGGGGGGACGTGGTTGCATATAAAGATAATATTTATACAGCTGGATATAATGCATCTTTATTGAAGACTACATATAGGAGAATTAAAAATCAAAATACAAACTCGCCTAAATATCCAGAAGTTAATCCGTTAGATCTTGGTTTTGCTGGAGAACAACCAACAATAGCTGTTGATCCAAGAAAGGCTGGAAATGCATCAACAGAGAATAGTGCCGCTTATATTGTTGGGGTGGATAATAGTAATAATGGAGCGGTGAAGCTTGCAAAGGTAACAAATGATTTGCTTGCTACAAGCAACTCAGAAAATGTAACTGTTCTTGGTAGTTCTGGAGGCTATCCATCTATAGCAATTAGTGATGTAGGAATAATTCATCTTGTTTATCAAGATATTGGAGAGGGGACTATAAAATATACAAGATTTTCTGCAGATAATTGGAGTAGTATTCCTACAGAAAATTCTCCATCATATTTCTCAAATTATACAGTAACTCTCGATAATGTGGGTTCTCCAGGATATTTCTCCCATATTACTTTAGATAGTAGTGGAATGCCAATAATCACATATCTTACTATTGCGGAGGTTGGAACACCAAGTGCTGTAAAGATTGCTCGTGCTGTTGCAGATCCAACCAATGCTGATAATTGGGAGATCGTAACTGTTCCAATGAAGAACAACATCTCTCTAATAAAAGTTAGAGGCTATAGCTGGAATGGAAAGATGATTGGAGCTGCAAAATCTACATATCCAGAGGTATTTAGAGAGTACAATAAATAGAGAAATAATAATTTAAGCTCTCTTTGAAAAAAGAGAGCTTTTATTATATTGTTATAGACTCTATAAGATTGCATCTAATAGAAGTTCATAAATTATATTTTTAAAATAGATAAATATTTCAATCTTGTTTACAAGATATTTTATATATGATAAAATTAATAGTATAAAATAGTAGATTTTAAAAAAAGGAGTTTTATATGAATATCATTTTAAAGAATAAAATTGTTTTCAGAAATATGTTTTTATTTTTTTTATTAATAATTCCATTTAATAATATATATAGCAAAGAGTCAAATGAAGTGCTGCTTCCAACAGGACAAACGGTTAAAGTAACAGATGTATATTACTATCCTAATAATGATGTCTATTTTATCTCTTGTATGTATGGTGAGGCAGCCAATATAATATTGCCAGATGGACAAACTGTAAAAGCAAAGTATGTTACTTTTTATGAAGATGGGGCTATACTAGCATTTACCTTGATTGATGGGCAAGAGTTAAAAATAAGATTTCCTAATGGAGATTTTGTAAAAACTACTGAAGTAAGATATAAACGAGATAAAACACCACTAATAGTTAAAGAAGATGATAATATCTACTCTGTATTTTTACCAGATGGTAGGATTGTAAAGGCACAATCTGTTTTTTATGATGAAAATGGAACATTAAAGATGGTGACTTTAGCTGATGAGGAGAGTATTATCTTAAAAATTAAAGGCAAAGAGATAAAAGCACGTCAAAAAATAGAGTTTAATGATAATGGAACAGTGAAATTTGCTAAATAATTTTTTTGCTATATTTAAAAATATATGTTAGGATTTATTGGATAAAAAAATAGGTCATATACCTATTTAAATTTGTTTTTAAATTATAAAAAGTAGAATCTAATAAGATTTGGAGGTTCTTATGAAAAATGTATTTGTTATTATGATTTTTCTCTTTGTTTGTTCAACCACTCTATTTTCTCAACAAAAGATTTTAACTATTACGCTTTCAGATGGTCAAGTTATAAAAGTTACATATGTTGGTTACAATCAAGATAATGGCGCAGTAAAAGAGTATCAAGTAGCACCTGGACAAAGCGCTAACCTTACACTTCCAAATGGCCAAGTAACAAAAGTTAAAGATGTAAGATACTATCATACTGGGGAACTTGAGTATGCTAGATTTTTTAAAGTCGAACCGATAAAACTTCAAGATGGACAGCTTGTAAAGGCGACAGAGATAAGATTTTTTCTAAATGGAAATATTGACTATATAGAATTTAATCACCCAATAGTATTGCCTAATAAACAGAAAGTAAAAGTTTTTAGAGTAAAAAACGATTATAATGGGGTACTTGATGGATTTGTACTACCAGAAAAAGTAATCATTACTATTCCTAATGGACAGAAAATACCAGCAACTTTTGTTAGCTTTTATAGTGGTTCTGATGCAATCAAAGATGTGGAGCTGGATTCATCTACATTAATAAAGCTTCCAGATGGTCAAAATGTTAGTCTTAGTTCAATATCATTTTTTGAAGATGGTACTATAAAATCAGTGAAAACGTTAAGCTCAACTAGTGCAGAGATAAATGTTAAACTGCCAAATGGAGTTGTTGTTCCTTCAACTGAAGTTACATATTATCAAGGAGGGGTGATTGAAGGTGTTATCTTTGCAAAAAAAACAAAAATCGAACTTGCTCCCGGTATTACTCCATATGTTAAAATTCTATACTACTATAATACTGCAAAGGTGAAAGAGGCTGTTCTTGATTCTAAAGAGGAAGTACATTTGACAATAAACAATAAACCAATTGTAGCAACATATAGAATATTCTTTGATGAGATTGGAAATATTACAGATGCTGAATAGTATTTTTTGATAAGTAATTAATAAAATTAAATATAGATAGAGATTAAATAATCATTTTTTTCTCTATCTATATTTTTTTATTGTAACTAAAAAAAATCTTCTTTTTTTATAGAAAATGTTTTTAATATTTTATTCCGTTTTTATAATTGATATATGCGTTTTTAATTCATTAAACCTAATAGCATAATAACCTTATAGATCTCACATTGTTAAAAATCGAGTATTATAATAATAAATTAAAATTTATTTGCTCTGGCCGTATATAAGTGAACTGTTTTTTATTATTAAGCAATATAATTTGTTATATAAATTATAATTTACGATAAATTTTATTAATTGTAAAAAAAGAACTTGATATTATCCCCTTTATCCCTTATAATAATAGTATGCCTATTATTTTATTTTTTGGTTTTATTTTATCTCCATTTTTTCTAAAAGAGGAGTCGTGTTCAATTACTGTTCATGAAGATAAATATGGTTATAAAGATGAAGATAATATTGAAATTATACCAGCAATATTTGATAGTGTATTCCCATTCCACAATAAGTTGTCAAGAATCCAATTTGATGGGCTGTATGGTTTTTTGAATCTAAATGGTATTGAAGTTATTCCTCCTAAATATGATTTTGCAAGTGATTTTCGCAATGGAGTTGCAATGGTTTCTATAAAAGGTAAGAATTTTTATATAAACCAAAAAAATGAACAGCTAACAAGAGTATCAAGCTCTATAGAGATGGAAGAGGCAAAAGCAAAAATAGTGATTGATAATAAGTGGGGGGTTGCAACAGCAAATGGGAAAATTATTCTTCCTCCAGTATATGACTTTATTGGAATTTTTAATAGAGATTTGCCACTTGAGAGTATTCGAATAAATGATAAATGGGGATTGGTAGACTATAAATACAATATTATTGCTCCTCCTAAATATGATGAAGAGATAATATTTGATAATGAAGATCTTGAAAATGATTTAATTCCTGTTAAACTAAATGGAAAGTTTGGTTATATAAATCTAAATGGAACTGAAGTCATTTCTCCAATATATGATTTTATTGGAGATTTTTCAAGGAGTAGTGTAGAGCGTTTGAAACTTGATGAAAAATGGGGGCTAATTAATAAAAAAGGGATCGCTATAACAAAGATGATCTACCAATATATTGATCCTTTTGTTGATAATTTTGCAAATGCTACATTAAATGGAAAACAGATCTTAATAGATAAGAGTGGAAATAATATAGACATTAATGTTTCAACAGTCAATAGAAAAAGCCCAGTTATACGAAAGTATGATAGAGTTCTCTTTTTTCAAGGAGACCATGCAAAGGTTGAGCATAATGGTTTGTGGGGTTTAATTGATGAGAATGGTTTAGAGCTAACCCCTCCGATATACCAAAAGATAGACTTTTTCTATGATAAAATCGCTATGGTAAAAAAGAGCGGATTATGGGGATATATCGATAGTTTGGGGAAAGTGATTGCTGATGCAAAATATGAGTATGTTGAACCATTTTTTAGAGATGGATTTGCCGCAGTTAAATATAAAGGATTGTATGGGTATATAAATAAGAGTGGAATTGAGGTTATTCCTCCAAACAAATATGAGGACGCTAGAGGTTTTGATAGTGGTTTTGCTAGAGTTAAGCTGAATGGCAAGTGGGGATTAATAAACATGAAAGGTGAGTTGATTACAAAAATAAAATATGACGGAATAGGTGAGTTTATTGGTGATTATGCCTATATTAGATTAAATGGGAAAGCAGGAAAAATTAAAAAAAATGGAAAAGAGGTTCTCTTTCGTTAGACTTTGAGTTGGCAATTAAGGGATTGAAATATTGAAACGTAGATATAATAAGACTAGTTATACAAAAAAGCCTAAAGTTGTTTATGTAGCAATGTTAGGCGTTTTTTTATTAGCCTCTCTAGTGTACTATATAACTACTCCAGAAAAAGAGGAAGAGTCTAGAAAAACTATGGAAAAGATCTCAACTATTGATAAAAAAGAGAGGATAGGGGCTCAGGATATTGTTCTAAAACCTAATGGTTGGTACTCTGGAACTGTTATCCGTGTAGTTGATGGAGATACAATAGAGGTGCAATTAAAAAATGGAGAGTCAAAAACAAAAGAAAAAATTCGACTGATTGGAGTAGATACACCAGAGACAAAGCATCCTAAAAAAGCAGTTGAATATTATGGAGTAGAGGCCTCTAACTTTACTAAATCAAATTTAGCTGATAAAAATATATGGCTTCAGTTAGATGTAGGGGCAAGGGATAGATATCAGCGGATATTGGCCTATGTTTGGATTGAAAAGCCAAAAGATGAGAGCAGTGAGAAAGAGATACGAACAAAAATGTTCAATGCTCATCTTATATTAGAGGGATATGGAAAAGTTGTAACAATTCAACCAAATAGTAGATATTCAGAACTATTTGTTAAGTTTCAAAGAGAGGCTAGAAAAAATGGTATGGGCTTGTGGAATGAAACAAAAAAGTAGAGAGTTAAGCCTTTATCCCTAAATCTCTACTTTTATTTTTATTTAAATAGTTAAATCTGTTCTAATTTTGTCCTTGCTCTATTATTATTATAGTTCCCTTTTTATCAACAATTCTTTTTATTTCAATCCACTCTCCATCAAGCTCCACTTGAGCTCGATCATTTCTCCAATCTTTTATATTTGTATATCTTGGTGAAATTATCTCTCTTCCATCTCTTGCAATAAAACCATATTTATTCCCAGCTTTTACCCAAGCAATACTGTTTTTCCAATCATCAACTTGATCATATTGTGGTTCAATTATTTCTAATCCCTCTTTTATGATAAATCCATATTTTCCATCAAGTTCAACAAGTGCAAGTCCCTTTTCAAAACTATTTACTTTATCATATTTTAGAGGAACTGCCTCAATACCATTTTTATCAATAAAGCCATATTTATCACCATTTTTAACAACTGCCATTCCCTCTTTGAAATCATTTGCAAAGTCATATTTAGGAGGGACAATCTCAACACCCTCTTTATTAATAAAACCATCTTTGTTATCTAGTGTAATTAGTGCCATACCTTCATTAAAACTATATGCTTTGTCATATTTAGGCGCAACAACTTCAGCACCTTGGGCATTAATAAAACCATCTTTTCCATCAAGTGTTACAAGAGCCATTCCCTCTTTAAAGTTGTTTGCTTTATCATAATTTTTATCTGTGATCTTTTCACCCAATTTGTTTATATAGGTATATTTGCTCTCTGGAGTTCCATCTATTTTTATCCATGTTACACCATTAACAAAATCCCCAGCACCATAATATTTTTCAGAATTAATAGGTTTATTATTTTTGTCGATGAAGGTATACCAAACATATCCCCACTTATTATCTGCAATTTTAGCTAAACCATCACTGAAATTATAGGCTCTAAAATACTCTAAAGGAATAACCTCTTTTCCAGTTTTTGAAACATAGCCATACTTGGCATCTTTTAGAGCAGTTGCCATTCCTTCATGAAAATATCCAATATTATCATATTTAATTGGAACTATAGCCTTCCCTTTTTTATTTATATAGCCATAAAAATTATCTACTCTGACTCTAGCAATACCATCATTAAAGAGTTCTGCAGCATAGAATGTTGCTGGTATTATTATGTTGTCATGAGAATCTTTATATCCCCATTGACCATTTTCAGAAAAAGTCATTAATTGTTCATCGGGGATCTCTCCACAAGAAGATAGTAAAATAGCTGCTGCTAGGCAAACTAGCATTTTTCTAATTTTCATAAATCATTCCCTCTTTTGATTTTATTTTTTCTCAAAGCAATAAAATAGATCTTTATGATAAATCCCTATTTTGAATATATTTTGTGAAAATTATATACTTTTATAATTGAATATTCTATTATATAATATTTTTATTTAAATTTCAATCTTATCCGTTATTTCTTTTAAATATTATATTTTTTGTATTCTATCTGTTTCAAAAACTGAAGGCTATTGAGCTACATATTTTTTCATTTTTGTAGTCATAATTAAGTGATATCTCTTTCAATTTGATACTTTTTTTATTGATTTCATTGTAGGCTTTTTTTAATCCATCTGCCAAAACATATGGAATTATACTAACAAGTGCTATAACTACACCAATGCCAGTTAGTGTTCCAAATATTCCCATTAAAACATGTACATAGGTATAATTATAATCATTTTGGTAGTTGTAATAGTTGATAGAGTAGGCTGATATAGGGATTGTCATAAGTAGTGTACCAGTTATAGATACTCCTAAACCTATTCCCAAAAATAGATTTGCGTAAAAAATACTACTGCTGTATATGTTTTTCATTGCTTTATTATCATTAAGAGATATATCCCATAAGTTTGCTATCCACTCATATTTTTTTGAGATCGCAGGCTCTATCTCTTTATTAACTGTTTCATTGGTGATAATATTTTCTTCAGCTGGTTCTGTAACACTTGCATTTGCAAGTTCCATGCCCAACTCTTTAACTTTAGAAATAACATTTTTTTTATCAACAATACTATATGTAGAGGCAATGAGATTTCCCTTTGATGTATCAAAGCCATTTATTGAGATTAGATATTCACTATTATCATTATCTATATTTAGAACAAACACTGCCTTTGCATTTGATGTTTTTCCAATTTCAATAGCTTTTTTTTCATCTATATTGGTTGGAATATTTCCAACAGCCTCCAGAATAGTGTAGTCTCTACTTCCCAATACCTCTTTTATAAAAAGGTTCTTTATTACATTGCTGTTATTAACTATTTCATTATCTGTAACATTCTTGTCAATGGATGTAAGCAGGATAGCACTATCGGGGCTATTTTTCTTTTTGGTGGGAGCTTCCACCGCTTTAGAAATATCGGATGCCAATTTTGTTAAATCATTTTTTAAACTAAGTTTTGTTGTAGTGATATTGTATGCAAAAATATCCTCTCTATTTTCAAGTGCGACTCCTCTTATAGAGATAAACTCGCTATTATCTACGGCTCCATAGTATCCCACTAAAACTATATCTATTTTCTTTTGTTTTAAATTATCAAGAGCTGCTATATTTGATATTGCTTTGTAGTTTAGATTTGCATCAAGAGTAATGCTATTTTTATATGATATTTCTAGCTCTTTTATAAGTATATTAGTGATATCCTCTGTATCATTATATATAGGGATTAGTACAATTTTTTTATCACTTGATAATAGGGTAGTTGTTATTGCTATAAGTAATACTAATATGATAAAGTTTCTTTTCATCTTCTCTCTTTAATCTTATAACTAATACTATTATAAAAAAAAGACAATACAATTTGATGAATAAAATTTTTCTTTTTTTTTTGCTAGCTGCGTCATTTTTGATAAATATTTTTTATAAAAGCCCTATTATTTTTCTGAATAATTATATTTTCCCCTTTTTATCCTCCTCTTCCATTTATAAATATATTGTAAAAGTGATCGATTTCCGAAGGGTTTGGCAACATATTTTTGATTTTGATGGTATAAGTATTTATTTGTCTATGGAGCGATATTTATGAAATACACCCGTTACAATTCTTTTGTT
>JAVBQL010000012.1:0-71086 GCA_031549085.1 Spirochaetota bacterium
ACAGCCTCACCACCTTTTTTTGCCTCTTCGGATGCTTTTGTCGCTATCTGCTCACCATTTAAAGCATTGTCAGCACTGCTCTCTATTGTAGATTCCATCTCAGTTATAGATGAAGATATCTCCTCAACACTGCTTGCAAGCTCAGTTGCTCCGCTTGATAATGATTGTGAAGATGATGATACCTGGTGTGCCCCTTGAGATATTTCAGCAGCACCTTTTTGAACTCCTACCATAAACTCATTTAGCTCATCAACCATAATAACAAAAGTTTTGGCCATATCACCAATCTCATCTTTTTTCTTCAAATCTTTCTCTGGTATCTGCAAAGTCAGATCTCCAGCAGCAATGACTTTAAAAGCACCAACAGCATTCTTTAGTGATGTAGAGATATCCTTTGATAAAAGCATACCTAAAAAGATGGCTAACAGTATACCTATCAATACCATACTTACTGTTATGTATCTTGCTCTCTTCTCACTTTTTTGGCTATGTTCATAGATATCTTTTATGTGGCTCTTTTCACTGTCATTTGCATTAAATATATCTTCTGAATAGGCTGTACCAGCAGGATTCAATTCTTTTATAAAAAAACTTAAAGCTTCATCAAAATTATTATTTTTTATTAATGTTAAAAATTTATCTATGCCATTTTTATATCTCTGAATTATAATTTTACTAGTCTCTTGATACTCTTTTTTTGCTTCCCCAGGTTCTAGACTTGCTTCATAATTTGATTCAAGCTCATATATAATTTTTATGTAGTCATTGATTTTCTTAATAGATTCATTATGATTTTTCTCTGTATCCCTGTTTATTAGATCGGCTGTTAGAATTCTTGTTTGGCTTAGATAATACATAATTATAAAAGTATCTGCGTTTGCAATTACACCTTCTTCATATATAATATCTCCATCTTTATTTAGTTGACCTAATGAATATATACTTATAGTACCTATTATTGCAGTTATAAGTGCACACGATAAAAAAGAGATAATTAGCTTTGAGAAAATTTTCATACTAAACTCCTAAGATATAACCTATTATTTATAGTTTGAAAAAAATAAATTGTTTTAAAGTTAATTTTATTTTTATTCCAAAAAAGGATTATATTTCAATAATTAAAGTTTATATCTATAAAATAGCCTATGTTACATATAATAAATATATAAATAAATGTTAATATAATCAAGGAATATAGGTGGAAATCTTTATCAATAAGTATACAATTAGTTTATTAAGAGATTATTAATGATACTTATTGTTTTATAAAACATTTTTAGTCTTTTTAGCTGAAATGTTTTCAATAAGTACTATTATATCAATTATTGTCTATTTATCTTGACTTTTCAATAAAAAGTAGATGGGCATAAAGGGGTGTTTTATGAACGCACTTATCAATCCTTAATAATTCCTTAATAATTTCAAATCAAATCAATTATTTTTTTATTTTTTTAAATTCATTACACAATTATTTTTATATTAGTTTTTAAAATATTTGATGGTGATTTAACAATGGTATTTGAAGCAACATAAGTACAGACTCAATCTTATTAATGCTTTTAAGATAGGAGAACAATGTTGATACAAGGAGAAGAAAAAGACTTTTAATAAAAAAATAGTTAAATTTACTGTTTTTCTATAAGATGGATTATTACTTATTATTGAATTGAATATTAATTCAATGCATATTTTATCAGATTATCAACTAATAATTGATAAAATTCGTTAAAAACACATCAATTTTTTTTCTATATATGAATGGATTAAGAATATATTTGTCGATATTCATTTTTATGTATATACTTGTATAATCAAGTATTACAAGAAACTACTATGCAATGGATACTAAGTTTGAAGAAGTTCTAATCTAAAGCATGATCTAGCTTTTTGCAATTATTTTTTTATTCAAACTTTAATTAGGAGAGGTGCATTATGAAAGTAAAAAATTTACTAATGACAACATATACAGTTATTTTAATTGGAATATTGTTTCTTATTAGTATTATTATTCTTTTATCAATCAATCAAAATTATCTTAGCAAATCATATGAAAATAGGTACAGGTCTTATCTATTAGCAGATGAGCTTAGACAAAGTTCTGAGGATCTTACAAAATTTGCAAGGCTCTATGTTGCAACAGGTGATGATTTATATGAAAGTATGTATTGGGACATTGCAGATATTATGGATGGTAAAAAACCTAGACCAAAAAATTATGAGAGAATATATTGGGATTTTATTCTTAAAGATGGAGATAAACCAAGTGAAGATGGTAAGGCTGAAGCTCTACTTGATTTAATGAAAGAGGCTGGTTTTACAGAGGAGGAGTTTCAGCTTCTAGAGGACTCTAAAAAGTATTCTGATGATCTAATTAATATAGAGACAATTGCAATGAATGCAATAAAAGGTCTCTATGATGATGGAAATGGTAATTTTACAGTTAAGGGTGAACCTAACCAGAAAATGGCTATAGATATGATGCATAATAAGATCTATCGTGAGAATGTAGCTAAAATAATGAAACCAATTAATAAGTTTTTTGAACTTTTGGAACAACGCACCTCTGGTGAAGTAAAAAAGTATCGTGGTTACGAAAACTTCTTATTAACAATATCAATATTTTTAGTCTCTCTTTTGACAGTTTTAATTATTTTTATTGCAATATATGTAACAAGAAGGATAACGGGACAACTCGGCAAAGATCCAAAAGAGATCTCTGATATTGCAGAGAGAATTGCAGATGGGGATCTAACAATGGTTTTTGAAGCAACAAATGAAAATAGTAGTAGTGTATATGCCTCAATGAAGAAGATGACAAATGGTCTTGTTAATTTGATAACAGAGATTAAATCAAATGCTATGGAGATTAGTTCTGGAGCATTTCAAGTCGCCCATTCAGCTCAAGAGCTTTCTCATGGAGCAAATGAGCTTGAATCTACTGTCAGTGAGCTTAATTCTGGTATAGAGCAGATAGAGGGCATAATCGATCAGAATGCTGATCATGCTGTTAGTGGAGAGAAGATAGCAACAGATTCAGCAGCCAATGCAAAAGAGGGTGGGGCATCAGTAAATCTGACAGTTGAATCCATGAAAAAAATTGCTGATATGATAGAAATAATATCAGATATTGCAAACAATACCAATATGCTTGCTCTTAATGCTGCTATTGAGGCAGCCCGTGCTGGTGAACATGGTGAGGGATTCTCTGTTGTTGCAAGTGAAGTTCGAAAGCTTGCAGAGAGAAGTTCAGCTGCAGCTGATGAGATAAAAAAAATTGCTATTGACAGTGTTGAGGTATCGGTTAAGGCTGGTGAATTGATAAATGATATAATACCTAAAATAGTAAGAACTGCAGATATAGTTCAAGAGATTGCATCAGCATCTAAAGAGCAAAAGAAACTTATGTTTAATATTAGACATTCAGCCAACAATCAAGATAAGATAACTCAACTTGTTAGTACAAACTCAGAGGAGCTTGCAAGCACATCAGAAGAGATGGCAAGTCAATCTCAATCTCTTGTAAGCCTCATTGATGCATTTAAAATAATAGAAGATGAAACTAATACAATAAGCAGAAAAAAACTTTTAACAAGAGAATAAAACACAATTATTTATTAAAACTATAAAATAGAGTCTTAAATTTAAGGCTCTATTTTTTTATATATTTATTTCAAAAAAAATGTATTGACATATAATCAGTTATATAGTAACATATGCATATATGTTCATATGTTAGGAGTTTATTTATGGATCATCATATTGATATCAATCTGTTTGATGAGGAGGCTGTTATTGATTTGGCTCTCTTTTTTAAAATCTTTGGAGATGTAACTAGATTAAAGATTCTATTCTCTCTCTTGAATGGGGAGTTTACTGTTACAGATTTGATAGGAAAACTTGGAATTAGTCAATCTACTATTTCACACCAAATTGGACTTTTAAGAAGAATGAATCTTGTTAAATCTAGAAGAGAGGGGAAATCTATATTTTATTCTTTAGATGATGAACATATCAATTCAATTCTTTTGCAAGGATTTACTCATATATCAGAAAAAGGTAAAAATCAATAGGGAGAAAGCTATGGAAAAGTATAAATTACAGAATCTCGATTGTGCAGTATGCGCAAACAAAATTGAGAATGTATTAAAAAAGAGGGATTTTGTTACTAATGTTACTGTTAATTTTAATACAGCTACGATGAGTATTGATACAACCGATATAAATCAGGTAAAAAAGGTCATTAAAAACTTAGAGCCCGAAGTTAAGGTTGTGAAAATTGATAAAGATAATATAGATGACTTTGATTTTAAAAAGGGGGGAATAGCACTTGCTATCTTCACACTCTTTTTTATAATTGGTATGGTTATTGAATTTTCCAGCTTAAAAAATAATCAGATTTTTTATATTGCAAAGAATTCTATATTTATTTTGGTATATATATTTTTGGGACGCCATATACTTCTTAAAGCGTTTAAAAATATATTGAGAGGTCAAATATTTGATGAGAACTTTTTGATGTCAATATCAACAATTGGTGCATTTTTTATAGGTGCAATCTCTGAAGCGTGTGGTGTTATGGTCTTCTATAGTATTGGAGAGTTTTTTCAAAAATTATCCCTACATAGATCAAGAAACTCTATAAAATCACTAGTTAATATTAGACCAGAGTATGCTAACTTGGAGAAAGATGGTAATATCATAACTATCTCTCCTGATGATGTGCAAGTTGGTGATATTGTCCTTGTAAAAGTTGGAGAGAAGATACCGCTTGATGGAAGTATTACAGAGGGAGACTCATTTCTTGATACTAAGGCACTGACAGGGGAGAGTACCCCACAGCATGTGGGGATTGGAAGTAGTGTTTTGGCAGGAACTATTAATACAACAGGTATTTTAAAAATCGAAGTGACAAAGCCATACAAAAACTCCTCTGTTGTTAGAATATTGGAACTTGTGGAGGAGGCAACTAACAAGAAAACCAATACAGAAAATTTTTTAACAACTTTTGCAAAATACTATACTCCTATAGTTGTTATATTGGCTATTTTAATAGCTGTTTTTTTGCCATTGCTATTTAAGATTCCAATAGAAAAAGCACTATATAGGGCTTTGGTTCTACTTGTAATATCTTGTCCATGTGCTTTGGTTATAAGTATTCCTTTGACATATTTTTGTGGAATAGGAAGCAGCTCAAAAAATGGAATATTGGTTAAGGGCTCAAACTATTTGAATAATTTGGCACTTGTAAAAAAGATAGCTTTTGATAAGACTGGAACCTTGACAAAGGGCTCTTTTAAGGTATTGGATATTGTTTGTCATGGAGATATAACAAAAGAAAAATTGCTATATTTGGCTGCTAGTGTTGAAAAAAGTTCCAATCATCCAATAGCAAAATCCATTGTTAATTTTTACAATGAGATTCATGAGGAGGAATTGAATAGAGATGTAACTAATTATAGAGAGCTGGCAGGCTTTGGTGTCTCTGCTACTATTAGTGGCGTAGATATTCTAGTAGGCAATAGTAAGCTGCTTGATAAATATTCAATAGATTATAAAAATATTCAAGTTGATGGCAACAGCGTTGTTTTTATTGCCTATGATGGAGTTAGCATTGGTCATATGGTAATTGGTGATGAGATAAAGTATGATAGTTTGGTGACCATTGATTATCTAAAAAAGAGAAAAATAGATGTTGCTATGCTAACAGGTGACAATGAGGCCTCTGCTAAAAGTGTTGCAAATAGTCTTGGTATATATGAGTATTACCACTCTCTACTACCAGAGGATAAGGTCTCTATTTTTGAGAAAATAATTAGTGAAAAGAGAAATAAAAATGATAAAATTGCTTTCATAGGTGATGGTATAAATGATGCTCCAGTTCTCTCATTGGCAGATATAGGTATCTCTATGGGTGGGATTGGCAGTGATGCTGCAATTGAGAGTGCTGATGTTGTCTTTATGACAGATTCGCTAACTAAAATTGAGAAATCAATAGATATAGCAAAGAAGACAAGAGTTATAGTTATACAAAATATTGTATTCTCACTAGGAGTAAAGATACTATTTTTAGGTCTAGGCGCTTTTGGTCTTGCAAATATGTGGGAGGCAGTCTTTAGTGATGTTGGAGTTACACTTATTGCCCTATTAAATGCTATGAGAGCATTTAAGTAGTAAAGTTTATATTAAAAAAATGAGCTATATAGTTTAAAAGAGGGGATAGGAATAGTTATGACATTTGAAAATCATGAGTTTTTAAAGAATAAATTAAATGATCTATTTAAAGGCAATGGTGTATTAGATGATAATAGACCAGATCTTGCGTTACATGATCATTGTAAATCTAGATATGTATGCTGGGGTAGGGCAGGAGCTTTAAAACGTGCTCCAGTTAATTATGTTTCTGGTGAGAATTGGAATAGTATTGCTTTGCCATATATTGGCAAAGAGTATAATAATGAACTGATGGTTATAGGATTAAATCAAAACCATCATGGTGGTTATTCCTCTCTTTATAGGCTGATTGATGGAGAAGATGGAAAGAATGGCGTAAAACAGTTCTTGGCTAATGGAAAAAGAAGGATTAATTTCGGTAACGATCATAAAAAATATAGAGGGACAGTTCTTTTTCATAGAGTAGCTGTCTATTCGAATATACTATTAAATAATTCTTTTATAGAAAAACCACAAGAACTTCCCTCAATATATGAAAAAATAGTCTATTTAAATGCAGTAAAATGCTCTCCTAAAGAAAATAACTCTTCTCCTGAAAAGAATATGTATAGTGAATGTCTAAATTTATTTTTGTTGAAGGAGATCGAAATACTTTCCCCTAAATATATATTAATATTGGGAAGTGAACTATCTAATTTAATTAAATGTACATTTGGATTTGAAAAAATGAAATCATTTGACAAAACAATGGAATATTATGAAATCATTATTAATGGTAATTGTATAAAAGTTTTTAAGATAATTCACCCTACTGCTCCTAGAGGAAATGATAGAGCTCTTTATAATAAATTATTAAAACTCAAAAAGGAAATCATGTAGAACAACTCTCTTTAAGAAGAGAGGTGTCATTTTGAGAAAAGTAGTACCTTCATAGGTGCTACTTTTTATTTATAGACAAATTTAGCGAATATTTCAAACCTATTTAACTTCTTTTAGCTTTTCGATATCAGCTTCGCTTCCAACAACTGCAAGGATATCATTGATCTGTAGTTTTTCAGTAGTGGTAGGCATTATTACCTGATCATCTCTTGTTGGATTTCCAAAGTCATCTATTTGTTGGTAAAAACGCCTTATAGAGATGATATTGATCTTATACTTATTTCTTATATCAAGCTGTGGCAAGGTCTTATCAACAAAACTCTCTGGTACGACAATCTCTGCAAAGATAAGGTTTTTTGATATTGTTATTCTCTCCAATACATTTGGCGAGATAATTTTGTTGGCAACTCTTCTTCCTTGCTCAACCTCTATGTTTATTATCTCATTTGCTCCAACTTGCTTTAATATCTGCTGATGAAGTTCAGATACTGCTCTTGCTATTATATATGGCACATTAGATTTTTTTAAAAGTGCTGTTGATATTATACTCGCCTCAACATTGTCTCCAATTGCAATAACTGCAACATCTAGACTCTCCAGTGGCAATTTTTTGAATGTATCCTCATCAGTCACATCAATTAATATTGCTTGGACAACAAAATCTTTTACTCTGTCAATTAACTTGGAGTCAAGATCAACAGCAATTACTTTTCCTCCATTTTCAGAGATCTCTTTACATACTTCAAGTCCAAATCTTCCCAAACCTATTACAGCAACAGTTTTCTCTTTTTCCATCTATAAAAGCCTCCAATATTTATTTAAAAATATTTACTATATTATAAATATATCTCTGCTCTAGGATATTTTATATTTAATGATGTCTCCTGTTTTGAAATTGCTAAGAGCATTGTTAGTGGTCCAAGCTTTCCAATAAACATAAGAACTGATACTATTATTTTTCCAGCTATTGATAGATGTGGGGTTATACCTGCTGATACCCCAACAGTTGCAAGTGC
The DNA here is from genome assembly GCA_031549085.1 of Spirochaetota bacterium. GTDB lineage: Bacteria > Spirochaetota > GWE2-31-10 > GWE2-31-10 > MWDO01 > JAVBQL01. Next base: position 8,067 of record JAVBQL010000012.1, read on the forward strand.
AGATACAGATTCAAATAGCACATGGATATAACTGAAATTCTCTGTTATTGATAATAGAAAGGTGGATAAAAATGCTAAAAACACATAAGATATAGTTATCAGCATCGCCTTTATTACAATTTCCTTATCTATAAGTTTATTTAAGATAACAACATCATCTTTTCCTATAATCATTGATCTTACATAGGCGATTAGAGTTGCAATAGAGTTTACTTTTATTCCTCCAGCAGTTGAGACAGAGCCTCCACCTATAAGCATTAAAAGTATCAGCATTAGATATGTTGGAACTCTAAGTGCAGACAAATCCACAGTATTAAAACCGGCAGTTCTTACTATAACAGATTGGAATAGTGTTTGAAGATATTGAGTTAAAAGATTCTCTTTAAGTAAAACATTTTTGTGTTCAAGTGCATAAAACACTACCATTCCAATAAATATAAGAGATAGAGTCATAACAACTACTATTATAGTATTTAATGATATATGTTTATATATTGCTTTTTTATTCAAAATTTTTGTTCTTATTATATTTTTTAGATTTTCATAAAGGTTTGTTATTACAAAAAAACCAAATCCTCCAGATACTACTAAAAATACTATTGTTAGATTTAGTATTACATTGCTTTTAAATCTAATTAAACCATCACTGAAAGTTGAAAAACCTGCATTACAAAAAGCTGATATGGAATGAAATATAGCATGGTATATGCTTTTTATTGAAAAGCCAAATATTGATGAAAAGTGTATTGTTAAGAAAAATATTCCTATACCTTCAATTGCCATTGTTATAACTATGATATTTCTTACTGTTTTTGATACACTTTTTAGATCTTCTTCAGAAAAGGCGTATGAAAATGTCAATTTATTTTCTATGGAGACCTTTCTTCTTAAAGCAAATCCAGTTAGATATGAAAATATCATGATCCCCAATCCGCCTACTTGAATCCAAATTAATATTACTATCTGGCCAAATAGAGTAAAATCTTTTGCTGTATCAAGAACAGCAAGTCCTGTAACACTGACTGCTGATGTTATTGTAAATATTGCATCTATTAGTTTTATTGGGTTAGGATTAGTTGTTGCTATTGGAAGTGATAATAGGAGAGTTCCAAACATTATCAAAAACAGATAGCTCACCAATATAGTTTTTGCTGGCTGTATTAAAATATTACCTGAAAAAGAGTGGTTGGATTTTGCCTCTTTTATTGATTCATCATCTTGTTTTAATGATTTTCCTATCATAGTAATATTTCTTACTAATAATATTATAAGTATCACAAGGCTAATATCAAGAGTGAGTGATTTTTTAAATATTGCAAAAAATATTGCTGTTAATATAACTATCAGTATAAAAAAGAGATCAGATAGATTCTCTTTTGCTCTATAATCTGATCTGATAACTGATAAAAAAAAGTCAATAATTGAAACAAGAATAATTATATTAAACATATAGTCTAAAAACATTCTATATTTTAATATAGATTCTTTTGGAAAATTAAGGATAGCTAAAAGATAGATTGCTGTAAATAAAAAAAGAAAGAAATGAGGTTTGTTTATCTTTTTAAAAAAATACATAATATACAACTTTAAATGGATATCTTTAATTATTGTAATAGCAATTATATATAAGATAACTCAATTTGTCAAAACTTTATTCAAATATCATTTGTATGGAAGAGCAACTGTAGTCATAATTATATTATTCTCTTTTATAGTATCTATAGCATCATCTCTACTTATGCTACCTCTTGGTTTTGAATGTGCTGGGGCATCTCCAATTAGAAAAGCATAACGATCATTTGCTTCAAAGTTGAAATTTTTTATCTCACATATTGCTTCATAGATGGCTTCTGGAATATCAGATCCTCCAGCAGCCTCTATATCTACAATTTTTGATACAATTTCATCTACATCACTCTCAAAATCTACTATCTTTGTTAAATATTTGTCTCCATAATCTCTAAAAAATATAAAACCGACTCTGATATTTTCTATCTCTCTATTTATGTTATTAATCATTTTTTTAAAAGATTTTTTAAAAACAGGAATCTCCTCTTTCATAGAGGCTGTTGTATCTATTATAAATATAAAATCAGCTCTATCCGATTTTTTTAAATTTTCTAATAATCTCTCTTCAAAAATATATTCGTTGGAGTCCTCTCTATTTTTTATTATTGAATATCCAGAAGAGAGTGTGGCTATCTCTGTAAAATTGGTTAGCAGGTTATTATGATAGTTACTTTTATTATGTTTTATCTTTAATGTTATCCATTGATCGATAAACTTTCCATCATAATCTGCATACTTTTTCTCAAATAGTCTTAAGTTTATTTTTAAACCTGGTTTTATATTGATAGAACCACTTCTTTCAGCCCATACTCCACCATATATTACTTTATCTGGGAGGAAAAAATAGAAAGCGTCACCAAGTTCAGTATGATGTTCTGGTGTAGAGTCTGCCAAATAGTATGCCTCAACACTGGTATGTTTTAATTGCTCATTGTTTAACACTCTAACTTCATAGCTGTTTGCTGGATTTAGATGCTCTGTTTGTAGTGTATAGGTAGTCTTTTTTCCAAATGGATCTTTTTGAGATTCTGTTAATAATATAGATTCTACATTATTCATTTTTTTTATATATAAATCATAGCCTGAATCAGCTTTTTGGAAAATTATATATTGTTCTGGTATTGGAGAGAGCTGAGAATAGAGCAGAATATTTGATATAGTAAAAAATAGTAGTAGGATGTACTTTTTCATATAGACAAATTTCGGTTTATTAGAATTGATAATTTAATATTTTTTATTCATCATTTACTTTATAATTCTCTTTATCTGAATACATATTACTATCAGCTTTATTGATTATGTCTTCTAAATTTTCATTTTTAGAATATTTAGTTGCAAATCCTAAAGATATGCTTATTGTAAATCCAACATCTTTCTCTCTTTTCAAGCATAGTTCATTTATATTTGCAATTATTCTTGAGGCGATATTAGGTTCTGTATTTGGGAGAAGAATCGCAAATTCATCTCCACCTATTCTTGCAACAACATCGTTTTTTCTGCAAGACAATAGAAGGATATTTGCAATTGTTATTAAAAGAAGATCACCTTTTTGATGTCCAAGGCTATCATTTACTTTTTTTAGATCATTAACATCCCCGAGGATTATAGTAAAAGGAAAATATTCATCTTCATTGAATCTTTTTATAGCGAGTTCATAGAAGTGTCTATTATAAAGGCTTGTTAGTTGATCTTTGGTTGCCAAATTTTCCAAAGTATCAACAGCATTTTTTAGATAGGTTATGTTATTTAATAGTACAAGAATTCCTAATTTTTGTTTATTAGAATTGCGAATATAGGACTCATTTACTTCATAGTAACTTTTTTCATCAAGATAGAGAAGGGTAGGCAATCTATTTTTAACTATCTCAAATTTATCTTGATTATCTACATTATAAAAATTACTTTTTACAACTTCTTCAAAATTAGCACCTATTATTGTCTGTTTTTGAGTTTTTAGCATCGTTTTGGCTTTTTTATTAGCATCAACTATCACTCTGTCATTATTAAGAATAAGAGCTAAATCTTTTATAGAATCAATAGCCATATTTCTTGCTATTGGTATTATTGTCTCCTGCTCATAAAAGAGAATAACCCAATATAGAAAGGCTGTTACCATAGGAAATATGAATGCAGCTATATCAAAATCGATGTTTGTAAAAAGAAAAAATATATTTGCTACAAATGGAATAGCAAATATAATTCCCATAAACCTTGCTCTAAAACTATATATTGGATCATTTTCAAAAAACGCTTTTTTAAAAATCAAAATCTCTGTAATTATAAAGATCAGATAACTATATATTGCGTATAGATAGTACCAAATTCCATATGAAGCATTCAGAACTTTTACTGTAGAATAATCGAACCTTATATCATAAACAAATAATTTATGGCTTGGCGAGGTTATTGCTATTATCATAGTTATTATTGGAAATATAGATAGAAGCAATCCTTTCATTAATGACATAGAGTTTGGTTTTTTATAACCTAATGCTTCCAGCATAAAGAAAAAGAGTATAATTGGTAAAAATGCCATTCCAATATATCTTGCTAGCCCCCAAAACATGGTCATTGTTATATTTTCTACCGGTAAAAAATAGTAAAAAAAACATGATACATCCCATATGATATTCAATATACAGATAGCAATTATATATTTTGAGAGTTTACTTTTATGCATGATTTTGTAGGTTACTATTAGAAAAAGTAGAGATAGTATTGCTAGAAATAGATATATGAAGTCATAGGTCGTTTTACTCATTGATTTTATGCCTATAGATACTCAAAAATTTCAGCTAGAATAGGATCATCTGTATGTTTTGGAAAAAAATTGGTTGTAATAATTTTATTTTTTGTATCTTTATAGCCCTCTATAGACTCATCATTAAAGTTTTTATAGGTTATTTCTACATCTTTTATACTATTTTCATCTACATTATATAGATGGTTCTGTATTGTAGATACTATTTTTTTTGTTTTTTGATTTACAATCGTTTGGCTATCACTAAAATGTCCAACTTTAAGTCTATCTATCTTAAAATCTAAAGCTAATGATATTATGGAATTTCCAAATGATACTCCTATCATTGGTATTTTTCCAATTAATTTTTTTACTGTAGAGATGACCTCTTTTGAAGAGTTTGGATTACCAGGACCATCTGATAAGAGCAAAAGATCTAGTTTTTTTGATAGTAGTGTTGTTTCTGACGTATTGTATGGAAAAACAGTTATTTTGTACCCCAATTTTACTAAAAATTTTAATAGAGATTGCTCTACCCCAAAATCTAATACTCCAATATGTTTTTTCGCATCTCCTAATGTATATTCCTCTTTTGTAGATACTTCACAAATAAGTTCTTTCTCATTGGAGTCTTCTATTTTTTTTGAGAGATCAGCAAGCTTATCTTTTGTAAAATTTGATGTAGTTATAAACGCCTTTTTATTACCTTTAGTAATAGCTCTTGTTATCATTCTAGTATCAATACATTCAACTCCAACTATACTATTTTTAGTTAAAAATGTATCGAGAAGCTCTTTTTTATTGTCTTGTAAAGGTACTTTTGAAACCTCTTTAGCAACTACAGCTATTGGATAACATCTCTCTTTCTCTTCCAGTGAAATTCCTAAATTGCCTATTAAGGGATAGGTAAATACCAAAATCTTATTGAAATATGCTGGATTTTTCATAACACTTTCATAAGAGTCCATAGTGGTATTAAAAACTATCTCTCCCTCAACATATTCTTCGTTACCAAAAGAGCAACCTTCATAATATGTTCCATCATCTAAAACTAAATAAGTTTTTTTTGTCATTTTTAGGTTATCTCCTGTAATATTTTTTCTAAAGCGTTTATAGCTATTTTTAATTCTGCATTTTTTATTACCAAAGGAGGTATAAAGCGAACTGTCTTTTCACCAGCAGGTATGGCTATTATATTTTGTTTTATTAAGCGATCAATTATCTCTCTTGCTGTAATAGAAAATTCAACTCCTATTAGAAAACCCATACCTCGAATATCCACTATAATTTTAGGAAATTTTTCTTTTAGTTTATTGAGTTCTTCTAGAAAGAATATACTTTTTTCAGTTAAATGCTCCAAAAAATTGTCTGACAACATAGTATCAAGTTCTGTCAAAGCAGCTGTGGCTGATAGAGGATTCCCTCCAAATGTGGAAGCATGTTCTCCGGGTTGAAGTACATTCTCATATTTCTCTTTGACCATAAAGCAGCCTATAGGCAATCCTGCTGCCAATCCTTTTGCGATAGTTATCACATCAGGCTCGATTGGTAGGAAGTGTTCATATGCAAATAACTTACCTGTACGTCCAACTCCAGTTTGGACTTCATCATATATTAAAAGAGAATTATGTTTATCACATAATTCCCTAGCTTTTTTTAAAAAATCTTTAGTTAAAGGAATAACACCCGCTTCACCCTGAATAGGTTCAAGCATTAAAGCTGCAACATTGTTATTAAATTTACTTTCCAGATCATTTAAATCATTGGGTTCTGCATAGATAAATCCCTCTGTTAGTGGATGAAAGTTTTTTTGGTATTTTGTCTGTCCAGTAGCAGATAGTGTAGTAATGGTTCGTCCATGAAAAGAGTTTTTTAGTGTTATTATAGTATGTTTGTTTTCAGATATGGAGTGTCCAAATTTTCTTGCAAGCTTTATAGCACCCTCATTTGCTTCAGCACCAGAATTGCAAAAAAATATTTTAGAGAAGATTGTATTTTTTACTAACTTTTCTGCCAATTTTGTTGATGGGATATTATAAAAATAGTTACTTGTATGCAACAGTTTTGGCAGCTGATTTGTTAAACTTGCAACTAGCTTCTTGTTATTATATCCCATTGCACTTACAGCAATACCGCTCGCCATATCTAAAAATTTCTCATCTTTATCAGTAAAGAGCCATACACCTTCACCTTTTTCAAAAACAAGATCAAAACGATTATATGTATTTAAAACATATTTTTTTGATAAATCTTTTACATTGTCCATAAAAATACTCCAAGGTAAACTTAATCTGTTACCATTGTTCCAATTCCTTTATCTGTAAATATCTCTAATAGAATTGAGTGTCTCTCTCTGCCATCAATAATATGTGTTCTTTTTGTTCCATTATTTATAGCATTTATACATGCGTTAACTTTTGGTATCATTCCACCAACAATTTGATTGTTGGCAATCATTTGATTAGCTTTTTCTACAGTTAACATTGTTATTTTTGTGTTTGGATTATCTTTAACCTCATAAATACCATCTACATCTGTTAGAATAATCAATTTGTCAGCTTTTAATGCTTGAGCAACACTGCTTGCAACATCATCAGCATTCAAATTATATGATTCACCATCTATTCCTGCACCTATTGGTGAAATTACAGGTATAAATCCTCTTTCAGATAGACCAGCTATTAATTTTTCATTTACTTTCTCTATTTCTCCAACAAATCCTAAATCAACAGTTTTTTCGCTGTTGGTTTTTTCATCAAATACTATTTCTGGTAGCTTTTTCTTAGCAACTAGTAGATTAGCATCATTTCCACTTAATCCAACAGCCTTTCCACCATATTGGTTTATCATGCTAACAATTTCTTGATTTATTTTCCCAACAAGCACCATTTGAACAACTTCCATTGCAGAGGCACCAGTTACTCTTCTTCCATTAACAAACTCATTTTGTATATTAAGTTTATTTAAGTAGTTTGTTATCTCATTTCCGCCGCCATGTACAACTATAATATTGATACCAATATACTTAAGCATTATTAGGTCTTGGATAATATCTCTCTTCAGAGAGTCATCCATAGTAGAACCACCATATTTTACAACAAAAGTTTTTGAGTAAAAATTTTTTATATATGGCAGCGATTCTAAAAGTACATTTGCTTTCTGAATTAATTGTTCCATTTGTAACCTCTAATAATATTAGTTTTATTTTTTGCCAACGACCTCTACATCAAAAATTAATGTAGCTTTCGCTGGAATAACAGGAGGAGCTCCTCGCTCTCCATATCCCATATAGTATGGTATTATAAGAACTCTTCTCTCTCCAACTTTCATGCCAGGTATTCCATCATCCCAACCAGGTATTAGTCTTCCAACTCCGATAGGGAACTCTATTGGTTCTCCTCTTTCAGAGTTGGAGTCAAACATTGTACCATTAATTAGATAACCTGAATAGTTAAAAGCGACAGTATTACCTCTCTCAACTTCACTAGCTCCACCATTTTTAACTATTGCATATTTTATGCCACTCTCATTGGTAACGATTTTGTTCATATCAACACCAAGTTTTTTTAATAGAGCCTCATAACTAGCTTTGTTATCTTCCAATATTTTAGAAAATTCGGCCTCTTTTTTTTGCATGTTTTTTTCTACTATTTTTTTTCTATTCTCTTCAGAAAAAGCCTCTACAGGATCAAATTTTTTGGCATCATCTCCAACAGCAACAATCTTTAGGTTTTTTATATAAACATCACTGTAAGGTTTACTTGTATTTGGATCAACTTTAACTTTAGCTATCTTTTCTATAACATTCATTCCAGAAACGATCTCTCCAAATACTGTGTGTGCACCATCTAAATGGGGAGTCTCTTTTAATGTAATAAAAAATTGACTTCCATTTGTATTTGGTCCAGAGTTTGCCATAGATAAGATACCTGCCTTGTTGTGAGTTAGACTGGAATCAAACTCATCAGGAAAACTGTATCCAGGTCCGCCATATCCTGCACCTAGAGGGTCGCCACCCTGTATTACAAAGCCATCTATAATTCTATGAAATATAAGACCATTATAAAAGTGTTTTTTTGTTTTCTCCTCTGTTTTTGGATCAGTAGATTCTATTAGCCCCTCTGCAAGTCCAGCAAAGTTTCCAACAGTTACAGGAGTAATATCATAATAGAGTTTTGCGGTAAAATTACCAAAATTGGTTTCAAATATAGCGTAGAGCCCATTCTCTTTTGGTACATCACTACCACATGAGCTAATAACAGCAGCTGACAACATAATCATAAGTACTATCCATTTTTTCATAATATTTATTTCCTTATTAAAGATTGAAAAATCTATTTCTTTAAAAGATATCACAATGTAAAACTATTTGTTATAATAGTCAATGTTTTTTACTCTTCTAAAATGTATATTTCAACTCTTCTATTTTTCATTCGTCCCTTCATTGTCTCATTAGAATCTAAAGGAACTTCTCCACCTCTTCCAATACATGATGTATTCTCATGGTCTATACTATCTTTCTCTATTAAATACTCAGCAACACTTCGGGCTCTCTCAAGGGAGAGAGCATCTCTTTCACTTTTTGTTCCTCTATCTGTTGTGTGCCCCTCTATAAGGATAGGGTTATCTTTGAATTTTTTCAATATATCAGATATTTTATCCAATCTCTCTCTCTCTTTTGGAAGAAGTTTTGATGAATCTGGATTAAACTGTACATTATCTATAGATAATTTGACTCCTTTCTCATCTTTTTCAACTTCAATATCAACAATATCTCTCTCTTTTAAAGTGTTTTTTAGATCCTTAATAATTTTATCTTTATTCATCTCTTTTATATCATTCCAGACCCTAATTCCATCATCAATAAATTCTATTGCCTCTCTTTTATTGTGAGGATTTAAAATTGTAAATATATAATCTCTCTGATACTCCTCTTTTACCCTACTGCCAGCACTATGATCAAAATATATTGTTCCCATCATTTTAGCATTTAGGTTTAATATAGATGGGTGCATCTCTATAACACCATCATTGTCTCTATTTATCTCATATTTATATTTTATTACAGAGACTTTTTTATTAAACTGTTTTTCATCATAACCAATGAACTCATACTCTACATCAACAGGAAAAGTTGATAAAATTCCATCCCCAAATATGTCTTGTACCTCAATGCCATTAGCTCTCCATTTTTCACCAACAGCAACATCTTTATCTGGAAAAGTAGGTATATTTCTAAGTGTGGGCAAAAGAAACTGACTATTTATATCCATATTTCCAAATTCATCTCGATAAAATATGGATACATAGGTTTTGGTTATATCTTGGATTTTTGAGCTACTAAATTTGTTTAAATTAGAGTATGATGTATCCTCTTTTATTAAATACTTACCATCTTTGTGAGATAATACCTCTGCTATGGTTTTTATGTTTTGGCTATACTCTAACAAAAATTTGCCATTTGAATATTGTCTACCATTTATCGTACAAACTATTCTTCTTTTTGTGCTTTCAGAAGGATTAAATTTGAATCTTTCAGAGTGTAAGATAAAAGGAAATACTATTATAAGTATAATAGATATAAATATTCTTTTCATAAAAAATATACCCAAACTTTTATTTAATAATTTATTTTATATGTTTTACAAATGTTTAATCATATGGAAATTGACACTCAATTAGCTCTTTTATTTTACCTATTGCAATATCAGCATCACTTCCCTTAGCTTCTATAGTTACCTGAGTGTTATATCCAAGTTCAAGAATGATAACTTGTAAAACATTTTTTGCATCAGCAACAACACCATTATGAATTATTTTTACTTGAGATTCATAATTTTTAGCGGCATTGGCTATCTCTCCAGATGGCCTTGCATGTATTCCTCTATTATTTTTTACAACCGCTGTAACAAAGAGGTCCATAAATAATCCTTGTTATTTAAATTAAATATAATAGTTTCTTCAATAAAATTCCATTATTAGTACACAGAATAATAAAATTTCATATTACACCATTTTACTAAACATATTAAACTCCAATTTAAATCATAGATTAAACTTTTTTAATTTAAATATTAAATTATGCTTTTTTGAATAGCAACTTTAATATCTACTCCATTAACATTTATTACATTTTTAGCAATATTACTACCTTTTTCTATCTTGTTTGCAAGAGTCTCATCTTTTATTATATTTTTCCAACTGCCTATTGCAGAGGCAATCTCATTATTTGTGATATTGTGGAATATAGAAATCCTATCAGTTACGTTGAAGTTTTCCTCTTTCCTCATATTTTGTATATGTCTGATAAATTCTCTTGCTATTCCCTCCTCTATAAGCTCTTTTGTAAGGTTTGTATCCAATGCCACTGTAAGAGTTCCATCATTCAATATTGTTAGTCCCTCTTTCTCCTTTCTTTCTATTAAAACATCTTCTTTTGATAGTAGGAGCTCACTTCCATTAAACATAAGTTTTATATTTTTATCAGCTTCGAGATCATCTACCTCTTTTGAGCCAAATTGAGTGATAAGTTCTGCAATGGCCTTCATATCTTTGCCAACTCTCTTTCCAAGTACTCTGAAGTTTGCTTTGCAGGAGAGGGTTACAAGTTTCTCCTCCTCCTTTTCATAGAGGACATTTTTTACATTAAGCTCCTCCTGTATTATGCTCTCCATCTTCTTTAATAGCTCTATCTCTCTCTCATTTTTGGTTATTAAATAGACTCCATTTAGAGGTTTTCTTAAATTTATCTCTACTTTTGCTCTTAGAGCTCGCCCCATCTCAACACACTTTTGTACCAACTCCATCTCTCTCTCTAGCATCTCATCACGTATTTTATCGTTTGGAGTAGGGTAGTCGCATAGGTGTATAGATATAGGCATAGAGTCTGTTCTTAAGTTTTGATATATCTCTTCAGTCAAAAATGGAGCTATAGGAGCAGCAACTAAACAAAACTTCAACAATGCATTATATAAGGTAGAATATGCTTCAAACTTATCAGAGTCATTTTCAGATTTCCAGAACCTGCGTCTTGATCGCCTTATATACCAGTTTGTTAATTGGTCTATATAGCTGTACAAGGTTTTTATAGCAAGGCTAAAATCATACTCTGCCATAGCTTTATCAACAGAGGTGATTAGCAACTCTGTAAAACTATTAAGCCATATATCGAGAGGGTTTGAAAATATATTTGTCAATTTCGACTGGTCAAAACCATCAACATTGGCATATGTTATAAAAAATGAGTATGAATTCCATAGTGGGAGGTGAAAGTTTTTTATAACCTCATTAACACCTGTTTCACTAAAGAGAAGATCACCAGCTTTTACTGCAGCAGAGTTCATAAGGAAGAGTCTCAAGGCATCAGCGCCATACTTATCAAAGACCTCATCAACTTCGGGATAGTTTTTCAGTCTCTTTGACATCTTTCGCCCATCTTCAGCAAGAACAAGCCCATTCACAACAACATTGTTAAAAGCGTTCTTATCAAATAGGGCAGCTCCAAGAACTACAAGGGTATAGAACCAACCTCTAGTCTGGTCAAGCCCCTCTGCTATAAAGTCAGCTGGATAGGTAGCTTCAAACTTCTCCTTATTTTCAAAAGGGTAGTGGTTCTGTGCATATGGCATAGCACCGGACTCAAACCAGCAATCCAATACCTCTTCAACTCTAGTAGATTTTCCGCCGCAATCTGGACAGTTGAACTCTATCTTATCAACATATTGCTTATGAAGGTCACTGACTTTTGTCTTTGATAGGGTCTCAAGCTCATTTATACTACCAATAGCATGTCTCTTTCCACACTTCTCGCATATCCATACAGGTATAGGACAGCCCCAATATCTGTTTCTGCTTATAGCCCAATCTATTGCCTGAGCGATCCACTTACCAAAGCGTCCCTCTTTTATATGTTCAGGCACCCAATTGATCTTCTCATTTGCATTTATCATGCTCTGTTTGATTTTTTGTATATCAACAAACCAGCTGGATATGGCTCTATATATTAGAGGCTCATCACATCGCCAGCAGTGAGGATAGCTATGCTGATATGTCTCATGTTTAACAAGCTTCTTCTCTTCTTTGAGCTTCTTTATTATATCTTTATCAGCCTTCTTTATATTGACGCCATTAAAGTCATATACCTCTTCAGTGAATTGCCCCTCTGCATCTATTGGCAGTGGTGCTGGAAGGCCATTTTTTTTACCTATTTCGGCATCATCTTCACCAAATGCAGGCGCAATATGGACTATTCCAGTACCAGATTCGGTGGTTACATGGTGACCTGCCACAACAACAAAAGCTCCATCTTTCTCAAAGTTTTTAAAGTATGGCAGTAGAGGTATATATTTTTTGCCTACAAGCTCTTTTCCATTAAATTCTCTTACTATCTTTATCTTCTCTGCCTCTTTATAGTAGTTAGGCAAGCGATCTTTTGCCAATATGTATCTGTTTTCACCATCTTCTATCTCTACATAATCTATAGATTCTCCAACTGCCAAAGCAACATTAGATGGAAGTGTCCATGGTGTAGTTGTCCATGCCAATATTTTAGCCTCTTCATCTTTTAATTGAAATGCAACAGTTATTGCTGGATCTTGTGTATCTTTGTAGCCCTGATTGGTTTCAAAATTTGATAGTGGAGTAGTACACCTATTACAGTATGGCAATATTTTGAAGCCCTCATATATCAAGCCCTTATCCCATAATGTTTTGAACACCCACCATATTGACTCCATATAGTATGGATCCATTGTTTTATATGAGTTTTCAAAATCTACCCATCGTCCCATCCTATTGACAGATTTCTCCCACTCATTGGTGTAGCGAAGAACACTATCTTTACATGCGTCATTGAATTTATCTATACCAAATGCCAATATATCTTTTTTACTATTTAAATGTAGCTCTTTCTCAATTAGATTCTCAACAGGAAGCCCATGGCAGTCCCAACCCCAGCGCCTCTCTACATATTTCCCTTTCATCGTTTGATAGCGAGGAACAATATCTTTTATGGTACCAGGAAGAATATGTCCATAGTGAGGAAGTCCAGTTGCGAAGGGAGGACCATCATAGAAGACAAACTGCTCTCCGTTTTTAGTTTTTTCTAATGATTTTTCAAAACATTTGTTATCTTTCCAAAACTTTAGTATTGCTTCCTCTTGTTTTGCAAAACTAACATTTTTATCTATATCTTTAAATGACATTTTTTTCTCTCTATTGTTTATATTAGTCTATCAAAATGATCCTTCTAATATATTTAAGTTTCAAGAAAAAATCAATACCTAAATTGAACTATTTTTGAATAGTTCAAAACATTGACTTTTTTATAACAATACTTTAAGTTTCTTATAATTTGATAGGAGTAATTTTATGGATAAAATAAATTTCAAAGATGCTAGTAAAAAAATTGAAAACATATATGAATACAATCTTCTATCCAAATTAAATGATCACACTTTTACAATGGTCAAAGTAGAAAATAGAGTACTGGACTTTCATACTCATAGAGATTCTGATGAGGCTTTTTATATTATTGAAGGTAAAATGAAAATAGAGCTTGAAAATAAAATTGTTGAATTGAATGAGGGAGATATGTTTGTTGTCAAAAAAGGTATTTCGCATAGACCCATTTGTGAAGGGTTTGTTACATGTCTGCTTATCGAAAAAGTTGGAACGCTAACAGCTGAGAATTCTCCAGGGACTCATAAAAATAATATATCTTAAAATTGAATTGGCTCTATCTTTAGATCTCCAGATATTATCTCTATCAGTTCCCCATTATCTCTCTCAAATATTACAATTCCATCATCTTTAATATTTAAAACTTTTCCTTTTGCGATATCCTCTCCATTTTGCCAAGAGGCACTTTTGTTTATTATGTTGGCTTCTATAAAATACTCTTTTTTTATTATTTCTACTCCACCTTTTGAGTTTAGTATATCAAGTTGTTTTTTTATATTTTTTATATACTCTCTTGTAAACTTGTTCAAGTCAATATTTTTTTTTGTCTCTAAAGATATCGATGTGGCTCTCTTTTCTATTTTTTCGAAGTCAGTTTCGTTATTATTAATATTTATTCCAATTCCTATAATAATTCTAGATATTTTTCCATTTTGCCATTCACTTTCAGCCAATACACCCGCTAATTTTCCATTTTTTATGTAAATATCATTTGGCCACTTTATCCAATTATTTTTTATTTTATATTTTTTTAAGATTTTTGTTAATGAGAGTGACATAGTTGCAATTAGCCATATAGGTGATACATATTTTTCTGGATGTAGTAATAGCGAAAGTGAGAGATTTTTGTTCTCCTCTGTTATCCAGCTTCTATTTTCTCTTCCTCTTCCAGCTGTTTGGTTGAATGTGTAGAGTATAGTATCCTCTTTTTGTGGATTATTTTTTAAATAGAGGTTTGTAGAGTCTACCTTTTCAATATATATCTCTTTCATTTATAATAATTTCACCTATATTTCAGAGTCAGATATCTTCTCTATGGTCTCTCTTATTCTGAGGTAGCTCTCATATCTAAACTCCTCTATATCACCGTTTTCAAGAGCTTCCAACACTCTGCAGTTTGGTTCATCAATATGCTGACAGGTTGGAAATCTACAATCTGCTCTAAACTCATCAAAATCTCTAAAGAAGGCTTCAACATCATTAGGTTTATCTATATACACCGCAAGCTCTCTAATACCTGGGGTATCTATTATATGTCCACCAAATGAGAGGGGGTAGACCTGTGAAAATGTAGTTGTATGTCTTCCTCTATTAAATTTCTTATTAATTTCACCAACTCTTATTTTACTATATTGCTCATCGATTCTCTTTATAATAGAGCTCTTTCCAACACCAGATCTCCCATTAAAACTGCAAAGTTTATCTTTTATCTTGTCCTTTAATTTGTCTATTCCACTATTTGTAACAGTTGATACATCAATGGTCTCTATATTTAGTTTTTCATAGGTATTTTTTGCGAGTTCATAGAGCTCTCTATTATCATCATTCAGTAAATCTATTTTATTGAAAACAATCAATAGAGGAATTTTCATATAGTCAGCACTTATAATACACCTATCTATAAAAAATGGGCGAAGTGGCGGGGTATCAATGGAATCAACAACTATCAGGTAGTCAAGATTAGCAACAATTGTTTGAATCTCTCTTCCACTATTTTTCAGGCGGCGAAACTCGTTTTTTCTCTCATATCTTGATATTATTCTTCCAGTTTTAGCATCAATTTTTTCAAACCGTACTCTATCTCCAGCAACCAAAGGTGAGAGCTCCTTTCTATTTTTTATAGAGAATTCTGTATCTAATATTTTACCTTTTATTGTGGATTGGTATATTTTGTTTTCTTGCTTATCTAGGACATAAAAAATTGATCTTACGCCTGACATTATAAGTCCATCACTTATCAATGTGTCTTACCATTATAGTATCAAATATTTTCAATTTGCTGTTTATCTTTTTATATTTATCAAGACTATTCTCATCACTTAGAAAAAGTATTCGCTCTGGTTTATCAGAGTCTATTGAGCCATCTGATACTGCTTTAATTCTATTAGAGACCCCCTCTCTTGGGTCTATAATATTTATTCTATTTTCAAAATAACTCTCTATATCATCTTTTATGAAAGAATAGTGAGTACACCCCAAAACTAGAGTATCTATATCATTCTCTTTGAAAATTTTTAGCTCCTCATCAATTACTCTCTTTTTCTCATCTTGAGAGTAGTCCTCTTCCACTATCTTTACCAAAGGGTTTGATGCCTTCATAAAGACACTCTTATTTTTAGCAAACTCATCAACCAGATTTGAAAGATATTCAAGCTCTACAGTTGTTTCGGTAGCTATTACACCTATTTTATCATTTTTTGTAATTTCAGCAGCAACTTTTATAGGTGGAACAGTTCCAATTATTGGAATATCTGTATACTCTCTTAAAGGTGCAAGTGCAGAGACA
Organism: Spirochaetota bacterium; assembly: GCA_031549085.1. Lineage (GTDB taxonomy): Bacteria > Spirochaetota > GWE2-31-10 > GWE2-31-10 > MWDO01 > JAVBQL01. The sequence goes on from JAVBQL010000012.1 coordinate 24,341, forward strand.
GAAGCAGTATTGCAAGCTATTACAATTAGTGCAATGTCAAAATCTTTTTTTAAGTTATCATAGATATCTTTAATATATCTAAAAAGTTCTTCTTTACTCTTTTTACCATATGGAAAGTGGATCGTGTCACCAAAATAGATAATATTTGCATGGCTATTATTTTTTAGATAGTAGTGAAGAATCGATAAGCCACCCTGTCCTGAATCTAAAAATAGAGCAAATTTTCTACTTTCCATATTTCCTCTGTTTAAAGTTAATCTCTTAAATACCTTCCTTTTTTATTAGTTCATTTAGAACATCTTCATGAATAACAAGTCTATTATCACTTACAATTTTTCTATATAGCTCATACCTAGCTTCCTGTATTTTTCCCTGCTCAAGTTTTTGAGAGATAAATTTTACAACTTCATCAATCTTTTGCACATACATTTTTCCATTATCTTGTTTAAAAGTAAAGAGGGTATTTATATTTTTATTATAAAAGTCCTCTATTTCAGCTCTTGTTACAGGTGGTATTACAAGATGTTTCTCTATATAAGCATTTATCAGGCTTAAGTTCTCTTTCTCTTCCATTATCTTTTTGAAATCATCTGATTTTTCAACTTCATCTTCATATATCATACATTTGACAGCAAGATTTAAACTCATACTTTTGAGAAGGTTCTCTAGCTCTTGTAAGGTTGGGGCAGGGAAGCCACTATCTTTTGTATATCCATCAACAACTTCGAAGAACTCTCTCTTTGTTATAGATTTATCTTTATATGTTGCAAGAGGTTCACTATCTCCATATTTTTTATCTTTTAATCTCTCTGGAAATATTTTTAAGTCGTGACTCGCTAGGATCTTATCAAACCATTTTTTCTCAAGATCCTCCTCTCTTTCTCTATAAACCATATCATAGAGATCTTTATCAGCCAAAAGCTCCTCTTTTGAGAGCTCTTCTATCTTATCTATAAAGATTATATGGTAGCCTAATGATGTCTCTATTACATGAGAGATCTTTTGAGGCTTAAGCTTTTTCATAGCTGAATCAATTTCCTCTTCCATTATACCAAGTCTTATATCTCCAACATAGCCACCATTAATTGAGGTTATATCATCAGAATATTTTTTTGCATTCTCTTTAAAAGAGTCAAGGCTTGTTATTGTCTTTGATAGAGATTCCAGCAATTTTTTGCCCTCTTTAACTGTGTTCTCATCAAGGATGTCATGCCTCTTAACTATTTGATATAGTGAATATCTTTTATTATATTTATTTAGATCAGATTCATCAATTTTTATTTTTGATATTACGTTCTTATTTTTCAGGTAGTCATAGGCTGTTGTATTACGAATCTCTCTCATGCTGTTTATATATTCATCATTTTGATTTAGATTCTCCTCTTTTGCTCTATCAATAATTATCTGCTCTAATGCCAATTTTCTAATAAACTTATAGGCATCATCTCTATTTTTTATTCTCTCTTTTTCAGCTTGAGGAAGATGTTTATATATTTCAATGGCTTGACTTAGTGTGATTGTCCCTGTTTCAAACTCAGCAATAGTCTCATTTTTGCTCTCTTTAGAGCATGCAAATATTAGAGAGATGGCAACTACTATGATTAAACTTTTTAATTTCATAAAAAAATCCTAAAAACAAGAAATCTTGACTTTGTTAAAGAGGGGCTTAATAGTCCCTATTTTACCGTCTGTATGCAGGTAATTAATGCTGCATTTATAATATCGTCAACTTTTGCACCACGTGATAGATCATTGACAGGTTTATTTAAACCCTGCATAATAGGACCAAAAGCTTGTGCACCAGCCAATCTTTCAGTAATTTTATATGCAATATTTCCAGCATTCAGATCTGGAAATATAAATGTGTTTGCTCTCTCTTTGACAAAAGGTGAGTCTGGGGCTTTCTTTGCGCAAACTTCAGGAACAAACGCTGAATCAAATTGTAGCTCTCCATCTATAATAAAATCGTTAAATCCAAGCTCTTTTGCCCTATTTTTTGCCTTTTCAGTTGCATTTCTCATTTTATCAACAAGTGGATGCTTTGCAGAACCTCTAGTAGAGTAGGAGAGTAGAGCTATACGTGGTTCATGCCAGAACTGCTTTGCAGTTATACCTGTTGTGATTGCAATTTCAGCAACTGTATCCTCATCAGGATCTTGGTTAACACCGCAGTCAGCGTAGAAGAGAACCTTATCAGGGAACACTTCAAAAAATAAGCTCGATACTCTACTAATTGATGGAGCAGTCTTTATAATCTCAAATGATGGAATAAATGGCTTTGTTTCAGAGTTAATGCCAGAAACCATTCCATCAGCACGCCCCAAGTGAACCATCATAGCTCCATAAAAATGTACCTTTTTCATCTGCTCTTTTGCAAAATCAATAGTTATATTCTTATGTTTCCTAAGTTCAAAGTATTCAGCTACATATTTATCATAATCTTTATCACTTGCAGGTTCAACAACTTCTAATATGGAGAGGTCAGAGTTTGATACTTTTGCAGCTGCCTCAATCTCACTTTTATTACCTATGACGATAGCGTTTTTTACCAATCCGTCTCTCTTTAATCTATAAGCTGCTTCAACTATTTTAGCATCTTTTCCTTCAGGGAATACTATTGTACACTGTAACTTTTTTGATTCATCTGCTAATTTTTTTAAAAAATCCATAATTTTTTTCTCCTAACAAAAATGTTTTTTTACTAACCATGTCCTTTTTGATAAATACTTTATATTTTTTTTGTAGCCACGCCCTTTCTAACATATATTCTATGCAAAAAAGATATTATCTTTTTAATAAAGAAATTTTGCCCTATAAGGCCAAAAGGTAAGATGTGATAATCTTACTTATCTCTATTATCAAAAACTCTCTTTATCTTTCCCTCATTTTGCGGAAGCGTGCCAGACTCTACAAGCTTTATAATTGAGCTTACTCCAAGCTCATTTTTTAACCTCTCACCAACATTTTTCTTTATACTTTCAAGCTGTGCAATGCTTCCAGTAAATGATTCTTTGTTTATCTCAACACTGATATGAAGCTTGTCCATATAATTATCTTTTTCAATATCGATTCTATAGTTGTGTCCAATCTCCTTTATTCTCATAAGGGTCTCCTCTATCTGCATAGGGAAGATATTGACACCATTTATTATAATCATATCATCACTTCTGGCCTTTATTCTATCCAATCTCCTATGTGTTCGCCCACATTTGCATGGTTCTGAGATTATTCTTGTTAAATCACGGGTTCGATATCTTATTACTGGCATAGCTTCTCTTGTTAATGTGGTTAGTACTAGCTCCCCAACCTCTCCATCTGGAAGAACCTCCAATGTATCTGGGTTGATTATCTCTGGATAAAATGAGTCCTCCCACACATGAGTTCCATCTTGATATTGACACTCAAAAGCAACGCCCGGTCCATTCATCTCAGATAATCCATATGAGTTGAATGCCTTTATTCCATATAAATCTTCAATTTTTCTTCTAATTTCATCTGTATGAGGCTCTGCTCCGATGAATCCTATTTTTAAACTTAAATCTTTTTTTGGATCTAGCCCCTCCTCCAATATGTGTGCATGAAGTCTTAAAGCGTAGCTTGGAAGAATATGCATAACAGATGTTTTAAACTTCTCCAAAAACCATACTTGTCTTTGGCTGTTTCCCGTTCCAATTGGTATTACCATTGCACCAATCTTCTCTGCTCCATAGTGGAAACCAAATCCGCCAGTGAACAGCCCATATCCCATAATATTTTGAAAGATATCACTCTTTCTCATGCCAGCCATATACATACACCTTGCCATAAGGTTTGCCCACCTATCAATATCACCTTGTGTATGAAATATTACAACAGGGTTGCCAGTAGTTCCAGAAGATGACTGCAGACGAACAACGTCACTAAGGGGAACAGTCAAAAACTCATATGGAAAACCATCTCGTAAATCTTGCTTTGTGGTAAATGGCAGATCTTTTATATCATCAAGGCTCTTTAAGCCCTCTTTTTTTATGTTAGCAAATCTCTTTTTGTAGAAGTTTGCCTCTTTTGCTCTCTCAAAAGTTTGATTTAATCTCTCAAGCTGAAGCCTCTTCTTATCATTTATATTAATAAATTCTATCTCTTTTTCCCAAAAGTCGTTCATAAAAATACACCTAAAAAATAAAAATTTTATTCAGAATCGTAGTTGATTAAAGTTGTTACTTGATAACCAGCCAATTTTTTTGAATAGTTTAAGAATGGAAGCCCTATTACGCCAAATACACCAGCGACATATGAGCCAAGTTTTTCAATCATTGTTGCAATTGCTTTTAATGTTCCGCCAGTTGCAATTAGGTCATCTACTATTAATACCCTCTTGTCTGCAGGCAGATCTTCTATATGTATCTCAAGAGAAGCCTCTCCATATTCCAATTTATACTCCTCTTTTATTGTTTTTCCAGGCAATTTTCCGCTTTTACGAGCTAAAATCAATGGCTTTCTCATTTTATATGCCAATGTTGAGGCGAATAGAAACCCTCTTGACTCTACTGCGATAAGCATATCAATATCTTGATCTTTATAAATATTGTAGGCCTCATCAATAACTGCCTCAAAAGCTAAAGGATTCGTAAAAATACTTGTGATGTCATAAAACAGGACTCCCTCCTTAGGGAAATTTTCTATTTTTCTTATTGCTTTATCAAGATCAAATTTCATCTTACTGCCTCACAAATCCTACTAAAATTATGCCTCCAATTAGAAGAACGGTAAAAACTATTGTTACCAAATTAAAATATTTATCAATAAATGTTTTTATTTTTTCACCGAATATAAATATCAAGAGCCCAACAGCAAAGAACCTTAAACCCCTGCCGACAATACTTGCCATAATGAATACCCATAAATCAGTTTTACATACACCAGCCGCAATTGTGAATATCTTATATGGAACAGGAGTCAAAGCTGCTATAAATATTGCAATAAAACCATTTTCATTAAATGTTGTTTTCAAACTTTCAAATATTGCCTCTGCATGATAGAGCTCAACTATTTTTACGCCAACACTCTCCCATAGAAAACTGCCAAAATAGTAACCAACCATTGCCCCAAGAATAGAGAAAACAGTAGACATAAGAGCATAGTAGAGCGATTTTCTTCTGTTACCAATAGAGAGAGCAATCTGTAATACATCTGGCGGAATTGGGAATATGAATGACTCTATAAATGCATTTATACATAAAAATAGGGCACCAAATTTGCTATCAGCAAGGCTCAATACCCAATTATAGAGCCTCTTAATTGGGTTTTTTGTCTTTTGTTTGTTATTAGTATTACTGTTAAAAATATTACTATCTTTTGTATCGGTGTTAACTTCGTCCATTTTACTACCTTAAGCTTAAAGGTATTTAATATTGCTTTTTGAGATAAAGCAATAAAATAGATAAAAATCTTCTCACAAAAGAGGTTGTTTGTCAATAATAAAAGTCAAATATAGTTATATTATTGCTTTTTGTTTGTGTTACTTGATTGTTCCTCTTCTACTACTTTTTTTATGTGTAGATAGTACTCATACATATCTTCTGATAGTTTTTTAAGCTCTGTTTTGGGATAGTCTTCATTTGCCCAACGTATCCAACCAACCTTAGAACCATTATCTTCAATATATACCAATGCATCATAAGCATACCTGTTTTTGTATTTATCATAAAAGTCTATTCCATACTTTTCTTTATATTTCTTAAAACATCTATCATAATCTATTTTTTTATTCTCTTTTTCATCTATTTCCACTATTTTATCATAATTTCTATCTCTTAAACCAAAATAAAAATGTTCCATATTTTCCAAAACACCAACAATAGATAGTTCATCAGTAATATCTACTCTAAAACAGTAAATAAAATATTTTTTATCTAATAGATTTTTTATGGCATCTTCTTTTAGGATTTTATTTTCAATTTTTTCTTTATCAAAACGAGATTGAATATTTTCATAAACTATCCCCATCTCTCGCTTTTGCAATGCACTTATTATTGGCTCTATTTCATCTATTTCTAAGGCACTATCTTTTAATACTTTTTCATATATCTCATCTGCTGTCATAATTTCCTCCTCAGTTTGATTAGTTATTATCTCTATACTTTCAATATATTGTTTTAATCCACTCTTAAGGCTGCCTTCATCATCATAGGGACGAAGATATTTTAACCATCTATATATTTCACTTCTCCAAGAGATTGGTTTATAATTTGGATAATTTGTTGGATAGCTTCTCTTTTCAAAACTTCTTGCATCATTGCCCTCTTTTGTTAAAAAATAGAGTCTAAAATCTTTAGCATATTTTTTTGTAAAATTATAATAGTCCTCCAACTGATTTTCTTGCTCTTTAGCTTCTATTTTACTCTCTATTGCTATTACAAAATCTTTCCACTCAATCCAAATATCTATTCTTCTATTTCCATCAATAGATCTTTCCAAAGTAATTTTTGTATCTCGAATTTTTTCTATTTTTTGAGATTCACTAGACTCTTTTTTAAAACCATTAATATCTACATTCAACATCTCTAAAAAACGAAGTAAAAACTCAGGATGATTATGCTCTCCATTTGGATCAAGCAAATACGCAATAATTTTGTTATTGTAGGTTTCGCGACGTGAATGATTCATCTTTTCTAGTAGGTTTAATTTACCTTTTTTAGGTTTCTTCCTATTTTCATTAATAATTTTTTTGGCTAACTCAAAAATCTTTCTATAATTTTCTATCTTTTTATCATCATTCATATAGATTCCCAATTATATTTAATAACAAATTAAAAATTAGATTATCACTATTAATTATAAATAAATCAACTACTTATTCTTGTAAGATAACAAATTATCATTAGATACACTTAAAATTACTATAATTCCACCTAACAATTGCACTATTGTTATCTTCTCATTTAGAAATAGATAGCCAGCAGCAATACTAACAACTGGGATCATATTGATAAATATCCCACAAAGGCTTAAGCTTAAGTGCTTCATAGAGTAGGCATAGAGAAAATTAGCAACTGCAGAGCAGAGAATAGCAAGAAATAGAAGATTACCAATTGTATAAATATCGATATTTTCAACATTGATCTTCTCAAAAAATATGAGTGGAAATAGAAATATCGCACCAAAAATAAGTTGATAAAATATGATAGTTATTAAATTATATCTGTCAAACAGAGATTTTGTTGTTACAGAGTAGACAATCCATACAAAACATGACCCAGTCATAAGTAGATAACCAATTGGATTGTTGCTTGTATTTCTAATGCCACTACTTATAATAAGGTATATACCAAATATGGAGACAATGACAGTTATTATTCTTATCATGCTGGGTCTGTTTTTAAAAAAGATAAAGTCCGCAATAATCATAAGCATTGGTACGAAGCTGCTTATCATAGCAGCTTCACTTGCATGGATCATATTTATACTGTGATTTTCAAATAGAAAATAGAGTGTAATACCTGTAAGTCCAGCTATTGCAAAGAGATAAATATCTCTAATTTTTATCTTAATATTTGTTTTTGTTATTTTTATAATGACAAAAAGTGCTGCTATTGCTATGAGAGATCTTAAAAATGCAATAGTCATTGGTCCAAATGCTTGAAGGGAGACTTTGGTACTAATAAATGATACTCCCCAAAATATTGTAACCAAAAGCATGGAAAGTATTGCTGATATTTTTTTATTATCCATTTTTTATATGAGATTTTTAATATTTGCCTAAGATTCTAGCAGCAAATAGAGCCCCATTTATTAAGCCCTGCTTACCTATCCCCATTGTTGCAAGGGGGACTCCTTTTGGCATCTGCAATATTGCCATAAGTGCATCAATGCCTGATAGAGAGCCTACCTCAAGCGGCACTCCAATAACTGGCTGCTTTACTTGTGATGCAACCACGCCCGGCAATGCTGCAGCAAGACCAGCAGCAGTTATATAGACCTTTGTTTGATTGCTTTTCAAAAAAGTGATTAGCTCCTCAAGGTTTCTATGCGCAGAGTATACATAGGTGGAGTAGGAGACATTAAGCTCCTTTAGTTTTTGTTCCATATCAACCAAAAGGGGCTTATCATTCTCACTTCCAACAATTATTGTAACTTCATTCATCTCTATTTATCCTACTATTTTTGTATTGAGTTTGTTGAAGTGATAATATTATAAAATAACTATTTTGTAAATTCTTTTATAATTTACTTTATTATTTATCTTTTCTTATGCTATATAAAAATATTGACTTGTTTATTCTTTTATAGTAGTTTCAAAACCTAGTAAAAAATTTTATTTATGGAACTATGTTTATGATAAAAGATTGTAATTTTGATAAAAAAATATTGTTTTTGTTTATTGTTCCAGTTATAATGGTTGTTTTATATATTTTACTATTTAATGCAAAAGGTTATTACTATTATGGGTATAATTCAGATCCAGAATATGCTTACCTACTTAATTCTCTCTCTATTGTAAATGGTTTAACCCCAGGTCATACGGATCACCCAGGAACCACTCTGCAGATGCTGGGGGCGGCTGTGATAAAACTTGCCAATTTAAGCAAATCTAATGATGAAATAAATACAATTGTAATATCAAACCCAGAACACTATTTAAATCTTATCAATATTACTATGTTCATAATATTTATTTGTACCACAATTACTCTTGGAGTGATTGGTTATCTCTTTTTAAATGATATATTATTAGCTGTAATATTGCAGCTCTCATCTTTTGTCTCTTTCACAGCTTTTAGAGAGCTCTCTAGAGTAACACCAGAAACTTTGCTTTTATCTATATGTACTATATTTTTGATAATCCTTCTTTTTCACTTCAAATATGATATAGAAAAGCACTCTTTTATATACTCAATAATATTTGGAGTAGTTTGTGGGATTGGATTAGTAACAAAAGTTACTTTTTTACCACTATTTATAGTTCCATTAGTAATTTTACCTAATTTAAAAAATAGACTGCTCTTTTTATTATCCACCCTATTAGCTTTTTTTATATTTACAATTCCAGTAATCAGTGAGTATGAGAGAATTTTTAACTGGTTTATTTCTATATTTACACACTCTGGTTATTATGGTGGTGGAGAAAAAAATATTATTAATTTCCATACCATATTCAACAATTTATTTATGTTGATTTCGGAGTACACATATTTAATTATTAATTTTGCAGCAGGTTTAAGTTTGATATTTATATTTTTCAAAAATAAAACAGTAATAAAGAAAAAAGATAATCAATTTTTATTTAAATTAATTATTGCATTACTTTGTGCAACTGTTTTACAGATTTTAATGACATTAAAACACTACAGACACCACTACCTTATTCCAACAATGATGTTGACTATTTTTACATTAGTTCTTGCCTATATTTTTCTTACAAGAAATAAAATATCACCATTCGAAATAAAAAATGATTTTTTCTATTATTTTATTCTTGTTATTTTTTCTATTTTTATGATCTATTTTATAAAAGAGATAAAATCTGATAATATGATAAATAGAGAGACTAATAAATTGAAGCTATTTTTGTCTAATAATTATAGTGATTATACAAAAGTTTATTATTATAGATCTTCTTCATTGGAATTTTCACTTTTGTTTTATGATAAAGATTTTAATCGTGGCCATTTTATTGAATATATAAAAAAAATATATCATAACGATAAAATTCTTTTTTATAATGTTTGGGGAGAATACTACTATAATTTTGACTATATTTTTAAAAGATTACCAAATCCTGAAAAATCTATTTTCATTGGCACCAATGAAATAGAAAATAGTGTATCATCTGAATATAAAAATAGGCTAAGAAGAGTATTTAAAACGAAGCTAGAAAATAGTGAAGTGAATAATACCAATGTGTATGAGATTATGAAATGATTCTCTCAGACAAAAAAGTAAAAATTAAAAATTATTCAGATTCTATGGCTAAAAAGCGTGATAAATGGATAAGAAGAAATAAATACTATTATAAAGATTTACTAAAATTATTAAAATTTAATGTTAAAGAAAATAGTAGAATTTTAGAAATTGGCTGTGGAACTGGTTATCTATTAAATTTTCTATCTCCATCATATGGAGTTGGAATAGATATATCAGAAAACATGATCTCTTATGCCAAAAATAATTATCCTAATTTGAACTTTTTTGAAATGGATGCTGAAAATATAGATATAAATGACAAATTTGATTATATAATTATATCTGATACAATTGGATATTTTGAAGATGTTCAAAAGGTTTTTCTTGAAATAAAAAAATGTGTTACAAATGATACTAGAATAATTATCACGTATCAAAATATTATGTTGCAACCATTTTTTTCATTAGCAGAATTCTTACATTTAAAAATGCCATCAAATAAAATTAATTGGTTGGATCTCAATGATATATCAAATATACTTGAACTTACTGATTTTTCTGTAATAAAAAAGGGAAAAAGATTTTTATTCCCTTTTTTCTTCCCTATTATCTCTTGGTTATTTAATAAATACCTTGTACACCTTCCAATAATAAATAGCTTGTCGCTCTACTCCTTTATAGTAGCTAGAAAGAAAAAAATAGAGCAGGAGGAGTATAGTGTTAGTGTTGTAGTTCCTGCCCGTAACGAAAAGGGGAATATAGAGGAGGCAGTGAAGAGGATTCCTCAGATGGGAAAAGGTACAGAGATAATATTTGTTGAGGGAAATTCTACCGATGACACATATAATGAAATAGAGAGGGTTTATGAAAAGTATAAAAATGAATTAGATATAAAATATACAAAGCAAGATGGAAAAGGGAAGGGAGATGCTGTTAGAAAGGGCTTCTCTATTGCAAAAGGCGACATCTTAATGATATTAGACGCTGATTTAACTGTAAAACCTGAAGATCTACCAAAGTTTTATGATGCAATTAGCAGTGGAAAGGGCGAATATATAAATGGAACTAGGCTTGTCTATCCTTTGGAGAAGGAGTCTATGAGATTTTTAAATATATTAGGTAATAAATTTTTCTCGATGGTTTTTTCATGGCTTTTGGATCAGAGATTGAAAGATACACTCTGTGGAACGAAAGTCATTTCAAAAGATAATTGGGAAAGATTGGTAGCGAATAGGCGCTATTTTGGCGATTTTGATCCATTTGGTGATTTCGATTTGATATTTGGTTCAGCAAAACTCAACCTCAAAATAGTAGAAGTGCCTATTCGCTACCAAGCAAGAACTTATGGAGAGACAAATATTTCTAGATTTAAACATGGTTTTCTACTATTAAAAATGGTAATATTTGCTATGAATAAGATTAAATTTATCTAATTAAAAAGAGTAAATATATGTCATCTATATTAGAAAATCACAAAAAAGTCTGGAATTCCAAGAAAATAATTAGAGAAATCTATACTTCCTATTATAAAATGATTTTAAAAGATATTAATGATGAAGCTAAGGTGGTTGAGCTTGGTGGTGGAACTGGAAATTTTAAAGAGTTTGAGCCAAGAGTAATATCCTCCGATATAGTTGAAGAGGATTGGCTTGATATGTGCTTTGATGCTCACCAGATGCCATTTAAGGATAGTGAGCTATCTTCTATTGTAATGATTGATGTTTTACACCACTTGTCAAATCCAATTTTATTTTTTAAAGAGTCTGCACGTGTATTAAAAAATGGTGGTAGGATACTAATTTTAGAGCCCTATCCATCACTCTTTTCAAGTATTGTTTATAAATTATTCCACCCAGAGCCATTTATTTTTGATGTAGACTATTTTAAAAAAGGAGATTCCATTGAAACAAAAGATCCATGGGACTCCAATCAAGCTATAAGTTATATTTTGTTTTTTAAAAATAGAAAAAAGTTTCTGGATTATTTTAAAAATATTGGAATAGACTTCAAATTTGTTAAAATTAAAAGATTAAGCTGTATTTTATATCCGCTCTCTGGTGGCTTTGAAAATAGACAGCTTATTCCAGATTTTCTAATTCCCTTTTTTAAAGTGATAGAGGTGTTATTTACTCCACTAAGAGCTCTATTTGCCTTTAGAGATTATGTTGTTATTGAAATAGATAAATAATTTTATTTGACCTCTATTTATATTTCTTTTGTTTTTTTTATTATCCTTTTATAAATTACATTTATGGCCTACTTTTACTATACCAATAAAGTTTGTAATGCTGGTTTGTCAATATTACTTTCAGCAATTATTTTAACTTTATTTTTTGGTAATTGTTTCTCATTTTAATGTTATAATAATATATATTGTAGTATTATAAAAAATATATCTTTAGTTTTTAATTATAGGAGACTTGTATGAGTAATAAAAACTTAATAATACCTATTTATTTAAATCAAAAAATTGTATTTGATTTTATAGCAATAATAGAAGGCGGTATTGCTCAAATTCAAACAATACAAAAAAATGAAAAACATTCATCAGATTCTCATTCAGGAATTGAAGGTGAAATTGGAACAAGTAATGTTTTGTCATTTTTAAAAATTAATTTAAAATCAATACTATCAAGAAAAGACTATAATGAAAATGGAAAAGATATAACAGAGGAAAGAGTTCATACTCCAACATCTTTATTCTCAAAATTATTAGATTATTTATATGATAATCAATTAATTAGTGAAATAAATAAAGATGATGATTTAAATGATAATATTGTTGGAAATTTTGTTCATTATATTGGGACATTAGAAAAGAATCCAATAATACATTACATGGAGTCATTTGAGAAAATTGTTAATATTTATAATATATTTGAACCTAATAATCAAAATCAAGGAAATAAAAAATATAATAATAAAAAAGAAGACCCCAACAAAATGGTAATTGATCAAATAAAATCATTATCAGAATCGTTAAAATCTGGCAATATTATAGATATTATTTGCAAGTTAAATAACACAGGTATTGAAACTGTGTTGCAAACAAATATTGACTATTTTAATAGCAGAAGTATGAATGAACTTATAGATGGAAAATTTAATATTATTGGAAAAGTGATCAAAGTAACTAATAGTTTAGATGGGGATAGAATAAATTTATTGAGAAATACAAGTTTGAGTATAGTAAATAGATCATTAGTAGATGTATTCTCTTCGCAGTTTAATACAGAAGAAATTAATGAATCAGGAATTATTCTCCCAAAATTAAAAACAGAAATAGAAGGAAAGAGTATGCTAATAATACCAATGGCAATATATATATAAAATAACTCAAGTATTTAACTTTCTAACAATCTCCTCTATCTGCACCTCTTTTGTTTTTTTGATTATTTTTTCATATATCTGCTTTATAATCTCTCTCTTTTTTGCATCATCTTGAAAGTAGAGGCTATACATACTTGATACTCTCTCAAGTATCTTGTTTTCTAGATCACTATTGGTAATTATCTCCTCCATCTTCTCTAGTTCATTTGAGAGTTTCAATTCGTTAAATGTTTGATAATCTCTCTTTAATTTCACTTTGCCAACTTTTTTTCCAAGATTAACTCTCTTGTTTATAAGTCTTATTATCTTTTTATTTAGTCTTTTTGTTGTTTTGAGAAATGAGTCCTCTCCACTTTCACATAGGGGAGTAATTAACAAATCTATATACTCTTTAAACTCAATATTATCAAGACTATCTCTCTTTAATAACCTTAAAGAGAGATAGTTAGAGTCAAAGTTTGAGAGGTTCTGTTTGTATAGAGATCTTTTGTATAGCAGTTTAATAATTGGCTCCTCAAAAGACTCAATCTTTTTTCTTAATCTATATAGTTCCATTTTTTTCTTCCTATGCACTTTTTAATATATATTCTATTCAAAAGATATACTCCCTCTCTAATTTTGTAGGAATAAAGAAAAATTATTGTCTAACTAATATCATAGAGTCATATTTTTTTAGTTGTATTTTTAGTACATAGTTTTCAACTTTATATGATTTACCATCATATATATTAACAAATGTACCACTCTTTATTCCAAGTGGAGTAAGTAACATACTCATATATTTCATTTTATCAGAGTTGCTTGCTGCTGTTATAATAACTTCATCTTCTAAAAACCTAGCAAATGCAAACATCTTTTTTGAAGTAAAGATATTAATATATGAGCCATAAACCAATGCTTTGTTCTCTTTTCTAAAGGCAATTAGCTCCTTATAGAGTTTTAATATCTTCTCATCCTGTTTTTTTTCATCCCAAATCATAGGTCGCCTGCAGTCAGGGTCTCCCTCTCCCTCCATTCCAACCTCATCTCCATAGTAGATCGCTGGTATTCCAATGTATGTGAATAGAATAGAGAGAGCAATTTTAAACTTATTAAAATCTTTACCTATTTGTGTGTAGAATCTTGGGACATCATGAGAGTCCAAGAGATTGTACATTCTAATTTGATTTTGAAAATTCAGTGAGTTTCTTATATTATCAAGCTGCTTCAGCATCTCTCTTGCAGAGAGCTTAAGTTCAAAACGGCCATCCTCCCTTGGAACAGTCAAAAAATAGGATATTTTTGTAAGCCACTTTATAATTGGAGTCATAAAACCACGATAGTTCATCGTTGCTTCATATTTATCATAACTTACAAGCTCTTCAGGGTCATAAAAGGATTCTCCAACAATATAGGCATCCTTGTTCTCCTCTTTTATTGCCTTATGAAGTGCCTTGTTAAACTCCTCATCTACTTTGTTTAATGGGAACTTACCAAGAATTGAGGCAGTATCAAGTCTCCAACCATCAATTGAAAATGGTTTTTTAAGCCACTTTTTTACAGCAGAATCTTTATCTGTAAGCAATTTACCTATAACTTGTTTATTAGCTAAGTTTAATTGTGGAAGAATGCGGGAACCCATCCAACTCTCAAACTTATATGGATGCTCATAAAAGTAGTAAAAATCTATATATGGCGAAGTTTTTGAAGCAAAAGCACCTTTAGGCTCAGCCTCTCCAAGGTGATCAAACCAAAGATGAAAAATACCAGTATGATTCAATACCCCATCAAAAATGACTTTTATACCATTATTATGGAGCGCTTTTATCATTGCTGCAAGCTCCTCCTCTGTGCCCAAGAGCGGGTCTGGAGTCAAATAATCCTCAACATCATAACGATGGTTTGAGCGAGCTTTTGTAATTGGATTAAGGTAGATAGCAGTGATACCAAGCTCCTTTAAATATGGAATTTTCTCTCTAATTCCATTAAAATTACCACCATAATATTGTATTGTATATTCACTATCACTAACACGTGTATGCTTTATTATTGGATCATTCCACTTTGAAAGAACCCTCTTTCCCTCCCTTACACTCTTATCTTCCAAAAAAATCTTAACTTCTCTATCATCAAGTTTATTATCGCCAACACGATTAAATCTATCTGGAAATATTTGGTAAAATATAGCTTCAGGAGACCAGCTTGAATAGTCACCATCTGTAACTATTTTAAAAGCAAAAAAGTTTGCTCTATCTTGCCTTGAGAGTCCAAATTGATCGTAGTAGTAGCCCTTACCATCAATCATAATAAGAAATTTGTATATTAACTTTTTTACCTCAATTTTGTACTCTATGGAATAGTAGGCAAAGAAGTTATCTTCTTTTGTTTTTGACATTTTATGATAATATATTTCGCCTTTCGGATTTGCTTCGAAAAATGCCTTTTCAACTTTAGCGTTTTTACAGATTCTAAATGAGAATGTTACTTTTTCATTTAGTGTTGGTTTTGGATTTGAAACAAAATTAGATGA
This sequence comes from Spirochaetota bacterium, assembly GCA_031549085.1. Classification (GTDB taxonomy): domain Bacteria; phylum Spirochaetota; class GWE2-31-10; order GWE2-31-10; family MWDO01; genus JAVBQL01. Next base: position 40,062 of record JAVBQL010000012.1, read on the forward strand.
ACCATCAGAAAATATAGTCTCTTGCCAAATTATATTCATGACTTTTTCTCCAGACACAAAAATAGTTTTCCAAATTGGACTACCAAAATTATAATAGAAATAGATAGTTATTTCAACTATTATTTTTGTTTTTTCGTAAAAAAATAAAAAAAACTATTTAAAAATAGTGTAATAATTATATAAAAAACTTTACTTAAAATTAAAAAGCTGTTATTGTCAATAAATATTTGTTTGAATATCTTAACTTTTAATTTTGTATTACCCTAATTATAAAGGAATAATAAGCTGAAAAAGTTCATTTTTTTAATTATTTTTGTTTTTACGATGTTTTCTGCTCTCTATTCGAATGATATTTCAGAGGGTAAATATAAAATCAATACCAAATCATTTAAAATGAAATTCATAAGCGATGAAAAAAAGGGATTTTTAAGTGACTTCGCTAAGAAAGAGGATAATCGAACAGATAGTGAGAAGATAACTGATTGGAAAAAGGCAGCGAAATTTTTCTCAATCCTTGCTATTCACTACTCTATTTTTATTGGCGTTGGAGTAGCTATTGCTGTCTCTGGAGCTGTAGTTTGGTGGTGGGCCTCTGCTGATGGGCAATATAACCTTTTTGACTTGAAGTTTAATGATCCAGGTTATCAGCTTCTCCTATTTGGGCATGTTATGGTTGCTTTTGGAGCTAGCTTTGCCCTTAAAGGTATAATTGGTGCCATAATTTTCTGGTATTTTGCAAATAAATACAAAAAAAAGTTGAAAAATATCTCAAATAGTATATCTATCTATAGTGATGTTAGAGCTAAAGATACAATGGCTTTTGGAGTCAGAATAGAGTTTTAGCTTTTTTGACTCACCACGTTTTTTTGACAAATATTTTATCTAAAAAAATAGTGACTTTCTAATTTTATTATGGAGTAAATTTTAGAAATAATTTTATAAAAAGTTCATTGAGTTCACATTAATTTAATGTTTATAGGAATAGATATATGAGTAAACGAGATGAGATAGTATCAAATATAAAAGGTTTAATTAGCAAGTCTTTAAATAATATAGCTAAAAATGAGTATGAAGTCGTTGTTGAGGTTCCGCCAAACCCAGATATGGGAGATTTGGCTATTCCACTCTTTAGCTATACAAATATATTAAAGATGAAGCCCTTTGAAATTGCTAACATAATCAAAAATGATATAGAGAAAGATCCTACTATTTATGAGAGCGTTGTAAAGGGACCATACCTAAACATATTTCTTGATAGAAATAGTATCTTTGATTCTATTGTTGAAGATATTCTATCCAAAGGGGATAACTTTGCTAAACAAAAGACAAACAATATAAAGGTTGTGTTGGAGTTTAGTAGCCCAAATACTAATAAACCTCTCCACTTGGGACACTGTCGCAACAATGTGCTTGGTGCTTTTATATCTAATATCTATAGATTTTGCGGCTATACTCTAACAAGCATAAACTTGATAAATGATCGCGGTATACATATTTGTAAATCTATGCTTGCATATAAACTCTTTGGAAATGGAGCTACACCTGAAAGCGAACATAAAAAATCTGACCACTTGGTTGGGGACTTCTATGTGAAGTATGCCATAGAGGAGAAAAACAACCCTGACCTCGAAAAGCAAGCAAAGGGTATGCTTGTAGATTGGGAGAATAATGATAGTGACACAATAGAGTTATGGAAAAAAATGAATGGTTGGGCAATTTCTGGAATGAAAGAGACCTACAAAAGAATGGGGATAGAGTTTGATAGTTTTGAATATGAGAGCAATAACTACCTATTAGGTAAAGATATAGTTCTTGATGGTCTTAGTAGGGGACTCTTCTTTAGAGAGGCTGACAATAGTGTCTGGGTGGATAATAGTGATGTTGGGCTTGATAAGAAGGCACTTCTTCGCTCTGATGGAACAAGTATCTATATCACTCAAGATTTGGGAACTGCAAAAAAGAGGCATGATGTTTATAACGCGAGCAGATTTATATATGTTGTTGGATCTGAACAAAATTACCACTTTGATACTCTTTTTGCCACTCTTAAAAAGCTTGGCTACTCATGGGCTGATAGCTGTTTTCATCTATCTTATGGTATGGTTAATCTGCCTGAAGGAAAAATGAAGAGCAGAGAGGGGAAGGTTATTGATGCTGATAACCTAATGGATCTACTGTTTGGTTTAGCAAAGAGTGAGATTGATGAACGCAATAAGGATATAAGTGAAGATGAAAAGAATTATATAGCTGAAAAGGTCGCTTTAAGTGCATTGAAGTTCTATCTTCTCAATTTCTCTACATCAAAAGATATTATGTTTATACCTGAAAAATCAATTAGCTTTGATGGAAACACAGGGCCATACATACAATATACAACCTCTCGTATTAATTCTCTAATTACTAAATATGGTAGCAATAGTTTAAAATTTGACTCTTCAGATTATAAGTTTAATCAGGATGAGTGGAATGTTATATATCAGCTTCTAAATTTTGAAGATGTTGTTTTAAAATCATGCGATAATTTATCATCAGTGGAGCTAACAACATATATATATGAACTATCAAAAAGATTTAATAAATTTTACCATGATAATCCAATTCTTTCTGAATCTGAAAATATCAAAAACGTAAGGCTAAATATCTCAATTGCAACTTTGCAAGTATTAAAAATTGGTTTAAGGCTGCTTGGAATAGAGCCTCTTGATAGAATGTAATTTTTTTCTTTTTTTACTAGCCACGTCCTTTTTGACAAATATCTTCTTTAAAAGAAATATTATCTTTCTAAGCTTGATGTGAAAAAAATAGAAAGGAAAAAATGTTCATAAACCATCTAATAGATAAGTTTGATAAAAAGACACCATATAAGCAACAATAACAGTTGGTCGAGCTATTTACTTATATGGTGCATACACTTTATTTAAGAAAACTTAAATATTACTTAATATCACTCTTCTCTATATCTTTCAATTTCCAAGTTTGATCAAAGAATGCCTCTGTTGGACTATACCAGCGGAAGTATGTAAACCACCCCTTATTAGGGATTGTCTTAATCCAGTTTGCCTCTTTTCCTTTTGGAGCTGTTGGTCCAAAATAGATATTAATAGAGCCATCACTGTTTTTAACTATATCACTATTTTTTGATGATAGAGATGGCTTCTGTGTATCTGTATCAATCATAGATCGAGTCATATTGTCATATACAGTAACTGACCAGAACTCTTTCACTGGAACATTTGCAGGAATATGAAGTGTATATGTGTTTGAACCATCAAGCCACTTTCCATCTTTGTCACGGGTTGCCTCATAATATTGAGAGCCAGCACCAACTATATGTTTAACCATACCTTCAGCCATAGTTATAGCCTCAAATGTGTAGTCCAAACGCTCATCAAGTTGTTCATAGTTCTCTGCCTTTTGATTAGGATTCATAGTAATTACATATTCCCAATGAGTGTTAGGGTATGCTACAACATTTTCAAACCTAGGTGCAAAACTAACAGCTTGAGACATTCTAAATCCAACTTCAGCTGCCTCAGTTAAAATTTTCTTCTGCTTTTCATTAGGAGCAAATTTTTTACCCTTCTCAATGCCAAGCGGTTTTAACATTGCCATAAAGAATCGATCTCTCTCTTGAACAGGCTCTGTATCAATGATAGAGCTTAGACGCTCCCAATACTCAAAGCCTTTTGGAGCAATAGTATCTACAGCACTGCTTCCATCAACAACTTTCTGTTTTGTAGGATTTTTAGCTTTACTAAGTGGGTATACCGTAACTTTTGTTAAGCTTTCCACTGCACTTTTAACATCATCATTTTTTACAAATGCACGTACCATATACATAACTTTATTCGTATTTGATTGAACGACAAAGTAACCTTTTGGAGCTTTGCCCTTATAATCTGGTGGAAGAATCAAAAACTTTCCGCCCTTGCCTTTGTCCGGACCCAAAGCTCCAATCTCTGAAATTGGGCGTTGCCAATAGTCATCAATCACACCATAAGCACCAGCAGGAGACTCTACAATATATGGCTCTTTGCTCAAATCTAAATAAACTATTGTATAGATAGTAGTATCATTTGGCGTTAGTCCCATATTTTTTGGGGTTATATAGCCCTTCAAAAAGATTTGATCTCCAAAATTAAGTCCAAACTTCTTATTGTTGGCTAAATACATCTCATTGAGAGCTACGGTAGGCATAGCCCACATATAGGCTTGAACTGCTCTTTGAAAATCCATCTCCTCATATAGTTTCTGAACTGTTTGGTCTGTTGGATAGTCTGCAGTAAACTCCAAAGTCCCAATACGTGTATTCTCTTTTGTAATTGGGGCCTCTGCATAGAGAGATGTAAAAACAAATAGCAAAGATGTAGAAATTAAAAACATATATTTTTTCATACATTTACTCCTTATCAAGTTCTAAAAAACTCAACCAACTATTTTTTTCTTACTATGTTTATACCTAATAGAAGATAATAATACCATATATTAAAATCAATAATAGTGATTCTTTTTTTGAGAATATTAAATATAAAAGAGATCTAATAGCAGCCCTATGGTTAATAAAATTGTTACTTTATAACAGATTTTAATATCTCGTCATCATTAATGAGCTTTATCGCTCTATCAAAGCTATCGTTTTCAGAGAGAATTGTGTAGTAGTCTTGTTTGATAGAGGGAGCAAGTTTTAGTGCCTCTATATATTCACTTTTATCAAAAGGATCAGTTTTTACAAAATCTAAAAAACCAGTATCAATAAGAAGTGTCTTTACATCGCTCATATTCTCATTATCTTGAAGCAGTGCACAAAGATAGGTTGCGACACCAACTTGAACCCCATGTATCTTTGGTTTTTTGCAAACTCTGTCAAGAGCGTGAGAGATTAGATGCTCACTGCCGCTTGCAGGTCTTGAGCTTCCAGCAACCTCCATAGAGAGCCCACTTATTAAAAGTGAATTTGCAAGCCCTCTTTGAAACTCTGGGTCAAAAATATCTGATGTATATTTTAGAAATAGAAGTCCAAGAGAGTTGTAGGCGAGGAGTGAGGCAAAATCATTAAACCTCTCTAGTCCCTTCTCAAATGCTTTTTTCCAGTCCCAAATAGATGTGATTTTTGAGACCATGTCTCCTATGCCAGAGTATAAAAATATCTTTGGGCTATTTTTTATGATATCCAAATCGATCACAACCCCAAATGGGATGCCAGATTTAATAGATTTTCTCTTTCCAAGAACGGTCAGTGATGATGATGGGCTGCAGAAGCCATCATTAGAGATAGATGTTGGCACACTGATAAATGGGATTTTTAATAGATATGCGCTATACTTTGCGAAGTCGAGTGCCTTGCCACCCCCTATGCCAACAATTGCATCGATGGTGGGGGAGAGGTTGAAAGCTGTATGAGTGATATCATCTATATTAATATCTTTAATAATTTGATTGTAGACAACTTTTATATTGTGCGTGTCGAGGCTATTGTTAAGCTTCTCGCCCAATAGCTCTTCGATGCCTTCACCCATAAATAGGGCTATGTTGTTCATGCTTTTATCTACTAAATATTTGCCTATTTTTTCTATCTTTCCATGTCCTATCTTTAGGAGGTAGGGGATGTTTATCTGTTTATTTGTGTATAGTAATGGACGCATATTAAAAGCTCCTTATAAAGTTGTAGATATCATCAAAGCTGTTGAAAGTTTTAGTCTTGATACCAGCCTCTATACATTTTTCTAATAATATTTTTTTTGCAAAGACCACATCAGCAATTTTGGCTGGTTCAAAATCTGGCGGGCCATCTCCAGCAAAAATTACAAAATAGCCATCATCTTTCAATTTTTTAACTGCTTTATATTTGGATATTCCAACTTTTTCATCATAAAATGGGTTTGTCTTTTCTGGTGCGCTCATCACAAGGCCATCTTTTTTGTTGTACTCCCCATGATTGCTTATCAAGGTTATATTATATTTTTTTATCTCTTTGCCAATTAGGTGTCTTATGTAGTAATCATTTCCAGCGCTGCATACATATATTGGTATATTTTTGCTTTTGCAAAGCTCCAAAACTTCAAGTAGTGCCTTGTCAATATGAATCTTATCAATAAGTGCAATAAGCTCACTCTCATCAACATGAATTTCAGCAAACATCTCTTTCAAAGCATCAAAATGGTGCTTTCTGCCTGCAATGTACTCTCTCCATGGGAAGAGTGCCTCATCATCAAAGTAGGCGTTTGTTGTGTAGGTGAAGAAGTCCTCATCACTTATTGTGCCATCAAAGTCGCTGACAAATGCGATTTTTTTGTTCTGCATATTTTTGTTTCCTTGAATTTATTAATGGTTTTTTATTTGATTTTGAAAAATATGAGTATATGCAAAATTGAGAGATAAATCAAGGATTTAGAATAAATTTATCTGATTCAATTATTAATGATGGTAATTTATGGAACACTAGGTTGGCAATATGCATTGCTATCACCTGTAAGATCACCTCCATTTTTTCTATATGCACCATAAGTATCTGCTGTAGAAAAGTTTGCTGTTCCATAGATTTTCGTATTTGAAGTAGTACAGCTAGTAGTATCTATTGTCACCTTAGAACCACTGCCATTTAAATAGAAACCGTATGCTCTATATGCAGAGCTACCACCCTCTGCACCATATATATATGTATTATTATAGGGGGCGCTGGAAGTGGTTTTAATAGTTGTGTTAATAGTAGCAGCTGTAGTATCGCTATGTATTCCATAAGAGTCACCAGTTGTATCTGTTATTTTTGCTCCACTACTTGCACCACAAACAGTGGAAGAATTAATTGTAATTGAAGAGGTTGGAGTTGAACTATCACAGAATGTATATATACCTTTAGCAGAGTTAGCTACTGTTGCAGAGTAGATGCCAACAACAATGGCGGTAGCTTGTACCATGCTAATAATAGGACTGGTATCTCCACCTATATTATATATTCCATAGGCATTACCAACAATATTAAGATTATTTGGATTATCAGTAGGCCCATATGCACCATATACAGAACCACTAGTTACAGTTACCATCCTGCTACTAAATATACCATAAGAGTCACCACCAATGGTGTTCGTAGTGCTACTATATGCACCATATACTTTAGAGTTACTATTTACACCAACTATTCCAATGCTCTCTACTCCAGTAGAGGTTGTGGCATTGCTATTATATGCTCCATATACTTCAGCAGTAGAGTTAAGATTAGCAGCAGCAGTATTTTCCCCATTCTTTATTCCATAGGCAGAACCTGTTATTGTACTTCCATATGCCCCATATACTTTAGAATTCTCATTTATGTTGATTGTCTTACTATTCTTGATTCCATATACACTTTTCAATGATGTACTCTCATGTGCCCCATAGACAGTTGTTCCCTTCAAAGTAACAGCTGACGGAGCTTCATTGCATATAGCAACTATACCAGCAGAACCATTAAAATTTGTAACACCATATATTGTTGCACTGTTTAAATTATAACTCGTAGCGCTAGTACTTAAAAGGCGGAGAGCATATATTCCATCCATATAAGAGATATTATCAAGCCCTATAGAGCCCTTTGCACCAATGAAAGTTGTACCAGTTATATTACTACTTATAGTGCCAGCTTGATAGAGAGCACAGACTTGACCACTTGTATCTGAAATCGTTGCATTTCCATTTAAACCTGTTATGGTGCCGCCAGATAGTGTAATAATAGTGCCTTGATTATGCAATCCATAAATGGAGCTTGCACTTATTTTGCCAAAAGCACCAACTATTTTGGTTTCTGTTTCTGATATGTTATTAATGATCCCGCTCCCGCTGTTTTTTATACCATAGATGTTTGTTGCTTTATTTGTGGTGTTTGCATCGTTATATGATCCATATATAAATGCTTTTTTAATAGAAATTGCTGATGATGATGTACCACTATTTTTAACATAGAGCCCAGCAACCTCTCCATTTGCAAGAACTTTATCTTTTATTCCATATATATTTCCACCATCTATAGTTAAAATGCCTGTTGAATCATGTTCTATACCATATATACCACCACTATTATAGCCATAAGAAACAAGATTATCTTCTAATCCTATAATATCACCACCACTAATAGTGACTGCTCCTTTATTAGATATTCCACAGAAACTATATGGTGTTCCAGATGTTATAGTATCTACTATATATCCACCCATTACCACTCCGCCATACATATGAACTGTTCCTCCATTATTATCTATGCCTATGGCATTACAAATAGATGATACTTGTTGACAGTTAGCTACCCCAGCTATGGTAACACTATCTTTAATAGTAACAACTCCGCCACCATCATTCTTTATAGCTATTGAGCAGGTTGGAGTTCCCATAACCTCACTGTTGTTTTCTAATGTTAAACTTGTTAAACTGCCGCTGGTTTCTATAACACAATCTGCTGTTGTGGAGTCCGATTTTATTATACAGTTTGATAGTGTCAATGTTGATTCGTTTTTTAACCCTTTGGTTATAGTAAAGTTTTTTACAGTGGCAGTTAAATTAGTGCCAAGCCACAAATCTGCAGAGTATGTGGAGCGAGCACTGCTATCCAGTGTCCATTCACCGTTGGTGCTATTATAGTTATAACCACCCTCTATAGTAATACTTTTACCTAAACCAGCGGGGGCTCCTATACCAGCTGGAGTAGGATTTGGATTAATTGTTTCACCACTGCTGCATATACCATTTTTATCAACCCATATAAGAACATCTTTTGCATCATATGGATTTGTTGTTCTTGCCCCAGCAACAAGAAGTGCCTTTGTTATAGTTTTAAATGGCTTTTTGCTGCTTCCATCATTATTATCATCATCACCATTTGCTGTTGCTGATACGTGGAGCAGTTCACTCTCTAGAACTATTGTTATTTGGTAGGATTTTCTAATGCTACCACTACTATCTTCTATCTCAAGATAAAAAGTGGAAGGAAAATCTATATTTATTTTATGTTTATATGGAGATGAACTGTTATTAGTAGCAATAGGGGATGAAGTACTAAGATAATACAACTCTCCGCGGATAAAACTAATATCAAGTTCTAGTGAACTACTATACACTTCATCAGACAAGACTACAATATTATTCTCATTCTCTTTTGGAACTAGATCCTTATTAGCTGCAACAAATTTTATGTTGGTTATACCAAAAAAGTCTGCTGGATATGTTGTGGTGGTTGTAGGGTCTACTTTTTTTTCACCATCAAAAACATTGTTATCAAAAAGTGATAGATCATCAAAGTAGTGGATTAGGCTGCATGAGGAGAGATACAATGTTACTATAGATATTAATATTGTTGTTATAAGAAATCTTTGCCTTTTTGTATTCACTTTATTATTCATATATAGTCTCCAATATAGTCTCCAAATTATTTAAAAAAAGAGAAATAAATAATCTATTTTAAAAAAATCATAATTTGTATAAGCATACAGTACACACTACTATTGTAAGATAATTTTAAAAGAAAATCAACTTAAACTCTATTTTTTACTAAAAAATAATTTTTATTTTATATATTATGCCATTTTTTTTATCTGTTCTTTAAAAAAAGTGTTAAAACTATATTTTATAATGAAGCTATTCATCTTTATTTTTTTAAGTAAAATTGCTATACTAAAAATGGTTGCTATTTTAATAAAATTTTAAATAAAGGTTATCCACCTATTTGGATTTTTAGATAATGCCATTAAAAAATATACTGCTTTTCTTAAAAGCAAAGATAATAGATAGACATAAAATTTTATCCTACTCAATTTTGACCATTCTAATATTCTATTTTTTACTCTTTCTATCAACAATCATTTTTCCAATCCCAAAGTGGTTAAATAGGGATTTCTCAAAAACATACTACTATAGTGATCAGAGTGTCTGTTGGATTAGCCTTAATGATAAAAAACAGTATAGAGTAAAAGCAGAACTAGATGATATCTCCAAATATATTGTAAAAGGCGTTATTGAATATGAGGATAGATCTTTTTTTATGAATCCTGGGTTTAATCCTGTTTCAATAATAAGGGCTTTTTTTGTGAATATAAGAGCAAAAAGGGTTCTATATGGCGGTTCAACCATCACTATGCAGCTTGCTCGTCTCTCCGAACCAAAGAGGCGCAGTGTAAAAAACAAACTGCTGGAGGTTATGAGAGCAATTCAGCTGGAGCTTCTCTACTCAAAAAGAGAGATACTTGCACTATATCTAAACACTATTCCTATGGGCGGAAACATACAGGGGGTGGAGGCGGCATCCTACTTCTATTTTGGCAAGAGAGCAGGTGAGCTTACCTTTGGAGAGGCCTCACTTCTTTTGGGAATATCAAACTCCCCAGAAAAAAATCGGCCCGATAAAAATATAGTCAACGCCAAAAGTGGAAGAGACAAAGTTGCAAAGAGGATAGCCGCCATATTTGATATTGATGATTATGAGTTGGATAGAATAGTTGAAAGCGAGCCAAGGGTCTCCAAACAAAAATTTGATAGCAATATTATCTCCATTGTTGAGAGAGTTGAAAAATCAAACAGCGAAAGCAATATCCATCTGACCTTAGACAGAAATATACAAGAGTTGTCAAATAGGATCTTGACAAATCACCTTATTCCATTAAAATCTACAAATTGTGCCCTGATTGTTATAGATAATGAGAGTATGGATACACTTGCCTATTTGGGCTCACCCTTTTATGAAAAAAATGTTACAGGCAGCAGATATAATGCCTGCAACATAAGACGCTCTCCCGGTTCGACCTTGAAGCCATTTATATATGCTATGGGTATTGAGAGGGGGATTGTTACACCAAAATTGATGCTGATTGATATACCAATAGATTTTAATGGCTACAACCCCAAAAATTTTTCACAAACATACTATGGAATAATTAGTGCTGATGAGGCACTATATAGATCACTTAATATTCCAGCAATCTCTTTGGAGCGATCTTTAGGAGAGATGGGCTTAAAATCATTTCTTCTAAAGAGTGGCTATATGTCAAACAAGAGTGAGGTAGAGGATAGCGATCTATCAATTGTGTTGGGAAGTTATCCCTTGACACTTGAGAATATTGTTGAGTTATACTCAAGCCTATCCAATGATGGAATCTTAAACAAGTTAAACTTTTTAAAAAGCGATTTGAAGAGTAGCTGTGACGAAAAAGAAAAACTCTCCCTAATCTCAAAAGAGGCATGCTATATAACAAATGATATATTATCGCAGGGCTTTAGACCCGACCTCGATTCAAGCTGGGAGTATACAAAAGATAAGGTTAAGATTGCTTATAAAACAGGCACATCATATGGATACCTTGATGCGCTTGCAATAGGCTATACACCAAAGTATACAGTTGGTGTCTGGGTTGGCAATTTGGATAATAAGCTAACTTTTAATATAACGGGGGCTATACATGCTCTCCCTGTTGTTTTTAAGATACTAAATGAGCTTGGGCGTGTAAATGATAGGTGGTTTGACATTCCAAGTGATATTGCAAAGAGGGAGGTCTGTGCGGTTTCAGGAAAGCTCCCAACAAAGTTTTGCAAAGCGAAGATAGATGATTTTTATATAAAAGGAAAAACCAACACAGAGTATTGCGATATACACAAGAAAGTGATATATGATAAATCAACAAAAAAGATAGTCTCTATTAAGGATATAGATGAAACAGAGAGCAGCAGCAACTATGAAGAGATTGTTATGGAGGTCTATCCAAACTTTGTTGAGCACTATCTAAAAAAGAGTGGTAAATATAAGCAGAACAATTTAAGTGGAAATTTTAGTGATATTGATTTGGGCAGCGGTTTAAATATACTCTCTCCAAAAGATGGATCAAAATATCAAATTGATTTGAGTTCAAATGTTGAATATCAAAAAATTGAGCTCTCTGCCAACAATTATCTTGATTCAAATAGATTCTATTGGTATGCTAATGATAAGTTTATAGGAAGTATCCCTGCAACTTCACCACTTTTTTTTATACCAGAGGATAAAAATATAGAGATATCTCTTGTAGATGAGAAGGGGAGAAGTGCCTCAGTATCAATAACTGTTGATTTTGTTAAATATAATTAAAAAACAATATTGTTTTAAACAATATCAAAACAATAAAATATTTCTAATAATAAATCATTATTGTAAGATAATTATTATAGTAGTTATTTTCTTTTTTTTAAAGGTGTACAATTAAAATATGGAAGATTCTAGGATAAGGCCCGGTTTAAATAAAGAGCTTAAGGTTAGAAGTGTAACTTTTCTTGTTGCTATTTTTATAATAATAATATTACTTCTAAAAATAGGGTACATACAGATCATAAAAAATCCAATGTTTAGTAAACAATCCGAACACTATAGAGAAAAAGTAGTAAGGATTGAGCCAATAAGAGGTAATATCTACTCCAGCGATGGTGTAGTTTTGGCAAAGAATATTATAACATATAATCTCTATATAAATCCTTTTGAATTGCCAAAAAATCTAGAAAAAAGACAAATATCACTTCTATACCTATCAAATGTACTTAATGTTCCATATGAAGATATAGAGAAGTTTCTATCAGAAAACTCAAAAAAGAGAGAAGATCTGCTTTTCAAAGAGAATATACCATATGATAATTTTATAAGAATTAAAGAGAATGATGAAAACATGAAAGGGATATCTATAAAAGAGAACTTGATTAGAAATTATCCAAATAAAAATATGTTGTCACATGTTCTAGGCTATATAGGTCCAATAAATAGTAATGAACTATCTATTTTAAGTAAAGAGGGATATCAGCAGCTCGATTTTATAGGAAAGAATGGAATAGAAAAAAGTTATGAGAGCGAATTGAAGGGCAAAGCAGGCAGGATTGTTTATGAAATAGATGCAAAAATGAATATACAAAAAGAGATAAAAGAGAAGTATGAAAAAGCAGAATCTGGACATGATATAGAGCTCTCAATAGACTTTGAACTGCAGAAAAATGTTGAACAGATCTTAGCTGATAGAACAGGTGTCATTATAGTATCCCGTCCATATACAGGGGAGATACTTGCAATGGTAAGCTATCCAAACTACGATCCAAATGTCTATATATTACAAAGCCCAGAAAATGATAGGGTCAAACTAGATTTGGAGCTTGATACTATTGGAAGCCCTCTTTTAAACAGAAGTATCCAGTCAATATATCCACCCGGTTCTACATTTAAAATAGTTACAAATACAGCAACTCTCAGTGAGGGGCTGGTCTCCACAGAGAAGACATTCTATTGTAATGGTTTTTATAAGATTGGTACTGACACTTTCAAGTGTTGGGTTTTTCCTCATGGGCATGGTTGGCAAAACCTTAATCATGCTCTTATAAACTCATGTGATGTCTACTACTACAATATTGCACGTAATAATATAGATAGGGTGAGTACATATGCAAAATATTTTGGTTATGGAAGCTACCTTGGTGTAGATTTGCCCTCTGAAGTTAATGGTCTTATCCCTGATCCAGAGTGGAAGCGTAAAATTGGACTCTTTTGGGTTGGCGGAGACAATCTAAACACAATCATTGGACAGGGAGATGTGAAAGTGACCCCGCTTCAGATATTAAACTCCTATAATGTTATTTCAAATAGAGGATATGCATATAAACCTCATCTGTTAAAAAGCGTTCGTTCATCTATAGATGGATCTTTGTTAAAGGAGTATAAGGGAGAAAAGATTATAGATTTTGCTAAACTTGGTGTGGAAGAGAGTGTTTTTAATGGTGTAACACGATCTTTAAGGAGTGTTATTACAGAAGGGACTGGTTATGGGGCATTTAGAGCAAACCAATATAAATTCGCAGGAAAAACAGGTACAGCAGAGTTGGGAATGGGAAAGAAAAAACAGACACACTCATGGTTTGCTGGCTTTGGACCAATTGATTTCCCAGATGAAGAGAAAATAAGTTTTCTTGTACTCTGTGAGTTTGAAAATGGAAGTTATTACAGATATGCAGCCCCTTTAGCTAATATGGTTGCCAGTTCCTATTATAGAAAAGAGGACTATTTAACAACAGCCAAGCGATTTGGGTATCCTATAAAAGAGAGTTATAGAACGGAGTAGAATATATATGAGAGATGATTTTTTTTCAAAGTTTGATTATGTACTATTTTTTTCATCTATATTTTTGGGAATTATTGGTATATTTTTTATATATTCGGCAAATCTTAATACTAGGGCTGACAGTTTTCAGTATATGAGGCAGATCATATTTTTAGTTGTAGGCCTAATTGTAGCTGTACTACTCTCTATAATGCCACCAAGAGTGCTTCAAAGATATACATTAGCATTCTATATAATATGTATAATAGGTGTTCTAGTAACTGTTTTCTTTGGCCGACATGTTATGGGACAGAGAAGGCTTATACTTTTGGGAGTAAATATACAGTTTTCAGAGTTTGCGAAGATAGCAACAATATCACTTCTTTCAATATTTTATTCAAAAAAAACACAGCTAGAAATTGCAGATCTCTCTACATTTCTTAAAGGGGTGGCTATAACATTTATACCCGCTGGAGTTATAATGCTTTTGCCAGATCTAGGCACAACTTTGGTCTTTTTTCCAATATTCTTTTTTATCTCTTTTATAGCGGGTGTTCCCAAAAAATATCTTATATATTCTCTACTATTGATAGTTTTTGCAGCCTTCATACCATTTGTTACAACAATAAATAAGCTCTATTTTAATAATGAGAGTGAAATTTTAAATCTTTTCATTAACAAAAGATATATATTTATAGTTTTTACTACTTTTCTCTTAACTCTTTTGATAGCATTGCTGGTCTTCTTTGACTATATAAAAGGCATATCTCAGAAATTTAAAACTTTCTTTTTGGTCTATATTTTTATAATTTCAGCGGTAATAATTGGTTTATCAGTATCATACCCCCTAAATAGAGTATTAAAACCATATCAAAAAGATAGATTGTTAATATTTTTCAATCCATATGTTGATTCCAAAGGCAGCGGATATCATATTATACAATCTATCACAACTATTGGTAATGGCGGACTCTTTGGAAAAGGGTGGGGAAAGGGAGAACAGGTACAGAAGAGCTTTGTCCCAGAGCAATCAACAGACTTTATCTACCCAGTTATTGCAGAAGAGGCTGGTTTTGTAGGCAGCATGGTGATTTTACTATTATACTCATTGATTTTTATACAAAGTTTCAAGATCTGTGTAAAATCCAAAGATTATTGGGGTTCATATGTTGTTATTGGTATAATGGCAATGTTTCTATTTCATATTTTAGAAAACATTGGAATGTGTATAGGGTTAATGCCAATAACGGGTATTCCTTTGCCCTTTATATCGTATGGTGGATCTTTTCTCTTATCCTGTTTTATAGCTATTGGGTTTATGCTTAATATTGCAGAAAATGGAATTAGAATAAAAAAATAGAGTAAATATTGTTAAATAAAAGAGAGAACCAACCTTTTCATATTTATCATTATTTGTTATAATATAAAAAGTATAAGGAGGGTGTGCCAATGGCTAAACAAAACAGCCTTTTCTATCCAAATGACAAGAAAGCAGATAAAAACTACAGAAATCTCACTCCAAAAGAGATAGAGATTTTAGTAAAAAATAATAACTCCGCTGAAGACTGGAATGATATCTATGTAGCGGAGCAGTTTGATGTAGAGCTTATCACAAATTGTGAGTTCTATGGCAAAAACAGAATCGGTGCACTATCAAATATCTATCTTGAGTTTCATGATTTAAAACTTCCTGTGGGTTTGGATAACTCTACAATAATATCATGTGATATAGGTGATAATGTTGTTATAAGAGAGGTACACTACCTTGCAAACTATGTTGTAGGCGATTTTTCAATACTTTTTAATATAGATGAGATGTCAAATTCTAACCATAGCAAGTTTGGAAATGGTTTTCTTAAAAAAGGTGAAAATGAGGATGTTCGCATATGGATTGAGCTTGCAAATGAGAATGCTGGAAGAAAAATACTCCCATTTGAAGATATGATTACAGCTGATGCCTTTATATGGTCAAAATTTAGAGGTGATAAAGCCTTAATGAAATCGCTCTTTTCTATGGTTGATGGTAGCGATGATAAAAAGAGAGGATACTACGGTGAGGTAGGAAAATTCTCTGTAATAAAAAATAGCAGGATAATAAAAGATACAAATATAGGTGAGTATTGCTATATAAAAGGCGCAAATAAGATAAAAAATACAACTATTCGCTCTTCAAAAGATGAACCAACACAAATAGGTGAGGGAGTAGAGCTTGTTAACGGAATAATTGGATATTCAAACAAGATTTTTTATGGTGCAAAGGGTGTAAGATTTGTTATGGGTACAAATTGTCAGCTAAAATATGGAGCAAGGCTATTAAACTCTGTTATGGGTGACAATTCGACAGTATCTTGCTGTGAAATTTTAAATAACCTTATCTTCCCTTTTCATGAACAGCACCACAACTCATCGTTTTTGATTGCAAGCACTTTGCTTGGGCAATCCAATATAGCCTCAGGTGCAACAATAGGCTCTAATCACAACTCTCGTGCTCCTGATGGGGAGATAATAGCTGGCAGAGGCTTCTGGCCGGGACTATGTACCAGCTTTAAGCACAATTCAAAATTTGCCTCATATTCATTAATTGTTAAAGGTGATTATTTACATGAACTTAATATAGAGTATCCATTCTCTCTAATATCTTTGAAAAAGCGAAAAGAGGCTATCTCTATTGTTCCAGCCTACTGGTTTTTCCATAATATGTATGCATTGGCTAGAAACCAATATAAGTTTAAAGCAAGGGATAAGAGAAAAAATATTGTTCAGCATATTGAGATAGACCCATATGCTCCAGATACAATATCTGAAGTATTGTATGCTATGGATAGGATAGCCTACTTAATTGGTAAAAAAAATGATGACTCCTTAACAGATGATAAAAAAACATTGAAAGCTGGTATTGAATATATCAATGATGTCTCAAAAACTAATTATAATGATATAGATGTTGATATTCTTGATTCTCATGCTATGAGAAGACATGGTGGCTATATAAAAGAGCCAATTAAGGCATATAATATGTATAAGGATATTGTTATCTATTTTGCTGTGAAAAATATAATTAACTATTTTTTTAAAGATAACCAACTAGAATTGAAGACCTTTTTTGATAAGATAGCAACATTTTCAAAAGAAAAGGTCTTTACAAAATGGTGGAATTTAGGTGGGCAGATAGTTTCTGATGATGATCTTGAAAACTTAAAGAGTGATATTAAAAAGGGTAATCTTAAAACATGGAAGAGTGTACATACTAGATATGATGAACTTGATAGCAGGTATGAGAAGGATAAGACTCGTTATGGACTCTATGCTTTGGAAAAGATATACAATAAAAAGATAGAATCATTTAGTATTGATGATTGGAGAGAGGTTACATCGAGAACAGTTAATTTTGCAAATTTTATACTTGAATCATCTATAAAATCAAGAAAGAAAGATTATACAGATCCATTTAGAAAAATGATGTATGATAATGAAGATGAGATGGTTGCTGTATTGGGAGATTTTAAAGAAAATAGTTTCTTAAAAGAGTTAGATTCTGATACAAAATCCTTTATTAATAAAATCCCTAACTTTTTGAGTACAAAGTAATGAAATCAAATAGAAAAGTTGTTTTATATATAGCCATGAGCTTAGATGGCTATATAGCTCGAAAAGATGGTGATATATCTTGGCTTACAAAGTATGATAATACTCCTGGATTAGCTGAAGGGTACTCTGAATTTATTCAAAATATAGATACACTAATAATGGGAAATAGCACGTATAAACAGATCTCATTGGAGCTATTTGTAGATAAGTGGCCATATGATGGATTAAAGAGTTATATATTCACATCAAAACCAGAGAAAAGTGATAATAGTGATATTGAGTTTGTTAACACAGATCTACCCGATTTTGTTAGACAATTACAAGGACAAGATGGAAAAGATATCTGGATTGTAGGTGGAAACTCTATTGTTAACCCTTTGATAAAAAACAATTTAATAGATGAATACTACATATCTATAATTCCAACTATTTTAGGAGATGGAATAGCTCTTTTTGATAAAGATAAGAGTTTTATTCAGCTTAAATTAGAAAGATGTATGAAATATGATGATATTATTACTGTAATATATAAAAGAGATTAGATATTTTTTGTAAGAAAATTACTCTTTGCTTGAAAAGTATTTTTTCCAGCTTTTTCTTACTCTTCTTATATACTCTTTTTTCTTGCTTTTTGGCAGAAATGAAGCCTTAAAACCATTTATCACAATCTGCCTCAAATCGTCTAAAGAGAATCCCATCTCAGAATAGAGATTCCAATATTCATCAATTATATTGATGCTAAATAGGGTAGGATCATCAGTGTTTAATGTTACAAGTATTCCATTATCATAAAATTGTCTTATTGGATGATCTTTTAGCTCTTTTACATACTTTTTTGTAAAGACATTGCTGGTAGGAGCGATTTCTAATGGAATTTGCTCTTCTGCTAAATAGTCCATTATCTCTTTGTTCTCGATAGCTGCAATTCCATGCCCAATTCTTTCAACTTTTAGTAACCTGATTGTATCCCATATTGATTGATATGTGTCATCTTCTCCAGCGTGTGCAACTCTATGTAGTCCATACTCTTTTGCTTTCTTGTATACTTCTATATAATCTTTTGCTGGACCCTTTTTTTCGTCACCACCCAAACCTATACCTATTATATCTTTTGTCTTATGTTTTATAACAAGTTCAAGATTTGCCATTGCATTTTCTGGACCAAATGTTCTTGAGACATCTACCAAAATCTTTATGATAATATTATCTTTTCTTCTTATCTTTCTTATCTTTTTTGAGAAGAATTTTACCATCTCCTCATATTTCCAACCCTGTTTTATAAAGTAGGTTGGAGCAAAAAAGAGTTCTGCATATACAAGACCATTTTTCTTCATGTAATATGATATACTATGAAAAAGGTTTCCAAAATCTGAAATGGTTTTAAAAGATTTTTGTAGCAAGAGAAAAACATTGATAAATTCTTCTAGATTGCTTACATTAAAAAGCTTATCAATTTCATTTTTATCTTTATATTTTAGATTCTCTTTTGAAAGCATTCTTCCTGCATCTTGCTTACTAACCACAGCTTCAGAATGGAGATGGATCTCTGTTTTTGGAATTTTCTTAAAAAATTTATAGAACTCTTTTTTTTCCATTAAATTCTGCCTTTATAATAAATATTTATGATAAAGCTACTTATACTTAATTATAGAAAAAATATGTTAAAATCTTTAATTCTTAAAGCTTTATTGTTTTAAATATTCATTTTTTTTATCTCTAGAGTGATATCATCAAGATAATTTTTAGAGTTATGCTCACTATTGGCATAAATTATTTTTGAAGATGAATTAATGAAAATTTTATGCATAGGATAATTAAACTCTTTTAACAGAGCAATAATTTCGGTAAAACTTCCACCTTGAGTGCCAACACCGGGGATAAGAAGAGGAATACTGTTTTTACCAAGTCTATTTAAGAGATTTTTAAATTCTTCCATATGGGTTGCACCAACAACGGCTCCTATGTTGTTAGAATAGAGACTATTCCAGTCAAGTATATTGGAAAAGACTCTCTCATAGAGCTTTATACCTGTATCCAATGTAAGCTGCTGAAAATCACTGCTACCTCTGTTGGAGGTCAGCGCCAATACAAAATGTCCTTTATCTCTATACTCAAAGAATGGAGATATACTATCCAATCCTAGATATGGAGAGAGAGTAACTGCATCAGCATCAAATTCATCAAAACACGCCTTTGCATAGGCTTTTGCAGTATTTCCAATATCTCCTCTCTTACAGTCCAGAATTGTTGGAATCTCCAATTTTTTTGCGAGCTTCATAATCTCTTTTAGCGCTGATAGTCCATCAAATCCATATTGCTCATAAAACGCAATATTTGGCTTTACTACATATATATTATTTTGAAAGTTCATCAAGATCTCTGTGAAATAAAATATGATAGTCTCTTTTATATTGTTTTTAGTTACTGGAAATTTTTCTATTAGAGGATCTAATCCAAGAGAGAGAATGCTATTAATATCTTTAAATCTGTTTTCACATTTAGTTAAAAAATCCATAATTTTTTTTCTCCGACAAGTTTTGTTATTTTCGAATATACATAATTATTCGTACAATGTAAACAAAGAAATTTTACAAATTGCAAGGTTTTTAATTTTTGACATTTTATGCTTATTTTGTTATTAAATTCATCTATGCAAAATCGATTTTGTCTATCATTTGTTTTTATCTTTTTATCATTTTTTTTAATATTTTCAGAAGAGAGAGTTATAATTGGTAGAAGTGTTGATGAAAGACCCATAAATCTCTATAAATTTGGCGATGGTAACCAGATTTTAGTTATAATAGCTGGTATTCATGGTAATGAAGAGAACACTTCAAAGACTGCAGAATTTATATTAAATGAACTTATTCAAAAAAAGAATAAAGTACCTAAAAATAAGAGCCTTTGGATAATACCAAGATTAAATCCTGATGGTTTGTTGAAAGATAGAAGATTAAATGATAATGATGTTGACTTGAACCGTAATTTTGCTACAGATAACTGGCAGCCACTGATATATTTTTCCAATAATATATTTAGTGCAGGAAGCAAGCCATTTAGTGAGCCAGAGACGCAGGCTATACAGAGACTTTTTGAACCATTAAGAAACAGTAAATCAATTGTTGTTCTATCATTGCACTCTGCTGGAGATGCTATAATACCCGGAAATGAGCAGTATTATAATACCCAATTTGCATCTATTGTCTATGAAAATTCAGATTATCTTTTTGATAATATTGGATACAATACATCAGGAGATATGACAGGCTGGCTATCAGATAGGCTTGGCATTGCTGCTCTAACAATAGAATTCAAATCAAAGATAGATTTAGATATCAAAAATGTAAAAAGAATGATAAAAGGGATACTAAATATTGATATTACGAAAGCTGTTTATATAGAATCAAACAAAGATATGGAAAAGAGGTATAAAAACATAGATAAGATTATAAAAGAGCTGCCAAAAGATGTTATTAGTAAAATAAAGAAAAGTAAAAAGTCTGAAGATAACTTTTTGAGCCATTTAAAAGCAATTCCAAGAAATTCAGAAGAGCTTCTTCTACTGGTAAATAAGAAAAATCTCTTACCAAAAGACTATATACCTAATGATCTTGTCAATCTTGATAATAGCTATTTTAAATCTAATAAAAATTCTTATCAGCTTAGAAGAATTATATTAAATGATCTACGTGATATGTTTTCTGATTCAAACAATGATGATGTTTCGCTCTCTATTGTATCAGCTTTTCGCTCTTATGAGACACAGGTTGTTGTATATAATGGCTGGGTAAAGCAGTATGGTGCTGAATATGCCTCAACAATAAGTGCAAAACCGGGTGCATCACAGCATCAATTGGGTACTGTCATAGATTTTAACAGTCTTGAGGAGTCTTTTGAGAAGACAAAAGAGGGAGTATGGCTAAAATATAATGCTTTTAAATATGGATTTGTTATGTCTTTTCCAAAGGGATTGGAGAATATTACTGGCTATAGTTATGAGCCATGGCACTTTCGTTACATTGGAAAAGAGGCTGCATATCTGGTTCACAACTTTTTTAATGAGAATTTGGAGCTTTTTCTCAAATGGTATTGGGAAATTAATAATAATTATTAAAAATAATTGATTTTTATAAATAGTTATAATAATATAGGATTAGAAAAGAAAGATTGTATAAATACTTTTTTAGGAGATACTGTAATGGACAATAGTAAAAAAAGAAGTGCATTGATTAATGCTGTTACTCAAGTTTTTGGTAAGATGGCTTTGATAGAGGTATTGAATGATGATCAGACATTTGAGGCTATGAAATTTGACCATTTTGTTTCTATTAATCTAATTGAACCTTTTCCTGGCATTATAAATATGCATATGTCAAATGATTTGAAAAAAGTTATAGTTGGAAATATATGGGGAGATCCAAATGAGACAGATTTGGAAAATGATTGTATAAAAGAGATTCTAAACATATTAACTGGAAGGTTTTTTGTCTACTATCTAGGAAGACAAGTTCAGTATAAAATTGACCTTCCTAAAAATGTTGGAAGTGATCTATTTAAAAATAGAACAGATTTTGGAAGGGTGTTCTTTTCTGCTAATATAGATTCTCCAGATAAAGTATTTAAAGTTGAATATAGAATTGTAGACCAAAAAAACGGTGGTCAATAATTAAAGAGTCCTATGAATAATAGGGAGTTTGGTAGTGTTGGTGAAGAGATAGCCTCCAGTTTTCTGGAGGCTAATGGTATTGAAATAGTAAGAAGGAATTATTTTACTGATTTTGGCGAGATAGATATAATAGGAATTGAAAAAAAGACGATAATTTTTATTGAAGTGAAACTTCGAAAGTCTTTTAAATACGGCAAACCTATTGAATCTATCAGCCAAAAGAAATTAGAAAGAATTAAGAATTCGATATCTATATTTCTTTCTGATAATAAGTTATTTGATAATTATGATTGCAGGTTTGATGTTATATGCTTGACTTATTCCAAAGAAAATGACACATTTAAAGTGGATTGGTTAAAAAACCAATTGTTTTCTTGAATGCTATTTTTTATTAGAGGTATTATTTAACATGGTGAAAAAAGCAAGGCCAAGAAATCCTAAAAGGATAAAAGAGCTAAAGATCAAAATATGTACTAATGAGTATCTGCAATTAGCTATTTCAAGAATTGCAATGTTGTTATCTGAGGAGATTTTAGGTTTGTGATAGAAAAAAATAGTCGATTTTCTGATAAGAAAAGAGGAGATAGAAGATCTGGTAATAAGAACAGAGAGATAAAATCTTCTACTTTCAAATCAGTTTCTACAAATATAAAAGGTTCAAATAAAACTAGCGGCAGTAATAATAAAAACAGTGGGTTCAACAATAATAAAAAGATTGAGACTCCTCAAACTGTTAAAATTATTACTGTAAAACGTGAAGAGAAATCCGCTCAAAGAAATTCAAGACTGAAACCTATTTATAAGATAAATTCATTATCATCTGTTACATGTAGTATTTGTGGCAAGGTGATAAATAATATGAGTAGTTCAATATCTGATAATAATAGAGATGAGTGTTACCATTTTGAGTGTGTAACCAACCTATTAAGAAAGAAATTGGACATAAAACCAAATCAAAGATTAACATATCTAGGAAGTTTAAACTTTGGTGTTATTGAAGATAATAAAGATGTTAATGCTAAAGTGAAATTCTCTATTAAACAAAAAGTTCAATTCGTTCGTGATTAAAGCTTAATGAATAATAATAAATTCTTTATCGAGACATATGGGTGTCAGATGAACATCACAGAGTCTCTATCTCTATCTGAAGCAATGAAAAGGAGCGGATTTGAATTATCAAACTCTCCTCTTAAAGCTAATATAATCATTATAAATACCTGCTCTGTAAGAAAAACTGCTGAAAATAGGATTTGGGGTAGGGCTGGCTACTATAAAAAAATGAAAGAGAAGAGAGAGCTTATCCTTATTGTTATGGGTTGTATGGCAGAGAGAGTTGGAGAAGAGTTCTTAAAAAAAGTAAAGGCTGTTGATGCTGTTGTTGGGACCTTTCATAAAGATAAGATCCCTTCAATAATAGAGTCTCATCGTAAGGGAGAGAGAGTTCTATTTGTTGGTGAAAGTAATATTGTTTTTAATAGCTCCTTTCCAAGTGAAATAAATCCAAAAAAAGCATATGTAAGTATTAGTCATGGCTGTAATAACTTTTGCAGCTACTGTATTGTTCCATACATTCGAGGCAGAGAGATCTCCCGAAGTTCAAAAGAGATAGTAGATGATATAAATAACCTTGTATCAAATGGTGTTGTCTCTGTGACTTTGCTTGGACAGAATGTAAACTCATATGGCAATGACACTAAAGATATTAATTTTGTTGAACTATTAAAAAGAGTGGAGACTGAAACTGATATTAAATGGATAAAATATCTATCAAGTCATCCTAAAGATTTTAATGAGACTTTGATTGATTATGTAGCTCAAAGTAATAAAGTCTCTGGCTGGCTACATCTTGCTCTTCAGTCTGGCTCCAACAAAATATTATCAAAAATGAATAGAAAATATACAAGAGAGGAGTATCTATCAAGAATAGATAAATTCAAAAAAAGTATGCCAGTTAGTAATATAACAACTGATATTATAGTTGGATTTTGTGGCGAAACAGAAGAGGATTTTAATGATACTATGGAGCTTGTTAAAGAGGTAAAATTTAATGATGCTTTTACATATAAGTATAATGAGAGAGAAAATACCTTTGCAACCAACAATTTAGTAGATGATGTCCCTGATGATGTGAAGCTCTCAAGATTATCTATGTTGATTGATACCCAAAGAGCCATATCAGTTGAGAAAAAGAGAGAGCTTATTGGTAAAAAAATAGAGGTAATATCTGAAAGGTGGAGTAAAAAAGAGGATAATCAAATTTTAGGTGTCTCAAAAGAGGATTTTATGGTTGTATACAATGGAGAGACACTAAAAGATGAAATAGAGAAGGTTGAAATAGTTGGACTAAATGGTTCTACTTTAATTGGAGAGGTTATTGAATAACCTCACGCGCGTGGAGTTTTTAATTAAATAATATTTATAAAAAAAGTATATAATTTTATTGATTTTTAATTTTTTTTTTGTATAATCGCATTCAATTATTTTTTGGAGAATATAATCAAGTGATTGGTGGAAAGGTAACTGTAAATAATATAAACAAAAAATTTGGAGATTTTCAAGTTTTAGATAACATAAATCTTCAAATAAACCCAGGGGAGTTCTTTTCTCTTCTTGGTCCTTCTGGCTGTGGCAAGACTACATTGCTTAGAATAATTGC
This sequence comes from Spirochaetota bacterium, assembly GCA_031549085.1. Lineage (GTDB taxonomy): Bacteria > Spirochaetota > GWE2-31-10 > GWE2-31-10 > MWDO01 > JAVBQL01. The sequence continues at coordinate 65,032 of JAVBQL010000012.1, forward strand.
TGGTTTTGAGACACCAACCACTGGAGAGCTTCTCCTTGATGGGTATGATCTCATAAAAGTTCACCCTAATAAGAGACCTGTGAATACTATCTTTCAAAACTATGCTCTTTTTCCTCATCTCACTGTATATGAAAACGTTGCTTTCCCTTTACGGTTGAGAAAAATAGATGGGAAAAAAATTAAAGAGTCAACAATACAAGATAAGGTGGAAGAGTATCTAGGTTTAGTAAAATTGACAGAGCATCAAAAGAAGTATCCTGCCCAAATGTCTGGAGGGCAGAGACAGCGTGTTGCAATAGCTCGTGCATTGATAAACAATCCTAGAGTTTTACTGCTTGATGAGCCTCTAAGTGCGCTTGATGCAAAGCTTAGACATCAGCTATTGATAGATTTAGATGCCATTCATGATAAAGTTGGAATTACATTTATATATGTAACACATGATCAGCAGGAGGCTTTGAGTGTATCGGATAGAATTGCAGTAATGAAAGATGGGGTAGTTTTACAGGTTGGAACACCGTCAGAGATATATGAGTTCCCAGCAGATATGTTTGTCGCAAACTTTATTGGTGAGACAAATATTCTTGAAGGCAAGATAACCGAAGTAGACATGGAAAATAGTGTCGCAACAATGAATGAGAAGACTCTTAATGAATTAACAATATGTCCTGAAAAAGATATAAAGGTAGATGATGTCATAAAGATAGCAATAAGACCTGAAAAGATAAGAATATCAAAGACACACCCTGAAAAAATAAAAAATGTTAATATACTAAAAGGTTTTGTTGATGAGGTGATATATACAGGATTTCAGTCAAGATACTATGTAAAAGTAGATAATATTTTGTTTAAAGTAATAAAACAGCATATAAAGTACTATATGGACGAAGTTCCTATAAATTGGAAAGATGAGGTCTATATTTGGTGGTATGTTGATGATGAATATATAGTGGAGATTGAGTAAAAGTATGAAAAAAAATGTTGGATTTACCTATACATTGCCGCTGACCATTTGGCTTACTATATTCTTCGCTGTACCAATAATGATTATATTTGTTGGTTCCTTTCTTAAAAAGAGTACATATGGCGGGTTTGAAGCTCAATTTTCTCTTGATGCCTATATATCACTATTAAACCCTGGTGTAAGAAAAGTAATATTAAAAACACTCTTTATAGCAATAGTATCAACCATAATAACAATCTTAATGGCAATTCCAACAGCATATTATATAGCAAGAAGTAAATACAAAAATATGTTTCTTTTGCTTATTATAATCCCATTTTGGACTAATTTTTTGATTAGAGTATTTGCATGGATGACAATACTTGGAAATAATGGACTCATTAATAATATGCTATTAAGTATTGGTTTTATATCAAAGCCTTTGCAGCTCCTTAATAATCAGTGGGCTGTTATTCTGCTTATGATATACACATATTTGCCTTTTGCAATTTTACCGCTCTATACAACCATAGAGAAGTTTGATTTTGGTCTGCTTGAGGCTGCACGTGATTTAGGTGCTACAAAATTTCAGGCTTTCTATAAGATTCTGATCCCAGGTATAATACCGGGTATTACAACAGCAGTTCTATTTACATTTATTCCTGTTTTTGGAAACTTTGCTATACCTGATATTGTTGGTGGTAAAGACTCAGTTATGATTGGTAATTTAATAAATAGTCAGCTGAAAGTTGTTAAAAATTATCCTTTTGCATCATCTCTATCTGTTACACTAACCCTTGTTACTACAATCGCAGTATTCATGTTTATGCAGATAACAAAATTAAAGAGAGATAGAATCCATGACAAAAACAAAGTTGTTGAGGATTCAAAAAGATTTATGAAAATGAGTAAGGTGTAAATATATATGTCAAATAGAGAGAAGTTTTTAGATCAAAAAAGAGTACCCAAATTTTCAAAATATCCATTTATACTTACAATGATCTTTTTTTATCTTCCTTTATTAATATTAGTAATATTCTCTTTTAATGTCTCAAAGAGCACAAAATGGGAGGGAGCATCTTTAATATGGTATAAAAAGCTACTGTTTGATTCTCCAGATTTGTGGCGTGCTTTTCTAAATACTATTATCATAGCAATATCAAGTGCTCTCCTCTCTACTATTATAGGCACATTGGGAGCTATTGGTCTATATTGGTATAAGTTTAAGATAAAAAAATATGTTCAAACTATATCATATTTGCCTTTGGTTTTGCCAGAAATAATAATTGGTGTTGCCCTATTGATGTTTTTTTCAAGGATTCATGTCAGTTTAGGGCTTCACACTGTTTTAATAGCCCACGTAACATTTAATTTGCCATATGTTATATTTATTGTAATGGCGAGGCTGGCAGAGTTTGACTATTCTGTTATAGAAGCAGCATATGACCTTGGTGCAAGAGAGAGAGATGCTTTGATTAAAGTTATAATACCAATGTGTATGCCAGGTATTATTTCAGCCTTTTTAATAGCAGCAACCCTCTCATTGGATGATTTTGTAATAACATTCTTTGTTACAGGGCCAGGTGCTGCAACTCTTCCAATACATATCTATTCTATGCTTAGATTTGGTGTATCTCCAGTTATAAATGCACTCTCTGTCGTGCTTTTAACAGGAAGTATAATATTAGCAATTGCATCTAAGAGAATGTATAAGTATATGTTCTCTTAAAAATAAAAAAAGTTTTTAAAAAAAAGGAGAAAAAGTTTTATGAAAAGATATTTTTTTATTTTCATAACTATTTTAGTGGTTTTGTCTAGTTGTAAGTCATCAAAAAAAGAGTCTCTCTATTTCTACAATTGGACCTATTATATTCCAAAGGATGTTATAACAGACTTTGAAAAAGAGTATAATATAAAAGTTATTGAGGATCAATTTGCTTCTAATGAGGAGATGTTTGCAAAGCTAAAGGCTGGTGCAAAAGGGTATGATTTAACATTGCCTTCAGGTGACTATGTCTCTATAATGATTAAAGAGAATATGTTGCAAGAGATCAACAAAGAGCTTATCCCAAATTATCAATATATAGATCCAGCAATGATTGAGAAGATAACCTTTGATGCTGGTACAAGATATAGTACACCATATATGGCTGCTGCAAGCGGTGTTGCTGTTAATACAGACTATGTGAAAGATTATCCTCATAGCATGGATATCTTCCTTAGATCTGACCTAAATGGTAGAATGTCACTATTAGATGATATGAGAGAGGTTTTAGGCTTTGCTTTGAAAAGACTAGGGTACTCTGTAAATACAATAGATAAAGATGAGCTTAATCAAGCAAAAGATCTTGTTTTAAAATGGAAAAAGAATATTCAAAAATTTGATTCAGAAGCATTTGCCAAGAGTTTTTCATCTGGTGATTTCTGGGTTGTTCAAGGCTACTCTGAAGCAATTTTTATAGAGATTGAAAATGAGGCTCAAAGAGAGAAGGTTGACTTCTTTATTCCTGCAGAGGGTGGTCCTATGTATATGGATAGTTTTGTAATACTAAAAGATGCCAAAAACGTTGAGAATGCACACAAATTTATAAATTATATACTTAAGCCAGAGGTATATGCTAGAATAGTTGACTATCTAATCCTTCCTGGTATTAACACAGAGGCAAACAAATATAGAACAACAACTCCAACCTATACACTTGATGATCTAAAAAAATGTGAATTCAAAGATGATCTAGGTGAGAATATTGAACTTTACAATAGTGTTTGGGAGAGTATTAGGATAGGGGACTAAATCTCTTTTAATTCTCCTAAAATCAAAAAAATAATACTTTTTTGTAGAAAATTATTAAAAATGTGTTATAACTAATAAAAATGTTCTATTTAAATTCTTAAGGAGAGCAATATGATAGCTAAAAAGACAGTTAGAGACATTGATTTGACAGGAAAAAGAGTTATAATGAGAGTAGACTTTAATGTTCCTATTAAAAACTCTGTCATACAAGATGATACTAGAATAAAGGCTGCTATTCCTACTATAAACTATATATTAGAAAAAAAGCCAAAATATCTAATTTTGATGTCTCACTTAGGAGACCCAAAAAAGGATGCTAAAAAAGCAAAAGAGAAGGCTGAAAAAAATGGACAAGCTTTTGACGAAGCAGCATACATGAATGGACAACATAAAATGTTGCCTATTGGTGAGCATTTATCAAAACTTATAGACAAAAAAGTTCAAGTTGCTCCATCTTGTGTAGGTGATGACACAAAAAAAATGGTAGCTTCTCTTAAAGATGGTGAAATTCTTCTATTAGAGAATACAAGATTTAATCCAGAAGAGACCTCTGATGATGAGGCTCAAAGAGAGAAATTTGCAAAAGAGCTTGCAAGCTATGCTGATGTATATGTTAATGATGCTTTTGGTACAGCTCATAGGGCTCATGCTTCTACAGAGACAATTGCACATTTCCTACCAGCAGTTGCAGGTTTTTTAATGGAAAAAGAGCTAGAATTCCTAGAAGAGAAAGTTGTCAAAAATCCAGCAAAACCTTTTGTTGCTATCATTGGTGGAGCTAAGGTTTCCTCAAAAATAACTGTAATAGAGAAACTTTTTGAAAAAGTAGATAAGATCATTATTGGCGGTGGAATGGCTTTTACCTTCTTTAAAGCAATGGGTAAGGGTGTTGGTACTTCACTATGTGAAGACGATCAGATCTCAGTTGCAAAAGAGACTTTAGCAAAAGCAAAAGAGAAGGGTGTTAATGTTATTTTTCAAATTGATGCAATTGTTGCAAAGACCTTTGATAACAACTCAGAGACTAAAATTGTTGATGTTGATAGTATCCCTGCTGATATGATGGGGTTGGATATTGGTCCAAAATCAATTGACCTATTTACAAAAGAGTTGTCTGATGCAAAGACGATATTCTGGAATGGCCCTGTAGGTGTTTTTGAAATGGATAATTTTGCAAAAGGAACACTTGCTATTGCAAACTGTTTAGCATCACTTAAAGGTGTTACAACTGTTATTGGTGGTGGAGATTCTGTCTCTGCTGTTAATAAAGCTCACGTTGCTGATAAGATGTCTCATATATCAACAGGTGGCGGAGCTTCTATGGAGCTTGTAGAAGGAAAAGTATTACCTGGTGTTGCTGCTCTTAATGATAGATAAATTGATAAGATAAATTAAAGCCGCCTTTTATTCAGGCGGCTTTTTTTGTTTTCTTAATTTGGTTAGGAATAGTAAACCTTAAGTTAGCACTATCTCTATTTTATATAATTTAAATTAACATTAAAATTAAATATTATATTATTTTTTTCATCTGATACTGTTGTTATTTTTGGCTCCAATCTAAATGAGAGAAGATTCACATTCCAGTTAACATTATCAAAGCTCATTGAGATCATTCTATTTTTTATATATATAAAAATATCTCTTATAAAATTAATCTCTATTTTATCAGTCTCATTATTTGCTGTTAGAACATTGCCACTAAAAAAGAATTTTCCTTTAATCACTGTGTTTTCTGGTATATATAGTATTACTTTAGTCAAGTCATATGTTAATTTATTTGAATCTTTATCAGCCAACACCATATTTGGACCAAGGTTTACAACAGCTTTTTCAGCTTTTAATTTTTCAAGTTTAGCTCTATGATTTTCTAAAAATGCAAAAGAGTACTCTACTTCCATACTATTATTATCTTTGTCTATTTTGTATTTAAAATTGTAGTCTGGTAAGAAATTTTGTTTATCAGGGTCTACATTGTTAGGATTAGTATTTAGAGGATCAAATTGGTATAGATACCAATTTTTATTGTTAAACGAGATCCAAAACTGGTTTTTATCAAATGTAACATAGGCAGCTCTCTTTACAATAAATGAATTTCCACCAATTGCATGCAAAAGATCTGATTTAATAAGATCATTGCTCTCTATAATAAATTTTGTGCCCTTATATATATCAAGAACACTATCATTTTCCATTAGCTCTTTTGACAATTTTTTTTGAGCATCTGAATTATTTTTAGCACCATTTAGCCTATCTATAATCAATTTTGCCCATGTAATTATATCACGATGAGGGGTATTTGATGATGGCTTAAAACAACT
>JAVBQL010000003.1:0-84716 GCA_031549085.1 Spirochaetota bacterium
ATTTTAGAGATATAGAAGATTTTATTAATATGCTTAGCGAAGCGGTAAAGAGAACAAATAGTATATAACCTACAATCAATCTTTTCTAGATATATAACAGATAGTTTTTTTAAAAAAACAATAATTTAAACAATCAATAAATAGACATTTAATATAGGAGAAAAATATGAATGCAATTCAGATGAATGAATTTGAAAGCTATATAAAAACTATTAGCAAGGATACCTACATATATAAAGCTAAAGTAGATAAGGTTAATGATGATCACACAATAGATGCAAAACTTTATAAGGGTGATACAGAGACAGATATGATATTGGCAAATGTGAAGGTTCCATTTGTGATTGGCCTTAATGATGAGGAGGATGATCTTGAATGTCTTATTGCTATGCCAGAGGGAGACATAACAAATAGTTATTGTATCTGTTTTTTTAGTAAAGAGCATCGGCTGCATATTACTTTGGACAAGACTATTATGGAGCTAAAAGAGAATAAAGCAACATTTAATATTGAGGACAATCTTAAGTTTGAGGCAAGTAAAGATGGTATAAATTTGGCTATTGGGGAGAGTGGCTTAAAGCTTGAGGCAAAGAAAGATGAGTTCGTAGTAAAAACTGAACAAAGTACTTTTTCTTTAGGGGATAAAATAGAAATTGGAACAACAAAAACTTTAAAGGACCTTTTTGATGATGTCTGGTCTGGAATTGAAGCTGTAAACGATAATATTAAGAATTTAAGTGATGCTATAACATCAGGGCTTCAGGCAACAGGTGGAATTAGTTCAACGGCATCCTTAATTTATGGACATGGAGCAGCTTTTGAAGGACTTAATGCTACAACAGTTGCAACATTAGAGATGAAAAAAGCAAATATAGAAAATGTTTTGAAATAGAAAAAAGGTATCTTCATTAACAATGAAGATACCTAATTTAAGTAACTGTTCTATAATTTAATAAAATTCATAGATAGTTTCTGAAGATGTTACTGTCGTAGAGTTGTTGCTCTTAGAGAGAATAGTTGTTGTAATACTCTTTTTTGTTAATATATAGTTGGAGTTATAAGCATAGGTTTCATTTCTAGTAATCTTAAGGAGTGCATTATCTGATACAAATGCAGAAGATTGTATATTTCTATGAGAATCATATTCGTATTCTACTTCTTGAGTATCTGAGCTATCTTCATCTGTTCGAAATTCATATATCCAGTTGCATCTAGAGTCATAATTGGCATCAACAAATGACTTCTTGCCAGTTGCTTTTATTTGATGAGTGTTACTATATGTAGCTTCTGTTATATTATAGTTAAGATCGTATGTGTATTTGTTTGTTTCAATGTATATGAATTCGCTTGCAGAATCTTTAATATTATCATATTGATAATTAGTTAGAAAACCAGCAGAGTTATAGCTATTTGTCTCCTCATATATACCATTACCCCAAAAATTTTCATATTTTTTGTAGGTTAGGTTTCCGTTGCTATTATATGTTGATGTAGTTTTTCCTCCATCATCTTTTGTACAAGTAAGTTCATTCCCTTTGCTGTCATATGTATATGTTTCTGTCTCTATAGGTGAAGCAGAGGTGTTTTTTTTAGTTAGGATATTTTTATTGCTATCATAAGTATACTCATATATAGTATTTGATGTAGAGATAACAGTTCCAGAAGCATTTTTGTTTGTTTTTATTTCTTTAAGCATATTTCCATTATCATCATATGTGTAGTCATAAACTAAATAGCTAGTTATATTTCCGCTGCTATCTTTATTAGTTGTTGTTGATTTTTTCATATTAAAATGTATAGAGAGCCTATATACTTTTTTTGCTGTTCCATCTGCTGATGTAACAAGTATATCTATCATACAGTTATCTCCATGTAGATCAATTGGGCTCTTATCTGATACGTTATAACTATTTCTTCTAACTATATAGGAGGCTTTTGGATTTTTTGTCTCTATTGAGAGAGAAATTGATGTTTCACTTACCGGATAGACAAAATTGTAGTTGTTCTTACCAGTAAATATAATTTTTCCCAAGCCATCAGTTAGACTCTTGAGCTCTGCACTGCTTGCAAGTGGATCTGTTGTTATAGTGGTAGATGTTGTATCATTGCTGTTGGAGGATTCTGATGATGTAGCATTGTTTAGAGTATCATCTCCACAGCTAATAGTAAACATAAAAAGTATTAACATAAAGGCAAATAGAGTAAATATTTTCTTTCTATTCATAAAAAACTCCTATTATAAAATAGTAAAATAAATTTATTTATAAATATAATGTTTTATTTTATAAAAAAAGTCAACAATTATTAATTCGTCTGTTTATATTTTTTAATTTTGTAATAATGTTGTTTATAAACAAAAAAATCCCTACTTTAATCAAAGCAGGGATTGATGAATTGTATTTAAGTAATTGTTTTATATTTTAAACTTCACAGTGGCATCAATGTGGTTCTCCCAACGAATATTATCTTTCAAGATACTATTCTCTGCCTTGAATACATCAAGACCATTTGATATAGTATTATATCTTCCAATGTAGTTAACACTGATAGAGAACCAATCTTTGGTATATCCTAAGCCAACTTTAACACCAGCCCAAGCTGATGCACCATCATATCTTGTATAGAGTCTAGCCAGTTTGTTGGCATCAGTACTATCTTTTGTTAAAGCGTTGCCATCATTTGTAACCATAGCATAATAGTTCTTATGGTATAGACCAAACATAGGAGTGATTCCAAATAGGTTAAAATTAAAACCAACAACCATGTCAGAGTACATATCTGCTTTTCTGTAATTTGTTTTGGCTATTACATATTGATCAGCATAGATAGATGCAAAGAATGTATCTTCTATAAAGATCTCTCCCTTAAGGTTTTTTTGTTTAAGCGGACTTAAGAAATCGTAAGCAAGTCTATATATTCCTTCAAATTCAAGAGAGTTGTATACCTCATTAAGACTTTCTCTCTCCATTACTGGGTATAGGTAGATGTTAAATGATTGATATAGCCTCCAGCTGAAACCAAACTTATAGCTTCCGCTTAAGTCAATCATAGGAGATAATTTTACATCAACATATGGGGCATAGTTTGCATCTGGATGATCTACTGTTCCAGATATTTTTTGAGCATCATCATAACCGATTCTAGCCTCGAAGTTTAAACCAATGTTTATTGCCTCAGGGATCTTAAATGTGTTATCCAATCCTACGTAGAACCTGTTTCTTGGTATAAATTGGAATTTTGATGGGTTAAGTGCTGTTGGTATACGAGTTACATCATATACATCATTCATTCTTATATCAAATCTGTCTTTTACCCATGGAGTTAAAGTATAGAAAGTAAACTCTTTGCCATTGTTATCTTTTAGTTTTCCAAGTTCAAAGCCTAATGAGAGTTTTAGCTCATTTCTTAAATAGAGATCTGCACCTTCAGCAGTTCTTATATAGTTTTCTCTGACAGCTGCCCTTGTAAGATTGTCAAAAGCCTCTGCATCAAACCTTTGTGAGAATTCAAGACCAAATTTTCCTGGAAATTTGAACTCTTTTACCTCTTCCTCTTTTTTGCTGCTATCATTAGCTGCTGGAGCTGCCTCTGGAGTCACAGCATTAGTTGTTGTTGGATCAGCAGGTACCTCTTGTGCTGCTGCCATTGTTAAAGAAAATATGAACAGCATTAAAATAGCTATGCTTTTTCTCATATAATTTTCCCCTTTTTTTAGTTTAATTTGTTTTGCTTTTTTACTTATAAAAAAAAGTTATTATTTATATAATGTATTATTGTTAAGATTTTATTAAGAAAAAAATATTTTATCTAAACAATGCTTTTTTTCTATATAAATTATAAGGTTATATTCGACCTTAACAATTCAATATATTAAACTTATTTTCAAAAAATTAACCTTTATATTTACCTTTTTATCATATTTATAGGTTAAAAAAATCACATATAAATTAAATATAATTGACTTTTTTATAGCTTACCTTTTTTAAAGGGGATAAAAGAATTAGAAAGATATTTTATTGAGTTATTTTTAAATTTTATCAAAAAAAATTATAAATTAAAAAAATCATAAAAAATATATTTTATAAATAAAATGGAGATTAAATTATGGCAACAAAAACAGAAAAAACAGTAATAGAACTGGAATTTGATAAAAATGGTATGCTTAGAATAGGAGAAAAATTTTTACCTTGTGTATTACAGGACATAAAGGTAGATGATCATGTGAAGATGGAGGAAAACAATGTAATCAAAGAAAATGGTTCAGACATAATGTTTGGTGGGTATGATGACAGAAAAATAAGCCTCTCTTTTCTTGTTATGAATAGTTTTGATGTTACCAGTGAAATAGGATATAGAACCTCTCTGTTTGATAATAAGCAGAATGATATCTATAGAATAATTAAAACAATACAAGGTAAGTTTAATGATGGAATTGTTTTTAATATAAAAAATGATCTTATTAATAGTTTTGGAATCAGTAGTGTTTTTTTGGTATCATATTCTACATCAATAAAAACAGGAGCTAATAAAGCAACAATAAGTATGGATTTTTTAGAAAAAACTTCATCTAGAATTCCAATAAAGCAAGATGAAAATCAGGATAGTGATATATTCTATAGTTATAAAGATGATGCAAAGGATGCAATAAGAAAATCTGAAGAAAGCAAATTGTCTATAAATGAAAAAAACATAATAGTATAATATAGGAGTAGAAAGGTGATTGAATTTAAAATTAATAAAAAAGATATAGTTGCGAATGGATATTTTATAAAAAATTTAAACATGCTTACAACTGCATTTATTGAATTTGCTAGTGAGACACCACCCAATGTAGATGATGAAGTTGAAGTATTAAATGCTTCTGATAGTTCACCAATAGGTACTTCTGTCTTCAAAGGATATATAAATGGTGTCAATAAAATTGAGGAGGGATATCTAAATGGCAGTAGCAAATCAGATGGAGCTTCTTATAAAATATTGGCTATTTCAAGTAGTAAGTTTAATCAAAAAACGACTATAGATTGTTACAAAGAGGAAGATTTTAATAAAATAGTAGAAAATATATTAAAACTATCTGATTTACAAGTGGAAAATAGTCTTGAAGGGTTTGATATTGATTGGATTCCTCAATCAACACCAGCCCTATCTTTATTAAATCTTTTTTCAATATATGAGACACGAAAAGGAAAAAAGGTATATTGGTATGATATTGATGGAAAAATTTGTATATTCGATGAGATTAAAGAGGGAGCCATTATAAAAAATAGAGTGTATGAAAGGAGAAGGAATATAATAATTGTTGATAATAAAAGCATTCCAAATATTTTTGATACAATAGAGGGGAGAATTATCACAGGCTATAAGCTTACAAATAGTAATTTGGAATTATATGTCAAATAAATTTTGCTAAAAAATGTTTTAGTTTGAATGTTTAAATTTTTAATAAAATATTTTTATTTTAAAAATTATATAAATTAAGGAGATATACTATGTCAGATAATATTATTTTAACAGATATTAAAATGGAAGATAATGAGGTGGTTATTTGTAATAAAGGCCTTATAAGTGAAGAGGATAGGAATAATTATTATAAAGGTTTTATGAATGAAGAGGGGAAACAGATCTATTATAAAGATTTTGTAATGACAGAGGGAACAGATCTTTTAAAACAAAACATTATTAGAAGATTAACTACCCCTCGTGGTTCTATATTTTTTAATAAGGAATTTGGAAGTGAGGTATATAGCTGGATAAAGGCAAGAGATATCTCTTTAAATTATGTTGAGGCGCATATATCAATGGTTTTAGCTGAATGTGATGAGATCAAACCATATTCAATAAATGTAGAGGCATATAAAAATGGTTCTGTGTTGAGTATTACTGCTTCATTTGAATTATGGGAGACAAAACTAAAAGAGAAGCTTAGTTTATATCTTTCTGAAAATGATATTACAGCTAATTTCGCACCCTAGCCAAAATATTTAAATACTATAATATTTTGATTTATAGGACATTAATTATAATTTCCCACCTATCAATGATTCAAGCTTTTTGAAAGTTTGATTGGATAGGTGAGTAGTATAATTAAAAAGAATTATAAATTTTTATTAAACAAAACATCGTTATTAAGTAAATTATGTAAAAAAAAAGATTTCCGAAGAGTTTGGCAACTAAAATAGAAAAAGTATTGTATAATACAAATAGTCAAAATTATTTAAAATAACATCAATATTAAATATTTTGATAGTTGTTTTCTAAAAAAAATATTTTTCAAAAAACAAATACAAATAATATTATTATTTCTTATTCTTTATTAATCAGAGATTATTATTTTTCTCAAAAAAATGAAAAGATCATAGATCTATATTTAAAACAAAAGGAAGGAAAAATGGATAGTGAAATTCATTACAAAATATTTAAAGAGATAGCTCCTAAATATATTGATTTCAGTGACTCAATACCAACAGGTGTATTGAAAGGTTTATTGGAAATATTGGCTGAATCAGCAAGTTTAATAAGAGAGCATCAAAAAAATGTTGCAAAAGAGGCCTACGTCCAATCAGCAAGTGGAACTGCACTGGACTATTTAGTTGGACAAATTGGCCTTGAAAGATTAGGGGCAACCAAAACTATTGGACAAGTAATATTTGGTAGAAATGCTAAAACAGATAAAGATAAAGATAAATCTGTTGTTATTAAAAAAAACACAATTCTTAAAACAAAGCTAACATCATTAGGAAAAGAGTACCGTTATCTAGTAACAAAAGAGGTTACTATCCCACCAGGTGTTGATAAGATGTTAGTTGAGGTTATAGCTGAAGAGAGTGGAATTGCTTATAATGTTCCAGAAAAATATATTATACGTTTGGTTAACCCTATTTCTGGAATAGATTATGTTGAAAATAGCTCTAATTGGATAATTACAGCAGGTACTAATGGAGAGAGTGATAGTGCTTTAAGAAAAAGGTATTTTGCAAAGTGGGGGGAGCTTGTTACAGGTTCTAATGCTTTAGCATATGAATCTTGGGCACGTTCTGTAAAGGGAGTTACTGATGTAGTTGTAATTCCTACTCCTAATGGACAAAAAAATTTAGTTGATGTCATAGTGTCTACTACTAGCACTGCTGCTGAAGAGGATAATCAAATTATAAAAAGAGCACAAAGTTTGATTGAAACAAATAAGCCAATAGGAGTTGATGTTATGGTTTATGGACCAACTCCAAAACTAATCAATATGAATATTATTCTTCATCTTTTGCCATCTTGTCTTGATAGTGATGTAGTGGTGATGGCTACAAGAGTAAAAGAAATTATAAATGCAATGTTTGTTGCTAGTGATGATTATATAGATATTTTCAGGATAGGAGAAGATTTTATTCTTGATAGATTTAAGCAAACAATTATGAATAATGTGAAAGGGATAAAATATATTGAATTTGTTATAGATACTCCTAGCTTTTTGAATGATATGTTTGCCTATTTAAGATATTTGTACAATTTAACATCTTTTGAATCCATCTCTAATTTTGTTGAGTTCACATCTCCTTTCTTAGGTTTTGTATCTAATTTTAATGTTAAATTTAATGAAATTAAGGAGTCTATAGAAACAATAGATGATTTAATAGAGGCAATGGCTCAAGATACCACACTTACAGAAGAATCAACTGAGTTTATATCCTCAAATATTGAAATAACTTCTCATCAAATAGCAGCAAAAGGTATAATAAATGTATTAACTAAAATATCAAAAGAGGTTTAAGTATGAAACTATATGACTATATAAAAACTATATATCCTATTCTTGAGTCCTCCAATTTTGAAAAGATGGTTAAAATTATATGTGATACTTTTGACTATCTACATGAACTTAATTACAAGATGATAAATAACTATTTTGTAGATAGCTGTGATAATGTGAAAGAGAAGGCTGCAGAGCAGTCAATATTAATATTTCCACAAGACAATGAAACTACATTAAAAGCTAAAACTTATGAATATTATAAATTTCTTAAAAGTATGAATACTAAAGATGGAATAATAGATATTATTTCAAAGTATTATTTCAAGCGTTTTGAGGTACTTGATGTTAGAGATCTTGGTAATTTTAGATTGGACTATAGCTGTATAGATGTTGATTCAATTAGTGGAAATAGTGACAGTGAGTTTGTATTACAGGTTTATGAGGAGCTAGATGATGAAACTAAAAAATTATTAAAAACTATTTTAGACAATGTTAAACCCTCTCATATCTCATATATAATTGAGGAGGTATTTGATTTTCCTTACTTCAAATTAGAGGAGGGGCAACTTAACAGAGGTGTATTAGGCGAATATTAAAAAAAATAAAGGAGATATATTATATGAATAGACAAAATTTTTATCACAGACAGCAATTAAACAAAGAAGATTTGAATGATATTTTGCAGAAAAATATTGAAACAGCAGATCACAATATTGTTAAAGATGCTATAGGAGATGGCATTCTCAATGGACTAGATGTCGTTAAAGGTACAGATTTTAAAGTAGTAATTAAAACAGGAGTTGCATACAAAGATGGGCAGAGAATTGCTGTAACATCAGATGTTACAAAAGATCTTTCTTCATCAAAACCATCTTCTGGGAGCAAAAACATAACAGTTGCAATAAAATTCAGGTATTATGAACATGATGAACGCTATATACAGAGTGGAGATAAAATAAAATATCTGAAGGATGAGTCATCTGAAATAATATTATTAGAGGAGACAGATGTTTCAGGCGGGGCTATTGATAGTGATTCTATTATTATTGCAAATATTTTATTAACTTCTACAGATTTATCAATTGAAATGACAAAAAATAATAGATTATTTGATAATTTAAAACTTGTTGAATTGAGCAGAAAGTTAGAAAGTGAGATTAATAAAAGGATAGATGAATTAAATACTCTAAAGACTGATATTACTGAGCAGATTAGTAATATAACTCAAAGTATTACAACTCATAACAATGATTTAATTGCAACTACTACTGTATTAGGCCATGTAAAGGTAGATTCAGCAATTAGTAGCACTAGTACAAATCCAGTGCAAAACAAAGTTATATATTCGCAGCTATCAGGTAAAGCAAATTATATTCATTCACATGATTTTATAGATCAGTTAAAAATGTTTTTTAAATATAAAACAGAGACAATATATCCAGGCGAACCAGAACAACAGACTAAATATTGGTTAGAATATATGGATGGGACTACGGTAAAAAAATTTTCAGTAATTGCATAAAAAAATATTAGGGAGATAAAAAATGAATATAGAGTTAAAAAATATAAAGAATTTTACAGAAAATAAAAAAATTGCGCTTTTTACTGTTACAAAGGATTTGATTCACTTCATAAATTTATATAGAAAATACCAATCAAATTTTGAAATTGTAGCAGTTGTTGATATAACATTAGGTTATAGACCAACTATAAAAGCTAAAATTGAATCTGTAATTGGTAATATTCCACTTATTACAACTTTAAGTGGTTTTTCTAACATTGCAAGTAATGTAGATTTGATAATCAAATTTGATCATGCAATTGTTGATGATAGACTTCATGATGAGATGGAACAGTATGATGGTAGTGAGTTTAATATTCCTGATTTTGAAGAGAAGATTAGACGAACCTATAACTACTATATTGATGTAGAAGAGGGAAATGAGTTCACATTTAATATGTTGCCTAGGCAGTTGAGCTTTCTAAATAGTTGGCTAATAACAACCTTTGATTGCTATATTATGCACTGTTATGGGGATAAACTGCTTGTTACATATAATTTAGACTCTTCTCTAACAGAAGAGGAGCAGTTGGTAATTGTAGAGAATAGAGCATTGACTTTTAGTTATGATCTAATGGATTTTACCTTTGAGAATAGATCGATAAATATTCATAAATTAAGGGTTAAGAAGACAATTGAGCAGAAACCTATCTTTGTCTTGTCGTCAGATTTTGCTGGTGGTAAGATGAGCTATATATTGAAAAAATCTAATGATAATTATCTAACGAGAGATCTTTTTATTGCTTTCTTTGATGTGGAGAAATATTTCGGAAATGGGGGGCTGCTTGATAGAAATTCAATAGCAAGTACAGTTTATAAAGCGCTATCAAGAAGAGAGCACTTTTTTGGACATGAGGAGTCAGTTTTTATAAAAATTGAGGGAAATTTGGGTGGTTTTCTATTCCCATTTGAGATTGGAAACTCAACTCTAACAACATGGGGAAATTTACACCACTATTTCAATAATTATGAGTTTCATATCATAATTAAAGAGGATGAGGATATAGAAAAACTTAAAAAACAGCTTGATTTGTTTAAACATATTTATAAAGTAGAAAATGAGAAAATAAAAATTATTAAATCTATTAACCACTGTGAAAGATTTGAAGAGGTTATATTGAATTAATAATAAAAAAAGAGGAATTAAAAAATGAAAACTAGAGTAGTTAATAGTAGGGTGATATGGTTTATACACCATTTTATACGTTCTCTTTGGAGTAATTATATATTTGGTCTATTCTTTTTTCTATACTATTTTTTTAAAACAGTTTTTAGTAGAAAAACTAGGGAGATATATAAAAATAATATATCTCTCTATAATAAAATATTAAATGTTGATGAGCTTATCTATTTTTTTAAAAATAACTATAAGTATAGTTATGATTTAGGAAGAGGAGCTATTGACCATGATAACAGTAAATATGAGTTCTTCTATAAGTTTGGAGATTGTGATGATATGGCTCTATTTAGCAATAAGAAATTAAGAAAGATGTCCAAAAACGAGAACATAACAAATATAAGTAGAGTCTGTATAATGGGAAAATGGCTTAAAAATTGGCATTATGATACCTTATATGCTCATAAAGAGAGCTTCAATCTATTTAATTATGGCAATATTAAAACGGCATCATCTGTAGATAACACTTTTGATAATCTAAATGGAACTTTTAGAGATAAACAGCCCTATTTTTGGGGTGATACAATTTACTATTGTAGGTGTAGACCAATACTAGAGTGGATATGTCCATTTCTTTTGATAACTACATTAGTAGCTCTTTTGGTAATAGTAATATAGTTTAAATCATTTGAACAGGTGTTAAATAATAGTTTAACACCTGTTCTTCTATTTTAATGCCTATTTTTTATATATTTATAAATGCATTTTAATAAAATATTGTTTTACATTGATATTAAATAAAATATTGTGTATAAAAATGGTAAGATTGAACTGATATTTTTATATGCAAAGTTATATTATTACTTTGCATTTATTAAAGTGGTTAAAAGCTTTAATGGGGATAAAATGGGTGATATAGATAAAAAGAGTGAAGATGCTACTGAAAAAGATAGTAACAGTGGTGTTGAAAATGAAACTAATGTTGATAAATCCGGTAAAAAAGATGATTTTAGAGACAGTTTTATAAAGAAAATAAAAAAGATATTTTCCAAGAAAGATAACAAAATAGAAGAAGAGAATATTAAAATAGCTTCTAATGGTTTAACATCAAATAGTATTGAAGTATCCACGCTAGGTGTAAAGAATCTTGTTAAAAAATTTGGTGCAAAGACTGCTGTAAATAATGCAACTTTTTCTATGAAGCAGGGTGAGATTGTTGGACTATTAGGGCCTAATGGGGCAGGAAAGACAACTATTTTTTATATGATTGTAGGCTTTATAAAACCAACAAATGGGGATATATTCTTAAACCGACATAAAATAACAAAACTACAAATGTTTAAGCGCTCTCATTTAGGCATATGCTATCTCTCTCAAGAGTCATCGATATTTAGAAAATTAACCGTAGAACAAAATATTGATGCTGTTTTAGAGAATATTAATCTTTCAAAAGCTGAAAAAAAGAGGCGTAAAGAGCAAGCTATAGAGGATTTGGGTATTGGAAGATTGGTTAAACAGCAGGCCTACTCCTTGTCTGGAGGTGAAAAGAGAAGGACAGAGATTGCCCGTGCACTGGTCCTAAATCCAAAATTTCTTTTACTTGATGAGCCATTTGCTGGAGTTGATCCAATAGCAGTGGCCGATATTCAAGGTATTATTGGCGGTTTGAAAGATAAAAATATTGGTGTCTTAATTACAGATCATAATGTAAGAGAGACACTGCAGATAACTGATAGAGCATATATAATAAATTTAGGAAATATATTTCGTTCAGGTAATGCTGATGAGCTTGTTAATGACCCTATGGTAAGAAAGCTCTATCTTGGAGAAAACTTCTCTTTTTAAATATTTTTATTATTTCATTTTTCAAATTATATAATTAGGTATAATAATAAAAAAAGAGGTCTACAAACCTCTTTTTTTATTATCTTGAATAAATATAAACAGACTAATCATCAAACCAAATAATACTAGATTGTTGTTGTTGTTTTTTGATAATTGTTTTGCTGTATTCTGCCTCTTCTCTAACAGTATCATCTCTTTCAGTTTTGTTAATCTCTTTTAATAAGACTCTCTTGTCTAAAGAGAAAAACAGTATCTTTCTTGCATGATCCCCACCAACATGTCTGGTCATTATAGGAATATCTTCTTTTACTAAAAAATCAAATATAAAATCGATATTATTTTCACCAACAGTATTTTTTGATGCTTTGAAATCTATTATATTTCCACCACCAAAAACTTTTGCTTTTATATCCTTTTTTCTAATTCCTAATTTTAAGAGAGAGTTTATTAAAACTTCCATAGAATAGATTCCATACCTTAAACTATCCATGGTCTCATTACCACTACCACCTGGAAGCATAAAATGGTTCATTCCACTGGTAACATTTGTATCTGTAAATAGACAAACGGCAATACAGGAGCCCAAAACAGTTTGGATAATTAAGTCCTCTTCTGCTATGAAATACTCCCCTGGACCTATTGATACAACCTTCTTTTTGAATTTACTGTCTATAAATGTATGCATAAACCCTCTTCTTATACCGAATCAGATAAAAATTTAATCGTCATCATCGTCAAAGTCATCAAGCTCATCATCTTCATCGTCGAAGTCGTCATCTTCATCATCGAAATCATCATCTTCATCGTCGAAATCATCATCTTCATCGTCGAAATCATCATCTTCGTCATCATCATCGTCAAAGTCATCATCATCTTCATCATCAAAGTCATCATCAAAATCTTCATCTTCATCATCAAAGTCTTCATCTTCATCATCGAAGTCATCATCTTCGTCAAGATCTTCATCATCTTCATCGCCGAAGTAATCTTCATCGTCATCATCATCACTAGCTTTAAAGCGGGTTGGATTTTCATTTTTTTCACTATTATAATCAAATAAAGATAAATATAATCTGTTATCTATTGAAGAAAAATCATTTTTTTCAAGCATAAATTACTCCCTATTTTTTAGAAAATGGTTGTCTTTCCAAGTCTAGTATAAAACTATCAAGGTGTCAAGTTTTTTTATAAAATTTAATAAAATCTTTATTATAAGAGAAGTTAGATAAATATCTACTATTATATCATAAAATATTATTTTTTTATAATTCAATAAAAAACTTATTTATCTAGGTTAAACCCAATTTCACTCTTTAAAATATAATTTAGGTAGAAAATAGTGCTTTGTTGCTATTTTTTAATAGATTGAAACTTGAATTTAGCTCTTTCCATACATCAATACTCTCCATACATAAATATACAACAAGATTTTCATCTCCAAATTTAAGCAGCAAACTTAAGATTATCTTATACAGTTCTAGACGTATTGGTTTGAAGTACCTAAATTTTTCGTCTTTAGATTTAACAAATTCTTTATATAATATATTTGAGTTTGGATGGTTATATTCTATCATATTTTTTAGTTCTTTGCTATATCGCAAAGTTCCAATGCTTATCCAAGCAATATCTTTTGGTGATATATGAAGGAATATCATTTTTATTAGATTTTCGTATTCATTATAGAAATTATCTATTAGTACTACTGGATCAAAATGGAGTGCTATTTTATATCCATGATTTGCAAGTGTTTTTGCAGCAGCAAGGCGCCCCTCTATAGAGGCAGCATTGAGCTCTTCATTTTTTACGACAACAGTAGGATTTACGGAGAATGATACCACTATATTATTTGGTGAATCTATTTTAAGCAAGTTATCTATGAAATTGGTTTTTGTCTTAAACTCAAATATTGTGTTGCTATATTTTGAAAAAAAATCAATAAAATCTAATGAAAAGTCAGTTAATGGGTCATAAAATAGAGAGTCACCAAGCTCTCCAGTACCAACTCTAAATTTTTTATTATTGTTATCCTTAAAAACAGTATCGAGTTTATCAAAAATATTATCTATATCTACATTTATTATTATAGAAGATCTATTTAGATAAGATTGTAGCACACAGTAGGAGCAATTTATGGGGCAGCCAATGTAGAGGTTTATTACAAAATAGTTGCAGCATATGTGTCCATTAGAGCCGGGACATTTTCTTAAAATCTCACCCTTGGTGCTGCTAAGTATTAACGTTTCACTGCTATCAGTAGGATCAAATTTTCTAAAATAGCTCTCTTTTAGGGTTTCAATATGTTTAAATGTCTCAATAGATTTAGAATCAATCCTATCCAATATTCTATCAGTATATCTACTTTTTATTATATTCTCTTCTATAAATATGTTTTTAAAACTATAGTTCATTTTTAAAATTGATTTTATTTAGTTGAAATAATTAATAATATTGATGAACAATATTATACTCATTATAATCAATTAAATTATTACTGGCAAGAGAGTAGTATAAAAAAATAGAGTATTTATTATAGCAGAATTATTAATATGCTATTGAATATTTATTAATTTCTTTATTTGTGTTTGAAAAACTTGATTCAAAGATAAGATTCTCAAAGACATCATATCTTTTTTCATTCACAAGGTCTTTTTTATTATATATTTTTTGTTGTTTTAACTTTCCACTATCAAAGGTTATATCATAATACAGATTTTTTACCATTATTGCAACATTGGTCTCCTCTCTTAAGAGAAATCTATGTGATATTTGATATATTTTTAAAGCATCTTTTATATTAAAGCTACTCCAGAGAGCCTCTATACCAATTGCAGATGTTAAAACCTCTTTTAATAATCCATTATCATATACAAAATAGTAGGCAATCTGCTCTCTACTATTCTTTTCTACTATTCTCTCTACTATGTTGTTAGGACTATTTGGTAGATATAAGAAGGTATAATATTTATCATCAATAAAATTATTGAATTTGTGGATAAGACCATTTTTAAACTCAAATATAAAATATAGCTCTTCATTATCAGGGGTTATATTTCTTATCTTAACAACGCCAATGGAGTCATCAAAATATGAGATATCAAGTACCAGCCCATCAATACGCTCAATTTTTACAGGTCTATTTTGATTATCATATTCAAATGTTATGTTATTAAAATTATTAAAATCTATCTTATACAAATTATCATTTTTATATATGTAGTTATATATATTATGTTCACTATTGCTGTTTACTGATAACTTTATTAGCTTTCCATTTAGATACTCATACGCAAAATTAGATTTTTTTTCAATATCGCTTATAGTGACATCACTAGATTCATCTTTTATTTCTGATGTATCAATACTACTATAAAGAGTAGATAGCTCTATTTTTTTTGGTTTATTATTGAACTTTAGATAAAAATCTTTTTTCAAGCCAAAAAAGCTTGTAAAATCAAGATTTGCATAGTCATAAAAATCTCTCTTACCAATAATATCACACACAATTAATTTTGAGACATAGTTATTGTTAGCAAAGAGGCTAGTATTTATAAAACAAAATAGCAGTAGGCAAAAAAAAGTGGTTATTTTTCTCATAATAGTGCTTCTCTATCTATCCTTTAATTATATAAGTCTATTTTATTGAAAAAAAACTATATATAAGAGAATCGACATTTTGTTGAAATATTTTAAGTTAAAACTTCACTTTTACATCTACAGTCCACTGCTGGTGATATCCAAGGTTTGCACTGCTGAATTCTCCTGGCTCACCAGCGATACCAAATGTTGTTCTATCAACAGGGGAGGCCATAGTTATGTTTATACTTAATGCCTGCATAGGAGCAATCTCAACAAAAAGACTTAAATATGCAGAAATATCATCTGCACCAAATAGGAATGAACCTCCAAGATGCAATATATCGTGTGCCTTTACACGTATCATACCATTTATATAATTGTGTCTGAAGTAATAGAGCGGTTTTTTATCAGGATTAAACATTTTTTGTCTCTCTACTGGATCGACCTTATACCAGCTGCCACTATATAGATCATATTGAGGTCTATCTACATACATAACATCAATGTTTTGTTTCCATCCAACCATTCCGCTTCCATAAAACATATACTCAAGAAGCAGATAGACACGTCCAATAATTGTATAGTCTATACCAATTGCAGCCTGCAAACCTTGATAACCATAGAAACTATTACCATAATATTCGCCAGTCTTGATAGATCGCTGCTCCAATCTATATTGTGCCTCAAAAGTAAGACCAACAACAACATCTGCCTTCATAGAGAAGCCAAAGAGGTGGGTAAAGTCATTATTTACAGCACTAGGGAGCCCCATAGATACAGGATCTTTTTGATACTCAATTTGTGGCAAAAACAACATATATATAAATTGAAAGTTAAGCTTATTAACAGAAAATGTAGATGTTGCTCCAAATTTAAAATCCCACCCCTCGCTCTCAATAGGGTCTTCAGGTGCAACAGAAAGAAGCTGCAGCTTAACCATATCTGCTGGATAGAAGTTTGAAACAAAACTTAATACTCCCTCTGGTCTCCCCTGCAAATTAAGTGGGTTTGGGGGATTAAAAAAATCATTAGGACTAAAGACAACTCCATAACCATAGTTTAGCCGTAAGATTCCAGATTCTATATCAAAAAATTGATTACCTACTTTGAAGTAGAGTCTCTCTATCTCAAAGGCACCTATATATGTCGCCTTATAATAGAATGGAATAGAGTAAAAGCTCTTGTTTACCAAATTGCCAGTTGGGTAGACACCACCTGTATTTGGATCATAATCGTATTCTGGTGCTACAGAGGATGATAAAGCACTGTAGTAGACTCTATAAACATCAGTATATGTACCTGCCAAAGTAGTTACATTAAAAGAGAACCCAAAAGAGAAAAATTCACTTATCTGTGCTTTAAGTCTTAAGTTTGCTTGATTTTGCCAGCCATACTTAAATTTTCCAAGCATAGAGTAGGGGATTCTATCATCTTCATAGTTTTTTGCCCTCTCAAATTGAAACGATGTATCCATAGTTCCATTAAATTGGATTTTTCCGCTTTGAGAAAAAGATAAAAAAATAGAAAATAGTAAAAAAAACGATACAAAAAAACAGTGTCTCATTTTTAAAATTCCACCTCAAATACTACTTTCGCTATCTCATCATCAATATACTCTACAGAATATTTTTTTATATTATAATTATATATAGAAGAGATAATCCCTAAAGATTTGTTATCTGATAGCATATATTTCAAAATGAGTTCTTGCAAATTATCTGAAGCTTTGACCTCTTTTATTATATTCATTAGCTTATTTACGCTATTTTTATCTGCAAAATTGTAGACAGTTATTATGAGTCTATTATCACTGCACTCTATAATCAACTCATAATCATATTCTCCAACACTATACATGTTTGCATTCTGCAAAAGCTCTTGAACAACATAGGCTACTTCAGTTACCAGTTTTTTTATATCTGTTTCATTCTTAAAAAAAGTGCTTCTATATTTTTTTAGATAGTAGTCTAAAAACCTAATTAAGAAAATTCTAAACTCATTTATTTCTTCCCAGTTGATCTTTTTAAAAAATACATTCACCAAGGTATCTGTTGGTTTATCTTCATATAGAATCTCTACAATTGGAAAGATATTGTCTTTTTCAAATCTTATCTCTATAATATTATTTTCAGAGATAGTGACATCTTTTAAATATTTATCAATTTGTGCAAAGAGAGATGCTTGAATGGAGGCGATTATTCTTTTGGTCTCTTCATTTAATATTTCAGATTGTTTTTTGTATGACAAACCAAAAATTTTCATCAAAAAGTCTGTTGTAAATCTTATTACTGCAACCTTATCAACAACCTTTTGGTAAAAATGAATAATATTGTTATCAATATTTTTTGTTATCATTGAGTTTTTAAACAAATTACCTTTAAGAGATTATTTTTTAACTATAAAACTATTTTTTTTTATTGTCTAGTTTTTTATTTTTAATAAGAAAAAGTCAAAATACATTAGTTATAACTGAAATTTTGACTTTTTCTGTTAAAAACCTCATAGGTAGGGTAAGAGTAATCATTACAACTTGCATCATAAATAATTATTATGTTTCAATACCTTTTAGGTAGAGTTGAAATTTTATTACTAACCATAATATAATATAATTTAAAATTTAAATATATTAATAATCTTTCTTTTATAAAAAATATTGACTTACTATTTATATAATATTATTATAAATAATAATTATTAAGAAAAATAAAAATAAGGAGGTTAATATGAGTAGTAATACTACAGGCGCTATATGTCAACAAAGTGCTGTTTACAAATGTGAAACTCACCAAAGACAAGAGATTCCTTTATCAAAAGGAGAGACTTTCCCACCTTGCAAAGGAGATGGGAAAGGACATGCTACTAACTGGATATTAGTTAGAAAAGCATGATAAGATGACAAATATACTAGAGCATATTATGCTCTAGTATTACAAGAATTAAGTCTTTTAGTCAATGACTTTTAAAACTATTTAGTTTTAAAAGATAGAGCTAAATAACTTTAAATATTATTGTATAATTTTCTATTTATGATTTTAGAGCTTATCTATTAAAAAAAATAAAAAAGAGATGGTTTATTAGAAATATATATTGTATAAAGAGAGTTCAAAAATTATTATAATTATTATAGGTATCGTTTTCAGGAGATTCTATTGTGATTAATAGAGTTACGGTTAGTATTTCAAGTAAAACAAAAGATATACTTAAAAATGTTATAGGCAAAAAACTAACTGCTATACGTTATATAGGTAGTCCCTCTTATGCACTTGTTGTGTTACTTCATTTTGAAGATATTGTTGTAAGAATAAGAAATCCTCAAGCTCTAATAGAAGAGCCATGTACTTTTCCAACTTTTTCTCTCACCCCATATGATAAATCAAAAGATCCATTTAGAGCCAAATATCTATTATTAAATTATAATACTACTATACAAGCTGTCAGTATAATAAGAGATAAAATTGATTGGGAAGAAAATGGAGAAAAGTGCTTTTTTAATCTTGAAAATGGGGTAGTTTTTAAGTGTGGAAAAAGAAATATTGTTGTCTATGCACTAAACAGTATGGTTGGAGCCATATGTTTGTATGAAAGAATAAAAGATTTTGAGAGTGAGAATAATATTGAGGATATATGGGGTATAGAGGAAAATATGGAAGAGAAAAATTTGTTGAAAGCAAAATATAGACGTATTTTTGAAAAATTAGAGTAATCTCTTTTATTAAAGCTATAAATATTCACAAATTATCTGGATATTTTTTTGTAAAAATAATTGACTTTTTTGAAAATTATTATAAAGTACGTCTTACGAGATAAAAATAATAAGTTTTACACCATAATCTTAATGCCAATTTATTTAATTGATTATCTATTTCCATGTGAATAAGTTGTTTTTACAGATCCTGTTGTTATTAGTTTGCTGTTTGCATTAAAGTTTTAGTTGAATTTTTTAAGATTTCTTATATTGCTCCATACAAGAGAGAGATCTTTTAATATATCTATTTTTATGGTTTTGGACTTTCTATAAAGATAGATTTTTCTCTATAAAAAACTTCCTTCAAGATATATGAAAGACAGTATAACTTTTATAACAGGATCTTTTTTTATATAATTTAAGAGATTGATTGTATTGAATAGTATATTTTTAACTTATTGTTTTATTAGATTAATAATCTAATAAAATATCTGAACATCAACATTGAAGTTGGGCTTCAAGAAACCATCAAAATTATCAACAGATATCTCAACAGGCACAATTGTTTCATTGTTCTTTTTTACAGCCATAGATGATATTCTTGTTACATTGCCTTTATACTCTTTGTCAAGATTGGCTGTTGGCCTAATTGAGACCTCGCTTCCAATTTGAACATCTTTTATAAATTCTTCAGGAACATCTGCTTCAACTACAAGACTATCCAAATCCATTATACTAAGAATCTTTTGCTGATTGTTTGCAGAGACATTTATAAAATCCCCCGCAGCGAGGCTTATGCTATAGACTATCCCATTTTTAATATCAGATATTATTGTGTTTCCTTTTAGATTTTGCATCTTAAGTTTATCTTTAAGTCTTGCAACATCTCTTTCAAGCAAATTTATTTTATTGGTTAGAAGTGCAAATGTATTTTTACTGCTGTTCTCATATTTAGCAAGATTTAAGCGAACATCTTCTACTGCTTTCTCTCTATTATTAACGACACGTTCGCTATCATCAAGATCTTTTTTTGGAACAGCTCCTGCATTAAAAAGCTCTCTTGTTCTCTCCAAATCTTTCATATCAACACCCAACTCTCTCTCTGCATTTGATAGTTCATTCTTAAGTTTTTGATATTCAAGCTCCTCTTTTCTTAAATCAAAATATGCTTGATTAAGTTCATACTCTTTCTCTCTTATTTGACTTTGAAAATCTTGAATTGACAAGGTTACAAGGGGAGCATTAAGTCCCACATGCTCTCCCTCTTTTACATGTATCTTTTCTATACTTGCAGAAAAGTCTAAGTTTATGTTTTTTTCTACTGTTACTACAACAACACCAAAGGCATCAATCCAATTTCTCTCATCTCTTGGTTTTTTACCTTCGCCTCCATCAGGTCTCTTTCCTTGACCTTTGCCTTGTCCAGGGGCACCATTTATATTTTTTGTGTTGTTACATTGACACCCAAAAAAGAGTGATAATATAATTAAGGCATAGACTACTCTTCCCATATTTTACCATCCTTAACATTTATTGTTCTATTTCCATAACTTGCAGAGTCTCTTGAGTGAGTAACCTGAACAATTGTCTTTTTCTGCTCTTGATTTATTCTCTTTAATAGAGTCATAACATCTTTACCTGTTTTACTATCAAGATTTCCAATAGGCTCATCAGCTAAGATTATATCTGGCTCATTTATCAAAGCTCTTGCAATAGCAACACGCTGCTGTTGTCCACCTGATAGCTCCCTTGGAGTATGGTGTCTTCTATCACTCAAGCCAACAAGAGAGAGAATAGAGTCCAATTTATCTCGATAGTTTTTCATCTTTTTTCCATCTAAAAGTATTGGAAGCATTATATTCTCCTCTACATCAAGGTTCGGTATAAGGTTGTAAAACTGAAATACAAAGCCTATGTCACGTCGTCTCATAATGCTCGCCTCATTGTCACTCATTGTTAGAAGCTCTTTTCCTTTTATCTTTAGACTTCCGCTTGTTGGTTTATCAAGTCCTCCTATTAGATAGAGCAGTGTACTCTTTCCAGAACCTGATGGTCCCATAATAGATATAAACTCTCCCTCTCTTATTTGAACAGAGACATCTTTCAACACTTCAACTGCTACATCTCCAAGCATAAATGTTTTATAAAGATTAATGGCCTCTATAATTACATTGCTTTTATTTGAGCTGCTATTCTCTTGACTATCATTAACTTCAAAACCTGATTTTTCACTCAAATCTATTTCCTAATAGTTTTATTTTTTTATTCATATTTTATTGCTTCTATTATATTAAGTTTGCTGGATTTTGCTGCTGGGCTTATGGAGGCCGCAAGACATACAAGCACAGAGCCAAATATCCCCATTATGAGCATGACCATTGATATATCCATATGGATGCTGGTGTAGAGTACTTTCATTAGGTAGTATACTATATAAACCAGCAATAATCCACTAAAAACACCTATGGTGCCCCCTATTATCCCGCCTGACAACCCCTCAATGAAGACCATCTTTACTATCTGATCTTTACTCATGCCAACAGATCTATATATTGCAAGATAGCGTTTTCTCTCCATAAAACTTATTAGAAAATTATTTAAAACACCAAATATGCCAATTAGTGCTGCCAGAAGTGAAAAACCCCTTAATATTAAAAATAGCTGCTTGTTTGATTTTATCTCATTCTCTTCCATAGCCTTTACTGTTGATATCCAGTTTCTATCTCGCCCAAATTTATCTTGAATATTTTTAACGACCTCATCGTTGTTTATACTAGTTTTTACAAATATGTCATCCCAATAGGTTGAGTTTTGATCAGCCTTGAAATATTTATCTGATATAAGGGCATAGCTGCCACTTGACATAAGGGAGTCAAAAAAACCAATTACCTGATACCGCTTCGTTCCCATAGTAAAATCAATTGCAATGTAGTCGCCAACTTTTAGCTCCATCTTCTCTCTTAAATTATTTGTTACCAAAATATTTCTTGTAATATCAAGCTCTTTTAGTTTCTCTTTTGATATTTTAATATTCCAAAAATCCAAATATTTAGCTGTATTAATACCATGAAGGTTTCTAATAGAATTGCTACCGCTACCGGCAAGGAAGGTTGTATTTCGTCTTCCTCGCTTTCTCTGATTGCGCCCACGCTCTATAAGATCGTCAGCACCTATTTTTTTGACATCAACATTTGATGCAGCAAATACACCGAGCATATCTGTGACCCCTGGCACAGTTTTTACTCTTGTCTCTAGTGATCTATCCGCTCGAGGGAGCCACATCCAGACACCAAAGTCGGCGTCCCTATAAAAATTGACCAATCCATCTATTACACTAAAACTTACAATATTTATCATTATTATAGCAGCGACTCCAATGGATATTAATACTATATTATTTAAAATATTTTTATTTTCACGAAGGTTTTTTGAGGCTATTATTCCCTCGTTACCAAAGAGGTAGATATAAATCTTTTCAAAAAGCACTACAAAAAATTTTGTTATTGAGGGTACCAAGAGGACAACACAAACTATGGATAATACAAGGCATACTACATCAGCAACAAGGGCTATCTTTTTCCCTGCAACAAAAGGGACAATAATTGAGATAGCAAGGCATATCCCTCCAAAAATTGTCTTTTTACGATCTTTTGAGACCTTTTGCTCTATATTGTTTAATACTATATCTTTTACAGCTATTTTTGATACTTTAAATATTGGTATAAAGGAGCTTATGAATGATAGGACAACTCCAAGTACAAATGATATTATAAGTTGTATAGATGTAAAATGTAATGTTATTGATTCTGACGATGGAGCCATAGGGTTTGAGCCCAAAATAATAGCCATAACATAGAGTATGCCTATCCCTATAACCAGCCCTAAAAGACCACCAAGCACTCCATAGGCTATACTCTCCAAAAAGAGAACAAAGTCTGTTACCCCCTTGGTTGCACCGATACTCCGAAATGTTCCTATTATAGGGAGCCGTTCGACAGTTATTACCTTGAACGAAGTATATATTATAAAAATACTTAAGAGAAGTATTATTATTGTCATCATAAGGAAGGGACGAGAAATTGAGTTCACCATCTGTGTGAGTTCTTGCTCATTGAAAGTTTCACGCACCATATACCTTGAGTACTCTTTTTGCAGAAGCTTCATAACAGTTGGCTTCTCATTCATATTGTTTAGTTTTATATAGACATGTGTAATTCGCCCCTTTGCACTTAACATACGTGATATTGTATCCATTGGGACAAGGGCTGGAATATTTCTCCCGCCATCACTAAAGTAGTTTGTTGGGGCGGCTATTGCAACTATTCGGAATCTATATTTGGTGTTGTTGAGAAAAAAATCTATACTATCACCCAGTGTTAGTCCATACTTAAATGCTGTTGAAGAGCTTATAATCATTGTACGGCCAGAAAAATTGTTAAACTCATCTAGTTGTTCTTCTATATGGAATGGATTAAGTCTCTGCATATCATCTAAATCAATTCCTCTTAAAGAGATAGTAACTGTCTCCTTCCTATTTGGCTCATATGTTACCCCTTGATTTATGCTTGTAACATAGAAATCAATATACTGGCTATACTTTTCTAATGCAGTTGGAAGAAAGTATCTTGAGGGAGAGTTTCTCCATGAGTGGATAATCAAGTCAGAGTTTCCATAAAACTTTTTCATTTGCTCCATATAGATGCCTTTTATTGTATCAGATATGGAGGTTGAGGCGAAAAAGAGAGCAACAGATAGAGCTACAGAGATAACAATTAAAAATGTTCTAAGTTTTTTTTCTTGAATATTTTTTAGCAGAAATTTTAATATTATATTCACTGTCTACCGCTTCTCTGTTAGTTTATAGAAACTTTTTTTAAGATATATCTATCCGCTCTTTAGACGAAAGAACAGATAATAAAGTTTCAAAAAAATGATATAAAAAATGGTAAAAATTGTCAATTTTTTTAGTTAAAGTTGAACAATAAACTGATAAGAAGCAAAGTTATTGAATTCTATATTGGTATTATTGCATGAAGTAGAAGATTATAAAATTATTTTTGAATACTATATAAAATTAAAGATTTGACAAAATAGATATTTATGATATAATAGTCAATATCAGAATAAAAAAAGAGTACTATTTATAAATTTTTAAATAAATAAGTTGTATATTTGTGTGTTTTGTAATTAAATAATGATTCTGAAAAAAAGCTTGCAATGGCTTCTGAAGGTATTACCTATTTTTTTGTTAATACTATGAAATTCGTGTAGAGATAGGTTGGTATATATGCTTTGCAGATTGAATGCAGGTTTACTCAAAAGTCATATCATTGTCTATATTACAATATAACTCTTTTTTTAATCACCTAAATAATTAAAAAAGTAGACAACTCTATTTTTTGGTTCTTCATATGAAGAATTATAAAAAAATAGAGAGATTATAAATTGATTTTCTACAAAGGAGAAAAGTTTATGGCATTAAAATCTGGGGTACTATTATCAGAGGGAGAGACACTAGTAATGGAAATTGAGGCTGAGTTGTGGGCGTTGAGTTCAAATCCAATTGCTCGCGCTTTTGGGGACTTAGCAAGAATTCTCTCTGCAATTGTAGGTTTCAAGCAGAAGGGTTTTTTGGTAATAACCAATAAGCGTGTAGTTGAAGTAAAAGAGGTTATTAATTGTTGGTGTATTACAACTGGTCGTACAATAAAATATGTGTTGCCAAGCAGTATTAAAGAGGTTGGATACACAAGAAATGCAACATGCGGCTTTTTTTGTCCAGCATATCGCTTGTATTATGAATCTTTTACACAAGTTACTGATATTCTATTAAAAGATGCAGATGAGAGTGAGGCATTGAGAATAACAGATGCTTTTTATAATGCGATAAAAGGTAATAAGTAATAGTAAAATGTTGAAGTTCCTGTATTTAAATATTTATTCTCTCTTATTGGTTATAGTTGGTTTTTTAATACTATTACTTCCACTTTATAAAATAAATATATGGCTTCTAGTTATTCAAATAATTGTTGCCATAAATTTTTTTATAGTTGGTGGAAGATTATTTGCCACATATCATGACAAAAAAAGAATGATAAATATACTTTTGACTAAAAATCGTAATAAGTTTCAACCTGAAACTTTTAAAGAGTATATGCAGGCACCATGCGGTCGCCTTGTAGTGAGAATTGTTCTTTCTGAATTGGATAAATCAAATGAATATAGGAACTTGTTAAAATTGAAAAAATCTACTTTAACAAACATAAAAGAGAATTGTAAGCCTATCAAAACAGTTGTCTACATAAAAGATGAAGAATAAATATCTTTTTTTAAAAAAGTAAAAAAAATAAGAAGAGCAATTGTTTAGTGATACAATATATTCTATTTAAATAACTATTAACTATAACTCATCACAGAACACAAAATAGGCAGATGTTGTTACTTTTGTAATGTTTTTGCAGCTGTTTAAGTTTCACTTCCTCATACTATAACTAAATATTTTACCTTCCATTTTTTGAAAAGTTTTTTCTTAAAATAGTCCCCCCTTTTTGGAACATATTTTATGCAAAAAAAGTATTGTTTTTATCTTTTTATAGGGAGGAAGATTAATTTATAAAGAATTATAATAGAGAAGAGCATTGTTATGAAAGAAATTGACAACAATAGCACTTTTATATATAATTTTTTTGAGCCATCTTTTATGTCTCTATAAATATTATTTATTAGGTTGGTTTAAGTTGAAATTCTTTATTATTACTATTATTGTGTTGTCGCTATTTTCATCGTGTAAGAAGATTGACGAACTTGTTCTTTCGAATAATGGATGTGGTACAAAAAACTATGGTTCCACAAAAAATTTGGAGAGCTATTTTAAAAGCATGGCTACAATCTTTAAACACCAACTTGTAAGAGGGACAATTGATATATATAACAACTCCAATGAGTATCTTGCGACACTTAATATAGGTGGTAATGATAGTTATTTTAGCATGAGTAGTGATGGGGGCTCTGTTGCAACAATTGATTCCATCAATATTCTTGAGGCAGATCTCGAACTTCTATTTACACTATCAAACTTAGAGTGGGAGGAGCCAAGACTATATGAAATTAATTTTACTCTTGAAGAGCTCATCTACTGCTCCGACATTTATAATAGTAAGTTTAACATTGAGGTCATACTTATTGCTGAGGTAGTACATTGAAATTAGAAAATTTCTTAGCAAGCCACTTTATAAAAAAGTTTAATTATAATAAAAGTATATCATCTGCTAGTATAATAGTTATCTTGGTCATTAGTGTAGGTATTATCTTTTTTATTGTCTCTATGTCAATAATGAATGGCTATATTTATAGATTGCTAGAGATATCTCTTGAGATGAAAAGTTACCATGTTATATCACTATTCTATCACAGTGAAGATAAGGCTAGAAAAGATGAGATATATCTCGCTGAGGATAGCCGCACAAAACTCTCTGGTGTATATAGAGAGGGAAAGGTGCTGGCATCAGCTAACGGCAAAACCACTGGGTTGGCTTTCTTGCGTGCGTATGACGAAAATATATTTAATGAAGATGCTAACTTCAATAAAATTTTAAAAATTATAAAAGGCAATAGAGATATTACAGGAAATTCTATAATGATCTCTGAGAAGACAGCAGATAAACTTAAGGTAAGTGTTGGCGATAACATTTTTCTAACTGCTATGTCAGAATCTAATGATAAAGATATCAGGCTTCGCCTATTTAAAATAAGTGCCATTTTTACTACTGGCTTTGTTGATTTTGATGAATATTTTGGACTAATTGGGATAGGGGCGTCAAAAAATCTCTTTTTTGATGATGTAACCTATACTGTTTTTATGAAGCTTAATAATTATAAAGAGGCAAAAGAGTTTGTAAATGAGTATCTATTTAAAGGCTTTCCAAATCTTTATGATTGGGAGAGATATAACTATAATGATATTGTTGCTCTTCGCTTTGAAAAAAATATTATTGCTTTTATAGTTTTACTTGTTGTTTTTGTTGCAACCCTCAATCTTCTTACAACAACCTATATAAATACAGAGGAGAAGAGTAAAACCATAGGGATGCTTAAGGCAGTAGGTATTAACAATCAATCTATAGCTGTCACTTTTCTATTAAATGGACTATACTTGGCTCTGATTGGTATAATAATTGGTGTTCTTTTTGGACTTTTGATAGCGGACAATATAAATATACTAATAAATTTTTTAAATAAATTTGTTAATCAATATGATCTTTTTATATCGAAGATAGCACGCCTATTTACAGGTAAAAATAATTTCCAAACATTTGAAATATTATCTAAAGAAAGCTATTTTGAGAAGGTTTATACAGAGATATCTATCTATGAGCTCATTTTTGTAAGTTTTGTAACATTAATTTTCTCTCTTCTTGCAAGTATAATTCCAGCTGTAAAGGCCAGCAGAATGAAACCAAACGAGGTGATAAAGAATGGATAATAGAAATGTTTCTTCTAATGGTAATATATATTTATCTAATAACAAATATCTACTCTCTGTAGAAAATTTAAAAAAGAAATATAGTACAGATAGAGAGAGTCTAGAAATATTAAAGGGTATCAATTTAGGTGTACAACCAAATGAGAGCATTTCAATAACTGGGGAGAGTGGGTCTGGAAAATCAACGCTTCTAAATATGATAGGTGGATTGGATAATTTTGACTCTGGGATCGTAGAAATTTCAGGAGAGTCTATTGCAAATCTTAATGAAGATGAATTGGCATTTTTTAGAAATAGAAAGATTGGTTTTATTTTTCAACAACACTACCTATTAGATGAGTTTAATACTCTTGAAAATGTTATGATCCCCTATTTGATTAATGATTTTAACAAAAATAGGGCTAAAAAGAGAGCAATGGAGCTTTTGACCATCGTTGGATTAGAGGATAGAGTTAGCCACTATCCAAATGAATTGTCAGGTGGTGAGAGGCAGCGTGTTGCAATTGCAAGAGCCTTTGTGAATAGTCCATCTCTTATACTGGCAGATGAACCAACTGGAAATTTGGATAGAGCAACCTCCAGTAAAGTTTTGGAGCTTCTATTTTCTATGACAAAAAATAGGGTTGTTGAGGGATATGATTTTTCACTGATTGTTGTTACACACTCCAAAGAGGTTGCGGCTATGGCAAACAGACACTACAATCTTGCTAATGGAGTTTTGGTGGAGGAGTAGTTTAATATTCCTCAAAGTCAGAAAAATAATATTATTAAATATTGATTAAAAAGATGAGGTGTAGAAAAAAAGTATGAGTGAAATTGTGCGTTGCATGTGGGGTGATGCTGGCAGTGATCTTATGCGGGAATATCACGATAAAATTTGGGGCAAGCCATGTTTTGATGAGCAGCTACTATTTGAAAAGCTTATTCTTGATGGAGCACAGGCAGGACTTTCGTGGTCGTGTATATTGCATAAGCAAGAAAACTATCGTGTTGCATTTGATAACTTTGATATTAATAAAGTTGCCTCATACGGAGATGATAAAGTTGCTGAATTGCTCCAAAACAGTGGAATTGTGAGAAATAAATTAAAAATCAATGCTGCAATTGGAAATGCACAAGCAACACTTAAGCTTGGTTCACTATCAGATTTTATTTGGGGCTATGTTAATGGACAACCAATCGTTAACCATTGGCGTGAACAGAGTGAAGTACCTGCAACATCTCCACTGTCAGATAAAATTAGTAAAGATCTGAAGCAGCTTGGTTTCAAATTTATAGGCAGTACAATAGTTTATAGTTATCTTCAAGCTATTGGTGTGATAAATGATCATATTGAAGATTGTGAGTTCAAATATCGCTAAAGCAATAGAGCTTCTCTTATGATAGA
Source organism: Spirochaetota bacterium (assembly GCA_031549085.1). Taxonomy (GTDB): domain Bacteria; phylum Spirochaetota; class GWE2-31-10; order GWE2-31-10; family MWDO01; genus JAVBQL01. Next base: position 29,395 of record JAVBQL010000003.1, read on the forward strand.
GAGTAAGAATTATTGATCTGCTTTTGATAATTTTGAATATAAAAAATAATAGGGAGCTTTTATGATAACATTAATTATAAATGGTAAAGAAGAGACAATAGAACCAACAGATATAGATACATTTTTGAAATCACGCTCTATTGACAAAGAGGAAGTTGTTGTTGAACTAAATAAAAAAATATTAAAGAGAGACTCATTAAAAGATATTACTCTTAATGATAATGATGTTCTAGAGGTAATCCGCTTTGTTGGGGGAGGCTAAAAATTAACATACTACTTGGCTTGAGTGGGGGGGTAGATTCATCTGTAACACTTCACCTTCTCAAAGAGAGAGGTTTTAATCCGATAGGGGCAACAATGCTCTTTAATAATAATATCTTTACTCCAAATATAAGGGCTGATATTAATACCTGTTTTAGTAATAAAAGTAGAGAGGATATTGATGAGATAAGAGCCTTGACGGATAGATTTGGTATCCAATTCTATGAGATAGATTTGTCATCGGAATTTAGCAGCAGTGTTCTTACATATTTTAAAAATGAATACCTAAATGGCAGGACTCCAAATCCTTGTGTAGTATGTAATAGAGATATAAAGTTTGGAGTGCTGCTAAAAAAAGCAGAGGCACTTGGAATTAATTTTGATTATATCTCTACTGGACACTATGCCAAAGTTGAATATGATAAAATTAGTGAGCGTTATTTCTTAAAAAAAGCTAACGATTTAAAAAAAGATCAATCCTATTTTCTCTCTCTCCTCTCTCAAGATACTCTAAAAAAAGTGATTTTTCCTTTGGGTGATTTTACAAAGGATGAGGTTCGTAGGCTTGGAAGAGAGCTTAGGCTTACATCTTCCAATAAAAAAGAGAGTCAAGATTTTTATACTGAAGATTTGAATGAGCTTTTTGATATAAAAAATTCAAAAGGAGATATAGTAAACTCTAAGGGAGATTTTTTTGGATACCATAGGGGAATTCATAACTATACAATAGGGCAGAGACGTGGCGTCAATGTAGCTGCAGGAGTACCCGTTTATGTAACAAAAATTGATAAATCAAATAATAAAATTATTATAGGTGAAGATTATGAGCTTCTTTCATCTAAACTAAAAGTTACTAATTTTAATTGGGTTTCAATTCCATCTCAAGAAAAATCTTTTAAAGCGGAGGGAAGGGTACGTTATAGACATAAGGAGACCCCATGTCTAATCACTCCAATAGAGAGGGACTCTATTATTGTTGAGTTCGAGAAACCTGAGAGAGCCATAACTCCGGGACAGCTTTTTGTTGCCTATGATGGTGATTTGGTAATAGGTGCAGGCTTTATTGAGTAGGTTTAAATAAACTATATATATTTATTAAGGAAGAAACTATTAATAAAAAAGCAATAATTTTAATTTCAGGTGGATTAGATTCTATCATAGCACTTAATCTCATTCGTTCTCAAGGGATAGAGTGTGTTGGGATATCCTTTTATTCTCCTTTCTTTTCAAATACACTTCCAAAAGAGGTTAAAGATAAGTTTAACTTTGAGTACCATGAAGTTGAGGTGGGAGAGGACTATATAGAGATGCTAAAAAAGCCAGCTCATGGATATGGTTCATCAATGAATCCATGTATTGATTGCAAAATATATATGATGAAAAAAGCAAAAGAGATGATGGATAAATATGATGCAAGTTTTATTGTAAGCGGAGAGGTTTTAGGACAGAGGCCAATGTCACAGCATAAGGCTGCTCTTTTAGAGATAGAGAGAAAAGCAGATGTTAAAGGAATTCTTTTAAGACCACTATCAGCACACTTTTTTGAACCAACTCTTCCAGAGATAGAGGGAATTATTGATAGAAATAAACTTTTCTCTATTGAGGGGCGTGGGAGAAAAACTCAACTTGAACTTATTAATAATTTTGAGATTCAAGATTTTTCTCCTGTTGGTGGTGGTTGTATTTTGACAGATAAACTTTTTAAAAAAAAATTTGAAGATCTATTAGAACATAATGAATCAACTAAGCTTTCTTCCTTATATATATTAAAGTTTGGAAGACATTTTAGATATAAAAATAGTAAGATTGTTGTTGGCAGGAGTGAGTGGGAGAATAATCTTCTTATTAAATATAAATCTGATGATGATTATATTTTGTCTCTTGCTGATATCCCAGGACCAATTGTTGTTTTGCGGGGAGAGAAGAGCCATGAATCCGTAAACTTTGCAGCCAATCTTGTTTTGTACTATTCTGATTGTAATGATAGTAGCAGTGAGGTTGAGTGTTCGAATAAAACAGATCTATCTATTATAAAAGCTATTAAAATAGATAAAGAAAGTGTTGATTTCTACAATATTGCACTAAAAAAATAGTTTTAAATTCTACTTTTTTTGATAAATTTTACTATCAAATAATAAGAAAACTTGACTTTGAGCCTTATAAATGATAGTCTTTGAGATTAAAATATTAGTGTGGATATTTTTTTATTAGTTTTATAACTAAAAATAAATTTATAAACGAAGGTTACTTCGTAATAAAAACTGTTAATTTAAAAAGGAAAAATTGATGAATAATCTCTATTTTATGATTGCAAACAAATCCGCTTCTCCAGCAGGCTCTGCAGGAGATCCAATGATTATGATCGTTATGATGGTTGTCTTTATAGCATTTTTCTACTTTTTTATTGTTAGACCTCAAAACAAGAGAAAAAAAGAGATGGAAAAATTGCTTAATGCTTTAAAGAGCGGTGACAAAGTTGTTACTATTGGAGGAGCGCATGGAAAAGTTGTCAGAGTGAAAGATGATACGGTTACTATAAAAGTTGACGATAAAGCTGAAATAACTTTTGATAAAAATGCTATTGCTCGTGTAGTAGATGAAAGTAAAGAGAAAGCAAAAGAGAAAGAATCAAAAGATGTGAAGAGTGTTAAAGATGTAGAGAAGGGAGAGGAATCCACAGAAGCTACTACTGAAGACAAATCTTAAAAAACTATTTTTTATTGCAAAGATATTTATTCTAAAATTAGATCTTAAGTTTAATGGAGTTTTGAACTATGAAAAAAAGCAGCAGACTGATATTGCTTATCCTCTTGATTTGTGGGAGTCTTTTTATATTGTATCCCACTATAAAATGGTATGCTATATTTGATGATAAGGAGAAGGCAGAAGCTTCCATATCACCAGAGAGAATGAAGTATGAAATAGGGAAAAAAGTTAGCTCTTCTATGATAAAACTGCAAGATGGTGAGGAATTAAAAGGAGAAATCTCTTATATAAAGAAAGAGTATAAAAAAGAGATGAAACGAATGAGAGTTTCAACTAGCTCTAAAATAGAATCCTTTAAAGATATGGAGACAGAGCTAAAAAGATTGAAGAAAAAAGATTCGCTTGTAGAGCAGTTTTTCAAAACTACATTAGAAAATTATTATAATGAACAATATACAAAAAAGAAAAAGGTTAAAGATAATGCTATAAAGCTTGGTCTAGATTTGCAGGGAGGAGCTTATGCGGTTGTTACTGTAAATTTTGATCATCCAACTGTTAAAGAGAGATATCCAAACGGTTTTACTCAATCAGAAAAAGATGCTGCTATAGATAGTGCGGTACAAATGATAGAAAATCGTATCAATAAATATGGTATATCTGAAACCTCTATCCAAAAACTGAAAGATCAAGAGAAGATAGTTATAAACCTCCCTGGAGTTAAAGAGGCAACAGAACTTAGGCAGATAATAGAGACTGCAGGTGTATTAGAGTTTAAACTTGTTTCCAAGGCTGGTTCTGATGAACTTGCAAAAGTTTATGGGGAGTATGCTAAGGCTGGTAAACCCATAACAAATTCTAAAGATGAAATTTTACCTGAAGTAATTGCAAGATTGCCAGCAGATACTCAAGTATTACCACTAAGCAAGAAAGATAAGTGGGGAGTTGAAAGCTCTGATAAGGAGTTTGTTGTTGTTGATAGTGAGTCTCTATTGGGGCAAAACATGAAGATAACAAATGCTACTGCTGAACAGGCTCAAGATATAGGAAGACAAGGTCAATATGTTGTTAACTTTGAACTTAGCAGTCAAGATGCTAAAAAATGGGAAAAAGTAACTGGGGATAATATTGGAAAACAGATTGCGATCATATTGGATGGTGTTGTTCTCTTCTCTCCTGTTGTTAATGAGAAGATCTCAGGAGGAAGAAGCCAAATTAGTTTGGGCAATTCACCTTATGAAGAGGTCAGCAACTTGGCTCTTATTTTAAAGACAGGAAGCCTATCTGTTCCGCTGGAGATATCTGAAGAAAATAGTGTTGGAGCCTCTTTAGGACTGGACACTATAAGAAAGGGACTTTTTGCATGTATTATGGGTGGTATCTTTGTTGTATCGTTTATGATACTTTGGTATAGCTTAGGCGGTCTTTTTGCTGATGTATCTGTAATTTTGAATATCTTTTTCCTTGTAACTGGGCTTGCCTTACTCAAAGGAACACTTACTCTTCCGGGGCTGGCAGGTATTGTATTGACTGTTGGAATGGCAGTAGATGCTAATATTATTATTTATGAACGTATAAAAGAGGAGTTTCGAACAGGAAAAACATTTAAGACATCTGTTATTCTAGGGTTTGATAGGGCCTTTTGGACAATATTTGACTCAAATCTAACAACATTTGCAGCGGCTTTTGGACTTTCACTATTTGGAACAGGACCAATAAAGGGGTTTGCTGTAACACTTTGTCTTGGTATTCTTTCAACAATGTTTACAGCTCTTTTTGTTACAAGATTACAGTTTGACGCACTTGTTTCTGGTAAAAAAGATATAAGTTCACTTAGAGTATTGAACTGGAGGGGAAAATAGTAAATGAAAACTAAAATTAATTTTGTAAAATTAAGAAAACCAACATTGGTACTTTCAATAATATTGGTTCTTCTATCTCTATTTTTTGTATTCGGCCCAAAAAACTTAAATCTGGGGCCTTTTACACCTAAGGGTTTTAATCTTGGTATAGATTTTAAGGGTGGTGTTGTTCACCAATTGATAGTATATTCGGGTATTCCAGTATCTGATGTAAGAGAATTTTCGGAAGAGTCTGGTCTTGGAAATGAGATTCAAGAAGTTATTATTAGAGATGATGGCAGGATTGGAAAAGAATCTACCTCCTATTTGATAAAGGCTACGATCTCTGATGCAAAAAAAATGAGTGATGCTTCAGAAAAAGAGCGAGCAATCCTATTAGATACCACAAAAGATAGTGCTACAGAAGATATAAATAGTGAAGAGACTATGACAGATGCCAAATTGATAGAGAGTAGAGTTAAGAATCTCTATAAGTTGATATCTGAAAAATATGGTGAGACTTATGAGCTTACAGGAGAAGAGCTTATAAAAGCTAATAAACTCTATCCTAATTCAAATATCCCTGGGGAAATCCCAGAGCTCCGAACTGATGATAAAAGAGTAGTTAAAAATGTAGTGAAGGAGAGTGAAAACACTATATCAACTTCATATTCTAAAAACCTACAAAAACAGGCGTTTTTTCTTGTGTTGTTTATATTAGGTGTTATGCTTCTCTATATTTCAATTAGATTTAAATTTCAATTTGCTCTTGGAGGAGTTATTGGTTTAATTCACAATACAATTATTGCTCTTGGTTTTATATCTATCACAGGACTTGAATTTGATATGACACTGGTTGCGGCAATGCTTACCCTTATTGGATACTCAATAAATGATACCATTGTTATTTTTGATAGAATAAGAGAGAACTATAATATTATGAAAGGGTTCTCTTCAAATCAAATATTTAATACTTCCATTAATCAAACTTTAAGTCGAACACTTGCAACCTCTTTTACAACTCTACTTGCTCTAGTTGCAATAATGATTTGGGGTGGTAGCAAGCTATTTGGTTTTGCCATTACACTCTTTGTTGGTATTATTGTAGGAACATATGCTTCTATATTTGTTGCCTCTCCAGTAGTATCTCTATGGGAGAAGATTTTTAATAAAAAAGATAGAGAGCTTATAGATAAAGAGCAGGCAAAAGAGAAAGATAAAAAAATTATTATGGAAAATAGTGATAGTGAAGTACCAGATAAAGAACAAATATTACAAGAGATAAAAGAGGAGTCCTCGGTCTCTATTTCTAAAAGTAAGCTAAAAAAACTTTCTGATAAAAAGAAAAAATAATTTTTTAAAGTTTAAGGGGTGATATGCAAAAAGAGGAGCCTATAGAATTAACAGGAGTTGTAACACAAGCTCTACCAAATGCGATGTTTAAAGTAAAAACTAACAACGGATATGAAATATTGGCACAACTCTCTGGAAAGATGAGAAAATATTACATAACTATTGTACCAGGAGATAAAGTTACTGTGGAGGTATCTCCATATGATCTGACTAGAGGTAGAATAGTTTTTAGAGATAAGTAGAAATTTTGATTTGTTCTATAAAAATCTAAACAAAGAGGTAGGTGAGATTTTAATTGGCAGAAATTATAGTTTATAGTGATGAAAATTTTGAAAAATCATTAAAAAGATTTAAAAAAGTTATTGAAAGAGAGGGAATTCTTCTTGAAGTAAAAAAAAGAAGATACTACACAAAACCTGCAGCTGAGAAGCATGAAAAACTAAAGAAAATGGAAAGAAAACGCAAAAAGAAAATGATGCGTGGGAAAAAATTTTATTAGATTTTTCTTGTTTTTTTTGAAAATACTGTTATACTTATATAGTATTAAATTAATAGTGTGGATTTTATGAATAAATATTTTATCTTTATTATTGCTTTTATCTTTTTAATTTGTTCATGTAAGGATATAGGCAGACCAAATAGCAGTGGAAGTTTTTCTGTTATAAATTATTCAGATAAGACTATTGAGTTCATTTGGCTTACAAAAAAAGGTGAGCTATATCCAACAGCCAAAAACCTTGATATTGGATATGGTAAATCATTCAATATAGATGGAGTAGAGGCTGGTATTTATGATATTGCTATAGATTTTAAGGGCGAATACAACTCATTTAATTCAAAGAAAGATAGAAATTTGTGTCTAACAATAGAATCTGGTATTAAGAAAGTTTGGGTTGTTGATGCTTCCGGTGATATTATTAGGAACTAGAAACTTAAAGTATTTTTGAAATTTTGTTATGGTCTTGAGTCTATTTAATGGTTCAAGACCATATTTTTTGTTCTAAACTAAATAATATTTTTGTAGAGTCTAATTTATGAAAGTTATTGAGCTAATTGGTATTGTTGCTGGGATTTTGACAACATTTGCATTTTTTCCTCAAATAATAAAGATATTTTCCTCAGGAAAGGTTGAAGGTTTATCCATTATGACCTACTCTATTTTCTCTTTTGGTGTTTTTCTATGGATTATATATGGACTATTTCTTCATTCTATTCCTTTAATACTTGCTAATAGTGTTACTTTGGTTTTGAATTTAACTATATTACTTTTTATTATTATAAAAAATAATAGCAATAGAGTAAAAAACAGTGATAAATAATAAACTTTATCAAACTAAAAGACCGATATTTTGTTCTATGGATAATATTTTTTATGAAGAGACAGAGATAACACTTAATGTAGATGCTAATTTTATTATTAAAGATAAAAAGCAGAGTGAAATAGATAAAATAACTGCTAAAGTACACTCATTAAGCCAAAGTAGAATGAGGATTAGTTTTGATAATAATAATTTTCTGTTTAATCTTTTTGAATTGATTGATAATAAGGAGCTTTTTCTTCTCTGTTCTCTATCTTTTAAAAATAGGGAGTTTCTTTTTTGTACTACTCCAATCCTAATAAACTTACTTGATATCTATAAAAAAGAGATTACTGCTCTTGTTACTCTAAGATTATCAAATAAACCCACTACAAAAAACAATATAGTTGATCTGCTAACTTATACATTTATGGAAAATGTTATTATAGAAAACAACTTAGTTGAATAAAAAAAATAGAAGAGACAATATATTAAATATTGCTCTTCTATTATTATATATTTTTCTTATAAAAAAATTATGTCGTAAATTTTTTAATTATTATTACTGCATTATGTCCGCCAAACCCAAACGAGTTACTCATTGCATAGTTCACAACTTTTTCTCTCATAACATTTGGAACATAGTCAAGATCAAGTTCCTCATCAGGCTCTTTTAAATTTATTGTAGGAGGGATCTTATTATCCATGCATGCTTTAGCAATTACAAGAGCCTCTATTCCACCAGCACCCCCTAAAAGGTGGCCAGTCATAGATTTTGTTGAGCTTACGGGTATTTTTTTAGCATAGTTACCAAAAACGTTTTTTATTGCAGTTGTCTCCATCTTGTCATTTGCATGAGTAGATGTTCCATGAGCGTTGATATAGTCAATCATATCTGGTGTAATGCCAGCCATTTTTATTGCATCTTGTATTGCTCTGACTGCTCCTATCCCATCTGGATGTGGAGCTGTTATATGGTAAGCATCAGCAGTAGCTCCATACCCAACAAGTTCCGCCAATATTGGCGCTCCACGTTTTTTAGCATGCTCCAGTTCTTCTAATATAAGTACTGCACCACCATCTCCCATGACAAAACCTTTTCTATCTTTTGAGAACGGTCTACTAGAGCTCTCTGGAGTATCATTAATAGTTGAAAGTGCATGCATGTTGCTAAAACCTGCATAGCCAATTCTACTTATGGCCATCTCAACTCCACCACTAACTATTATATCTGCTCTATCATTCATAATAGCAAGCATAGCTTCACCTATTGCGTTTGTACCAGATGCACAAGCAGTAACAAATGATAAGTTTGGTCCCATAGCTCCAATGCCTTGTCCCATCCAACCAGCAGCAAGGTTTATTATTATTTTTGGTATTAAGAATGCACTGACTCTTCTAGCACCTTTTGTTAATAGTACTTCAACTTGCTCTTGTATTGTATTAATACCGCCAATACCGCTTCCAAGCATTACGCTAAGTCTAAAGGGGTCACTTGTTGCAGGTTTCATATTTTCAAAACCTGGAAGAATATTTCCATCCTCTTCAGGAGATTTTAGAGGTATTTTACTCATTAAAGCGGCTTCATACAGACATCCAAAAGCTATTTGTTGGAACATCTCCATCTTTTGAACTGTTTTGCCATCTATTCCAGTCTTTAATAGGTCAAAATTTTTTAATTGTCCACCAACTGTACATCTTAAGCCCTCAAGTTCAAATCCAGTAATAGTAGATATTCCAGATTCTCCATTGAGCATTTTTTTCCATGTCTCTTCTACATTATTTGCCAAAGGGTTTACAGTTCCAAAACCCGTTATTACAACTCTTCTTTTATTTTTATTATCCATACTGGCTTTAAACTCCTTTAATCCTTTTTACATAATAAAACATTCTATGTCAATATTTTTTTGATTTTTTATGACCATATGGTCATGGAAATATTGAATTGTGTGTATTTTGATTAAAACAGATATTTTGAATCAATATGTTCTATATTTTCCATCAAATAGAGCCTCTCTATCCCAAGGGTTAAGTTTATCATCTAAAATCAATCCAAATAATAAATTTGACATATAGACAGTACTTCCTCTCAATCTTGTAGCAAACAATGTTACATTGGTATTGTCAGCCAAGAGCTGCATTCCAAACTTTATCTTCATTGCAGAAACTATATAATAGTAAAAACCCTCTTTTTCTTTATCATATAGGAAAAATGAAATTATCTTATAATCATTTTTTCCATTAAGAGGGGCAATTCCACTTGTACACTTGTTTACAAGAATAAAACTGTCTCCCTCATTAAAAAGTTCACTACTAAATACCATTTTACCAAATTTATTATCCTCTTGTAAAAAGAAGTTTTGAATTCGTGGCTCTATATTTGTATAAACAGGGTCAGCCAACTTTTTTCTATTTGTTGCACTTGTTATTCTATATGAGTCTATTATTAATTCTTTCTCTATTTCATCTTTAAGTGAGAAATATTTCATCCCTTTTAGTTTTGAATATGAGACAAGATCATTGTACATTTTCAGTTTTGATTCTTCTGTAAGTTTATATGGGAAGAAAGTCTTTTCATCAACGATAATCTCATCTTTTGAATACTCTTTTGGAGTATATTTGGTTACTGGAATGTCTATATAGAGGTGTGTATTAAGCTGTCCAGAATTTAGTTTCATGTATGTTCTTTGTATTATTTCTCCATTTAGAACTTTTTCTTTCTCCTCTTTTGTGAAAATTATATCCAAATAATTTTCTTCAGCAAAAAGAGAAGTTGCCATTAGAAGCAATAAGAAGATTATAATTTTTTTTGTCATATTATTTCTCTCTTGTTTTTTTATATTAAAAAGCTTAATAGCTTTTTTTGATTATATTACTTTAGTTGGATAGTTGTCAAATAAAAGATTTTTTATGAGTTTGGTTTTAAGAGTAGTTTAATGCTGCAAATATAACACCAATAATTATAAGAAATATACCTGCAATTTTATATATGGACACCCTCTCTTTTAATAATATAAGAGACAAAATAAATGACCATAAATAGACTAGAGTGCCAAAGGAGACAACCATTATATATGACAGATGTTTTAACAGAATTATTGCTATAACTGAACTTAATAGATAGAAAAAAGCACCCAAATATATATATGGATTAAAAAAGAATGTTCTTAAATTTTTTACTATACCACTTCCTTTTTTAAAAAAGAGAGCTCCAAGTGAACCTGATATTCCCATTAGTAAAATAAGAGGAAGGTAACTAATTTTCATTTCTTTTATTTCTCATAAAAATATATTATAAATATACTATTTTATTTAGTTTCTTTATTATTCTTAATAGATGTTTCATCTATTAAGTAGATTGGTCTTTTTTTGGTTTCTAAAAATATTGTAGCAATATACTCTCCAAGAATACCAATTGATATAAGCTGAACTCCACCTAAAAATAGTATCACTGACATTAAAGATGGATATCCTTTTACCTCTTCTTTGTAGATTAGTGTGTTTAATATAACAACAATCATATATATAAATGCTGAAATTGAGCATATTACTCCAAAAATTGATGCAAGTCTAAGTGGTGCAGTTGTAAAGGTTGTTACCCCTCTAATTCCTAAATCGAATAGTTTAAAAAAGTTCCATTTTGTTTTGCCAGCGGCCCTATCTTGTACTTCAAATGTTATCTCTTTTTTCTTATATCCTATTAATGAGAAGAGTCCTTTTGTATATCTCTCATTTTCTCTAAACTGCTTTAGTCCAGAGATAGCCTTTCTGCTAAGCAATCTAAAGTCTCCTACATTTTCCAAAATAGTTACATGTGATATTTTTTTTAAGAAAAAGTAGAAAACTTTTGCAAAAAGTTTTTTTAGTAGTGGTTCACCTTTACGAGATACTCTCTTTGCATAGACATCATCATAGCCTTCCTCAAACCACTGTAACATGATGGGTATAGTCTCTATTGGATGCTGCAAGTCAGCATCTATTATAACCATAGCGTCGCTATCTATACTATCAATACCAGCTATCAGTGCCACCTCCTTCCCATAATTTCTAGAGAGGCTAACATAATTTATTCTATTATCCTTCTCCTTTAGGCTTTTTATTATTTCAAGAGAGTTATCCTTGCTTCCATCATCAACAAAGAGAAACTCAAAGTCATATGGAAGGTGAGTAAGCTTTTCATTGAGTTTATCGTGCAATAGTTCTAATGACTCTTTTTCATTATAGAGAGGTATAAGAATCGTTATTTTTTTCATTTTATTTCCTAAATACTAATATATTAAGTCTTTAATTTGTATTGGATCTTTTTAACTTTAGTACATATGTATCATTTTTATGAAAAAGTATATCATAATCACTACTATTCATTATTGCTACAAATATATTTTCCATTTTCTCCATTTTTTCTGAGTCTAAATTAGAGAAGTGATATTCATATTTATTGAAAACTATATAGTCTACTAAATCGAAGTTATCTATACTATAATCTAAACCATAAGAGTTATTTTTAAATGGGTTTGAAAACCAATAGATCTTTTCTCTATTAATTAAATGAGCTACCATATAAGTAGATGCACTTACAGAGGCATCTTTTGGGATTAATTTTATAGCTTCAATTGCATCATTAATTTCATCATTTGTTTTTATTGCAAGTCTATCTTTTTTATTATCTATAATATTTTTAGTTTCTGTTGTTAGTGGTTTTTCTACTTTATTTCTTTCAAAGTATTTATTAAGTTTTGACCCAAGATCAAATAGTGAATAGTAGGATATTAGTGAACAACATAAAAGCATGAATGTTGCTCCATATATATTTATTGGAGATTTTTTGTTGAGAGTGTTTTTATAATCTCTATTTATTTCAAGTAGTTTTGAGAAACCATAAATAGCTGAAATAAACACAAAAGGTATTATTGATACATTATAATGAGATGTTTTTAAAGAGAGGTAAAAATCGCTTCTAGTTGTAACATTTATGAAAATGGCAGGAAATGCAATAAAAAGTATTGGGAAATCAAGTAATGATAAAAAGCAGAGAGGCAAGAGTAATTTAAAAAAATATATTAAAGATTCTTCTCTAAAGATAGAGTTAATATGAAAAAATATATTAAATTTATTTTTATAAAAATCACCAAACGCAAAGCTGGAACCAGTTGTGCTTAATGTGCTAAATCTAAAAAAACCATATCCGTTAAATAGTTTTAAAAAGAGAAACATAGATAATAAAAAGTATATAACACATATAATAAAAGCAACTAGACCAACTTTTTTATTATTTTTAAAAAAAATGTATATAGCAAAAAATGAGTAAGTTAAAGCAACATCTTCTTTAGATAATATTCCTAATAAGAAAAATATCCAAAATATTACATATTTTTTTCTCATCATGAAATAGAATGCAAATATAGCGAATGTTGTTGATATAAGTTCAGGATAGAACCCTCCAAGATTTGAGTGTTGTGTAGCAGGATAAAATAGATATATCATCATGAATATAAATGCAATAATACCATTACTTAATTTTTCTTTAGAAATTAAATATATCCCATATCCACCTATTGCTAATACAAAACTTTGTAGTATAAAAAGAGTATAAATAGATGGAAAAATTTTATAAAAAGGAACATAGAGCAATATAGTAAAGGTTAAATGATCACCCCAAATACTTATACCTGTAATTGTATTAGATAGTCCTTTTAGATTTGCAATTTTCCATATGGCTTGAAAAAACACACAACTATCGTATACTGGGATTCTAAATAGGTCATATTTTTTACACATAGCTATTGACATAATAATTATATACATCAATATTGGTAAAAAAATAGCTACCCACTTCCATTTAGTTTCAAAAATATTTTTTTGTGTCCAGTTTTTGAATTTCATAAAAGTATACTTAACATTAGCTACCCGATCATTAATTAAGTTGTCAAAATACATTTGATTTATCCATATTTTTTTAAAAATTTGATATCAAAAAACTATTTTTAGTGATTAAACTTGTTTTATAAAATACTTTACAAAATATGTTTGTAAAGTGCAGAAAAAAATAAAATAATTAAATCATTATTATATGAAATAGTAGTTTTTGTCAATAATAGTTAGAATTTCTTAACTTTAGCAGATATGTGTCGCCTTTGTTAAAAATAATTTCATATTTTCCACTATCTATTATATTTTCAAATATTTCATTGACCCATTTGACTGATGTCCACATATAATATTCATTCTTATTAAAAATTATATAATCTATCTCTTCATTATAGTTAATAGAACTATTACGGTTTTTACCACCAAAATCTAGGCCATACAAAAATGAGATAAATGGATTTGGAAAATAGTATAGTTTTCTTCTAGGCTCTACATGTGGCAGTATATAGGAAGATGCAGAGACGGAACTGTTTTTAGGAATTAATTTTATTGCCTCAAGAGCAATTTTAATATCCTCTTTAGATTTAATTGGGGATTTTGCTGTAATATTACTATTTTCCACTGGCTTTATATTACTACTATTTTTATTAACATATATTTTAAAATAATCTTTTACACCCCAAACCATTGTTGAAAAGGAGTAAAAAGATATTAAACTACAACAGAAAATCATTATTAAGGCATAGGAACTCTTGATTGGGGATCTTTTATTAAGAATAGATCTATTGTTTTTATAATCATTCTCTATTTCAAGAAGCTTTCCAAAACCATATATAGCAGAGATATATACAAATGGTATAATAGATACATTATAGTGTCTTACAACAGATATAATTATATCTTGTCTAGATGATAAGTTGATAAAAAGAGCGGGTAGAGCAATAAGTAAAATAGGTAGTTCTAATAGTGAGATAAAACAGAGAGGAAATAGCAATTTGAACATATAGATTAAAGCTTTTTCATTAAATAGAGAATCTATATGGAAAAATATATTAAATTTATTAACTGAAAACTCATCAAACCATTGGCTATCACCTATTTCAAATCTAAAAAAACCAACACCATTAAATATCTTTAAAAATAGAAAGATAGCTAGTAGGAAATATACTATGGATATAATAAATGCAATTAATCCGACTTTTTTATTTCTAGTAAAAAATATATAGATAGCAAAAAACGAGTATGTCAGAGCTATGTCCTCTTTTGTTAATATCCCAAGAATAAAACATACCCAAAATCCTATATATTTTTCTTTAATAATAAAATAGAATGCAAAAACGGCAAAACTTGTTGCTATAACTTCTGGGTAAAATTCTGATAGATTTGAATTTTGCAATGCGGGGTTAATTAAATAGATTAGCATAAAGAAAAATGCTAATAGTTTATTTTTTAGTCTATCTTTTGCTATTAAATATATCCCAAAGCCTCCAATAGCTAAAACAATACTCTGTTGAATTAAGATTGTATAGACAGATGGAAAAATTTTATAGAGTGGAGCATATAATATCATTGTAAAACTAAGATGGTCTCCCCATATATTTAGTCCCCTTACAGTATTAAATAAACCATCAAAATTTGCAAATTTCCAAACTGCTTGTGTAAAAATACCTGTACAATGAGCTGCATTTCTAAATAGATTGTATTTTGAAATGGATACTACAGATAAAATAACTACATACATCAATATGGGTAAAAAAATAGCAACCCACTTCCAGTGGGTTTCAAAAATATTTTTTTGTATCCAATTTTTAAGTTTAATAAACCAATCTTTTATCCCATCTAATTTTTCACTTAACATAAAATTTGATTGCAACTTATTTTCCTCTTTTTATTTTGAATATATATTTATTCTTCTAATACACTATTTATTTGAGTTATAATCTCATCATATTCACTGTTGTTAGCTTGATCAAGTTTTTTAGCACTCTCTATTGAGCTTATAGCCTCTCTATACTTTTCTATAGAAGCCAGTGCAATTCCTCTATTATAGTATGCCATATAGTTATTTTTATCTTTTTGTATTACTATATCATAGCAAGCTATAGCCTCACTATATTTTCCAAGCTCAAAAAGTGCGGCCCCTTTGTTGCTGTATGATTTTAGCTCTTTTGGATTCTCTTTTATAGCAAGATCATAATATTCCACTGCTTTTGTATATTGAGCAGTTTTATAAAAAGCCTCTCCCAATCTTTGATATATAGATGCATTTTTGCTTCCATATTTTATTGCTATTTGATAGGTCTCTATAGCCTTGCTATATTTTGATATTTTTGAGAATGAGTTTCCCATATTATTATAGTAAGTTGGATTTTTAGAGTCTAAACTGATAGCCTTTTCAAAACATATGATAGCAGCATCATATAATTCTAATGAAAATAGAATTAATCCCTTATTGTTATAGAGTGTTGCATCATCTTTGTTAAGAAGGATAGCCTTCTCTATCTCTATTAATGCCTCATCAAAAAGTAGGAGGCTTTTTAGTAGAAGAGCTTTATTGTTGTAATATATAGAGCTATTTTCAGGATCAATTTCAATGGCCTTATCATAGCTTGCTATTGCTTCATCATATTTTTTCAAGCCAATAAGAGCCAATGCTCTATTGTTGTAGGATATGCCATAGGTTGGTGCGATTTTTATTGCTTTATCATAAAAAGAGATGGCTTCATTGTATTTACCTTTTTCTAGAGATTTATCTCCAGATAGGATAAGATCATCCAATTTTTTTGTAATATCTTCTGCTAAAATATAATATTTTTGACTTGATATGACAAAGACAAGAAATAAAAATAAAATAAATTTTTTCACTGTTTTTTAAACCTCTATAATCT
The DNA here is from genome assembly GCA_031549085.1 of Spirochaetota bacterium. GTDB lineage: Bacteria > Spirochaetota > GWE2-31-10 > GWE2-31-10 > MWDO01 > JAVBQL01. The sequence continues at coordinate 45,607 of JAVBQL010000003.1, forward strand.
TGGATAATAATTATTTTTATGAGAAATTTGTAGTTACATAGCAGCCATTATTTTTCATGCTATTAACTTCATTTTGCAATTCTAAATATAACTTTTTTATTTCACTCTTTAAATGTGCAATAAACGCACCCTCATCTTCAAAATCTTTGTAATTTATAGGTTTTCCAATCTTTATATAGCAATTCTTTTTAACTATTGGTCTATCATAGATATAGTCTTGCGCTATTCCATATATAGCAACAGGTACAACTTCAGAGTCTGTATCTCTAGCTAATCTTGTAATACCGCTCTTTATCACACCAACAGGCTCATCAAGTACATATTTACCTTCAGGAAAGAAGATTAATGAGTAGTCAAATTTTCTCATAGTTGATGAAATCTCTTTAAGTGACCTTTCAAGCTTTGCCATGCTTCTTGTATCTACTGTTAGAAGTCTCATTTTTAATTTAATTAATTTAAATGGTCCCTTCATAAGTTTTTGAGCCATTGTAAATGTGAATTTGTTTTTGAGGTGCTTTGCTATTATCATAGGATCTGCATAACATTTGTGGTTGCTGGCATATATAACAGGTCTATCTGGGGTAACAAAATCTTTTGTTAAGTTTATAGATTTTATTTTTCCTGCCCAAAGAAAGAGCATTATTATGAAATCATATAGGAATGAAAAATGAAATCTTGTAGGGACTACCAATAGTGGTGTATATAGGATAATTACTAATGTTTGGGCTAGTATATAGCGAATTAATAATAATGGATTCATTTTTCTCTTTTTTTCTTTCAAATTTGCTGCCTCTCTTTTTTAATCTCTTATCTCTCTATCATATGGAATCCCCAATGCTTTAGGAGAACCAGACCTCTTCTTTATTGTACCTATTGAAGTAATTATTAGAACAACAATCGTAAAAACATATGGTGTCATACTAAGTATATTTGATGGAACTAACAATCCATATATCTGCAATCTAAAAGGGAGAACATAGAGTGTTCCAAAGAGATAACTAGCAAGAGCTACTTTTATAGGATCCCATCTACCAAAAATAACAATTGCAACTGCTATCCACCCCTTGCCAGCACTTATGTTATCTACCCATGTTGCAGCCTCTCCAAGAGTCAAGAATGCACCTCCAAGTCCAGCTAAGGCACCACCTACAAATATTGCAAGATATCTATTTAATGTAACATTTATACCAGCAGTATCAGCAGTAATGGGATTTTCCCCACATATTTGAAGAGAGAGGCCTCCCCTTGTTTTATATAAAAAAAACCAGAGTATAAAAACTAAAATGAAAGAGATATACACAATGATATTTTGATTAAACAAAATATTTCCAACAAATGGTATTTTTGATAACAGTGGAATAGGAAAAGTCTCTAAATGTGGAGCACTTTTACCAACGAAGTTTCTACCTATAAAAGATGAAATTCCAACACCTAAAAAGGTTAAAGCAAGACCGCTTACAGTTTGATTGGCTTTCAAAGTTATTGTCATAACTCCATGAATTAGATTGAATATGCCTGTCATAATTATGGCCAGCAAAAATCCAATAAAAACAGAGCCTGTTAAATATGAAAAAATGAAACCAATTAGCGCACCAAAAAGCAGCAGTCCCTCAAGTCCAAGATTCAAAATACCACTTCTCTCTACTATAGTCTCTCCTAAAGCGACCAACAAAATAGCAGTTGCACTATTTATCCCAGATTTTATTATTGTCTCTACAATATCCATATATTTTTAGGCCTTTTAGCTCGATCTTTTTTATGGATTCTAATGATTTTTAGCAAAAAAATCAAGAACTATTTTTTTTAAAACTAGATATGGTTTTTGTAACAGCTCAAGCTCTTTTTTTAATAATTATATTATTCAATATATTAACAAATATCATTTTAAGACTATATTTTCTGGGAATGGTTTTTTTTGAGAGATGTTCCACATCTTATCTATATAAGATGTGGTATATACTTGCTCTATGTAGTGATAGTAGTAAGCGCCCTTTGATGTTATGTGGTACTCATTTCCTGCCTGTTTAACAAATCCAAAAAGTATACAGATTATTTTTTCAAACCAAAATATTTTATCAAAAGGCATATTGAAAAATTTTTCAAATCTATTTTTATCTATTTTCATAGAATAGGTAGCCCAGAAAATATAGTAGGCGACTCTCTGGCGAAAAGTAAAATCCAAAGTTAATGCTGTTGGTAGGGAGTTTTTATCAATACGCTCTATATAGCCATCTATTGAAAAAGTATTTATTTTAAATTGTTTTTTTAGCAGTGTTGTTGCAGAGACTCCAAAACCAATAAAGTTATCTCTAGTAATAGAGGAGTATTTTTCTGTCTCCTTTTTTGCAAATGTCCAGACAGATGTACGTTCATACCCATTTTCGCTGCAATAAGAGACAATTTTTTGTAATATTTTTTTCTTTTGCTTTTCTGATAGAGGTTTCTCTCTATTTTTTGCATAACTAAAATCAATAAATGGATATGTAGAGATTTGAGTTGCTCCATTCTTAAAGGCAATCTCTATATCCTTTATTATCTTCTCCTCTGTTTGAGTTGGGATTCCAAATATCAAATCAACATCAACAACATCAAAATTAACCTCTCTAACCATATCAAAGAGCTTTTTATAATCAAATTCTGATCTGCGTCCAAGCATATCTATACAGCCGCTATCAAATGATTGTATTCCAATGCTAACCATTGTAACGCCAGCATCTTTTAATAATTTTAGATTTTTTTCGTTGATATCACTAGGGTGTAGCTCTATACCCACTCCATTTGATATTATGAAATATTCTTCTATTTTATTGATAACTGTCTTGATATCTTCAGCCATTAATGCTGGAGAGCCACCTCCAAAATATAGGCTGGTTACCTGCTTTGGGTTGTTGATTGAACTGCCAACAAGCTTAATCTCTTTTAATAATGCCTTCAGATATCTTTTTGCTATATCGTTATCATATTTTATTTTACAGTATGGACAGAAATCGCATAGATTTCTACAAAATGGGATATGTACATACAAACCAAGAGTATCAAGCTCTTCAAAATCTAAACTGTTGCTAAATTTATTTTCAAATATAAATGGCTTAAAAGATCTCGTAAGCCATATTCTTATTAATGATGTTAGAATAATAGAAATCTCCTTAAATAAACTTTGGGTATGTACGAAGCATATCAATGATTACCTTAATATTGCCTTGAAATATAAGCGAGTATTCTGCTGAAAAAAAGTAGCCACACTGTTCACAAAGTCCTTTGATACTAATGCATCTTCCGCATATTGATTTTTTACCATTCTCTACTACTGTACATTGATAGCATGGTGTTTTAAAACTATTATGAATAATGTATGGAAATGCTGTTTTTAAATTAAAAACAGGAGTTTTTTGTTCTATCATTTCAGAAATAATATTGCAGCAATTCTCTTTATCAGCAACAGTTAATGATAGGTGCTCTGTTCCTGGATATGGCGTATGGAAATTAAATGAGACAGCCTTAATGTTTGGGCTGCTCTTTGCAATCTCGCATACATGTTTTATATCATTTTTATTAATTTGATTTATTGCCATATAGAGACAAATATTTTTTGCAGTAGCATTTTTGATATTTTCAATAATTAGATCATATGTTTCACTGCGTATATTATCATGATTCTCTTTTGTTCCATCAAGACTTAATAGAATCAAATCGGCCTCTGGTAAATCGATTATTAATGTCCCGCTTGTTACTATATTAACAATCAAGAAGCCCATCTTTTTTGCTTCAATAACCAAATCTCTTACTGTCTTTCCCTCATCTGTCCAAAGGAGTGTCTCTCCTCCAGATAAAAAAAGAATTCTAACGCCACTTTGATATAGCTCTCTCATCTCCTCTCTTATTTGGAGATATGGGTGCATTATTGAAGTTATATTATTAACAGCACAATGTTTGCATGTAAGATGACATTTATCTGTAAGAATGATTGTTCCTAGAATTTGTTTTTTACTCTTGAATAGAACAGCATTTAATCCAAATAGTGAAAAATGTAGAAATGATGATAGCTTCATAGTTGCTTCCTTAAAACAAAAAATATCTGTATATTGAGACTGAATACGGTTATTTTATATTTTACTCAATTATTTTTCTTATGATTTTATAAACTAATCCAATTGTAATGTCAATGATATATTAAGATAATTTAAATATTTTTAAGATAAGTTATTTGTAATTATAGTTTTAAGATAAATTATATATAAAAATAATATATTTATATTTTTATGGGCATTAATATGTAAATATAGATAAAAAAAATTTTTATCTGATAGATAAGTGGTAGTTTTTTTTATTCTGAAAAAAAACTTACTAATTCTGTAGTTGTATCTTTTTAATAGCTCTCTTTATAAAATTAAGGTAATTATCACTTTTATTGTACCAGCTTTTTAAAAGTTTTTTTTCACTGAATTATATTTATTTTTAAAATATAATCCTAATCCTATATTTTCTATGGTATATTAATATATATAATAGTTATGAATTATAATCTTTTGGTTCTTTATTAGATTTAGTTTCCAGAAGGGATTTTATAACTTCTTCAAATGATAATTCTACTTTTATACCATCTTTGTAGTTATATATTATCTTATCTTTATTTGATTTATTTTTATTGTTATGTTTTTTTCTCATTAAAAAACTAACTCCTTATAACTTAATCTACCATAACATCTTGATAAAAACAACTCAAATCTTTCAGAGGATTTTAATTTCATATGGTTATACCTAAAGGATAGAGTATCTAAATATCTATTTAAATGTTTCTTGCTTATATAGTGATAAATGCCAGTGTACATCCTTTTGAATATTGACCAGAATCCTTCAATTGTATTTGTATGAACTTCACCATTTACATAGTTACCTATTTTATGCTTAATAAATTGATGATTAAATTGATACTTTAATTTTGAATATCCTCTCCACTCATCAGTGAATACTTTGATACCTTTCTTAACATTTTTTGTAACTTCATAATTTAAAGTATCATGAGAAACATCATTAACTTTGTAAGCTAAAACTGTAGCAGAAGAATATTTTGTCTTTCTTTGAGTGAATCCAAGAACAGCTGTCTTGTTAATTGTGTTTCTACCTTGAGTTCCTGCTACCTTTTTATTCTTATGCTTGAATCTATTCTTTCCACCTACATAGGTCTCATCAACTTCAACAGGTCTATTAAACTTCGTTTTGGCTTTGAAGTTCTCAGCAACATATCTAATCCTATGAGCCAAGAACCATGCAGTTTTTTGAGGTATATTTAAATCCTTAGCTAATTGAACGCTTGATATTCCCTTAGAATGAGTTGTTAGAAAAAATATAGCCATAAACCATTTTCTTAAAGAAAGCCTACTCTCTTGAAAAACAGTACCAGTTTTAACATTAAATCTTTTTCTACATTTAGAGCATTTATAAGTTTTCTTATCAGCTAATCTCCAAAAATTAGCCTCTTTATGAGTAGCTCCACATACAGGACAAACAACTCCATTTGACCATCTTATTTTTTCAAGATAGGTATAGCAATCTAATTCAGTTCTAAAAGTTTCAACTAATTCAATAATACTACTAAAATTAAAGTTTACCATCTTAAAACTCCATTTAATATATTATCGCATTAGTTGATAAATAAGTCAACTAATTATTTAAATAATTTATATATATTGATTTATTTATAAAATTTATGTATATTTAAGTTATGGAATATCAATTAAAAAAGCAGATTAGACAAATATTTAGGCAATATATGTTTGACAATGAATTAAATCAATCCCAACTAGCTGAAAAGTTAAATATCAACAAGTCTATAATTACAAGGATTATGCAAGAAAAGTATAATATATCTGTTGATAATTTAGAAGAGTATTGTAATAAACTGGGTATTGGTATTGAAATTATGGTAAAAAAAGATAAATACATAGCTATCAGTTAAAGATTATATTACATAAAAACAAGGTTGTTTTTTCTACTATAATTTTAGAAAAAGTAAAAATTATAAGTATATTGAAATGTTTTAAATATACCAAATGTAAAGGATATTTTTGTGAGTGCCCTTTCATGTATTTTTTTATCTATATCGTCTTCAGTTTTAAAAGTTTCAATCAACTCAATGATGTTATTAAATTCTTTTATAACTTTACTCCAATCAAGAATATATTATTAAAATAAAAAAAAGTAATATATTTAGTAAATTTATATTTGATTTATAATAAAACAGATTTAATTGATTCATCTTCAAGCATTTTTTTGATTTCACTTGGAAGATTTTTTTTACATATATCCTGATATTCCTCTTTTAAATTATGAATTATAATATTATCTAAGGGATACCCCTGTTTTAATAGTTCTGCCCCACATAATAATCTTGGAGCTCTTATCTTTAATTGTTTAAGTTTTTTATAAACAAAATCAAAATAAAAAAAAGCTTTTTCATATTTTTTTTCTTGATATTCATAGTATCCCAAAATCATTTTTGAAATAACAAAATTTTCCAAATAGTTGTTATTATTGATGTATTGTTTAATAATTTTTAATTTTCCAAAATCATTAGAATTTTTCAGATATCTGAAGAATTTATAGGATACCAATAAATTTGAGAGCCAATAGAAATTAGATGAGTTTAAACATAGAGAATCAGATTGTTCTATCCAAATACCTAAAAAATCATTTCCTTTGTTATAAGTAATATAATCTTCTAGATTACAAAATAAAGTATCAGAATAATATTCTAGAATTTCATAAACCTCTATATCATTTGATATTCCTTTTGCCTCACTCTTAATTTTTTCAGAAAAGATAATAATATTTTCACTTTTTTCATTATTATTCTTTTTATACTGCTCAATAAGCAATTTTATTGAATGTGATACAACTATTTTTAAATTACTTCCAAGTCTTGAGAGTCCCTCTATTCTTTTAGTTTTATTTATTGTATATCCTTCTATTCTATCGTCAATTAAAATACAAATACCAGAGTTTATTCCTGCTCCAATATCAAATGGGACTCTTGAAGTTCTTATTCTCTCCAAATTGAAATCATTATTTAAATATAAAATAATTTTTAATAAAATCGTATAATCAATCATTAGAAAAATATCATCTACATTATAATAATCTTTTTCATTATAATAGGTATATGTGAATACCTCATCTCCTCTCACATTACGGTTGAGTTTTCCTAAATATTTGTTAGCCAACTCTTTAGCAATGTTTTGATATGGTAATAGTAATTTTTCTACATATTCTATTTGATTTAAACTTTCAGCATTTTTTGTAGAGTCTACTAAATCAATAAACATTCCAATAAATTTTCTTTCTTGATATTGAACTTTATCCATTTTAATCCCTTAATTCAAAAAAACTTTGAATTACTTTGTTACTTTTTTCAATCTGATATCCATCTTTAAATAATTTTAGAGCCTCTCTATAAAATTCTTCTTTTGAATCTCCTGTATTAACATGAGCAAACTTTAAAATAATTTCAATTTCGAATACAGTTAAGGAATAACCTCGTAGATTAGAATTAAAGAAATTTATATAGATTTTTCTATTTTTTATATCCATTTCAAAACTATTGTCAGTTGGGCTACCATGTTTTGTTATTATTTCAAAATTACCAATTTTATAAATCTCAATAGATTTTTTTTTAAAAAAATCTGGCGATACTTGGATCTCAAAAGAATCTGCATAATCTCCGTTTTTACCTAAATTATTTACTATTGGTTCCTTTATCTCATCTTTAGGAGATAGATAATAGGCAACTTTTTCTTCATTGTTCTTATCTTCATAAAGGTAAATTTTTTTATTAATTTTGTCTTGTAAAACATCAGTTAAATCTTTTCTTTCAGATAAAATAATATTATTCTCAACTGTTGATAACTTTTCAATAATTTCAGTAGGTGTATCATCCTTTCCTAATATTTCTATAGATTTACTTATAGCATTTTTGATAGTTTCTGATAGTTGTTTTTGTTCATCGATAAAAAATTTCTTTGCAGCATTTTTAAGCTCATATTTTTTATTTGTTTTAGGTAATAAAGGCTTAATTATTTCTGATAAATGAGACCAAAATATTTTAAAATCATTATCAAGTTCATTGAATAATGCTCTATCAGTCTTTAAGGCTTTTTTTAACCCTTTAATAAATATTTCTCCAGAAATATAATTATCTTTAGGATAGACAGCATGAATCTCATTTGATGATTCTAAATTGAAGAGTTTACAAATATATATATTATTTAAACGAATAGCTGGATTTCTCCAAGGATCTTTTATAACTGCTGTGTTTAATATAAGATATCCTCCAAATTCTATAGGTGAAGAGTCTATTTTTTTCCAATCAATAATATAATAATCTTCAATATCAAATTCATAAATTATACGCTTAATATTTTCGTTAAGAACTTTTATCTTATTAGTTTCTAAAGAGTACCAATTTAAGTTTATTGTGGCATTATTTGTAACGTTAAAAAACATTTTTTCTATACGTTCATGATCATTATTTGCTATTTTAGAAAAAAATAGATCCTCTTTATCTATTTCTAAAGGTAATATTAGGCGTAATTCTCTTAACATTTCCCTATAAATATTATTAATTGATATATTTTCAATTCTTAATTTAGCCATATTTTCTTTAGTATTTACTAAACAGATAGCGGTATATGATTTATAATTCTTCTCATCTATAAATTTTGTAATTTGATTTATATTATCATCGTTTACGTCATCATTAATAAAATTAAATTTAAGATAATCTAATAGGTCATTATTAATATTTTCTTCTCTAAACAACTTTTCTGTATTCATTTCAGCTTTAATAATATTATTATCTAATTTTTTAGACACAATAATTAGTTTTTCACAGCTTGGAGCAACTGATAATACTCCAATTCCAAACATTCCAGCTTTACTTCTATTGTTTCTTGATTTACTATAGCCTAATGTTAAAAAATCACTATTAAATTCATCCTCATCTAAGCCATCTCCATTATCAAGAAATATTATACCAGATTTAGTTGATATAATATTAAACTCTGTTGCATTGGCATCTAAAGAATTAGTTACCATTTCACGGATTTGGCTTTTTGGATCATTATAAAGGCCTTGAGTTAGTGCATGTATTAAACCAGTTGCTATTCTAGTCATAAAACTTCCTTAATAGTTTTAATAATTTAATCTTAATACACTATTATATTATGATAATAAACAAAAATCAATTTTTTTATTTTTTATTTACTTTTTCTAAAATAATCCACATAAAATAGTTATTAAATACAATATTTGAAATATTAAAAGTGATAGATATTAAATAAGAATTATAGAAGATTATATTAAACATAGTACTTTTTTATTAGATAAGTATTTAAAACAGCATTAACAACATTTAGTAACCAATTTTCACTAAATATAGAACATCATTATACAGTAGCACTTATAATTTGTCAAGTATACAAATTAGATTTATTAAAGTAGTTATGATATAAAAAAGCACACTTATAGAAAGTGTGCTTTTAATTATTCAAAAATACAATTCTAAATATCTAACTATTCAACAACATTTGAATCATCCAATTTCCAATTATATTCAAAGAGTCAAAATAATCATCATCTAACCTACTAAAAATCATATATGATACATTTTTAACCTTTTCTCCCATTATTAGCTTATTAATATTTCCATCTACAAAATGCACAAGCTCTTCATTTTTATCACCACTATATAATTTCCCATCTTTAAAACTAACATTGTCATATGGTACAATAACATCAGAGACTAAATATGTAACTCCTCTAAAAGTTATTGAATACCTACATTCTGCTTTGTCATCTGTAATATGTAAGTAAGTGTCAAATATAGCACCATAATATGAAAATCTAGTTTTCTCCCTTTTTATTACATCATCATTTGTATCTGTCAGCTTATAAACACCATTATAAGTTTTTCTAGTTATCTTATCTGCACCAAAAGTATTAAATACAACAAATATAAATAAACACGATAATATCAATTTTTTCATTTTATCTCCTTAAACTAACTTTTCTTTAATCTTTTTCTTAAATTATTCCACTTCTCATTACTTTTCCACTCATCAACTCTCTCTATAACCATATCTGATAGCCATTTTAATATTTTATAGATAGCAAAAAGTATTAAATCCCAAATGATCATGCCTAAATATCCTAAGAACCCAGCTGTATGATAAAAATACCAGCTCCCATATATACCAAGTATTAAGAATATTAAAGATGACCATTTTAAGATTATAAGTTCTATACAAATTGAAGTGAGAATCTTTTCTGGCTTAACTTTTACAGTTACTATAATCATAACTACAATGATAGCTAAAAATATTAAACAAAATATCAGTGAACCTATTTCACTATCAAGCTTACCACCAAAACCACCCTCACCATATTTACTTGTATACATAAATGCAATACAAAAAAAGTAAACCAATATATAGAGTGTAGATATAATGAGATTAAAAAATATAAATAGAACTCTTTTGAAACTCATATATTTAAGCCTCTTGATTATCTATTGATTGACTATTTTCACTATTAGTTTCTACTACTTCAACTAATGTCTCATTGAATCTTTCCTGCTCTCTTAGATTCTTTTTAATCTTCTTAAGCTCTTTTTTGTTATTATAAGCATCAACTTGACCACCAAGCGTAAATAGATCTACCAAAGATCCAATTCCACCTACCCCTAAAGTAAGAATCCATAAAATTCCTGTACCAATTTTTCCTAAATAGAACCTGTGAAAACCCAGCCAGCCAAAGATACTTAACAGCCATAATAAATAAGCAAACCCTTTAGATTTCATAAAAATCTCTCCTAAATAAATTAAAATATTTTTTAATCCATCATAAAAAGGTTTGAAGTGAGATAAATAAGCAAGTTTATTTGATTAATAAATAAACAAGCCCATGATCACATTAGTTTGCACGCCAGATATACTCCACACTCTTATATAAGAAGTAACCCAGCCTAATGTAATACATAGGCTTGTTCATGAAAAACTATGAAGATTGGGTACAGGCATACCTATACCCAAAATAGAGTTTAACTCTGATAAGAGTGTGATAAATCCATCTAAGGGTGCAAATCCTTATTATGATAGATCAATCCTTATTATAAATTTGTTTGATAAAAGAGTCAATCATTATTTTATATAAAGTCAAGTAAGAAATATTATTTGAGATAGTAAGTATTTATATAGAACTATTTTTTAACTATTTGAGGAGATAGATTTATAAAAATGTTTTGTGTATCAAAAGTGATAATTACCTAATTTGAATATATTTTAAATCATATGAATATAAATATGAAAACTATTTTGTATTATGTTATAATGTTAATATAAAATAATAGCGATATTCTTAGTATAGTTTTAAACAAGTTTATTGTAATGATTTTATTTTTTTATAAGGACAATTTAGTATGGCACTTAATAAAGTTTTTCCTAAACCTACTGTTAAACGAGTAATTTTTCAATTACAATATCCTAATTTATTTTTTCTTGAATCTCGTATACCAGATATACAAATAGATATTATTAAAGAATTCCCAGTAAGTGATATGATAATTAATCAACCACTTGTTTTTGTGCCTGCTAATACTAAACAAATAAATGAAGATGACAATAAAAATATTCAACCATTAATTCAGAAAATATGGCAGTTTAAAAGTCCAAAAGGTTATACATTATCAATCACTAATGATAACTTTTCTATATCATCCACAACGCATAAGACTTATAATAACAGTGAGAGCCAAGACAAATTTAGAGATATAATAGAATCTTTTGTATCAGTTTTTGAAAAACATATAAAACTACCTTTTGTAAATCGTATTGGATTACGATATACTGATGAATGTCCTCTTTTTGATAAAAAATCAGAAACGTTTAATAATTCATTTAACTCAGCAATCAATACAGAAAGAACACCAATTGAAGAAACAGAAGAATACTATTTTAAGACAGTAAAAAATGTTCAAGAATATAAAATAATTTACCAAGAGATTTTAAAACCTAACAAATCTAATATTATTACATTTGATTTTGATGGTTTTGCTACAAATATTGAATACAATAATATTATGAAAACATCAGATAAACTGCATGATATACTTTCATTAGAGTTTGAAAACTCAATTAAGAAACCTATTTTTGATTATATGAATGGTATAAAAGATGGAAAATGACAGTACTTATGAAGATGAATTTACTTATAAATCAACCTCAGATTCTTATGATAATAAATTTGAAAATGAACAAATAAAGATATTGATTTATCCATTTGATAAATATGAAATTAGTGTTATTTTAGACTCACAAAATCGATTTATTTGTATAAAAAGTATAAAAATAAGAAAAGAAATATTAGCACAAGATCTTTCAAGTTTTTCGGAAAAGTTTAGTGCAGAAAGATTATTAGAAGAGTTTTTAAAAGATGATGAGGATTAAAGATATGTTTTACTCTGAGGATTTATCTAAATCATACAGAATGGGAGATATCATAGAAAATTTTTACGAAGTTATACCTTATTATGATAAAAATAGTTATTTTTCAATTAAACTCATAGCTCCTGCAAAATTTGTTATTCTAACACCTTGTTGCTCTATAGAAAAACAAGAGGCAATAATAGTCCCATTAAAAAAAATAAATGAACATTTTATAGTTAGTGAATTCTTACGAGAAAATCTTTTATTAATCAATACTCCAATTAGCAAAGAAGAAGTATTAGGAAAAGAAGCATATGATAATGCTTTAAAAAACATCTCTTCTGAAGAAGAGAAAATATTGTTTACTAACATACAAAAGAGATATGAATTTTGTGATTCTTTTATTTTTGACGAACATAGTATGCTTGAAGAGTATCTTATTGAAAGAAAACGAAAGGATAATATTATTTCAAAAAAGACAAGATGTTACATGATTTCATTTAAAGATGCTATGAAAGTTCAAAGTTTAGTTTTTGAAAGAGGTCAACCTTGTAATAAAATATTAGAACTTTCACCACAAACAAGAGATATCCTGAGAAAAAAGCTTTCTTCTTTCTATAGCCGTATTCCTGACGAGGATAAACCTTATATTAATAATTGATTACATATCCTTAACTATTTTATATAATAAGCTTTATATTAGAATTAATTGACAAAACACTTGGTACATTAAAAGTGATAATTACCAAAATTAATTATACCACCTCTATAGCAGAAAAAATGGAAATAATATCTTGACTAAATTGCTCAAATTAATTATAGTAACACTCTAACTAATTGAAAATTGTTTTTTATTATTGATAATGGATTTTTTTATAGATAGTTTAAGGAGTTTCTAAAATGGGACGTGAATGTGAGATTTGCAATAGAGGAACAAGTGTTGGCCAGATTGTTCCAAGAAAGGGTCTTATAAAAAAGAAGGGTGGTACTGGTTCTAAGATGGGTGTAAAGACAAAGAGAACCTTTAAAGTAAATATTCAGAATAAAAAGATGACTATAAATGGAGTTAAGAGATACTTTAAGATCTGTACAAGATGTATAAAAACTCTATCTAAGGTTGACTAGTCTCTCTAATAAATCTCTCTTAAATATTATTCTGTTTTCAATAGATATCCTCTCTATAGTTTGGTTATATTGTAGTATTCTTGCTGCTTCAAACTATAGAGTGGGTATTTTTTTATATGAATTATTATAATTAAAAAGAATTTTTATGAAAAATAGTTTTGATAACAATTTTGAAGATGATATCTCTTATGAGGATGATTTTTCTGACTCAAATTTTCGAGATGCCTATAACATTGCAATTCGCATTATTGCTTTCTCTCCACAGCTCTCCACGGTTCTTAGAGAAAAGATGAAAAAAAAGGGTGTTGAAAGAGAGATAATAGATAGAATTATTAATAAATTAAAAGATAATGAAATTCTTGATGATGAAAAATTGCTTGCTCAATATGTTTTATCTCTATCAGAGAAGTGTTATGGTAGACATGAGGTTATAAATAGGATTATTGCAAAAGGAATTAGAAGAGAAATTGCTATTGAAATAGTGGATAGTATATATATAGAAGATTTTGAACTGCCTCTTATAGAGAAATTTATCCAAAAGAAGACCAGGGATTTAATGAGATATTATAATGAGAGACAATATGACTATATAAAGAGAAAGCTTTATGATAGGGGATTTACGAGTAGAAGTATTAATATTTTTTTTAATAGCTACGATATAGATAAGCTTTTTTCTTAAAATATATTATGTTTAAGTTATATCAGTTACTCAAAGAGAGATGGAGTATAAAAAATTAAAAAGATAAATTTTTATAAAAGTTTTGCAACATATGAATCAATTCCAAATCCTACTATGCCAGAAATTATTTTTTTAGGAAGAAGCAATGTTGGAAAATCAAGCCTCATTAATAATCTTACAAATAGTAATATTGCTAAGGTCTCTCAAGTACCAGGTAAGACACAGCTTATAAATTTTTTTAATGTTGATAATAAATTTTATCTTGTGGATCTCCCAGGTTATGGCTATGCAAAGGTTAACAAAGAGAAAAGAGATGAATGGAATAGAGAGATAATACTATATATAAAAAATAGACCCAATATTGCAGCAATATTCTTTTTACTTGATATTAGAAGAGTGCCGAGCAGTGATGATAAAGATGTTCTTGCTCTTCTTAAAGAGAGAGAGCAGAAAGAAGACTTTGCGAAAATATTATATGTGCTTACAAAAGCTGATAAACTATCCAAAAATGAACTTCAGAAACAGAAAGGTATAATTGCAACAGAGCTTTTTGTAAATCAGATGGATATGATTCCATACTCTGTATTAAGTAAAGTTGGTAAAGATGTAGTCTTAAGAGAGTTGAATAGTTCTCTTCTATAAAACAGCTTGCTTTAAAAGAATATTTAATCTTAAAAAAATAACAAGCCCACAAAGGTAAGGTTGAACCCCCACAGATTCTTGCAAAGAGAAAGAAGCAAGTGGACCAATACAATTATGGGCTTGCTAACCCCTATTAGCCACAAAACGAAATAGTCTCTATTTATAAAAATGGCTAATAAAGTAGGATTCTCTCTGCTTAAAATAGTGGCATATGGAGGAGGCTCAATCCTTACCACTATTTTTAAAAACCTACAATGTATTAATATAATATTTTTCACAAAAGTCAATTGTTTTTTATATTATTATATTATTTTTTGTTATTTAATCTAAGAAATTTAAAACTAAAACATAAAACTGTTTAATTTAAGGTTATATATGAGATTTTAGTGTTTTTAAACTAAATAGTTAATATTTCATTCATATGTTCTTATTTATTTTTTTAATAATTTATAGTTTTTAAAAAAAGCTTAAGCCCTCTTAAATATAAGGGCTTAATGCTAACAGAATTGTTTCACACTATCAATTAGATGCTTTGTGGGGAAAGCATCTTTTGTTTGTATGAATGAAATGAACTCAACCACAGATAATCTATCGTAATTTTCATGATTTTCTTTAGTATTTTGGCACTTTTTTTCTATTATTAGTATAGAAAAAAAGCTATAGGCTAATTGCCTATAGCTAAAAATCATTCTTTAGTTTATTATAATTAGTTGGATATATAACAAATTAAGTTAAAAAAACAAATTATCCTTTCATATAGTCAAGATATTTTTGTAGATCTTCAGGAAGATCTCCTTTTTGCTTATATTTATTATATTTTACTTCTATTGATTTTAACTCTCTATTCCTAATATTATTGAATTTTATATCAAGTTCTTCAAATATAGGGAGCTTACAGATTTTATCTCTTATCTCTTTAGGAAAAGGGATGTATCTATAAAACATAGTTCTAACAACTCTATTAAGCTTTGGAATTCCATCCTTCTCATAGTTGACCCATAGATGATAATCATGTGCAAATCTATCTCTGTCAATTTTTATTTTGTTAAATAAAATTTTTATATCTTCTTTTGTCTCTATAGATATATCATTATTTTTATGATAGTATTGAGTATAATCATAGAAAGCTCCTACAAAGCCTCCATCTACTGGAGACATCCAGTTGGCGCCAGCTATTATTTTATTTAATTCCCATCTGAAGTGTGCAAGGGCCGTTGTTAATGATCTTTTTAAATCTCCATTAAAAATAGCAGGAACAACAAATCTTCCCCTTGAAGCTCGTATATTATTAATAAGCTCCTGCCATAATTGAACTCTTATTCCAGAATTTGGCACTACAACGAAGTATGGTTTTACCTCTTTCTTTATAAGTTCTGTCTTGCCAGGTATTTTCCATGTAAGCTCTCTAAAGAAGAGACCATAATCAACATGGTTTATGTCACCAATGTATTTTTGCATCTTTTCTGGAGTATTTACAATAGTTGAAAGTGTTGCTCTAAATGACTCTTCAATTAAGAAAGGAATAAAAGCACGAGGATTATCAGATGTTATTCTCATACTCTCTTTAATCATATTTTCCAATTCAAATTTTGTTTTAGATTCAGGGGTATCTTCTAGCGTATTCCCTTTTAATCCAGCATTTTTTCTAAGAAGCTTGTTAAACTCTTCTCCCATAGCAGATAACCCTGGGGACTCATCCTCATTATATATCAGTTGAAGATAATCAAACAGTGGTATTACAGAATATTCCAAGGACTCATAATTTTCTCTTGAAAATGATGGAAGAGCCTCCTCAAGAGTCTCCATTTGATCATCTGTTAGATATTTTTCACTAATAAATCCAAAGTAAAGAAAAAGCTTAACAGGCATTGGAATTGCAGTATCAAGTATCGCTTTAAAGAATATATCCAAATATAACTCATCAAAAATGGCTTGAAGTTTTCTTGCCAGCTGTCTAACCTCTTTTGTTGTTGAGTCAGATAGATCAACAGTCCCAAGATCATTTATTGCATTAACAATTGCCTCTTTTCTCTCATCAGAGAGGGTAGAGTAGTCAATTATCTTCATTGCAGAGTCTTTATATTTTAATTTATATACACCAGTATTTTTTTTCTCCTCTTCAACTTTGAGCATCTTGGAATATTTGTTACCAATGCCCTCAAATTCTATGCCAAGCAGCTCTTTTCCATAATGCTCCAAAGTTTTGGAAACTAGAATAATGTTTTTCAATAAAGGTATGCCAGCATTTATGTTAGATTTTATTCTATTTTCAATTGAGTATATTTTATTGAAGTTAGAGTCTGTAGCAAAAAAGAAATTTTTAAGATCTTTTTTAGTGTTTGATGATATCATATAGAGTTCTCTTACAGTCTTATTATAAAACAGAAGCAGATCAGAAAATATATATTTATAAACTTTGAAATCCAAATTTATAATTGCTGCAAGGGCTTCAGGTTTTGTTCTAATAAGGCTTGTATAGAATTCTACTTTTTTTGTATCTATCTTTTTAAATATATTTTTCTCATCAGAACTATACTCTGTATTGAGAAGTACTGCATGATTATCTATTAAAAATTGTTTTTCTATTTTGGTAGGCACCTCTCCTCCATTACTTTTAAAAACTCCTAAGAAATCTCCATCTTCTATCTTCGCAAAATATTCATATACAATACCAAAGTTGTCAGAACACTTTTCAATCTCTTTATCAAATCTTATAACTTTTTTTATTTCGTTAATTGCTCTTAATGATGAGTCTTTTATTGTTAAGAGGATTTTGAAAAATAGCGATATGTTTTTTTTAAATGATGCTTGGTAATCACTTTCAAATTTATAGGAGACAACTGTACAATCTGTTAAAGCTACAAATGAATAATCTATTCCATTACTATCTGGTTCAAAGGAATCTACAGAACTTATTACTGCAGGGGCTTTTATGATAAAAAGAGGGTCTGCAGAGATAATATCATTATCACTAATAATTGATATTTCATCTTTTGCTTTAGCAACTCTTGCTTCAATTTCTCCTTCAGTTAGAAGATATATCTGATTAGAATTATCCCCCTGCCTTATAACTACTTTATCTTTAGAGTAGCTGTTTTTTATCTCTTTAAGTTCAATATTATCTGACAATTTATTGTCTCCTTATAAATAAAAACTATACTTGGATTAATTGAAAATATACAAGATATTAAAATATTGTTTTTTACTTTTTCATAGTTATTATAAATAGCAAAATATTATTATTTAATCAAAAAGATCCAATTGATCTTAAATTAAATAAACAACAAGTTAAAGCAATACAATTATAAAACTATATAGTTTATTTGACAACTTTTTTCTTTTGTTTTATTATCGTATTTCTATTATTTAAGCTAAAAGTATATTATGTATTATTTAAAGAGAGAGAAATATATGAGATATGAAGATATGACCTCACTTTTTTTTGGTCAAGTAAAAAATTTGATGAAAAACTCAAAAGCAAGTGAGGATACAGTAGTAACACCGGATAATGTATATCAAGAGGCATATACTGTAAATAGAGAAAAGTTTTTAGATATGATGAAGACTTTGCATTGTGAAGGTTCTACACTTCTTGGTGTAGAAAATCTATTAAAAATGGATGAGCTTGCAAAAGAGGGAAAATCTTGTCTGATACTATCAGAGCATGTATCAAACCTTGATGTTCCTAGTATGTATTTGAGATTTTATGACTATCCAGATGATAGATTGAAAGAGATCTTTGATAAGATAATTTTTGTCGCTGGTGTAAAATTAAATCAAAATATAATAGTAAAGCTTTTTGCTGAGATGTTTACGCGCATTGTAATATATCCCATACGTTCACTTACCAAAATAGCAAATAATGACTCCTATAAGGAAGAAATTGAACTTGCAAAACGAATAAATATAAAAGCAACAAGAAAGATAGCTGAACATAGACATGATAATCATATATTTGTGATGTTTCCTGCAGGGACTAGGTATAGACCTTGGCTTCCTGATACAAAAAAAGGTATAAAGGAGACTGCAAGCTATATCAACTCGTTTGACTACTTCTGCTGTGCCTCAATAAATGGAAATAATATGCCACCAAAAGAGCATGAGAATATGGTTAAAGAGCAAATTATTACTGATACTCTTGTCTTTAATTATGGTGAAGTCTATGATGCAAAAAAGTATATAGAAGATTTTAATAATAATCATAAATTTGAAAATAAAGATGATCAGAAGCAGGCAATTGTTGACTCTATTATGAAAAAAATAGATGAACTTCATGATGAGGCTGAAAAATATAGAGACAACTATAAATAATCTTCTTTAATAAGATGTGCTATTTTAAGGGAATTGAATGAAAATAATATTATCTATGAGAGAGAATTTGGATCTCCTTTTTGAACATATTGTTAAGGATTATAGTGGAGAAGAGATCTCAAAAGAGATAAGAGTAAACTTTAAACTTAAAGATAATAATAATACATATTTATATGCTCTTAAAACGAATGGAAATATACTTGAGTTACTAAATAGCGAGCTTGATAACCCTAATCTAACTGTGGAGAGTGAGGCTAATGAGTGGTTAAAGATTTGCAGTAATAGAGCAAATCCAATACTTTCTGCTATAATGGGCAAGGTTACATTTAAAGGGGATACAAAAGCTTTAAGTATACTGACTTCTAAGAAAAATAGTGGAGAGTATAAAAATATTGTTGATCCTCCTCAAGATTATGAAAAAAATAGAAAAAGTGGGTGGAAGAATCTTAAAAAAGTGCTTTTGATCTCTGGCAGTCCTAGAGGAGACAGAGGGTATACTCATCTGCTACTTGAAAAATTCGCAGAGGGAGTGAGAGAGGCTGGGGCTGAAGCAAACATAGTTACTTTAAAAGATAAAAATATAAAATTGTGCAGTGGTTGCTGGAGCTGTTGGACAGTAACTAATGGCGAGTGTGTTATCAATGATGATATGAGAGAGCTTAAAAAGCAGATTTTAGATGCTGATCTAATTGTCTATGGATTTCCTATCTATGTTGATGGTCTTCCAGCTATTCTAAAAAATGTTTTGGATAGGCAAATTCAATTAGTGTATCCATATTTTGTAGATGGTATTTATAAAACAAGACATCCAAAAAGAGCTCCAAAAGAGCAATATTTAACAGTGCTATCCGATTGTGGCTTTAGTGAGGTTGAAACATTTAGGCCAATGAGAGAGCACTTTAAAGAGATAGCTCATAATCAACATCTTAAAGTTTTAGATTTTATTCTATTTCCAGAGGCTTCATACATTTTTAATAATCCTACAATGTATGATTTCTTAATTAAGAAGATAGATCTTATTAAGAATGCAGGTAAAGATCTAATAAATAGTGGAAAGGTTGATAAAAAGAGTCTTAAATATATATCAAAATCATCAGTTAAAAAATCGAAAATCAATGAGTGGAGAGTTCTCTCTAATAGATTTTGGGAAAATAAAATAGAAGAGAAAGATACAGATTATTAAGTATAGTAGAGTATATTAATTTTTTAGGATTTGTTTTATGATCAACATATTAAAAGCGATAGTATTGGGTATCATCGAGGGGATTACAGAATTTCTTCCAATATCCAGTACTGGCCACCTTATAATTTTTAGTAATATAATATCTTTCTTTAAAGATAATCCAGAATTTGTCCATCTTTTTAATGTTTTTATCCAGATTGGTGCCATATTCGCAGTTGTTGTCTACTTTAGGGAGAAAATTTTTTCACCATTTTTATCGAATAAAAATAGGAATAAAAAAATTGAAAATAATATAGAAAAATCTTCTAATGAAAACCAATTTGTTAATAAAAATAGTCCTCTAAAAGAGTATCTATTTTTTTGGCTTAAAGTTCTTGTTGCCTTTATTCCAACAGTAGTAGCAGGGGTTCTCTTTGCTGATACAATTGAGGAGTATCTCTTTAAACCAATATATGTTGCGGTTGCTCTTATTATTGGTGCGGTTTTGATGTTTGTTGCAGAGCTAATGCTTAAAAAGCCAAAGGTAGAAGATGATAGAGATATAACTTTTATAGATGCGATTGCTATTGGACTCTTTCAATGTTTGGCTCTCTGGCCAGGGATGTCAAGGTCTGCCTCAACAATAGTGGGTGGGCTTTTTAGAAAATTTTCAAGGACATTAGCGGCGGAGTTTTCATTCTTCTTGGCAATTCCTACAATTATAGGGGCATCATTCTATTCACTCTTGAAAGTTATTATTAAGGGGAGTATCACATTGGGTGGAGAGGAGATTATGCTCTTGGCTGTTGGCACAATAGTCTCTTTCCTTGTTGCACTGGTTGTAGTCGCTCTCTTTATGAATTTTGTTAAGAAGAGACCTCTCTATATCTTTGCGATATATAGAGTTCTTCTTGCAATAGCTATATTTATTCTCTACTTTACGAAGAGTGGTATACTTCAGTAGCAGGCTCTAAAACTATAGAGATAGCAATTTTTTTTGGAGGTGCAATATCACCTCCAAAAAAATATTTAATGTTCAATCTAACTAATCTATAAAATAAACAATTAAACTTTTATAATAATTGAAAACAATCAGGGTGTGGTTGGCAGCTGTTTATAACTTGTTCCATCATTGCCCATTCCGCCACCACTAAAAGAGAGTACCCCATCATTTGATATGGTATAGGAGTTGCAAAGAAGAAGCGCAAGCTGGAACTCTGTATCTTGTACAGATGCACACTCAATTTTTTTACCTGTTACTCTAACAAGCCACCACACTCCAACCTCACCTCGAGAAAATTTATCTTCAGTAAAAACTATATCTGCTGCTTGCATTTCATCATATTGATCGTCAAATCTATTCACGTCAAACCATCTCCCTCTGATGTCCTCTGGAGTTGCAGTTGGACCGCCTCCGCTATTAGTGTTAGTGCCGTTTGAGTTGTTACTTGAACCATCATCCAACCCTCCACCACATCCAATCAACATAATAATTAGAAAAATAGGAGTTAGCAATGAAAACATTTTTTTAATCATAAAAACCACCTTATAAAATATTTGATAACACTATGCAATATAATATTTTATTATATTATATTATATTATATTATATTATATTATATTATATTATGTTATGTTATGTTATTATAACATATTTTTAATAAAAAATCAATTTTTTTTAAAAATTTATTATTTATTAAAAATATGATATTTTTTTTGAACAAGAGTAGTCATGCTATAATAATCATAAAAATTCTATTTTTACTAATTTGAAAGTAACAAGGTTTATTCAACAAATAAAAATAGTTGCTATAATTTAAGTAAATAGAAATTATTTGTTGATTTAAATATTGACTTGAAAGTTTTTTTTTGATATCTCTATTGAGTAATAAATATTCTGCCGGTGTGATGGAATTGGTAGACGTGCTAGACTCAAAATCTAGTGAGGGCGACCTCGTGTCGGTTCGAGTCCGACCACCGGCATTTTTGTTTTTTCTTTTCACAATTAAAAAAGCATACTTTAATAAAAATGGTTTAGGAAAAAATAATGGACAAAATCTTTAATATACTCATAGTTGGAGTTGGTGGGCAAGGAATCATTCTGGCAAGTAATATAATCTCTCGTTTGGCCCTTATTAAAGGACTTGATGTAAAAAAGAATGAAATTCATGGGATGAGCCAGAGAGGTGGTTCAGTCTTTAGCCATATAAGGTTTGGTAAAAAAGTATACTCTCCTACAATACCTGAAGGAGAGGTTGATGTTTTAATCTCCCTTGAGGAGATGGAAACTATCCGCTGGATAGAATTTCTTAATAAAGATAGTAAAATATTTTTTATGGATACACAAATTCTTCCATCTGAAGTGAAAGAGTATCCAGAAAATATTGTCAATGAACTAAAGAGTAAATTTGAGAATGTTTTTATTATAAATCAGAAGGATATATTGGAAAAAGTTGGAAAGCCAAAGTTTGTTAATACAGGAATCTTGGGCTTTGTGTCAAACTTCCTCGACTTTAGCGAGGGAGAGTGGAAACAAGCAATAGAGGAGGAGGCTCCAGCTGGGAGCTTTGATGAAAACTGTGAGGCTTTTTTAAAAGTAAGAGGTAATAAAAAATGAAAAATATTTGGAATGAAGAGTATGAAACAATGGAACTTTCTAAGCTTAGAAAATTCCAATCTGAAAAATTAAAAGAAGTTGTGTCACTAGTATATAATAAAGTCCCATTTTACAAAAAAAGAATGGATGAACTTTCTGTGAAACCGTCAGATATAAAAGATATTGACTCTATTACAAAGCTTCCTTTTACAACAAAGGATGATTTAAGAGAGACATACCCTTATGGATTGGTTGCAGCTCATATGGATGATATTGTAGAGATTCATGCCTCATCTGGAACGACAGGGACTCCAATCATTAATGCCTATACAAGAAATGATTTAGAGATATGGTCAGAGGGTATGGCACGTACTTTGGCTGCAGGTGGAGTTACAAAATCTGATGTTTTGCAAAATGCCTATGGTTATGGACTCTTCACTGGTGGGCTTGGGGCTCACTATGGAGCCAAGAAGATTGGTGCAACAGTTATCCCTATATCAAGTGGTAACACAAAGAGACAATTATCAATGATGGTTGATCTCAAAGCGACAGCGTTAAGCTGTACTCCATCATATTCACTATTTTTAGCTGAGACTGGGCTTGAGATGGGGATAGATTTTGAAAGATTACCATTGAAGTATGGTTTCTTCGGTGCTGAAGCTTGGAGTGAAAGCATGAGAAAAGATATTGAGAGAAAGCTTAATATAAAGGCCTATGATATCTATGGACTAACCGAAATAATAGGACCTGGTGTTGCAAGTGAGTGTGAATGCCAAAATATGATGCATATAAATGAAGATCATTTTTATCCAGAAATAATAGACCAAAAAACACTTCAAGTTGTACCTGATGGACAAAAAGGTGAACTTGTAATTACAACAATTACAAGAGATGGATCGCCAGTTATACGATATCGAACAAGAGATATTACCTATATAACAAGGGAGAAGTGTGATTGTGGAAGAACAATAGCTAGAATTCATAGACTATTTGGAAGAACTGATGATATGTTAATTATTAGAGGTGTTAATGTCTTCCCTACTCAAATAGAGAATCTTCTATTAAAGATAGAGGGAGTTGAGCCACAATATCAACTTATAGTTGAAAGAAAAGGTAACCTTGATACTATAGAAGTTGAGATAGAGATGAATGATAAGCTATTCTCAGACGATACTATAGGTACAATTGAAAACTTGAAAAAGAGAATAGAGCATGAGATAAACTCTTCTCTATTAATACATGCAAAAGTGACTCTTGTTCCTCCTAAGAGTATACCAAGAAGTGAGGGAAAAGCTAAAAGAATTATAGATAAGAGGGAGATTTAATTTATGAAAGCTAGTGATGATTTTTTTATTCAAGTTTCTGTCTACTTAGAAAATAAAGTTGGAGCTCTAAAGAGAGTTGCAGAAGTTTTAAAAAATGAGAATATTGATATAAAGACACTCTCTCTCGCTGAATCTATAGATTATGGTGTCTTAAGGATGATTGTTGATAAGCCTGAGGAGGCTGTCCATATCTTAAACTTAAGCAATATTCAGGCTAGAAGCACTGAGGTTATAGCTGTTGAGATAGATGATATCCCTGGTGGAATGTATGCAGCTCTTGATATTTTGGCCACTAAAGAGATTAATGTTGAGTATCTATATGCCAGCATTGAAAGAAAGGGTAGCAAAGCAATAGTAATCTTTAAAGTTGATAATAATGAGGGAGCTATAAAGGCTTTAAAAGCAAATAATATCAATATAGCTAAAAAACAGGATATATTAAAAAATATTTAATAAAGAATATTTAGTAAACACAAATTTTTAAGAGTAAGCAATCTTCAATGATTTTTAGAAGATTGCTTATTTTTTTTATTTTTAAATAAAACTGTTTTAATGGATAGATTTAAATTATGATAAGAATAATTTTAGATAAATTTGCTATAAAATCAATTCTTTAAATTTGACAATTATAATTTATTTGGATATTATAGATTGAAAAACCCGAAAAAAGGAGCTTTTATATGGCTAAAGATGGTTTTTCAGCTGAAGAGATTTTAAGCGGTAAAATAGGTTATTCTTATAATGATATTATTCTTCTTCCAAGATATTTTGATTTTGTTGTGGATGAAGTTAGTTTAAAAACAAGAATAACTAGAAATATTGCGAGTTCTTTTCCATTTATCTCCTCACCTATGGATACTGTAACAGAGGAGAAGATGGCTATCAACATGGCTCTTCTTGGAGGAATTGGTATCCTTCACTATAATAATACCATTGAAGAGCAAGTCTCTATGGTAAAAAAAGTTAAGAGATATGAAAATGGATTCATATCAGATCCTATCACTTTAAGCCCAGAAAACACAATTAGAGACCTTAATGAGATAAAGAGCCAATTTGGTTTTTCTGGGGTACCTATCACAATAGATGGCACACTTAATACACAGCTTATTGGTATGGTTACTGCAAGAGATATCGATTTTGAGAGAGATGATACAAAAAAAATAAAAGATGTAATGACAACAGATCTTATAGTTGCACATGAAGGGGTTACTCTTCAGGAGGCCAATGATATATTAAGATTTAAAAAAGTGGGAAAACTTCCAATCGTTGATAAAAATGGCCTTCTAAAAGGTCTTCTAGCACGTACAGATCTAAAAAAGAATAGAGATTTTCCATATTCAACTAAAAATGAGAAAAAACAACTTCGTGTTGGAGCAACAATATCTACAAGAGAGGAAGATAAAGAGAGGCTTCAAGAACTTGTTAAAAGTGGTATAGATCTTATTGTAATTGACTCTGCACAGGGCTATAATATTTATCAGATAGAGATGCTTAAATATGTAAAAAAACAGTACCCAGAGCTTGATGTTGTAGCAGGAAATGTTGTAACAGAAGAGCAAGCAGAGGGACTCTTAAAATATGGAGCTGATGCCTTAAGAATTGGCATGGGCCCCGGCTCAATTTGTACAACTCAAGAGATAATGGCTTCAGGTCGTCCTCAAGCTGCTGCTGTCTATCATACTGCAAAGATTGCAAGAAAATATGATGTGCCTGTCATTGCTGACGGTGGAATAAGTACGATAGGTCATATTATGAAGGCACTTGCTCTTGGAGCATCGACTGTTATGATGGGAAGTTTGTTGGCAGGTACCAATGAATCTCCTGGGGAGTACATATATAAAGATGGTGTAAGGTTGAAAAAATATCGTGGAATGGCAAGTATAGAGGCGATGAAAGATGGAGGAGGAAAGAGATACTTTGTTAATGATAAAGCAGTTAAGGTTGCACAAGGTGTAAGTGGAGCTGTAATTGATAGAGGAAGTCTTTTAGATTTTATACCATATCTGACCCAAGGTCTAAAGCATGCTTTTCAAGATGTTGGTTTTAAAAATATTCCAGACCTTCATAGTGGAATGGTAGATGAGAAGCTTCTATTACAGGTTAGAAGTCCATCTTCCATAAAAGAGGGTGGAGTACATGATCTATATATGTCAGAAAAACAGATGTTCTAGTTTAAAATAATCTCATATTTTATTTTTATTATTGATTATATTAAAAGTAATAGTTAAATTTGACAAATGTTAAATCTTTTAGTATAGTAATAGTGTGTTGAGTATTTTAGTATATTAGTAATGTAAAAGTATGTTTTTACAAAAAGATTATTTTTGTTTTATATTATATTGCTGTTTAAGCTTTATGATTATATTTCAAATTATTTTTATATATAAAACTTTTTTATGGAAAAATTTTTTTATAAATTTGCTAGTCTCTTGAGTTAAGATAGAGATTAATTTCTTTTATTAAAACAGATATATTATAATACGATATAAATTAGAGCTATTAAATAGGAATGTTATGTTTGAAGAGTGGTATTTAAATAAATTAATGACAAAAGAGATAAGAGATGTTTGGAAACTTACAGATTATTATCTATTGCAACTTATATTTTTAATGATTGAAAAATCAGGAATGGAGACAATATTAAAAGATGGAGCTACTCCTCTTGAGATAGTAGAGAAAAAAAACTATAATAAATCTTCTACAAATTCTATAAAGTGGATACTTGATAGATTGGCAGTTGACTCATTTCTTGATGTTAAAGATGGAAAATATTATTTATCAAATAATAGACCAAATTTTGACATTGAAAAAATATTAAAAGAAGCTGAAGAGAAGGCTCCAACAAGTATAGTTGCTTTTAAAATGTTGAAGCTTATGGCTGATGATTATATAGAGTTTTTTGAAGGGCATAAAAGTGGTGTAGATATAATGTTTTCTCCTACAAATGCTAGTATAACAAATGATTATTATAGCAATAATCTTTTCTATAACGTACACAATATTGCAGGTGCAAAAATACTTAATTATGATATAGAAAAGAGAGAAAACCCAGTAATATTAGAGATTGGCGGAGGAGTTGGTGGAGGAACAAAACAGTTTGTAAATCAACGAATGAAAAAAGGACTTCCTCTAAATGGATTTGAATATATATTTACAGATGTAGCAAATAAAATGCTACGTACTACTAAAAGAGACTTGATGAATATTACTAGTGATCAGGCTCTTTCAAATTTTTCTTTTAAGAAGCTTGATTTTAATACCTCTCTACTAGAACAAGGATTTAAAGAGAATTCGATAGATGTAATATGGGGGGTTAATGCCCTTCATGTTGCTTATGATTTTGAGTTTACAATTAATGAATTGAAAAAAATCTTAAAAAAAGGTGGAAGTCTGATTATTACAGAGACAGTTAGACCTATAGGTAATAAGATGATTCAGCAGGAATTTTTGTTAAATGTTCTCCCTGACTACTATAATGTTAAGCTTGATCCAAAGATAAGACCTCAAGCAGGCTTTATCAATTGGCAATATTGGATTGAAGCTCTAAAAACATTTGGCTTTTCTAATGTAGAGACAATACCTGATATGAACTTGGTAGAAAAAGAGTATGACAACTGTTATGTCGCTGTTGTTAGGGGAATAAAAAAGTAGCAGCAGTCTAATAATAATTTAACATAGATTTTTAGGTTTAATTGCTATCTCTATTTTTTTTCTCTCTAAAAAATCCATTTTTCCAGTTGAACCTTGTTGCTTTTTCAACAACATTTCTATTTTCGATAGCTTTCATTATAGTTCGATAGTAGTTCTTGTTTATGTTCATGAAAGAGAGATCTAAAATATATTTTCTTAAGTTCTCTTTTTCAAGATACTCAACTTTATCAATGATAGAAAATGGGGCCTCTGGTATTATGCTTGTCTGCTCTTCATTAGATATTATATGAAAACTATTTTTTTCACTATCTGTAACCATTGTAAAATTATATTTTTTTCCAAGGTTTGCATTTATTTGAAATAGTTCTGGATAACCAAAAATTGTAATAAACCATTGAGCAGGATCAAAAGAGTCAAACATTGAGAAGAGGTTTTTTTTATTATTTTCAAATGGAGAGATAAAAAACATTACGCCCAAATCTGTTAGAAACTTTGCAGCATATTTATTAAATGTGTAGAGATAGGGGCCTCCTATCATAGAGACGTCTCTATTTTTCAAAATCTGTATATGTGCCAAATTGTTAATTACAAATTGATTAAATTTATTTTCTAGAAGAAATTTTATATCAGAACTAATAAAATCCTCTACTAAAGGGGAGGTATATGGAGGCAGATATATAATTATCTCTTTCGAGGAGAAGGGGAGGAGAGCCAGATTTTTTTTAAGCATCTCCATATTTTTTCTGTTTAGCTCCAATATTACTTTCTTTGGTCTAACCGATTGTATTATGTATAGATCATTTAAATTATTCGTTTTTACATATATTCCTCTATCAAAAATCTTTGATAGTCCCTTTTTTGATATCCCGCCGTTTTTTGCTGGAGGTGCTATATGAACTCCAGGGTGTCTTGTATATTTTGAGAGGCTTGATGGAATAATATGCGGATATTTTCTATCACTCTCTCTTCTTGCAACGAGATAGATCATCATATTTTTTTCTATCGTTTCATCGATAGGAATAGATATTATATTTGCAAGGTTCTCATTAGCAACATTTTTATTAGGTGTTATCTCAATTGATTTTACAACAATTGACTTTTTGAATGTTCCCTTTTTATTGACTACTCTTAAAGTATCTCCTATATATAGGGTGCTATTACTCTTAATCAGTGCAAAATAATTACTATCTTCATCTTTTTTTATAGAGTCTATCTCACCTATATACTCTCCAATCTCACCTTTTTCATCAGGATTTATGTATGAGAGATTGTTCCTATCTTTGAAAAAGTAGGTAGTTTTGGCCCTTGCCATATCGCCATGCAGTATCTCTATAGATTTTCTTAAGGCATCCTCTCTATCGAGAGAGTAGTTATCAATCATATATCTATAAGCTTTTACAACGGAGGCAACATAACCTGCACTCTTCATTCTTCCCTCAAGTTTTATACTGTCTATTCCAAGTTCTTCCATATCTGGTATATATTGGAGAAGCATTAGATCTGATGGTGAAAAGAAGTGCCCACTCTTTCCAAATTGATTTTGATATAGCCTTCTGCATGCTTGGGTACACTTCCCCTTGTTGGCAGATTTTCCTCCATAGTAGCTTGAGAAGAGACAGAGCCCAGAAAATGAAACACAGAGTGAACCATGAGCAAATATCTCCAACTCTGCGTTGGTTTCAGCTCTAATACTCTCTATCTCATTAAAAGAGAGCTCTCTTGATAATACCACCCTTTTAACACCATGCTTTGATAGTAGATTGACCGCTTTTGCTGATGCAATATTCATCTGTGTAGAGGCTGATATTTTCATAGTTGGAAAATTTTCATTGATCATTTTTATAAGTCCAAGATCTTGGACAATCACAGCATCAGGCTTCACTATATCAACATATTTCAATAACGAGAAGAGGTGATTGAGCTCCCAATTTTCAAAAACAATGTTTAGAGTTAAATAGACCTTCTTGTTTAGATCGTGTACTTTTGAGACAAGAGCCTCAAATTGATTGTAAGCAAAATTTTTTGCTCTTATTCTTGCATTAAAATTATGCAGACCCAAGTAGACAGCATCTGCCCCTTCGCCTATTGCTGCATCGAGGTTTGCAGGGCTTCCCGCTGGTGCAACGAGTTCTATTTTAGAGTTCAAATCTTTTTTCATATATAAGGTTTACCATCTCTTTTGCTTCTGCTCTCGAAACATTTTTTTCTAATAGTAGCAGTATCTCAAATTCTCTCTCTACCATGGAGTTTTTAATTGTTATCTTATCTCCAATTTTAACATTGGAGGATGGCTTTGTCTCCCGACCATTTAGGAGTACATTTTTCTCCTCTATTGCCTTCTCTCCGCTACTTCGAGTTTTGAATAGTAGTGATATTTTTAAAAATTTATCTAGTCTCATAATCCTTATGATTATAATAAAATAAATCCATTTTGTCAAAAGTAGTTTAATTTGAAAAGCATTTGCTATCCATTAAATTTGTTTGAAAGATTTTAGTTGATTATATTTGATTATGAATAGTGGAATATTGCTAAACTATTTATTATATAATTACTCAAATCCTATTTGGATGGATTTTAGGAGTAGAAAAAAATAGGAAAAGATCTTGATTTTTATCTATTAAATAAACTATAATATAATTTGAAATGGTTTCGGTGTCCAAGCTTGAGGTTCGCATCCTTATAGGTTTGGATACCCGCAAAGGAGAAGCATGCCCGCGATCGTAAATGGGCTGCATATTCTTGTCTTTGGGGGGAGTAGCAGCATGCGACCTTTGCTTTTGTGGGCATGCCTGTTTTTATAACATAAGAGTCGTCCCTTGCCTTCAACACAATTGTCTTGGACTGCTACTCCCTTCTATTTTTTATCAGCGAGTAGCTCAAAAAATAGGATACAACAACTTATTGAATATTTATAGTGTACCATCATACCTATGTTGAGTAACTATCTACTATTTAATGGTTAGTTTTAACAATAAACATTATTGAAAAAGGTTGACACAATTGTGCTTTTTTCTTAAATTAAAACTATTAAGAGAGGTAGCATTTTTTATGAGTGATAAAGTTGATGAAAAAAGTTTTGCTAATAGTGAAAATAGAGAGACAGAACTTGCTTAT
The DNA here is from genome assembly GCA_031549085.1 of Spirochaetota bacterium. Lineage (GTDB taxonomy): Bacteria > Spirochaetota > GWE2-31-10 > GWE2-31-10 > MWDO01 > JAVBQL01. Next base: position 76,689 of record JAVBQL010000003.1, read on the forward strand.
GGAGGACAGGCGTTAATAGAGGGCATAATGATGAAGGGCAAGAGTGGATATGCTTTTACTGTAAAGAAGCCCGATGGAACATACTATAAAGAGATGAAAGAGCACAAATCCTTGGCATCAAGAAATAAGTTTTTGGGACTTCCATTTGTCAGAGGAGTTGCTGGTTTTGTTGAAAATATGAGTTTTGGAATGGGGATTTTGAATAGATCTGCATCAATTGCATTTCCAGAGGAGATAAAGGAGAATTCAAAAACTTCAAATATCACGATGTTTATAACATTTGCCTTGGCACTTGTTTTTGCTTTTGGTATATTCAACTTTCTTCCCTACTTTTTAACATCAATAACTAAGATAGATCATAACCAACACCCTTTTTCATACAACCTTATTGCTGGCTGTATTAGAATGGTTTTTTTCTTCCTATATATAGTTTTGATATCATTTATGTCAGATACAAAGAGGTTATTTGGCTACCATGGCGCAGAGCATAAGACAATTCATGCCTATGAACAGGGCTTGCCTTTAACAATGGAGAATGTTAGGAAATCTTCAAGATTGCACCCAAGATGTGGAACATCTTTTATGTTTATCGTTTTCTTGATAACAATATTTGTATTTCCATTCATTAATGAACTTTTCATAAGGCAGAGTTGGTATTTAGCACTTCCCGTTTCTCTCCAAAAGATAGTTATAATATTGTCTCATATAGTGATTGGTCTCCCTATTGTCTCTGGGATAAGCTATGAGATATTGAAGCTTGCAGGAAAATTTTATAAATCTCCTATAGTAAAAGTTTTGGTTTCGCCTGGGCTCTTCTTTCAACTCTTTACAACAAGGGAGCCTGATGATGATATGATAAAGGCTGGGATATTAAGTTTAAGTATGTTACTGGGGAGAGAGGAGCTTGCAACTCCTCGTGATGAGAATTCTGCCCTATAAGATTTTATACTATAATATTTAGAGGATGATTATTAATAAATTAGTTGTGTGTCCTATATGAAAAATTATATTTTTGTATAGGACGCTGCTGAATTAATAGTCACTATCATAAATTGGGATAATCTCCAGATCTTTACGGATTGTGAAGTTCCACTCACTATTCAGGTTGATTTTTATTAGTCTCACTATAGAGAGCAAGATTATCAGTGAACTTAGGCGAATTGTTATTGTTTATTCCACACTAACAAGCCCCAATTTGCCATTGACTATTAAAGCCATTTGTTCTAGTTGGTTATAATTATTCCAGTGGGCCTCTTCCCATGAAAGGTGATCGGTTTATTTCTATCATTTCCTATTGATTTTTCTTCCTTAGTTATATTTCCTTTTTAATGTCTTTGTTTTCATCACTCTTTTCAGTGTCATTGCTTTTATCTTTCAGTGTGAATGCTTTGAATCAATGTTGTAGGAGTGTATAGTATTCTTTGTTGAAGGCGACGCCCATGTCGGTTAGGACTTTGTCATGCTCGGTTTTATTATTAAAGAATAAAAAATCTCACTCTAACTAGAGTGAGATTGCGATTATCAAAACTTAAGTTAATTTATCAATTTTTTATTACTCTTTTTCACAAGTTGTATCGTGGGTCTTTCAGAAGTTCTCTATCACGCTTAATCTCTTCCTCTATTCTCTTTTGTCTCTCTTTGCTTAGCTTATTAAAATATTTTTTTGCAGTCTTTTTATCTTTTTTGTCATATAGATAATACTCGTAAATATCTTCATAGGCTTCATCTTGTGCAGTTTCAAAATCACGATTATAATATTCTTTTATATACTCATCTCTAGTATATTTCCTAGGATTATGTCCTCTTAATTCCTCTTCCGACAAGTTATGATCTAATATTATCTCCATATTTTTAATATTCATATTTTCTCCTTTGCTATTATTAATTTCTTCATTAGTAACTGAAAATATTAAATGGATAGTGACACAAAAAAATATGACAAACTTCCATTTTTTACTTTGCATATCTGTTCTCCTTCTGTTTTTAGATATTTAAACTTTTACAAGTTATTTAAGTATAGCTCTTATTTCTTTTATTTTTATTTCATTTTCTTCTGTTCTGTCTCTATTTAGAATATCCAACAATATATAATCTGCCTTTAATCTATTAAATGTCTCTTTTCTAGCCTCTATTGTAAATAGTTCAACTATTTCATCTATATTCCCACCAATTTTTTCTATGAAAGCACTCATTTTTTCAACACGACTCTGATAACCATAGCCATTTTTAATTAATTTGTTAAAGTCATAATCATTCTCTTGTCCATTATACTCTTTTTTCAGATACTCAACAGTTCGCCTTCTTGAATTCATCTCTGTAAAAGTTTCAAAAATCTTGTAGTAAGGTTCATTAACGTCAAAACTGCTGTAGGGAAACTTTTGTGAATGGTGCTCATGCTCATGAACAAATATGCTAAAAACTTTAACATCATGTTCATCTAAAGTTTCTTTATTATATATTTTTGATAATGCTTTGTCAAAATCTTTTTTATGTTCCTTTCCTATAGCAATTGTTTTTGAAACCCTATCATAACTTCCACCACCCCCATTTTTTACACCTATTTTTTTCAAATCGCTTAAATCAAAATAATTATTAAAAAATCCATCTTTTTTTGTTTGCAAATTAGAGAGTCTCTTACTAAAAGTGCCCGTTGGAGTAACTGGACTTCTCTTAACTGTATCAGAACCAACATCATCAATAGTTTTAACCTCTGTGGCATCTATTGGTTTAAATGGATCTTTTATTTCCTTTTTAGGAACAATAATTATTTTTTTTCCATCATTACCAATTTTTGTTGGCTTGCCAACGTCTATTGGTTTTGGGCCATCCAATCCTCCATCATTATTTTCGCTGCTTATACCCAACTTGCCTTTGTAAATTTGTGTTCGTTTCCCATTATATAAGCCTGCATTTTTGTTTTTTATCTTACTAACTCGCACCCACTTGCCTTTGGCCACCTTTTTATAGTTAAAACCATCTTTCCATGTTCTGATTGTTCCGACAGGCATTTTTTCGCGGAAAGCTATTGGTTTGTCGTTTGATAGTGAATCTTGCCTAGGCCCATCACCACATATTCATACAACAAAAGTGTTGACAATAATAAATGGAATGTTATTATTTAATAATTTTTCTTGGGTGGGACTTATATGAAAAATATCAAATCTATTGTTATATCTATACTATTTTTTATGATAGTTATTTTGCTTGTGAGTTGCAGTGGCAAAGAAGAACAATACACAAAAGATGATCTCTACTATGACATCTACTCAATATATCTCACAGGAAGCTTCTATTTTATAAAAGAGGGAAGAGTACCAGATGGCTATATAGAAAGTTTAAAAAACTCATGGAATAAAAATATTAGAAACAAGAAATATAAAAGACTACTTATAAACACCTCTAATAAAAAAAATATAGATACAATTTTTGACCATGATGATGAACCTAATATATCTAAAATTATTCAAACTATGTTTATTTCTAGTAATAAAGAAATATATTTAGAAAATTTTTCTCAAGATGCAGCATATTATCATATATACCTTTTTTATAAATGGAAAGGAGAGGAAAAGATCGCAAATGAGTTTTATAGCAAGATAAATGGCAGACTGAGAGAGGAAATTGAGGTTAATGTTGAGAGAGCAAATGCTATTTTTTCGCTTATAGATCAAATGGGCTATATTGATACAGTATTTGATCATAATCCAACAGGGTTAGAGCTTCAAGAGTGCCAGATCTATTTTAAAACTAAAAAAAGATATCTATTTGCTTTCTTTGATGATATGGAGCATATCTATAATGATCTATATTATCTCTATAAATATAGGGGTGATATAGAACTATCAGAAAAATACTATAGTATGGTAAGTGAAGAGTGGCGGGTAGAGTTGGAGAACAAAACAAGATTACAATATGATGAAGGACCATGTTGTATATCCATTCCAATACCAAAAAAATGAGTCTCATAAAAATTAAACAGCACTCTCATGTTTTGAAAGCGCTTTAAAATATAGTTAATCTGGTATATATTCTTTATATGGTTCTAATTTTTCCTTTAGTTTTAACATTACTTTACCAGCTTTCTCTTTTCCACAAATATTTATTAATATTTTTTCCAACTCTTTTACGATAGTATCACGATTTTTATTTTTAAATACCTTCTCTATCTTTTCATAAATTTTATCTTTTTCAAATTCTTTTAATATCTCTCTCGCCTCATCTACTGTTTTTCCATACTCTTCGCTTTTATTTACCATCTCCTCAAAATTATCATCTTTGTATTTAGTATCTTTATAATACTCTTTTAAGAAGTCTGTGGTTTTTTTCCTAATAATAATCTCTTCAAATGTTTCCTGAACAATTTTATCATACTTATCTTTTTCTAAAAAACGTTTTTCATCTTGAAGATGGTTATATTCATGCATTAAGATATTAATACTTACGACATCTTTCTCGTTAAGTCTTCTCATATTTAATATATTATCACAAGCAGTGAAGACAGCATCTACTTTTGCTGGACTAAAACCAATAACTGGCTTTTTATTGATAAAACCAGAACTCGCATTTGCTCCTACTTTTTCTAAATCTCCATCAACTCTAAACTCTATATTTTCTAAATTTGGAAGATATTTTTGAAAAGTCTTATTTTTTATAGCATTTTGAACAAAATTAGTATTAAGATCATTTTCAAATGTTTGAACATCAATATTTGTATAACCCCTTCTCTCTTCGTCTGCAGGTGTGTTATCTTTTTTATTTAATAATCCTTTAAGAATACCAGAAGCAATCTTCTCTGGTTCTTTCCAACCTGTTGGTGTTCGATTTTGTCCACCCATTGCATTTATTATATTGGGATCAATTTTATTGATATCGATAGTGGGTTTGACTACAAGCTGTTTGTCATTGCCAGTGCTACCACTACTTTTACCCTCGAGAGTCCACGTGCCATCAGATTGCTTCACATGCACCTTTCCATCCGCCCCAGGTGCGCCTAGTTCCAGTTGGGTATACCTGCCAAAAAGTGAGTGGTTTATCGTTTATTGTAGAAGTTTCTTCCTTATTAATGTCATTGGTTTCAGTGTTTTTCTCGTTCTTTATTGAAAAATGTTTAGGGTCTATGTTGTAAGTGTAAGCGTAATATTCTTTGTTGAAGGCGACTCCAATGTCAGTGAGTATTTTGTCTCGGTCTGCGTGGTCTGAGGTGATATCTTCTCTGTCAAAAAAGCGGAATTAAATAAAAAAAGCTCACTCTTAATAGAATGAGCTTGATATTTAACAAAAAAATATTAAAAATGTATTCCTTCGAATTTAACAGAGTCACGATTTTGTTTTTTTCTACGCTCTTTAGCTTTCTCTATTCTCTCCTGTCTCTCTTTGCTTAATTTATTGAAATATTTTTCTGCATTTTTTTTGTCATTTTTAGAACGATAATAATCATAAATTACTTCATAAGCTTCATCCTGTGCGGTTTTTATATCAAAATTAGAATATTTTTTTATAATATATCTATCTCTAGTTAATTTGCCAGGATTATATACTCTTAAATCCTCTTCAGATAAATTATGGTCTAATATTATTTCCATCTCTTTAATATTCATATTCTCTCCTTTGTTATTATATTCTTCGCTACTAATTAAAAATGTTAAATGGATAATTACACAACAAAGTGTCAATATTCTCCATCTTTTACTTTGCATATCAATCCTCCTCTACTTATATTTCCTAAAAAAGCTCACTCTAAATAGAGTGAGCTTGCTATTATCAATTTTTTATTACTCTTTTTCACAAGTTGTATCGTGGGTCTTTCAGAAGTTCTCTATCACGCTCAATTCTCTTTTTTATCTTCTCTTGTCTCTCCTTGCTTAGCTTATTAAAATATTTTTGTGCAGTTTTTTTGTCTTCTTTATCATCTAGATAATAGTCATAAATATCTTCATAGGCTTCATCTTGTGCTGTTTCTTGATCATAGTTATAACATTCTTTTATATACTCCTCTCTACTCAATTTATCAGGATTATAGGCCTCTAAATCATCTCTCGATAATTTGTGATCCAATATTATTTCAATATCTTTTGTCTTCATATCATCTCCTCCTCTATTATTAATATTAGTTTTACTACAGCCAATTAAAAATGTTAAATGGATAATTACACAACAAAATATGAGAACTCTCCATTTTTTATTTTGCATATCTGCTCTCCTTCTATTTTAGATATTTAAATACTTATCTTTTAAAAAAGCTCACTCAATTAAGAGTGAGCTTATCAAATTAAAAGAGTTTTTTAACTTTTTTACTCTTCCATTTCACAGGCTCTATAGCGTGGGTCTTCCATAAGTTTTTTTTCAGCTTCAATTGCATCTGTTATCTTCTTTTGCCTCTCTTTGCTAAGTTTATTAAAATACTTTTGTGCAGTTTCCTTATCATCTTTATCATATAGATAGTAGTAATAAATATCTTCATAGGCTTTATCTTGCGCACTCTTAAAGTCATTGTTATAATGTTTTTTTATATATTCATCTCTAGTTAGTTTATTGGGATTATGTCCTCTTAATTCCTTTTCCGACAAGTTATGATCTAATATTATTTCTATCTTTTTAATACTCATATTCTCTCCTTTACTATTATTAAATTCTTCACTATCAATTAAAAATGTTAAATGGATAATTAGATAACAAAATATGACAGTCTTCCATCTTTTACTTTGCATATCTGCTCTCCTCCTCTTTTAGATACTTAAGCTTCTACAAATTATTAAATAGCTCTCTTATACCTTTTATTTCTATTTTATCCTTTTCACTTCTGTTTCTATTTATAATATTCAATAATATATAGTCAGCCTCTAGTCTATTAAAAGTCTCTTTTCTAGCCTCTATTGTAAACAATTCAACTATTTTATCTATCTCATTTGCATTACAGCCAATTTTTCCCAGAAACTCGTTCATAGCCTCTACACGTTTTTTATAGCCCCAGCCTTCAGTAATTAGTTTTTCGAAATCATACTCATTTTCTTGTCCCGCATATACCTCTTTCAAATATTCAGCCGTTCGTCTTCTTGCATTCATCTCCGTAAAGGTCTCAAAAATCTTATAGTATGGCTTAGTAGAATCAAAGTCACTGTATGGAAACTTCTGTGAATAGTGTTCATGCTCATGAACAAATATACTAAATATCTTAACATCATCTTCATCTAATGGTGCTTCATTATATATTTTTGATACTACTTCGTCAAACTTTTCTTTGTGTTCCTCCCCAATGGTAATTATTTTTCTACGTCTGCTGTATTCTCCACCACTACCACTTTTTACTCCAATCTCTTTCAACCCGCTTAAATCAAAATAATTATTAAAGAGTTCTCCCTTTTTTGTTTGTAATTTTGAGATCCCATTTTTGAAGTGACCTCGTGGAGCAACAGGCACTCTTTTTTCAATAACATCAGAACCAACATCATTTATAATCTTAACATCTGTTGTCTCTATTGGTTTAAACGGCTCTTTTTTTCCATTTTCAGGAGTGGGAACTTTATTATCAATTTCTATTGGTTTTAATCCAGCTGTTACGCTATTAGTTCTATTGTTATCATTACTTATACCCAACTTGCCTTTGTAAATTTGTGTTCGTTTCCCATTATATAAGCCTGCATTTTTGTTTTTTATCTTACTAACTCGCACCCACTTGCCTTTGGCTACCTTTTTATAGTTTAAACCATCTTTCCATGTTCTGATTGTTCCGACAGGCATCCTCTCTCTAAATTTTGCAGGGCTATCATCATTTTGTGAGTTTTCTTCCTTATTAATGTCATTGGTTTCAGTGTTTTTCTCGTTCTTAATTGAAAAGTGTTTAGGGTCTAGGTTGTAAGTGTAAGCGTAATATTCTTTGTTGAAGGCGACTCCCATGTCTGTTAGTATTTTGTCTCGTTCTGCGCGGTCTGAGGCGATATCTTCCTTGTCGAAAAAGCGGAATTCTGGGTAGGTTGTGACGTTGAAGTTTAGGTCGACGAGCTTTCGAATGTATTGGTTCATGTAGCGGGC
>JAVBQL010000033.1:0-7259 GCA_031549085.1 Spirochaetota bacterium
ATTTTAGAGATATAGAAGATTTTATTAATATGCTTAGCGAAGCGGTAAAGAGAACAAATAGTATATAACCTACAATCAATCTTTTCTAGATATATAACAGATAGTTTTTTTAAAAAAACAATAATTTAAACAATCAATAAAAATAAAAATACTCAAACTTTGAAGGTTAATAAATATGGATGATAAATCAAAAGAGGAATTATTACAATATAGTGATGACCCAATAATAAAAGAGATAAATAGAGAAGTAATTCAAGGTATCTATTACTCTTGGTTAGAGGAGTTTGATCGATACAATTCAATAAGCAAATATAAGAAATTAAGAGCACTGCCAGGTGGACTTATGGAGTGTTCAGAGATAATGTACTTCAACTATATGAAAAAGATGACACAAGAGGAGATATTAAATTACTATAGAAAGAAAATAAGAGGCAATACCACTAAATATTTAGATATAAAAACATCTCTTTTTGTTATTAATGCTGTGGATAAAGAAGTAATTTTTTCTCCTGTTGATAAAATAAAGTTTAGTGCTCCACATTTTGGATTTACAGGTCCATTTGCATTAACTGATAGAGAGAGAGATGCAATAATAGATAGGATCAATGGTAAAGAGATAGAAGCTTCCTCAAGTAGAAGCAATATTCCTATATTTTATCAAAATAGTGAAGAAGTTAGTATAATTAAGAATGGGGAAAATGTAATGGGGTCTGGGTGCCATTTTATAAGTATAGTGTATGGAGTATCTCAATTAATAGGATTTAATTTTACCGCTGACGAGATAAAGAGAATAGCAGAAGATTGCTTTGATGAAGGGTTTGTAAGTCCAAGTGATATGCTAGTTATTAAGCATAAAGAACTTGTAAGATATATCTTTGAAAAAATAGGGATTAAAGTCGATGTCGAACTTAATGGTGGTTGGAATAATACTATTAAGAACGCAAATAAAAAAGAGTATGCAGAGCTTGACAAATATGTATTAGAAATTAAGAAAATTGAAAAAGAAACAAATCCTAAATTAACAAGTGATATAGAGAAGCTTGAAAGAGATAATGCTCAATTAGAAAATGATAAAAAAAAGCTTGAAAAAAATAATATATCATTAGAAAACGAGATGAAAGAAGTAATAAGAAGAGGTAGTTTATCAACAGAAAATATAGAAAAATCTATAGAAAATAGTGATTTGTTGTGGATTTTATTAGAAAAAGAACTTGTAAAAACTATAGGACGATTTATAGATGAGATGAGGTTTTTTAGAAGGAATAACACACCATTATTGAGTAATATAGTAAACTTTAATAGAAATGGTGCTTTTATAGAAAAAGCTATTAGAAATGCTTTTCAAGGTAAAAAAATATCAGAAATGAAAATTTCTATAACTGGAATAAGAGAGCTTAAGAGTAGAAACAAATCGTTTATAGAAGATAGTTTGAAAAGAATTAAGGATAATATTAAGTTATTTGATTATATATTGGATTATATGAAAGAATTAAATTTGAACTATGAATCATTAACAAATATTATAAAACAATTTAAAAAAGAGAGTGAGTCTTTAGAAATAGATATAAAAAAACTAAATGAGAAGATTGAATCTCTAATGAATAAAATGGAGAAAATTATAGAAAATAGAGAGTTATTTATAAGTAATGAAAAGAAGATTGCTGAAAATAAAGGTTCAATAGAAAGTAATGAAGAAACAATTAAGTGGAATAATAAATTAGTAAAAAAAAATATAGAGGAAATAAAAATATTGCGAGATAGTATAGCTGCTAAAACAGAGTTGTATGCTCCATTTTTAAATAGTGCTAAAAATAATGCATCATCTACCTTTGTTATCAAGTATGTACACTCTGCAAGAACTAAATATGGAACTCACTTTATACTTGCTGATAAAGATGGGAATACAATATATGATCCAACACGTGGATTTGAAGAAGGTTTGAAAAATGGTTTTAAACTTTATGAGATAAGAACCTTTAAAATAAGCAATCCAAAGAAAATATAGTTAATAGATGTTTATAAATATCCTTTGACAAGTAAGATTTATTGTATTTATAATAGAAGAGATAAAACTTTTTTTAAGGATATGCTATGAAAAGTAGACTTCTCTATATATCTATATTGCTCTTCTTAACAACAGCAATATATGTAGAAGGTGCTGATGGTGATCATTTAGAATCCAAAGAGCTGAATGGTAAATGGGGATATGTTGAAACAATGGGGGAGATAATTATTCCGTTTATCTATCAAGAAGCAGAAACATATTTTGGAGATGGAGTAGCTGCTGTTAAATTAAATGATAAATGGGGATACATTGATAAGAATAATGGTATAGTTATTCCATTTGTCTATCAGGAAGCAAAAACTTTCGATGAAGGGTTAGCAGCTGTTAAATTAAATGACAAGTGGGGATATATTGATAAAAATAATAATACAGTTATTCCATTTATCTATCAGAAATCTGAGAGGTTTTGCGAAGGATTGGCGGCTGTTAAATTAAATAATAAGTGGGGATATATTGATAGAAATAATAAAAGGAGAGTTCCTTTTATATATGATCGTGTTGATTCGTTATTTTCTAATGGACTTACAGTAGTTGGTGTTGGTAAAAATTACTCTGAAATGAGATATGGAGTAATTAGGAAAACGGGACATTTGATCGCCCCTATTATATATGATAGTATCAATATAGGTATATTTAGAAAAGATATAATAGCTAAATTTGATGGTAAGTATGGAGTTTTAGATAGGAGGATGGAGAAGATTATTATTCCATTTATTTATGATTATATCAACCTACCTGATGATTATTATTATTATAATTCTGATTCTGATTATGCAGCAAAAAATCTTGTAGAAGTAGGAATATTTGTGGAAGATCATTTTAAGTATGGAATTATTGATAGAGAGCAGAATATCGTTGTTCCTCCTATTTATGACTCTCTTCATTTTCTAAGTGAAGTGTGGTATATTGCAAAAGTCGAAATAGATGGGGAAAAAGGATTTATTGATAGAGACTACAACTTTGAATCTGAAGAGGACTATAATGCTACCATCAAAAGGTGGATGGAAAAAGAGGGTAAGGAATAGATATAAAAAATATTAAGAATTAACACATCAATAAAAAAAATCTTTTAATTTTAACTATTCAATTTTTACCTACTGCTAAAAATAATGCTTTATCTAGCTTTGTTATCAAGTATGTACACACTGAAAACACTGAATATAAAACTCACTTTGTGCTTGCAGATAAAGGTGGAACAAATGCATATGATCCAACACTTGGATTTGAGAAAAAATTGATGAATGGCTTTAAACTTTATGAGATAAGAGCTTTTAGAGTAATAAACCCAATAGCTGAAGAAGAGATTGAAAGTAATAAAGAAGAAAACAGCAGCTTTGGTGATTTGGGAGAGGTCTCCCGTGTTGCTACTGGCTGGAAGGATATACTTGATATAATAAGAGGAAGTTCTGATGTTACATCTTCAAGTGAATCTTTATCTATGGAGGAAAAACTATTAAATGGCGAAGGGGACTCCATAAACCTCGACTCTTTTAGTGAGTTTAACGATAACCTCAACAGTACAAATTCTTCAACATTATATAATTTTACTTCATATTTTTATGCTGATTAAAATAGAAATAACTTACATTTCTTTTAAAAACTAGAATAATTAAATATCTTAAAAAATAAAAACACTCAAATTTTAAGGATTGATAAATGGATGATGAATCAAAAAAAGGATTACAATATAGTGATGATCCAATAATAAAAGATATCAATAGAGAAGTAATTTGGGGTATCTATTACTCTTGGATTGGAAGATTTGACAGATATAATGCAGAGAGTCAATATGATCAAATTGATGCAATACCTAACAATCTTTTGCAAGGTTCAAAGATAATGTACTTCAACTATATGAAGTGCTTAAATGAAAAGGATCTTATAAATCATTATTTAGAGAGGATACAAGATAATATAGATAGATATGTGGGTATGACATCATTATATTTTACTATTAATTATGTAGAGAAAAAAGTTGTTTTTTCCCCACCACTTCAACATAAAAATTTTTTAGGCATGGGTTTTTTATTAAAATTAACAGATAAAGAAAAAGATGCCATAATAGATAGGATAAATAGCAAAAAAGTAGGCTTACCTACAAATATGAATGGTGTTCCTACATTTTATCAAACCAGCCCAGAGGTTATGATAAATAGATATGTAAAGAAGAGAGATAAAAATGGAAAGTATATAAAAGATAAAAAAGGAAACTTCATTGAAGAATATAAAAATGTAATGAAAGAGTGGGGATGTTATTTTATCAGTATAGTATATGGTGTATCTCAATTGATAGGGTATAATTTTACTGCTGAAGAGATAAAAATATTAGCAAATGAGGCATATGCTAAAGGTTATATAGGCGAGGATATGGAAGTTGGGGCACAACAGGAAGAGCTTGTAAAATATATTTTTAAGAGGATTGGCTTTGATGTTAGTGTCGATGCTGTTGAGGTTAAGGTTAGAGCTGAAGATAAGAATGAGGCAAGAGTTAATATGGAGGTTGAATCTAAAGGAAGACATGATAAAACTATTCAGGAGGCAAATGAAGCTGCATATGAGGCAATTGATCAATGTTTAAAAAAAATTATAGGACTCAAAAATAAAAATATAGCATTAAATGATGATAATATAAAGCTTAAAAAAGATAATGATTTATTAAAAAATGATAAAGTAAAATTTAATGGAAATGGTTTAACATTAGAAAAGGGCATAAAAGAAGTTATGCAGTATGATAAATTATTATTAAAAAGTATAGAGAAGATTTTAATAGGTATTGAACCATTAATAAGAGAGTTAAGTGAATCTAAAAAAAATGTTGGAGTATTAAAAGATCATATAGAAAATTTTAAGGGAAATAGTGTCTCATTACTATATGATATGCGGCAATTTGGGGAAAATAATGATTTAATAATGGATAGCATCAAATCTTTTTATAAAAAAAATGAATTATCAGTAATCAGTTTGCCTATCATTGATGTAGAGAAATTTAAAAATAGTAGAAGATCATTAATTAAAAATATTGAAGAAACAGTTAAATATAATAGTGAGTTCCTAGATTATATAGACAAATTTATATTAGATGATGCTACATTAATGAGAATAGTAGAAAAACTTAAGAATAATAATAAATCCTTACAAGAGAATATAAAAAATATTATAGTAGATGAAAGTAAAAAAAATAGAACTAATGAGTTGGTAAGTAGGATAGAAAAATTTATAGAAAATAGTAAATCGTTGATGAGTATTGAAAAAGAAATTATCAAAAATGTAGAGTCAATAAAAAATAATAATGAAAAAATTAATCAAAATATACAACTAATAGGAAGATATGAAAAAAGCATAGACAAATTACAAAAAGGTGCGGCTGATAATGAAGAGTTGTATAAAAAATTTTTACCTACTGCAGAAAACATCTCATCTACTTTTGTTATTAAGAAAGTACATTCTACTATAATTGGTGATCATTTTGTACTTGCTAATAAAGATGGAGAGACAAAGTATGATCCAACACCTGGATTGGAAAAAAATCCAAATTATGTCTATAAACTTTATGAAATAAGAACCTTTAAGGTAATAATAAATAAGAAAATCTAAACAGTTTAGTGTTTAGATAATATTTTTTTGACAAAAAAATATAAAATGTTTATAGCTAATTATAAACATTTTATATTCAGGAGATAAGTTATGAAAAATATTTTTTTCTACTCTATTCTATTTCTATTTGTAATAATAAATGCATATTCTAATGATGATAGAGTATTTTATTGGATGCGACCTGGTCCAAGAGAAAAGGGAACTAGTGGTTTGTGGAAGGTACATGGTTCTAATGGTAAAATTGGATTTGTAAATGATAAAGATGATTTAAACATACCTCTTATGTACAGCGATGCTGACGAATTTAGTGAGGAGGTGGCAGCTGTGAAAATAGGAGATGGTGGCTGGGGATTTATTAATAAAATGAATATGATAATTGTTCCATTTATTTATGATGAGGCATATAGTTTTTCTGAAGGGCTTGCAGCTGTAAAACTAAATGGTAAGTGGGGATATATTGATAAAAAAGGTAAAACTACCATTCCATTTATTTATGATAGAACGCATCGTTTTTCTGAAGGGTTTACTGCAGTTAAATTTAATGGTAAGTGGGGATATATTGATAAAAAAGGTAAAACCATTATTCCATTTATTTATGATGGTGCTGGGTATTGTAATGATGGATTGTTGAGTGTAGAACAAGATAATAAATTGGGGTTTATTGATAGGGATAATAAAATCATTATTCCAATTATATATGATAGAGTTGGTTTTTTTAATGAAGGGTTGATTATGGTTTCAACTGGTTTTTTTGAGGAGGCAAAATATGGGGCTATTAATAAAAGTGGTGAAATAGTAATTCCTGTTATTTATGATTGTTGCATTGATAGTTTTGAAAATGGACATACAAGAGTAAAACTTAATGGCAAGTATGGGTTGATAAATAGTAGTGGCAAAATAGTTGTACCTATAATATATGATAAATTAGATTATTTTTATGCAATGAGTATAATAGAGCAAGGTATGATTATACCATCATGTATAGCTGTTGTTAAAATAGGTGATCAAAAGGGAATAATTGATAATGAATATAATTTTGTTCCTATGAAAAAGATCTATAGTTATGATAAGGATTAATAATTGTGGTTAGAAAAGAATATATTAAGAATTAACATATCAATAATAGAAATCTTTTATTCTTTTGGCGCAAATAAAGATAAAAATATATTTATTCAAAATAATAACAAATAATTTAAAAAAACTAAAAGGAGAAAAATAATTATGAGAAGAGATGAATCAAAAGACCCAGATTTAATTAATGAATTAATAAAAGGGGCAACAAGTCCTATAGCAGAGGAGGAAATTGAAAGTAAAAAAGATCCAAGAGATGCTTTTGGTGATTTAGGAGAGGCCTCCCGTGTTGCCGCTGGTTGGAATAATACACTTGATATAATCAGAGGCACATCTGATGTGTCCGCCTCAAGTGAATCTTCATCTATGGAGGAGAAGCTCTTAAATAGTGAAGGGGAGTCCATAAACCTCGACTCTTTGAGCGAGTTTAACGATAACCTAAACAGTGCAACCTCTGCAATTGATGAGTTTAAGAAAAATTTGGAGGCAGCATGCAATGGAACAGCAGGTGGCTCTAGCACTACATTAA
>JAVBQL010000007.1:0-212368 GCA_031549085.1 Spirochaetota bacterium
GTCCATGATGGAGAGACAACAACGGACTGGATGGAACAAGAAAAAGAGAGAGGTATTACAATTACTTCAGCTGCAATCACTTGTCAATGGAAAGAACACAAAATAAACATTATTGATACTCCGGGACACGTTGACTTTACTGTTGAAGTTGAGAGATCACTTAGAGTATTAGATAGTGCTGTTGCAGTTTTCTGTGCTGTTGGCTGTGTTCAGCCTCAATCAGAGACTGTTTGGAGACAAGCAAATAAATATGGCGTACCTAGAATGATCTTTGTTAATAAGATGGATAGAATGGGTGCGAGCTTTAATAAAGTTATTGAGCAAGCGAAAGCTAAGCTTGGAGCAAACGCTGTTGCTATTCAAGTTCCAATTGGAGCAGAAGATCAATTCAAAGGACTTATCGATCTAATAGAGATGAGAGCTTGTCTCTTTGATGAGGTAGATGGAAAGAAGAGTATTGATAATATGACTATTGTTCCTATACCAGAAGAGTATATGGATCTTGCAAAAGTTAGCAGAGATCATCTTATTGAGGCACTTGCTGATTTTGATGATAATATAATGGAGAAGTATCTTGCTGGAGAGGAAGTTCTTGTTGCAGAGATAAAGACCGTTTTAAGAAAAGCTGTAATTGAAAATAAGATTTTCCCAGTTTTATGTGGAAGTTCTTTTAAATATAAGGGAGTTCAGACACTACTCGATGCTGTACTTGATTATATGCCTTCTCCTACTGATATTCCATCTGTTAAGGGAATTGAACCAGTTGATGGAGCAAACGAGGAGAGGTTAACAAGCGATGATGCTGCATTTAGTGCATTAGCATTTAAGGTTATGACTGACCCATTTGTTGGAAAACTAACATTCTTTAGAGTTTATTCTGGTTCATTAACTGCTGGTTCAAATGTCTATAACTCAACTCAAGATAAGAAAGAGAGGGTTGGACGTTTGCTTCAAATGCAATCAAATAAAAGAAATGAGATAACTGAAGTTTTTGCTGGAGATATTGCTGCTGCTGTTGGATTAAAATTTGCAACAACAGGGGACACTCTTTGTGATGAGAAAGATCCTATTATTTTAGAATCTATGGTGTTTCCAGAACCGGTTATATCGATTGCAATTGAGCCAAAATCTAAGGCTGATAATGATAAGCTTGGTATTGCTTTAGGAAAACTTGCTGAAGAGGATCCTACTTTTAAAGTTAGCACAAACCATGAGACAGGGCAAACTATTATCTCTGGTATGGGTGAGCTTCATCTTGAAATAATTGTAGATAGATTGAAGAGAGAATTCAAGGTAGAGGCAAATGTTGGACAGCCTCAAGTTGCCTATCGTGAAACTATCAAAGGAACATTTGAAATCAATCATAAATATGCAAAGCAGAGTGGTGGCCATGGTCAGTATGGTCATATCATTGCAAGGTTTGAGCCTAATGCTCCTGGTGCTGGTTTTGCATTTGAAAATAAGGTCGTTGGTGGAAAGATTCCAAAAGAGTATATTCCTGCTGTAGAGAAAGGAATAAGAGAGGCTATGCAAAATGGAGTCTTGGCAGGTTACCCTGTTGTAGATTTTAGAGTTGTGCTTTTAGATGGAAGCTACCATGATGTAGACTCATCTGAAATGTCTTTTAAAATTTGTGCTATTCAAGCTTTTAATGAGGCAACAAAGAAAGCAACTCCAACTCTACTAGAGCCTATAATGGATGTAGAGATTAACTCTCCAGATGACTATACTGGAGATATAATTGGAAATATAAATTCTAAGAGAGGAAGAATTGAATCTATGGAGGATTCGAATTCTGACAAGGCTATCAAAGCAAAAGTTCCATTGGCAAATATGTTTGGGTATTCTACAACATTAAGATCTATGTCTCAGGGTAGGGCAAACTACACTATGCAATTTGATCACTATGAAGAGATGCCAAAAAATATTGCTGATGAAATTATAAAAAAATATACAAGTTAGTATGCCTATTATTTTTTAAGGAGGATTATAGAAAAAATGGCAAAAGAAACTTATAACAGAGATAAACCCCATATTAACGTTGGAACAATTGGTCACGTTGATCATGGAAAAACAACACTAACAGCTGCTCTTACAAACTATTGTGCTTTAAAGATGGGAAGTAAGGCAATGAGTTATGCGGATATTGATAATGCCCCAGAAGAAAGAAAGAGAGGTATTACAATAAATACTAGACACGTTGAGTATCAGACGCCAAACAGACACTATGCTCACGTTGATTGTCCGGGTCACGCCGACTACATCAAAAACATGATTACTGGTGCTGCCCAAATGGATGGTGCTATATTAGTAGTTTCTGGTAACGATGGTGCTATGCCTCAAACAAGAGAGCATATTCTTTTGGCTCGTCAGGTGGAAGTTCCATATATCGTAGTTTTTATGAATAAGTGTGATATGGTTGATGATCCTGAGTTGTTAGATTTAGTAGAGATGGATATTAGAGATCTATTGAAACAATATGAGTTCCCAGGAGATGATATTCCTGTTATTAGAGGTTCTGCTAAATTAGCTTTGGAGAATCCTAATGATCCTACTAAAACTAAATGTATACAAGATCTACTAGATGCTCTTGATACATATATTCCACTACCAGAGAGAAGTGAAGATCTTGCTTTCTTGATGCCAGTAGAGGACGTATTCTCTATCGAAGGTAGAGGTACAGTTGCTACAGGAAGAATTGAGAGAGGAACTATTCTTATAAACACTGAAGTTGAGATTGTTGGAATTAGGCCTACTAAAAAAACTACAGTAACCGGTGTTGAGATGTTTAACAAAACATTGGATAAAGGTATCGCTGGGGACAACGTTGGTCTACTTTTAAGAGGTATTGATAAGAAGGCTATTGAGAGAGGACAAGTTATTGCAAAAATTGGAAGTATAACTCCTCATAAGAAATTCAAGGCTACTACCTATATTCTTACAAAAG
This sequence comes from Spirochaetota bacterium, assembly GCA_031549085.1. Taxonomy (GTDB): domain Bacteria; phylum Spirochaetota; class GWE2-31-10; order GWE2-31-10; family MWDO01; genus JAVBQL01. Next base: position 2,948 of record JAVBQL010000007.1, read on the forward strand.
AAGAGGGAGGAAGACACACAGCTTTCTTTGAAGGTTATAGACCACAATTCTTCTTTAGAACAACTGATGTTACAGGGGCAGTAAAACTTCCTGCGGGAGTTGAGATGGTTATGCCAGGGGATACGGTTACACTTGAGTGTGAATTAATCACTACTATAGCAATGGAGAAAAACTTAAGATTTGCTATTAGAGAGGGTGGAAGAACTGTAGGTGCTGGATCAGTACTTGATATTATAGAATAAATTTTATGATTAAACCCTTTTTTGAATATCAACAAAGGGTTTAATTCTTTTATAGAGTAAGTTTTTAAGAAAAGGGAAACCACTAATTTTCAAATATATGTTATGTTTCCTATTTTCATTGGCTTGGCTAGCAATTGAGTTAGCTGGGTCAATAGAGGGTTGATAATAACCTTTATTTTAAGTGAGGATATAAATGTATCCTCTTACTGTTTTTAACTATTTTTTGTGTTAAAAGAAAAAAGAATTGACTTTTTTTTATATTTTTGATATAAAATCGTCATTAATCATTTTATCTTTATTTTTAAAGGATACTGTTTGTTATGGATAAGATTAGAGTTAGATTAAGAGGTTATGATATTGAGTTAGTTGATCAATCGGCAAAGTCTATTGTTAGTTCTGTAAAGAAGACTGGAGCAAAATTATCTGGTCCTATTCCATTGCCAACTGATGTAAATAAATATACTGTTTTACGATCTGTACATGTTAACATTAAATCAAGAGAACAATTCGAGATGAGAGTTCATAAAAGATTGATCTATATAGAGCCAGTTGAGGGGACACTGGATTCTATGATGAAGCTGGAACTTGCTGCTGGTGTTGACGTTGATATAAAACAAATTAAAGGATAGTGTTATGGTAGGATTAATAGGGGAAAAAATTGGAATGACACAGTTCTTTTTAGAGAATGGGAACGTTGTGCCTGTGTCAATTATTAAAATAGATGATAATCTTATAGTAGAGAAGAAAACTTTAGATAGAGATGGATATGACTCTTTAGTTTTAGGATACAAAGATGTATCTGAAAAAAGATTGAATTCTCCTGAAAAAGGTTTTTTTGCAAAAAATAATGTAACACCAAAAAAACACCTAAAAGAGTTTAGAATTTCTGAAAAAGATGAACATAAAACAGGTGAAGAGCTTACTTTGGAGAGCCTTAAAGATGTTAAGTTTATTGACATAACAGGTGTTTCAAAAGGAAAGGGTTTTCAAGGTGTTGTAAAAAGATATGGATTTGGTGGTGGTAGAAAAACACATGGTTCTAAATTTCATAGAGAGCCGGGTGGTACTGGGCAAAATACATATCCTGGTCGCTGTTTTAAAAATAGAAAGATGCCGGGAAGAATGGGACGTGAAAATGTTACTGTTCAAAACTTGGTTATTATGAAGATTGATAATCTTAATAAAGTTATTTTTGTAAAAGGTGCTGTTCCTGGTAAGAATAATGGCATTGTTTATATAAAAAAATCTGTTAAAAAAGGATAGAATATGAAATTGAAAGTCTACGATCTAACAGGGCAGATTAAAAAAGATATAGAAGTAAGCGATGACTTTTTTGGTATAGAGCCTAATAGATATGCAATATATGAAGTTATTAAAAATGAGTTGGCAAATGCAAGGCAGGGAACATCTTCTGTAAAGACAAGAGGAGAGGTGAAAGGTTCATCTACAAAACCTTGGAAGCAGAAAGGTACAGGTCGTGCAAGAGTTGGAACGAAAAGAAATCCTATTTGGCGTCATGGTGGAGTCGCTTTTGGTCCAAAACCGAGAGATTTCTCCTACTCTGTTCCAAAAAAAGTGAAGGCTTTGGCTTATAAATCTATCTTCTCATATAAGAACATAAAAAATGAACTTATGGTTATTGAAGATTTTAATGTTGATTCTGGAAAAACTAAAGATTTCCTTAATATAACAAAATCAGTTCTAACTAAAGATAAGACAAGTTTTATATTAACTGATAAAGATACTCTATTAAAAAGAGCATCTAAGAACCTTCCTTGGGTTGTTCATTTAACCTACTCTAGACTTAATATGCATGATCTATTTTATTCAAAAAAGATATTGATAACAGAGTCTGCTGTTATGGGTTTGAATGATATGTTTTTAAAAACTAAAAAAGCAGTTGAGAAATAGGAGTTGAGTGATGATAGCGGAGACGGTTATAATTAGACCATATGTTACTGAAAAAACTACTCATTTAAGAGAAAAGTTTAACAAGTATACTTTTGTTGTCTCTAAAGATGCAGATAAAATATCTATTGAGAGAACAGTAAAAGCTATGTTTAATGTTGTTCCTCTTAAGATCAATGTAGTTAATGTAAGAGGAAAATTAAAGAGACAAAGATATAAGTATGGATATACATCAACTTTCAAAAAATGTGTTTTAACATTAAAGAAAGGTGACAAGATTCCAATTTTTGAAGGTGTTTAAGGTTAAGGAGAGGTAGAGAGATGGCTGTAAAGAGATATAAAGCGATAACACCGGGTCTTAGAAATCTAGTAACTATAGATAATAGTGAGCTTTCCGAGAACAATCCTTTGAAGAGCTTAACTTCTGGTAAGAGAAAAGCAAACGGAAGATCGAGAAATGGTCGTATTACTGTAAGACATTTAGGTGGCGGACACAAGAGAAAATTTAGGATTATAGATTTTAAGAGAGATAAACACGGAATTGAGGCGAGAGTTGCTTCAATTGAGTATGATCCAAACAGAAGTGCAAATATTGCTCTTCTCTTCTATAAAGATGGAGAGAAAAGATACATAATTGCTCCTAATGGATTGAAAGTAGATGCTATTGTTCTTTCTGCAGAGGAGACAAAAATTGAGATAGGCAACTGCATGAAATTAAAAAATATCCCTATTGGAACGATTGTTCATGCAATAGAGATGGAGGTTGGTCGCGGAGCTCAAATTGCAAGATCTGCTGGAACATTTGCACAGATAAGTGGTTTTGAGAATGGAAAAGCGATCATGAAGATGCCTTCAGGCGAATTGAGATATATAAACGAAGAGTGCTTCGCAACTATTGGCCAAACAAGTAATCTCGATTATAATCAAAGAATATTGGGAAAAGCTGGAAGGGCTAGATGGCTTGGAAATAGACCTCATGTTAGAGGTGCTGCAATGAACCCTATCGATCACCCTCATGGTGGTGGTGAAGGAAAGACTAAAGGTGGTAGACACCCTGTTAGTCCATGGGGACTTCCTACAAAAGGATATAAAACAAGAAACAAGAGAAAAACATCTTCTAGTCAAATAATAAGAAGAAGGAAAAAATAGAGGGGAATAAACAATGTCAAGAAGTGTAAAGAAAGGTCCTTTTATAGACAAACATTTATATAAAAAGGTTCTTGAGGCAAAGGATACTGGTGTTAAAAAGCCTATAAAAACTTGGTCGAGAAGATCTACTATTTTTCCTGAAATGGTTGGGCTAACTTTGAATGTTTATAATGGTAAAAAATTTATTCCAGTTATGGTTACAGAAAATTTAGTTGGTCATAAACTTGGTGAGTTTTCTCCAACTCGTAATTTTAGAGGTCATTCTGGTTCAGAGAAAAAGGGAAAGGGTTAGAGTATGGTTGCTAAAGCAGTTGGAAAGTTTATTAGAATCTCACCATACAAGGTAAGAAGAATAGCTAATGAGATTAGAGGAAAGAAAGTAGTTGAAGTTGAGTCATATCTAAAAGTTATGACAAATAAGGGTGCTTTGGCTATAAAAAAAGTTGTCCACTCAGCTAGAACAAACTTCTTGATGAGAGAGGCTGTGAATGAGGAAGATTTGATTGTATCAAAAATTCTTATTGAGGGCGGTCCTATGTACAAGAGAATGCATGCTGCTTCCAGAGGAAGAGGTGCTAGGATATTAAAAAGAACTTGTCATATCGTTGTTGAAGTTGATGTAAAGAAATAGGAAGGGAGCATATCTATGGGACAAAAAGTTAATCCAGTTGGATTTAGATTGGGAGTAATTAAGAGCTGGGATTCTGTTTGGTTTGTTGATAAAAAGAACTATGCAAAAGTTTTACATGAAGATCTTAAAATTAGAAACTTCATTTTAAATTATAATTTTGGTGTAGAGGAGAGCGGTACAAGCAGAAAAAAACTATCACCTGCTGAAATTTCTAAAGTTGAAATCTTTAGAAAGCCAGATAGATTAACAGTTATCATAAGCTCTTCAAGACCCGGTATAATTATTGGTGTTAATGGAGAGAGTATCTCAAAGTTAACTAAAAAAATATCAAAATTAACAACATCTAAAGTTGAGATTAAGATAAAAGAGGTGAAGAAAGCTGAAGTTAATGCTCAGTTGATTGCAAACAATGTTGCTAGACAATTGATGAACAGAGGTTCATTTAGAAAAGTAATGAAAAAAGCTATGACTGATGCTAGAAAGTCTGGACTTAGTGGTATTAAGATCTCTTGTTCTGGAAGATTGGGTGGTGCAGATATGGCTCGTACAGAGTGGTATAGAGATGGTAGAATCCCTCTACATACTCTACGTGCTGATATAGAGTATGGCACATCTACTGCTTACACTACATATGGTACTACTGGTGTGAAGGTTTGGACATTCAGCAGAGAGATATTAAAGAGAAACTTGAAAGAGGATGCGGGACAAGTAGTTAAAAAAGCTCCTCCTAAAAAAACGGCAGCAAAAAAAACTGAAGAGTAGGGAGTATTACTATGTTAATGCCAAAGAGAACTAAATATAGAAAAGGTCAAAGATGGAATTTTGATGGTGTTGAGGCAAGAGGCAACAAGGTCACTTTTGGTGACTTTGGCCTTATGGCTTTAGAACCAAAACTTATTACAGCTAGACAAATTGAGGCAACAAGAAAGATCTTTAGTAGAGTATTAAAAAAGGTTGGAAAGGTGTGGATTACAGTTTTTCCTGATGTTCCATATACTAAAAAACCGGCAGAAACAAGAATGGGAAATGGTAAAGGAAACCTTGAGTACTATGTTGCAAAGGTAAGACCTGGTAAAATTCTATTTGAAGTATCTGGAATTGCTGAAGAGCAAGCAAAAGAGCTCTTTTGGCAAGCTGGTCAAAAGCTTCCAATAGCAACAAAGATGGTAAAAAGAGAGACCTTATAGTTAAGGCTTATAATAAAGGGAGAGCTTATAATGAAGGCAAAAGAACTGAAAGATAAAACTAGAGAAGAGCTTGTTTTTGAGAGAGATAAACTTACTAAGGCTCTATCTGATTTGAGAACTAAAAAGGTTGTTAGTATTGTTGAAAATCCAGCAAGTTTTTCTTTAACGAAAAAAAATATTGCAAGAATCAATACTATTTTACATATGAGAGATCTTGATAAAATTAAGAAAGATTTGCTTAAATAGAGGAGACATAAGAAAAGTGGAAAAAATAATTAAGACAATGAGTGGTATTGTTGTAAGCGATAAGATGGATAAGACTATTGTTGTTCGTGTAGAGTATAAGATGATGCATCCTCTCTATAAAAAATATGTTAAGAAATCTAAAAAATTCAAAGCTCATGATGAAAACAATCAATATAAAATTGGAGATAAAGTTACAATCCAAAGTTCTAGACCTATAAGTAAAGACAAAACGTGGATTGTAGTTGATGCAGCAACATCTAAATAGATGTTTTACAAATCTTAGTTGGAGGATTGAAATGATTCAGCAGGAATCGTTACTAAAAGTAGCCGATAATAGTGGTGCTAAAGTAGTTAAGTGTATAAAAGTTTTAGGTGGCTCAAAGAGAAGATATGCCTCTATTGGGGATGTTATTGTTGTATCAGTTAGAGAAGCTTTGCCTAATGCTGCTATAAAGAAGGGACAAAAGCTAAAGGGCGTTATTGTTAGAATAAAGAAAGATTTTATGAGGCCTGATGGTTCTTGGATAAAATTTGATGATAATGCTATTGTTATTATAGATGCTAATAATAATCCAAAAGGTACGAGAGTTTTTGGACCTGTAGCAAGAGAGCTTAGAGATAAAGATTATATGAAAATTGTATCTTTAGCTCCAGAAGTGCTGTAATATATTTAAGAGGGAACTAGTATGCAATTTAAAAAGATAAAGAAAAATGATACTGTAAAAATCTTGGCTGGAAAAGATTTGGGCAAGAGCGGTAAAGTTCTGGAAGTGGACAGAGAGAAGGGGAAAGTTATTGTTGAGGGTGTTGGACTTGTTAAGAAGACACAAAAGAAGAGTAATACCAATCCAAATGGCGGTATTGCAACAATTGAGTCTTTCATTGACATATCTAATGTGATGGTTATCTGCCCTAGCTGTAAAAAAGCTTCGAGAATCTCTATTGATATAGTGAAAGATGAGAAGAAGAGAGTTTGTAAAAAATGCAAGAGTGCAATTGAGTAAGGAGAGAAGTAGATGGTTCCTAGATTAAAGACTTTATATAAAGATAAGATCTATAACGGATTGAAAGATAAATTTAAATATAAAAATGTAATGATGATTCCAAAGCTTGAAAAAGTTGTTTTAAGTATGGGAGTTGGTGACGCAATTCAAGATAAAAAGAAGCTTGAAAATGCTGTCGATGAACTTACCCTTATTGCAGGACAAAAAGCGGTAAAAACAAAAGCTAAGAAATCTATTGCCTCTTTTAAGGTTAGAGAGGGAATGGAGATTGGCTGTCGTGTAACTCTAAGAGGAAATATGATGTATGAGTTTTTAGATAGACTTATTAACATAACACTTCCGAGAGTAAAGGACTTTAGAGGTGTAAAGGCTACTGGTTTTGATGGGAGGGGAAACTTCTCTCTTGGTATAACTGAGCACCTCATATTCCCTGAGATTGATCTTGATAAGATAAATACCATTAAAGGTTTAAATATAACAATTGTAACAACAGCTAGAACAGATGAAGAGGCAAAAGCTCTATTAGAAGCATTTAGTATGCCTCTTGCAAAAAGATAGGAGAAAAATAGATGGCAAGAAAAGCTATGTTTGAGAAGTTTAAGAGAACTCCAAAATTTGATGTTAGAAAAAAGAGTAGATGTGGTATATGCGGAAGACCTAGAGGCTATATGAGAAAATTTGATATGTGCCGTATCTGTTTTAGAAAACTTTCTGGTCAGGGAATGATCCCTGGTATTACTAAGTCATCTTGGTAGTAATCATAATAAATATATTTTAAAGAGGTAACAATATATGGCTTGTCATGATCCACTTGGCGATATGCTTGCAAAGATAAAGAATGCAGTACTTGTAAAAAAAGAGAAACTTGTTATATACCCATCAAAAGAGAAGATGGAGATAATTAAAATCCTTAAGAATGAAGGATATATAAAGAATTTTAAGAAGGTTGTAGAGGATGATCGTGCTCTTGTTAAGATCTTTTTAAAATATGATGAAGCTGGAAAGGCTGTTATAGAGAACGTAAAGAGAATCTCTAAGCCTGGTAGAAGAGTATATCTTGGATATAAAGATATGCCACGTCTATACAACGGTATTGGAACTGTTATAGTTTCTACTTCATCTGGCATTACCACTGGTAAAAAGGCTGTCGAGAAAAAAATCGGCGGAGAAGTTCTTTGTAGTATCTGGTAGATATTGACAAAATAAGAAAAATTTATAAATATAGATTTTAGTGAAATTGTGTTTAAGGGGAGTATAATGTCTAAAATAGGAAGACTGCTTATTAATGTACCCGCTGGTGTTTCTTGTAAACTTAATGAGAGTGAGCTCTTTGTAGAGGGACCTAAAGGGAAACTTTCTCTTGTTATAAATAGTAATATTAGCCTAAATATAGAGCCTACTAGTATAGAGGTTAAAAGAAACTCTGATATAAAAGAGATAAAAGCTTTACATGGACTTTTTAGAGTTCTAGTAAATAATATGGTTGTTGGTGTAAGTAAAGGGTATGAGAAAGTTCTTGAAGTTATAGGTACTGGTTTTAAAAGTGCTGTATCGGGCGATAAGCTAACTCTTAATGTTGGTTTTGCTCACCCTGTTATTTTTGATATCCCAAAGGGAATAACTGTAAAGGTAGATGATACAGGAAAGATTTCTGTAAGCGGAATAGATAAACATTTAGTTGGTCAGTTCGCTTCTAATATAAGAAGAGTAAGACCTCCTGAACCATATAAGGGCAAGGGAATTAAGTATATAGATGAAGTTATAAAGAGAAAAGCAGGAAAATCAGCTAAAAAATAACGTTTTTCTGAAATAAGTTTTTTTAAGAGGTCAAGACTAATATGAACAAGGTTGAATTAGCAAAAAAGAGAAGAATTAGAAGAAAGAGAACAATAAGAAGCAAAATATATGGAACAGCTTCAACACCTAGATTAACTGTGTTTAGAAGCAATAAGTATATTTATGTTCAAGCTATAGATGATGATAAGGGTGTTACTATTGAGAGTTCGTCAAGCCTTCAGTTAAGTGATGATAAAAAAGTTCTTAAACTTAATAAGAAGACAGCAGCTGAAATTGGTAAAGATATCGCCTTGAAATTAAAAAAGAAAAATATAGAGGCTGTTGTTTTTGATAGAAATGGTTTTTTATATGCAGGGAAAATTAAATCTTTGGCTGATGCAGCAAGAGAAAACGGTATTAAATTTTAAGTAAGGGAAGTTATATGAGTGATTTTCAAGATAAATTTCAAGACAAAAATATGAGCGCTGATCTCCCTAGAGAGCAAGGAAATTCTAATTTTACTGAGAAGCTTGTTACATTAGGTCGTGTTACCAAAGTAGTAAAGGGTGGTAGAAGATTTAGTTTTTCAGCTCTAGTTGTTATTGGAGATAAGAACGGAAAAGTTGGTCTTGGTTTTGGAAAGGCAAACGAAGTAAGTGATGCTATAACAAAAGCTGCTAATGATGGAAAGAAGACAATCAAGAAGATTGTGTTGACAAAGAAAAAGACTATACCTCATGAAATAATTGGGAAATTCAAAGGCTCTATTGTTGTAATGCGTCCAGCTGCGCCGGGTACTGGAGTTATTGCTGGCGGAGCAGTTAGAAGTGTTATGGAAGTTGTTGGTGTTACTGACGTTTTAGCAAAAGTTTTGGGTTCAAAAAACAAGACAAACGTTACTAAAGCGTGTCTTGAGGGGCTCTATGCTTTGAAAAATATCAAAGATATTGCTAAAAAGAGAGATAAAAGTATCACTGAATTATTTTAGATTATTGTTTTTAAGGATTGTGTTATGTCTGATAAAAAGATTAAAATAAAATTGATAAGATCATATTATGGGTCTAAAGATGATCAAATAAAGACTTTAAAGGCCCTTGGTCTAACTAGATTAAATCAAGTAAAAGAGCATATTGAGACGCCGTCAATTAAGGGTATGGTTTTTAAAGTAAAGCACCTAGTAGAGGTATTGTAGGAGAAGTTATGAGCACTGAAATGGAAATAGTGAGATTAGAGGTTCCTTCTGGGGCTAAAAAGAATAAAAACAGAGTTGGAAGAGGTATTGGCAGTGGAAATGGAAAGACTGCAGGTAGAGGGTATAATGGACAAAACTCAAGAAAGAGTGGCGGAGTAAGACCGGGGTTTGAAGGTGGACAGATTCCTCTCTATAGAAGATTACCAAAAAGAGGTTTTAAAAACTTTATATTCAGAGTAGATTATAATGTTGTTAATTTATCACTTCTTAACTCTTTTAACAATGGTGATGTAGTAGATTATAATGCTCTTTTAGCAGAAGGTCTTCTACAAAAGAAAGGTTTACCATTAAAGATTTTGGGTGATGGAGAGCTAACTAAAAAACTTGAAATTAAGGCTGATAAGTTTTCTAAATCAGCATTAGAGAAAATAGAGAAAGCAGGCAGCAAAGCAGTACTCATAAACGAACAACAGTAGGTAATTATGATAAATACATTAGTTAATATTTTTAAAATAAAAGAGCTACGAAATAAAATATTCTTTACCATATTTATCCTTATGGTATATAGAATTGGAGTTCAGATTCCTGTTCCAGGAATAGACTTTTACGCCTTAAAGGTGTTTATGTCATCTTTTAGGAGTGGTGGAGCTGGAGACCCTTTCTTTGAATATTTTAACTTCTTTGCTGGTGGTGCATTTGATAATATGTCCATCTTTGCATTGGGTATTATGCCATATATTACCACTTCCATTATAATGCAGTTATTGCTTTTAATTATTCCTTCTTTAAAGAGAATATCTCAAGAAGAGGGTGGTAGAAGAAAGATTAGCCAATTTACAAGAATTGGAACAATACCTGTTTGTATATTACAAAGCTTTTTAGCAATAAGTTATTTGAGTTCTATTCCTGATGATGCAGGAGTTATTGTTCTTGGTTCGAAGATACTATTTTATATAATAACAATTATAGTGACAACGACTGGTACGGTTACATTGATGTGGCTTGGTGAACAGATAACGCAAAAAGGTATAGGAAATGGAATATCTCTTATAATTTTCGCTGGTATAGTAGCTAGAATGCCAGGAGCATTGAGAGAGTTGTTTGACAAAGTTTCTAAAGGAGCTTTAGATATCCCTGTTCTGCTCTTTATTCTAATAATGTTCATTTTTGTTATTGCATTGGTAATTTTTGAACAACAGGGTCAAAGAAAAATTCCAGTGAACTATTCGAAAAGAATTGTTGGAAGAAAGATGTATGGCGCACCAAGTACCTATTTGCCATTTAAAATAAATCCATCTGGAGTAATACCTATTATTTTTGCGAACTCTATATTGATTTTTCCGCAAAGTATTGGTAAGATGTTTGGAAATGTTAAGTGGTTGAACTCTTTAGGAAACTGGCTTCATCATGGTGGAACTCCATATTTGGTAGTATATTCTCTTTTGATTATATTCTTTGCATATTTCTATACTCAGGTAACATTGAATCCTACAGAAATAGCAAAGAATATTAGAGAGAATGGCGGTTCTATACCGGGGATTCCAGTAAATAAAGTTGAAGAATATTTGGTTAAGGTATTAAATAGAATCGTATTGCCTGGATCAATTTTCTTGGCTTTTATAGCAATTATCCCAACTATTGTTGTTAATTTGATTCCAGATTTTCCAGCATCTTTTGCTCACTTATTGGGTGGTACATCACTAATCATTATAGTTGGTGTTGACTTGGATACAATGAGCCAAATTGAAAGCCATTTGAAAATGCACCATCAAGATGGTTTAACTAAAAAGGGAAGAATAAGATCTAGAAACTTTTAGATTGTTAATATTGAAGTATAAGTTAAAATAGAGTTTTAGCTTTTTAATTAGGAGATGAAAAATGAAAGTTAGAGCAAGTGTGAAGCCTATTTGTGATAAATGTCGCGTTATAAAGAGACATGGGGTGGTTAGAGTTATATGTACTATTACAAAGCATAAACAAAGACAAAAATAAGAGAAGAGGAGTTAGATAATGGCAAGAATAGCGGGTATCGATTTACCTAATAAACCAATAGAGATAGCTTTAACATATATTTATGGTATAGGACGTCCTAGCGCAATAGTTATTTGTGAAAAAGCAGGTGTTAAACTAGGTGTAAGGGCTAATGATTTAGCTGAGATAGATATTAACAATTTAAGAAAAATAATTGAAGCTGACTATTTAATTGAGGGAAGATTGAGAACTAAAGTTCAATTGGATATCAAGAGATTGATGGATATTGGATCTTATAGAGGTTTAAGACATAGAAAAGGATTACCTGTTAATGGGCAGAGAACTAAGACAAATGCTAGAACAAGAAAGGGCAAGAGAAGAACTGTTGCGGGTAAGAAAAAATAGATAATCAAATATTTTTGTTTTATTGGCCAACAGGTGAGAGTAGTATAAAAATTATTGCTTAAACTATGTAGGTCAACGAGATTAGTTATATAAGGAGAGCTTAAATTGTGCGCTAAAGCGGTTAATAAAGGAAAGAAAAAAGAGAAAAGAGTTGTAGGTATTGGTAAAGTATATATTCAGGCATCATTTAATAATACTATTATTAGTGTTACTGACCAAATGGGAAATGTTTTATCATGGTGTTCATCTGGGCTTTTGCAAGGCTTTAGAGGAGCTAAAAAATCTACTCCATTTGCTGCACAGCTTGTTGCTGAAAATGCTGCTAAAAAGGCTATTGATACATATGGATTGAAAGAGGTTTCTGTTTTTGTTAAGGGACCAGGACTTGGAAGAGACTCTGCTATCAGAACGTTGGATAATTTGGGATTACATGTTACATCTATTACTGATGTTACCCCTGTTCCACATAACGGATGTAGACCTAAGAAGAGAAGAAGAGTATAAAGTTTTAAGGATATTAGAGAGGTTTTTATAATGGCTAGATATTTACAACCTAAATGCAGAAGATGTAGAGCAGAAGGTAAGAAGTTGATGTTGAAGGGTGAGAGATGTATAACTATCAAATGCCCTATAGATAAAAAAGATTCTTTTATTAGAAAAGGTCCTCCGGGAAAAGCTCAAGGTGCTCGTTTGAAGAAGATGAGTGGGTATGGCGTTCAATTAAAAGAGAAACAAAAAGTTAAAAATATTTACGGTATTTTAGAGAGACAATTTAGGAGATATTTCCAAATTGCTCATAGACAAAAAGGTATTACGGGTGAGAATCTAATTCAAATATTGGAGACCAGACTTGATAATATCATTTACAGAATGAGATTCGCAGCTTCAAGAAATCAAGCAAGACAATTAGTGTTGCATGGACATTTTGAAGTTAATGGTAAGTCAGTAAATATCCCATCTTACAATGTTAAAGAGGGAGATGTCATATCACTAAAAGAAAAAAGTAAAAATATGAAAATTATTTTAGAGTCTTTAAGACTTATTGGTAATTTTGGCATTAGTCCTTGGCTTGAAGTTGATTCAGAGAATTTTAAAGGGACTATAAAACAAATTCCGAGACGTGCTGATATTATTGATTTAGCAGATGTAAAAGAACAACTAATTGTAGAGTTGTACTCTAAGTAGTTTCTGTAATCTCAATTTAAGAGGAGTTGGTGTGAACCAAAGAATATTGTTGAAGGGATTTAAAAAATTAAAAAACATTTCTTATGAGATAGAAGAACAAAATAATAGTTATGGTAGATTTGTTGTCTATCCATTGGAGAAAGGTTTTGGATATACATTAGGAAACACTTTTAGAAGGGTTTTACTATCTTCTATGCCGGGGTATGCTATCTGTGCTATGAGGATTGAGACATATAATAATAGTGGAGATTCCAAGATTTTAACTTCAGAGTTTGAACCTATTCCTGAAGTTGTTGAAGAGACTTTAGAGGTTATAAATAATTTAAAATCTGTTAAACTTAGCCTGTTGGATGATATAGAGAGTAAAACTGTTCGTCTTGAAAAGAGAGGTCCAGCTGTTATTAAAGCATCAGATCTTGAATTTGATAGCACAATAAAAGTTCATAATGGAGATTTAGTTCTTTTGACTTTAACTGATAAAGCTAATATCTCTATTGATCTTCAAATAGATTCTGGAAAAGGTTATGTTAACGCTGAAAGACAAAATGAATATATAGAGACATTGGATACAATTCCAATTGATGCTATATATAGTCCAATTGAGAATGTTAGTTTTGTCGTGAAAAATGCAAGAGTTGGCCAAAGAAATGATTATGATAAGCTTGTTTTAGAGGTTTGGACTAATGGTTCTATAAAACCAGAAGATGCTATCGCAGGTGCTGCTAAAATGTTAAAAGAGCACTTTCAACTCTTTATTAACTTTAGTGAAGAGAGTGAAGAGGAAGAGAAAGATTTTGATGATAGCCAAACTGAATATAAGAGCCTCTTTGAGACCCCTGTTGATGAGTTGGAACTCTCTGTTAGAGCAGGAAACTGTTTGAGAACGGTTAATATAAGAACTATTGGAGATCTTATTAGTAGATCTGAAGAAGATATTTCTAAAATAAGACACTTTGGTAAAAAATCTCTTTTAGAGATAAAAGAGAAACTTGCAAAACATAAATTGAGTTTTGGTATGGCTGATGAAGTAACAAAAGTTACTGGTAAAAAGAAATAATTTTAGAGAAGTGTAGGAGAAAGTGAGATGGAACATATAAAAGGTTTTAGAAAGTTGAATAGAACTCATGCTCATAGAAAGGCATTATATAGAAATATGGTTACTTCATTGCTAAAAAAAGAGAGAATAAAGACTACTCTTGTAAAGGCTAAAGAGCTTAGACGTGTTATTGAAAAGATGATAACTAAAGCTCGTGAAAAGAATGTTCATAACATACGTATAATTGGTAAGTTGATTTTAGACAAAGATATGCTAAAAAAACTATTTGACGATGTTGCACCTAGATATAAAGAGAGAAATGGTGGTTATACAAGAATTATTAAACTTGGAAAGAGAGCTGGAGATAATGCAGATTTAGCATATATTGAATTTGTAGAAGAGAGTGTTCCAAAAAAGAAGAAATCTGTTAAAGGAAAAGAGCAGCCTAAGGCGAAAACTAATAAAACAGAAGAAGTAAAAGCTAAGAAAGAGGAAAAGAAAGAAGAAGTTAAGGTTGAAATTAAAGAAGAGAAACAAGAGGCAGAAACTACAGAAAACAAAGAATAGATTTTTTTTTAAAAATATATCAGCAAGTCTTTAAAAAGACTTGCTTTTTTTATTAATTAGGGTTTAAAACCGATATAATTATAACATTATTGTCTTTATTCCTATTTCTTTTATTGACTTTATGGAATAACTATATTAAACTTATATAGTTTGAGATAATTTTCTTTTTTTGGAGGTCTGTTTTGCCTTTTGATAACAAGAATAAGAATCTTCTTACACAGGAGGAGATAAATACTCTTAAACGTGAATTTAATGAAAATCTCTCTTTAGAAGATAGTATAAAGAATATTATTATTCTTTCAAGAAATGAGCTTAATATTCTTGAAGAGGAACTGTTTGAATCAGACTTAGAGGTTCCAATTAATTCTAAAGAAAAAATAAAAGAAAACTTAAGTGATATTTTTAGTAGCCTTATTGAGGTTAGAAAGTATTAATGATCTTAAATGATGATTTTAATGCTTCAATTAAATCTTACTCTAAGGAATTGGGGATAGATTTTATCGCATTTTCAGATACTTCTAATTATAATAAACTTTATAAAGAGATATACAGAAGCGAAAAGAGTGATTTGGAAGATCTATTTCCATGTACTACAACTATCCTCTCTGCATCATTCTATTATGACTACTTTTGGAATAATATAGATGATATCTCCTCTGGCTTTATTGCCTCCTACACTGTCGCAAATTTTTATAAAACACTCTCTAAAAAACTTCAGTTGTTAGCAAGGCATATATCAAAACTCTATAAAAAAACAAATAAAAATTATAGAATATTTGTTAACTCAAAAATAGATGATAAGCTTGCAGCTTTTTCAGTAGGACTTGGATCATATGGATATAACTCTTCAATAATTGGAGAGTTTGGTCAAAAAGCAGTATTAGGAACTGTTGCTTTTGATTTTGAGATAGACTATGAAAAAAAAGATATAAATAGTTCTTTTTCTGATTGTGGAGATTGTGAACTTTGTATTGCAAGTTGTCCTATGAATGCTATAAATCAAAAAGGCAAAATTAATAAGAGACATTGTTTGCACCATTTGGCATCATCTCTTGAATGGGAAAGAAAAATAAATAATATAGATATAATTGATTCTTGGGGAAAGAGGTTTTTTGGCTGTAATAGATGTGTCTCTGTCTGTCCCAAAAATAGAAAGGACTTAAAAATAGGAGTACAAACAGATCTTTTTGGCTACATTGGAACAAGCTTTGATTTTCATAATATATTTATGTTTCAAAAAAATGATTATAAAACCTATTTTAAGGGCAATCAGCTCTCTGCATCTTGGATACCAGTTGTTACGCTTGTTAGAAATTCTCTTGTCTCTCTACATAATCAAAAGCGAATGGATCTTGTTAGAGACTATATAAAAAATGTGGATAAGTTTGGGTTTGAAACTTATGAAGAGGACTATATAAAAAAGTTCTCATCACTATTTTAAAAATATATTTCATTTTAAACCTATGAAGAAAATATTGATATTTTCATTTTTAATCACTGTGCATTTTGTTTATTCACTAGATTTGAAGATAGCATGGTGGAATTTGCATAACTTTTTTGATACCACTGATAATCCTCAAAAAAAAGATACTGTTTTAACGATAGATGAATACAAGTTGAAACTACATAAGGCCAGCAGATTGATTAAAAGTATCAATGCCGATATTTTTGGAGTTTGTGAAGTTGAAAATATAGATGTATTAAAAGATATTGCGGAAAATACAAACTATAAGTATTACTATCTTGAAGATGGAAATGATCCAAGAGGAATAAATGTTGCTATTTTGTCAAAGTACCCTCTTACCTACATTAGTAATAGAGATAAAATAGTACCATATGATAATAATAGAAACTATAAGTTTAGTAGGGATTGTGCTGTAGCAAAACTAAATATCAAAAACCAAGAGTTTTTATTTATCCTACTCCATCTAAAATCAAAACTTGTCTCAAAAAATAGCTCTATAAAAGAGAATGATTTGCAAAGAGAGGCAGAGATTTTTGGGGTATTGGATGTAGTTGATGAGCTATACTCTTCATACATTAGTAATAATAAAAATATTCCATATCTTCTTATTATGGGTGATTTGAATAGTAATAGATATGAGAAAACCCTTCTTAATTTTGAAAAAAGCGGATTTAAAATATTGAACTATCTTAAAAGCAAAGATAGATTATATACATATGTATATCAGAATAAAAGAGAGGATATAGACTATTTTCTCTTTAATGAGAGAGCCTTTAACGAAATAAAGATAAAAAAGATTGATACTATTCACTCAATAGAATATGAAAATGTAAGTGATCACTATCCCATCTATTTAAAGATTAAATTTTGATCTATCTATTTTTATTAATGTTAAGCTATTGCTGCCTGTAAGTATATATAGATTATTTTCATCAGCAAGGCTTGATATGGAGAGTATTGGTATTTCTGATGAGAAAAACTCCTTTTCTAGCCACTCAATTTTTTTCTTGCTTTTCTCTTTTGGATAGATAAATAAGAATGGATATGAAAAAATCTCCTCTCCCTCTCTCTTTTGTTCCATTATGGAGAGACAAAACATTAGTTTATTGTTTAATTCAATTAAATGAAGAGCATAAATATCATTGAAATATCCAACAACCTCTTTTTTCCCATCTCTATAAAAATTTAGAGAACTATCACTCTCTTTGTAATATAATATTGATGATTTATATTCATTATTCATATTAACATCATAATTTTTTATATTAGTATCAATTAGATCACTCTTTTGAAAAGAGAATTCAATGTTATCTTTATCGCCTATTTTATAGGTATTTTCCAATAGTTCGCCATTCTCATTAGTAAAATATATTTTTATTATGTTATCAATTTTGCTTATTTTTAAGTTATAGAGCTCTTTGCTATTTTTTACCAAGCTAGAGTTTATCTTCTTTACCATATTATTTTCAAATAACCCAACAGAAAAAGAGTCTTCATAATATATTAGATATACTTTATTATTATGTTCAAATATCGCATACTCTGTTGGTGAGATATTTTGAGGGTAGATTGTCCAATTTTTTTTATCTATATTTTTTACTATATATTTGAGAATTCGTTTTGTATCTGTCTTCTGATCCTTATAGATAAGACTCTCTCTCTCTTTATCAACTATATATATATATTTATCACTACTGCTACTTTTTAGCTCATTGCCAACTTTATCAATAAATGATATTGATGGTTCGTTTGCTAAATTTTCATCAATCTCAAACCTCTTTAGCCCAAGAGTCTTCTCATCAGTGTAGACTCCACACAACTTTGTATCATTTTTTGCAATGCTGTTGGCTCTTGCATATATATCTGTATCTATTATTTTATTTGAGGAAAAGTCTTTTGGGTTATCATTTTCTTTCTTTGTACATGATGGTGAAAGAATTAGAAAGACACAAAGGATAATGGATATGATAAGGCTCTTTTTGAGAAAAAGCATTTTACCGTTCTTAACTATTCTTAAATGAAACATATTGAAAAGTTTATGATTTTAGAGTATACTTGTCAATATTATATTTATGTTTTATTCTTAAAATATAAATTGAATATAAAAAAACAGACGAAAAAGTCTATAAAGGATTAAAAAAGCTAATAATGAATAGAAAACTTTCTGTTGAAGATTTTAATAAAAAAGATCTAAAAAATATATCAAAAGAGTGGGTTTTTATTTTATTTGAATTATTACCTGCTGCTGTTTTGCATTATGATGGATTTCTTTTGTTAGATGATTTTATTAAAAAACTTAATAGTGTTCAATCTAACGACTATGAAGATAAAATATTTTCAAATACAAATGACTTTCAAAAACTAATAATGTTAAAGATTCTTATTCTATTACCAAAAGTTGTCTCTTTTCTTGATTCTTCATATAAAGAGAGTACTCCTCTTAATAAAACTGATAATTTTAAAAAAAGGCTTTTTAATGAAGAGATAGCTGATTTAAAGTGGTTTTTAGATATCTATTTTTATCCATATAAGATATTTGATAGGCTTTTAATAAAAAACTCTCTTAATAGAGATGATATTGGAATTCTCAAATCTTTAAATAAATTTGATTTTTCTGAAGAGTTATCAAATTTGTTGTTTTCTAAAACTCTTGATTTAAAGAGTATGGAATTTATTTTAGAAAATATTTTGGAACTAGATGATATAACTAAAAGTAATACTCTTTTAATCGAACTTATTGATAATGAAAATGATGATAATAGACTTCATAAAAAAATAAAAGAGAGAATTATAGAGGAGATTGTTGTTAGTGAAATTAGAAATAGAGAGTTTTTTGTAAAAGTTGGTAACAATAATTTAAAAAATAAAAATATAAAGTTTATGATAGAGTGTAAGATCTACCAGATAGATAATAACAAGGAGGCTCTTTTTAGCCTTCTTAATGGTGCTGATGTTTATAATACTGTTATGATTTTAAAGCTACTTTTTAATACTACTTTAGAACTTAAAGAGCTTAAAAAAATATTTAAATATGTTTTTGATGGTAGAAAAGATAGTTATAATGAATATGTTGTCTCAAAAGAGGTCTCATCACTATTTTCTATCTATTTTATAAAAGAGGCTACCTATTTAGAAAAATTTAAACCTGTTTTTATGAAGTATTTGAAAAGTAATAGCGACTTGAAAGATGAAATATTTTCTAACTTCGCAACTATTTTAAATATCTCTTTAAAAACAAATGATATTGAGAAGTTGATTTCAAATGTCTTAGATTCTATAGAAAATATAGATATTAAAAAAATAACTATAGAAAAATTTAAAAATCATTTTCTATATTGTGATATAGTTTCTGATGGTACTCTTTTATCAAAGAGCGAGCTTGGTATAAGCTAGTTGCCTATTTAATTGGCTTTCTTAATTTAAAAATAGTTCAAAAGACTTGTTTTTATACTATGTTTGTTAAGTAGGTCAACAAACTTTTTTATTCTTTGTTACCAAAAGAGGTAATGTTTTTTAGAGGTTATATGAAAATTAAAAGTGTTATAATATTTTTTACCATTTTTTTGTTTGTTCTTTTGGGATGTAAAAAAACAAACCTTGGATTTGAAGATGATATAATTGATAGTGACAAGCAGGGAACTCTACAAGAGAAGAGTAGGTATAGAGTTTATGATCTTCCTGTCTCTTACAAGAAATTAGAACTTTTTTTGGATAAAAATTTCATACCAGTCTCATATTTGAAAACATCTTTTAATGTGGGAGATAATGCTGAGTTTTTTCTTGCCTACAAAAGAGAAAATAATAGGAAAATTGAGTTTGTTGTTTTTGAGTTACTTCCTAATGAAGTTCTAAAAAAGAAATTTGATTTGGCTACAGATATTGTTACTGAGGAAAATTTCTCTATGCAGCTTGAAAAGATCTATGAATATGATGATATTGCCATTATGTTTGAAGGAAAGACCAGTGACAACAAGAGTAAGATGTACATCATTAAATATTTTGATGATAAATATAATGTGGTTGGGAACTTCACTGGAGACTTTTCAATAGTTCTTGATTATGATCAAATAGAAGATGAGCAGGGAAATAACTTCTCTAAAATAAAAGACATTGTTGTCTATAATAACTCTCTTAATACGACACATCCAAATGTTCAGGTAAAGAATATATTTGTATGGAATGATTTGGTTAAGCAATTTGAACTTGATATAACTGAAGAAATTTCTCTATCAATATCCAATCTTAATAAAGATCTCTATTTTTCTGAGGGAAAGTATCTTGAGTATGTCAAAGGAGTATGGTTTCCTATTAAGTATAAAGAGGTTATAGATAATAACAAACTAAAATCTAAAGATTTCAAGGATAGAGATATAAGATTCATATTTTTTGCAAATGATCCTAATGAGGTTTCCATAAAATATGGAGACTATACGGATAAATATTATATAATAAAAGTCTCAAAATTGTGGAGTACAAAACCAAGCTTAAGGCTCTCTTTAAAAGAGTTTATATCAACAAGTGATGGAACACAAGGCATCCCTCGATATATAGATTTGACACTTCTCGATCCAACAACACTTCAGGTGACTGGTCCAAATAAATTTGATGATGAGACATATGTTAGACTTCAGAATCCTATTGATGAATATGTACAGGATAAAAAAACTAAAGAGGAGAGAGAGCTTTTTAATAACTTTTCTGAGAAACTCACTGGAGAATTTTTATCAAGAAATGAGCTTATAAGTATAAAATTTAATAATAAAAAAGAATTTACCGTTTCAAAAAATAAAGTTTCAGAATATGGAAACTATAAATTAACCCTTAATAGCAAAGGTGATCTTATTATTAGTTTTCTTTACGATTCTCCTCATTCAATTATTCAAAATACCAATTTTATAATAAGATTTGATAGTGATGAGGATAATATTATTTTGATTCCTGTTACTTTTGATTTTACAAAAATAGAGGTAGATGAGATAAAGATGAGCGTCTTCCATCGTAAAAAACTGGATTCTTAAATAATAAAATATATTTTAATATTAATTTAAATTATGTGTAGAAAAATATTAAAATTTAATCTATATTGTTTCTTAAGTATTTCTTAAAAGATGTTTCTATCTTTGTGATGTTATTCCTGTTCTAATTTATAGAGTGCAATTTTATGAGGAGGCTTATTATGAGTAAAAAACATTTAGTTGTAAAAGAGAATATCTATTGGGTGGGGGCTTTGAATAAGGATTTAAGAGTCTTTGACATTATTATGTATACCCCTTATGGAACGAGTTATAATGCCTATATAGTTAGAGGTAAAGATAAAGTTGCTCTTATTGAGACTGTAAAGGACAGATTTCTTCCTGAACTTGAAGAGAGGATTGATTCTATTGGGGATATAAAAAAGATTGATTATATAGTTTTAAACCATACAGAGCCTGACCATTCAGGCGCAGCATACAACTTCTATAAAGATAGATGTCCTGATGCAACAATTGTTGGAACAGAGACAACCTTGCGTTTCTTAAAAAAGATTGCCAACAAAGATGATTTTAAGAGTATAGCTGTTAAAGAGGGCATGTCAATAGATTTGGGTGGAATGACACTGCAATTTATAATGGCACCATTTTTGCACTGGCCAGACTCTATGTTTACATATATCCCAGAGAACAAAACACTATTTACCTGTGATTCATTTGGAGCGCACTACTCCTATGATGAAGTTTTTAATGATGTTATTAAAGCTGAGGCTGATTTTATTGATGCCTATAAATACTATTTTGATTGTATAATGGGACCTTTTACAAACTTTGTTAATCAGGCTCTAAAAAAGATAGAGAATATAGAGATTGAGACAATTTGTACTGGGCATGGAGCAGTTTTACGAAAAGATATACCTAGATATATTAACCTCTATAAAGAGTGGGCAAATAAACCAAAACCGAAAAACAAAGTGGTTATTGCCTATGTGTCTGCCTATGGATATACAAAAACTATGGGTGAAAGGATAGCCGATGGACTCAAAAAGGGTGGTATTGATGATATCAAAATGTTCGATATGGTAACATCAAAAAAAGATGATGTCATAAAAGAGATCGATGACGCAAGAGGAATACTACTTGGTTCTCCAACACTTGTAGGAGATGCCTTGCCTCCTATCTATGATATTGCAACTTCATTAAACCCTATAATTCATACTGGTAGAATTGCGGGAGTCTTTGGTTCTTATGGCTGGTCTGGAGAGGCAACTGGCTTTATTGAAGAGAGGCTAAAACAGCTTCGATTTAAACTTCCTTTAGATAAACTAAAAATTAACTTTAAACCTAGCAGCGAAGAGGAAAAACTTTGTGTTGAGTTTGGTGTAAACTTTGCTAATGCAATGCTAGGCAAAGAGATAGACCCCAAATTTGTTTCATCTGCCGCAAAACCACAACTAAATAATCCTGTTAAAGATAGCAGTAAAATTAGATATTGGAAATGTGTTGTTTGTGGAGAGATATTTGAGGGAGAGGAGGCACCAGAAAAGTGTCCTGCATGCGGAGCTGGCAGAGATATGTTTGAAGAGTACTTCAAGAAAGAGGGAGACTCTGCAAGCAAGTTTAAGGGTAAAGTTGTTATCGTTGGTGGTGGTGCCGCTGGTGTCTATGCAGCAAAAACCATAAGAGAGGGTTCGAAAGATGCTGAAATTACAATAATAGAGGGTGAGGAGTATCTGCCATACTATAGACCAATGGTATCAACCTTTCTTTCTGATAACAAAATTGTAGAGCATGATAACTTCTATATTAAGAAAAAAGAGTGGTATAAAGAGAATAATATAGAGCTTCTATTAAAGAAGAAAGTTGCATCTATAGATACAAAAAATAAACTAGTAAAAACTGATAAAGATGAGTTTAAATATGATAAACTAATTCTTGCAAATGGCAGCAGCTCATTTATCCCTTTTGCAGATGTTGATAAAGAGGGGATATTTACCATAAAGTATCTCTCTGATGCAAAAAATGCTTATAACTACTCTAAAAATTGCAGTAGTGTTATAATTATTGGCGGTGGTGTACTTGGGCTTGAGATCGCTCATGAGTTTTTAAAATTGGGTCTTACTGTAAACATTATAGAGTTTCAAAATAGAATTCTTCCTATTCAGCTTGATAACTATGGAAGTGATATTTTACAAAATATTATGCAGGATAAGAAGATAAATCTTCTGCTTGGTAAAAGTGTTGAGACTATCCTTGGTGATAAGACAGTAACAGGTGTTAAACTTACTTCAGGAGAGATAATAGAGTCTCCGATGATTATTTTGTCGACAGGGGTCAGAGCAAATATCAATATCGCTAAAGATGCTGGTATAGAGTGTAATAAGGGTGTTATAGTTAATGAGAAGATGGAGACATCTCGCAAAGATATCTATGCCTGCGGTGATATCACAGAATTCCAAAATAAAACCTATCCAGTATGGATAAATGCAATAAATCAGGGTGTGGCAGCAGGAAACACTATCTTAGGTAATGATTCTACATATGTATATGAGAATATGCCTACAATGCTTGAGGCATTTGGGGCTAAGATCTACAGTGTTGGAAATATAAAAGAGGTCATTGATAATAATTATCCATCACTTACCTTTACAGACAGCAAAAATTTTATCTATAAAAGATTCTATTTCAAAGATGGTATATTGGTTGCAGGTATCCTAATCAATGACATAAAGCAGGGACTCTTTCTTACAAATGGGATTAATTCTAAAATTGGTTTTGATAAGGTAGCTAGTATAATAAATGGATAGTGAGAATAGATATTTAACAGTATCTCAATTTACAAATATCTTAAAGATGGATCTTGAAAAAAGATTTACTTCCATTTTTCTAACAGGAGAGATCTCAAATTTTAGAGAATCTTCTGTTGGCCACTGGTATTTTTCTCTAAAAGATAGAGAGGCAACTATAAAAGTTGTGGTGTTTAAATTCAAACAAGCCTCTATAATGAAAAATATGACAGAGAGACTTAAAGATGGAATGGAGGTTCTTGTTGAAGGTGGGCTCTCTCTCTATGCTAAGGGGGGAGACTACTCTATTGATGCTACTAAAATTATACTATCAGGCATTGGCGAACTATATGTAAAATTTGAACAGCTGAAGAAAAAGCTCTCAGAAAAGGGCTATTTTGATCAAGCAAGAAAGAGATCTATTCCAAAACTGGTAGATAAAATAGGTATAGTAACATCTCCAACAACAGCAGCATTGCAAGATATTCTTAATGTACTAAAGAGACGTCATAACAACCTTGAAATAATAGTCTTTCCAACAGCAGTACAGGGAGATGATGCTAAAAACTCTATAGTTAAAGCGATTGAGTGTGCAAATTTTCACTATAATCACAACACAGATAAAAGTGTGCCTCTGCTTATAGTTGCTAGAGGCGGTGGTTCTATGGAGGATCTATGGCCATTTAATGAGGAGATTGTTGCAGATGCTATATATAAATCCTCAATTCCTGTCATTACGGGGGTTGGTCATGAGATTGATTTTACTATTGCCGATTTTGTGGCAGACATGAGGGCTCCAACACCTTCAGCTGCTGCAGAGATTGTATCTGCAGATAAAGAGGATTTAAAAAGAGAGATAAGTTTTTATAGTCAAAAGATAGAGAAGGCTATTTTTCAAAAAATAGATAGTTTTCATGAGATCCTAGAGAGAAACAATAGTGATAAGTTGGTCTCAAAATTGGCTAGACTTAATAATGAAAGGTATGTTAACTTCTCATATATATTTGAAAGATTAAACTCAAATTTCAACAAAAAAATATCAAATGCTAAATCGAGCTTTGAGTTTGTTGTTGATAAGTTAAATATTCTAAATCCAATGAATATATTGAAGAGAGGTTACAATATTTTAATTAATAAAGATGGTGATGTTGTGAAAGAGGAGACTCCTATAAGTGTGGGGGAGGAGGCATCACTCTTTATGTATAATAAAAAGTTATTGGTTTCTATTAAAACAATTGAAAAAAAGGAATTTGTGAAATTATAATGAAAAATGAACTAAGAGCAACATTAAAAACTAAGAGAAATATGATAGAGGTAGATTTTTTAAAGCAAAAATCTAAAGAGATTGCAGATCTTTTTCTCTCCTCAAAGCTTTACAAGGATTCAAAATCTGTATTTTGTTATGTTCCATATAACAATGAGATTGATACAACCCTTATTTTAAACAGAACACTGCTTGATAGCAAATCACTTTTGATTCCAAAGGTGGTTGGTAAAGATTTGATAGCTGTTAAAGTTAATAATCTTAATGATTTGGTTAAAAATAGGTTTGGAATATTGGAGCCAATTCTTGATACTCCACATGATAAAGATGATATTGATATAATTGTTGTACCTGCATTAGGTTTTGACAATGATGGTCATAGAATAGGGTATGGTGGAGGTTTCTATGATAAATATCTTGTTGACTATAAAGGTTCAACTATAGGGTTTGTCTTGAAAGATTTTTTAATAGATAATTTTGAACACGATACACATGATATCCCTGTAAAAGAGCTTATTATTGTATAATCTGCTATTTATATAGATAGCAGGCAACTTTATGTGTACTATTATTTGAATCAATTTGCTTTAACTCTGGGGCTCTCTCTTTACAGATTTCCATTCTATGAGGGCATCTTACATAGAAGAGACACCCCTTTGGCTCAATTGTTAAGTTTGGAACCTCATCACTCTTTTTTACATTGTTCAGGAAATCACTTCCTGTTATATGAGGGATACTTTCATATAGAAGATTTGTATATGGGTGTTTTCTATTCTCTATTATATCTTTTGATGTCCCCTCTTCTACTATATAACCAGCATACATAACGCCAATCTTATCACAAAAATAGGAGACAACAGTTAGATCATGAGCAATAAAGAGCATTGATATCTTTTCTTTTTGCTTTATTTCCAATAACAGGTTCAATATTTGGCTTTGAATTGAAACATCAAGTGCTGAAACGACCTCATCACATATAAGAAACTCAGGGTTTGTTATCAAAGACCTAGCAATTGATATTCTCTGCCTTTGCCCTCCAGAGAAGTCGTTTGGCCTTCTCTCAAGATCGCTTTCACTTAATCCAACACTCTTTATAGCCTCTTTAGCTTTTTCAAATCCGTCTTTAATATTTTTTTCTGAATATTTATATCCAGCAAGAAGAATATCGATGACTCTCATTTTTGGGTTTAATGATTTTGCTGGATCTTGAAATATATATCTAACTCTGTTTCTTAAGCTTTTAAGCTCTTTTTTATCACAGTATGCATCAAATTTATTTCCATCTTTATCTTCATATACTATATTTCCGCTGTCAATATTGTAGATTCTAACTATAAGTTTTGCAACAGTTGTTTTTCCACACCCAGATTCACCAACCAATCCATATATTTCATCATTTTCTACAGAGAGGGAGACTCCATTTACAGCATAGACAAATTTTCCATATTTAGCGAATAATCCAGCATCAAGATTAAATTTCTTGTAGATATTTTCTATTTTTAACATATGGAAACAACCTTCTAATTTTAAAAAAAGCTAAAAGAAAAATTATAACTTCTTTTAGCTTTTTTCTATTTTTATTTTTTCTTAGATAGAAGCTCGAAAGCATCATGAGCCATTCTAAGCTCCTCATCTGTAGGTATTACAGTTATGGCTGTTGGAGAGAAGTGTTTTGATATTATACCAGTCTTATTTCCAACATTTCTATTTAGATCAGCATCAATATGTATTCCAATATTTTCCAAATTTTTACAAATCATCTCTCTTATAAGAGCGCTGTTTTGCCCTATTCCTCCAGTAAATACCAAAATATCCACCCTAACCATAACAGCTGTATATGCTCCAATATACTTCTTAACTCTATAAGCAAAGGCATCCATGGCAAGTTGTGCTCTCTTATCTCCAGCTGCTGCCGCTTCACTTATCTCTCTCATATCATTTGATTTTTCAGAGAGAGCCAACAGGCCACTCTTTTTATTAAGTATGTTATTTACATCTTTTGAATCATATCCTTTACTCACAAGATAGTTTATTATAGCAGGGTCTACATCACCTGATCTGGTCCCCATAATCAAACCTTCAAGCGGAGTAAAACCCATAGAGGTGTCAATAGATTTTCCATCTTCTATAGCAGTTACAGAACAACCATTTCCTAAATGGACCGTTATAAGATTTGTGTTTTCTTTTACTCTGCGGCAATATTCCAATGCAGCTGATGCAACATATCTATGGCTTGTCCCATGAAAGCCATATCTCCTAATTTTGAATCTATCATAAAACTCACTTGGGATAGCATAAAGATAGGCATAATCTGGTATAGTTTGGTGAAAAGCGGTATCAAATGTAGCTGAATGTTTAATATCTTTTGCAAATAGCTCTTTTGCCGCTCTGATCCCTTGTAGGTTTGCTGGATTATGAAGTGGTGCAAGGTCAGATAGATCCTCTATATCCTTTATTACCTCATCTGTTATTATTACAGATTCAATATATTTTTCTCCACCATGAACAACTCTATGTCCGACAGCACCAATTTCTGAAATATTATCTATTACACCATACTCTTTATCAAGCATAGCCTCTACAAGAAGCTTAAAAGCTGCTGTATGATCTGAGATCTCTCTCTTTAGCTCATATTTTTTAGAGCCTTTTGTCTCTTGCCTTAAGAAGGAATTTTTTTCTCCTATCTTTTCAACCAGACCTCGTATTAGACACTCTCCACTTGGCATCAAAAATAGCTGATATTTTAGTGATGATGAACCGCAATTAATCACTAGTATTTTCATTTCGTTACTCATAAACATTACCTTCTTTCATTTTAAAAAAAATAAGAGCCAAATAGATTGGCATTTCTAATATGATTTTTTTATTAATAATTAGATTGTATTTCAAATATCATTTATAGTCAACTACTTTGTTTTAGAAAATGCGATATTCTAAATAGGTTATATTTGTTTTAATAATGTTTAGTTTTTATCGATTATGTTTTAAAATAGCTCCATATATGATGGAGCTATTTTTTATTTTATTTTTTTCCTATTTTAAGGCCTTAATACCATCTAACCATTTAGTTACTTCATTTTGTGAAGTTTTCACACTATTTCCAGAGAAGGCTTTTCCATCAAGAACTGTTGACTTTGGACATAGTTTTGCAGTATCTTTAGCACAATTTGCCAAGCCACTTCCAAGATGTGTAGAGAATGGTATAACAATTTTTCCAGAGAGATCGTTTTCTGATAAAAATGTAGTAACCGAAGGAGCAATTGTTCCCCACCACACTGGAGAACCTATAAAAATTATATCATATGCTTTTGTGTTTCCATCTCTATTTTTTAAGGCTGGCTTGTATCCTCTGTTTATCTCATCTTTTGCCTGCTTGGTTAAGGCATTATACTCAGCTGGGTATGATTCTATGGTTTGAATTTCAAATAGGTCTCCACCAACTGTTTTTTGAATTTGGGTGGCTATCTCTTTTGTACTTCCCGAATGAGAATAGTAAACTATTAAAATCTTTTTTGCTTTTTGTAACACCTGTTCCTCCTTTGCACTTCCTTTATCTCTACTATTACTATCTGTTGCTGAATAAATAAATGTTTGTGTTGCAACCAATAGAAACAGCAATATAAATGTTTTAAAAATTCCTTTTTTCACCTTTTTTTCTCCTAATTTTTTTGAGCTTGTTTTATGTGTGATAAAAAATTACATCCTACTTTTTATATTGCTAACCACAATTCTCTTTAATCAAGTTAGTAATCGTCCTCTCGATAACAATAAATATTGATTTATTGTATTATATATGTTTATGCTCTACTACTTAGAGTTAACTCTAAGTCAAGCTTTTTTTTATAAAATTATTGAGTTTTTTTTGAAATTTTTAGTAATGTATCAGAAATGCTAATCTAGACAAGTTATATTGAAATGATATATCTATCATATCATTTTTTGAATTTTTGTCAACTGCTTTTTTGATTTTTTTTAAAAAATATTTTTTTATGATTATTTAGAATAAAAAATAGCTGATGTCGGTAGTACCGATGTCAGCTAATTTAATGATAGGTGTAATATTGTTGCTTATCATCAAGGATTCCAACCATTATAATAGTGTGCCAACCTAATTTTTATTGCAGCTAGAGCCCCTTTTCGACTCCAACAGCCGCCGACATTTATTCTGTCGTTCACAATTCTCATTGCTCTCTCTATTTTGCTATTTGTCATATCAAGATTTTTATGTTTCAAAAACTCAAAAAGATGGTTTCGATAGAGCTTAAAATATCTCATTAGAGATTTTAAGCTTTTATTATTTTTATACTCATAGATAAAATTGTTCAATTCGATTTTCTTATTTATATATAATTCTCTCTTCATTTTTGATTTATCAATTTTACATAAATCAAATATTTTTCTCATAATTTCAGCATAGAGATGGTTTGTCTTTCTTATTCCACCTCTCCACAGCTCATATTTTACCAAATGTGGTATATGCCAAAGGCACAAAGAGTAATTAACAGATAGATTGTTAGTCAAAGTTCTATCCCCATCACAAACAACATCTATTTTATTCTCATTTATTACCCCAGCTATCTCTTTCCATTTTTTATATTTATCTATTGATACAGAGGCAATCCTCATTCCACCCTCTTTAGTATTTTGCATCAGCAATTTTAGCTCTTCTCCTCTTATTCCCGTATTTCGTATTGGAATACCTGTACCGTCAACCTGTCCTGTCATAAACTCATTTTTGTCAACCTCAAAATTGATTGTATTTGCAACCTCTTGAACAGATCGCCAAATTGTCATCTTTGACTTTTTCAATAAACCAATAGATTTTAATGTTTTTTCTGCCACTCTAAAAGTTGAAAAACTGCCAATCGAAGCAAGAAACTTTTTTGTTGTTGAAGTATATTGCTTCTTTTTATCTATTCCTAGCATAAATCTATTAAGATATATCTGTTTCCTGCACTCTTTACAACGCACTATTATTAGAGGTATTTCTAATTGTCCAAAAAAAGAGTTAATCTTGGTTCTTCTTGCCATATTCTTTTTTGTAGCAAAAACGAAATTATGATCATTTCCACATTGGCATTTAAAACTTTTTACATCTTTTTTCATCTCAATTTCAGCAAAATAAACAATGATTTGATGTACTATTGTTGATATAATTTCACAAAGGATCTTTTTTACTAACTGTATAATTGTATCAAACTTCGAATCTTCAATATTTATGTTAAAATCCAATTTTATGTTTACTTTCATAGATCGATGATGTTCGGAATAGAAATTTATTAAGTTTAACAAAAATTCAATAATTTACAATTTAGTCTATGTAAATAGATTTTTAATAAAAACTATATTATAAATATTAGTAATATAAATAAAGAGGGTTATTAACTCTCTTTTGATGACCTATTCAGTATCTATTAAATAATTATTTTAATAATATTAACTCTTTTATAAAAAATATTTTATTCAGACTTTAAGTTTAATTTGTAAAAAAAGTAGATTTTTAGGAATATTGAGTATATAATAATTAGAAATGGGGGAAGAGGGGTATTTTTATTTATTGGAGCTTTTAATGTTGCAAAAATCCTTTCCAGAGAAAAGAGCTGAAAAAGAGTATAAATATGGACAGAAAAAATTTGCGTTACTAATTAGAGAAACAGTATCCAACTCTATTCATTCGGTAATACTTAATTCTAAAAACATCAAAGAGCAAAGTCTAAATATTGAACTGAATATAACAAGAGATGAGAAAAGTATAACTTTAAAAGTAATAGATAATGGAGAGGGATTTACAGAAACAAATTTTAAATATTTTTCAGAGCTTGACTCTCAAAATTCAAATAAAGTAGATGCCAATTTTAAACCCTTAGGACAGGGGAGACTTGCTATTATTTGGTTTACAAATTCTGCGTATTATCACTCAATATTTAAAAACGAAGTAGGCGAATATAATGAGAGATTTTTTTATTATCCATTATTAGAGAGAGGAGAATCTCTTTTTGATGATAATATAAATCTAAAAGCAAAAACAACTAGTGAGTCAACCTTGAAAACGTGTCTTACTATGGAAATAAATAATCATATACACATTAGTAGGGCAAATACTTTTTTTAATCAATATAATAGTCTTAAGAGTATTGCTGAATGGTGTCTTGAAACATTTTTCCCTTTTTTTATAGAGTATGAAAAACTAAATCTTGATATTTCTTATAATAAAGAAAGCAAGATAATTAATAAGAATTACATAAATGAAAATATGAAAAAAATAGAACTATCTATTAATTTTAATAATACCAATGACAACCAGAATAAAGATTTTATGTTGTTTCTTGTCCCATCAAAAGAAAAAATAATGAGTAAAAAGATAAATATCTCCTGTTTTTCTAGAGGATTGAACGTTTTTTTAAATGGTAAAAATACAATTGATTATGAAATCGAACAAGATATTCATTACAAGGGTTATTTAACTTCATCTTTTTTTGATGAAAAAATAAACAGCACAGGAGATGAAATATTTCTAGAAGATGAAGAATTGAGTGCGATAAAGATGGAAATAGACAATAGGCTTAATAAAGAGTTTGAAGAAGTTATAAATAATAATAGAGAAAAATCTATTTCTAACTTGGAAAAAGTGCAAACCCGTATCCCCTCTCTAAGGGAGTTTGTAAAAAAAGATCAAGTAAATAGTTATAATATAGTTATTATGGAGAAAGATTTTATTAAAACAGCTATAGATGAAAAAGGTATTGAAGAGATAAACTTTTGGGAAGACAAAAGCAGTAAATCTGTTACATATAATAGAATCATCAATTCTAGTTTATATATTTATGTTGAACACAGGCAAAGAATATTAAATGATTTTGCTCAATTGATTAAACTTAAAGATAAAGACGGAAATATAAAAAAAGAGAATGAAAATAAGATTCATAATTTAATTATGCAACGTGGTTTTACATTTAAAGATTCTGATAATATTAATCATTTACACAATTTATGGTTACTTGATGATAAATATGGATATTTTTATGAATCTCCAATGAATGCATACTCTTCAAAGAGTGGAGAGAAAAAGTCTGATATCTATCTCTGGACAGATGACCCAACTGATTCATCAGAAATAATAATAATTGAACTAAAATCAACAATAAATGCCCATAATCCAAAAGAGATGATAAAACAAGTTAGAGAATATGCTGCAGATTTTTATAATAACCCAAGAAAAATATTGAATTGGGATATTAACACTAAAAATTGTTTATATACTGGTTTTATAATTGCACCAAAAAACGATATTTTAAAAGAAAAAAGATCAAATAATTCTAGAGGCTTGTCAAAGATTCCATTTTTGAAAAATTCATATTATTCAGATACAAACTTTTCCGCTAGCACTAAAGATGACATCGAGATTCCTATAAGGATAGAAATGTATTCTTATGAAGACTTATATGATTTAGCTTCAAAAAGAAATAAAGTTTTTTATAATCTATTAAAGAAAGAGAAACAACAATAAGCAGCTTATAAATTGTAAAAAAGTAGATTTAATTGATACTATTTCTAAGGAGTTTATATGACAGACAAAAAATTAGTAGAGTGGTATAAAAATGAAAAACTAAAAAGAGGAAATGATGACAAGGAGTGGAATGAATTTGTTGATTTTGTAGAGGAAATGGTGTCTATGGAAGCTATTGCGGATTGCGACGAAGATGATGATTATGAATCTTCTAAAGATATTTATTTGCCAGACGTTCTAAAAAGAACAGGATATCATAAATTTTATTACACAAAAGAAGAACGTGATAACTATGTAAAAAACAAACAACAAAAAATTTTAGGAAAAGACTTGAAATAAATAGTAATTATTTCTAAAAAAAGAGGTAAAAATATGGAAGATAAGTATTTTAACAATTCTAAAGTCAAAGTTTTTAATGATATTACATTTGATCAATTAAAAGAGTTATATCCAAACAAAAAGATAGATTTAATTGATACTATTTTTAAAGAATATGATAATCTTTTTGGCTTTCAAGATCATAAAGATAATTCTGAAAGTCTAGCGTTATGTGATATTATTGTTTTTATAAGCAATTGGACGAATGAAGCCAAGAGCCACTGCAATAGTTTAATAAAAAATCTAGTTCCTTTTGCTTACTTATATAAGATTAGAGAAGAGTAATTTTTATCTATCCACGTCTTGATCATATAAGAAGTATTGATGTTCGTTTCCCTCTTTGTCAGTCCACTCACCGTTGTTGGACTTTGTGATTATCTCTTTTGTGCCAACAATCTTTTTTATATTCTCTTTTAGTATACTATCCATTGTAGATTTTATTTCTGATATGAGTGCTTCTTGGGCTATTTTGTTTTTATCAATAGTGGATTTCTTTATTTTTAAAATAAGTGATTTGGATATTATCATTACACCTGTTCCCCTTTATTTAGAAGTTTTATCGCAAATAAATTAGGCAGTAATTGGTCTTCACTACTTCGTATTGAATAAGTTATGTTTTCACCAATTCTATAAGATGGATTACAATAATATTCTACATAAAACTTCTCACCAATATCAATTTTATTAGATAACCACCTTATTTGGTTTCTACCTAGAAGTTGATAGTCTGTTCCTTTAATTAAAATATTATCATTTTGAGAAATTTCTATTATATCTTTTACATACCAATCTGGTAATGTATCAAACTTTTTTCCATTCCTATTTAAAATATCTTTTTTTATATAGCTTGCGAACGGCAATGTTATGACATCATCAGTTTTTGCCTCATATTCAAAAGGGATAGTTGCAGAGGCATCCCCACCGACCTCTGTTAAAATATTACCTATGATTCTATTTTGTTTTTGAGATAAAACCAAAAACTTTGAGAAAGGAATGTATTTGATGGTAATTGAAAGTTTTGCTTCATTATCGATTGTTAAATCATTATCATCTATTGTTATAATGTTTCTATAAGATTCTTTTATTTGTACCTCTGTACCATCAATTTTAAAACTAACTACTTCGGTTATGTCATATCCTAAAAATCCTGTTTCGGTTTCTACTCCAACTAATACCTCGAAAATCCCACTGTTATGATATATAATCTTATCAGTAGTTAGCGTTAATTCGCAATTGACTACACCATTAACATTAACAAAATCGTGGCTTAAAAGAGCCTCAGAATGTGAAAATATATATTTGTCTTGAACGGAATAATTCTCAAGTTTTTTATTATTTACCATCACATCACTAACGATAAAATCATTACCAAAATCATCTGGTATCATTGCAACACATAAATCGCCAGCCTTTACTACTTTGCACGATTGATTATATACTTTTTTTGTTTTCTGAAAACTATAGGTAAATTTCTCACCTTTGCATATTGGACAAGTGGAATCTGTGCGTCCGCTTTTTAAAACACAAGTACATTTTTTGGCTTTCAAAAAACGAACAAGAGAGCCCTGTCTCTCAATTAGAGCTTCATAGTTTTCGCGGGATAACCTTAATTTTATTGGAGAATTTTTTCCTAATCCAACTGCCACTCTTTTAATTCCTTTTTTTAGTTCTCACAATCATACTTATTTGAGTACTTATCAAATATGACAAAAACTTAATATTCTGTCCTACAACAAGAGTTATCAAACAATAAAGCAAGTGCAGGTGCTTATAAAGAATAAAATACTATGAAAACGACTATTCAAAGAATTTTTTTGATAGAAACCGATCCTTTTTTTATCAAAAAAATTCTCTACATCCTTTTTTATATGTTAAAAATTTATAAAGTATTTATTTTTTTTAAAAAGAGGGTGATTTTATGAGTGATCAACCAGTAGGTTTTAAATATTCACAAGATGATGAGCCCAATAAAAAGTGTTCAAAAGAAAATGAGAGCACAATAAGTAAGTTTTTAAAAGCTAAAGACATCTCCTTGATAGCTCAAATAATTGCAGGGCTAATTTTGGTTTTGTTCAATGCTATGTGTCTTATCGCTAACAAAAGAATATTGGACGAAAAAGAGCAATGGTCAGTAATAATGATGTGTGCGGCTTTAATACTCTTTTTTTCGCCAATCTATTTTTCAATATTTTTAGAGAAAATATTTAGCAAGAGAGAGGGAAAATAAGCAGAGTTTGTCATTTGCAAACTCATAATAAGCTTAAGCTTGTTGCTTACGCAATAATGAGTAAATAAAAGGAGAGTATTTTTTATGGGAACAAAGTTGAGTAGAGAAGAGTTAGAAGACTTATCAAAGTCTCTTGCAGAAGTAATAACAAAGACATTATTTAAAGCAATAGGCAACGATGACTCTGATGACAACGATATAGAGGACGATGACTCTATAGACGAGGCTATTGATGATGAAATTGATGAGAATGAGCTAAATGACCCAGATGATGATGATTCTAGCGATGACTCTGATGATGACCTTGAAAAGTCTGATGATGAGGTTGTAACACAGTTACTAGATCGTATTGAGGAATTAGAAAAACTTGTTAAAGATTTGACAGTTAAAGTTAAAGGCATTAGCAACGTGGAAAAATCTTTAAAAGAACAAAAAAATACAATTGCAAAAATGCAAAAGAGTATTCCACAACAAAAAAAATCTATTGCTGGTAAAGAGAGAGATAGATTTGCAGGGGCATCACTTAGTAAAGGCGGTCGTGTTCCTGAAGATTTAGAGAGGAGCATATCAAAAGCAATAGAAGAAGGTAAAATTTCTATGAAAGATGCTATAGCACTGGAAAAATCTTTAAAGAGCGGTGAAACTATCGATGAGTCTTTAATGAAAAAAATATTAGGGTAAGGAGTTTTTATGTCTTTAGAGCAAGAATATGCAGAATTAAAAAAATCGCTTGATTTGTTAAGTGGTGGTCATACGATACAAAGGCAAGATATTGATATAGGTTTTAAAAGAGTTTTAACGGTGAGCGAGCAAGATTTTAAGGGTATGAATAATTTGAAAAAGCAAGCTATTTTAAACCCTACAAAAGAATATCTTAAAATAACAAGTCCAGGTAAAGCTAACCCTATGGGTAAGTATGATAAATTAAAACCCTCAAATGCTACTTATGAACATAGATCAAGAACAACAAAAATAATTAGCTCTTTGCGAGAAATATCTTTTATTGATTTAGAGGGAGATGTTGTTGATGATCTTACAACATCAGAAATAGAGATGGGACTTTTGGCAGTAGCAGAAAATTGTGAGGAGCAACTGTACAATGGTAATAGTGATATCAATCCATTAGAATATGATAGTATTTTAAAACAAATTAAAGATGGTTGTAAAAAAAGCGGACTTAACTCCACTCTTGATTTACGAGGCGACACAATGTCATCTGCTGGAGATAGGGCTCTTAATGATATTGCAAGTAAAGTGTATAAAAATGGAGGTTGGCTTACTCACTCACTTATGCCAACAGAGATAGCAACAGATGTACAATCTTTGATAACTGATAGGATAAGGTTTGAGGGTAAAGAAAAGGGGGGAGCTGGCGGTTATGTTGCGTTAAGCTATCCTACTACTTTTAGTGATCCTATTCTTATATCGGGTAAAAATGCGGGTGGTGCCAAAATGTTTAAAATGAAAGATGTAGTAATACCCACTCTTTCATCAACAGAATTAACAGCTCCTACATTTACAGCTATACCTGAAGCATCTACCGATTCGTTATTTGGAAATAGTGATGCTGGTGACTATATTTATCAAGTGTTTCCTATTGGTGTAGATGGTATTGGTGTTGGTTCAACAATTAGTTCTCCCGTTATACTACAAAAGGGACAACAAGTAAAACTAGCGATTAGCAATGCAAATTGTTTAGAGACAATAGGGTATGTAATTGCAAGAAGTCAAAAAGATGGTTCTATTCTTAAAGAGATGATTAAAATAAAATGTGATGGTGCGACTACAACATTCATTGATAAGAATGAGGATTTGCCAGGTACAGGGGAGATTCTACTCTTAACACTCTCAAATAGTTTTCAAAGAATTAGATGGCTTCAGTTTATTCCAGCAGGTAAATATGATTTTTTTGTTACTGATACACTTACAAAAAGGTTTGGTATTGTGGTAGTGGGTACACCTGATGTTATAGCTCCAGCACATCACGGAATTATTAAAAATGTAAGTTATAGCAACGCTCTTTGGAGTTAAAAAGGTTAATTGCACTTAAGGCTTTATGAGGTCATCATAAAGCCTCTTATAAATTTAAAGGGGTATTTATGAAATATTTATTTAGTGAAAAATATAAGGACAAAAAAGTTTTAACAATGAAAGGGGAAATTGTTTTTGATAAAGAGGGCTATTGTAAAAATCCAACAGATGAACAAATATTGTTGTTAAATCAATCAGCCACTATTCAAATATTAGATGACGACCCCGATGATGAGAAAAAGTCTAAAGACTCTGCTAGTGGAAAAACAGACAAATCGTGGTTTAATAAACAGAAATAGTGGTGGTTAAAGAAAGGTAATCTTGATGAAAATAGAAGCAGTAGGCAATAATGTAGTTATAAACTTTAAACAACCTAATTCATTGTTACAAAGGAAATACATCAATGATGGATCAGATTATTTGAGTTTCGATGGTGAGAATTGGAGTGAAGATATTGCTCTAATCAAACCAATAGAGAAAAATAATTTTACAGATTACAACTTAAAAGAGGGCTTCTATTTATATCGTGTAAGTTATGATACTGGGATAAACTGGACTACCTCTATTTTGCAAAAAGTCGGGGCTGAAAAGGTCGGGCACACTTTTAAAAATTATATAGTAGAGGGGGATAATTGGGGAGAAGTTCTAACCCCAGATGATATTCGCTTTACTTATATGTGGGGTGTAGATTTTCAAGCAAGTAATGGAGAAATATTCACAGATAATCAAATTAGATTTTATATAGAGGCTGGGCTTTGTGAAATAGAGAGGTTTTTGAGTACTAATTTTAAAAAGCGAGTAATAAAGTGTCAACCAAAAGATGGTGTTTTTTTTGATTTAGAGGAGAGTGGTTATTCATATACAAGCAGACAACGGTCAGTTATTTTAGACCAAGCTCCAATTTTAAGTATAGATAGAATTGAGTTGTATAACGATATGGGGCAGAGAATTGCAGATTTAAAAGAGAACCATATAGTAGATAAAAGACAAGGAAAAGTAGAAATAAGACCATTTATGAACTCACTAAATATTAGTGGTATGGGTCTTATTCCTAGTTTTGCTAGGTTTAACGATGGTATGACTAGAAATGTAAGTCAGATGTTACAAGTGGATTATACAGCAGGATATAAGAGTGCAAACCACGTCCCTGAAGATATTAGAAATGTAATTGCTCTTATAGCAACAATAGGATTGTTAGAGAGTGTTGGAGATGGGCTTATTGCAGGTTTTAGCAGCAGCAGTCTATCAATGGATGGTGTGAGTGAAAGCTTTTCATCAACACAATCGGCGACAAGTGCCTATTTTGGAGCTAGGATTAAGTCATATAAAGAGACTTTAGAAATATTAAAAGAGCAAATAAGATTGAAGTTTGGACGAACAAGAATGGGATTTGTTTAAAAATTAAGAGGTTTTATAAATGAAAGATAAGGTTTATCTACAACTATTTTTAAGAAAATCGCAAGATAAAGTTAGTTTAAAAAAAGATAAGCACGGCAATACAATTCTCTATGCAGAGGCAAGCAATGAAAATCTTGACTTTGACAATGAAAAAGTTTTGCAAAATGCCCTTATTGAAAGCAAAGACTATTTTCTAAAAAACGGAGTAGTAAGCTATGATCATAAACATTTTCAAGATATAGATAACCTCATAGGTCAGCCGATTGATGTCTCTTTTGATACTAATAACAAAAAGACCTATGTTAAGTTTAAACTATATAAAGATAACTCTATTGCTAATAAGATAATCAAGAAATTAAAAAATGGAGCGTCTATAATAAAAGTCTCCATTGGTGGACAAATGGCAAAACTCAAAGAGAATCTTGATGGAAAAAAAGAGATTGCCAAAGTCTTGTGGAATGAGATAGCTCTTACTTATAAACCAGTTAATCAGACGTTAGATGGCATCTCATTAACTCCTATATCATCTGTTCAATTCGTTAAATCAATTCAATCAGTTAAAAAATCGGTTAAATCAAAAGGTCTTCAAATATCAAAGTCAATAAAGGACAGAATAATAAAGTCCACAGAAAATAAAAACAAAGTAGCCCAAGAAGCACTCATATTAGAAATAAAGTCTACAATGGATAGGATTCTAAAAGAGAATATAAAAAAGATTGTTGGCACAAAAGAGATAATCACAAAGTCCAATAGTGGTGAGTGGTGTTATGACACTGCAAGCGGTGGGTTTGTTCAAAAGGCGTTCTCAGTAGGCACAATAAGGACGTGGAAAGACAAGAAGTATATCAAGATTGCACAGCAACCAAGCAAGTGGCGAAGACACTACAGCGTGCAGGAGAAAGCCAGCGTAAATACATTTAATAGCTTGAGAAAAAAGTTGAGCGGACTTAAAACCGCTGATGAAGTGCTAGAGTTTTATGAGAAGTATAGAAAGCAGTTCGAGAGTAGTAAGGATAGAGATCATTTAAAAAACTTGATTAGAGAGTTAAGTAAAACAGACAATAAAGGAAAGGAGCTAACTACTCCACCTAGCAAAGAAAATAAAGAGAGCAATAAAAACAAAGTTAATGAGAATAAAAAAGAAAATGAACTTTCTAAATTATCAAATCAAAAAAACAAGCCAAAAGAGAAAGACAACTCAACAAAGGACAGTGAGCCTAAATCTTTAAAAGAAAATGAAAAAGCGGCTAAAAAAGATAATAATAACCCTTTTGAGGTTATAAAAGATAAATATCAAAACAGTAAATCAATAGTTGGTGATGATGATTTCATTCAAATAGGCAAAGAGAAAATAAAAGGCAAATGGAAGCTTATTGAGGCGGATAGTGTAACAGCAAGCCACAACGAAAAGACTTTCAAAAAGACAGATGGTTTTCCAACAACAGCAGAGGGTTCTACAATCAATGATCGTGATTATGAGACTGATAGAGATGCAGGGGAGATTGTTATGAGTGTTGCCGCTGATTATGATGGCAGGGCTCTATCAATGGACTCTCCCGTTGTCGTAACAAATGACGGCATTGTTGTAAGTGGTAATAATAGAACTATGTCCTCTAAACTTGCAGCAGAAAAAGGGACAGACAAAGAGTATATTGAGACACTTGAAAGTAGGGCTAAAAAATTTGGTTTTACAAAAAAAGATGTAGAACAATTCAAACACCCACGTGTCATTTTTGAGATGGATGATAAAGTTGATAACTACACAACAGAGTTATTCTCAAAGTTCAATCAAAATACAACAAAAACAGTAAACCCAGTAGAGAGAGCAGTAAAAACATCTAAATTGATAAAAGATGAAACTATATCCTCTATTGCAAGTATCATCTCTAGTTTTGACACTATGGGCGAGCTTTATGAGAACAAAAAAGCTTGTATGGAAATATTTAATTCATTACAGCAGCAAAATCTTATAACAGAGTTTGACAGACCGCAGCATATAACAGAAAACGGTATCACAACAGCAGGGAAAGAGTTTTTGGAGACTACTTTAATCGGTAGCTGTATGAGTGAAAATAATATCCGTTCTCTCTCCACTGACGGCAATAAACATATAAGGCGTAAGCTTGTGCGTGCTATCACTCCACTAATAAATAATAAAAAATTGGGTACTTATTCGGTTAATAATGAGATCAACGATGCAGTTGATATGATGGTCGAATTGTCTCAAAACAAAAAGGCTTACGGAAGCATTGATGAATTAGTCTCTCAAAAAGATTTCACAAAAGAGTATGGGAAAGAGGCGACGGCGATAGCAAAAAAGATGGAATTGAAAGAGAAAGAT
This sequence comes from Spirochaetota bacterium, assembly GCA_031549085.1. Taxonomy (GTDB): domain Bacteria; phylum Spirochaetota; class GWE2-31-10; order GWE2-31-10; family MWDO01; genus JAVBQL01. Next base: position 43,814 of record JAVBQL010000007.1, read on the forward strand.
TTCGCTGACTTCTTACAATCTCTAAATGCAAATCTATCAGTTGGAGCTAATGGGCAGGCAGATATATTTTTAGGCGGAGTCGAGAGCAAAGAGGATATTTTAAAGAGAGTGTTGGAATTCAAAAAATCACAACTTGCAGCTTTTGAAAATAAGATTAAGAAAATTATAGATATAAAAATAAAAGGAGCCAAAAATGGCAAAAAAGAAAAGTTATGTGTCAAATGATGATAATTCAGAAGTAAGTATGGAGAATCAAGAGAAACGAATAAAATTAGATGACTTCATAAAGCAAAACAACTTTAATAATCGATTGGTTTCTCTATTGCGTAAATTGTACAAAACTAATTTGTATACTTCTTCCGAATGGGAAAATTTGGTCAAAGATTTAACAACAAAAAAAGCGTTTTAAGTTTTTTTTGAGTTTTTTTGAGCGCTTGCGTTTGCGGGTAGGTTTAATAGTGAACCAAATAGGACAGAAGATTAACATTTTGTCATAGTTGCAACATTATTAAACAGAAAATATAGGTAAGGAGTTAAAAGAAATGGGAATTAGTGCGAGAGTATTTGATAGTGGTGGCAAGTCAAGTTCACACTTGCAGCCTGGAGCCTTTAGTCAGAATATTTATGATGGCGGAGCAGGCGGTTATGCAAGTGTTAATAATGGACTTCTTATTGGTGCTTCAATAGGTGGAGATAAAAATAATATTTATCGCTTCTCTACATTATCACAAGCAAAACAAGTTTTAAAAGGGGGCGAATTGCTTGAGGCAGTCAAGCACGCATTTACACCTGGCGATGGTTATAGTCCGCAGTATGTTTATGCTATGCCAATAAATAACAAAACAAAATCACAAGTTACTTTTAAAGATATTGATGTAGACCTGTTAAAGCTTACTTTTAGAGAGTATGGAGTAGCAGGCAACTCATATTTTGTAAGGTTTGATACAGTCAATGGTGAGAAGAGAGTATATTTCAAGAAAGGCACTGATATAACATCAAGAAAAATAGGGCGAGATGTTTTGGCAATATATAACCAATCGAGTAGCAATATCTCTATTCAAAAAGTTAATGAGATTATTTCGTTTAACATTCCTAGTGAGACAACTGGTATTGTTGACCCAGATGATCCATTATTTGAACCTCCTGATACTTCTACTGAAAATATTAGACTAACTTTCAAAGTGGTTGACTACCCTACTATTTCGGATCTTGCAACTGCAATAGATAATGCTATGGCAGAAAATAATATCTCTTTGGATATTATAAAAATAGAGCAAGACTACTTTAAAACAGCTGATATTGATGACTTTTCGGCTGCTCTCTCAAGTGATGATTATATAATAACTGCCAACAGATATGAACTTTTAAGACAATTAGATGACATCGGTCTATTTGATGTTGAGTATCTAACTGAAGATAAGAGAATACCAACTGATTGTGGTTATATTCAATTAACTGGTGGTTCAAGCGATGAGTCTGCTACCATTCTTGACTATGAAGAGGCTTTGACACTTATAGAAAAAAAGCCTTTTCAATTTATAGTACCTATCAGTGATAATGAAGTTGTTATCAACTTAACAAAGGCACATGTTGATTATTGTAATGGCAGAATGGGAAAAGCGGAAAGGCAATTTTTGGTTGGTCATAGTCTTGATCTATCGGTTAGTGATACTATAACAACATTAAAAAGGCTTAATACAGAAAACGGAGCTCTACTCACTCCTGGCTTTTATGACTATGATATTAACGGCAATAAGAGAGTGTTTAGCAGTGTTTTCTATGCAGCTAAAGAGATGGGGCGCTTATGCAGTATGTCCATAAACTCGCCATCTACTCACAAAACCGTATCTCATTTAGGGTGGGTAAAAGATTATGATGATGCCGAAAAGGATCTACTTATATCTAATGGTGCTTGGATAGGTGAAACCACTCCAGATGGCATAAGTAGAAATGTTAGATCAATCACCACTTGTCAAGAAGATAATCTCTTAAAAGTTGAGTTTTCTGTTATGAGAGAGACACTTTTTATTGCAAGAGATTTAAGAACGGCATTAGAAAGGAACTTGATAGGAAAAGCTGGAACGAAAACGGCTTATGGAACAGTAAAAACAATATGGCGAACTAAAGTAAGTCAATATCTAAATGATTTAAAGATTTTAATTGAATCTGATAAAGATTGTGAAATAGTTATTGATGGTGATGTTGTTAAACTAGAATGGGAAGGTAAGCCAACACTTCCTATCAATTTTAGTTTCTTAACAAACAAGTTTTCTATTTATAGCAGTATAGGGGGTTAGAGATGTCTGAGAATACAAGATTAGTAAATAATGGTGCGTGGTGTTATGTTAAATTGGTAGATGATGAGGGGGAAAGTAGAATCGCATTATGTAAAGATATATCTTTTAGTGAGGATTTGCAAGTTCAACCAATTGATGTCTTAAATATGCACGAACCAGTTGAAATTGATAGTAATGGGTATAGTTGTAATTTAAATATGAATTGCTTTGTACCCGAAGACAAGCCAAGTGGTAGTGAATACCCCGATGGTAGCAATACAAATGCTTATGAAAAACTAGCCCCTGATGTTGTAAAATTGTGGGAAACACATACAGCTAAAAAGTTTAATGCTTTAGAGATACATTCAAGCAAAAAAGAGGTTCGTGATGGCGATGGTTTATTATTTGCTTTCGCAGGTGTAATGGTTAGTAAAATGGATGTATCAATAACAAAAGCACCGACAACTGCAAGTGTTAGTTTAGTAGCAATTAAAAGAACAAAATAGTAGTTCAGAGCTGGGATTAATTTGGTTGCAAGAAAGAGAACAGATGGGCAGAAAGTATTGTGTAACTAATCAATGAGGGTTAAAAATGGCAGATACAGATGATTTAAAGAAGCAGATAGATGATTTAAAGATAAAAACGCAAGAGAACACGACAAAGATAAATACCTATTCAAACGAAATAAAGAGATTAAGAACTCATAGAGATACCACTTTTTCAAGACTTGAAAAATTAGAGAGAAATGATGAAATTGTGAACTTTCAATTGAAGCAAATAATTGAAAGTTTATATGAATTAAAAGCTGACTTAAAAACCTTAAAAGAGAAACCATCGAAAACTCTTGATTTTGTTATTACTGGGATAGTCTCTGTTGTTGTCTCGAGTATTGGTATGTTTATAATCAATAAAATACTTAATAGTTAAGAGTATATAGAGAGGAGAAAAATGTTTAAACAATGGTACTATCAAAGGCATAAAGATAGTCAAAACCTTATAATGACCTATCCTAAATGGCAAAACAAACCCGATTTAATTCAAGATTTTGGCTGTCTCTTAATTGCATATTTGAATGCTTATAACAAAAAGAACAATCGTAATATGTCTGTTAGAGAGCTTAATGATTTGGTTATAAAAAATAAAGGATATAACTATTTAAAATGGTTTGACTTTTATAATGGTGATCTTGATAAGACAAAAAAGGCTTGTCTTAATACTGAAAGCTTCTTAATTCCAGAAGTTATAAATAAGATATTAGATATCACAGAGGTAAAGCGAAATTATAATGAGATTATAGATATAAAGCATCCATTACATTATTACATAATAAGAACAAAATATAACGACACAGGACATTATAGCCTAATAACAAGTAAGACGCTGAAATATTTTGATAGTTATGATGGAGTATATAAGACGCCTTATGTCAAGGATATATTAGAAGTAATTAGAATAACCTTTAAAGCTTAAAAGGAGTTTTTATGAGTGAGAATAACACAACAAAAGAAGACATTGAAAAAGACAATGAGATTTTCACAAAAATATTGAACGGCAAGGCTATAACTGAAGTAGTAGAGACAGGGAGAGGTAACTTCACTTTAAAATATCCTCTTCAGAAGGAATATGCGGACATAATAAAAAAGAGAATAGAATATTTAAGTGGTTTAGATATATCTAAATTAACAGAAGCTGAAATTTTTATGTATGAGACAGCCTCTACTCTAGATATTGTAATTGTGGAGAAGCCTAGCTGGTGGACAAATGCTCTATCTGTTGCCAATGTTGATTTTGATTTAATTATGCAGATACATAGGGGGTATCTTTCGTTTGTTACAAAAATACAAGAATGTTGCAAGCGTTCAGATGTTGGAAGAGTCAATAGAGAGGGCGACGAATTACCTCCAACTGAAGATATGGGCGATGGTATATTTTCATCGCTTACCAAATGACCCCGAGTTAAGCGTTTTAACAGAGGAACAACTAACAATTTTATATCTTGCCGCTGGCATAATGCCAAACAAGCAAGATCTTGAGTTAAGTTATGCCAATGAGCAGAAGAAAAAACGTCTTGATAAGAGTGCAGACAACTTAACATCTTTTGGGATTGATCCTGACATAATAGAACAATTAAAGAGGGTAACATAGTGGATTATATAAGTAATGTTGTTGATGTTAGAATTGATGTTTTTAAAAGAGATGACCCCGAAACAAAAATAGCTAGTTTTATAGGTAATACTACCAATAATAAAAGAGTATGGGGGAAAAAAGTAGAGGGAGATATCGCTCAATATACCTCTAATGGTTTAATAAGTTACTCATTCACAAAGTCAAAAGAGTCTCCCTCTTCTCAATTCTCTTTTAGTGTTGTCCCCGAAACAGACGGTAACAATAGCTTGATTGATATAATAGAGCCACGTTCTCTTGTAAAGATATATGAATATGATTTTTTGGTGTTTATGGGAGTTGTTGAAAGTAGCAGGTATAGCTCAAGATACAATGATGGAGCCCCTAGCCGTCCAATTGATGTAGCAGGCTACTCTTTAGGTGGGATTATAGAAAAGCTAAATCTTAATCTTGATCCTTTTATATTTAATGTAGCAAGAGAGGAAGAGGACTCAAAGTTAGAGATAGCAATAGCTGAAGAGATAGAGAAAGGTGAACCTGTTAGAGATGCAGTAGTTAAAATTATAGATGGTTTTTTTGGATTATTAGATGGTCTATCAAAAAAGGAAAAAGAAACAACACAAAATAGTGTTTTAACAAAATTAAAAGATGAATATTTAGGCTTAAAAGATGAAAACTTATGTGAAGATATCACTTTTGATTTTCCTATTAGTATAACCACTTTTAAAACAGAAAATATGTCTCTGTGGAGTGTTATCATAGAGCTATTCCCTCCACCATTTTATGAGGTGTTTTTCAGAATAGAAAACACAAAGAGAGATGATGGAACTTATGATGGTAAACTAAAATTGATTGTTAGAGAGTCTCCATTTCCACTATTAAATAAAGATGATACATATGATTTTAGCAAGTGGAATAATCTTAATGAAAAAAATCAATCATTATCTGATACTCTCAAAAAACATAAATTAGATGAACGTTTAGTTAAATTGGTAGGTTACGATTTACAGATATCTGGTGAGGATATGTATAGCTTCTATCTAGTTATTCCTGCTGGGATAGAGATGTCCCCCAACTTCTACAAAGCTGTAAATGGCATAAATCATTGCATAGATAAGAAAGCTGTTTCAATATATGGACTTAAACCTTTAGAAATCGTCTTAAAGTTTTATAACAACGATTTGCAGAGTAGTAAAGATAAAGATGATTTTACAGAGCTTATTCAAAGCTTAAGTAGAAAGCTGATGGGTTGGTTTAAAAATAATGATATGGCTTATAGCGGGACTATCGATTTTTTAGCTTGCAAAGATGGTGAAGTTTTTGAGGTTGGCGAAAAATTGGAGTTTTTTGGGGGTGAGTTCTATATTGAAAAGATTGACACAAGTTGGAGCTATGGAGACCATATTAATAAAAAGCTATTTGTAACTAGAGGGCTTGTATATAACAAAAATAAAGATGGCACAATAAGTAAAATCCCAAATATAGCTAGAAAAATAGGTTTTTTTTTGAGAACCTGCGTTTATTGGCAGGCTTGATTATGAGCCAACTATGACAAAATATTTATAGTTTGTCTTCGTTGAAACATAATTAAAATAAAGAAGAAAGATAAGGAACTAAAAGAATGCGTATCTTTTATAAAGTAAGAAATGGACAGAACAATATAGATAAAGACAATTCACTATTTGGAAATAGAAAAATGAGCTATGGAATTGTTGTTAAAAGATATGCTAATAATAAAGTTGATATAGTTTTGGATAATGGAATGTCATTAACTCAAGTCTCTCTACTTAATGATTATAGTGTAGCAGATGATAAGCATTTTAATGGGAGTAGGAAGCTTCCCCCTCTTAATGCGAGAGTATTAGTTGCATTCCCCGACAATGATATTCCTGTAGTTATGGGTTCATCTACAATTACAAGAGATGAAAACAACGAAAAGCTTCTGTTTATCGAGACTGAAGAGATTGAAGAGGAGACAGATAAAGATACAGAGCTTGATATTGAAAGAACAATTTTAAGTGCGGGTTGGATAAAGGAATATTCTCAAAAAAGTGGGAACTTCTCAATAAAAGGTAATCAAGATGATGATGACGAGAAATTTGAGATAAATGTTACTAAAAAAGATGATGATGATGAAAAAAGCAAGTCTATAACTCTTAAACTATGGAACGACCACGAAATTATTATAAATAAAAATGGGCTTCAAATAATTGATAGTAATAAAAACAAGGTAACTACAACAGATAAGGGCACAGAGATAGAAGATAAAAACAAAAATATAATTACTATGAATGATGAGGGCATAGCTATAAAAGATAAAAATAGTAATGAGATAACACTAGCAAGTGGCAAAGTTACAATAAAAAGTAGTGCAGAGATAAAACTCGATGGCTCAACTATCAATTTAGGGTAATATTATGGGAAAATTAGTAGCGGTAGATGGTTGCACTCTTCAATTGGTATCGGGGTCGGGTGTAATTACTATTGAAAACCAACCATCAAGCAAGGTTTTTGCAGATAACAAAGGTGTTTATTTTGATGAGATAAAAGTAACTATTAAAGAATTTAAGGGTGGTGGTGTTGTAAAAGGGTCTTCAACGGTACCAGGTTCTATTATAGGAAAGGCTACAAAATGTTTTATAGATAATAAGCCAGTAGTGTTAGAGGGGGATAAAAGTTTGTCAATAACTATTGCAGGACAGAATGAAAATGATACATCAAAAGGTGCAAATACAACAACGATAGTTGAAGTTAAAGTAGCAGGACAAAGCAAAGTATTCGCAACATAGAAGAGTTTAATCAAAGGATTTTAAAGAGTGGCTAAAATCAAAAAAGAGCATCAAATATTTATAAATGAATATCTAACAAACGGACTTAATGGTACAAAGGCGTATCAAAAAGCATATCCAAAGGCTAGTTCCGAAACAGCAAGAGCCAACGCTTCAAAATTACTAACATCAACTAACATTTCTGAAGAAATAAAAAAACAGACTAAAGAAACTCTTGATAATAACAAGATATCATTAGAATATGAGGTGATAAGACAATATATTGTTATAGCAACAACTAATACCTCTTTGATTATCCCAAAAATCAACAAAATGGAAGATATCGATAAATTAAGTGATGACGAAAAAATATGTATAAAAAGTGTTAAAACAACTAAAAAGTTTTATAGAAAAAAGGTTTATAAAGACATTTTTATAGAGTTTCACGATAAGTTAAAAGCGATTGAGATGTTGGCTAAATATATGAAAATAATAGAGAACAATGAAAAACTAGATATAACTTACAATATACCAAACGGAACGCTTGAATATGTCAACTATCTAATGAATTGCAAAGATGATGAATTAAAATCAGAAAAAGAAAAATTTGAAAACGAAGAGGTAAAAGAAGATGAATGATTTTAGACAGGGGCTAGCCCACGACAATACGGTCATTATAGCAAACGATTTTAATAATATCGCTAATCAAGAACTAAAGAATGCAACAAGATTGTTAAAAGTAGTTTATGGTGATATTGATATTATTTTAGATGGATTAAAAGTGAGTGTTGGAGTAGAAAAATTTCATTTATCTAAAGGAGTTGCTCTCTCAAAAGATTCTGACTATTTACTTGAATTAAGAGAGACAACAGAAGATATTATACAACAAAACAAATACCTATATTTAAGAATGACCAAAAATGAGTGTGAACCACGAGTAAAGGTGTACAAAGAGGAAGATGGCACCATAACAAGTAGAACATTAAATACAATGTATTATCTTGATTGTGAGTTGTTTTTTGATACTGAATTACTAGAAAATGAGTTTTTACTAGGTAGCTTTGATAGTGGTTCAAATTTTATAGACAATGTTAGTATTATAAGAATTAGCCAAAAATTAGGATATGATAATATAGATATTGGTACTCTTAAAGAAGAGATAAATAACAGGGCTCCTATAAATACTACTCTAGCAGATGCAACCGCCTCTAATACTTTACCAACAACAACAAATACACCACTAACAAGTTTAATACAAACTATAAGAGATAATTTAAAATGGCTATTAGAAAATAAGGCTCCAAAACAAACTGCTTTGGGCAAAGTAGAAGAATCAATCACTTTGCCTGCTATTACAGCATTGGATATCGAAGCAATATTAAAAGTGCTACGAAATAATATCAGCTATCTAAACACAAACAAGGCTCCGAGTACCAATATACCGCTTGACTCACTAGCTTCTGGCAGATTTATCCTTGCTAAAATACCAACTTCTGCGACAGCCAATAGAGTATTAAGTGTTGGAACTGCAAATGCAGACCCAGCATATACACAAGTATCAGATGCAATGATTTCGGGTATGAACGCAAGTAAACTATCTGGAACAATTGTTTATGACAGACTTCCAGCATTAACCGCTGCACAGGTAGCTATTAAGTTTAATCACAGGCACGGCGGTGGAAGTTATAGTGGTGGATATACTAGTTATGTTGAGTAGGGGGCATTAGTGAATAAACAAGAATACTTTGATTTTTTTGAGAATAAAAAGATTGCCTTATTTGGCGTTAATAAGGATTTAATTGGTTTCTTAAAATATAAGAAAGATGGATTTTTTAAATCTAGCTGTGAGATTAAATATATAATTGACTTGACTCTTGATTACAGACCTCAAATAAGAGCTATATTAGAGAGTGTTATTACAGACGAAATAGTTATAACAACAACAGAAGAACTACAGACTATGGATAGTGATTGCAAAACTATTCTTTGGTTTGAGGGTGGTTTTCGTTCTAATGATGACCAAGTAAATGTAAGAACTTGGGATATACGAGAACTTGATGGTTTAATAAAAGATAGATGGGATTGGTATTTAGAGAGACACGGCTCAAAATCCGAGTTTACATTTCAGTATTTGAAAGATGAGGCTTACGCTTTACAATTCTATTTTATTTACAGCTTAAACATCGACATTGTATTAGCCTATTGGGCTCCCGACTATGTATTAAATATGGTTGATAGCGATCTATGTGATTTTGTGAGTCGTCTTGATGAAATCGCTCAAGAAAAATATCTAAACCATTTTTTTGCAATAAGTCCGACCTATGTCCCTGCTTTTATGAGCAAGCCACAGATGGCTTTTTATGGTAATGAGTTGCCTCTTATGGAAATAAAGAAACTAAAACCAATCTTTGTTATTGGTTCGGATTATGGAGTAGGTAAAGGTACATTTCTACGCTCTAAATATAATGGTGAGGACAATATTCTATTGACTGATCCCTATATGATACTTATAAATCCAAATATATACACAGAAATGTATGAGGGAGTCAATATAAACGCTTTCTTATTAAAAAACATTGCGAGGTTAGGAATTACAAATAAAGAGGAAATCTACTTAAAGATAGATGGTCGTCTTGAAGACTTCGCTTACAATATGCCTAGACCAAAGCGAGAGCAATTTAGTAATCTTCACGAACTATTTTATGATAGCAAGTTTGTCATTGTAATAAAAGAAAATGAGTACGATATGCGTTGTTTACAGCACTGCTTATCAATCTTTAAAAAAAGAATGGATTTAACAGATGGGCAAATCAAAATATATGAGAATAACCCATCTACAAATATATTAAAAGAATTGGAGTTTAAAAATGAGTAAAAAAGATTTAAGAAAATGTGACAGAATCGATCTAAGAAAATTGATGATACCTTACTATATGACTGAGGCTTGTAATCTAAAATGTAGCTATTGTTATGTTAGTGATACAACAAATAGGAAGCTATTTGAACCATCTTTGGTAAAGGTAGAGGATTGTCTACCCGATTGGCTGACAAAGACAAAGTTTGATGCCTCTCTTATCTTTATAGGTGGGGAGCCTCTTCTTGAGTTTGAGAAAATAAAAAGAATAGTTAATAAGCTTAAAGAAAATAGGGCTAGGACTACGTTCACTATAGCAACAAACTTGACTCTACTAACTGATGAAATGCTTGAATTCATTATAGAAAACGATATCCACATAAATATTTCGCTTGATAGTGTAAGCGGATTTTCAAGACCATATAGAGCTACAAATGAATCGTCATATCTTGATGTTATGAAAAATATAGAGAAGCTAAAGAAAAGTGATTACATAAAGAAAAAGCAGATTAGTGTATTTACAATTCTTTCAGAGTATAATTTTGATACTGTCCTTGATATGTGTGAATATATCGCAGAAAATAAGTTTTCTTGGGGCGTAAACTACCCTAATTGCAATTATACAGAGGGAGCAGTTGACCTAAAGAAAACAAATGAGGTCATAAAGAAGATAGTAGATAAACTCTATGATTTAGGACACAATTTAAGTAATGACTTTAGATTATATGAAATCCAACTTAACGGCTGGATTGGCTGCTTGGGTAATCCAACCTTTCACCCACTTTTTGAAGATGGACTAATAAGATTTGGGAGAGACCCTAAAGTATCAATTTTACAGGAGCCTATTGCAGTTGATTTTTCGGTAGAGTGGAATATAAAGCACTGCATAATGGACTTAGAAAAAGACGCCTTTGAATGTACAAAGTGTCCTATGTATGAGCTTTGCTGGCAGGGTGTTATGCACCGAGTAGTTGAAACAGGGTGCAACGGAGAGAGGTTATGTAACTTTTTCAAAGATGCAATATATTATCTAATCAATAAAGCAATGAAACAAGGTAGTTTTAAAACAACAACACCGCCAAAAACTCAAAGGTTAATCAAAAGAGTTAGGAATGGACTAAAGAGAGAGTTTGAAAAGTTTCATAATAATTATTGAGAGTAGCGATCTATTAACCAAAGAGGTATTGAATAATGCTTGATATATTTACAAAGGGGCTAATGTTTGAGTTTTTGAAAGGTAATGATACTTTAGCCGTCTTTATTTTCTCTCTCCCCCCACAAAGCATAAGATATGGACAGGGGCAAAGAGTGGTAAGAACCAAAACTTATGGTGGTGTCTATGAAGACCATTATGGAGCAGATAACCCAACAATCAATATATCAGGAACAACTGGTGGATTAAGGGCAAAAGCTTTTTATAGAGGCATAAGCATTTCTGATATACCACAAAAGATAATGGCAGGTCAAGAGGAGATATTTTATATAAGAGATAGAATAATAAATTATATGAGTGATGATATTTTAAAAGATACTACAGCAATTAACTTTTATGATCTATCTTCTATTGATTATAGTGGCAAATTAGGTCACGCTTACCAAGTCTCTTTTGATAACTTTTCAATAGAAAAAACTACAGAAAAGAGGTTTTTACCTCAATACTCCATAGATCTATTTTGTATTGCAAAACTAGACAAAGCTCCAGTGTTTAAAGCTAAAGAGGTCGAAAAGACAGAAAAGAAAGTCAGTAAGTTAGACGAAATGCTAAAAAAACTAAATACCGCAAAAGCTACTATCCGCAAAGCAATGAATCCACTTAAAAAAGTCAACAAGTTCTTTAATGAAGTTAATAAGGCAATAGAGGTTGTTGGCGGTCTCTTTAGTATGATTGATGAAGTTAGAGCAGTGGGGAATGCCTATTTAAATGTTGCAGGTCAAACTATGAATGCAGTAAGCAATATGACCTACACGGCAATTGATGGTGCTTTTAAAGGCGCAGATGTTTTAAAAGATGTATATAGAGTTGTTAATATGCATTTAAAAGTTGCAAAGTTTCATTTTGATGCAGCGGTCAAGTTGGCTAATAACTCAAAAAAAGTCTTAAATGATGTGCGTAAAATTGCCAATATAGGTAATGAGTATAAGGAGTTTGGCAATACACAAGTGCAAAGAGTAATCACAGCTTTTAAAGAGTTGGAAAAAACTGCTAACTCCATTGTAGAGATTGGTAAGTCAAGTGAGGGTGGACAACAAACAATAAATTATAGTGGCAGCCTAAACAACACAGCGGTAGAATATAAGTTTAAGGGCTATACACAATATAATACTCTAAAAACAGATACTTTAGAGCGTGTCGCATATAATCAATTGGGTGACTCCTCTTTGTCATTTTTATTATCTACTATCAATAATTGCAATAACTATAACCTACCCGATACAATCCTTTTGCCAGTGTCGGAAAAAGAGTTTATTGATTATGATATTTTTGACAAAGAACATTTAGATAAATATGGGGTAGATATAAAATTAGATGGTGGAGCCTTTAGTTTTAAAGATAATGACTTTGTTGTTGTGCAGGGTGAGGAGAATGTTTCTCAAGCAATAAACAATCGCTTAAATACAACTATGGGAACTAGACGAAGACTTACTAGCTATGGAGCCTTAGTAAGTGTTGGGGAAGCTTCTATTGTAGAGGCATATATAAAAACCAATATGAATATTACTATAAAAAGAGATAAAAGAGTTAAAGAGGTTAAGAATATAAGTATCAAGCTTAATGGGGACTCAATCATTTTTGAGAATGATATTGTATTGGTAGATGAAAAAAAAGCTAGTGTGGTAGGAGTTACAAAATAGTGAATAGTATAGAGTTGAAAGAAAGATTTAATAAAGAACCAAAAAGGATAAACTGTAAATATTTAGTCATAGTTTGAACATTATTAAAAAAACAAGAAAGGTAAGGATCTAAAAAAAAATGATTATAAATTTTAATCCAGTGGTTGAAGAGTTGTTGCAGCAACAACTTAAACAATATTTTAAGGATATCAAATTTCAAGAAATTTTTCATAAAAGTCTCAATATAAACCTAACCCACCCTTTCGCATACTTTTTAGATAATGAAGCTCTTAATAAAAAGACGCTATTTCCATCTCTTACAATTATAAGTGAGGCTGACCAATATTTACCACAATGGACAACGGCAGTGCCTATCGCAGTCGATAAAGAGTTCTTAAATATGATTAAAGAAGATAGAGAAAAAGACGCTGATTTTAGACACTTTTTCTTAACTGATGATGATTTAAACCAATTAGAGCTCTCTATTGAACAGAGTAAAAATAAACGAATTGAGTTATTCAAATACTCAATACAAAAGAGCGAAAAAATCAATTTTGAAATATGGTGCAATGATGAGTTATTAAAAAATAGGATTTATGATTTTGTTGATAATTTTCTATTTGGAGCAGGTCGCTTTCAATATTTGAACTTTCCTTTTATTGATATAGGGGACGAACCACAGGGGAATCGCTCTGGAGCATATAATAATGATTTTGGGGAGCTACTTTTTGGTTGCAATTTATCTTGTATGGTAAGTTATACAAAGTCGCAATATGTTTTTGCTAAAGACCCCATAATACCAAAAGATATAAGCGAGGTTGTCGTATGATAAAAGACTTTAGTACAGTTTATGAGACAATGAAAACCTACATCATAGCTAATCAGGATAAAATAACAGATTTTAATGAGGGAGCAGTGATAACTACTATTCTTGAGTCTGTTGCAGATCAATTTGAAACTCTATATATAGAAACGAACTTAACTTTTCAAGACAAGTTTTTAGAACTTATCTATAGTTTTTTTGAACATAAGCGGCTTGATGCAAGTAAATCTTTTATGTCTGTAACATTCAAAAGAGAGGATACAACAGATTTAAAAGATGATATCGTGATAGAGGCAGGACACAAAATAGTTAGTGCTAATAATATTGTTTTTTTAACTAAAAAAGAGGCAATCATAAAATCGGGATTTACCTCAATATCGCACATAGCGTGTGAGAGTGAGGAGACAGGTAGCAAAAATAATATTTTTATAGATGATCCAAATGGTGCAAACGAGTGGATCGGGAGCCTTAAAAGTAAGACACCAACCAAACCAAAAACTACTATTATTCAAGAGAATATAGCTTCTGGTGGTTGTGATGAGGAAGATGATGATAGCTATTATAATAGATTTTTATTACTAATGGCTGGTTTTGGTGGCAGCGAAAAAAAAAGTATTCAATATGAAGTTTTAAAAATAGACTATATAAAAGATTGTAATGTCTATGATTGTGATGATACCGCTGGCTATTTTTTCAAAGTTGTTGTTGTAAAACAAGATTATAGTGATCTTTCTGTGGATGAATTTCAGTATCTAAATAATATTGTTGATGATATTCGTGCCGCTGGTGTTCCTTTTTTATTAGAGACAGCGACTTATAAAGAGATATCAATAAAACTCACCTTTCAATATAATATAAATATAGATGAAATTAGCTATACAACTCTTAAAGAGACTATTCAAAGAAGAATACAATACTTTGAAAACAACATCAAAATTAGTCAAGATGTCAAACTTAATGAGTTGGTTTTATTAGATGATAATATTGTAAATCAAGAGATAGAGGTATCAGATGATAATAATAAATATGGTTATGGTTCTGTTATAAAAGTAGAAAAAAATGAAATTGTGAAGTGTCTATTTAGTTTAAAATTAGAGGGAGTTTAAATTAAGTGAATATTGAGAACTTACTAAATAACAAACCTAATATTTTTAGTGAAAACGATTCATTTCATAAGGCTCTTTTTGGAGATAAAAAGACAAATAGAGGAGCTTTTTTAAATGAATTGAATGACTATGAAAACTTTCTAAAGAGCTTGGTTGGTGAAAGAGATGTATATAATTATCCAAGCGATGTTTTTAAATATATATTTTATCTGCTTTTCAAGGGGTTTAATATATTTAATAGTGATAGTGATACTCTAAAAATAGTTATGAAAATGATAATGTCGAGAAATGGAAATAAAAAACGAGTTACTAAAAATGCAATTTTAGGAAGTTTAAAATATATCTATAAATCTGTGTACATTATTGAGGGGGGAAAAAATATAGTTGCAGGGGACGGAATGTTTACCGCAGAAGCTACTGGCTGGATTTATGATAAGAAACTTATAGAAATATCATCCGAAATGTCCTACAGCAATGGTTACTCTGCTAAATTCTTGTCTGTTGAGAAACAATTAAATAGACAAGATGGGTTAATAACTAAAGCCTTTGATTTTGAGGATAAGGTAGATGACCCCAACTATTATGGTGTTATAAACAATACAATTGCTTCAATAAAAGAGGAAGATGAACCACGTGTTAATTTTAGAAAAGACGAAAGTTTATTGTTTGATGATGAACAAAACATAGATATAGATAGTATTTCTGATAAATTTTTAGGTTATAAAAAAGCGATGTCCTCAAGCGGAGATTTTGGGGGACAAGCTGTATTACAATATAATTTTAACACAAGTGAACTTCTCTACAACTTCTACAATATTACATTTTTTTTGTTTATAGAGGATGAGATCTTTGCAAATATTTTAGAAATTCAAGTTA
This sequence comes from Spirochaetota bacterium, assembly GCA_031549085.1. Taxonomy (GTDB): domain Bacteria; phylum Spirochaetota; class GWE2-31-10; order GWE2-31-10; family MWDO01; genus JAVBQL01. Next base: position 59,473 of record JAVBQL010000007.1, read on the forward strand.
TTGAGATAGATAATAATGATGATGAAAAATGTATTTTTTCAAGACAGATTAAAAATAGTAAAACTAATCAGTGGGAACAACTCAATTTGTTAATAAAAATGAAAGATAAAACTTTTGCAAAGAGCACTTGTGTTAGATTTATACAGCTAAAGAAAGTCGATTTTTATCTTGATATAATCAATATTAGAGAGGTAGCAAGACCTCATTTCACTATATATTGTCAAGAGCAAAATATTGATTTTGACCCACATAGTATAGTTTTTTCCTGTTTAGATAATGAAAAAGGCAACGGTGACATTTTACCCATATATATAAATAAAAAAATATTTTCTTTCTCTTTAGATGATTTTTATAAAACTGAAAACGAGACAGATATTTTTGTTAAAATTGAGAGTTTAAAAGATGCAGACTTTATAAATATAAAATGGTCAATTAGTTTAGGAAATAAATTGGTAGACATAGAAATCAGAGATTTGACAACTCTTATAGATAATATGAAGTCGGCAGGAGTAACATTTGATTTTAAGGTTAATAGTTAAAAGAAAAGGAGTGAAATAAGTATGGAAGTAAAAATAGAGCAACCTAAATATGATGGAAATATTATTCGTATGTTATATGATGATACCAATATGACAGAGAGCAATTTTAAAAATATCGCTTCTCTCCTAAAAATTGTAGCTGGTGTAAATGTTAATAGTGTTAGTAGTGCAGGAAAGGACTCTATAATATTTACTGGCTTTAATATTGAAGATACAGAAAATAGTAGTTTTCGTATTTCAAGCGGTGTAATTGTATCTGATAGGCTAAAATATCCAATAGTTTATACAACAGATAATGCACAATATTTATATAGTGCAACAGAAAATAATTTTTATCTAAAATTGGATATCATACTCGAAAAGCCATTGATGAGGCGACAAGTTAATCCTAGCGATATAACAAAAATATCATCAGTAAATAAAGATAGTATGCAATATTTAAGCTCCTCTATTATTCAAATAGGAAACGATGAGCTAGATGAAGATAATACAATAAAATTAGGCTCTATCATTGATAACAAATTTGTATTTGATGAGAAGATCGTTTTATTATGGGATTTAAATAAAATAACAGATGACTTAAATAACTCTACTTTAGCTACTATCAATAATGATACAGAGGCGTATAAACTTAACAATGTATTAGCAAGACGAAATAGTTTAGGTCAACTACAATGTAATTCAACAAATAAGAATCTTTTAGAGGCAAATTATAATGTAGTAAATGAGAGACGATTGCATCAAGTGTTAAGTGCACTGGTATCGCAGGTAAATGATAAAATGGGATTAAGTGGGGACAATAAAATTGATATAAACAATTGGAATTGAGAGTGAGTAGTTTGAAAAGTCTTGACAAACAACTATTATTAAAAAAACTTCTTATTTTATATGCTGAAAAAATAAAAAGATGTCGTGAAGATTTCTTCTATTTTTGCAAGACAATTCAATCTACTGATAACTATTATAACGATGGTAAACCGCATTTAAAAAAGCTCTGTAATGTATTACAGGCTCTCTATGAGGGCAAGCTAAAAAATAGCAATGGTGAAGTGTTGAAGCGACTAATAATTCAAATGCCCCCAAGACACGGGAAGTCGAGAACTCTTGTCAATTTTTGTTCTTGGGTATTGGGCTTGTCGCTTGTTAATAGAGTGATTACATTTTCTCATACAGATGATTTGGCGATTGATTTCTCTAAATATACAAGAGACATAATCTCTATGGAAAAAAATAGGGAAAGCAGTATCGTCCCCTCTGATGTTTTTGGTTATAAACTAAAAAAGGGTGATGCAAGTAAAAAGCAGTGGGCTTTGGAGGGCTCTCATTTTAATTATAAGGGAGTTGGTCGAGAGGGTTCAATTACTGGTAAGGGCGGAAATATAGCAATATATGATGATATAGTAAAGGGTGATGCAGAGGCAGTATCTAAAATAACTTTGGATAAAATATGGAATTGGTATGTAGCAACTGCGAGGCGTAGACTAGAAGAGGGGGGGCTTGAAATACTTTGCGGGACACCGTGGGCAAAGGATGATATTACAGGTAGATTGTTACAAACTGACTTCAAAGATGATTATTATTTTTTTAGTTTAGATGTAGCAACCAACTTAAAATATGAAAATAACAAGCTAGTTAGTGCCGATATGCTCTCTAACTCTGATATGAGTTTTAAAACCTATAAAATTGAGAGAGAGATAGCCTTTTTAAATCCAGTAACAAAATCAATATTTTTAGCTAACTACCATAACGAGAGAATTGATATCGAGGGACTTCTCTATGGAGAGTTTAAAGAGTGGGAAACTCTCCCCGAAAAATACGAAAGAATATATTTTTATTGTGATACGGCGGATACTGGTACAAATTATTTAGGCTGTATAGGCGGAATTATAAGTGGTGGTTACTGTTATGTTACTGGTATTTACTACACACAGAAGTCAATGGAAGTAACGGAAGATGAGGTGGTCGATTTTTTAATAGAGAATAGTGCCAAAGAGCTTGATGTTGAGGGAAATAATGGTGGTCGTGGATTTGCAAGAAACATAGCAAAGAAGTTTAAAGAGAGAAATTATAACATCGCAATAGACACTCCTTTTCAAAGTGGGAACAAACAGACTAGAATATTGATAAATAGTGCCAATGTCAATAAATATATAATAATGCCAAAGAATTGGAAAACTCTATACCCCGAAGCTGCGAACTCCATAACAACATATTCAAGGATTGGTAAAAATCTCTTTGATGATATAGAAGACGCAATGACTGGGCTTGTTGAGCGTAAAGAGAGAGGTAGAAAGCATATATCTTATAATGAAATTGAGAGCATACAAACAAATAGAAAGGGTATAAAATTATGAATGCAGGAATAACAATTGATGGTGGTAATATCTTTTATGATATTTCAAAGTTTGGAGCTATTAGCAAGAATACAGAAAACCTCACTCTACAAATAGCTCAAGTTGTAAGGGATAGGTGGCAGCAAGAGGTTAAAAAAGCAGGATATAATACTAAAATAAAAATAGATACAAATCGTTCAACTAAAAATAGTGTTGTTGTTACTGGTGGTGCTTATAGTATATGGATGATTAAGGGTGAAGAAGAGTATAATATGAAGAACGATAAATATTTAAAAGGTAAGAAGTCAAGAGTAGGTAAAGATGGAAAAGGATATTTGATAGTGCCATTCTATCATGCAACCCCAAGCAAAGACCCACGCAGTATGCCCAAAGAGATATATGCTGATTATAAACAAATAGGGCTCTCATCTGTTTTAAAAACCACTCATAAAGAGAAAAACTTTAAAGGGCAAGATATTGATAGAGCGGAATATAGTTGGCGAGGGGCTTTAAAGTTCAGTAAGGAGTATGCAGCGGCAAACCCTAGTTTAAGTAAATTTAACGGAATGGTCTCAATGGAAAGTGTCGCAGTAGGAAAGAAAAAAGCAGGTACAAGAGCATTTACATTTAGAGTAATGAGTGAAAATAGTCCCCCTAAAAGTTGGATACGAAAAGCAAGAAAACCAATCTCCAATTTAGAAAATATACTGGCAGAGGAGATTGATAACTTTTTGGACAGAACATTTAAGAGTATTTAATAATGACTTAAATAGGACAGAAGAATAATAGAATGTCTTTGTTGGTTGTTTTAATGATGACCAAAAATGATAAACTATAAATATTTAGTCATAGTTTAAACATAATTTAAAAAAGAATAAAGATAAGGATCTAAAAAAGATAAGGAGCTAAAAAAATGTTTAAATATTATTCCGATAACACACTAATAATAAAAAACAGACCACTCATAAAATCAATCAGTAGTGATGGTAGATATGTATCTAAACGCACAGATGTAGAAGATTTACAAAGTAGAGTTATAAACCATTATACCCGCAATTATAATTATGGCAATGCTATTGCGGATAATAAAAAGCTTGATTATCAGTCATTGAGAGCTATCGCAGAGAAAGCCTACTTGATAAATATTCTAATAGGGCATTGTATAAGAATAACTACACCATTTATAAAACCCTCTACCGCAGATAACATAAGAGGTTTTAAAATAAGATTAAAAAACAGTGAAGCAATACCCACAGATAAAGAAAAAAAGAAAATAGAGTATTTAACACAATTCTTTTTAAATACAGGGCGAGATAAAAACAATGAGAGAGGCTCTCTCTTAACATTTATAAGAAAAGGCATAAGAGACTTACTAACACTTGACCAAGTAACAACCGAGCTGCAATACTCAATTGATAATAGATCTCTCTTTGGTTTTTGGGCAATAGACCCTGCAACAATAAGGCGAGTTTTTGAGGGGGAGGTAAATGATAAGGGAGAACAGATCCATTTCAAGCAGTTTGTAAATGGTGTAGTAGTTGAGAGCTATACAAAAAATAGACTTCTCTTTGATATTATGAATCCAAGAAGTGATATTGAACACTCTTTTTATGGCTACTCTTATGTAGAGCAAGCAATAGATTTAGTTTTAGCATTGATAAAATCGACTGCCTATAATATAGGTAATTTTGATAGTGATATGTTGCCACGTGGTATTATCTTAATCGATGGCGACCCTGACCAATCTTCGATAAGAGCTTTTCAAGATACAATTATAAATCTTATGTCTAATCCCTCTGATAAATGGCGTATTCCTGTGCTACCTAGTGGAGTTGATGGTGGCGGTATAAGATTTGAAAAGTTTGGTCAAACCAATAAGGATATGGAGTATTCAGAACTAACCAATAGAATCTGTGCAAATGTTGGAGCTTTGTGGGGTATAGATTTAGAGGAGGTGGGCATTAGAGTTAACACCTCTACAAGTGTCATTGGTGAGAATGTAGATGGTAGAATACAAGCCTCAAAAAGCAGAGTGTTGGGCGATATATTAACATTCTTTTCTACCCATTTTCAAGAGATACTTGAGAAAGTAGACAGTAGGTTTGTGTTTGAATTTGTGGGATTTGAGAATGATGATATAACCAAAAAAGATGCTCACTTAAAAAGTCAATTGGAATATAGGTCTATAAATGAAATTAGGGCATTAGAGGGGCTTGAACCTATTGAAGATGAGGCTTGTAATTTACCTCTAAATCAACAATTTATAACTTTACGAAATCAACTTGAGCAAGCAAAACAGCAAGCAGAAAATGGCGATTTTGGTGGACTTGATGATTTAGATGAGTCTGATGAAAATGAGAGCAATTTTGGGGATATTGACAAGTCAATTGATAATGGGTTGAAAAAGTCTCATAAATATACCAGCAAAGAGCTAATAAATGGCTATTGGCGATACTATTATCCTGATGGCGTGGGTAGTGGTGGCGGAGATGCAAGCAATAACGAAGTAGAATTAGCAAAACAGACGAAACTCATAGAAGACAAGCATTTAAAAGTAACAAGAAAAAATGCTTTAAAGGTAGGTAAAGAGTATCTAAAAGAGTTAAGGGATAAGTGGAATAAAACTCCATTTCTGTGTCCAGAACTAGACAACAGAAGAGTTGTGATAAATAGTGATAGTATAAATCATTTAAGCTACACATCTGATAAAAAAAGAGATATGCAAAATATAATAAGAAGAGTTGAACTATTTCCATACATTGAAGATATTATAAAAAATGGGAAATTTTCTGAAAAGCGAATAGGTAAAAGAGATCAAAAACTATTTGATTACTCTCTAGTTGGTCGTGGAATCGTTAATAATAAAGAGATAGGAATAAAAGTTATATTAGCTGAAAAAGAGAAGGGAAGTAAACTATTACATTTATCAATATTTGATTTTGATATAGAAGAAATGAAAAAAAGTAGTCACGGCATCAACACTAAAATAGTGGACAGTACCTCGAAAGGTATTCGCAGGCTAGACTACTTCTCTTTAGATAAGAGTACAGCAAAAATACAAAAAAGTCAAGTAGAAAAATCACAAAAAGAGAAACCACAAGATAAAATGACAATCGACTTTTTAGAAACATTAGATAAAGATGTTAATAAATTTACCTTTGGTCTCTATAAATATATTTGTGATTATTTAGATTTGCCTACAACAACTATCCAAAAAGCGATTGTTCAAAAGGCGATCAATAAACCTCTTATCATAGATGGAAAGATTATAATGCAGCAAAACTCCGATATGCCACTGACAACAAGAGACTTCAACAACTTAATTAAGTCGATAGAGAAGCACTTAAATAGAAACAGAAGGCTCTTTGAGAAAAAAATCACTCTGGGAGCAGATGCAATCGGTAGAATAAAAACATATCTTTTAAAAAATAATAGCGCTGAAGCTATTAAACAAATAGATTTAGAAAAAGTGAAATATAAAAACACTCCATTTAGAGAGGCAGTAAAAGACTTTAATAGATGGAGAGAGACCTTTAAGGATATCACAACTGATGACTATATGGTCGAGAAGTTAAGACTTATAAAAGAGAACACAGGTAAATATATTCAAGATGTGAACAGTGAGCAACTGGCAACAATCAAAGATATTATATTTAATGCAGTAAAAGAGGGTAAAAGCAAAGGAGAAATTGCTTCTGAACTATTTGATGAGTTTGCACATATGAATAGAGATTTGAAAGTGATCGCTAATACTGAAGTAAGAAATATTGAAAATGAGGCTTTTATCAATAGTAATCTTGCAACAACAAAGGTTGGTGAAAAAGTCTATTTTCAAAGGTTAGTCGGAAGTGCTAATACTTGTCAATTTTGTCTTGATAGTGAAAACACAATTGCTTTATGGAGCGATAAAGAGCTTGCTGATGACTCTTGCGATGATGGTGTAGCTTCCATCTATATTTGGGCTGGTAAAACGAATATTGGCAGACATCATAAAAATTGGTGGATACCAGTGGGAGCGACACACCCTAATTGCCATTGTGAGTGGAGTAGATATTTTGGATATTAAACAACAACAAAAAGAAGTAAAAATGAGTAACTACTTAATATCTTTAGACTTTGCCAACAACCCAGCTTTTTCAATAATAGAGTATGAAAAAAAAGAGGAAGAGAAATATTCCTATACAATTCTGCTTGCAAAGCAATTTGAGAAAGAGTTAGATTTAATAAATTGCATTAACGACTTGCTACAAAGAGATGATTTGGAAATAGATTTAAAAAATAGCAAGCTTCTAATCTCTAATAGTAGCAACAACGAATTGATTATAAGGAAATTGATTAAAAAACCGCTTATTGTTGATGTGAAAGATTATAATACACTATTTCTAAATAATAGAATGTTGGTAGATGATAAGAGGTTTTTTATCGCTGATTTTGAGGGGAGAGATTTTTTTTCTGATACAATAGCAAGCAGCAATATTGAAAATCTCTCATCTCTCTACCTCTCTTTTTCAGTTGGTTTATTTTATGGCGAAACGATTTTAACAAAGAAGAGTAGTAGGTTTTGGAGCGATGAAATAGCAAGTAAAGCAAACAATGAAAAAATAGATAGCGAAAAAGTAGAAGACTTCATTGAGAGTATGAAAATAGTTAATAGCTAACTAAAAAAAGGGGTATTAAATGCAGCAAGAGGCAAAAATAGTTTTATCGGCAGATGATCAAGCGAGCAAAGTATTCGTTAAAATGACTGATATTATGGAAAACTATTTTGAAATGACTAAAAATGCAAATAAAGAGATTAAAACACTTTTTGATACTATCGGAAAAGGCAATACTCCAAATCAAGTAGCTGGAGACAGCACTTCTGCCCCAAAGAGTCCTAGAAAGTCAATGTTTGAAGATGTTGAAAATTCAAATGCTACTTCACTTTTTAAGAAAGATTTTAAGAGAGGTGCTTTTAAGTTTGATTTTAACAATATTGATTTAAAAAAAGATAGCTTGATAAAACATCTAGGTCGTGGGACTATTGGCGGTGGACGTGATTATGACTCTCTTAAAAATATGAGTGCCTCTTTGCAAGCACACGGCTTAAAACTTGGTAGCGGAGTTGGAAGAGCAGCCGTTGGATTGATGAGATTAGCTCCTGCCGCCGCTGCCGTTACTGGAGCATTTATATTAGCAAAAAAAGGAATGGATCACTATTTACAAACACTTCGAGATCATAGTCAGCGAGTAATTAGCCTTGCAAATAGTGGCAGTGTTACATCATATAATAAAGATAAATATGAAAAGTCTATACTTGGGAAGCTAACAGGAGCGTTAGGTTTAAATGGGTTTATTGATTTTTTTAATGGTTGGACAAAAAAAATTGAACAAGAGAATCAATATCGCAGCTTGTATCAAAAACACTCTGAAAGCTTGCTTGACATTAGAAATATGGGAGTTAGAGGCGATGGGAAATTTGGTCGTGAGTGGTCAGAGGGAAATATAAAGGGATACATAGATGAAATTGGTCAAAAATATGGCTATGCAACAATGGATATGTATCCTTTAGTCCAAAAATATCAACAAAAAACAGGTTCTCTTGACGTTGGCTCTCTTGATAACATATATAAAAATGCCCGCTCTTTTGGTATGTCGCCAGAGGGAACAGTTGATTTAGAAGCATATAAAACCCTATATGATAATAGTACGGCGGATGCAATTCAAGAGGTGGGCATAAGTTTATTGAGAAGTGGAGCGGGTGGTGGCTCTAACGGAGTGGGAAGATTTCAAGAATATATTGATGCCACTATGTCAGTTTTAAGCAGCGGATTAGAGAAAGGTGTAACAAGAAGCATTACTGGAGTTGCTGGAACATTGGGCTTTTTAGGACAACACGGAGGCAAAACGTGGCAGGGTGAGGCAGGGGCAAGAAACTTATCAATGATAAATAATGCTTTCGCAGGAGCGGTCAATCTTCAAAGTGCTGGGGATATGTTTAAGTATAAAGCCTTTCAGCAGATGACTGGAAAACGTGATTATTGGGATGTCTCAATGGATATGGAAAAGGGTATTGAGAGCCCCGAGATGTTTCAAAAGTTTAATAAATATCTTACTGATACAGTTGGTAATAATAAAAATAATAGAAGACATAGAATAAAAACACTGTTTGGCGGATTAAGTAATACGCAAGTTGTTGAGTTTGAAGCTCTCTTAACAAAATTAAAAGATGATAAGCTAGACCCTAATAAGAGAAAAGAGTATGAACAGCAATTAAGCGGTTTGCAAAAAGAGGGGATGGAGAGTGTAGATAGACAGCAACTAACAGAACTAAATAAAATAAGGAACTCCACTGAAACGATGGCAGGACTTTTAAGTCATAGTGTATTACAATCAATGGGCGGAAGTGAAAAAATTATTAAAGAGAATCTAAAAAAGACACTTAAGGATCTTGGTATTACTGGATATGATGATGTAGTGGACACTAATTATTTAGCAGTGTTTAATATGTTGAATAGAAATAAATATGAAGCTGGGATTAGTGGTGATTTCAAGGAGAAAGCGATAGATGATTTAGAGTTGTATAGAAACACATTTGTTATACAAAAAGAAAAAAAAATAGAAGAAAAATATAACAAGATTACTAAAGACTTTGATAATATCGCTAAAATATATAATAGAGAGATGAAGACGGATTACTATGTTAACAGAAATATGTTTGACCCGCCAGAAGTAACTATTTCAAAACTACAAAAAGGTATAGATGAGATGATTCAAGAATTGAAAAAACTAAATGTACACTCAAAAGAAATTTGCGAAAATACGGGTTGCATTGAAATGGAACATAAATATTAAATGTTATCTGTCATTATTAACTATTTTTAAAGATGTAATGTCATCTAACTCTATTACCATTCTTGTCAATGTAAAAGCTTGTAAGTTTGGCACTTCCTTTACCTGTAATTCCAACTCTAGCTAACCCATCAATGTAAGCTCCAAAAGGACTTGCAGTATCATACCTCAAGGATATTACTTCTTTACCTGTTTTATCGATATAGCCCCATTTGCCATAAAGGTAAACACTTGCTAATTCTTCACTGAAATTGCCAACATTATCATATTTAAAGGGTATTACCAGATTATCTTTTTTATCAACAAACCCATATTTACCATTAAGTTTCACAGCAACTAATTTTTCACTGAATTCCCCTGCATTATCGTATTTAAAAGATATCATTGTATTATCTTTTTTGTCTATAAATCCCCACTTACCATTGAGTTTTACAGAAGATAATCCATCTCTAAAAAAATTAGCATCATCATATTTCAATGGTATTACTTCATTGCCTGCTGTATCTATGAAACCATATTTATTATTAAGCTTGACTAGAGCTAATCCCTCACTAAAATCATAAGCCTTATCGTACTTAAAAGATATTATTTCTTTTCCAGTATTATCTATAAAACCATATTTACCACTTTCTCCCTGTTTTTTAATTAGCTCAACATTTTCATTATCTTGTCCATTCAAAAAGCAGAAAGCAAAAATAGAGATAAGAAAAACAATAAAACTTTTCTTAAACATAAAAAGCTCCTTTAACTTCTGTGTTTGTATTAACTACTTTTAAGTAAAAAGCTATAATTTAATCAACCTTTTTTTTGGTTAGTCTTGAGGGATTGACATCGGAAACATATTCGCCTCTTTTGTATTTCTCGCTATTAAGAGGATTAAAACACACATATTTGATGTTTCCATCAAAATCTATCTCTTTGTAAACTTCTATATAAGTTTGATCTCCAAGCTCATATGTATATATGATAGCCCCTCCCTTAAAGCCAGTTATGGTTGCATAATCATCATCATCAATATCATATTTTACTTTGCCACTCTTCTCAACTCTACTGCCTTTCTTGTCTATATAAAAGCTTTCATCATTAAGCTTAACTAAAGCAGCTCCATTTTTAAAATCTTCTGCCTTATCATATCTAATTGGTATTACAACCTTGCCCTTTGTATCAATATAACCATACTTACCGCCAGTATATACAAGCACATAGACATCTACCCATGTTCCGCCAATTCCAACTTTAGCCAGCCCCTCTGAAAAATCTTCAATGACATCATATATATAGGGAGTTAGCTCTTTTCCATTTTCATCGACAAGAGCTTTTTTACCATTAGCCCCCATTACAGTGAAAAAGTTTTGTCCATAAAAAAGAGACATAGCAAAAGTAAAAATAAGCACAACTAACATATATTTTTTCATAAATGCTCCTTAATAGTACTAATCAACTCTATTGCCGTTTTTGTCTATATAAAAGTATTCCCCACGAAGCCCTACTATCGCTACCCCTTTATTAAAACTACTACTTACATCATCATACTCAAAAGGTATTACTACTTTACCAACTTCATCAATAAAACCATATTTATCATTAAGTTTTACTGGGGCTAATCCATCAGAAAACCAAGAAGCATCATCATATTTCAAAGGCACTACTTCCTTGCCTGTCTTGTCAATAAAACCATATTTACCATTAAGTCTAACAACAGCTAAACCATAGAACTCACCTATACTATTATATTTAATTGGAGTTATTTCTTTACCAGTCTTATCAATAAGACCATATTTAACATCAATAGCACCATGTTCACCATAAACTTGAACTTCAGCTAATCCTTTGTAAAATTTACCTATACTATTATATTTAATTGGAGTTATTTCTTTACCAGTCTTATCAATAAGACCATAAAAACGATATTCACCATCCAAAAGATCAACTTTTGCCACTCCTTCAGTGAAAGAGTCAGCCCCCTTATATTTCAAAGGCACTACTTCCTTGCCTGTCTTGTCAATAAAACCATATTTACCATTAAGTCTAACAACAGCTAAACCATCACAGAACTCACCTATATAATCATATTTAATTGAAGTTATTTCTTTATCAGTCTTATCAACGTAAAAGAGTTCTCCATTAAGTTTTACTTTCACTACCCCATCTTTAAGATACTTAACCTCATCATATTTAATAGGTATTACTACCTTACCAGTCTTATCAATAAGACCCCGTTTACCGTCGAGCTTTACTTCCGCTACCCCATCATTAAAACCAAAGACATCATCATACTTTATGGGTATTACTACTCTACCTGCTGTATCAATAAAGCCCCATTTACCATCAAGTTTGACCCCAGCCAATCCATTCCAAAAGATTATGACATCATCATACTTAATGGGAATTACCACTCTACCCACTGTATCAATAAATCCCCATTTACCATCAAGTTTGACCCCAGCTAATCCATCAAAGAAGTCACCAATCTTCTCATACTTATAAGTAGCTATAATTTTACCATTTTTATCCATAATCTCCAATTTACCATTTCTATATTTTTTAATAGAATTTACATTATTATCTTGCCCATAAAAAAGAGAAATGGCAAAAGTAAAAATAATCAGAATAAAAATAGATTTTCTATACATAATAAACTCCTTTTATATAGGTAAGTATTATTATTGATTATATGAAAAAAAAGTAATAAAAAGTCAACTATTTTTATTGATTTTGAAAAAGGAGAAGTATAATAGATTTAAATCAACTTTTCAGCATATTTGATTAAAAAAAGTGGTAGTTTTTTTTAGTTGACTACCAACAACTTATTAAGATAAAAATGGAAATAATGAGAGATGTTGCTTAAAGCTACCTCTTTAATTATTATATATTCTTATTGCTTCTTCTAATTGTTTTATATATCCGTTTTTCTTTGCTTCATTTCTCAATAAAGCCTTTTCATTATCGTGATCTATAAATGACCCACCCTCAACTGCTTGAAAATTTACTGGCTCATAAATTGGTGGTGTAATATAAGGGATTTTCGTACTATTTTTTATAGTTGTGCAGCTACTTATTAGGATACATACTATTAAGCAAAGAATTATTGTTTTTGTTATCTGTTGCATTTATATTATTTACCTCCTTACCTACATCATCTATTATTTTATTTTGTGATTCTAAAAACTCTCTATTTTTAGCAATGGTTTCCTCAAGCTGTTTGTTTTTGTCCATAGCTATTTTCAAGTTCATAGATAGAACTTTTATAACCACTCCCATAACAACAAAACCTAAAATTACCAAAATTATCAATACCAAAATTATAATTGCTCCATATCCCATTTTTTTAACCACCTTTTTTTAAGTTTCTTTTTGTCTGTTTTGCAAAAAAACAATTGTCGGGACAATAGTCTTTTGTTAAATCTTTTCTTTGAAGAGTGAGTGTGTCATCATAGCCATTTTTCATACTCCAATCATAGAAAGATTTAAAATCGTTTGCCCATTCACCACAAAGATTGATTCCTTTATCCCCATAATAAATATATAGTTTATGGCTTGAATTATGACATCGTTGTTTGATGTTTTGTAATATGCCATATAGCCTAGTATGTGTTAGTCCGTGTTTAAAAGAGTATGGAATGCCATCTTCATTTAGCCACTTCTTCTTATCCAACCTAACCCCCTTTAAATGAAAGCTTTCTTTAATTAAACTACTTTCTTTATTTTAAAATCTATATCTTGAAGAGCCATAGCTTCTATCTTGACATCTTTTGTATAGCTTTTATCTCTCTTTGGGTAGATCTCTTTTAACTTTGCGAGAGCTACAGAGAAGCTTGTATCAAGCTCTATCTCCTCTTTATAATCTCTTATTGTCCAAATAATAGCTCCGTCCAATCTATTTTTTTGATATAAAACAAAAGCGTGTGAGTTTTTAAATGGCTTTGTCCAAAGGGTTACAAGATAGCTTGTCTGTCCTCTGTTATGTAGTGCCACTTGTATAATTCTATGTAGAGAGTTGCAATCTCCGCCTTTTATAAATGTCGTAATGGTATCCTTTTGCCAATCAAATTGGAGACCAAAGAGCTTGTCATCTCGATACAACCCATCTCTTGAATAATCAAGCTCACTGATATTTATGTTTGACCTTTGAACAAAGTCAATCTCTTCAGCAACTTTATACTTCCTATAACCACACACACTACTTAAAAACCATTTAAGAGATAACCACACTCTTAATACTAATCTGTTAAAAATCTTCATACATCCTCCCTAAAATATTTACTTTTTTCTAGCCTGAAGTTTATCTATTGCCTCTTCTATAAATGAAGTAGCTTGACAGACAGCATTATATATTTCTACATCATCATCGTTTTTTGGTTCTGCACTTCCTTCATCTATCTCAATATGATCCTTGAATTCTTCCAAATCTGATAGAGCATTATTTAACAGATTCTCTTTCATTTCTTCAGTTGGTTTACCATCGTCTGTTCCATATAAATACATATTTAATCTCCTAACAAATTTTTACTTAAACTTGTAATTGGTTTATCTGCATATATGTAACTAAAGTTCATACCGCCAAACTCATGCCATACTCCATTTGCGGACTTGAATCTTATTCCATATAAATCCTCACCATAAGTCCCATCAAGAGATGGACTTTGCAGTACAGCTCCATTCATATAATATTCATGTTCTCTATTCAAATAAGATCTATTAGACACAGGTTTTCCACTTACAATAAAATATCCAATACATCCTTGTTGAGTAAAAATATATAAATAAGATATTTTACTAGGGCTATCCCAATTTTTAAACCATTCAGCAACCTTCTCTCTTTCAATAAAATATTCATTTTTTGGTACTTCAACTTTTTTTCTTGAATCATACTCAATACTTCTATTTGAAGTATAACTTGTCTCATCCAACTCGCATTTTGCATTGATAAAAAGTACTCCAATTAGAAATACTATCATAAATATCCTTTTCATAATCTCTCCTTAATTTTTAAGTTTCCATAACCTTTTACCACTATTAATATGATCAAATAAATCATCTATTACTTGATTTGGATTAGTGATTTCTTGTGCCTCTTCAAGCCAAGTGATTACATAATCACCATTATCAGTTTTTTCTATTGATATTTATAACTCCTTTAGACTTATTTTCTTAAGTCTTCAATGCTACTTATTAAGTCTAACTGATAAGGTAAATGCTCTGATTTCCACATATTGCGATCATATTGCTTTGACCTTGAATTGTACCTAGCAATCATATCATTATTGATAATCATAATCTCTGGAGCTAGATCTCTAAACTTTTCTCCATTCTCTAACCTTAAAACCAGTGTAGCTTTACTAGATTTTATAAGATTATACATATCTTCAAACTCATGATAGTTTTGTAATCTCCTGCTGGCATCAGCTCTAACAGCCCAAGCTTCATCTACATCTCCAGAAAACATTGCTATGCTTTTACATCCACGCAAGAACAACCCTGAAGCAAGCAAAAATATTATTACCCCAATAGTTAATATTACCCTCAAAAAATGTTTCCAATTCATAACTCACTCCTTTTCATTTATTTCTTTTTCAATCTCTTCTAATGTATATACTCTCTCTTTTGTCCTGCCTTTATAAATGACAACACCAGTCATAATAAACCAAAGTAAATATATTATGAGAAGTGCAAGTTGTGGGTCATCAAAGATAAACTTCAAAATCATATTTATTGAATTATTTATCATTTAGATAAATCCCATAATAAAAATTATCAACTAAATAACCAGCTACAAAATATTTATTTATTCTTGCACCTATATAATAGCATTGAATATTATAGTTATAAGTATAGTTACATTCCATATCTGTTTCATTTGCCATATATTCCACTGTTATTTCTCCTCAAACTTTTAGCTTTGATTTATTTATAAACTCTCTTAATTTTCTGTCATATTTTGATACAAATCCCAAAAAAGCGACAACTTCTAAAATGGTATCTATCAAATAGCCAGCTTGAACCGTGTCTATATCTGCTTCGCTGTAAGGCATAACCTTACCTGTCAGTTTGCTAGTTTTATATGGATAACCACGACTGATAGCTTTATGTTTGCAATACATTTTTACATAACCAAAATCGTCACCTGTTGCAGCCGCTATCTCTTGTATAACTCCATTTATGAGATGGTTTTGACTATATTCGCCTGTTGTTCTAGGTTTGTGTGGCAGACTTACATCAAGATTAAAGTAGAGAGTGCCTTTCTCTTCACACTCTTTAATTACTTGTACAAGTTCAGAATATTTTTCATAGTCAGAAATAATTAAAAATTGTCTTTTTATTCCTTTGCCATCTTGAATAAAACCAGTTTCAAAAGGCACACACAAATCAGCTTGTTTAGACATTATTACCTTCAATTATGAATAAAGAGCCTCTATCATGGATACAATGCTCATCATCAAACTCACAATCTTCACAATTACAATTTATCTTATCAAGATTTTCAGAAACACATTCATCTAGCATAACATCAAAACGACAAGTATGAAGAGCTTCGTATATCAAGTTGTAATATTTTTGATATTCTATAGGGAAGAGCTCCTTTTTTACTAAGTCAGCTTTTCCAAGATATGTATAGTCAAAAGCAAGAACATCTTTTAACTCGATGATTTCATCTAATATTCTTACCTTTAGAATACCTAAACAAGACGGCTTATTATCTGTCTCATATGATATTATCTCAATTGCTATTTTTATATATTCCTCTGCTGTGATTCCCATTTCTACCAAATCACGAATAGATGGTTTTGCAAGAGCTTCTCTTACTTTGTCAGTTTTTATATAAGCTGTATTTGATTCTTTTGGGTGTACTGCCTCTCCATTCTCATCGTATTCACAACCCGAATCATCATATTCACACTCATTACATTTTCCACAACAATTAGTAGTATTATAGCAATCACCCACAACATATTTTTCACTCATAAACTTTATCCTTTTTAAAAGCTAGACTGAATTAACAATCCACTCTAGCAACAACTATTTCTAAAATAAAAACATTTATATAAACTACTAGCATTTAACAAATGCCGTATGTAGTTTTTTATTGTCACCTTTCAAAATAATTCTTTTTCTAAAGTATAATTATATACCAAAGACTCATATTTTATTTTTTTGGCATTAACGGCCGAACAATTCATTTCTATAATTTTTTGTTGCCATTTATTTCTTGTTATATAATCTTGTAATATCTTGCTATCATAACTACTTAATAAAAAATGTCCTTTTATCTCTTCACATTTGTTTAGAAGATTTATAAAATCTTGTTCAGTATAACCTTCATAGTGTCCCATATCTGCATTATAGTATGGGGGATCAATATAAAAGAATGTATCACCTATATTTTTGAGTGTAATAATATTAAGAGCATCTCTACAAAATATTTCTATATTTTCTAGCCTCTCTGACAAACATATTTTGAAACTTTCACGTTTATTTTTAGTTTGTGTAGAATTGTTTTTAGTATGGCTATAAGTAAACCCCGAACCAATAGTTTTGTTATAACTCATATTAGTTTGTACCCAAAAAGCCCAAGCCATCTCTATTTTATCAGCGTTTTTATCTTTTAATATTTCTCTCGCAGTTTTATGCAAGTATTCGCTGTGTAGAGTCGTATCTATTTTTTTCTTTAATGCTTCAAAATCATTCTTTAACACTTCATAAAAATTAACAACTCTATTATCAAGGTCATTTATAACCTCGTGCTTGTGAGGTTCTTTAGCAAAGAATATTGCTCCACCGCCAAAAAATGGTTCTACATATTGGTTTTTTGAATAATCAATTAGAGGCAAAATATCTTTAATCATACTTTGTTTCCCCCCATAGTAAGTAATAGGTGTTTTCACTTATTAACTCCTCAATAATTTGTAATTCTTATTTTTTTCTATGGTATAAACCTAATTACAGCCTCTCCATTAAACCCCTTTTCCCAAATAAACCACGAAAAGCAGACTGCACCACTCGTTGTTGTCTTCTCTCCGTTAGTATGACAATTAGCTCTTGTAGAGTAGACATAAACATATTTCATAGGATTATCTAAAAATATTTTATATCTCTCCTTTCCCTCTAAAAGCTGTATCCTACTCATTAAAATTAGGTGCTGTCCGTTTTTTAATAATTCAAGCCCTCTCTTTATAAACTTACCAACAATGTTAAAAGGCGGATTAGTCAATATAGTCTCATACTCACTTGGTATATTTTCAGTTAAAAGGGTAGAGAGAAAATCTTGCTGCTTTATATCTACTCTACAATTATCTCTTATATGTATATCTGTGCCAACTACACTATGCCCTCGCTCGCTTAAGACTTCCATCAAGTCGCCAAGCCCTGCCGAACACTCCCAAATTGTATCTTTTAAAGAGAAGCCATCTCTATTTAGAGCATTTAAGAACCTCTCAAAGTCCTTTTTATCAGTTGTATAAAAATCAAGTTCGACTCTCTTTTTATCACTACTACCAATTGTTACTCTGTTGCTATGTTGTTGTTTTGTCATTTTTTTTGTCCCAATTCCTTAAAATATAATCCTTTTCTATAAACTTTTTGATAATGTCAAAATCATTTTCTTTATAAGCTTTAATCATAATTGTACATACTCTATGTAGCCTTTCATCAAATTGTAGTATGACCCTATTGTATCTATCAATTTCTATTTCTCGTTCAATTTTAGTGAGAAAATCCATCTTATTTACTCCTTTTATCTAACTCTTTTTGATACACACCAATGATGTGTTCTAAAATAACAAACATATTCAGCTTGCCTATATCAGCCTTTCTATTGCACTCTGTAGAGCAAGTCATCACTCCATTGTGGATACTATCAATTACAAACCTTCCATAAAGTTTATAATTAAGCTCCGTTTGTCCTAAAATATGTGCAAACTGGTTTGCTTGCTTATCACAATAAAAACACTTGCCTTTTTGCTTTTCAAAGAGGATCTCTCTTTTAGTTATTTCTGTTGCTGTCATTTTTTAATTGCTTCTTTCTATCTCTCTCTACCCAAAATTGATGCTTTTCATACTTTATTAGATAACGACATTGTTTATTAAGACACTCTCTACTTTTTAATTGTTTTGCTGTTAAACAAACTTTATGACAAAAACAAAATCCCACCACCCTTGATTTATTAACATAAGTATTTGAAAGACTTTTTACTTGCTCTTGTTTAGGAGCAGTCTCCCTTTTCATTTATAACTCCTTTGGTCTATTATGCTCGGGATTTTGCCAAAACCACCAATCTGAAAATATTCCTCTATGACATTCATTTTTATCTTTTTCGTAACATAACAAAACTAAATCTTTATCATATGAGAGAATCTTACCAATAATCCTATTTTTTAGGTCATGCAGTTGATCTATGTAGCCATCTTTATAGACCTCAAAATCAATCTCCTTATTCTTATATTGTAATAATAGAAACTTAGTAGGCATAAGCTCCTCTATTTTGCCATCAATTTTGTATGGAAGTGAGAATCTTGGCTTATATCTAGCTATGCTTATTTTTACTCCATCAAAATCTTTGACTTGTGGATTATTGAAATAGCTTGTATAAATCTTCATATTTTTCTCCATATCCTTTTAAATAAACTTTGGAATATACATATGTTTTAAAATCTTTTCTGTTATCTCTATTTTGTCATATTTTATTGGTGCATATTCAAAGCTGTATAGCCACTGTTCAATGTCTGTATAATTCAAGGCGTTAGCTATTTTTATAAGATTTTCATCACTAGTTTTGATTGATTGTCTTTCGATATCAGACAACTCTTTACGATGAATGCTTGTTAGCTCTTCTAATTTTTTGAGTGTCATCTGTTTTTCAAGCCTAGTCTCTCTCATTAAATTATACATTCCTATTCTCATCTATACAGCTCCCTATTTATTCCTTTGTATTTAACTCCATTCTCGTTACACCACAATTTGATTTTTACTACCTCTAACAAATACAAATAAGCAACCAAAAATGGAGTTGTACAAAAAATAAATACTAAAATAGCAACTAATTCCATAGTCTACTCCTTATCAGTAGGTGGTTCGCAATTAAGACAATATATTTTGCAGCAACAGCATCAAACTCCATTTTTAAAAGACTCGCTCTATCTTCTGTGTCTATTTTATGTTTTTCAATGTATTCTTTTGTGTCAAAAAATTTTCCACATCCATTACACTTCATCTTTCTTCTCCTTAAATTAACTGGTTATAGTTGCCTAAAGTCACACTACAATCATCTTCATTTTTTAAGTTGTACCCCTTATCTAACAACCTCTTTATTCCCATTAGAGCACAATTTTTATATACTTCTCCATATGGGGTGTTGTTAATCGTCTCTTCTCCCGTATCAATATTTATAAGCCTGTTAGTATCAAAAGAGTATTTAACACCCAAATCATCTGTCAAAATTAGTTGCTTAATAAAAAGTATGCACTCTTTTTTCTCTTCAACCTCTTTTTTTGTATTGTCAGTCTCTTTTTTTTCAAGGAACTTTTTTACTGATTCCATATTTTCTAGCGGAAGTCTATTGTATGTGTTCCACTCCTCTTCTGTTAGGTTGTCAAAAGATTTGTCATTCCATATTTTCAAGTAGAGCGTAAACAAAACAAATCTGTAAGTGTCATACAGTTCTCTATTCGCTTCGTAGTCTGCTTTTGCCTCTTCGTGCTCTCGCCGAGCTTTTTCAATTCTTCTGTTTCTTGCTTCTAACTCTCTATCCGCTCTTGTCTCTCTTTTCTTTTCCTCATCCCTTTTGAGATAATCACTATTTTTCCAGTCATTCGTTATAGATTTATATAGATAGCTCTCTGCATTGATAATTGAGTTAGGCTTATTTTGGATTAACCACTCCACTTGTCTTACTTTCTCTCTTAAAAACGACGGCGATTTTTCTCTAATCATCAAAATTTGAGTTTCAGAAAAGTTCCATTTTTTGCTAAAGTATTTCTCAATTTTGTCGATATTTTCGATAGTTGTACTACTCATTTTTTTTCCATTCCTTTTAAAAAAATAGCCATATACATATATATATATATTAGATCGAACCGCCGCCGTTTTTTATTATTATTGATCTACTATTACTAATATGGTAGATCGCTCGATCTAGGGGGCATAGATCACCCGATCTACGTTCTTACTCTATTTTTGCACTAAATCCGCTTACCTTAACAAGCTCCCCAGAAATAAAAATATGTCTATGTTGGTGTTTTTTTTCATCAATAAAAGTCTTTATTGTTATATACCCCTCTGCTTTTAGCTTGCTTAAATACCTAGTTATCGTTCGTGGTGTTACTTCAGTAATTTTTGCTAATGCAGAGTTATTTGCCCAGCAATAACCTTTCTCTTTTGAAAGCAACACCAAATCACTAAAAAGATACTTAGCCTTTTCGGGCAGTTTTTTATTGTTGCGAACAATATTGGGGGTTATTGTAAAATAGTCATTTTTTTCCATACCAACTCCCAATATTTAAACTATTACTTCACCTTTTTTGTCGATTAGGTAAGCTTTGGCGTCTAAATAGCAAGTAGTAAAATCATTCCCGTAAAAATCTTCTGCACCATCATATTTAATAGGGATAACCTCACGTCCTTTTTTATCAATAAAGCCATACTTCCCATCACGCTTGACCTTTGCAAGCCCATTTGAGAAGTGCCCAACATCCTCATAAATCAAATCTATGATTTCATTGCCTTTTATATCAATAAATCCATATTTCTCGCCAAGTTTCACTGGTGTAGGGTAGTATTCCAACTCAAAGATAGAACCAAAAATAGTATCACTATGAGTGACTCTGCCTATCCAATCATAAAGCCCCACTAGTGTTAGTGTTGCTATATTTTTCTTACCTTTACTCATATAAATCTCCTTTAAAAAAGCTAGACTTTCAGACTTTTTTCGGGGGGGATTTACGCCCGAAAGCCTAGCGGTATAATTTTTTATCTAAAACTCAAACTCTTCCTGTCCATCATTATCCACTTCATCATCTTCCGTTTTGCCATCATTTTCCTTTTCATTTTTTAGAGACTCATAAGTTGGAATATTAGTATCAACAAGAGAATTCTCTACACTCCCTATTGGTTTATCAAATATCTCATCAATCTTCTCATCGTTTTCATCCTCAACAACAGCCTTAATTCCAGCCTCAAAGTCCTCAATATTGAACCCATTAGTTGTTATAATCTGCTCCAAAATCGCTACACCAATTTCGTTGGTAGTCTTTTTCTCTGCAATATCTAGCTGTTCTTTTGTGATGTACTCTAAAGAATGAGCTTTTACCCATACATCAAAAGCTTTTTTCTTATTTTTCATATTTTGTAGCAGTCTCTCATTTAGAGTTTTTTTATTATTTGGATCTTTTGCAACATCATAGTGAGCTTGTGTAATTTCTCCATTTTGAAAAGCTTCATCAAAAAGAGAGAGAATATCGTTTTTAGGGGGGGCTTTTAATGTTGAATACTCAATTGCAGAATCAGTTACATCAGTTGGTTCTAAATTATTTTTGTTGTTACTATTGTTTATACTTACAACTTCTAATTCGTCTGGGTCGTAAACTCCTGCTAAAATGTCGGGGTAACCATCTCTTAAAGCAAATGACAATGCTCTTTTTCTTAACATTCTATCGGGGTGTTTTTTCCAATTATCTTTGTGTAAAAGATTGGCGTTTTTAGCCATTTCCATATCAAAATAACCACTAAACTCTTCAATTGAACCATTTTTTAGCTTTCGTTTGATAACAACTTCTGCTTTTTGCGTATCATTTGATTTTGTTAGCCACTTACTCCCGCTATATTCAGCACTTCTCATTACTAATGCGTGCATAATATCAGTGCTTAAGCTAGGTTTCCCATTCACAATATAAATATTATTAGTAGATGCCATCGGCTCTAACCCTAACTCGTGTCCCCATTGTAGTGCAACTGCTATTTTAGCAGCGGTATTCAAATGGTCGGGCAAAAAACGAGACTCTAATAATATTTGTGCCATAGCCATTTTTTGATTGAAACTTTGTGGCATAAGAGAAGCGTATTCTCGCCTTACTATTTCATTGCTCTCATTATTCACTTTTTGCCCCCTTTTTTTGTAATGTCAATCTTATACTTTCCTCTTTAGCCTCAACCTTAGTTATTTTTAATCTGTTAAATGTTATGCTTTTGGGAAAATCTTTTGCATAATCCAAATAGTCGTTCATAGTAAAATCTATCCAAGCTTCCATTGCTTCTATATGTTTCTTTCTTGCCTCTACTAACTCTAGTTTTTCTATCCACTCTTGAGATAAAGACTCTAAAGCTTTCTCATTTCTTGTTTTTCTATCAGCTAAAAATTGTTTTATATATTCTTGAGCTCTCTCTATATCCTCTCTTGAGTATTCAATTACTTTGAAAAAGTCTGATGGTTTGTTTAGATAATTATTTTCATCAAATTTTGGTAGGTGAAACACTACATATTTTGTAGGTTGTTTCCATAACATAAGAGAATAGTAAGCCAGTTGAAAAATCCACTTTTCATTATCAACTTGACTGCCAGTTTTATAATCCGCAATTATGAAGTCATTTTCTGTCTGTATCGCAAGATCAACAGTCCCAGCTATTTTTAGATCGTGACTCCATATAATCTCTTCTTTCCAAAACTCTGAATAGCTCTTTACAAAAAAATCTTCTTTTAATTTTTTCTCTACAAAAGAGACCTCATCAAAAAGATCGCTGTTTTCTGAAAAAAGATAGTCTTGCTGTTGTTTGTGAATTGTTTTGCCGTGTTCGGCAGCTTCTCTAGTTTGTGGTAGGTTAGGGACTTTATCCTCTGTGTAAAGCTCCAAAAACAATGAAAAGTTTAGATACTTCTCTCCACTCTCTTCGCTGGTATAGGTATGATCCTCTTCGTTGAAGATAACACCTACCTCTAGTTCATCAAAATTAGGTTGACTTGTATCGATATTTTCGATACTCTTAACATCGCTCATAATTACACTCCTTGATTGTTTCAATTAACTTATCAAGGAATGAAAAAGGCTTTAGCTGGTAGCCCTTGCAGGAGTGTAATCCAATAACAAGGTTGAGTAGGAATGAGCTACCCGCTACCAACTAAAGCCTCTTGCAACCTAAACCTCATTCTTTTAGGTTTTAGATTGGCATTATTGAACGCTACTAAA
The DNA here is from genome assembly GCA_031549085.1 of Spirochaetota bacterium. Lineage (GTDB taxonomy): Bacteria > Spirochaetota > GWE2-31-10 > GWE2-31-10 > MWDO01 > JAVBQL01. The sequence continues at coordinate 83,348 of JAVBQL010000007.1, forward strand.
TTTTTTATAATCTATAGATAATTGAAAAATAGTGGAGATTTATATGTCCTATACAATTGCAGAGATATCAAAAAGATGTAATTTAACAGCACACACATTGCGTTACTATGATAAAGAGGGACTTTTGCCATTTGTGGATAGAACCCCATCTGGTGTACGTAAATTTAAAGATGAGGATTTTGAGTGGCTGGCTATTATTGTTTGTCTAAAGAACACTGGAATGCCAGTTAAACAGATAAAAATTTTTATTGACTGGTGTATAGAGGGAGATATAACTATACCAAAACGTTATAAGATGTTTATAGAGCAGAAAAAAAGGGTAGAGGAGCAGATGGCGGAGCTAAATAGGTGTATGGAGAAGATAGAGTATAAAATATCATACTATGAAAGAGCTTTAGAGACAGGGACAATGGATGTAAGCTGTGAAGAGGAGTGTTTGGATAGATAGTCCATTAAGTAAAAGAGAGAAAAACTAATCAGTTGGGGTAGAAATTTTTATTAAGAGTGTTTAAAAAAAATAAGAGTGTTCTCTTCGTATAAAGAAGAGGATATTTCTTTATATTTTCAAATATTTTTTTTATACAATTTTTTTTTTCATTTTTGGAGTAGGGTAGATGAGTAATAAAGAAAAAACGGTAAAAACAATTTTGTCAATACTTGTATCTGTTATGTTTTTACCATCTTTTATGGTTCTATTCTCTAACAATAATTTTGATAAATTTTACTATCCTCTTCTTTTAATTCTTTCATCTATACTCTTTTTGGCTTTTTATCTAAAATTGATTTGGAGTGATTTTTTTATATATAGTGAGAGGTGGCAGAAACTAATTATCTACTTTATATTGTCGCTCTCAAGTTTTTTTCTAATTATTTTTGCTTTCGCAACTATGAGCAGCTCTGTTACATATAGCAGCATTATTGGAAATAATATAATAGCTTACTTGCTGGATGTCATTAGAGTAGTAGGTTTTTTAATAATTTCAATTATTGGTCCAGCTCTTGGGGTATGTCTAATTATTGATAATCTTATTCGCAATAACAGGAAGCTAAAAAAGCGTAACTGGTTTCTACTAGTGATAACATCAATAATCACTCCAATATTATTATTAGTCACTATAATTGTAATAGTAGACTTAAGTATAGAGACTCTAATGTTGTGGGATGTGGAGAGCAGAAAAAAGGTGCATAGTTTTTATAGATTCAATAAATCTGTAAGTTCAGCACTATTTTCGCATGATGGAAAATATGTGATATCAGGTGAATATGATAAAAAAATAGTGCTTTGGGAGACGAAATCTGGAAAAAAGGTTAGAGTATTTAATGGACATGAAGATGAGGTTGAGGCACTGGCTTTCTCAGAAGATGATAAAACTATATTGTCTGGCTCAAGAGATGGGACTATCAGAGTGTGGGATTTGTCAAGTGGTAGAGAGATAAAAAAAATAGATGGACAAAGTAAGCATCTTCCATCAATAGAGTTCTCAAAAGATGGAAAATATGCAGCTACTAACTCGAAAGAGCTTGTATTAACATTATGGGGTATTGAAAATAGCAATAAACTTCAAACCTTTGATTTTAATGAGTATCCCTCCTCAATTGTTTTTTCAAACGATAATAATTATATAGTAACAGGGGCAAATGACAATATAATTAGGCTTTGGGATGCTAAAAATGGGAATCAAATAAAAACTTTTAATGGGCACTATGGTACAGTAAGTTCTCTAGCATATTCATATGATGGAAAATATATCTTATCAGGCTCATATGATCATAGTGTGAAATTGTGGGATGTTGAGAGTGGAAAAGAGTTGAAGACTTTTAAGGGACATATACATCCCATTGTTTCACTGGCGTTCTCTCCTGATGGAAAATATGCTCTATCGGGTGGAAAAGATGCAAAATTTATCCTATGGGATATTGAAAATGGAATAGAAATTAAAACTTTTAATGGCCATGATGGTGATGTTAGCTCTGTAAGTTTTTCACCAAATGGGAAATATATACTATCTGGAGGCCATAAATATTACTCTTTTGACTGAGGGATTAGAGCTCTTCTATTTAATCATCTAGTAGCCACCACCTTTGTTCCACCAATGGTGCATCATCCACGGCATACCAGCCTCACCAAATTTATACTTCATAACAAAAACGAAAAAGATAACAAAGAGTATAAAGAATACTATAGCAATAGTATTCAAAGTTATTCCTGCTGTGGTAACCTTTTTTGAATATATTCCTTCTGCAACCTTTTTTTCAAATTCCTCAAGCTCTTTTGGATCTTTTATCATCTCTCTTTCTCTTGCAATTTTTTTATTCTCCTCTCCTCTGTCAACTAATCCCAAAACAAGTCCTACAATACCACCAATGAAACCTACGAAAGTACTTGAAATAAGAACTGATACAATTCCTACGATCATAGATGCTAGCCCCATAGTATCCTCCTTATTAAAAAAAATAAAAATAAAAAAATGGATATTTTTTTTTATCTCTCTCTATTTAAAAGGTATTATTATATTTTTATAAAGGCTATTTTTTGTAAGTTTTTTTATATAGAAATACTATTTTTTTAAAAAAAATATTTTATCGAGTAGTATCAATTTGAAACTAAAATTTGAAATGGTTGATTATTTAAAATAATATATTTTTTAGAAAGAGAGAAGTTTGCTTTCAAACTGTTTTATAAATCCCAATTTTTCATATACTCTTATTGCTCTGCCATTCTCTTTTTTTACATAGAGCATTACTCTATTTTTATTGTTCTCTCTAAATATCTCTCCTATAAGTCTTGAAACGCAGTATGTTGCAAGGTTTTTGTTTCGATATTTTTCTAATGTAAAGACACCACCAATTTGATAGCAATTTTTTGAGTTTGCGTTTACGTTACATTTTGATATTGCTTTTGGAATATGTATATTTTCAAATATTGCAATGTTTAATCTATTGTTTAATAATCTTTTAAAATGCTTCATCTCCAAATAGTATGGGTAGTTTTTATCCTCTCTGTAGACCTCCTCTTTATGATAGAGATATTGCAGCTTTTTTAAATATTTGAAGTGTGACTCATCACATTTCACTCCTATATAGTTCTCTTCATCATCGATCAGAAAAGGTTTAAAATTATCTTTCGTTAATTGCATAACATAGTATTCATATTCACTATTGAAATTCTTATCTATTTTTTCATTGAGTATATTAATGGTTTTAGTAGCGCCATAAATAGAGAATGTACCTATCTCATTAAGAAGTTTGACTGCACTATTAATATATTCATCTTTTAAATTTATGTGTATCATTCCATATCCAGAACTGGTTATTAGGGAATCAACTCTGCTGTTTTTAAAAAATGGGTATAGGTGTACATAGTGCATGTTAGGATTTTTTGAAAAAATTTTATCAAGTACTGTTATGAATATCAGTTCATTCTCTTCCATATATTCTACAATGAGTTTTTGTTCTATGCTGTTACTATTACTATCAAAAATCATTTTCTATAGTTCCATTCATCTTTTGAATATTTTGAAGTAACTAATTCATCAATTTTAAGCCTATCTTCATAACTAATTTTATAATCAATTGGATCTAAATATTCATTAAAACTCTCTTTGAATGAGTCTATTATATCATCTATTTTAATATTCTCTCTGTTTTTTGAAAATTTTTTTGAATTCATATTTTTTGGACTATTTTTTAGAAAACTTTCAAGCCACTCTGGAGAGTAATTATTTAAAAGTACACCCTGCTGGAGAAATAGATTCTTAAAAATTTTTTGAGCAGAACCAATAAGCTTGTTTCCATCTCTTCCCTTTATCTCATATTGAGAGACAGATGAAAAACAGTCATAATTTGTCTCATTGGTGATAGTTTTATCCTCTATCGTGGTATTGATATTCAATTTCATAAGTGCATTTTTTAATATGTTTGCTATAAATAGATAGATATCTTTGTAAGATTTCAAATTAAAAATATCTTTGTTTAATATTATAGAGTAGGTAAAACTATATTTATCATGATATATGGCGTTTCCGCCTGTTAGACGCCTTATGATTGTGGTATTGTTCTCGTTTAATTTTTCTTTTGAGAAGAGATCTGTCTTTTGAAAATATCCTATTGTTATAGATGGCTTTGAAAAGGTATAAAACCTAAGAACTCCATCAATTTCGCTATCTTCTATAAGTTTTGACACAAAATATTCATCAATAGCCATATTAGAGCAGCCACAATTTTCAATGTTTGTAAAAAAGAGAAGTTTTGGTTTAGTGGTACTCTTTTCCATCTAGCTTGTTTATATACTCTATTGCATTATTTACAGCGGTCGCTCCATCAGATATTGCTGTTACAATCTGTCTAAACTGGCCGCTCTTTACATCACCAACAGCAAATAGCCCTTCGATGCCTGTTTGATGGTTCTCATCTGTTTTTATGAAGCCTTCATTATCAAGTATGCTTTTACTTAGAAAAAGTGTGTTTGGATTTGAACCAATGAAAATGAATATGGCGTCTGCTTTTACTTTTGTGATCTCTTTTGATAATAGATTTTCTATTGAGACAATCTCCACTTTGTTTGTTCCATCTATTGATAATACAACTGAATTTAGCATATATTTTATTTTTTTGTTATTTGATGCGAGCTTTACAATTGAATCAACTGCTCTAAAGCTATCTTTTCTATGTACCAGTGTTACGGAGTTAACATATTTTGTAAGAAGTATCGCCTCTGTTAAGGCAGAGTCTCCACCACCAACGACAACAACATCTTTTCCTTTGAAGAAAGGCCCATCACATGTTGCACAATAGCTTACACCTTTACCAAGAAATTTTCCCTCACCATCTACAGATAGATACTTGTATGTGGAGCCTGTTGCTATTATAACAGCTCTTGCCTTATACTCACTATTTTTTGATTTTGCTATAAATATATTTTCATTTTTTTCTAGTGATATTATATCATCACTTACTACTTCAGCTCCAAACTTTGCTGCATGCTTTGTCATCTTTTCAGCTAAAGAGAAGCCATCAATTCCCTCTTCAAGGGAAGGAAAATTATCTATTAGGTCAATTAGGAGGAGCTTTCCGCCAGCCGCATTTTTTTCTACTATTACTGTTTTTAGTCCAGCTCTAGAACCATACATTCCAGCAGTGAGTCCAGCAGCTCCACCTCCAATTATTAAAAGATCTATATTTGAAGTATCTAATGTTGCCATAAATAATATCTCCATATTAAAAATATTGGGTAATGCACTGTAAAAATGAATAATTTTTAAATAAACTGATTTCTTAAACTATTTTAAATAATAAACTTGTCTGTGTTTTTAAGCTTTTCTCTTTGCGATTTGTTCCAATTTATCGAGATATTTATTTAACATCTCTTTCCATTCAAAAGGAATAAAGTTTTCATCAAAAGCAAGACCAATGCCATAGATACCTGTACTGTTTGGTATAGGTTCGGCTCTTACAGCTTCTCCTTCAATTGATAGAAAACTGCTTGTATCTTTTAGTAGAGGGATTATAATTTTTACTCTTTTTAATAGAATAGTTTTAGGATTTTCAAGTGCCAATATAACCATGCAGCCAAAGGATGAGGCGTTTTTCAATATGCATGGCCTTTTTGACCCCTGTAACTCGACTACTATTCTATTTGATGCAATGCCCATATCTTCGCATACTTTATTATCTATGTTTATACGAAGAGCCTTCCTTTTAACAAAGTTATCACTTGCTTCAAGAACTCTTCCTATGATCTCTATTAGATCTTCAGGCGGTTTCTGGGAAAACTCTAATGATACTAAAAATACAGAAGAACCATCATTAGAAATTTGTCTTGTCATGTTGAAAGGTGTATATGATTTTATAACAGATGCGACAAAGAACATTATTGGAGCTTTTGTCTCTTTCTCTTGAAAGAAGGAGAATCTCAAGTTTACATAGTTGTTGGCTTTTTTGATATCTTCAAAATCATCTGCACCCAGTGTCATTATGATCTTGGCTGTTTTCATTGAACATGAGTATATAACACAAGGTAATTGCCCGCTTCTTATCTTTAGGAAGACCTTTTTTGTCTCCAAGCCGGTAATCTCAATAATTGATTTATTGAATGCTAACTCTTTATCACCATATGTTTCATAAAAATTGAGCAATTTCTGCGTAGGTAATGTAGCCATAATCTCCAACTGTACTTAAATTTTTCGATTATTACGATATAATATCAAAAATGTAAATTAAAATCAAGTATAATTATTGATTTTTATTCTATAATGAAACTATATTAATCATTTTATCAAGCGACTTTTTTGCTTCTTGTTTCATCGTAATATCTATATCAACCAAATATTTTAGCCCACTTTTTTCTTTTTCAAAATCCTCTATAGATTTTATTGTTTCATATAGAGACTCTATTGTGGTTTTACTCATATCATCACAATAGGACTCTTTAAGCTCATATATATGTTTATCTTTAAACTCATCTTTTAGTCTGTTTACAAAACTGCTCTCTGTTCCTATAACCCATTCAGTTCCTGCTTTTGCATCTCTTATTGTGTTGTAGATCATCTCTGTTGAGCCATTTAGGTCTGAAGCATCAACAATATCTTCGGTAGATTCAGGGTGGACTATTATTTTTGCATCCTTATGCTCCATCCTTGCATTCTCAATATCTTTCAGTGTGAAGTTTTTATGAACATAACAGTAGCCATCCCATAAAAAAAGCTTGGCCTTTTTTATGTTAGTATCATCATAAGCTAGATCTCTTTTTATTTTAATTATCTCATCTTTTTTTAAGCCCAAACTATTTCCTATATTTTTACCAAGATTATAGTCAGGTGTGAAAAGTATAGAGTAACCATTTGCAAAATAGTATTCAACTATCTTTTTTGCATTTGAGGAGGTGCAGACAGAGCCCTCATTTTTGCCGCAAAAAGCCTTTATGTCTATATATGAGTTTATATATGTAACTGGAGCTATCTTTAAATTGCTGCTTTTTAATTTGTTGTATACAATGGAAAGGGACTTTTCGTTTGCCATATTTGCCATATCACACATAGCATCAGTTACAGGTGTCAAAATAGTTTGTTCATCTTTTGCAAGTATTTTTATGGTCTCTGCCATAAACTTTACACCGCAAACAACAATATATTTTGCTGTGCTGCTCTTTGCAAATAGGGCGAGCTTATATGAATCACCAACAAAATCTGATAGTTTTACTATGTCCTCATTTTGATAGTGGTGTGCAACAATTGAGAGTCTATCTTTAAACTTCTCTTTTAATCGTTTTATATTTGAAATAATCTCTTCTTTTTTCATATTCAATACCTTATTATCATTTAACAAAATATAGATCTAATAAAAAAAAATATAATTGTCAACTTACAATAACTCTGATTTTCAAAAAATGTTATAAAGTGAAGACATATAATAACGTTTTTATATAAATATTTTTATATTTTAAAAATTATAGTATTATTTATATCGGTAAAAATGTATTATTTATTTTTTAAGTGGTGATTTTTAATTATTAGGATATTAATAATATATTTTTACGTTTTTTTAAAAAATCTTATTCCTATTCAATATTATCTAATTAATACTCCAAGTTTTTTCTCTGTTTTATATTAAATTAAATTTATATGTAGGTTTACAAGTTTTTTTGTTGATTTATAATGTAAAATATTATACTCTGTTCTATTATATTTTTTTTATTTTTAGAGGTTTTTTTTCGTAACTATGAATGACAATAAATCTAATATTGGATATAAAAAGAGTTTTTTAAGTTTGAAAGATTTCTCAAGAGAGGAGATAGAGTCCCTTGTTGATTTTTCCATAGAGCTTAAGGCTTCAAAAGCAAGAAAAGAGTATAGGTATCATCTAAAGAATAAGAATATAGCACTTATATTTGAGAAGACCTCCACTCGCACTAGGTGTGCTTTGGAGATTGCCTGCTTTGATGAGGGGGCAAATGCTATATTTTTGGATAAAAATGCAATACAAATGGGAAAAAAAGAGTCAGTAAAGGATACTGCCCGTGTCATTGGAAGAATGTTTGATGCGATCTGCTTTAGAGGTTTTAAAAGCGATACATTGAATACTCTATATGAATATTCTAATGTCCCGGTAATAAATGCCCTAACTGATGATGAACACCCAACACAAATTATAGCTGACTTTATGACTATAAAGGAGCACTTTGGTAAGCTTTCAGGATTGAAGCTTGCATATGTTGGAGATGGAAGAAATAATGTAGCAAATACGCTTCTAATTGCTGGTGCAAAGGTGGCACTTAATATTGCAATATGTGCTCCAAAGACTCTCTTTCCAAATGATGATTTGGTTGCTTATTCTAAAAAACTTGCAGAGGAGAGTGGTTCATCTATAATAGTAACCGACTCAGTAGATGAGGCATTAAAAAATGCAGATATTGTCTATACAGATGTGTGGGTTAGTATGGGTGAAGAGAAGAATCCAGAAATAGAAGAGAGAATAAAACAGTTAAAGCCCTATGAGGTTAATAAAAAACTTATGGAGCGGGCAAACAAAAATAGTATATTTTTACATTGTCTTCCTGCGACTCATGAAAATGGAGTCCACTTTATGGAAGTTACAGAGGAAGTTTTTGAGGCTTCAAATTCTTTAGTTTTTCAGCAGGCAGAAAATAGACTGCATTCTATAAAATCAATATTAGTATCAACTATCGGGAGAGTGAACCATTTATGAAAACGCTTTTAATTTACAACCTTTTTCCAAGACTCTATAAAAATATTGAAGAGTGGGAAAAAGAGCTGGATGGAATAATAGATATGGGGTTTAATAGTATCTATATTAATCCATTGCAGTATCCAGGTTTTTCTGGAAGTCTCTATGCAATAAAAGATTACTATATATACAATCCTCTATTCTTTAAGACAAATAAGCCTGAAGATGAGATTAAGAAATTTATTAAAGCTTGTAAAAAGAGGGGCTTGTTGGTATTTATGGATCTGGTAATTGATCATACGTCAATTGATTCACCTTTAATAAAAGATCACAAGGATTGGTATGTATTGGGTGATGATGGAGATGTGAAAAGACCGGGAGCATGGGAGAATGGGCAATATATCACATGGGGTGATCTTGCTGCCTTCAATTTGGAGGCAAGTACAGACAGAGACAATCTGTGGAAATATCTTTTAGATATGTGTGTCCACTCAATAAAGCTTGGCTTTGATGGTTTTAGATGTGATGCTGCCTACCTTATTCCAAATATTTTCTGGTCATATTTGATTTCTAATATTAGAAAAGATTTTAATGATGTCTACTTTTTGGCAGAGACTTTAGGCTGTACACCATCACGCATACAGCTTATATCAAAGACTGGTTTTGACTATACATTCAACTCATCAAAGTGGTGGAACTATAATGAGCCTTGGTGTCTTGAGCAGTATGCACTAACAAGATTGTCTAGTGACTCTATCTCATTTCCAGATTCTCATGACACTGTTCGTCTTATGGATGAGTGCGGCGATAATGAGAGTCAATTTTTGCAGAGAGTCTATTTTGAAGCCCTCTTTTCTAAAGGTTTTATGATAACATCTGGTCTTGAGTATGGTTTTAAAAAGAAGCTTAATGTTGTTGAGAGCTCTCCTAATGATTGGGAGAAGACAGGTCTTGACTATACACAAAATATCAAGAAGATACTTGAGATAAAAAAGGCTTTTCTTCCACTTTCAGAGGAGAGCCCTATAAATGTTGTTGATCACTCAAATTGGCAAAATATATTCTGTTTTTATAAAGAGTGGGATCATATAAGAGTGCTTATAATGCTTAATAAAGATGTTCAGTATGGACAGAGAATATATATACACAATTGTGAAACAGTGCTTGCAGAGGAAAAAATCAGAGACTACTCACCAGAAAATAGAATGGATGGTTATATAAAAGAGATAAATATAGAGCTGAAACCTGGTGAGTTTAAAATATTTGCAAGTGAAAAACACTACAGAAAATAGATAAAAACTTTTAATAGAGGGGGCAGTTGATTTATGCCCCTCTAAAATTAGAGAGGTAATATTTTCTTTGTATAAAATATTTGTCAAAAAGAACATGGTGGGGGAAATATATGTTAAAAAAGATTATTCTATTTATATCTATACTTTTTATTAATATCTCTCTATTTGCTCAAAGTGATAATGTTACAAGATCTACCTTGAAAGATGATGCAAGATTCAACTTTTTTTATCAAAAGCATAGTGGAGATCTCTTTCGTGCTGTATCAAATAAATTTACGGGCTTCTATCTAAAAGATCTTACATGGAAAAATAATGAAAACAAGACAAAGACACTCTTGATAGATTTTGTTAAGAGTGTAAGAGTGACTGGCTATACACAGGTAAAGAAGCCAAGTGGCAACTTAAGTATTGTCTACTACTTTCCATATACTTATGATGTAGAGCTTAAAGATGGAACAAAAATTATAAATGCAAGTGGTAGGATACCAGAGTTTGACTCATTTGAGGTGGATACTGAGTTTGGCAAAGAGAAATGCTTTACCTATTTTATAAGATATTGGCTTGAAGATAAGAAGGTCTTTTCTGATAATAACTCTTCTGATTATGGAGAGAAAGTAGATGTCCCAAAAGAGCTTGTTGTCTATTTGGAGTTTAAATAAACATAAATAATATGAATACTTGATTTTTTGTAGAAACTCTTTTATATAATCTCTTCAAAATTGATATACTTGTAGTATTTGCTCTCTTTTGCTATTTTTAGCTCTTCAATATCAAATATTTTTTGTTCTATTCCCTCTTTTACTATTTTTATAATTTCCTTCTTCAGTGTTTTTAACTCGCTATTAATAATTTTGTAAACTATTGCCAAATCTACTCCTGTATAGTTATGAGCAACTCTATTGCGAAAATTTTTAATTTGTTGCCACTCTATATTTTGGTATTTTTGTTTTAGCTCTTTTGAAATTTTTGAAACACCCTCTCCAATAACTGCTAATAAGAGTAGAGAGGCATTTAAATTCATCTGTTCATTTAATTTAAACAGTTCTTCGGAATTTTTAGCATCTTTAGTATAGTACCAAATCTTTTCAATGTTATTTAAAATCCTTGTTAAATGAATTAAGTCATTCTCTCTATTGGGTAAAATATTTCATATCCTTTTTGGCTCGATGCAAAATAATTGGTTCTGCATACCTCTTGATCATCATATCAATCTTTTTTCCACTTATCTTTTCGAGCTCTATTTTTAAATTTAGTAAACTTTCAAGGCTACAATCATCTTTGTCAATATAAATATCAATATCATTTGGATCTTTCTCTCCACGAGCAAAAGAGCCATAGACACCTATCCTATCCAAATTGTATTTTTTAAGTAGATTGGCACTTTTTATAGCACTCTCTAACTCATCCATTGTTTTAATATTAGTTTTAATACTCATAATATAGTAGTATAATATTGTTCCAATTTTTTCAAGCTCTTTTTTAAACTTGCTCTTCTTGTTCTTTTAGCTCTTTTGCAATTTCTCTAAGCTTATATTTTTGTATCTTGCCGCTTGCAGTCAGGGGATACTCCTTAACGAAGAAAGCATATTTAGGAATTTTATATTTTGAAATTTTACCAGTACAAAAGTCTCTTACATCCTCTTTTGTAAGCGTTGCCCCCTCATGAAGAATAATAAAAGCGGCAACCTCCTCTCCATACTTTTTATCTTCAACACCTACAACTTGAATATCTTTTATCTCTTTCATATTGTAGAGGAACTCCTCCACTTCACGCGGATAGACATTTTCGCCGCCACGGATAATCATATCTTTTATACGACCAGTTATCTTAAAGTAGCCATCTTCTGTCTTAACTCCAAGATCACCTGAGTGAAGAAAGCCATTTTTATCAATAACATTTTTTGTCTCATCAGGCATCTTGTAGTAGCCTTTCATTATATTATATCCTTTGCAGCACATTTCACCTGGCACATCAGGAGGACACTCATTTCCATCTGGGTCTAAAACCTTAACTTCTATAAATGGAAGCTCTTTGCCAACAGTTGAGACACGTGCCTCAATTGGATCTGTCGTGGTTGTCTGAGTCATAACAGGAGAGGTCTCTGTCAAACCATAAGCGATTGTTATATCCTTGCAGTGCATCTTATCTATAACCTGCTTCATTACCTCCATAGGGCATGGAGAGCCAGCCATTATACCGGTGCGCAAACTGGAGAGATTAAACATATTAAACATAGGGTGGTTAAGCTCGGAGATAAACATTGTTGGAACCCCATAGAGAGCAGTACACTTCTCCTTTTGAACTGAAGCAAGCACCAAAAGAGGATTGAAATCTTCAAGCATAACGACCGTTGCTGCATGGGTAATAATCGCCATAATTCCAAGAACACAACCAAAGCAGTGAAAGAGTGGAACAGGAAGGCAGACGATCTCATTTTCTGTAAATTTTTGAGCCTCTCCAATGTAGAAGCCATTATTCAAAATATTATGGTGTGTAAGCATTACTCCCTTTGGAAAACCAGTTGTGCCTGAAGTATATTGCATATTTACAACATCATAGGGACTTAGAGTTTTTTCTCTTTCAGTTATTTTTGAGTCATCAATATGTTCACCAAGAAGGATAAGTTCTGATGTATTAAACATTCCGCGATACTTCTCTTGCCCAATAAAGACAACATTTTTTAAATATGGGAATTTCTCTGAAACAAGCTTACCTCTTTGGGCACTCTTAAGTTCTGGGATTAACTCATTAACGATGTCAATATAGTTGTTATCTCTAAATCCATCAACCAAACATAGAGTGGTTAAATCAGATTGTTTTACAAGATATTCAAGCTCATGAGATTTATATTGAGTGTTTACAGTAACCAAGACCGCGCCAATTCTAGCCGTTGCAAACATAAATGTTAGCCAGTCAGGTACATTGTTTGCCCAGATTCCAACATGGTCTCCTTTGTTTACACCAATAGCCATAAGTCCTTTTGCAAGCCTATCAACCCTCTTGTCAAACTGTGAGTAGGTAAATCTCAAATCTCTATCCGCATATATTATAAACTCTTTATTTGGAAATCTCTTTGTGTTCTCTCTTAGCATTTCACTTAATGTCTTCTCAAACAACTTCATACTTTACTCCTAATCAATTTTCTTAATCTTCTGTATCAATATTTAGAATGGTGAGTAGACTACTGCCAGTATCTGTGCATTATCATTTCCAAAGGCATGAACATTGTGAGGGATTATTGAGTCATAGTATATAGAGTCACCTTTGTTTAATACATATTTATCTTTTCCATAGTATATCTCTATTGCTCCTGATAGAACATATAAAAATTCTTCGCCTTCATGATCTGAGAGCTGATGCTCTGTTGATGGATCTTTTAATACATCTATAACAAACGGTTCCATATGACGGCCACTCTTGCTTGGTGCAAGAGAGTAGAAATTTAGACCTGTTGAGCCATTGTTCTCTTTTTCTGAAAAGTGGATTCCATAATTTTTTGTTCCATCTCTTACAACAACAGGACCTATGCTCTCCTCATCATCAAGAAAAGTTCCAAGCCTAACCCCCAATACACGGGCAATTTTTATTAGAGGGGTTAGATTTGGCATATAAGTTCCATTTTCAATATTGGTTATCACCTTTAGTGAGATTCCACTTCGTTCAGATAGTTCTTCAATGGTAACATTTCTTATCTCTCTTATATTCTTTATCTTTTGTCCATAGTGTCTGTTATCCATAACCTTCTCCATATTTATATTTAATTTTAATAATATTTTTATCTTAAAAAAAGCATACAATTTTAGAATATAGCAATTTACTAATTTATTGTAAAGATTCTAAGTAGATACATTTTTTATTTTGCGTGTCACCATCTTTCTGCTAAAATTCTTATACAAAATGATTTTTTAGTTTCTAATTTTAAAAACCAAAAAAACTAATTGTACACCACAAAAAAAGTTTAATCTGTTGCTCTTTTTTGATAAAAAAATGCCCCCTTTTTTGAAAAGGGGGCAGAAAAAAAGTTTTATATCCTACTTTTCAATAAATTTAGGTTTAATCAATTTTAAGATAAAAGGTAGAATAGTTAATGCAAAGAATGATGATGAAAACATAACAAGAGCAACCAACATTCCTACCTGTTGCAATGGGATAAAGTTAGAGAATATCATAACTAAAAAACCAAAACCGACAGCGCTAGCATTAAAAATTATTGCCTTGCCAGATGTTCTATATGTATCCTCGACTGCCTCATCAAAATTTGGGTTTCTCTTTCGCTGGTAGCGGCAGTTTACTAAGAAGTGAATTGTATAGTCAACACCAATACCAACAGCAAGAGATGCAATAAGGGCTGTTGACATACTTAAATCTATTTTTAGAAGTCCCATTATACCAAAGTTTAGAAGCAGTGAGAATGTCAATGGGATTATACCAATTAGACCACTTAATAGTGAACGGAAAGAGATCGCAACAATAAGGAAAACCAATATTAGTGATAGTGGAAGACTACTAACCTGTCCATTTATAACAAGAGTATTTAATGCTTTTGACATATCAATAGATCCGCACATCTCAACTGTGTAGCCTTCTGGGAAATTATTTTTAACAAACTCATTTATATCATTCATTATATGTGTAGTAACAGTATTATCAGCATCGGTTAATATCATTGTCATTCTTGCTCTCTCAGGTTCTATTGTATCATATGCTGCATAGGAGTCTAGGTTGCCTGAATAGAGAAGCAGATATTGTGATATCAATTTTTTCAAGTCATCTTTTGTCTCAAGGTTATATTTCGCAGGATCATATGGAATTTCATAGAAGCTGCCCTCTTCATCTGAGTGCATAACCTCATTCATTCTCTTTATAAAATCATGAAAGCCGATTGCTTTATTGATCTGAGGATACTTGTTAATTATAAAGGTAGCAAGATTATCCATCTGTTTTAGGACTTCAGGATTTGCCAATGCCCCCTTTTTATCTCCTATAATATTGAGATCAAATGTATTTGTTCCAGATAGTTTTTCATTAATAAAGTTTGTACCCAAAACTATTTCAGAGTTTGATTTGAAGAGCTTTATTATTTGGTTATCAATCTTTATCTTTGAGATTCCAAAGAGAGTTATTGCAACAAAAACAGCAATAATTATAAAAACAATAACTTTGTGTTTTATCATTGTTTTATATAACTTGTTTAATGCAGTCTCTAATATCCCTACGTTGTTTCCAACTTTTACTTTCTTTGTCTCTGCACGCTTGTTTTTATACATCAAGAATGATGGAATCATAACCAAAGATATTATAACAGCGAATATTACTCCAATTCCACAAAATAGACCAAACTCCATCAAAGGTATTATAGGAGTAATCATAAGTGAGAAGAAACCAGCCATTGTTGTAACGGATGCTAATACAACAGGCACTCCAACCTTCAGCATCAATTGAAGTATCAGCTCCCTATTTCTATGTCTGTTAAATTCTTCGGGTTTATACTCCTGCGAGTCCTCAATGTAGTGGGTGATTATATGAATTCCATAGGCGCTGCCAACAGCCATCAGGGCGACGGGGAGACAAACAGTCATTGTTGTTATTGCCTTTCCAAATATCGCCATAAGCCCAACTGTCCAGATGGTACTCATACCAACTGTGGTTAGTGGAAGTATAATTCCATAAAAATTTCTAAATGATAGGAATAGTACAACAACCAATACAATTACAATCATTGGAATTAGAAATCCCAAATCTGCCATCATATATTTGTTTGTTAATACAGTTAGGGCTGGACTGCCAGAGATATAGAACTCAAGGTCACTGTTTTGAACTTGTGAAGTTATCTTCTTTACAGCGTCATAGACAACTCTGTGATCCGTGGTCTTTGTCTTTGCACCAAGTGTTATTACAATAGAACCAGCAGAAAAATCTTTAGAATATAAATTTTGCTCATATATATCCCATGCTGTGATAACCTCTTTAAACTTTGCAATCTCATCTTCTGTTTGGGGAAGATAATCTTTAAAAGAGATTGCCTCCATTCCGCCATCAACACCAGCAATAAGCTCTCCATTTGTAATAGACATAACGTCATCAACTATTTTAACTGGCTTTGAATCCTCTTTTTTAGCTTTTTTAGAAGTTGTTGCTGCAGTAGTTGTGGTTACACTAGAGCTGTCCAAATCATCAAAGAGCGAGTCATAGTTTGTATTGTTCTCCTCTGATAGTGATCTGTTTGTAGCCGCTGTCGTAGCAGTTGTAGAGTCGCTTGAAAACTCATCAAAAAGATCACCATAGTCGCTAGAGTCTGAAGGAGTGCTGCTTTTGTTTTCTATAACAACAGTATCAGGCTCTTCACCAATCTTCTCAAATTCATTTGTTAGATACTCTATTGTTTTGATGTTATTAACGGTCAAAATATTACCAGATTTTGATTTTATACCTACCATCATCATACTAAGTCCGCCATAATCATCTTCCATCTGTCTGGTTGTAACATTTACTCTGTGATTATAGGGGATCATTCTTGACAAGTCATTGTCAAATTCAATACGAGGAACCATAATTCCAAAAAATATTGTGATTGCAACTATTATAGCGATGTTTATAGTTGGATGGCTATAAAACATCTTCACAAATTTTTTAATTTTCTCTCTCATAACTATTACTTAGTCTCCTTTTGCTTTATTTAAAGTTTAATATTAAAACCAATAAAAAAAAATGTCTTAAATAAAAAAAACTAACTTTCTGTTTTTTATTGAGGCATCTTGAATATTAAGAGAAATAACTATTACAAAAAACAGAGAATGCTTTTTTTCTTACTTTAGTGTAGTTAAAGTAAATAAGACTTGTTAAAGCTCCTTTTTTCTATTTTTTTGATGTGTTTTAGCGTAATTTAAGAATGGATTATAATATATTAGTTAAAAAATAGCTAGATATTTAATGGTTTAAAATAGCTCTATTTTTTGAAAGATGGGTGGCTACTTTATTTATTTTAAGGTAATAATTTAGAGAGAGAGATACTTTTTCGCATAAAATATCGTTCTAAAGGGACAATTTTAATATGAGAACTTCTTATTAAAGAAGGGCTTTAAAAATAATTTTTTATTTAAAAACTAAATTTTAGTTGATTAATTTATTAAAATTTGTTTTAATTTAAGTTGGTTGTTGCTGATATTTACATTAAATTTAGCATTAAACAATTGTATATAAGTTTGTAATTTTTCTATTTAAGAGAACTGTTTATGTACTCAAACATCAAGCACAAGAAACAAGAAACAAGAAATGCTGTCACATTTTACAAAATAAGTCAAGATAAAGAACACCTTGTTCTCTATAGTCAAAGTATAATCAAGTTTTTATATCAAAACCTACCCAGAGCACCCACATATCTTTAATATTTTTTATTAACTTTTACTAAATTATAAAAAGATCTTTTTTATAGATCAAAATTAAAATTTTTAAGGAGTATGGGAAGTGAAAAAAATATATAAGATATTGATACTTATTGTAACATTGGTGATTTTGCTAGGCTTGGCCTGTGCCTCCGTGGACTATGGTGATGGCGGAGGTGGTGGTGGAGGCGGAAGCGGTGGGATAGACCTACCAACAACCACAACGACACTTAAGATCGCTGGCAGGTGGATAAATGAGAGTAAGGACAGATTTTTGACTATCTGGTCTGACGCCACTGGAGATTGCTATATAAATTTCAACTCTTTGGATACATCTGATATGAGTCTTGCCTCATTTATGAATAATTTTCAGAAAAAAGAGCAATTTATCTCTCTTAATGAGGGGGTTCTTAAGATAGGGCAGACAAGCTATGCATATCAGCTTACAAACAGTGATGAGACTATGACGCTGGAGCTTGCAACCACGCTCACGAAATTGGGCTCTACTGTTAGCGACACTTTTCATAGGACCTCAAACATATTGGATGAAAAATATCGAGGCTACTGGGAGAACGCCGACACCCTTGCAACGATAGGGGAGAGCAATGTTCTGTTTGAATTTTTTGGCGACTCTGATGATGCGCTAAGGTACTACACGGGCAACCTTGGTCTTGTCGATGGCGCCTACGTCTCATCGCTTTTGAATAGCGAATTCAATGTGAGATTGAGCTATGAAAATATCACCCAGATGGCAAAATCTGGCACATCGGATCTTCACACGATAAAGTGTACCCTCTCAAATGGCGACAACACGCTGACACTTGAGACCCACCCCGACCTCTCAATCACCTTGAACAGAGTTACGACCCCAACAGCGCCGCCAGCCACACCAACGAATGTTACCGCAGAGGCGCTCTCAACGACCAGCATAAAAGTAAGCTGGGATAGCGTTGCAAGCGCAAATTTCTACAAGCTCTATCAGTCAGATAGTGCAGATGGCACATACACCCTTGTTGCTGGAGCGGACAACATCACAGCGACAAATTTCACCGTGACGGGACTTACAATGGCAACAAAATATTACTACAAAGTTGCAAGCTATGTTGGGGTCGTCTCAAGCAGAAAGTCTGATGAGTGCTCTGCAATAACATATTCAAATATTCCAACGGGTCTATATGCAACAGCCCTCTCAACAAGCTCTATCAAAGTTAATTGGAATAGTGTATTTGGAGCAACATCTTATAAAGTCTATAGAGCAAGCAGTAAAAATGGTACATACACTCTCGTTACTGGAGCTGATAATGTCTTATCTACAAATTACACTGTTACAGGACTTACGGAGAACACAACCTACTATTTTAAGGTCTCTGCCTATGATGGAACAAAGTGGAGTGAGCTATCAATTGACTGTTCTGCAACAACTATCTCTATTGAGGAGGCATCTAGCATATATGTTTCTACTGCTGGTAGTGATAGTGGTGCTGGAACTAAACTGTCACCATATAGTACAATACAGAAAGCTCTTGATATGGTAACTACTTCAAAGTATAATATTTGCGTAGCAATGGGGACATATAGTGAAGCCGTTGAAGTAATATCCACTATACCTACTAGTATAAAAGGAGGTTTTAATAGTAGTTGGATAAGAGAAAATAGTGATGATAAAAGTATTATAAGAAGATTGCCATATATTTATTTTAGAGGAACTAACGGTACCTTAACTATGCGTCGTGACACTAATCTAACATTAGAAAACCTTTATATAGCGGGAAACTTAGAGAATACTGCTAAGCCTCTTTCTATGGGAGTAGCCGTAAATTATAACTGTACTTTAACATTAAATGGATGTGACATTGTTGGGAAAGATGGAAATGGAATTGTTAATGAGGCTTGGGGAGTACGGGTATCTAGTGGAACTTTGATAATATCAAATAGTAGGATAGTGGGAGCAGTAGGGGATCTTGAAGTAACAGGTAGAGCTTTTGCTCTTAAAGCGTATGACAGTGTTGTTACTATGAGAAGTGGGGAGATAGTTGCAGCTACTGATAATGTTAATGTATTAGGCAATACGACACCTTCTTATGAGTTGAGTGGTATACATCCTTCTGCTGCAATTTATAGCGAATATAACAATGTTATTACTATTATAAGTGGAGAAATTTATGGAATTTCATCATCAGCTATTGCGCGAGAAAAATACGCAATATATAAGTGTAATGAGGACGATAATCAAAAGCTCAAATTATATAAAGGTACTCCGGCTGGAACCATAATTATCCAAAATGCTAAGGGGGTGGGAACAAATCTTGCCTCATCTTCTACATTTTGGTCAACTCCATAGCGATATAACCAAAAATAGCGAGCAGATAGCTCGCTATTTTTTTATCTATCAAACTTTATGGAGCACTTTTTTTATAGATAGCGATGAACTTTTTTAGCATAATCTTGATACTCTTCACCATAGTGCTCTTTTAAAAATTTCTCTTCTTTAAGCACTTGTCTATGAAAAAGAAGTGTGCCTAAGCATAACATAGATAGAAATATCAAATTTGCAAATATCATAAAAAAACCTATAAGCAATAGATCAAATGAGAGATAAATTGGATTTCTGCTAACACCAAAGACGCCTGTTGTTATAAGTTTATCAGGGTTCTCCTTATCTACACCAACCCTAAATGAGTCACCAAAAGATTTTAGGCTAAAAATAAACCCTACTACACTTGAGAGGCAGAAGAGAACTCCTAGCCAACTAAGAATATTTATGTTAAATAGAGGTCTATTAATAATTGTGTCTCTAAGTGGAATTGGAAGATTAAAAGTCATGGCTGTAATATAATAGAGAAGTATTAATACAAATGGAAGAATAAAGATATCCACTTTTTCTATAAAAAAAGCTTTAACACCCTTTATTCTTAACATATTTGCTCGTATAACAACAAAAATTACAATAGTTATGAAAAAAGCGAAAGCAAAATATTTCTGCACCAATCAACTCCTTAATTTTCTTAATAGAGTATATATCATAAATAGAGGCAGATTATCAATATCTATTTTAAGAAATTGAACCCCCAATTGTATGTAATTTTGAAATAGATGCTTGAACTTGTGTTGAACATACCCATCTTATCATCATAATCAATTTCAACAACATTGCTATTAGGTTTTTTCATCCAAGCAAAGAATAGATCTGCACCAATTGCAAAGTTTAATGCAGGCATTGGAGAGATATTAAATTCTGGGTTTATATACATATTTCCATATCTAGTGGAAGCACTTGTATCATACATGAGAGGGAAGTTGTATACAACAGCTAAATTTGGTCGTAATAAAAAATCTTTAGCTACGAAAAAAGGAAAAGCTGCTATTATAAGAAACCCTTGCAATAACCCCTCTCTAATGTTTGCAAGGAAGTATGCTGACTGATTATAGTAGTAATCATCATAGTAGGATTGTGAACGCCCCGGCTGTAATATTACATTCCCATTGTTATCATAGTTATATTTCGATGTGGCTGTTGTATCAAAGAGCGGAACGAATGTTCCTGTATATTGAAGGCTGAAGAAAAATAGGTCATGCAAGCCATATGAAAAACTAAAACCTGTTGTCCAAGCAAACTGAGGGTTTCTGGTTGAGACATCGGAGAATGTGTAGTCCTCTGTCATATTATAGGAGACCTCTGCCCACCAACTGAACTTGTTATACATCCCTTTAATATCAGCACCAAATCTTTGGAGCCTCTTTGCGACCATCTCCATGGACTCTATATCATATATTTGAGTTGTTGGATTGTAGACTGTTGTAACCTTTGGTTCGAAGAATGGATCCATATCATAGATGTAGCTTAATGAAAATCTCACATATTTAAATTTAAAGGCTGCCTTGGTTGCGATCTTAAATGAGCTTGGATCAAATGATGGATTTGTTTTGTAGACATCCGCAATTCCAAACTCATCCTCGAAGTAGGAGATATAGTCAAATGGAAATTTAATTCCTTGAGCAAATGGAAGATATATAACCTCAAAAGATGCAAAGTCTACCGGTGCTATCGAGAAGAAGACTGACATAACAGAGAGCTTATCAATTTGAGCCCCACCTGTAAAATCTTTTGAATTGACGTTGTCGGTTGGTTTTGCCAGTAAACTCTCACCCCAATCAAAGTATTGAAAACCTGCACCAAGCCTAATTTTCCATGGAGATATAACAATGCTATTCTCCCTGGGGTAGACATTCCCCCCCAGAAAGGTGGTTACATCACCAGTGTCATTTACATAGGCATCAACTTCCCAGTGTGTTACAACCCGTAAAAATTTATATTGAATCTCTGCTCCAATATCATTTTTAAACTTTGGACTCTTTATCGGACCAGTGTAGTCAAGGCCATTTGGCATAACAGGTATCCTAAATTCAAATGTGTGGTTACCAGCAAAAGCCAGTTTAAAATCTATCGGAGTGGCAGCAGGTTTTGCTGGTAAAGTTTTATCTTCTACTGTGGTTTTTGTATCATTGCTGTTGTCTGTACTGATATTTTCTTGTGAAGATAGAGTAAAACTAATGAGAAAGATAGAAATAGTAAGATAGATTTTCTTCATAAAATATCCTTAATCTCTGATATATTATAATTTTTTATTGAAATACTATACTAGCTATTAACGGAATAAGTTCGATGTTTTTTTACATTTATATGGTTAATTTAATTTTTTTAATTTTTATAGTGTGTTATAATATAAATTTAATATTGATTTGTTTATTTAAATAAAAAAAGGAGGCTAAATGCCTCCTTAAATATTGGTTATCTGTATATTTATTTGCTTAAATTGAATCCCCAATTATATTTAACCATAAAATATACACTTGAACTTGGGTTGTATACACCAAGTGTATCAAGATAATCTATCTCTACTGTATCTTTTCCCTTTTTCTTTACCCAAGAGAAGAATAGATCTGCACCAACGGCAAATGTTAGGGACTCCATAGGTGAGACACTAAATTCAGGGTTTACATAGAGACTTCCATAGCGAGTTACATTAGTATGATCATAAATTAATGGAAGATAGTATGCAGTTGCAAAACCAGGCTTTAATGTTATACTGTTTACTGTAACAGGAAAGTCCATCTTTAATACAACTCCCTGCATCAAAGCCTCTCTTATATTTCCCAATTGGTTGACTGTTTGCCTATAGTAATATTTACTATAATATGACTCATCTTTTCCTTGTTGAAATGGCAGCTCCTCTCCAGTAATAATAGTTGATGATGAGTAGTCACTATCATATGTATCATCATAGAGAAATGCAAATCTACCAGTGTATTGAAAGCTGAAGTAGAATTGATTATCATACCCATAGTTGAAGTCAAAACCAGCCACCCATTCAAGCTGAGGGTTACGTTGTGTATAGTCTGAAAATGTGTAATCCTCTGTCATTGTGTAACAGATCTCTGCCCAGATACCAAACCTGTCAACAGTAGTTTTAAAGTCTGCACCAATTCTATGAAGTCTATTTCTTACAAGGTCTACAGATTCTGGCATAAATATATAGGCATCAGGAGTCACTCCTGTTACCTGTTTGGTTGTTGAAAATCTAGGTGTATAGAATGGATCTAGATCATAAAGGTAGCTAAATGAGAAGTCTGCATATTGAAAATAGAAGCTTGCCTTACCGCCAAGTTTGAAAGATGATGGATCAAACTTTGGCAATATTGTGGATACCTCTGCAGCAGGGTTTATCTCTTTAATTGGCTCTTCAATATATCCAACGAAGTCTATTGGATAGATAGTCTCTGCTGCAAACGGAACATAGATTGCCTCTATAGAGAAGAAATTGACTGGTGCAAATGAGATAAAGCCTGATAGGATTGACATCTTCTCGAAGTTTGGTCCCATTGTGTAGTCTCTCGCATTTATGTTGTCAGTTGGGTTCAATGTATCTGCTGTTCCCCATGTAAAATATTGAAATCCAGCTCCAAACTTAAATTTCCATGGAGAGATAATAATTGAGTTTTCAAGTGGATAGGCACTTAAAAATTGTGTTACATCACCACTTTGATTTACAATTAGATCAAGCTCCCAGTGTGAAACCACCTTTAGAAATTTATACGATATCTCAACCCCAAGATCATTCCAAAATTGAGGAGCTTTTATAGCCCCATCAAAATTTAAATAGTCTGGCATAACAGGTGCTCTAAAAATAAAGCTGTGATTGCCTGATAGAGAGAGGGTGAAGTCAGGTTCTAGCGAGCCGCTTCCAGTGTCAGAGGGGGAGCGATCTCTAGCCGATCCTTCTGTTAAATCTTTTGATGTCTCTTCATCAAAAAGATCACTATAATCACTCTCTTGAGCAAAGACAATCGATGTGACTATTGTGAAAATAAACATAAAGAAAAGTATCTTTTCTTTTTTCATAAATTAAATCTCCTTACAGTTCTTTCTATTTTTTGCTTTTAGTCCCTTAAGTTATAAACTTAAGAAGCTTAAGATAAATCAGTTCAAGTTACGATTCGGACATTATTATACAACAACTATTTCATTTTTTGTTTTTTATCTGAGTCTCCTTAAATATGTCTTTTTTAAATTGTTACTCTATAGTCTTTTAAAATCTATTTTAGATTGTTTACTTCAAAAATAGTATCTGAAAGACCACTATTAACCTTTGGGTTATCTATCATCATTAGAGTTTTATGATTATCTTCTATATTATCAACAACCATTCTTGTTGGTATCAAAACTCCGCCAATGTTTTTTACTTCAAGATTCATAACCTTCTTTATCAAAGTTCCTTTCTTGTTGTATACATCAACTCTATATGTAAAGTAGTTATCCATATTTACCCAAATTTCAGAGTAGCCATATGGAGATTTTCCAGTCTTATCTGTTGTTTTAACAACATAAAACTTCATATCTTTAAAGTTACTGTCTGTTTGGTTCTCTGCTATAAATTGGTAGTCAGAATCTTCAAACTCTCTAGATTCCATATCATAATATGTAATATCAGAACCCATAAACTTTTCACTTTTGCCGCCGCCAGATGCAATACGGCGAACCTTTTTTAAAGATGGTAAATATATCCTCTGAGTCTCCTCTCCATTTGATTCTGTAATTGTTAGAAATTTTGTGCCTGCAACATCACCAGGAGATAAAAATTCTATAAAAGTATTTGTTCCATTCTTAAATTCTTTTGAATAATTTTTTAATTCACGAGTGGTCTTGTTCCCTTTAGAATCAATTAAAATCATTTTTGATACAGAATACATATCATCAGCTTTTTTTAAGTCATGTGACTTTCTTCCAATCTCTTCCCCTTTCTCATCTGAGAATAGTAGTGCACTTAGCAACATAAATAGTGATAAAAATAGTACCTTTAATTTCATATACAGACTCCTTGAAAAAGTTAGCTTAAACTAACATT
Organism: Spirochaetota bacterium; assembly: GCA_031549085.1. Taxonomy (GTDB): domain Bacteria; phylum Spirochaetota; class GWE2-31-10; order GWE2-31-10; family MWDO01; genus JAVBQL01. The sequence goes on from JAVBQL010000007.1 coordinate 108,108, forward strand.
TTTTATTTTTTAAGTAAAGCTTTTTTTTATATTTTACCCATTTTTGTTTTAAAAAACAACAATTTTGTTCTTTTCCACAAAGTTTAATTGACTTTGTTTTTTATCTATTCTAATTTAGATTTATGATTTCTAAGAAATTTAAGATTGGATTAAAACTATTTTCAACAAACAAGCAATATGTAGATGAGGCAAAGAGACTCTATGATAGTGGGCTATATAGTTATATAGAGCTATACTCTGTGCCATATTCTTACAATGAATGTATTAGTTATTGGAAAGGAGTCAATATCCCTTTTATTATACATGCTCCCCATTTTGGCGGAGGGCTCAACCTTGGTGATTGGTCTAAAGAAAAGAATAATGAAAAACTTTTAAGAGAGGCCTATATATATGCAGATTCATTAAATTCAAATGATATTATCGTTCACCCAGGTGTTAAGGGAGAGCTTGCTTCAACAATAGAGCAGCTTAAGCTTTTTTATGATAATAGAATTGTTATTGAGAATAAGCCATTTTGTAGTGTTGATAAGAGATGGACCTGTATTGGTGCTACAATAGAAGATATAGAATCTATCACCTCTCAAACTGGAGCTAGATTTTGCCTTGATATTGGTCATGCAATTTGTGCTGCCAATTTTCTAAAAATAGAACCTAAAGATTATATCAAACAATTTATAGAGCTTAATCCATATATGTTTCATATCTCTGATGGTAATTATAGTGATGTTAGGGATTCTCATAAGCATTTTGGAGCTGGAACTTTTCCAATAAAAGAGATTATTAGCCTTTTTCCTTATGATTCGATTGTTACAATAGAGACAGAAAAGTCATTTAAGGATAATTTGAGTGATTTTGTTCTTGATTTAGATTACTTTAAATGATATCTCTATTTTAATAATTTTTATTTTAGTTTTTTCCATAACAAAGCTTTGACAAAATTTGTTGTTTTTTATATAATTTTTTTAAAGTTTATATACATTTTATTGTGTGATTTTATAAGGCAGTTTTGTTGTAGCTAGAGCAGGGGGGATTTTTTGTTTATGAAACATCTTTTTACTATATTTATATTTTTTTTGCTTATTTCATGCGGGCTTGATACATCAAGTAAGGCTGCACCAAAGGTTCAAACCTTTTCTCAAATAAAGGCAACAGTTACAGATAATAATGTTAGAATGAGAAGTCTGCCAGCTATTGACTCAAGCATAATTACTCTTCTTGATAAAGGTGATGTTGTTAGTGTAATAGGTATTAGTAATGAAAAGGTCTCCATTCCATCATATTCTCCAGATTATTGGTATAATGTTAAAAAAAACGATGATAAAGAGGGGTGGGTTTTTGGTGGACTTCTTACTGTAGATGAGGGGGAAATCCCAGCCATCAGCAAAAATGAACCAAAAGTTGATAAAAATCAAAAAGTTGATAATGATTCTTCTGTTAAAAAAGATTTTTCTTGGAAAGAGCTTATAAATGAAGAGGTTCTTAATATAGCTAAAAATAGTAAGTATCTTATTTTAGCAACAAAAAATAATGTTGTTGTTCTTGATAAACTTGATGGGAAAACTAAATGGTGGGATAAGACTGCAAATCTAACATATATCTACTCAAATGATGATATATATATTTATCTTAATTATGCTTCTAAAGAGCTTAATATACTTGATCTTAAAAAGACAGATAAAGAGTTTAAAAATGTTAAGAGAGAGAAGATCGCTCTTGATATTGATAACTCTAGAGAGCTTTTACCATACTTTGGCTTTAAAGATAGTACTATCTACTTTTTTCAAAATATTGATTCTCAATATAATTTGGTAACGATGACATTAAAAGGAACTTTTGAATATAAGTTAAAAATTGATTATAAAATATCTGACATAAAATTTGATCTTGATAATGGTTCAATTTTTATCCTCTCAAAAGACAAAAACATCTATATGTACTCAATCTAGAAGAATCCTATTTTTTAAATTTAGGATAAAATAAATTTTCTTAAAGAAGACTAAAGGAGTTTTGAATGAAAAATCTTTTGTTTACTGTTCTATTTGTTTTTTTTGCATCTCTCTTTATTAATGCGACAGATGGGGCAAAAGAGCCTGTAAAAGATTCGCCTGCAGATTCTGCTGGTGAAGCTAAAAGTAGTTCGGATAAGGAGTATAACTTGTATGAAGCTGAAGGTAATATCAAGTTTTACTGGAGAGTATCGGGTGAGAACCTTGATATTAAGATTCAGGCACCAGCTAAAGGGTGGGTTGCTGTTGGTTTTAATCCAACAAATAAGATGAAAGATGCAAACTTTGTAATTGGATATGTTCTTGATAAAGATGGTTCTGTTGTAATTAGTGACCATTGGGGAATAAGAATTTTTGGACACAGACCTGATACTCAATTTAAGGGAAAAGACAATATAATGAATCCAAAAGGGGTTCAAAATGATCAATATACAGAGATATCTTGCTCTATCCCTCTTGATAGTGGCGATCCGTATGATGGAAAACCGCTTGGAGGCAAAACTAAGCTTATATTGGCATATTCTGATAAAGACAATACTACTTCAAAACATAAGTTTGTTACTACTGGTGAAATTAATATCGAAAAATAGCATAAAAAATAAAAAATTCTTGCAAAACTGAATTTTATTTGATAATCTTCCTATGTAAAGAATTATCTTGTTTTTTCAAGTGATTTTTTGTGTAGGGAGTTATAAAATTGGAGATAGAGCTACACGACTTTATAGATCTTACTTATGATATGATTTTTGTCATAGACAAGAGTGGATCTATAAAGTTTGCAAATCTTGCAGCAGAAGAAAACCTCTTTTATACAAGAGAAGAATTTCTTCATATGAATCTTAATGAAATCCTCTTTGAATCTGAAAAAATATTGGAAATTTTGGAAAAAATTATAAATATTGCAGATCTTGATGCTAAAGAGCAGGAACAAAATATTTATAGAAACCAACAGGTTGATGTATCAGATATCAAAAAGGGAATTGCAAATCAAGACTTAATTCTAATCAGTAAAGATGTAAATCTAAAAATAATCATGGCCAACTTCCAAGCAAGAAAGATGGTTGTTGATGATGTTGAATATTTTCTACTTATATTGCGTGATATAACAGACAGAAAGTCACTTGAACAAGAATTGTTTAAGATAACTGAAAATCTTGAAGCAATTGTATATGAGAAGACATTGGAGCTTCAAAAAAAGAATGAGATGCTTGAGCGTCTTGCAACTACAGATACAATGACAAATCTATTGAATATACGTAGATTTAGAGAGATGCTAAAATCTGAGATAGAGAAGTCCTCAAGAATGGAGAGCGATCCAGACTATGAGACATTTGTTCTTGTTATGTTTGATGCTGATCACTTTAAATATTATAATGATACCTTTGGTCACCAAGTTGGTGATGATGTAATAAAGGGTGTTGCAAATATTCTATCTGCATGCGTCAGAAAGGTTGATGTTGTTGCTAGGTATGGAGGAGATGAGTTTATTCTTATGCTCTTGGAAACCGACTATCTCTCTGCTTTAAAAACATGTTTTAGAATAAGAGAAAGAATTCGAGATGAGCTTAATACTCAAATAGAGGAGAGCATAAAAGAGCTTTTGGGATTAGAAAAGGTTGATATTCCAGAAGAGCACAGAATCTCCATCAGTATGGGTGTCTCTAAATATCAGTTTGGCAAGAATATGGATGAGATAATTAACGAAGCTGATACTGGTATATACAGATCTAAAGAGTCTGGAAGGGATTGTATTCATGTGCTTCGTGGGAATGAATACAAATATGTTATAGAGAGCAATTTTAACCCTGACGACTATAAGTAGAGATTATGAACTCAAAGTTAGATATATTCCTTAGAGATATAAAAGATAAAAATATACTAATACAGGGCTTGGGACTCAATGGCGGAGGGGTTGGCATTGCCCTCTTCTTTTTGAGAAATGGTCTAAGCGTCAGAATAACCGATCTAAAATCTGAATCCGAATTAAAAAAATCAATAGATACTTTGTCTCAATTCTCTTCTAATATAGAGTATGTTTTGGGAGAGCATAGAGAAGAGGATTTTTTATGGGCAGATTTTGTAGTAAAGGGACCAGCTGTCCTGCCTAATAATAAATATATAACAATTGCAAAAAATAATGGAGCCACAATATCATCAGATATAGATATTTTCCTTAAAATTGTTCCATCACCTCTCTTTGCTGTTACTGGCAGTAAGGGTAAATCTACTGCAGTCTCTGTTATATATTCAATATTCAAAGCAAAATCTTCAAATTCATATTTGGGCGGAAATATTACTATTTCACCGCTCGATTTTTTTGATGAACTTGATGAAAAATCTCTTGTTATTTTAGAATTATCCAGCTGGCAGCTTCGAGATATAAACAACTCTCACTTCTCTTTTAGAGGAGCTGCAGTAACAAATATTTTAAATGATCATCAAAACTATTATAATTCTATAATGGATTATATAGATGACAAATTAATAATAACTAAATATCAGAGTGACAATGACTTTTTAATTTTACCTCTTAAAGATCACTATCTTAATAGTGAAACTGTCAATACAGATGCAAAAAAATACACATTTTCTATTGGCAATATAAGGGCAGACTTTTTTTCAGATGACACAAGCTTCTATTTTAGAGATGAAGGTAAATTAATAAAGCTGCTTGATACAGATGATATTGCTGCTAAAGGCATCTCAACAAAGATAAATATATTGCTTGCAGTCTCTTTTTGCTATCTTGCAGGTATAGATTTGGATAGTATAAGAGAGGGAGTTAGAAAATTTAATGGAGTTAAGTATCGTCTTGAGCTTGTGAGAGAGCTAAATGGTGTTAAATTTTATAATGACACCACAGCAACAATTCCAGAAGCAGTAATCCATTCAATAAAATCTTTTGATGAACCTCTTATATGGATAGGCGGAGGCAATGATAAGAGGCTTAACTTCTCTATATTAAAAGATGTTGCCTCTATTCCTAAAAAGATATTTCTCTTAAGTGGTGATGGTACAGATAAGATAAAAGCTATTCTTACTGAAAAAGGTATTGATTTTGCGGAGAGCAAATCGTTAGAAGATTTAGTTAAACTTAGCTTTGAGTCATCTAATAGTGGTGATGTAATTCTTTTTTCACCTGGAGCAACCAGCTTTGGGCTATTTCAAAATGAGTTTCATCGTGGTGATGTGTTTAATGAGATTGTTCTTAAGCTAAAATAAGATTAGGTTTTATTATTATACATAATAAAACCTATTTGATATTAGACGGAACATAGACAATATTTCCATTGAACATCATTATGACAATATTTGGGTTATACTGCGAAATATATTCCAACATATTATTATTAAAACGCCCTTCTTGAGGATCCAAAAATCTTGTCTCCATAAAATTAAGACTAAGAAATGGGGCTAGCGGTCGCCCAAATGAGTCAGCAATTAATAGACATTTAAGATTATTCTCACTCTTTTTATTTTCAATAATATTTTCAATGAGACTTCCATACAGATATGAGTTGTATACATTGACATAAGAACTATTAAATAAATTTGTATTCACTAGAGTTTCTGAAAAAGAGCCATGCTCTTCAATATCTATTTTTTCATTATTATTGCGATAAAATGAGAATAGTGTATCAAAATTGGGGGTAATTAAAGTAAAATCATCTTTTGATGTATAAAATATACTCGTTTTTATTCCATATGATCCCATGAAACGTTTTTTATATGTCTTTATTGTATAATTTTCTAATTGCCTTTTCTCTTTTGTAGGATCTAGCTCTATTCCAAATAGTTCATTGCAAGCTTCAATTATTTTTATGTTGGATAGAAATGTTGATTCAGTTCTGTAGTGGTGATCTGTTTTATAGAAATAATCATCATTAACTTGATATTTACGCATATCAACTGTTTTTATTCCTATATTCTCAATAGATTTTAAAAATATATCTGTATTTTCATGAGAATAATCGGTAAGAGGTATATTGAATTTTGTCCAATTCTTATTATATCTAGGAGGTTGCTCGACATATAAAAATGAGATATTTTTTTCTTTTAAAAAACTATTTATAGTACTAATATTTGATAACATTTCATCAAGTTTTTTTTGATCAATTTTAGGAGATATAATCGAGTAGTTATTTTCATCAACCAGAAAAAGCATATTATTATTATCTTTCACTATGCCACCAAAAAACATATAATCTAAATGCAGTAATTTTCTAGATAGTCCAAAAAAATCTAAGAAAAAATGGTGGAGACTAGAAGCTTCACTAAAGTTAGGTTTGGCTTCTTTTATAAACATTTTTAGATTTATCTCTTTATTTTTTAATTTTAGTGTAGCGCCTATAAACTTTGGTATAAATAAAATAGCAGTTGAAATGAAAAATAGAAATAAAAGAATACAAAAAATAGTACTTACAATTTTTCTTGCCATAAAATATATTTTCCTAAAAGTTGAAATATATAAATGGATTATATCCACCTTTTATTATATAACTAATAGATAGTAAAAAAATTATGATTAATCCTAATGAATAGATAGTTTGATAAATTTTATTTTTATAAAATCTTTTTTGTATTTCAAGAAAAATAGGAAAAGATAATAGAATGCCTAAAAAAAGAACATATCTAATATTAAAAATATATATAAAAAATGCAGACATCTCTTGGACATTTCCTACCTTGAAAGAAAACATTGAAACTATATATTCAAATGCTTGTTTTATTGAAGATGCACGAAAGAGAACCCAGCCCAGCATAACCATCATTAGAGTGTATATGTGAAAAAATATCTTTTGTATAGAATTAGTTATATTATGTCCAAAGTTTGTTAGTTTTTCGAAAGATATTAAAACGAAATAAAAAATACCCCATACTAAAAATGTCCAGTTTGCCCCATGCCATATACCAGTAAGAAACCAAACTACTCCCAAATTAAAAACCAACCGTAATTTAGATTTTACTCTGCTTCCGCCTAATGGAAAATATACATAGTCTCTAAACCACATTCCCAATGAAATGTGCCACCTTCTCCAAAACTCTGAAATAGATGTGGAGGAGTAGGGGTAGTCAAAATTCTTTGGAAACTTGAAACCGAACATTGCAGAAAGTCCAATAGCCATATCAGAATAGCCTGAAAAATCATAATATATTTGCAGGGTATAACATATAATACCTAGCCATGCCATAGGTGAAGAGAGATTTGATGATGACTGTGAAAATATTTTGTCAGCTATAACAGCTACTTGATTGGCTATTAATACTTTTTTAGCCAACCCAATTATAAAAATGGAGACACCTTTTGCAAATCTAGCAAATGTCTCTTTTCTGTGCATTATCTGGTACTCTATTGTACTATACCTAATAATTGGTCCAGCAACAAGTTGAGGAAAAAAAGCAATATATAGACCCACATTTAATGGATTTTTTTGTACGCTATTGTTTTTACGATATATATCTACAACATATGATAGTGCTTGAAATGTAAAAAATGATATACCTATTGGTAGGACTATTTTTGGTATTTCCCATTTAAATCCAGCAATGCTGTCAAGAACTCTCATCGAGAACCCAAGATATTTGAATATAAAGAGAATACTTATATTTACACATATGGCGATTATTAAAAGAATTTTAGGTAAATATTTATGATCACTGAATTTATCTATAAAAAGAGCAATAAGCCAATTTATGAGAATTGATAAAAGTAGTATCAAAACAAAAAACGGCTCTCCCCATGCGTAGAATATTATACTGGATATGAACAACCATATGTTTTGAAGGGTTCTATGTTTTCTTAATAAAGTATAGTATATAAATAGGACAAATGGGAGAAATATGAAAATAAATATGGTACTTGAGAAAACCAATGTCAACACTCCATTAAAATCATTTTTCTTATGGAGAAAACAACTTACTATTTATATTGATAATTGCTCTATTGGGTAGATAAGTTTTGCTTTAAAGTAGAGCTTTTCAAGGTTGTAGAGCTCTCTTGTATCACTCTTAAAAATGTGAACAATAATATCATTTCCATCTACAAGTCTCCATGGACTAAGCTCCACTTGTGTAGATGTTGGGATCTCTCTATTGATACTATTTTGTTTAAAAAAATTATGAACACTGTTATTTAAACTCGTTATATGAGGAGTAGAGGTTGCTGTAACAATCACTACATATTTTGTTATAGGCATGATCTCTAATACATCATATATTTTTATATTTAAAGCTTTTTTCTCTTCAAGCAGTTTTATAAGTTCTTCTAATATTGGTTCCATATTCACCTTTTTGTTATTCAAAAATTATATAAATATTATTACTTTTATGTTATAATTAGAGGGTTATATAATTTATGAAGAAAATAATCAAGTTTTTTTCATTCTAGTTAGTATTGATAATATCTATGGCTTACATATCCATTTATATCCTTTTTAGAATCGAGATTAAATAAAAATCTTGAACTATTTGAGTATGGCAGCGGCAACTCTACACTCTATTTTGCGGAGAGAGTCAAAAGTATTGTTACAGTAGAGCATAATAGAGTATATTTTGATAAATTCAAAGAGAATATTCCAAAAAACATAACTCCAATTTATAAAGACTATATTCAAAACAGTGTAGATTCGGACTACTCAAAAGTTATCAAAAGTATGGATCATAAATTTGATATAGTTATAGTTGATTCTGTTGATAGAGTTAGTTGTATAAAAGTAAGTATTGAAATGTTAAAAGATTCTGGAGTTATAATTTTGGATAATTCTGAAGTAAAAGAGTATTCAGAAGGTATACTCTTTTTATTGAATAGTGGTTTTAGAAAGATAGATTTTGTTGGTATTTTTCCCGGCTGCAATGGTTCTTGGCCTAATAAGATAAATACAACAACTCTATTTTATAGAGATAATAACTGTTTTAATATTTAGTCCTTCTATATTGAAACTCAATAGCCACTTTAAAAACTCATATATTCTATTATTAAAAGTAAAATTGTAATATTTTCTATATTATCACAAATTATGTTTGACTAATTATGTTAAACTGGCTAATATTTATGTGGTTATTAATTTAATTTAAAATGTTAATTTTTAAGGGTGTGTATGGTTTTACCAGTATTAAAACTTGATGATCCTCTTTTGACAAATAGATCAGAGATAGTAAAAGTAATAGATAAGGATATAAAAAAACTTATTAAAAATATGTTTGATACCCTCTATGCCTATGATGGAATTGGTCTTGCGGCCCCACAAGTTGGAGTTTTTAAGAGAATCTTTGTTATAGATCTTGAAGGAAAGGGAAATAAGTTTGCTTTTATTAATCCTCAAATAAAAGATTTATCAAAAAACAGCATAAAATGTAAAGAGGGCTGTCTTTCGATTCCGGGGGTATCAAAAGAGGTTGCAAGAGCAGAATCGCTTATTGTTGAATATCTTGATATTGACGGAAAAGAGAGAAGACTTGAAGCCAATGAGCTCTTTTCAATATGCATACAGCATGAGAATGACCATCTAGATGGAATCCTCTTTATTGATAGACTATCCCCTGAAGAACGCCTAAAAGCTATTCAAGAGTATAGAAAAAATCTAAAATTATAATCTATAAATTTAAATTAAGCTCTATTTTAAGGACAAAACAGTTGAGAATCATATATCTAGGCACACCAGAGATGGTGCTTAAAACACTTAATGCAATCAATAATTCTTATCATAAAGTTGTTGCTGTTGTAACTCATAAAGATAAACCTCATGGCAGAAAACGTGATCTGCTTGTTGAAACACCGGTTGCAGAGTTGGCTAAAGAGCTTTCTATTCCGGTTTTTAAGACAGATAAGCTTGAACCAGAGATGGTTCAAGAATTAAAAAATCTTAATGCTGACCTCTTTGTTGTCTTTGCTTTTGGGGTTATCTTCAAAGAGGATTTTCTGAATTGTACCCGTTTGGGTGGAATTAATATTCATCCATCTATGCTTCCAAAGTATCGTGGCCCATCGCCAATACAGAAGGCGATTCTTGATGGTGTTAGGGAGTCTGGGATAACTATTCAAACTGTAAAACTTAAAATAGATAGTGGCAATATTATTTTGCAAGAGAAATTCTTCATAGATGATGAAGATGATATCATATCTGTAGAGAATAAGGTATCAGAACACTCCTCAAAGATGATTTTGGAAGCACTAAAAATAATTGAAAACAATAATAGTTTGGATTTTCCAATGCAGGATGAGGGGCTTGTGTCACACTGCAGGCTGATAAAGAAAGAGAATGGACTTATAGACTGGAGTGAAAGTGCCACCCTAATTCATAATAAGGTTAGGGCCTTTATCAGGTGGCCCATTGCCTACTCTTTTATAGAAAATAGAAAGATAAATATATATAAAAGCTCTGTGCTGTTGGACAACCCATTCTCTGTAAACATAAAACCTGGTTCACTGAAACTTTCAAGCAGACGAAATGGCATAATTGTAAAGTGTGGAGATGGGATTCTGAGCCTGAAAGAGCTTCAGATTGAGGGCAAAAAGAGGCTTGACTGGAGAGAGTTCTTAAATGGTTATTTGAATATAAATGAAAAGAGCTTTGATTCTATAGAAAATTGAGTACTACTATTTAAATTCACTAAACAGATAAAAGAGTTGCAAAAACAGTAAAAATACTCTTTTTTATACCCTTCATAACTATTATTATTTCCTTATATAAAAACAGATTTTAAATTAAACACATATCTTATATTATATAAATAGAAAAAAATATTAATATTTTAGTAGTTTTCCCCCTATACCACTTGATTTTAACTCTATTATAGAGTATTATTACGCCATAATAGAGTTATTAAATAATTTAAAAATAGACACTAAATTTAAGGAGAATAAAATTATGAGTAATAAGGTAGATCTATCTTATATGGTTGAACCAAATAATATTTGCATGGAGGTGCCTGATGTTAAGGGGGAAAAATTTACTTTGTATGATTTGATGAAGCCCTTTACAAAAGGTGAGGGGGGTGGATTGCAATATAGTGATGACCCACTGATAAAAAGAGTAAATAGAGAGGCAGTTCAAAGGATACACAACTCTTGGATGAGAAGATTTGATAGATATAACTCTGAAAGCGATTATAGTAAGCTTAAGCCAATATCTAGTAATATTATGAAGGTTGCTGAGAGAATGCTTTTCAACTGTTTTACCTACTTGACAAAGGAGGAGATTTTAAATCACTATTTAGAATGTATAGGAGACAATATTGATGAGGATAGGAAAATTAGGAGCTTAAATTTTGCTATTGATAGTGTGAGTGGAAGAGCCAGCTACTCTCCCTCTAATGCAAAAAAAGGATCATATGATATCTCCAGTGAGGTGCTTGCCTCTACTGGTAATGCTGCTATTGGAGAGCTATTAAATAAAAAGAGTTCTGTGAAAAATGTGATGAAACTTCTTTCAAAAGAGGGGGCAAAAAATGTAACTTTTCAAGATGCAAAGCTGCTATATGATAATGAATCTCTAGCAAATAAGATAATAGAAAAGTATGGAATCAACATTAGAACAAAGCCATATATGACAAAGCTTGCATTAATAAAGGGGGAGATGGTTCAAGGCTATGGAAAAGATAATGGAGTGTTGGCACATAAAGATAAAAAGCTTGGATCACTATTTTTTGCAGCAGAAGAAAATAAAGAGCATGGAAAATTTGAGGGGTTTCTTCCATATAAAGAGGAGACACCAATAGGGGTTGATGTGGATTTTGTATACTGGCTTGGAGATCTATATAAGGTCTATCCCAATTCCCACAAAACAGTAGCAAGCTATGAGAGAGTCGGCACAGAAACTTCAGAGCTCCTACTCTTCTTTAAGACTGTTTCAAAAAAAGATAGAGACAGTGGATATGAACATCGTCTAACAAATGTAAATGTGCGTGTTACGGCTTCTAAGGATTTAGATGGAGGAAAAATAAAGAAAGATTCTAATTTATATAGAAATACGATGAAGAGGCATAGAGAGTACTTTAATAGTAGATTATTTGGAGAAAACAAGAGCTCCGAATAAGTAAAAAGATAGTTTACAAAAGTCCTCTATTGTTGTAAACTCTCTATATGTTTACAACAATAGATAGAACAAAGACTATTAAAATAGCTTTTTCAGTGTTAATTGTTATACTATTCACTCCATCTTTTTTGTTCTATTTTGATACTATTTTTTTACCTTTTTACAATATAAAGCAGTTTTCTTATTTCTATACTGTAATTGCGTATTTAATTTTTATGTTGTCTATAATAGGTTGTCCTACTATCTATATATTTCTTATTTGGAAACTACCGCTAATAATTAGCGGTGAAAGATATAAGAAGTTGATTCTATATTTTATCTTTTTTTTGATCCATTTTTTCTCTATCTATCTTGTTATTATTGGTTTTCTAGATCTTGGTGAATATTATCAAATTCTTGATTTCTATGGTGAATGGAAACATTTAGTTCATCACTTATTTCTTGCTTGGCTCTATATAGATACAGTGCTAGCTTTTTGGGGTTCAAGTATGGGGATAGAATTACTTGTTGATAATATTATTCGCAACAATCGCCCTCTAAAATTAAATAATTGGATTATTCTAATTTCAATTTCCATAGTCATTACTATATTTTTGTTTATTAATAGAGAACATATACTCTCTCCATAATTAATCAGTCAGTCTCAAAGAGGAGAGATGCCTATATGTTTACAACAATAGATAGAACAAAAATTATTAAAATAGCTTTTTCAGCATTAATTGTTATACTATTCACTCCCTCTTTTTTATTCTATTTTGATGCATTTCTCTCTCCTTTTTACGATATAAAATTGTTTTATGATTTTGATTATATAATTGTGTATTTAGTTTTTCTTTTATTTATAGTAGTTTCTCCTGTTTTCTATATATTTCTTGTTTGGAAATTGCCTATAAGCAGTAGTAGATATAAGAAATTGATTCTATATTTTATATTTTTCTTGATCAGTTTTTTATCTATTTGGTTTGTTAGTATTAATTTTCTAGATCTTGATGAATATTATCAAGATCTAGCTTTTTATGGCAAATGGAAACATTTAGTTTATCGTTTGTTTCTTGCTTGGATCTATATAGATACAGTTCTAGCTTTTTGGGGTTCAAGTATGGGGATAGAGCTACTCATTGATAATATTATTCGTAACAACCGTCCCCTAAGATTAAAGAATTGGATTATTCTAATTTCCATTTCCATTCCCATCACTATATTTTTGTTTATTAATAGAGAACATATACTCTCTCCATAATTAATCAGTCACTTTAAAAGAGGAGAAATACCTATATGTTTACAGCATTCTCTTTTGTTCTAATATTCACATATGCCTATAAAAACAGAGAGAGCAGGAACATTAATATAATTCTTTGCTCTCTAATCTTTTAAAAAAATAATAAATATGCTATAACTAACCTAGAATAACTTGAAATATCAAGTATAGAGATAGATTAGTTTTTTTATTTTAAGCAAAAAAACAGTTTTCGTCTTAGGAGAATGTTTATTAAATGAAAATGAAAAGTATTCGTAATTTTTCCATAATTGCACATATAGATCATGGCAAGTCAACTTTGGCTGACAGATTGATTCAATATTGTAATGTTGTAAGTGATAGAGAATTTCAAGATCAGTTGTTGGATAATCTCGATATTGAGAGAGAGAGGGGTATTACAATAAAGAGTAATGCTGTTCAACTTCCATACAAAGCTGATGATGGAAACATGTATGAGCTTAATCTTATTGATACTCCTGGACACGTTGACTTTACTTATGAGGTATCCCGTGCATTGGCATCATGTGAAGGTGTATTGCTTTTGATAGATGCCTCTCAAGGTGTTGAGGCCCAAACTTTGGCAAATCTCTATTTTGCATTGGATTTAGATCTTGAGATCATTGTCGTTATAAATAAGATAGACCTTCCATCAGCTGATGTTGATACTGTTAGAAAACAGATAGATCATGATTTGGGTTTTGACTCTAGTGAAGCAATTTTGGCCTCTGGCAAAGAGGGAATAGGAATAAAAGATATATTTGAAGCAATTGTTAAAAGGATTCCTCCTCCAAAAGGTGATGAGAAAGCTCCGCAGAAAGCATTGATATTTGATAGCCACTATGATGAGTTTAGAGGTGTTGTACTTCACATAAGAGTTTTTGATGGAACTTTTAAGGCTGGTGACGAAATTATGTTTATGTCCAATGGAGCCAGCTATCAGGTTGAGGAGATTGGTTTTTTTAAATATAAGCTTGAAAAACAGCCAATGCTGTCTGCTGGTGAGGTTGGTTACCTTATTGGCGGCATAAAAACTATTACTGATGTCTTTATAGGGGACACAGTTACTAGCTTAAAAAAACCAGCAAAGGAGCCTCTTCCAAGTTTTAAAGAGGTGAAGCCTGTTGTCTTTTCATCTATCTATCCCGTTGCTGCAGATGATTATGTAGAGCTTACAGATGCATTGGGTAAATTAAAATTAAATGATGCCTCATTGGTATATTCAAAAGATTTCTCTTCTGCTTTGGGCTTTGGTTTTAGGTGCGGTTTTTTGGGACTGCTTCATCTTGAGGTTGTTCAAGAGCGTCTTGAGAGAGAATTCAATATGTCACTTATTCTAACAGCTCCCTCTGTTCAATATAGGGTCTACTTGACTGATGGCACTATGATTACGGTTGACAATCCAGTAAATTATCCAGACCCTATAAAGATTGATAAAACTGAAGAACCCTACATAAAGGCGACAATCATATTGCCAAAAGAGTATCTCGGAGCAATTATGGGACTCTGTATAGAGAAGAGAGCAATACAGCTTGATATGAAGTATCTTGATGAGAAGAGGGTAGAGCTTGTTTATGAGCTGCCTCTTGCTGAGATTGTCTACGATTTCTATGATAAATTGAAATCATTAAGCCGCGGTTATGCCTCATTTGATTATGAGATTACAGATTTTAAAGAGACAGATATTGTAAAGGTTGATATATTGGTTTCAGGTAAGCCTGTAGATGCACTTTCTATGTTAGTTTTTAAAGATAATGCAAGAAACAGAGCCAAAAAAGTTTGTGAGAAATTAAAAGATTTTATTCCAAAACAGCAGTTTCAAATCCCTATACAGGGGGCTATTGGTGGAAATATAATATCAAGAGAGACCATAAGTGCCTACCGCAAAGATGTTACAGCAAAGTGTTATGGTGGAGATATAAGTAGAAAAAGAAAGCTTTTGGAGAAACAGAAGGAGGGAAAGAAGAGAATGAAGATGATTGGAAATGTTGAGATCCCTCAAAGTGCTTTCCTTGCTGTACTAAAGGCAGATGATGAGTAGCTTGAAAAAGATAATCTTTGTTTTTCTATTTTTGTGTATTTTCATAGCAATTAAACTTTTTTCTATTGATATGCCCCTATCAAAAAAAGACTATTCAAAAGGTCCTCTTTTTGGTAAAAATATGTATATTCCATTTTTGATTCACTACAATTTTGATAGCCTCTCTGCAAAATCTGGTAAAAAATTCGATTTTCAATATCATCTATCAACCTATTATATTCAGGATGAGCAATATAAATTTAATGAGCCATATCCGTATGATCCAGAGAATCCTACTAGATATTATGATAAAGCCAATGTTATTAGGGATTATGAGAGTTGTGTAAGTGAACTTGGCTTTTCATTTAATTTTTTAGATAGGCTTCAGGCTGGTATTAATATGAGGATATATGCCTACTATGGTGGGTTTATGGATCAATTTATAGAGGGATTTCATCATGCTTTTGGTTTTCCAAATGGCGGACGGCAATACTTCCTTCAAAATCAGCTCTATATAAATATTCCAAACAATAATGGCCCAAATATGTTTTTGGATACTCCAACTGTTGCCTTTGGCGATATTGATCTATGGGTAAAATATACATTTTTTGAAAATAGGTATGTCTCTTTGGCTGCACTTGGAGCATTTAAAATTCCAACAGGGAGATTTGATACCTTAAGTGGCTCAAATTATCCTGATATGGCTTTTGGATTGTTAAGTGATTTTAGGCCTGTTTGGTTTCTAACCTTTTATGGGCAGGCTGGAATTGTGCTCCCTTTTGATTTTACTTCATATCCTATGTTTAATGGGCTTGTTGGTCTGGAACTAAATCCACTTGAGATCTTCTCTATAAATGTTCAGATGAATATAAAGACATCTCCAATATCAAATAATATTGATTGGAGTTGGAACGATGAACTTGGAACAGATTTTAAGCAATATTCACTCCCACAAACAAATATTTTGGCAGGCTTTATATTTAAATATAAGGGCTTTAGATGGCAATTCTACTTTGAGGAGGATGCAATAACCAACCAAGGAACAGACCTAACTGTCAATTTTACATTCTCTCATACATTCAGCCTAAACCCGTTTAAAATAAATAAGTTATAACTTATTTATCAGCATATATTGTTATACTTTTTATGACATTCAGATCTTTTTTATAGATTGCAATTTCCTCATCTGTTAAATGTTTTTTTAATTCATCATCAGGGATTATAATATTTTTCTCTTTTTGTATTGTTATATTTTTAAATCCGCTCTCTTTAATGTATTTCAAATATATATCTTGCTTCACTGCTCCAGAGACACAACCTGCATATAGAGATGCAACATTTCTTATTTTTTCTGGAAGCTCTCCTGTGAGCACAATATCAGAGATACTAAAGTGTCCACCAACTTTTAAAACTCTATAAATTTCTTTAAAAACAACCTCTTTATCTGGAACAAGATTTAATACACAGTTACTTACAACCACATCAGCAAAATTTGAATCTAAAGGCAGAGCATCAATATCACCAAGAATAAATTCAACATTTGCAAATCCAAGCTTTTTTACATTTTGCCTTGCCTTCTCAACCATTTCAGGTGTAAAATCTACACCAATTACTTTACCACTTTCTCCAACCTCTGCTCTTGCAACAAAACAATCATTTCCAGCACC
This sequence comes from Spirochaetota bacterium, assembly GCA_031549085.1. Lineage (GTDB taxonomy): Bacteria > Spirochaetota > GWE2-31-10 > GWE2-31-10 > MWDO01 > JAVBQL01. Next base: position 125,090 of record JAVBQL010000007.1, read on the forward strand.
GCTTCCTAAATCTACTACGGTATCACCTTTCTCTATCTTTGCAAATTTTGTTGGAAGTCCGCATCCAAGACCATAATCAGCACTAGGGTTATATCCATTTAGATCATCATAGCTTTCACTCATTACACTTTTTTTGTTTGAAGTCCCACAACAACAGCTGGTTGGAACACAGCAAGAGTTGTTATCTTTTGATACAATCTCTCCATATCTCTCTTTTACAATTTTCTTTTTAAGTTCATCTTCCATTTTTTTACTCCTTTTAAAAAAACTGATAATTCTAGAATTATTAATATTTATTCTATTTGAATTAACTTTTGATTTATTTATCACTCTCCAATTATATTATTAAGAAATTTTTGAAGCAGTGATACTCTTTCTGAATTAAGTTTATAACGCATCCAAGAACCATCTTTACGAGAAAAAACGAGCTTGCACTCACTTAAAATTTTCATATGATATGAGAGTGTTGGCTGTGTTATATTTAGTTGTTCAAGTAAGTTGCAGGCACAAAGCTCACTCTTATCATTTAACATTTTAAAGATTTTTAGCCTTGTCTCATCAGATAGTGCTTTAAAAAACAGAGCATATTCTGTTAATGCATATTCCATAATTATATACCTATCAGTTGTTATCATATAGATAATTATCTATATGATAACAACATATAAAAGATATAGATAAATGTCAATATGTTTTTTATGAAATTTTATTTAAATCTAAACGAAAAAGATTGACAATCTCTCTTTTTATATGTATAAGCTTTTACATCAAGCAAAAGGAAAAATAATGCAAAACGCTCAATTAAATTTTATATTTTTTGGAGACCTCTTTTTTAGCACTATTTTTAGCCGCTTGACCTATATTTAGATAATAAATATAAATTGTTATAGATGTCTGCGGGTAAAAAGCCCGCAGATTTTTTTTGCTTATTTGGCTTTGCTTGATATAGATAAATTATATTTTTAGGAGATTTTTTAATGGAAAAGTTAGGTGATGATGTGTCAAAGACACATGTAAAAGTTGAAGTAAAAGAGTGGGCAAACCCAACGCCTGCAGGATTGGTTGCTCTTGCAGTTGCATGTTTTATATTCTATGCACTGCTTACAGGAAAGGTTACTCGTGATGCTATGCCTCTTATGGGATGTTTCTTCATTGGTGGATTTATAATTCAAATAATCGTTGGAATCTTAGATTTAAAGAGCGGTAATTTAGCAGGTGGAAATACATTTCTCTACTTCTCTGCCTACTTCATGCTTGTAAGTGGGATTGAAATGTTCTTGAAATATTACTATCCAAGTGTAGATACACGTGTTGATGGCTGGGCATGGCTTGCTCTATGGCTTGTTGTTCTTCTTTGGACACCAGCATTCTATAAGACACCAGCACTTCTATTCATTATTGTTATTGGGCTTAATGTTGCACTGCCTTTTATTGTTATGAATGATTTGAAGTTGTTTACTGGCATAATTCCTAAGATTTTTGCAAATATATCTGCTTATGCTCTTCTATTTTGTGGAAGTGTTGGAATATATCTATCAGCAGCAATGGTTGTAAATGGAACGTATGGAAAGACAATTTTTCCAAATCCAAAACCATTTTATAATAGATAAAAAAATTAAGCGGCTTTTTTAAGCCGCTTTTTTATTATAACTATATATTTTTAGTTTCCTGTAGAAATTTATTACATTTTTCTATATCTGGATCTTTAGCTAATATAAATGTATAGAATGAGAGATGTTTTCCAATTCCAAATCTTTTTATTTTAACACTATTAAAGAAGTATTTAATAACCTCCACTATTTCATCAACTCTGTTTACATGTTCATGCTTCATAATTACTGAATAGTCAAGTCTATATTTTGCTTTAAACTCGCGTCCTGTAGTTAGGGTATAGGCAAGCTTCCATAAAAAACCACCCTCACTTGGAACTGAAGCTCTGAAACAGCCACTTTCATTTAAAAGAAGAGCAGATCTTGCAACCACATATGGAAGATTTTCAATATGTTCAAGTGTTGCGCATGATGTGACTCTATCATACCTATTATTTTCTGGGACACTCTCTATTAGATCATATATAGTTCTTATTTTAACTAAGTTTTTTGAATCTTTGTATAGCATTGTAAAAGGCTCTACGATATCATATGCTTCTATATTTTTTTCATAGTCAAGCTGGTTTAGGGTACCTGCACCAAGCTCTAATGTTGTAAATTTTCTTTTTGCATTGGAACTATCTTTTGCAACCTGTTTATGAAGCCACCTCTCCATCTTTTGTGATGCCGATGACATTTTGGTTGTACCATCTCTATTTGTTTTATAGTGGGTCTCATAAATTTCTAAATATTCAGGTGTTAATGGTTTTCTCTTTTTTGGAAAATTCTTAAATAACATAAATTACCTCTATAATAATATATCCTAAATATCTATTGATGTTAGAAAAATCTCTATTGATTTTTAGTTAATCTTATAGTTCCAAAATCGTGCTCAAGTGATTTGGACATGCTGTTTTCGCTATGCGGTTCATACCAATCTTTATATTCAGAATTTATAACTATTGTTTGGTATCCATCTAGCTGTATTGTTAGTATAATACCATCAGAGACCTCTTTTAATTCCTGCTCTATTTTAAATACTCCCTTAGTGTTTGTTTTAACAGTTTTCGCTTTCGTTGTTCCATAGGCCAATTGATAGCTTATATCTACATCTTTTAGAGGTGTATCACCAGACTCATCAACTACAACTCCATTAAGATAGTTGTAATATGTTGTGTTGCAGCCAAACATAATAAATAAAACAATAAAAATAGTAAAAAATCTCATTAATCTACTCCACCTCTATACAATAATTTCCATCAAAACATGCAAAACAGAATTTGTCAGGTTCTTTTACACAACCTTTTAAATCTTCCACTCTTAAAAATGTTACACTATCAGCTCCAATCTCTTTTGCAACCTCTTCTGGATTTTTATTGGCTGATATTAGCTCTTTTTCTGTTGGGGTATCTATTCCAAAGAAGCAGCTATGCTTAACTTCTGGGCTTGATAGGAACATATGCACCTCTTTTGCTCCAGCCTCTTTTAGCATCTTAACAATTCTTTTTGAAGTTGTTCCACGCACCAGAGAGTCATCAATAACAGCCATTCTTTTACCATCAACAACTGGTTTTACTGGGTTCAATTTTATTCTAACAGCGAAAGAGCGCATATCTTGTGTTGGTCTAATGAATGTTCTTCCAATGTAGTGGTTTCTAATTAATCCATAATCAAGCCCTACACCAGACTCTTTTGAGAATCCAAGAGCAGCAACATTTCCAGAGTCAGGGACTGCTATTACAACATCAACTTCGTTTTTGTTTATTATTGCAAGCTTCTTTCCCATATTAACTCTTGCAGTATGCACAGACTCTCCAAAAACAGTAGAGTCTGGCCGTGCAATATAGACCAATTCAAATATACACTGTTTAGGAGGCTGTATGTTTGGAAGAAATTTACTCTCAGCAACTCCCTCTTTGCAGAATATAATCTCTCCAGGTTCGAGCTCTCTCACATTTTTTGCACTTATTAGGTCAAGTGCATTTGTCTCTGATGCAAAAGCATAGCCATTCTCAATTTCACCAACAGAGAGAGGACGTATTCCAAATCTATCTTTTATTGCAATTACCATATCATCTTTTTGAATTAGTATTGAGTATGCTCCCTCAAATTTAGAGAGAGCCTCTATTAATGCCTCTTCAAAATTGTCATTTTTTATCTTTGATAAGATGTGTGCCAATATCTCCACATGAGATTCTGTCTGAAATATTGCTCCATCTCTAATTAGCTCTTCTCGTAATTGTTTAGCTTTTGGGATACTTCCATTTTTTGCTATCGTGATTGTTCCCTTGTTTAAATTGAATAGGAGCGGCTGTGCATTTATAAAGTTTGAGCTATATTTTGATGGATATCTTGTGTGTCCTATTCCTGTCTTTGCCTCTCTGTTGAATGGAACAGTATCAAAAAAAGTTCCAGCAACAAGTCCTTTGGATTTAATGACTTCAAGTTTATTGTTATAGTAGTATGACATTCCAGCACTCTCTTGTCCTCTGTGCTGAAGTGCAAACATACCAAGATAGAGGTTCTCTATAAGGTCTTTTGAATTCTCTTTTAGAGAAATTCCAAAAATACCACATTCGTCATTGACTTTATCAAACATAGCACCTCCTTAGTGTACTTTTTCTATTATTTTTTTTACTATATTAGAAAACTCAATTCCCCCTTTCGTTTTCGCATAGTGATATATATATGGCTTACCATAATCAGAAGATGATGCAATATTAACATCAATTGGTATATTACCAAGTATATCGATATTAAAATCTTTTGAAGTCTTGTCAGCTCCGCCAGATTTGAATATATTAATAGTTTTGTCACAGTGAGGACATACAAAGCTTCCCATATTTTCAACAAGCCCTAGAATGTTAAGCTCCATCTTTTTTGCAAAGTTTATGAATTTTCTTACATCAAGAAAGGCAATATCTTGAGGAGTGGAGACAATAACGACTCCTGTTCCCTCTCCCAATATTTGGAAGATAGTCAAAACCTCATCACCAGTTCCCGGAGGAGAGTCAATTATAAGGTAGTCAAGCTCTGGCCACTCAATTTCATCTAAAAATTGTCTAATTATCCCATTTTTTACAGGCCCTCTCCATATTACTGGGTCATCAGGGGACTCAAGCATAGACGCTAATGTGATCACAAAAAGATTGTGAACAGCCTCGATTGGCTTTGGATTTTTTCCCTCTTCAATTGGGATAACCTTATTTTCTATCCCAACCATCTTGGCAATAGATGGTCCATGTATATCTATATCTAGTAGTCCAACTTTGTATCCATTAAGTGCAAGTCCATATGCAATATTAACAGAGACAGTGCTCTTCCCAACACCACCTTTTCCACTTGCAACAACAATTTTATTTTTGATATTTTTCATATTCTGTTTGAAAAGTTCCTCTTTTCTCTTTTCAAACTCTTTTGCATCTATCTGATCAGACATTAAGAAATTCCTTGAATTTATTATAGTAGAGATTTTACTATAATAAAATAATGGAATAATGTCAATTTTCTTGACTATTTTTTTTGTCTATATAGAACCTACTATTAAGAGTATTAAAAAGAGGCAAAAAATGGACAAAACGGTCATCTTTTGTTATACTATCCTTATAAAAAGGTTAAGATTTTTTTTTCCCATAAATTTATAAATAGCTAAATAGGATTACAAAAAAATGTTGGTGCTTGGAATTGAGACAACCTGCGATGAGACATCATGCGGGATAGTTGAAGATGGACAAAAAGTATTAAGCAATACTATATTTTCTCAAATAAAAGAGCATGAGGCGTGGAGGGGAGTAGTCCCTGAGATTGCCTCACGTCTTCATATAAAAAAAATATCTCCAATCGTGGAGGAGGCTCTAAAAGTGCTGGCAAAACTCTTGCTGATATTGATTTGATAGCAGTTGCAACAAGACCAGGTCTTGTTGGAGGATTGGTTGTTGGGACAAGTTTTGCAAAAGCTTTGTCTTGGAGCAACAATATTCCGTTTGTCTCTGTGAACCATGTTGAGGCACATCTATATTCGCCTCATCTTACATCAAATATTGAATTTCCATATATTGGGCTTCTGGTCTCTGGGGGGCATACACTTATTGTTATATGCAATAGCTATACTGACTATGAAATAGTAGGGACAACAATAGATGATGCTTGCGGTGAGGCATTTGATAAGATAGCAAAGCACTATAATCTTGGTTATCCTGGTGGTGTCGCAGTAGAAAAAACAGCTTTGAGTGGAGATGAGAGCACTTTTAATTTTCCAACGTCAAACCTATATAAGAGTGATAGGCAATATGATGTGAGCTACTCTGGTATAAAGACCGCTGTTATCAACCATCTTGAAAAGTATAAGAAAAAGGATAAATATACAACAAGTGATATTGCAGCCTCTTTTCAGAAGCGTGCTTTTACTATCCTTCTAAAAAAAGTTGAGAAGGCAGTAAAAAACTATAAGATAAAGAGAGTAGTTGTCTCTGGCGGAGTATCAGCTAACAAAAAATTAAAAGAGATTTTTGAAAATGGCTTAAAAAATTGTGAGGTGTTCTTTCCAGATATCAAGTATGCAACAGATAATGGAGCTATGATCGCGGGCTATGGCTATCATCTCTACTTAAAAAATGGAGCATCTCCTCTTGATGAGGGAGTTATGCCGCGTGTTGTAGATTTTAAGATTTCGAATAGGAGAGGGTAGGGCTTTTTTTCTACCACCTCTCCCTAACCCTCTCCTCCTACATAGGAGGAGAGGGAATGAAGAGATAATAGACTTATTTTTTTAATCTTAAATATAGGAATATATAACTAGATATAGAGGATAGCAAGGTATAAGATAAATTGATTTTTTATTAAAGTTATATGGGGGTAGAAAGAGAGTGTATAAGTCGATTTTATTGGCGTAAACGAGATAAAATCTTCGTTACACACTCTTTTTCTACCCTGTTTATAACACCTATGTTAAAATCTTTGTTATTCCATACCTTGCTATCTAGTTTGTAATAAATATGATTTAGAATAATTTATTTTAAGAGGTTAAAATGTCTCTAAATTGTGAAGAGATAGAGCTTGTAATTAATGGTCTTCCAAAGATTGCAATAATAAATAATTTTTATCAAAACAACAAATCTTCTATAATAGTGAATATATTTGATAGTAACTCTCCATACAATATCAAAATAAATAGTTTTCCGAAGTTTAATTATATCTGTTTGATTCCTGAGAAGGTGGCTGTTGAGAGGGGCAAGAACCGTTTTGCACAGATATTAAATGCAAACCTCTCTGGTGGAAAGCTAGTTGATATTTATCAGAGTGAACTCTCAAGGGTTGTGGTTTTTCTTATTGAGATTAATGGTGAAATAAAAAAGATGGTTGTGAGGCTTTGGGATAATTCTGAAAATATACTCTTATTAAATGAGAATAATATAATAATTGATTGTCTTAAAAGGTATCCAAATAGAGATGAGTGGCCCGGTGAAGAGTTTATATTCCCTCAAAAAAATAGCGATAAAAAATTTGTTGTAAGAGATATTTTTAAAGATAATGTTGAAAATGTTTACTACCATTATACTAATAGAGAGAGTGAGATAGTAGTAGAAAAGTTAAAAAATTCTCTTTTGGAAAAAATTGATAGGGATATCTCATATAACGAGAGTAAATTAAAAGAGTTAGCAAAAGAGCTAAACGAGGAGAATATAGAGAAAAATCTTCAAATTGGAGAGCTATTAAAAAATAATCTATATCAGCTTAAGGACTATTCAGACTCTATAACACTCTTTGATTATAATCTTGATAAAGATGTTACCATTAAACTAAACAACAAACTTACAAAGACAGAGAGTGTTCAATACTATTTTGACAAATACAGAAAAGCAAAAGAGAATTTCGGCAAAGTTTTGGAGCAGAAAGAGAGGATAGAGGAGAGGCTCAACAGCTTTAATGATATAAAATCTATTGTATTAATGACAGATTCTTATGATGAGCTGCTCTCTATTGAAGAGAACATCAGCGAAAACAGACTTAAAAAGATAGTCAAAAAAGGATTTGATTCAACAAAGACAATTGCTCGTATGTTCAATCTCTCATTTGGCTATAAGGCATATGTCTCTAAAAATAGTAATAGTGTTGATGACCTCTTAAAAACAATTGCCAAAGGGAATGACTACTGGTTTCATATAAGAGACTATGAGGGGGCACATGTTGTTGTAAAGGAGATTAAAAATAGGGAGCTTCCAGACAAGACACGTATAGAGGCTGCGATATTGGCGCTCCATTTTAGTAAAGCACGCAGTTCTCCTCATGGGGATATCTATTTTACTAGAGTAAAATATCTTCATAAGGGAAAGAGTGGTATAAAAGGTTTAGTTTTTCCTACACAAGAGAAAAATATTAAAATTGATTTTGATAAAAAGATTTTAGATGATATAATTGAGAGGAGTGCAACTAATTGACGAGGGGTGAGTTTGCTGTTTTTTTACTAATCCCCCTTACCCCCTTTTCAAAAAGGGGATAGAGTCTTGTTCAAAAAAAGGTGATGGTTTGTATTCTTGCAATATACAAGTCGTTTTTTGTTTGATTTTGTTTCACAAAATATACAAAAAAACTTTGTTATATATTGCAAGAATACAAACATTGATTACTAAACAAGACTCTATTATTAAGTTTTAGAAGAACTTTAGTGTATTAAGGAAGAGAATCTATTTATGAGAGATGATTTTTTTATTGGTATTCTTAATGGTGGGAAGAGCAGCCGCATGGGTTTTCCAAAGGCTTTGATAAACTATAAAGAGAAGCCTTTGATTGAGTATATCTATGATATTGCAACTAGAATAACTAAAAATGTGGTTATATTGGGTGGTTCTCCTGTAACTGAGAGAATAAGAGATAGAGCCACAATTATTTGCGATGACTCCCGTTTTGGTCCTCTCTCTGGAATTATGAAGGGCTACTCTCAAATAAAAACAAATTTTCTAATATGGGCTATTGATATGCCGCTTGTTAATGAGGAGATGATAAATATTTTGCTTGAGCGGGCAGAAATTTATAATAGTGATATTATTCCTTTTAATAGGTATGTAAATAAATATGAGCCCCTCTTTGCCTACTATTCAAAAAATTTATTGGAGAGAGCTTCAAATTTGATGGGAGAAAATTTTTATGGAATGCAATATATTTTAAAACATCTATCTGTTCAAGGGGACTCTGAATTCTTTGATAGATACAGAAATAGCCTTATAAGCTGGAACACAGAGGAGCTTATGAAGATGGCTCTGGGTGGATAGAAATTTTACACACACATAGCAAAAAAAATAATTATAGTAAGGATTTTTAATGTTTGGGTTAAGATTTAGATATTTCATTTTACTTGTGCTCTTTGGTGGGCTGATATTTGCGATTGTTGCAACAATTGGTACACTTTTGGGTGCTGGCGGCTGGTTATTTTATACAATAATAACAGTTGGAACTCTCTTGGTACAATATTTTTTGGGTCCTGTAATGGTTGAGATGTCAATGAAGGTAAGAAAGCTTTCAAAAGAGGAGGCTCCAGAGCTATTCAATATAGTAGAGGAGTTGGCTAGCAATGCAAAAATACCTATGCCAAAGGTGGGAATAAGTGAAACCAATCTGCCAAATGCATTTGCTTATGGAAGAGGCAGAGGTGATGGTCATGTATGTGTAACAAGAGGGATTCTAAAAATATTGAACAAAGATGAACTAAAGGCAGTATTGGGACATGAGATATCTCACATAAAAAATAGAGATGTTGCCTTTATAACTTTTTTATCTGCTATTCCAATGATAATATATAGCATTGCTATGTCATTAATGTGGTCAAGAAACAGCAGGGATAGAGATAATAATAACGGAAATAGTGCACTTTTAGGTATCATCTTTTTACTTTTATATTATGTATCAAATTTATTGGTGCTATATGCGTCAAGAATTAGGGAGTACTATGCTGATTTGGGCTCTGTCTCTTTGGGCTCTGCCCCATCACACTTGGCATCAGCTCTCTTTAAGCTTGTCTATGGCTGTGCAAAGACAGATGAGAATAGTTTGCATATGGTTGAGGGGACAAAGGCATTTTTTCTTAATGACCCATCAAATGCAAAAAATGAGATCAAGGATCTAAAAAATATCGACCTTGATGGAAGTGGGACAATAAGCCATGAGGAGCTTGACCACTTAAGCAAGCAGAAGATAAAGGTTGGTTTTGGTGATAAAATTATGGAAGCTTTCAGCACCCACCCTAATATGCTTAAGAGAATTAAAGCATTGTCAGATCTCAATAAACATATGGCAGAGCTACAGAAAAATAGTAATAACAGCAGTAACAAAGATGATTATAGTGATAGAAACAAGAAGATTTATTCTTTTAAAGAGCTTGAAAAAATGCAGGGAAAATATTAAGGTTTAATTTGTGATTTATAGATAAAACTTCTTCCTTAATGGAAGAAGTTTTTTTATTAAGAAAAATTAGTATTTATTATTTTCTTAAGTATCCAGCAGCACCCAAAATTAAACTATTACCAGATAGAGAGTAGGCACAGGTATACTCATTACCACTGCCATCATCTTTGAGTGTAATGCTTTTTCTAGCAGAGTCAGCTTTTACGATCGTGGCTCTGCCAATAGTAATACCCTTATAACTTACTGTAATTGTGTCATCATCTTCAATCTCCATAACATAATCACTATCACCTGCTCGTTTCCACTCCCCAACCAATCCAAGCTCAGCACCAGCTGGCGTACAGCTTGCCATTATAGCAAGCAGGGCAATTGTAGCAAATAAAAAGTAGATTTTTTTCATTTTTCGTTCTCCTAAAATAGTTTAATAAAATCTAAAACTAAATTACATATAGAGTATCTAGTATAATCAGAGATGCTTATAGTGTCTATTTTACATTAAGTAGGTAACAAAGTCTACAAGAACTTTTAGGGATGGGACAAAGCAAATAAAAGCTCCTCCATAATAAAATATGGAGGAAATTTAAATTAGAAATTAATAGTTGACTATTTCTTTAGGTATCCTTGACTACCAATAATTAAACTATTGCCAGATAGAGAGTAGGCAGAGGTAGACTCAAAGTCACCAATTTTAATAGTAATACTTTTTCTTGCTGAATCAGCTTTTGTAATTGTGCCTTTGCCAAGAGTAGTCCCTTTATAAGAGTACTCGATTGTGTCATCATCATTAATCTTCATAACATTATCACTGCTGCCTGCTTGTTCCCACTCACCAACCAATCCAAGTTCAGCACCTGCTGGTGTACAGCTTGCCATTATAGCAAGTAGAGCAATTGCTGCAAATAAAAAATAGATTTTTCTCATTTTTCATTCTCCTTTAAAAATACATTCTAATTTTTGAAAGACTATCTCCTAATCTTACGTTTTTATATTTACCATATTTTTTATTTGTTTACAATACAAATATTAGTTATTTGTATTGTAGACAAATAAAAAAATACAAATATGTTCATTTTTTTTAAGAAAGTAATGTGTATATGAAAAAAATTAAAATCCAACAACTACAAATAAGTGTATTTGCTTTCCATAATATAATTATAATTCAAACTAAGAAGACTATTATCGGAACAGATTTTACTTTAAGTGCTTTTGTGATAGAGACGATAAGGGGGACACCAGAAAATCTTGAAAATGAGGACAACGATAAAATAATATAGCTATTTACAAGAGAGTGGTTTTCCTATATAATAGTCCACTAAGAAATATTTTTTGTTAAAAGCTGAATTAAGAGAGATAGGATTAAAATTATTAAAAAGAGCACTATACATAAAATAGACTCCATTCTAAAAGATTATTGGGGATATGACTCCTTTAGAGATGGGCAGAGAGAGATAATAGATTCAGTATTAGAAGGCAATGACACACTTGGTGTAATGCCAACAGGTGGTGGAAAGAGTCTCTGCTATCAGATACCAGCTATTGCTCTTGAGGGCTTAACAATTGTTGTCTCCCCCTTGATATCCTTGATGAAAGATCAAATTGATTTTCTATATAAACTTAACTACCCTGCGGGGATGATAAATTCAACAGTCTCCTATGGGGAGCAAAAATTTATAATGGAGCAGGTTGCAACAAAACAGATTAAACTTCTATATATAACTCCAGAGAGATTTAAGAGTGAGCAATTTTTTGAGTGGATAAAAGAGCAGAATGTAGAGCTATTTGCTATTGATGAGGCACACTGTGTATCTGTGTGGGGGCACGATTTTCGAATGGACTATCGAAAGCTTGGATATATTATATCAAAGCTTGGCAATCCAACCGTTTTGGCGCTGACAGCAACAGCAACTAGAGAGGTTCAGAAAGATATAGTAAAGACCCTAAATATGAGAACCCCAAAGGTTCTTGTGAATGGTTTTAATAGAAACAACTTGATTTATGGTGTGATTAATACAGCAACAATTAAGGATAAAAATAAAAAACTGATTGAGTTTGTTAATAAATTCAAAGGGAGTGGGATTGTATATACCACCTCTATAAAGAATTGTGAACTTGCTTTCAATATTTTAAGCACAAATACAAAAAAGAGAGTTTCGCTATACCACGCATCCCTCTCCAAGCAGGAGCGAAGTAGGGTGCAGGACGATTTTATAAATAACAAAATTGATGTCCTAATTGCAACAAACGCCTTTGGAATGGGTATTGATAAGAGAGATATAAGGTTTGTTGTTCACTACTCGATCCCAAGCTCAATTGAGAGCTACTATCAGGAGACAGGACGTGCTGGACGTGATGGCAAGGAGAGCTACTGTCTGCTGCTTGGCAATGGAAAGGATATCAGTTTGCAGCGTCTCTTTATAAAGACAAAAAATCCACCATTTGATGCACTTTTTGAGATTTTTAATAATATCAAAAACAGATCGCTAAAAAAAACAATATATATAGATGACTACTCAGCTATTAGAGATAGCTCTAAATATAGTGATTTTGAGATTGACTCTATTTTGAGACAGCTTCAGCATCTTGGAGTGATAGATTTTGAATATAACAGTGATAGCGAATTTAAAGTTGATATTTTGGATAGTAAAAGCAGAGAGCCAATTGTTAGAGAGGTATTAACTTTGCGTTCGAAAGTTGACTCCATCTCTCTCGATATGCTCGCTAAAAGGGTTAATTTGCCAGCTCCAATTTTAATTGAGGAGCTAAAAAGTCTCGATGAGAAAAAAATAATAAAATTCACCTATCAAAAAGAGGGAATGAAAATCATTGTATTAAAAAATAATCTTTCAAAAGAGAATAAGATTTTTTATGAAGAGAGAAATAACGAAAAAACTAGAGTTGACTATAGCAAGCTTGAGAGTATGACTAATTATCTTAAAATTGGAGTGTGCAGAAGGAAATATATTTTGAACTACTTTGGTGAAGAGTATCAGATTGAGAACTGTAAAAAGTGTGATATATGCAGAGGTACTTATCACAAAAATAATCCTAAATTTGAAGTAGATGGGCTCCATAGGGAAATACTACTTTTTGTATTAGACAATGATGATAAGCTTGGTAAAAAGAATATTACAAAAATTCTAAAAGGCTCATCAGATCTTGATGTTAAGTATGAGAGCTATGAGCACTATGGAAATTTAAGCAGTCATACTCTTAGTGATATAGAGAGCTCTTTTGATGAACTTATCGATAATGGAGCATTAGAGAGAAGCAGTGGACTCTATCCAACAATATCTATAACAAAGCATGGAAAAAAGTTAGCGGATAGCTATTAGATTTTTTCTACCATCCCCAACCCCCTCCTTCAAAGGAGGGGAATTAAGAAACAAGATGATCTGATTTTAGTTTATTGAGAGAGAGCATAAGATGACTCTTATATACTATTAAGGAAGAAATATATTAGCATAATATAGATAAGCTAATTTTTGTTCAATTCTGCTACTGTATATGTATAGTCTGCAATATGTAAGTCGATTTTTTTAAAATTGCTTCGCAATTAAGAAAAAATCTTTGTTATGTACATTATTTTATTATACTTTAATTAATATAACATATAAAAATAGTTGCCAAAAACCTTGATTATTTTCTCCATATGGATTATATTTTTTTAGAATTTTATAGATGTTCTATTTACTTATATTTATGATATAGATAGGTTTTATATAGATGAGAGTTGTTAAAACAGTAAGAGAGATACGGGAGATAGTAAAAAGTGAAAAGAGAGCAGGGAAAAAGATAGCCCTCATACCTACTATGGGAGCTCTGCATGATGGACACTTAAGCCTTGTAAAGGAGGCTAAAAAGAGTACAGATTTTATTGTAATGTCCATTTTTGTTAATCCGATCCAATTTTCTCCTAATGAAGATTTTAATAAGTATCCTCGCCCCATAGAGAAAGATATTGAGTTGGCAGATAGAGAGGGAGTTGACCTTATCTTTAACCCAGATGTAGATGAGCTTTTTGATAGTGCTCTTACTTTTGTTGAGGTGGAAAAACTTGATAAAAACCTATGCGGACTATCAAGACCTATACACTTTCGAGGGGTTGCAACAATTGTATCAAAGCTATTTAATATTGTTACACCAGATAAGGCATTTTTTGGAAAGAAAGATATTCAGCAGCTTATAATAATAGAAAAAATGGTACACGATTTAAATTTTGATATTGAGATAGTTGGGGTTGACATATTTAGAGAGAAAGATGGGCTTGCTATGAGCTCAAGAAATGTATATCTATCTGAAAGCGAGAAAAAAGATGCCCTTATATTGAATGAATCTTTAAAAAAGGGAGCCAACCTGATCATAAATGGCGAAAGAGATGCAAATAGGCTTATATCAATCTTGAGTAGCGAGATTGAAAAAGTAAAGAGTGCAAAGATAGATTATGTGAAAATTGTTTCAAAAGAGATGGTTGATGTTGATACTGTAAGTGTGGGCGATATTTTAGCTCTTGCAGTTTTTATAGGAAAAACAAGATTAATAGACAACTATATTGTAGGAGGTAAATTATGGTCTTAACAATGCTTAAAGCCAAAATACACAGGGCAACGGTAACAGAGGCTGTTCTGGAATATGAGGGCAGCATAACGATTGATGAGGATATTTTAGATGCCTCAAATATTTTACCATTCGAGAAGGTGCAGGTTCTAAATATGTCAAATGGTGTTCGCCTTGAGACATATGTAATAAAAGGGGAGAGAGGTTCCGGTATTATCTGTCTAAATGGCCCAGCGGCTAGACTTGCCTATGTTGGAGATGAGGTTATTGTAATAGCCTATGCCTCTATGAGTGAAGAGGAAGCAAAAAAGTATACTCCAAAAGTTGTTTTTGTTGATAAAAATAACAAACTGAAATAAAAAAAATATTTAAAATCAAGACACCATAATTTATATATTTTTTCATATATATAGTTGTTATAAAGTAAAAATTATTTTTATTTAAAAGATTGATTAAATAACTTAAGATTTTTTTTTATAAAACAGATACTTATTATAATGGGCAATATTATTTTTTATATATCCTATTTAGTAGTTAGACAGATGTTCATGAAAAAGTGAACCGTTTTGATTATAGTAAGAAAATCCACTTGTATAATAACTAAAAAAATGGTATACCTATTCTTCTATTATATTTATTAAAAAAGTTGCTTGAAAGTTTAATTTTACAATTTTGGAGCCATTGATGTCTAAAATAGAGATAAAAGATGGGATAAAGGTCTCTCCTGGATCTCCTCATAATCTAGGGTCTACTCTATCTAGTGAAGGGTGCAATTTTGCAATATTTTCTAAGAACGCAACTGATGTGTATCTGTTATTTTTTGATAACCCCAGAGATGATAATCCCTCTCATAAATTAAAACTTGATATTAATAATAATAAAACTGGTAATGTTTGGCATATATTTGTTCATGGTATTAAGCATGGACAATATTATGGTTACTGTATGGATGGTCCATACTATCCAAAAAGTGGGCATAGATTTAATGTTAATATACTGCTTTTAGATCCTTATGCAAAAGCAACTGATGGAGAATTCAATTCAAGTACTCAATCATCTTTTGGGTATGAGTTTGGTTCAAGGCTTGGAGATCTCTCTTTTAATACAAAGGTTAATTTGGGTGAGTCTCCAAAAAGTATTGTAATAAATGATGATTTCGATTGGGAAGATGATAAACCTCTTATGATTCCTCTTAATGAAACTATTATATATGAACTTCATGTTAGAGGCTTTACAAAGCATGGAAGTTCAAAAATTGAGTACCCCGGGACCTATCTTGGACTGATTGAAAAAATTCCATATTTAAAAGAGCTTGGAATTACTACAGTAGAACTTCTTCCTGTTCATGAGTTTAATGAATTTGAAAATAATAGAGTAAACCCTATAACAGCAGAGCCTTTAGTTAACTTTACTGGCTATTCATCTTTGGCTTTCTTTGCCCCAGAAGTTTGGTATGCAACTAAGAGAGATGGAGTTGAGGCTGTAAATGAATTCAAAGAGATGGTAAAGGCTTTCCATAAGGCAGGTATTGAAGTTATATTGGATGTTGTCTATAACCATACAGGCGAAGGCAATGGTATGGGGCCAACTATCAATTTTAAAGGTATAGATAACTCTATCTACTATATGTTGGAGAAAAATCAACTCTACTATAAAAACTACTCAGGCTGTGGAAATACATTAAATTGTAACCACTCTGTTGTAAAACATCTTATAAAAGATAGCCTTAGGTACTGGGTTGTTGATATGCACGTTGATGGATTTAGATTCGATTTGGCGGCGATTTTGGGAAGAGACAGTGATGGAAATTGGCTTCCAGACTATTCAGTTCTTTCAGAGATAAGTGAAGATCCAATATTGGCAAATACAAAGATAATTGCTGAGAGCTGGGATGCTGCGGGACTATACACAGTTGGAGGATTCCCTGAGGGTTGGGCAGAATGGAATGGAAAATTTAGAGATGATGTTCGATCGTTTATAAAAGGTGATGCAGGAAAGGTAGGCGATTTTGCAAGAAGAATATCTGGAAGTGCAGACCTTTTTAATATTGAAGAGAGAAACCCATACCATAGTATTAATATCATCACTACTCATGATGGATTCACTTTGAATGATCTTGTTAGCTATAATGAGAAGAGAAATGAAGAGAATGGCGAATCCAATATGGATGGTGAGAATAACAACCTAAGCTGGAACTGTGGTATAGAGGGTGAAACAGATAATGCAGAGGTACTTAATTTAAGAAACAGACAGATGAAAAATTTCTTCACTGTATTAATGATAAGTCAAGGTACCCCTATGATCTATTCTGGAGATGAGTTTAAGTTCTCTAAAAAAGGTAATAACAATACATATTGTCATGATAATGATTTCAATTGGCTAAATTGGGATCTAGTTGATAAAAATAGAAACTTTTTTGATTTCTGTAAGCATATGATAGCCTTTAGAAAAAAGCACCCAGCCTTAAGAAGAGAGTGGTTTTTTACTGGTCTTGATATAGTTGGAAGCAACTCTCCAGATATCTCTTGGCATGGTACTGAAGTTAATAAGCCAGACTGGAGCTATTTCTGTAGAACAATTGCTTTTATGCTTGATGGCAATAAAGGTGATACTGGAGCCGATTCTAATGATAATGATATATATGTAGCTGTAAATTCCTATTGGGAAGATATGGATTTTGAACTTCCAAAACCAAAAGATAGAAAGCGCTGGCATATTTGTGTTGATACTTCTACTGATAAGGGATATTTTGATGATGGGCAGGAGCCTAAAGTTGTTGCTCCTGTTATGACTGTAAAGGCAAGAAGCCTCATAATTTTAATAGATAAGTAGATAAAAAAATAGTAGGGCTTTTGTTTTATTTTTGGGGGGGTATCCCCCC
Organism: Spirochaetota bacterium; assembly: GCA_031549085.1. Taxonomy (GTDB): domain Bacteria; phylum Spirochaetota; class GWE2-31-10; order GWE2-31-10; family MWDO01; genus JAVBQL01. Next base: position 142,511 of record JAVBQL010000007.1, read on the forward strand.
CAAGCTCCCCCAAATAAAGTATATTATGCAAGTTGTTTTTTTGTTTAGAAACTAGAGGGTATATAAGTCGATTTTATTGGCGTAATAACGAGATAAAATCTTTGTTATATGCCCTCTAGTTTCTAAAAAAGTAATATAAAAAACTTTGCTGCATAATCTTTTATGTGATTAAATTTTTAATTAAATAGATATATATTTAATTTTTAAAGAGGTCTAATGTTTAAAGAGTTTCAAAGAATTTCAAGAAAGATAGGAAAGGCTATCTACGATTATAAGATGATCGAAGATGGTGATAAGATATTGGTTGGTCTATCTGGAGGAAAAGATTCTCTAACACTTCTATATGATCTTGTAACTAGGGTACGCTCATTCCCAATAAAATATAGTGTTGAAGCCATACATGTGCACTCTGATTTCTGTAATTGCAATGGTGAATATTTATCAAAATTTTGCAGTGAGCTAAATGTTCCATACATAAAAAAAGATGTATCCATATTGCTGAGACTTAAGCCAGAAAAGAAGATGAACTGTTTCTGGTGTGCCAATCAAAGAAGGCTTGAGCTTGTAGACTTTGCTATTAAAAATGGCTTTAATAAAATTGCTTTGGGACACCATCTTGACGATATAATCGAAACCTTTTTAATGAATATTGTCTATAAAGGTGAGAGTTCAACAATGCTACCCCTTCTTAAATATGATAACTATCCTGTTACAATAATTAGACCATTGGCACTTGTAAAAGAGAGCATGATTGTAGAGTTTGTTAAAAACAATAATCTTGAAGTTTTTACTTGTAAATGTGAATTCTCACAAAACTCCAAACGGAGAGAGGTAAGAGAGGCTATACAATTTTTGGCCAAAGATAATGACAATATAAAACTTAATATATTTAGCTCTATGAGAAACATCAATAATAGATATCTGTTGCAATAATAGTAATTAAATTGAAAAAAATGAGATATAAAAAATTGATTTTAATTTAATTTAATGTTATCTATCTTATCTCAAGGTTAATTATGAATAGAATTGTTTTCATTATTATTTTATTAATACTTCCTTTCTCACTTTTCTCATTTCCATTTTCTGAAGTGAATGATTACTACGATTATGAACTTGTTCCAAAAGAGGGAACATATGGTGTTAATCGCTATGGAAAGAATAAGAGCTTTACTGGTATTGGTGGAAGTTTTCGTACTCTTAACAGTTATGCAGAGATGCTCCTTTTTACTAGATTCTATATTGATCTACCTGAGTTATATGGTTTTTTCTTTGTTGCAGACTTTCTTGTTGACTATAAGACAGCAACAAACTCTGAAATTATGCCTGCTTCGGGAGAGTATTCAAAATCTTTTGGTGTCACTTTTACCTATGGTGGCGAATCATATATTGGGTTTCAAAATAAATATACAACAATAAAACTTGGTTTTCAAAATTTGGTCTCATCAGATGCTATATACAATCACCTTTTGTATGATGATTACTCAGGTTCATTTTTTGCATTGAAGTGGGATCTTCTTATAACTAGATTTTTAGATATAGAACTTCTCTATAATATCGTTAGACCTCAAAATGGCTTATGGACAACAACTTTACCTCTTGATAGTACCAATAGAATATATGAAGGGCTATATGGAAAGTCATTGTACTCAAAAAAGATAAATATTCGCCCTCTTCCATGGATTAGGCTTGGTATAACTGATTGTATCTATTTTATGGGTGAAAACTTCAACATGTGGTTTGCAAATCCTTTCTCTCTCTATTTTATAACAGCTTCTATGGAAGAACTATATGATCCAAAATATGCTTCTATGGGAAATACTTTAGCATCTGATGTAAAATTCTCTTTTGATTTTAATATAGGGTTTGGCGGTTGGAATGTTTATGGAGAGATGATGGTTGATGATCTTGATGGATACTATATTTTGCAAAAAACACCACACCTGCCTGATAGAATTGGTTTTGTTATTGGTGGAGAGATAAGAGGGTATCTATTTACCAACTTATTAAAAAGTAGCAGAATTGTTGACTATATATTTGGAAATATGTATCTAAATTTTGAGTACGCAATTGTTAGTAAATATACCTACTCAAGAGACAACCTCTATAATTATGAGTTTGTAAGAGAGGAGTGGATAGATCCTGCCAATCCAGAGGCCTCATATTATCAGGGTAAAACTGTTATGTCGCAAGCTGATGCTGACTATATAAATAGAACAGGTAACTTTATAGGCTATATGTATGGGCCAAATTCTGATAGTATAGATTTTGCTATTGGCTGGCGAAATGATTTGGAATCTGTAAAAAATTATAGAGCTGACTATCAGGGTGATATCTATTTCGACTCTATGAAGGATAAAAAATATCCAAATAGATTATTTAAGATGCAGTTGCACTACAGACTATATAGACTTGGAACTGGAAGAAATGTTGTTGCAAATTTCTATGAGAATGAGCACTACTACTTTGATATAGATCCAGATTTGGATAGTGATGGAGATGGCGTAACAGATAATGACTATAGTGATCGTAAAACTGAATTTATTCGTAATGTGAAAGAGATGGGAAATAAGCTTGATTTTAGTATATACACTGATATATTTAGAGTGAGCAAGTTTGTTGTAGGGCTTGATATGAACTTTAAATTTGAGTGGAGGACAATGTATCCCTTTACATATAGAGAGAAGACAACATTCTCATTCGGATTTGAATTCGCAGGTATTGTATCTTGGTAACTATTTTTAAAAGGAAGATATTTTAGAGTATGAAAAATTATATTATTACTATTTTTGCTATATCTATCCTATCTATTATTATTCTTAATTGTGCCAACAGTGAGCTTGAAACTAACTATGGAACAATTACGATAGTTAATAATTCAAGTAGGTCAATACTCTATAAAGGTGAATATGTTGATGATTATTATGGAGAGTGGGAGGTTGATGAGGTTGTTGTTCCTGACTCTTTGTGGAAATATAGATTTGAGAAAGCAATACTAAATAATCCAAATTTTGATCTTACAACAGACAAGTCATTTATAGTATCAAAATATAAGTTTCAAGGTCATAAATATGTGTTAGACTCAAGTGCAACAGGTTCAGATAGAGATCAAATTGAGAATATTTTGGATAAAATAGGTTATAAAGTATTAAAATGGGTAATAAATGTTATACTTCCAACAGACTCTGTCTATCTTGATCCTGGAAAGTCTACTAAATTTGAGGTTATTTGGAATAATATTGGAACGCCACTAGGTGATGCCGATGAGACTAGAGATGTAAAATTGAAATCTGGTGGAAGGAAGATTTTAACAATAAATAATCATCATCTTAAGGGCTATATATATTGGGGCTCTTATAATGATAATTCAACAGATACTGTCTATAAAAATTATTCAGATCTCTTCTATCTCTCAAATAGAGAGAATATAAAGATCATAATTGATGACCTATCAGATAGCAGTTCAGATATAATATATTACTAAATCTGCTCTTTTTTTCCATCTATTATTCTTTTTTGATATGGCAAAATAAATGCCAATTGAATAAAATCGAGAATAAAATGAAAAATAATTGGATACCATATAGTTTTTGAAATTACAAGGATTACAAAAAGAGCAATGGATATTAAAAATATCATTATCACATTAAATACTCCTTGATACAAATGAAGCAGTGCAAAAAGTATTGATAAGAGAAGTATTATAAGTGTACCAGTAAAATTTACTGAAATTATTGTAGGTAAAATTAGAAATAGTAGGGCAATAAGGTATCCTCTAAAGATAATCTCTTCACAAAGTGCTACAAAAAATGAGAATATTAAAATAAAGATGGTTGGGATGCTGTCAATTGATAGATACCTATTAAATTTATCTATATTACCTCTTGTACTTTTTAACTTTGGGGCTACTATTATATCAAGAATTACTATTAGTATAAGTATTGAAATGGTAATAACTATAGAAATTATATCAAGCCTAAAGGTAAATAACTTTCCTAAAATTAAAAAGTAACTATTTTTAAATATAAAGAGAGGGATAAAAAGTAATATTGTTGCAACGACATAGATAAAAAAGTTTGCAAAAAAAATTCTGTTTTTATTCATCTAATTTGGTAATATAAATATATACATGAATAGCGAAAAGGTCAAAGCACCAAGAATAACAAATATGTGCCATATCTCATGAAACCCAAACTTCCCAGATATTGGGTTTGGTTTCTCTAAATAGAAGATAAAAGAGCCAGCTGTATAAAATAGACCACCCAAAAGCATCATAATAACTCCACCAATTCCAACAGATGCATAGAGTCTATAGAGCATAATAATGCCAACCCACCCCATACTGATATATATTGTGTTTGTTACCCACTTTGGAATATTCACGAAAAATATTTTTATTAAAATACCAATTATGGCTAATCCCCAAACAATACCAAATATTGACCATCCCAAAGGGCCTCTTAAAACTGTTAGACATATAGGTGTGTATGTGCCTGCGATTAATAAAAATATAGCAAGATAGTCAAAGAGTCTAAAGATATCCTCTATTTTTTTATTTCCATTTACACCATGATGAAATGTACTTGCTAGAAATACAGATATAAGTGTTGCTCCATATATAGAGAAGCTTACAATATGCCAAACTTTGCCTTCAACACTAGCATATACAATAAGGAGAACTGTTACAGTTATTGATAATATTGTTCCAAATATATGTGAGATAGTATTGAATATCTCATCAGTTACATGTGGGCTTCCATCTTTGGAAACCTTTCTCGCTTTTGCCATATTTATTCTTCCCACACCCTTTTTTGATAAATACTTTATTATAACAATGGGACTATCTTTCTGATTTATGAGATCTAATTAAAAAGATATCAAACTCGCTTTAAACAGAAATAAATATTATAACCCTATTTTATCAGCAACCTCTTTCATAGCATCGATAGCCAAAACTGTAAAATCTTCTAAACTTAAACCTATCTTTTCACAAAGCAGAATTGAATCACGATTTACATTAGCTGCAAATGCTTTCTCTTTCATTCTTTTGATTACACTGCTTGGTTTTACAGAGGCGACCTTTTTATCAGGATACACACGAGCAGTAGCTGATATCAATCCCGATATAGTCTCTGCAGCTATCAAGGCATAATCTATGAAGTTGCTTCTCTCAGTGCCATTCATTTCAAAGTTGTGAGATGCAATAGCTTTTGCAGCAGTCTCATTCATTCCAGCCTCTTTAAGCCACTTTTCAGCGAGCTTTGCATGATTTGGCATATCATTCTCTGTTTCACTTAGGTCAATATCATGCAGCAGTCCAATATAATAGAAGCTATTCTCATTTAGTCCAAACTTATTGGCAATCTTTTTCATTATTTGTGCAGTTGCAATTGAGTGTGAGATAAGAGTATCTTTTTTTACTTTGTCACTAAATATTGCATCAAGCTTATCATTAGAGACGCCAAGATCATCTATTGAGAGCGGTTGACATATTTCACTATTTGTCCCAATATTTTCACTCTTATCATCTTTTTTATCAGAATCGAGCGGTTTCATAAGGGGGAAAAGTACAACTTCTCTTAAGTTCTCTTGGTTTGTTAGAAGTGCAACAAATCTATCAATTCCCATCCCCCAGCCAGATATTGGTGGCATTCCATACTCCATACAGAGAACAAAATCCTCCTCCATAATCATAGCCTCCTCATCACCGCCCTCACGCGCAGTCGCCTGCTTCAAAAGTCTCTCTCGTTGATCGATAGGATCAACAAGTTCAGAGTAGGCATTGACAACCTCCCATGTATTAACAACAAGCTGAAATCTATCTGTTATCATTGGGTCATCATCATTTTTTCTAGCAAGTGGAGACAAATCTATTGGGTGATGTATCAAAAATTGCGGAGCAATCATACTTGGGCGTGCAACTTTTTTATAGAGCTGATCAATCAAGTTTCCTCTTCCAATCTTTGCAAAATCCACATCAAGCTCAATGCCCTTTGATTTGATTGAAGCAACAAGCTCATCTTTTGTTGGATATTTATCGATATCTATATCAACATGCTTAATCAGTAGTTCTCGAAAGCTATATCTTGGCCACTCTCCATCAAAATTGATTGTATTATCACCATATTTCAATGTTAGTGAGCCATTTACCTCCATTAAGAGATGCTTTATCAACTTTTCAGTAAAATCCATATTGTCTATATAGTTCCAATATGAGGCGTAGAACTCAAGAAGTGTGAAGTCTTGAAGATGCGATGGATCCATTCCCTCATTTCTAAAACATCTTGAAAACTCATAGACCCTATCCATTCCGCCTGCGATACATCTCTTTAGGTAGGTCTCCGGTGATATACGCAAAAACATATCAATATCAAGCGCATTATGGTGAGTCTGAAATGGTTTAGCCAGCGCTCCGCTAGGTTTTGTTTGAAGCACAGGAGTCTCAACCTCTAAAAAGTCATTATCGTTAAGAAAATTTCTTATTGTATTTATTACTTTTATTCTCTTTTTAAAAAGCTCTCTTGTTTCACTATTAACTATCAAATCGAGGTATCTTTGTCTTGATCTTGCCTCTAAATCAGTTAGTCCGTGAAATTTTTCAGGAAGCGGGCGAATTGCCTTTGAGAGAAGTTTATAGCTTGCAACGCTAATGGTAAGTTCACCCTTGTCAGTTCTATAGAGTTCGCCATTCACACCAACAAAGTCTCCAACATCAACCATCTTTTCAAAAAATTTAAACTCTTCAACAGAGATACTTTTTTTATTTAATGCGATCTGTATCTTTCCAGTCCAATCTTGGATGGTCGCAAATATAAGACTTCCAAAAGAGCGGTGAAGTATAAGTCTTCCAGCAGCACTGATATCTTTTGTGCCAATAGGGAGCTCCCTTATCTTCTCAATTAGCGCTGTTCTCTCAAATTTACCAACATATGGGTTTATTCCTGTCTCTCGTATCTTATCAATTTTAGCTATTCTAACATCTCTCTCATCGCTCGCCATAATATTCCTCAATTTTTTTATAATTTTTCAAATAATATTGAATATTCTTTATCTTCAATCTTTAATACAATATTATTTTCATTATGTGATACTATCTCACTCTTCCCTATATCAAATTCTTTATGATGATTTGGACATAGTAGAATAATATTATTCCATAGTTCCCTTCCACCTTTTGATCTTGCTTTAATGTGGGCTGCCTCAACATATTTACTACCATCTTTTTTTATGATTGTTTTTCCACATATTTGACAATGAAACCCTCGCAATAGTTTTATCTTTGCTATATTTGAGTTATTTCTTTTATAGATTTTTCCATTAATTTGGATTTTATCATCATCATTATTTGTATTATTTAGTAATTCATTTATTAGTTCTTCTCTTGGTTTGTTTTTATAAATTTCTATTAATTCATTCTCTTCTAATTCATCAATATTCAATTTCCCAAAATAATACTCATAAATAGTTTTTAGCTTTATAAGTTTATTTTCTTTTGTTTTATCTTTTTGCAATTCATTTATCTCATCAAGAATTACCTCTTTTGCAAAATCAAATATTTTGAAATTTCCTCTATCTTTATATCTGAGACCAGCCTGTCCTACAAGTATTTTATTATCTCCATTTGAATATTTTTTTTTATATTTTTCATCATTTAAAGGAGTTGGAAACGGCATTGAAAAATCTATTTCTGCTTGTATATTTGCAATAAAACAATCATTTTCAAAACCTTCATAATTATAGTATCTGTTATCTTTAAGTTTATCTATTGTTGCTTTTCCATATACTCCAACAATCTTTCCTATTTCTTTCGTTATATCTTTTGACCAAAATATTATTAAAGCATCACTAAGTGGTTTGGCTACTCCTCCTCTCATAAATCCTTGTATATATTTTTCATCATCTATCCCTTCTTTATCAAATTTAAAATTAAGTGATTCATGAGGTATATTATCTATATTTTCATTTAGATAAGAATATCCTGATTTATAATTAGTTTTATCGAAATCAGTCCACCCTTTTGAGTTCCATGCAATATCGACTAATACTATATTTTTTATAACACTCTCCCATGTTAAATAATGTATAGTTACTGTTTAAAATAAGTAATATTTTCTATTTGGTTATCACTATAAATTCATTTTCTCATAGGTAGTGAAAACAATAATAGAGAGTATACCAAATATATCCTTTTAAAAGAAATCCTCTTCATGTTTGTATTTGTTTTGAATATTTATAGGATTTGGCTTCCCATTTTCACCTTTTATCTTTCTAAACTCTTCCAAAATACGCTTTTCATCTTTATTAACAGATTTAGGAATTTCAATATCTATTTTTATGAAAAGATCACCCCTTTGGTTACTTTTGTCTAAATATGGGACACCATTACCTTTCACCCTAAATATCTTTCCATTCTCTGTTCCTGCTGGGATTTTAAGTTTTATACTTTTTTTGTCTAAAGTATCAATAGTTATTTCATCACCCAATATTGCTTGGGTAAAGCTTATAGGAATCTCCATTATGAGATTATTCCCCTCCCTCATAAAGAAGTTGTGAGGCTTTATATTAAACTCTATATATAGATCCCCTGAAGGCACACCAGCCTCACCTTCGTTACCCTCTCCACGCAGTACAATTCTTCTGCTGTCAGAGACGCCCGGTGGTACATGGATCTTTTTAGTTATACGTTTTAATACCAGTCCATAGCCGCTGCATTGAGGACAAGGGTTTTCTACAATTTTTCCTTCGCCTTTACATCTGCCGCACACTGTGGATATCGAAAAGAGACCTTGACTTCTTCTTATCTGTCCAGTTCCATTACAATCTGGGCATGTAACTTTTTTTGATTTATCTTTTGAACCTGTTCCATCACATTGAGGACAGTGAACTTTTTTTTCATATGTTATCTCTGTCTCTTTTCCAAAGGCAGCCTCTTCTAGTGTTAATCTTAAACGGAAGAGAAGATCTTCACCCTTTCTATGTATGTTTTCAGAACGTCTGCTGCCGCCCCCTCCGAAGAATGATGAGAATATATCTTCAAATCCACCACCAAATATATCACTAAAATCAGCTCCAGCAAATGGATTTCCTCCCCCTGCTCCGCCTCCCATTCCCTCAAGGCCAGCATAGCCATATTGGTCATATATTTTTCTCTTGCTGTCATCTGCTAATATTGTGTATGCTTCAGTTGCCTCTTTGAATTTCTCTTCAGCCTCTTTGCTGCCGGGGTTTTTATCAGGGTGATACTGCATAGCAAGTTTTCTATATGCCTTTTTTATCTCATCTACAGTTGCGTTTTTTGCAACACCCAATATTTCATAACAGTCTCTCTTTGCCATATACTTTTCTTTCTCTCCATATTTTAAGAAAAATACTCTGCCTAAAAAATTTAAGGCAGAGCATCATCTTTTTTAAGAAATTATTATTTTTCTATACTCTATTTTTTGTCATCATCAACAACTTCATAGTCAGCATCTTCAACATCTTTTTTGTCGTTGTTGTTGCTGCCATTTCCACCGCCATTATCTTGCGGGTTTTGACCAGCCTCTGCTTGTTGATTTTTGTAGATCTCTTCTGCCAACTTGTAGCTTGCATTTTGCAATTCTTCTGTCTTTTTCTTTAAATCTTCTAAATCAGTGCCATTAAGAGCTACTTTTAGTTGTTCAATAGCATTTGTTATATTGTTTCTATCTGTTTCAGATACTTTTTCTCCATGCTCTTTAACAGATTTTTCAACTTGATATATCAGATTATCTGCGTTATTTTTTGCATCTGCTAGATCTTTAATTTTATTATCTTCAGCAGCATGCTCCTCTGCCTCTCTAACCATCTTCTTGATCTCTTCTTCAGTTAGGCCAGAGTTTGATTCTATTCTTATCTTTTGCTCTTTTCCAGTCCCCAAATCTTTAGCACTAACATTTAATATTCCATTTGCATCTATATCAAATATAACCTCAATTTGAGGTATTCCTCTTGCAGCTGGTGGAATATCGGTTAAATCAAATCTTCCAATAGTCTTATTTTGATTTGACATCTTTCTTTCACCTTGAAGAACATGGATAGATACAGCAGTCTGTCCATCAGCAGCAGTAGAGAATATTTGCTTCTCTGTCTTTGGAATTGTTGTATTTTTTGGGATAAGAGTAGTCATTACTCCACCAAGAGTCTCAATTCCAAGGCTTAAAGGTGTAACATCTAATAAAAGAATATCTTTAACATCACCCTTTAGGATTCCTCCCTGTACAGCAGCTCCAATAGCAACAGCCTCATCTGGGTTAACAGATTTTGATGGCTCTTTACCAAAAAGATCTTTTACAATAGCCTGTATAGCAGGTATTCTTGTAGAACCACCAACTAGAATAACATCATCAATATCACCTGCAGTAAGCCCTGCATCTTTCAATGCAGTTTTACAAGGCTCTATTGTTTTTTTAAATAGATCACCACACATTTGTTCAAACTTAGCTTTTGTAAGTGTAATTTGAAGGTGCTTTGGTCCGCTTGCATCAGCAGTTATAAATGGAAGGTTGATATCTGTTGAGCCCTTGCTTGAGAGCTCTATCTTTGCCTTCTCTGATGCCTCTTTTAATCTTTGAAGAGCCATATTATCTTTGGATAGATCAATTCCAGATTGTGCTTTAAACTCTGTTATTAACCACTCTGTAATTTGTTGGTCGAAGTTGTCTCCACCTAAGTGAGTATCACCATTTGTAGATCTAACCTCAAATACACCATCACCTATCTCTAATATAGAGATATCAAATGTACCACCACCTAGGTCATATACAGCTATCTTTCCCTCTTTTTTCTTGTCAAGTCCATAAGCAAGAGCTGCCGCTGTTGGTTCATTTATTATTCTCTTTACCTCAAGCCCTGCGATTCTTCCTGCATCTTTTGTTGCTTGTCTTTGAGCATCATTGAAGTAGGCAGGGACTGTAACAACAGCCTCAGTAACAGTCTCTCCAAGATATGCCTCTGCAGTTGCTTTCATTTTTTGCAATATTGCAGCACTAATCTCTGGAGGAGAGTACTCCTTATCATTAATTTTTACTCTTGCATCTCCATTAGATCCCTTAACTATATCATAAGGGATATATTTTGTCTCAACACCAACCTCTTCAAATCTTCTACCCATAAACCTCTTTATAGAGTAGATCGTATTTTTAGGGTTTGTAATCATTTGGTTTTTAGCAGGTTGTCCAACCAATCTTTCGCCTTTTGATGTAAATGCAACCACTGAAGGTGTAGTTCTCTGCCCCTCAGCGTTGGTAATTACGATTGGCTCTGTACCCTCCATTACCGCAACACATGAATTTGTAGTACCTAAATCGATTCCAATAATTTTGCTCATAATTTAAACTCCTTGGTTTTTATTCTAAATGTTTTTATTTCCTAATAATTTATCGAGGCTTATTTACTTTAACCTCTGCTGGGCGCACTATTCTGTCATGTAGTTTATAACCGCTTCTAAATACCTCTCCAATAGTCTCATTGTCAAAGTCGCCCTCTGTCATGCTTATAGCATTGTGGATATTTGGGTCAAACTCTTCTCCCACCTCTCCATACTTTTCAACGCCATATTTTTTAAATAGAAGATCTTGAAATTGTTTTTCAATCATTTCAATACCTTGTATGAAGCTCTCTAATGTAGGATTTGATGTTTTTCCAATAGTTGTTGCTCTCTCAAAATCGTCTAAAACAGTGAGAAGATCTGCTATTATATTAAAATTAGAATATTTTAGAGAATCTTGTCTCTCTTGAATAAATCTTTTCCTTGTATTCTCTATATCAGCCAATGCTCTTCTGTATCTGTCTAGATATTCAGTTGATTCTTTCTCTTTCTCTGTTATAATTTCGTTAAGTTTTCTCTCTTCAGAGAGGAGTTTTATATACTCTTTTATAATCTCCTCTTTTTCCATTCCCTCAAGCATCTCTACCTCAGCCTGAAATTTTTTCTTATGTTTCTCTTTGTGATGATGTGAAGAGATATCATCTTTCTCCTCTTTGTTATTTTCATTATCAGTTTTATTCATAGTCATGAGGCTCCTAAACCCTGTTTTTATTTAGCTGTTGCTAATGTAATAAAGAATTGTCAATATGTCAATAATTTAAAAAACCAAAATAGTTATATATCTTCAAATATTTTATAGTCAGTTTTGTATATAGCATGGTCTAGTACTAGGTGAAAAGCCAGCCACTCATTGACTTGCTTTAGGTATGGATTTGCTTTTAGTTCTCTCTCTCTATCTTTTAAATATAATGGTTTTTTTAAAATAATCCAAAAGCCAAGATAAGAGACTACATCTTTTTTATTTTCACCGCCAACTTTATAAAAATCTTTTATGCGGTTGATATCAGAAAAGTAGTCGACAATCAATTCAAGCACCATTCTCTCGTCAACAGAGACCAACTCTTCAAGACTTCTTTCAGATACAAAGTTATATATTTTGTCCAACAGAAATGAGTACCTTAAATCAATTTTCTCTTTACCGAATGTTTTGATTGCCTCTTTGTAATCTCTTTTCAAAGTAAGTCCTTTTTAAGGAATTATATAGTAATTTAAACCTTAATAAAAAGGTTATTGATAATATTAATTCAACAAATATCTATTATAACATATTATAACAACATATATATAAAATATTAACACAAAATTAAACTTTAAACAACGAAATTTATCAAAAAAAGAGCCCATATATCCAAAAAAACTGCCATTAAATATTAAATAATATATTTTTTTAAAAATAGAACAAAATAAAGAAAAATATTGAAATTTTCTATTGACTGAAATTTATAAATATTCTATACATCTTAAGCGTTGATACTAAAAAGCTAATGCTTAATAAAAAACGCAGCGACTGTATCGTAAAGAGTAGTTTTTTGGGGGGGGGTATTCACTACTGTTAAACGGTAACATATTCGCTGCGTAAAAGTATTATAGATATTATTATCTTAACTTTACCGCTAAATCTTAATTGATTTTTATCAAAAAGTCAAATTTTTTACTTTCAATCACCTTTTTAAGAGGGCATACTTACTCATTTTTTTCAATAATTTTTTTATACAGGTCAAATATTGTTATATTTATGCAAATTTTTTGAATAGATAGCATATATATTTATATCAAAACCCATTTTTTAGAGCTAAATATCCTTTGATTGCCATTTTTAATGGCTTTTTGATTGATATTTCTATGTTTTTGAATTTTTTTTGAATTTAAATTTATTTTTTTGAATTTTTTTTGTTAAATCAAGATAATATTGAATGGTTAATAGTGAAATAAACTTTGACAAATAGCTTCTCTTTTATTATATTTTTTATTATAATAGATTTCATAGTTTATTTTGGATAAAAATGTAGGCGCTCTTTTCAAAAAAGCAGGTTTCTTTTATTTTAATAATAAATTATTATAACTTACTTAATTATATTTGGAGGTTTTTATGAGTAAAATAACAAAAGATATGAATCTAAAGGATCTATTAAATAGTTTTCCACAAAGTGCAAGGGTTTTTGCAGCTTATGGAATAGGATGCCTTGGCTGTTCAATGGCTAATTTTGAAACTATAGAGCAAGGTATTACTGCTCATGGCATCAATATTGATGAGTTTATGAAAGATCTAAATGATTTTGTTGAAGCAAATTAATTTTGTATAATTCTAATTTATAAGGATGGTTATTATTTTTAATGCCATCCATTTTTTTAATTATGTCAAGAACTTTATTTTATAATTTTATTCTATTTTTTATAATATTCTCTCTTCTCTCATGCAAGACAACGCCTATTGTCTATGATGGCACTATAAATGCAAAAAATCGGGAGATTGTCTTAATCAATGTACTGATAGAAAATAAGAGGTATGAAGAGGCTGAAAGTAAAATAAGAGAAAATATACTTATTTATCCAAAGAGTGTAGATTTTCCGATGCTTTTGGGTTGGCTCTTTTTGATACAGCATAAATATAATGAAAGCGAAGCTGCATTTAATCAAGTTCTTGATACTCAAAAAAATATTCCACTGGTATATTTGGGATTAGCAAAGATTTCAAGATTCAAAAATAGTATTGATAATGCCTTCTATTATGTTGATAAGGGGCTTAAATACTCAAGAAGCATACCAGAGCTCTTTTTAGAGAGGGGAATACTCTTTTATCAAACAAACCAGAACAGAAAAGCAATAAATGATTTTAATACTGTTTTAATATTGGACTATAAAAATATTGAAGCCTCACTTTATAAATATTTGATTCTCCTATCAGAGGGGGAAGAGATCGATTCTATAAAGCACTATTGGGAGAAGGTTCTGGAGGCAACTCCTCTTGAAGAGTACTATTTTTTATATCATGCAGATGTCCTATCAAAGAGAGAGGACTATCTTTTGGCTGATGGTGTATTGATGCAGGGGCTATCATATTTTCCAAATGGGGTCTACCTATTAAATAGCTATGCCTATTTTTTATATGAAAACTATACAAGGGCTATTGATAGTGATGAAAAATATGAGATTCTAAAAAATGCCTTTATTAATATAGAAAAGTGTATAAAAATTGCAGAGGAGAATAATCTTTTAGAGCCCTATTTTTTGGATACCTATTTTTTAATTCTTGAAGCCAAGGGTGAAAAAGATACAGTAAAAAACACATTAAGAAAATATATCTATCTCTATCCTGACTCTATCTATTTAATAGAGTGGACTAAAAAATATGGTTTATAAAACTATCGTTTATTATTTTTACTAGGTTAATTTGACTCTCATATCTATAAAACGAAATATGGAAAAATATCATTGTAATTTAATATTATTTATAGTAGTTATATTTATGATACTCTTTACTTTATAAGGTCGTTAATTTTGAAAATTAGAAACCTCTTTTTTATAATATTGTTGGCTATTTTTTCACTCTCTTCATGTGTTATGCCAAAAAAATCGCTTATGAGAATAGCCTTTAAGATGAAAATAGGCTATGGTGAAAATGAGATAGGTTTTATTGCTGATAACATGGTCTCAAGAAACATTGTTAATATCACATATCAACATGGTTTTTACTATATATCAGATGCTGTTAATAACAAAATATTAAAGACTACTGAAAAGGGAAATCCATTAATGATAATATACAACAAGGATTTTAATCCAACTCTTAAACCAACAAGGCACTATGATTCAGAAAATAGTGGAAATGGTAACGAAGAGGAGAGCAGAATTATATATACAAAGCTCTATTCAGAGTATCCTGTCTATTCACCATCATTGGTTACAGCAGACTTAAATAAAAACATATATTTTGTAAATGCCCACCCATCATACAAGAAGATGGACGAGTTTGGTGCTATATATGAGCAATTGATATTAAAATTTAATAACAATGGCGAATTTCAATATGATATTGGTAAGAATGGTCAATCAACAGCACCTTTTGGTGATATTGTGAGTATAATGGTTGATGAAAACGACAATCTTTTGGTTATGGAAAATGAAGAGAGCGCTATTGTTGCTTATAAGTTTTCTTCTAATGGAAACCTCCTAAAAAAGAGTATAGTAAGTAGAAGCAACATTCCTCTTAACGCAAAAGAGACTGATTATATCCCATATATGATAGATGCGAAGTTTGGCTATTCTGAAGACATACTATATATAACAGCTCAGATGATAAAAGAGATTAATGAAAATGACAATATAAGCTATGACAGTATCTATGAGAGGATTTTTAAATATCATCTTGGAGATGATAAATATGAGAAGGCACTCTTTAGAATAAATCCACAGTTTATTGATGTTGCAAAGGTTGTGTCGGAGAGGCCAGATCTTAAGGATATACTTGGGGATAAACAGAAGATAGCAAAGCCTTTTGATAATTTTCTGGGAGTTGATATCAATAACTATATCTATTTTTCTCAAAAAGACCCGCTCTATGCTTTGGCTGATAATATATACAATGAGAGTCTTATAATATATGATCAAAACGGAAGAATGATAAATAATTTCTCTGTAAGATATCCAAGCGATACCACCTATGTATCCTCTATGTTTTTCTCGGAATCTGGTATCATCTACTCTTACTATATAAAAGATGGAGAGGTTAGCTTTGTTGTCATTAACTAATATACTAACGCACAATGAACATAGAGAACTGGATAGAAAAGCAACAGAAAAGAATAAGATTTTACCTCTCTCCCTTATGGAGGAGGCTGCATCCTACATATTTTTTGATCTAAAAAAGAGGTTTAACTTAAATAGAGAAAAGATAGCAATTGTATGTGGAAGTGGAAATAATGGCGGAGATGGTCTTGCCCTTGTAAGAAAGATGCTTTCATATAGTATTAATATTGATATATATATTTTTGAGAATGGTAGAAGCAGTGAGCTATACAACTATCAAAAGAATATACTTGAAACATTAAATATAGAGTTTAAACCATTTGGACTTCTATCTAACAACTTGAATCAATATTCTATAATAGTTGATTCCATCTTTGGAGTTGGCTTTAATCCTGCTAGAATAGATAGTGAAACAGCCTCTCTTTTTAATATAATAAATAGCTCTAATAAAATGGTTATATCAATAGATACCCCTTCAGGCTTTGGAGATACATCACTAAGTAGAGATATATTCTTGAATGATATGTCTCTTAATAATATAATCTCATCATCAATTACATATTCAATTGGTTTTTATAAAGATTCATTTTTTAATGTAGCATTAAGAAATAGAGCGGGAAAAATAAAAAACTTGAAGCTCTCTTTTTTTATAGAAAATATAGATAGAGAGAGCAATTTTTTTTATATCAATAAGATAAAAAAAATTAAGAGAAAAGATAGAGACTATGTTAATAAGTATAGTAGGGGTGGAGTAGTCGCAATTGGCGGATCTACTGGTATGATTGGCAGTATTGTTATGTCTGCATCAGCAGCCTTAAGGGTTGGTGCAGGGATATCACTTATACTTACAGAGGAGCAAAATATTGTTCCAATAAGTACTATAAAAAGAGAACTTATTGCTGATAAAATTGAGAATTATAAAAACCATATAAAGAAGTATGGTACTGTTTGTATAGGCCCTGGTTTAAAGATAGATGATAGTAATATCAAAATTGTTAAAGAGATTATTTTAGAAAAAAAGCAGTTTATCATTGATGCCTCATTTTTTTCTATATTTGACAAGTCAATATTATCAAACTTTACAACTCCTCCAATACTAACTCCTCATAGTGGAGAGTTTATCAACTTTTTTGGAGATGAGGCAAAATACATAAAGAATGATACACTAAAAACGGTAACGAACATTGCAAAGAAATATAATTCATATATAATATTAAAAGATAGCTTTTTAGTTATAGCAACTCCAGAGGGTGTTGGTTATGTTTATGATAGACCAAATAGCCTTCTGGCACAGGCAGGGAGTGGAGATATATTATCTGGAATAATATCGGGTATGATTGCTTTAAACAGTGATTTAAGTGTTCTTGAGAACATATTTCAAGCAGTAGAGCTTTTCTATAGTACGGCAAAATTTTTAAAGAATAATAATTATAAAACATATAATGCAGACTATTTTTTGGAACTATTATCAAGAAAGTGATATTAATATAGTGTGCTTTTTATAGGTTTCTTTTTAAAAACCATAAAATTGGAAAAGTATTACAAATTTTATATAAAATATTTGTTAAAAAGGACTTGGAAACAAAAAAATGAAAAGAAAAGAGAAAAAAGAGCCATGGAAACAACCAAAAGACTATATGAAACCTAATGGTGAAAAGATAGTTTTTCATTACAACAGAGAGGAGCGCCTTAGCAGAATGACTAAGAGACCTGCAGATAACAACTGCTTTTTTTGTAAAAAAAATATGCCTTTTTTAATAACAATGATTAATTTGGTTTTAGTTTTTGCTCTTCTAACTCTCTACTATAATTATGTTGGCAGACCAGATCAGGTTAAAGATGATGTTGGTTTGCAATACTTTATATCACAAAAAACAGCAGGAAAAAATGCAGAATTTATTTTTCAAATTAAAAATACCACAAAGAGAACCATAGCGGTTGATAGAGATAATCTGCTTTTTGAGGTGGTTAATTCAGATGGAGAGGTTATATATGATAAAAATATAACTATTCATAAGAGTGAGTTTAAACCAAATGAGTTCTATTCTGAAAATATTGTAATTGATAAGCCGCCCAAAGGAAACTATATTGCCCATATCTATTTGGATATGAGTGAAACACCAAAAAAAGTTGAAGTAAAGTTTAATATAAGATAATTTTTTCTGCTATATTATTCATTCAAATAACTTCAAAAAAGTGTAAAAAGTAGTAAAATAGATAGATGGAGTTGAAATATATGATTAGTAAAAAAATAGAGATACTTATATTTATTAATTTTGTTTTGTTGTTTAGTACAACAATAGTAAAAGCTGATATTATTAAAAACTATGGTTATAAAGATTATGATAAAAAGTGTGATGGAGATGTTATTGGCAGAATAAAATTTGATAAAAAGAATTTTACTATCAGAAAACTGGAACAGCGATTGGTAGTCTTATTTTCGAGTAGTTGGACTTATGGTGTTGATAATGGCAATAGGCTTAATGCTAGAGAACTACCTAATTTAACCAGTAGATCTCTATTTCAATTTAAAGATTGGGATGTTGCAAATGTTATAGCAGTAACAGATGAGAAAGAGACAGTGGATGGGTGGACAGAACGTTGGTTCAGGTAGTAAAAAATGGTAGAGTGGGATGGATTTTTGGAATCTATTTATCAGCAGAAAGAGGAGGACCAACATTTCATCTTCCCGAAGAGGATGAAGCTTGGGAGCATGTTTTGAGAGAGCTTGATGGGGAGAATCAAAGTCAAGATGATGATTAACAATATAAAAGTTGGACAATTAATATGAATGATGCAAAGAGTATGTTTGGGCATAACTTTATTGAGTATGCCTCATATGTAATAAAAGATAGAGCAATCCCAGACCTTGATGATGGGCTAAAGCCTGTTCAGCGGAGAATACTTCATGTTATGAACGAGATTGATGATGGCAGATTCAACAAAGTTGCCAACATCGTTGGAAGCACCATGCAGTACCACCCCCATGGAGATGCCTCCATCTACTCTGCACTTGTAACATTGGCAAACAAAGATCTCTTTATAGATAGGCAGGGAAATTTTGGAAATATATATACTGGAGATGAAGCTTCTGCTGCTAGGTATATAGAAGCTAGGCTTAATGCACTCGCAAAAGAGGTTTTATACAACAAAGATCTAACCGAGTATGTTGATAGCTATGATGGCAGAAAGAGGGAGCCAATAGTTCTACCAGCTAAAATACCTGTTTTGTTACTTCTTGGGACAGAGGGTATTGCAGTTGGGATGTCAACAAAGATTTTACCTCACAATTTTAATGAACTTTTAGAAGCTCAGATAAAAATCTTGAGAGGTGAAAAGGTTACAATCTACCCAGACTTTATACAGGGTGGTATTATGGATGTAGCTGACTATCTTGATGGAAATGGCAAGGTAAAGATACGGGCAAAGATTGATATTCAAGATGATAAGACCCTACTAATAAATGAGATTCCATTCGGTATGACAACTGACTCTCTTATATCCTCTATTGAAGAGGCAAGTAAAAAGGATAGATTAAAAATTATATCTATAAAAGATTTTACAGCAGAGAGTACATGTATAGAGATAAAGGTTGGACGTGGAGAGAGTGCAGAGGAGACACTGAAGGCTCTCTATGCCTGCACAGATTGTGAAGTATCTATCTCTGTCAATGTTGTTGTTATAGCGAATAGCAAGCCAAGAGAGATGAGTATAACTGATATACTTAAACACAATACAGAGAGGCTGCTTTTTTTATTGGAGAGAGAGCTTAATATTGAGAAGGCAAAACTTGAGCAGAAGCTCCATGATCTTACACTTGAGCAGATATTTATAGAGAACAGAGTCTACAAAAAGATAGAGGAGAAGACAACTTTTGAAGATGTAATAGCTACTGTTGAGAGCGAGATGAATAAATATAGAGGTCTATTTATAAGAGAGCTTACCCGCGAAGATATTGATAAGCTCTTGGAGATTAAGATAAAACGTATCAGCAGATTTGACATTGAAAACTACAACAGAACAAAAGATGATATTGTTGCTAGTATAAAAGAGATTCAAACAAACCTAATGGATATAAAAAAATATACGATCTCCTATATTAAAAACTTATTGAACAAATATGGTAAGGATTACTCTAGAAAAACTAAAATTGAGAAATTTGAAAAAATCTCTGTTAAAGAGGTTGCACTTCCAGAGGTTAGAGTCTATTGGGATAGAAATAGCGGATTTTTTGGGACTGATGTCAGAGGGGATAAATATTTTTTAGCTTCTAAGTTTGATAAGTTCCTAATTGTGAAGGCTAATGGAGTCTATAAGGTTATCAACATAGATTCAAAAGTTTTTATTGATACAGATGTGCTCTATCTTGAACTTTTTAATGACAAAGAGGAGTTTAGTCTTATATACCAAGATACAGTTAGTAATGTTGCCTATGCAAAGAAATTTAAGATAGAGAAGTTTCTAACTAATAAAGAGTATAACCTCTTTCCTCTTGATAAGGGTAAAGTAGAGTATCTCTCTAATAATTTTTCTGATGATGTTGTTCTTCACTATAAAAAAGTTCCAAAGCAGAAAACAAATAGTGAAAAATTTTCATTTAAAAATGTAGAGGAGAAGAAACCTTTAGTAAAAGGGGTTATAGTAACCAAAAAAGAGATTGTAAAAATAGAGAAAGTTTAATAGAAAATGGTAGCTTTTTTATAAAAATTGTAGTAGTTTTCATAAAAATGGATTTGAGGAGTAACTATGTTGCATTTAGATTATAAAAGCTTATTTAATAGAAAAAGCCTAATAATAGGACTTATTAGTCTTTTAGCAATAACTTGTTTGTCTGTTTTTCTATTCTTCTTCTTTAAAAAAAAGAGAGAAGATGAAAACGTAGAGTATATATATAGTTATGATAGTGTTGGAAACAGAGAAGACAATGATGATTAGCTTTTTTTCTAAACCCCTTCTTAAGTTAGAAAGGCACTACTTTTTTTCTTAAAAATATAGAGCAAAAAGGACGTGGTTTAAGAAAAAAGCTTTACATAAAGTGGGGCAATCTCTTTATTGAATAGAGATAAGATATTAAGCAAGATGTCAAAAAGTTTTGTTTTTGGAATCTCATTTAATATCTTTGTCTATTATGAGATTGCGAATAACAAGCTCCGCTTATTACAAAGCAATAAACTTGTTTTAAAAATTTAATTATTTAGTTTTGAAAGAGGTCTATTTAGATAATTTAACTTAAATATCTCTTTATTTTACAATAAAAATATCAATAGAAAAATATTAATAAAAAGAGTTTTCATTATGAAAGGTTTAATAATTGCGGCTGGATATGGAACTAGATTTTTACCTGTTACTAAAACTATTCCAAAAGAGATGCTTCCCCTTGTTGATAGGCCTGCTATCGATTTTATTGTAGAGGAGTTTATCAACTCTGGTATTAAAGATATACTTATTGTTACAAGCAGAAGAAAAAAATCTCTTGATGACTATTTTGATAGAGAGATTGAGCTTGAATCACTCTTTTCTTCCAATTCAGACTCTATAAATCTTTCAAAGATAGCTCCATTTGATGCAAACATCTATTTTCTTAGACAAAAAAAGATGCTTGGTACTGGGCATGCAATATTATCATGCAAAGAATTTGTTGGAGACTCTCCATTTGTTGTTGCCTATCCAGATGATATTGTCTTTTCAAAAATTCCATTAGCAAAACAGCTTATTGATATCTATAATAAGATCGGTAAAAATGTTCTTGCAGTGGAAAAAAAAGAGTCTGACCTCTCAAGATATGGCGTTATCTCCTATGAAAATGAAAATAATTACTTAAAAGTGAAGAGTATTATTGAAAAGCCGCCAAAGGGCAGTGAACCATCAAACTTAATATCTATTGGAAGATATCTCTATACAAGCGAGCTTTTTTCTCTATTAGAGAGTGGTTTTGCAAAGCATAAAGGTGGTGAGTTCTACCATATCGATTCAATAAATGCACTATGCAATGATAACAAAGTTGCTGCATGTCAGTTTGATGGAGAGCGTATCGATGTTGGAGAGAAGCTTGGCTATCTTAATGGTATAATAAAGTATGCTTTAACAAGAGAAGATTTAAGAGAGGGTGTAATAAGCCTTATCAAAGATATTAAACTGTAAAACAGCGGGTTTTTTATAAAATTCTAAATTAAACTTTATCAATAACTAGGTTTGCTATTGCAATATACAACTAAAGTTTTTTGTATTAAATCGCTTGCGATTTTCTAACAAAAAACTTTAGTTGTATATTGCAATAGCAAACCGTACTCTTTTTTAGTAGACATGATTTTATACCCCCTTTATGTAAAGGGGGTAGGGGGATTAGAAAAAGTCTAATATGAAACAACTTCAACAAACTTTCGATTTTAAAATATTCCTCAAATTTACAATACCGCTCACACTACAAATGCTCCTAAAGAATATTGTAGGGATAACTGATAATTTTATGGTTGGTACATTGGGTTCTGACTATATGTCAGCCCTAAAGATTGCAACAACCTATTTCTTCTTTTTTACAATACTTCTATCGGCTTTTGTAAATGCTGGAGCAATAATAGCAAGCCAGCTCTGGGGTAGGGGAGAGATTGAGGAGTACCGAAAAACGTGCAGTGTAGTTCTCTTTCTCTCAATGGTTATATCAACCTTTTTGGCACTTCTAACATTTCTTTATAGTAAGGAGCTAATTGCTATTATGATAAAAGATGAGCCAACTATAGTTGCATATGGAAGTACCTATCTCAAAATTACTGCCTTTACACTTGTACTAACCGGTTTTAATATAGCCTTGACAGTCTCCTTTACATCGGCTGGAAATACAAAGATTCCATTCTACCAGCAGCTTGTTATTGCAATTGCAAATGTCATTCTTAACTATATTCTTATATATGGCAAGTTTGGCTTTCCAGCTCTTGGTGTTGCGGGTGCTGCCCTTGCATCATTTATTGCAACACTTCTAGGCTGTACTGTTCTTGTCTACTACTCTATTAAAAATAGGTTTCTCTCATTTACAGCTTTAATAAAGCCTCAAATGGCAAAGATAAGAGAGATTATGAAGCTTGGCTTTCCTATGCTTGGCGATATGTTCTTTTGGCAGCTCACCTTGATTATATATTTGAAGCTGATTGGTCTTGGCGGAAAGAATGATGTTGCTATATATGGTGTTGTTGGCATTTTTTTCTCAATTTTATTTCTATTTGTATCAGGGTTTACAAGCGGAAATGCTATAATTGTTGGACAGCTCATTGGAAGAGGATTGAAGCAGAATGCCTATGATTTTGCTAAAAAAGCTTTGAAAGCAAGCTTGATTGTTACTATATTTCCATCTCTACTAACCCTGTTAATTACACCAATAATACCATCAATGTTTAAACTTGATAGTTCTCTATTTGCTACAACATTTATTTGTATGGTGCTGCTTGTAATAAAGCAGCCATTTGCTGTTATAAATGCTATCATTCCAAATACTATAAGAGCAGGAAAAGATACACTCTTTCCACTCTTTATCTCTATTATACCATTTGTTTTTTTAAGTTTTCCTATTGCAGCTATATTTGGCAATGGGATTTTTCATTTTGGCATTGTAGCTATCTTCTTTGCGATGCTAATTGAGGAGATTGCAAAATCAATTATATATGCCTTAAGATTTAAAAGTAAGAGATGGCTTCATAAATCAGATCACCCTGTTACTGCAATAGACTATACATAGAGAATTTGTATATTACAAATTATACTATGATAATATTAATTTTTTTTATATACTTCAAAATTTGATTTATGAAGAATTTGTTAAGATTGCTATCATTTCCACTTCTACTAGCCCTCTCTATTATTCTTTTTGTAATAATATTTGCAAATACAAAAATTAATTGTTTTCTTCTCTTTTTATTTTTTCTAATAGTTTTTTTATCACTCTTCATCTTGTTTTTGATACTAAAGAAAAAACAGTTAGCAATATCCTCTATTCTAATCTCTATGGTTCTTTTTATCTTTACTTTTCGATTGGCTTATATAGAAAATGACTATAAATTTGCTTTGGAAAACATAAATAGTTCTACTGGAGCGATTGGATATGTAAGTGAATTTCCTGTTAGAAAAAATGGCAAACTTGATTTAAACGTCAAAGTTATTGGAGTCAAGAATAGAGATATCAAAGATTTTATATTTATAAAGCCATTTAATATTAGAGTTACTCTTTCAGATGATATTATTATAAATCTTCACAAAGGAACTGCAATAATAATTAATCAAAAAGTATCGCTTCCCAGAGAGAAGGTTTTTGACTATCAATATAGAAAAAACCTCTATTATAATAATATTTATGGAGTGGTCAGCCTAAAACAAGAGAATTTAAAGATAAGCAATTTGAAGTTAGCTCCAGCCTACTATAACTTTTTTAATAAAAATATATGGAAAATGAGAGATAAAATTTTATTAAACCTAAAAACAAACCTCAACAAAGAGAGCTATGCATTTATATTATCTATCTTTTTTGGTATTAAAAGTGAGATGGATCGAACCACATATGATGATTTTAGTATTAGTGGTATGCTTCATCTTCTAGCAATTAGTGGCCTTCATATTGGTTTTATTGCTGGATTTTTTTTATCTCTATTTAAAACTTTTTTATCAAAATCCATATCATATATTATAAGTCTTATTATTCTTTCATTATATATGCTATTGATTATAGTCTCTCCATCAAGCGAGAGAGCCTACTTAATGTATTTCATACAAGCACTCTTTTTTATCATAGGTTTTACATCGAGCAGTTTAGCAGTAGTTTCTCTCTCTGCAATTATTCTACTTTTTATAAATCCATTTTTTGTATTTAATGTCGGTTTTCAGCTCTCATTTTTGGCAACTGTTGGAATTATTATGTTCTCAAATGATTTAGATGATCTTTTCTTCATAGTTCCAATTAATAAACCAAGAAAGATTCTATCTATATCAATGGGGACATTTCTTTCACTCTTTGTTGTGCAGTGGATTCTATTTCAGAGGGCATATCTCTTCTCTATTTTTACCTCTCTTATTATGATTCCACTTTTTGAAATTATATTTATTTTTCTATTTTTTTCTATAATAGTTATTGGGATATTCAATCTATTTATATTCGCAAAGATAGTTGATTTTATTGTTTTTATATATCTAAAGCTTGTCTACTACTCTGCACTTGTTTTGCCTATTTCTCTTCCAAAAATAGATCCTGTTTTTGGATATATTTTGATCCCAATTTCGCTTATTTTATCATATTTAGCTATATTTAATATTGGTAAAATAAAAAAACTTTTTTTTAAAAAGTAGAAGACCGATATAAATATAGTATGGATTACAAAAATTTAACATCACTGCTTCGAAGGACTCTAATTTTATTACTATTCTCTATAGTAACCTTTGTTATAGGTATAAATATATATAAATTTATAAATTTCGCCATCAAAATAGATAATGTCATAAATAAATTGAATAACAATGAGGAAATTGAGACTATTGATGATAGTTTTGTTAAATATGAAGACGAGAAAAATGGTGATTATGATAAAGATAGTGCACATAGAGCCAGGGAGATGGGCTATGTAGATAAACTATCTCTTGCTAATGGTGAGGAGTGGCAGAGAGGCATAGATATATTGATTGTTGGTTCTGATAAAGATGATTTTCATGTTAAAAAATCTAGGGCTGATGTCATTATGTTTCTTCGTATTACAGAGAGTGGTAAAATCCTATCAATATCTATCCCTCGTGACTCTCTGGTTGCTATGGAAGACTATAAAGGTACAGAGGTTATGGATAAGATTGGCCATGCGATGTATTGGGGAGGACTTCCATATTTAAAGACACGTGTAGAGAATCTTATGAGCACAAAGATAGATAGGGTTATTATAATAGATAATTTTAAATCCTTTGAGGCTTTCTTGTCGGTAATCGGCGGAGTTAATATTGATAAAAATCTTGAGGGAAAGCTTGGTATACAATGGATTAGAAATAGGAATTTCAAATTTGGTGATATTGAACGCTGCAGAAGGCAGCAGCTCTTTCTTGAAAAATCTTTTACCAAACTTTGGGCAATTACTAAGGGTGGAAATATTCTCTACGCAAGCTTTATGTATGATGCCTTCAAAAATATTGTTGAGACAGATATTAATAAGAAAGATTTTTTAAAAATTTTATATAAATTGAAAGAAAATAATTTTAAACCAAAAAATGATTTCTATACAAGTGTACTATCAGGAGAATTCTCAACCTATAAATCGAAATTAATGGGAAGAAGATTAACCTCATGGGAGCTTGATAAAGATAATCTAAAAAGAATAAGAGAACTTTTTTATAATGAACAATATGTCTCTGAAAACTTTTTGAATGATGATGTAAAGTTCTGGAGCTTTTTAGAGATGGATATGAAAACTCTCTTTGATAATTTAAAAAAAACTTTCAATACCTCAATTGGAATGAAAAATGATATTATAATAACAAATTAATATCTCTAATTTTTATTGCGTGTCACGTTCTTTCCAAATTCATTTTAAGCAAAAACAAACAGACTACTTTTGATGTCCTAACTGATACTTTCGCAAATTGAAAATTATTGAATGCTCTTTAATTTGATTAGAGTTTTACAAGAAATCTATTTTAGTAAGCTAAAAGTTGAAAATATAGTAGTCATCACAATTTTCACAAAAATCTGTGTATTGTTTTAGTGCATTATCTTTGTAGAGCCCTTTTAGTTTTTCAATTATCTCACTTATTGAGTTATCTTTTATATTTCCAATTACTCTATCAAAAGCATATTGGCAAAATGGTACTGTTCCATCACTATTTATAAATATCTCTCTTCGCAAATGAAAGCATGGAATTCTATCAAGCGGGGCTAGATCAACAACTTTCTTATCAACTAACATACCACAATATGTTGAATATTTTTTTATTATTAAGTTTTCTACATCTTTTGCGCGAACATATTTTTCTATATCATCTTCGTTCTCATTCATTCTAACTATTGAACGATATACTTTAAATCCTCTATCTTTTAATGTTTTGTAGGTGCTGATTGCTTTATCAAAATCACCACCCCGATTTATTTTGTCATAGGTCTCTTTTTCGTAGGCATCTATCTTTATAACAAATATTATATTATCTTTGTTAATAGATGACAGTTTTTCTATTAAAGCAGCATCAATATCTACTCCATATGTCTCAACAATGGTATTTATATTATTTGTTGAAACAAACTCCAATAACTCTAATATTTTTGAATATTTAAATGACTCACCAAAACCAGTGAGTAGTAGATTATATATTGGATTTATCTCTTTTAAAGAGAGAGCAGCCTTTTTAAAAAGTTCAAAATCTAATTCTATATCATTTGTATCAAAACCATTTATATTATAGATTGAGTTTATTTCGCTTCTATTATTAAGTTCAACTCCAAGCATATATGGTATTGAATATAGTTTGTCTGGGTTTTCATAGATATATTTGGCAATTTTCTCATATGAGAAATTGTCTTTGAAGTTATCATAGATGGACTTTGTAAAAATTTTTTCTCCTCTATCATTTTCACCAAACTTGACTCTTGAGATCCTTAAATCATACTCACACATAAATGTCTCAATATCAAATGAGTTTATATCTTTTGATATTGCACTGTATAGATAGTCGGTTGTTATATTTGTATCATTTTCAACCACCTTTGCCATCTCAACAAGAGCCTCTCTTCTAACTATTGTTGGAATAAGCCCCTCTGGGTAGCCAGTTGAAAATGTGTAGTCAGCAAGATTTTTTTCGTGATGCTTAATCATATTTTCTATAAAATCGCAATCACAAAATGGATTACCTCCATTTACTATGACGATTGTATCACTATTTTTAGCTTCATCTATTATGGCAGAAATTATATCATATGGAGTAAAACTTTTTAGTATTATATTTTTTATTCCAGAAGGAGACTCATCGATCAAGCCATTTTGCAAAAGTATATATCTATCAAATCCACTCTTTTTTGAACAATCATAAATTAGTTCTAATGAACTCTTATTGGAGTAGGATTTCTCTAAATTAGTTGTTATAAAAAGGCAATCTATTACTAAAGTTTTCATAACTTAATCTCTTAATCTAATAAATATTTTTTTAATCCAGCCATAGATCGTATAATTTTCTTTTATAGTCTCTTTTACTGTATTTCTGCATTCTTATTTTTTTAAACCGTATTTTTTGATATGAAGCTACCAAAAATATTGCAACAAAAAATATTGCAACAACATATATAAAAAGATAGCCATATTTGTTATAGAAGGTATCTATCTCTAAAAGTGGTACTTCAACGACAGCTTTGTCCTCTTCAAAAAGTTTTGATTTATATTTCAAAGTCCCATTTGGTAAAAATACTCCTGAATAACCTGTGCAAGTTGAACGAACTAATGCTCGTCTATTTTCGATAGAACGAAAGCCAGATATATGAAGATGTATGTTTGTCTCTATGCTTTTTCCAAACCAGCTATCATTTGTAGCATTTAATATTAGATTGGCTCTTTTTCCATCAACTTTTAATGATTTTGCAACAAGTCTAGGTATTAAATCCTCATAGCAGATATTTGGAGCGATGCGGATATCACCATATTCTACAATTTTTGCCTCATTACCCCTTGTAAAATATGAGAGTCCATAGACATTCATTAAGAAATTGAACTGCGGAACAGGGATCTCTTCAACAAATGGCAAAAGTTTTATTTTGTAGTATGCATCTATCTTTTTTCCATCGCCATCTAAAAATATGAGGGAGTTATAGTATATTTCATCTTTAAAAGATTTAGTTTTCTCAGATATATGAGCACCAAATACAAGTGGTACTTTATCAAATTTCTTTACACCCTTAAAATAATTTAAAGTATTAGAGAAGAACATTGGAATAGCTGACTCTGGCCACACTATTAAGTCTGGATTATATTGAAGCAGCTCTTCAGATAGTTTGTTGTGCTCATTAATCATATCATAATGCTTGCTATCATCCATCTTCGCAAGTCCATCAAAATTGCCCTGCACAATACCTATCTTTGCTTTTGGAGCTCTGCTCATAAGTTCATTTATCTGTTTTACTCTAAAGTGTCCATAAATACTGCTTAAAACAATCAATGATATTACAGTTATCACTAAAAAGATTGGAATTTTTTTATTTTTATTGAAAAGAAATGATTCTATTAATATTAGAGAAGCAGAGTTTGAACTTACAACTAAAAATGTGATAAATGAGACTCCAAAAATGTCGATTACTTGAGAGAACTTAAAAAATATATATTGAGAGTAGCCTATTTGATCATACCACAATTTTGGGTAGAAGTAGTCTAAAAGTGTCAATACAATTGGAATAACCAAATAGAAGATATCTTTTTGATATTTTGATGAGAGATATTTTATTAACATAATTGCAAGCGGATACATAAAGCCAGATAGAACAGAGACAATTAGAGTAATTAATATTCCAACCAAAAGCCCTAGAATTTTGAATCCAATCCCACTTCCTAAAGTAATGAAAAAAGCAAAAAAAGGATTTATCATCCAGAGACAATGGAAGAAATATGCAGATGTTCCAAATATCCACGAAAATATTATACTATTTTTAAAATTTTCATATTTTATAAAAAATAGAAATGGAATAAGTGTAAACCATGTCAGAAAACTAAATGAGTATCCAACATTTGAGAGCGACCAAAATATGCCAAATGCTATATAGAGTAATATTTTGTATGCAAATCTAGTCTGTCTTATTCTTTCTTTTATTATTTTTTCCATATTCTATTAAGACCCTAATCCAAATTATGTAAAATTATTCCAGATTTCAATTTTGGTTCAAACCAAGTTGATTTTGGTGGCATAAGCATATTGTTTGTAGCAACATTCAAGAGTTCATTCATAGATGTAGGATACATACTAAATGCTAATTTGAATTCACCACTATCAACAGATTTTTTTAAGATACCACTACCTTTTATTCCACCTACAAAATCTATCCTCTTATCTGTGCGAGGATCCTTTATGCCTAAGATTTCGTCCAAAACATAGTCTTGCAAAATAGAGACATCAAGAGATTTAACAGGATCATCAGAGATAAAGGCAGGAATCAAAAGATGCCACTCACCATTTATGTACATCCCAATGGTATGAGGTTTTTCAGGAATAAAACCCCCCTCTTTATCATTGGAAGATACTTTTGAGACAGTAAAGTTCTTATTAAGTTTTTCAAAAAAAGCAGCAGCGGAGAGTCCATTAAGATCCTTTACAAGTCTATTGTAAGCCATTATTTTTAACATATTTTCTGGAAAAATAACAGATAGGACATATCTATACTCTTTATCTCCACTATCTTTGTTATCCTTATCCCTCTTTTTTGCAACCTCCAAAGCAGCTTTTGTCCTATGGTGTCCATCGGCTATATACAAAGCATCAATTTTTTTAAAGTTATCTTTTATAAAATCGATCTCTTTTTTATCATCAATAATCCATAGTGTATGAGTTACACCATCATCGGTTGTGAGTTTGACTTCATAATCTCTCTTTTCAACTTTTGATAAGAAATCATCAAGCTCTTTTTTGGGTGACTGATATGTTAAAAATACTGGTTCTATCTGTGTATTTGTGATATCAATATGCCTTATTCTATCCTCTTCTTTATCTTTTCTAGTGTTTTCATGCTTCTTTATTAGCCCATTTTCATAATCATATATAGAGGCAGCAGCTACAAATCCAATCTGTTTGTGGTCTCCCATCTCTTGACGATATATGTATAACGATGGGGTTTTATCATATACTAGATAGCCATTTTTTATATAATCATCTAGGTTTTGCTTTGCTTTTTCATATACAATATTAGAGTATGGGTCTGTCCCTCTTGGTAGATCAACCTCAGATCTTGTAATTCTAACTAATGATATATCACTCTCATTTTTTAATTTTAAACAATCTTCATATGACAAAACATCATAGGGAGGGGCTACTATCTTCTCGTAGAGTTCTTTTTTTGGTCTAAGTCCCTTGAATTCTTTTATCGTTATCAACTTATCTCTCCTAAATTATCACGATTCTTTATGATAATATAATAGGAGATCATTTACTATTACTCCCATTTTGTCAATGATTTTTATCTCTTTTCACTATAAATATTTGACTTTTTTCTCTATTTATATTAGAGTTTTTTTGAAACTAGATAACTAAAATTTTTAATAAACAAAAAGATAAACAAGATGCACAAAATAAAGTTTTTTGTATATTTTGATTGCAAAATCGAACAAAAAACGACTTTTGTGTATCTTGTTTAATATTTTATCTCCATATTTATGAAAAAACCTCCCCCTTTTTGAAAAGGGGGCAGGGGGGATTAGAGAGGATTATATTAACTAAAATCTATTAAAAATTATGTATTTAAAACCACTTTTTATTGATAAATTAAAACTAGAAACCAATATACTCATAGCTCCTTTGGCAGGCTATACAAATCTCCCAACAAGGCTTCTGCTTAGAGAGCAGGGAGCGTCTCTTCTATATACAGAAATGGTCTCTGCAGAGGGCCTAAACTATAATTTTGAACGATCAGCAAGACTTCTATCCTCTGTTGAGTCGGATCGCCCTTTAGGTATACAGCTATTTGGTCAAGATTCAAGTACAATGCTATCTGCCTTCTTAAAAATAGAGAACTTTGAGTATGATTTGATAGATATAAATTGCGGCTGCTCTGTAAGAAAAATTATCAAATCAAACTCTGGTGCATATCTATTAAAAAGTCCAGATGAGATATATAAAATAGTAACAACATTAAAAAACCATACAGACAAGCCAGTGACAATAAAGATAAGAAGCGGATGGGACAGTAACTCTATAAACTATCTTGAAGTGCTTGATGCAGCAATAAATGCAAAGGCTTCTCTAATTACACTGCACCCAAGAACAAAATCTATGATGTTTACTGGAGAAGCCAATTGGGAACATATTAAAATAGCTAAAGAGAGGTCACCTATACTAGTAATTGGTAATGGAGATCTCTTTACACCTCAAGATGTAATAAATATGTTTGAGATGACCAAATGTGATGGTGTGATGCTGGCACGCGGCATTATTGAAAATCCATTTTTAGTTGAAGAGACTATAGCTAAATTAAAAGGCATTGAATATGTCAAACCCTCAATTGATAGACGTATAGAGCAGATATTGTTTCATTCTAAAGGTTTGGTTGATATCTATGGTGAGAGAAGAGGAATGCTTGAGTTTAGAAAATATTTTTCTGGTTATATGAAGGGGTTTCATGAAATAAAGAGGGTAAGAGAGAAACTTAACTCCATTATTGTATATAGGGAGCTTGTTACTCTTTTAGAGGAGTATAGAAAAAGTATCTCTTAAATTGTTTCTCTATTTTATGGTTCTCATTTTTTCTATATTTAATATAAAAATTATAAAATCAACTATTTAATTAACTCAATTTTATTACTTCATATTATCGATAATTACAACTATGGATGTAATGGAGATATTAAGAAAACTCACCTTGACTGGAGCAGAAAATAGAGCTTCGTTTATAGAAAATTTTCTTTCAACAAATAGTATAAAATTTTCATCTTTAGAATTTCATAATGGCAAAAATATAGAGGTTGTAATACCAGGTAAAAATAGAGAAAGAGAGGCACTTTTTTTTGCTCACTATGATATTTCAAAGCATACAAAAGAGGGAGCAAATGATAATAGCTCATCTGTTGCAATTCTTTTGAAAATCATTACAGATAAAATTAGAGAAACACAGCTCACTATTAGGATAGTTTTTACAGATAGAGAGGAGGATATTGGTGCACTGTTAAGTAAAAATATCTCTTTTGAAAATATTAAAAACATAGTTACCAATATAGGTTCATTTGACTATCTAAAAAACCATTGTGACAGATCAAAAATTGCAGCTCTATTTAATATAGAGATGTCTGGAATTGGGGATACTATATTTCTATCTAACAAGTCTGGAAATGTTCTCTGTGATAAAGGGATGATATCAAAATTGGAGTTGATTGCTTTTAAAAATAGTAAAAAAACAACTCTTGTTAATCTACCATATACAGATATACTATCAAGTCATATATTGAGTATAAAAGGTGTTGCTATTGGAGTAGTGCCGCTAGATGATGCTATAAAAATAAAAACAGATAGAGAGCATCTGCCCTCTATCTGGAAAAATAATCACACAATATATGATTCATTCTCTCTTATAAAGAAAGAATCACTTCTACTTATAATCGACTTTATAAAACTTATAGTAAAAAATCTTTCAGAGTTTAACTAGCTTTTATTTCTATTAGGATTAGCACTTAGCTCTTGAATAGCGTTGTAGGCCTCCTCTCTTATCTTTCTTTGGTGACTTCCCATCTGTATCTCTGATAGTACATATATAGCATCAGCATAAGCAGAAGCATCTGCACTGGCTATCTGCTTAACAGCTGTTATTATAGCCTGTATTAAAGATGGATCTGGTCTATAAGTTGATCTATAAACATACACAAGAGCTCCAAGAGCCTTACCATCTTTATTATCTTTTACTTTTGCTAAAGCGTTGCAAGCCTCAGCTTTAACAGCTGGATTTTGATCTGTGTGTAAGATATTGATTAGTGTATCTCTTGCAGTGTCTCCACCAATTTTAGCCAATACTTGAACTGATTTTCTTCTAACATCTGGATAATCGTTTACCAATCTATTATTTTCATACTCCTGTCTGATGCTTCCCTCTTCAGATAAAAAAGAAACCATTTGAACTAATTCTTTATCATCTTCACTGAATCCCAACTTATCATAATTAGCTAAAACCTCATCCAAAACTGCAGCTTTTTGTGCTCTATCTCCCATCTTAGCAGAATAGGTGTATCTTTTAACAGCCTCCATTCTTTTAGCTATCAAATCCTCTTCAATAGTAGTTCCTTTACTATTATCCGCCGCAAATAAGATTGTTGAAAACAAAAACAATAATGAAACAATAACAATTTTTTTCATAAGTTACTTCCTAAACTTGAAAAATATATTTTAATACGCTCTAAAAATATTAGCGTTCTAACTTCCATTCACCATCTTCAAAAACATAATAATATGTATATGTATAATCCATATTTTCCATATGGCAATAAACTTTTACTTTTTTTTCTCCAATTTTCGTAAATTTGTCAAAAATAACAGCTCTTCCTGATCTTGAAGCAACCACTATATGTCTAAAGTAGTCTTCTGGAGTCTTTAGAACAATCTTTTTATTTACAAGATATACTCTCTCATTTGAAAGAGTCATAAGTTCCTCTTTATTATTAAGAAAACTTTTATACCCATTGGAGATATATTTATACCAAGTATTAAAATCTTTTTTGTAAACAGCATCTTCAACAGCAACAAATCTTTCAAGTATAATCTCACCCAACTCTTTTGGCATAGGTTCTTCAATCTCTACATCACTAACAGCAATAGTTGTAGAAGTTGTCGTTGTTGTGGTAGTTGTTGGCTCTGTTATTTCATTCTCTTTTTTATCTTTATTTAGACAAGATATAAAAACAGAACATATAAAAAATAATATAAACAGACGTTTAACCATAATACTATTACACTTCTTTCTTAAATTAAACATACCTACCTCCTCATTATATAATATTCTCTATTAAATTTCAAACAAATTTAAGAATTAATTATTAATAAATTTAATTTGAAAAAAATAAAAAAACAAATATTTCATATCTAAACAGCAATAATTTGGCTTACCTTACAGTTTTTAAGATATTCATCATAAAATTCTCTTTATTAAAGACATAAAAATATATTTTATAGTTATGATTATCGTACCTTTTGTATCGAAATATATAAAAAATACTTTTACTATCTTTTATATATAAATCAGCTATTGATTGTATGTGGTATTTTTATTCATTTTATTAGATTTTAGAAAATAATTTAAATTTAAAAATGAAGTTTTTTACTATTATAAGTTATGCATATTTTTGAGTTCTACTTGTTAGTATAATAAAATAGGCTTATATTTAAAAATATACTTGAAATTATTATGAATTTCTTATATATTAATTCAAAATTTCGAGGTAATTTAATGACTAGTCAAGAGCCTGTTAGAATAATAGTTATTGGAGGAGGGACTGCTGGTCTCTCAGCAGCAACTAGAGCAAGAAGAATCAATGAGCATGCAGATATTACAATAATAGATGCAGCAAGCTATATCAACTATCCAATATCAGTTTTGCCAAGATATGTTGCTGGTACAATAAAAAATAAAGAGGAATTTATGCTTGGTGGGGAGGCAAGAATCCCTGCTGTGTATAATATAAAGGTAATTTCGAAATCTGAAGTAACAAAAATTTTCCCTGAAGAGAAAAAAGTTGTAATAAAAAACCTTAAGACACAGATGACTTCAGAAAAAAACTATGATAAACTTATTATTGCAACAGGTAATAAGTATGTTCTTCCAAAGGGATTTAATGGAGCAACAAACTTTTTTCGCCTGCGAAATATAGATGATGCAATAGAGATAAGAGAGTATATAGATAGAACATCAGCAAGAAATATATCAATAATAAGTGATAATATCATATCTGTACTTTTGGCAGATCAATTTCTTGCAAACGGCTTTGTTGTTACAATAATTTCCGAAGGGTCAAGACTTGTAAAAGAGTTTGATGATGAGTTTAATCTCCTTTTGGTTAAAGAGATGGAGAGCAAAGGAATAAATGTACATCTAAACTCTCAGGTTGAATATTTAAAAAATGAGAATAATTTAGTAACCAAGATA
The DNA here is from genome assembly GCA_031549085.1 of Spirochaetota bacterium. GTDB lineage: Bacteria > Spirochaetota > GWE2-31-10 > GWE2-31-10 > MWDO01 > JAVBQL01. The sequence goes on from JAVBQL010000007.1 coordinate 178,414, forward strand.
AATATTGGTGATAAGATAGTAAATGCTCACCTTGTTGTATACTCCAATAATGTAAAACCGAACCTCGATTTAGCAAGAGATGCATCTTTGAACCTTGATGATTGGAGCAATGGAGTCTTGGTTAATGAGAAGATGCAGACATCAAACAAAGATATATTTGCCATAGGTAGCATTGCGAATTCTTTCAGCACCATTACAAAAGAGCGAGAGAGAATTAACCTCTATGGACCAGCACAGTTTCAGGGACGTGTTGCAGGTACTGTTGCTGCTGGCGGATTGATGAACTATATGGGGATACTTGGAACAAAGATAGTTAAGTTTGGTAATCTCTATGTAGGTTCAACTGGGATAGATGAGGAGAGAGCTGAAAAAAATGGCTTTACTCCATTCTCATTAACAATATTCTCTGGCAACTCTGATAGGTTTGTTCCCGGTTCGAAACAGCTTCATCTAAAAATAATTGTTGATAAAGAGACAAGGCGTGTGCTTGGTGCATTTGTTGCTGGGCGTGATCGTGGTGTGGACAAAAAACTTGATGTTTTGGTTACTGCCATCTATTCAAAGCTTACAATAGATGATTTGATAAATCTTAACCTTTCATATATACCTGATATATCTACATATAAAGATCCTATCAATTTAATAGGTATGATTGGAGCAAATAGGCTTGATGATATATCTGACTCTGTAAATCTTCATGATATAAATAAACATGGGACGGAGAACTCTATAATACTGGATATTAGAAACAAAAATGAGTATGATCAAGAGAGACTTGCTGGCTCTATCCTAATTCCTTTAGAGGAGCTGAGGGTTAGATATAGCGAACTTGATAAAAGCAAAAATATATATGTATATGGAAGAACGGGCCTTAGAAGCTATATAGCTGAGAGAATATTAAAGGGGCTTGGATTTCAAAAAGTATTTAACGTGGATGGCGGTCTATCATCTATGAAGCTGCTCTCCAATATAATAAAATAATTAAACAATAAGGGTGATTGATTATGGAAAAGAAATTTACTAAAGAACATGAGTGGATTACGAATGAGAATGGTGTTGGAACTGTTGGAATAACAGATTATGCTCAAAAACAGTTGGGTGATGTTGTCTATGTAACATTAACTGAAGATATTGGAACTAAAGTAAAGAAAGATGATAGTGTTGCTGAGGTTGAATCTGTTAAGAGTGTCAGCCAAATATATACACCTGTCTCTGGTGAGATTACAGAGTTTAATACAATATTTGAAGATGAGTCAAAATCTAATATTCTTAATGATGATCCATACGGAAAGGGTTGGATCTTTAAAATTAAACTATCTGATGTAAAAGAGCTTGACTCACTTATGAGTGAGGCTGAATATAATAAATATATAGAGAGTTTATAATGTCTGATAATTTTTTTATAAAAAATTACAAGAAAAATTCTGCTAAAAAAGATAGCGATTCAAACACTGATGAGAGTAAGAATGATAGCTTCTCTCCATATGTGTTTGAAAAGCTATCAGAAGATGAAAATTCTAAGAGTGAACCACCGAAAAAAGAGCAGAAGAATATCAAAAAATTTGATTTCAAAAAGGGAGCTACTACCACACCAATAACAGAGACAAAGAGAGAAGATGAAAAAAAGAGGCCTAAATTTGATTCAAACTCTCTTATATCAAAAAAGAAGCTTGTTGCTCTCTATTTGATATTATCTGGCGTGGATAGGGCAAAAAATGTTGTAAAAAGTTTATCTCAAGATGAATTAGAAAAGATTATCCCTGAAATAATTGCAATAGAGACTATAACAAAAGATGAAGAGGCAGAGGTTGAAAGGAACTTTGGTAAAACTGCAGTTAGCTATAGAGATGCCTTTGGAGGCAGAGAGTTTGCAAGAACTCTCTTGCAGCAATCTTATGGTATTGCAAAAGGAAGTGAGTTCTTTGTTCGTGTTATAGAGGATGAGGAGAAAGAGAAGAATTTTGATTTTCTAAATCCTATTCCTGAAAAAGAGCTGAAAGAGATACTTCTTGAGGAGTCAGACTCTGTTGTTGCACTTGTTTTAGGAATGATAGATTCACATAAGGCAGCGAAGATACTTGAGCTCTTTCCAAATCAGAGGGCGCTTAATGTTATAAAGACACTCTCTGAGAAATCTGCTATCAATAAAGATGTCCTAAATATTGTTATAAAAAAGATGAAAGAGAATGTCTCTTCTATTAAGAAAGAGGACTCTATCGATATACATGGTAAAGCGAAGCTGATTGAGATATTAAAAAACAGTGCATCTGATATATCTAATAATATAATAAATGAGCTTCAAAGTGATGATCCTGCGTTGGCAACAGAGATAGAGGAGAATATTTTCAATTTTGAAGATGTTGTCTATCTTAAACAGAAAGATTTGGAAAAAATATTAAAAAATTACCCCGATAAAGAGATTGCATTTTTATTAAAGGGGACTAGAGATGAATTTAAAAATCTATTCTTTTCTTGCCTCTCTAAGAGAAGAAAGGAGATTATCTCTGATGAGATAAATATTCTTGGAATGGTCAAGAAAAGTGAAGTTGAAGAGAAGAGAAAAGATTTTTTAAAATACCTTCGCTCGCTTGAAGAGAAGGGAGAAATTACATTAAAGCCTGATAAAGAGATCTATGTTAATTAGAGCTATTTCTCTCTCCTATTTATAAGTTTTTTATAATTACTTTATAATAACTGAAAAATAGGTAAATAAATATTGTTTATGCTTCTCTATTGCACTTTTTTTTAGTATCTTGGTTTCATTGTTATTTTAAGTATATAATGTTTTTTGGAGAATAAAAATGGAGAATAAAAAAGTTCGTTCCACAACCGTTCTTGCTGTAAAGAAAGATGGTAAGGTCGCTATGGCTGCTGATGGACAGGTAACATTGGGCGACACAGTAATGAAGAGTAATGCAAAAAAGATAAGAAGAATATATAATGATAAGGTTTTGATTGGTTTTGCTGGTTCTACAGCAGATGCCTTTAATCTATTTGATAAGTTTGAAGGTAAAGTTGAGGAGTATAGAGGAAATATAATGAGAGCCTCTGTTGAACTTGCAAAAGAGTGGCGAACAGATAAGATGCTCCGGAAGCTTGAAGCTATGCTTTTAGTTGCTGATAAAGATGCGATATTACTCATCTCTGGAAGTGGAGATGTTATTGAGCCAGATTTTGATGTTGTTGCAATAGGAAGCGGTGGAAATTATGCCATATCGGCTGCTCGTGCATATCTTGATGGAGCATCTTACACTGCAGCAGAAATAGCAAGAAAATCTCTTGAGATTGCGGCGAGCATTTGTATATATACAAATGACTCTATAACATTGGAGGAGATATAATGAACGATTTAGAGATAGTAGGAAAAATTGAGAAAGTCAGTGGTATGACCCCTCAGGAGATTGTAGCTGAACTTGATAAATATATCATAGGACAGACAGAGGCAAAGAGAGCTGTTGCAATAGCTCTAAGAAACAGAACAAGAAGAAAGTTTCTGCCTGAAGAATTGAAAGATGAGGTCTCTCCAAAAAACATAATAATGATAGGTTCAACTGGTATTGGAAAGACAGAGATTGCAAGAAGACTTGCAAAGTTTTGTGCAGCACCATTTATAAAGGTTGAAGCAACAAAGTATACAGAAGTTGGTTATGTTGGACGTGATGTTGAGAGTATGGTTCGTGATCTTCTAACTGTTGGTATAAACCTTGTAAAAAATGAGATGAGAGACTCTGTTAAAGATGAGGCAGAGAGAAGAGTAAAAGACAAGATATTAAAAATACTTGTTCCAGACCAAAAAATTAATAGGAGAAGCTACTCAAGCGGAGATGAGGCACAGCCTGATAATAGCAGCAGTATTGAGGTAACAAGAGAGAAGTTTTCAAAACTATTAGATGAGGGCTCTCTTGATGATAACTATATTGAGATCTCTGTCTACTCAAATAGTTCTCCTGTTATGGAGATGTTCTCTGGTGCTGGGTTTGAGGCGATGGGAATCAACTTGAGCGATCTTGGAAACTCTCTTGGTGGCGGTAAAAAAGAGAAGAAGAGAAAGGTTACAATTAAACAGGCAAAAAAAATATTGTTAAACCAAGAGATAGAGTCTATACTTGATATGGATAAGGTTGTCGATATGGCAATTGAACGTGTTGAAAATGGTGGTATTATTTTTATAGATGAGATTGATAAGGTAGCAGTTAAATCTAAAAACTCCAGCGGAGCAGATGTCTCTCGTGAGGGTGTTCAAAGAGATCTTTTGCCAATTATAGAGGGGTCTCAAGTAAATACAAAATATGGTGTTGTATCAACAGATCATATATTATTTATTGCTGCTGGAGCCTTCCATATGAGTAAGCCAAGCGATCTCATTCCAGAACTTCAAGGTAGATTTCCAATTAGAGTGGAACTTAAGAGTCTCTCAAAAGATGAGTTTGTTGAGATTTTGACAAAGCCTAGAAATGCACTTATTCTTCAATATCAAGCACTTCTAAAAACTGAAGGCATAGATCTTGATTTTACTAAAGATGCAATAGATTCTATAGCAGAGTATGCCTACAATGTTAATAATGAGATGGAAAATATAGGGGCAAGAAGGCTCTATACGATTTTGGAAAAAATATTGGAAGATATAAGTTTTAATGCTTCGGAGATTACAGAGAAGAATATTAGTATCACAAAAGAGTTTGTTGATAACTCATTAAAAACAATAGTTGAGAATAAAGATCTCTCAAAATATATTTTATAATTTTTATTATTTCTTTGTGAATCACTATATTTTAGATATATAATTATTTTCTTTATTATAGAAAAAGATCTTTTTCTATAATAAAGTTTTATATAAGCATAAAAAGCTGGCTTAACCTATGGATTATATTAACTTCTCTATTTTAGCACATATTGACGCAGGAAAGACTACAACAACTGACAGAATACTCTATTTAACAGGCAACAGTAGCTATATTGGCAATGTTGATGAGGGAACAGCTCTTACCGACTATCTTGATGAGGAGAGAGAGCGTGGCATCTCCATTGTAAGCGGTATTGCAAATGCCAGCTGGAATGAAAAAGAGCTACAAATAATTGATACTCCAGGTCATATAGATTTTATAGGTGAGGTGATTGCTCCCTTAAGTGTTGTTGATAATAGTATCCTTGTAGTTTGTGGTATACATGGAATAGAGACACAGACAGAGATTATATGGAAAATTCTCAAAAAGAGAGATATCAATAAGTTTATATTTATAAATAAGCTTGATAGAGAGCAAAGCAACTTCTACTCTATTGTCGAGAACTTAAAAAATAGATTGAATATAACACCTCTAGTTTTAACAATTCCATATTATGAGAATGATAGTTTGGCTGGTATAATTGATATATTAAAACAAAAATATATTCAGTTTGAAAATGGATTTATCAGCAAAGAGAATGATATCCCAGAGGCGTATAGAGATATATCAGCTATATATTATGAGGATATTTTAGACTTATTATCAAAATATGATGACATGCTCTTGTCAAAGACTCTTGATGGAACTGTTAGTGAAAAAGATATAGAGAGCAGTATCAAGAATGGTGTGTCAAATGATCTTTTTATTCCTATTTTTTCTGGTTCTGCTCTTAAAAATATAGGAATATCACTTTTATTAGATGATGCAACGAAATATTTCTCTTATAGTGGTTCTAAAAATATAGTACAAATTAATAAGAATAGTACCAATCCAATTGTGTTATATATATTCAAAATTATATATGATAAGAGTATAGGCAATCTCTTTTTGGCTAGGGTCTATAGTGGAGAAATAGAGAGGGGGATGACACTCTATAATCCTAAAAGTAGAGAATGTGAGACCATAAAAAATATATATACAATTTTTGTAGATAGCTATATTCCAATTGATAGTGTAGAGACTGGAGTGATTGCTGCTTTTGATGGCTTTCACTTTTCTAAAGCTTCTGATACTCTTTGTGATGTTGGAAATGATATTACATTAGAGAATAGTGAATACCCAGAGCCTGTAATCCATCAAAAATTGATACCAAAAGATTATGATTCCTATGAAAGATTTGAAAAAATTGCCTCTAATCTTATTCTAACAGAACCCTGTCTCTCAATAACTAATGACAAAGAGAGTGGATATCTAACAATTGGCGGCATGGGAGAGCTTCATATAGATGTTTTCTTAAATAGATTGAAAAGAGAGCATGATATAGAGTTTCGAGTGACACCGCCAGAGGTTGCTTTTAGGATAAAACCAAAAGGCAGAGCAGATATAGAGCATCAAACAAGATTAACAATAGATGAGATTGAGCTTCTATTAAATATATCTCTTGAAATTTTACCAATAGATGAAGATAAAAACAGTATAATATTTGATAAAAAGTTTTTTGCTGATGAAGATAGTACATATTTACTAGATATGATGGAGAGTGGTATAGAGAGAGCGATCTTTGGTGGAAGTATCTATCCACTCATTGGCTCTAATATTGTTGTAAAAAATATTGTCTGTAACCATAATGATAAACTAGTTAATAACTCTATACTTGAATTTGCCTCCTATAATACAGTGATGGAACTTGTAAAAAAACTTGAAACAACAACCTATGAACCCATCATGAGTATAGTGGTTGTAACTCCTGAGAATTTTACAGGTGTAGTTCTTGGAGATCTTCATTCGCGTGATATTAAAGTTAGAGAGACCATATATGATGATGGTGATGATATAATAGATGGATCTATTTTTTTAAAAAATATGTTTGGCTACTCAACAACTCTTCGCAATATTACTAAAGGGAAAGCAACATTTACTCTTGTTTTTGATAGATGGGGAGACTCTCTATGAGCCTTAATTATGAGGACACAAATTTTAAAGATTATTCAAATTGCAAATTATGTCCAAGAGCGTGCAGCATAGATCGTTACAAAGATGTAGGTTTTTGTGGAGAGAGTGGAACACTCTCAATAAATAGTTATATGCTTCATAATGGTGAAGAGCCACCCATTAGTTTTCAAAATGGCTCTGGCACAATATTTTTTACAGGGTGCAGTTTGAAGTGTCCATATTGTCAAAATATGCAGATAAGCAGAGCAAAGAAAAGTTCAAAGAGAGAATATTCATTAAGTGAGCTTATTACTATAATAGAGGAACTTATATTAAGAGGGGCAGATAATATTAATTTTGTTACACCAGACCACTTTCTTCCTCATATAATTGAGGCGGTGAAAATTATTAAAAAAAATAGTATTGATATCTCTTTTATATACAATTGTAGTGGCTATCAAAGTTTAGATAGCTTAAAAAGAGCAATTGAATATATTGATATATTTTTATTTGATTATAAGTATGCTTCTAATGAGGTCTCTTCTCTGTTTGGTGTTAATGACTACTTTGATGTTGTAAGACAGGATCTCTCTTTTTTAATTAAAGAGAGGGGTAATTTGGTTCTTGATAATGGAAAGGCAAAAAGTGGTGTTTTAGTCAGACATCTAATTATGCCAGCTCTAATAGATAATAGCATATCTGTAGTTAATAATCTCTATTTCGATTATGGGGTAGATATTTTTTTTAGTGTAATGTCTCAATATTCACCAAAGTATTTGATAAATCCTTCTGATAATTTTTCTATTATTAATAGGCATATAACTAGAGATGAGTATGATCAAGTTATTGGTTTAATTAATGATCTTGGTTTTAAGAACTGCTATATACAAGATTTTATAGATTTTGATGATGATTTTTTACCAGATTTTGAAAAACAAAATATTTTTGAAGGTAATAGAAATAGCGGATATTAAACCTTTTGTTCTATTTGCTTCATTTAATAATATAAAAAATAGGGTTTCAATATATTTTACATTGGTCAATAAAAAAGTACCCTTTAGTAAAGGGTACTTTTCTTAATAAATGGTCTCTTAAAAATTAGTAAGAGATAGCCATTTTAGTTTTGTCAGCAACAATTAATCTTACTGCATCAAGATTTTGGTATTGAATGAAATAATCAGTTCCTTTAACATATTTAACATAAAGAGTGTTATTTACGTTTGCAACTTGATCAACATCTCCAACCATAAAAGGAGCAACAGTTGCACCTAAGAAAGCAACCATAGCTGTATCTTTATTTTTGATTTTACTAGCAACAACATCTCCAAGGCTCTTTGAACTTGGAATTCCGCCACCAATTAAAACTAGTACTGACTTGTCTACATCTCCAGCTTTTTTTGGATTTGCAAGAGTTGTTGTTTTTACAATATAGCTCATTCCTGCTAGTGATGTATATATATCAGCGCCTGCAGTAGTATTGAATGTCATCATGTCGCCAGTTATTTTCAAACTGCCCTCTGTAATTTTGTCAACTTTAGTAGGGAAAGGAAGTCCTGATGTACCAGGGAAAGTTATAGTAGTACAATTTTTATACTCTTTGTTGATGATGTCAGCAAATTTAGGAAGGTATTTTGATTTTTGAACAAAAACCGCAATAGTAGCAACCTCTTCATTTGTTTTCTTATCAACTTTACTTGAGATACTAACAGCAGTAATTGCTTCTGAAGCTAATGTAAAGTCAACAATTTTCTTCTCATCGTTTGTAACGATGTGCATAGCAGTTGCATCGATGGTAAATTCTTTAGCGAACTCTTTTTTGAAAGAAATTATTGCAGGTAGCCCCTGTCCTAAAACAGTTACAGTAATAGTTTTACATTTTGCCCAGTTAGCGTTGATATCAGCAACAAAATTTTGTGCGTTTATCATTGTAGTAGCGAATACAGTTAAAGCTACTAATAATACTAATTTTTTCATAAAGAAAATCTCCTTAAAAAATAAATAAATAGAAATATGTCTAATTTTTAACAGTATTTATTTTATAAGTCAATGAAATTATCCAATAAATTTGAAGAAATTACAACTTAATAGCATTTATTTTGTTTTTTAAACACATTAATGTTTATAATTTTATAAATTCAGTTAATATTTCACTCTATCTCTTATTAAACTACTGTTTTATAAGTTTATTCATTTTTCTAAGAATTCTTTTTATAAAATTTTTTATTAATAAAAATATCTTTGCTATAGGTGGATAGAAAAATAGTTCAAATTTATTGAAATATTTTTTAAACATTATTGTTTTTTCTCGATTTTGAATTTCTAATAATTTTATATCAGCACTCATAGAGTAGCTCTGATTATCATAATATGATATTGTTATTGGGACATAGACCATTTTTTTTTTATTTTTTATAAGTTCTCTCATAAAAAATTCCTGATCAGAAACTATTCTAAAATTTTCATCATACAAACCATCATTTATGAATAGTTCTCTCTTTATGAATGATGATTGATGAGGCAGTGATGTTATAAAAAAGAAAAATTTTTTTGATGGAAATGGGTTTATAACTTTTACCAGTGAACCATTATTTGTTGTGATGATATTGCCATATACAATATCATCAGTTGGATTATATTTTTCAAATAGTTCATCTAGTGTATCATCACTATATAGATAATCCCCACCATTCAAAAAGAGCAGGTATTCTCCGCTGCTTTTATTTATTCCCTTATTCATTGCATTATATATTCCGCTATCTTTTTCAGATACAAATATAGTAATGTCATCTCTATATTTTTCGATTATCTCTTTTGTGCCATCAGTAGAGCCGCCATCAATTACAATAAATTCATAGTTTGTGAATTTTTGATTGATTACAGAGATCAATGTTTTCTCTATTTTATCTTTTTCATTAAAGCATATGGTGATTATTGATAGTTTTATCATTATTTTAGTCTATTCTGTATCTATTTTTTTAAATTTATTTGCTCTTCTATTACAGAGAGTTCATCAAGTGCCAACTCATAATTTGGATCTATCTCTAGTGCCTTCTCTACCTCTTTTTTTGCATTTTCAAACTCATCTTTATTTATATAGTAGAATCCTTTTAGAGTATAACCAAATGGAGGATCTGCTTTTATTACTTCATCCATAAATGAGAACAATTTGCTCTCATCTTTTAGGCACATAAGAGCATATGTTTTATTAAAGTATGGGTCTTCATAAGAGCCATCAAGCTCTATTGCCTTATTAAAGTCTTTTATTGCAAGATCATATTGTTCTTTTCTTCCATATATTATCCCTCTCTTGTTATAGACTTCAGGGATAAGATCTGGAGACATAGATATCGATTTATTATAATCTGCAAATGATTTATCAAAGTCGTTTTCAAGATCATAGATAGCTCCTCTCTCAAAATATGAGTAGGCATCATCTGGATCAAGCTCAATAATTCTTGAAATTATTGGAATTGACTCTTTGTATAGACCACTATTTATCATGGAGTTCATCTTATTTAATAGTATATTTTTATCGTTTGGAGATATAGCAAGAGCCCTCTTAAAATTCTCTATTGCTTTCTCATACTCTGACTGGTTTGCATAAATTATACCAAGCCCATTATAGAAGAGAGGATTTTTTGAATCAAGCTCTATTGCTTTTTTATAATTTGTGATTGCTTCATCATATCTGCCAAATGTGGCTGATATTTCAGCAGAGTCAAAGTAGTCACCCGCAGTAACAGTGTTATTTTTTATCTTCTCATTTATGGCATTATATTTCTTTATATCTTCTATTCTCTTTTGTGCGAATAGTATATCTTCAACAAGCTCTTCTCTATGTTTTATCTTTAACATTTTTTCACAGAACTTTATTACCTCTTCAAATCTCTCTAGCTTCATCAAGAGCATAGATTTGTATATCCATATATTTTCGTTATTATCTATAGATAAAAGGGATTCAATATCCTTTAATGCAAGCTCAAATTTTTCAAGTTGATTATAGTAGAATGCTCTCTCATAATAGAGCCCTGCAAGCTCATCCTTATTTTTATTGTTGTATGATTTTATTAGATCATCAAGCTCTCTTATTCTTTGATCTATTTTATCTTGATTATTCATAATATCCCCTTTATTATAAGACAGTTTTAAGAAAGATTTTTTTTACTACTGTACATGTAACATTTATGAATATCATTTTCATATGAAAAAATCAATAGCTTTTTCTTGCCTTGCAATTTCTTTTCAAAAATGGTAATTGTTATCGATACTATTATTTGAATATGCATAGTTTTTGAGGATAATAATGGATAGTAAAAATAGAAAGCCAGTGCCAAAAGAGCCCCATAAAAAAATTTTCATTGGAAAATATGAGATTACAAAAGTAATAGGCAAGGGTGGTATGGGGCAAGTATTTTTGGGGGTACACCCAACTCTAAAGATACCTGTTGTACTTAAGAAACTAACGAATAGTCGCTCCAGAGTAAACAAAGAGATGTTTAAAAATGAGGCTTCTGTTATGCTCTCTCTTACCAATGAGAACTTGGTTAGGTGCTATGACCACTTTGATATTAACAATTCTACCTTCATTTCTATGGAGTATGTTAAGGGAAAATCTTTGGCAGACATTATAGCTAAAGAGGAAAAAATCCCTATTCCCCTTGCTATGTACATTTTGTATCAGGCAGCAAAGGGTATCCATTTTGCTCACCTAAAGAAGATTGTACACAGGGATATAAAACCTCACAACATACTTATATCAGAAGAGGGCGATGTAAAGATCACTGATTTTGGAATTGCAAAAGAGGTCTATACTGATGCGACCCAAACAGAGATAATAGGAACACCTGCATATATGGCTCCAGAGCAGTTTGATTTGACTCAAAATATAACAAGAGCGGTTGATATATACTCTCTTGGTGTTGTTTTTTATGAGATGATAACAGGGGTTAAGCCATTTGAAAATCGCTTCAGTAAGGATCTTATCAATAAAAAGACAAAAGGAAAATATCCTAGTATAGGCAAATACATAAAGTTTCCACCACTTGTTGTTGAGATGATAATTAGAAAGATGATGAATCGTGATCCAAAAAAGAGATTTAATAGCCTTCTTGATTTGATAAAGATTATTGGTCGATACCTAAAGCCATATAATAGTTATGAGATGAAGGCAGCTGTTAAGAGTCTTGTAATTCATGACAAAGATATTAATAATACATCATTTATGCTCTCTGTTAAAGAGAGGGATAAAAACAATATCAACAAAGCAACAGCTGTTTTACTATCCATTTTTATCATTGGGCTGGTGACTCTATTTATATACAGCAACAGTATATATGAACTTATATTGCCTGACTATTATGGAAAAGTAGAGGTAAGGTTTAATATTGCAAATCTTCAGGATGCAGTTCTTGAAATTGATGAAAAAATTGTTGATATTATCAGTGATAAGAATCTTGATAAAGATGGAAATTACAGCAAAGTTTTTTATGTACCAAGAGGCGGACATACTTTTAGTGTTCTTGCAGGCTCATATAGAAATAGCAAAAATGAGATAGTAAAATCGATAACAAGAAAAGGGATGTATAAGAAAACATATCAAGATATATTTATACCTATTAGAGAATTTTCGAAAAAAGAGGTTACAATATATTTTAGATTCTGGGATGCTGCAAACCCAAAAAAGCTACTATCACATTTTGACTATGCTCCCTCAACAAAAGCTGATATCTACCTATTGAATAGAGATGACTTAAAGATTTTGGTTAACAATAGATATATCCCTTTAAAAAATTATATCTATGATACAAAGACAAAAAGTAAAAATGCACCATTCTATTCTGGCGAGAGTTATAGATTTAGAATGAGTGGTTTCTCTGAAAATGGTATATACTATAATCAGCTTGATTTTGAAATCAATTTTGCTATGTATGATCAGGTTCTTGTTTTGCATAACAGCTTGATTCCTTCCCCTGCAACAATTGAGATAACAAGCAATGTTAAAAATTTTGATATATATGTTAATGGAAATAAGTATGGATACATATTTGACACTATAGAAAACAGGTATGAGTTTTCAAAGTATAACAACATACACACATCATTTAATAACAAGGTCTATAAAAAGACGCTTCTTGTGCCGCCAAATGATAAAACTATAAGTGTTGATAAAAAAAATGAGATTGCCATTGGCATAAATGAAAATAGAGTAGGAGTAAATGTAGTAAAGAAAGATGGAAAATATAGCCTTGAGAAATATAAATTATGAGAAACTCGATTTTTATAAAATATTAGAGATTATAAAAGAGTATGCAGTAACACCTCTTGCAATAGAGCAGATTGATAGTATTGCACCTTCAAATAATGTTACTCTAATTCAAAAGAATCAAAAAATATTAGAGCTCTTTTTCTACTATTTTATTAATAATGGCAAGATAGCTTTGAAAGATATTCATAACTTCTCAAGCTACCTAAAGATAGTAGAGAAGGGACTCTCTTTAGATGGAGATGTCTTATATAAGATAGCGGTCTCTGTAAGATCATATTTTGACTATCAAAAACTTTTTAGAAGTGATAAATATAGAGAGCTTTCGGATCTATTAAGCCTAGAGAATTTTAAAGATAATTTTTATCTAGAAATATTAAGCTTTATAAAGCCTGATGGTTATGTTGAGAGCAGTGCCTCTGTTGAACTTAGAAAGATTAGAAATAGGTTGTCCAATATTGATGAGTCGATTCGTCAGGCAGGTGTCTCTTTTCAAAAAGAGCTAAAAAACAGCGGCTATATAATGGATGACCTTATCTCTGTAAGAGATGGCTTTCCATGTGTTGGTATAAAGAATAATTTTAAGAACAAGGTTGATGGATTTATAATTGATACCTCAAACAGCGGACAGACACTCTTTGTGGTATCAAGCCGTGTTGTTGAACTTAATAACGAGAAGATAATCCTGCAGAGGGAGGAGTTTGAAGAGGTAAGAAAAATCCTTAAAAAGTATAGTGAGATGGTTAATGCAAGCAGCTTTGAACTCTCTATTATTGATAGGGAGCTATTAGAGTTTGAAGTACATCTTGCAAAGGCTCTCTTCTGTTTTGATAGAGGCTATGCAATTCCAAAGCTCACACTAAATAGAAGAATAAAAATTATTGATGGTGTTCACCCATTTTTACCAAAAGGTGCAATACCACTCAACCTTGAGATAGGTGATAACTTTGGTATATTGATTATTACTGGTCCCAATGCTGGTGGAAAGACAGTGCTTTTAAAAAGTGTTGGTCTTTTTCTATTGATGTTTCAATCATCGCTTGCACTGCCTGTCAATCCAGACTCTGAATTTGGTATATTTGATAGTGTCTATGTCTCTATTGGTGATGAGCAGTCTATTGAGCATTCACTTTCAACATTCTCCGCCCATATAAGCGGTATTATAGAGATACTTAATAATATGACCAATAGAACTCTTGTTCTAATGGATGAGCTTGGTACTGGAACGGATCCAACAGAGGGGGCAGCATTAGCCATTGGTATACTTGAGTATCTAAAAAAGAAGAAGGTAGTCTCCATTATAACCACCCACTACTCAGGGCTTAAACACTATGCAGCCAATGATGACTATATAGAGAATGGCTCTATGGAGTATGATGTAAAAGAACTGCTTCCAACATATAAATTTTTAGCAGGGATACCTGGCTCTAGTCGTGCCTTTGAGATATCAACAAGGCTTGGAATGCCATTTGAAGTTATAGAGGTTGCTAAAAAGAATGTTAATGAGGAGTATATAAACACAGAGAAGATGCTCTTGAAACTTGAAAAGGAGCTTGAAAACGTTGAGTCATTAAAACAGGAGCTTAATGGAAGAGAGGAGAAACTTAACATCTTGGATAGTGAGCTTAACTCAAAAAGAGAGGCATTAAAACTAAAAGAAGATGAGATAAAAAAGGGATTTCTTGAGAAGGAGAGTGAGTTCCTAAAAGAGTCACGCCGTGAGTTTGAAAAGATCATTAAAGATATAAAAGAGAGCGGAGCCTCAAAAGAGACAATAGGAGAGAGCAGGGCCTTCATTGAAAATATAAAAGAAAAGATAGATGAAGAGAACTTAGAACTAAATGATACAAAAAAAGATGATAGTGAAAATATAAGAAAGTTTAAAAATGGGGACTCAGTTCTAATTATATCAAAAAATGCTAAAGGGACAATAGTTGATAAGACTAATAAAGATAATGAGTATTTAGTTCTCTCTGGCATTATAAAGCTTAATGTAAATGCCACTGATTTAAAATATATAAAAGAGGAGAAGAGTGAATACTCAAACTTTAGACCAAGTATCCCTAATATACCAATTCCATACTTTACACTTGATTTAAGAGGAAAACGTTTCTCTGATGCAGAAAAAGAGCTTGATAAGTTTATATCTGATAATATAGCCAATGGAGTAAAATCTGTTCGTATTATTCATGGAAAGGGCAGCGGAGCCTTGAGACAGTGCATACAAGACTACTGTAAAAATTCACCATATGTTATTAGTTTTGATTATGAGATGACAGAAAATATTGGATACAACTATGGAATTACAGTTATTGCTTTGAGGTAGGGGACTCTCTTATAGTAAAGTCCCCTATTTTAATCTATCAAGATAGCACCATTTACTAACAAAATAGTTATTCATTCTCATATAGAAGATATTAAAAAATAGCTATGATGGGTACGTTGAAAAAGTTTTTGGGTTAGAATGTACTTCCGCCCCCCTCTCTACTGTTATTAGGTCTCTCTATGAATTTCTTAACACCAGACATATCTGTTGATTCTTTTTGCTCTTCCTGCCTATCAACTTTTATCATTGGCATTAATTCAGTGCCTTTAACTTGGAGAGAACGCCCGCCGCTCTCTCTACTATTATTGGGCCTCTCTATGAATTTCCTAACACCAGACATACTTGTTGATTCATATTGTTCTTGTTGTCTATCATAAGGTATATTTCTCTCTTTTAACATTGATAAGTAGGCCTCTTTAATTTGGCTAGAGCTAAAATTTACATCCGCAAAACGAGCATCATATTCTATTAGTGCGTTTAGCCTCTCTTTATCCAACCAACTTAAATCATATTCTATAGGTTGCTCAACCACAATTTCTAAAGGCAAGTTCGTATCTAGATTTTTATCTGGGATTTTACTTTTTACTTTTACAGGTGCAACTCCATCTACAAATTTCCCTTCAGCATAAGCATCATATTTAATTGGAACAACTACTCTATTTGTTTTATCTATCCCACCCCATTTACCATTTTGTTCTACAGCCGCAACGCCATCTACAAAGCCTCTTTCACCAATGGCATCATAAATAATGGGAATAACTACTTTTCCACTCTTATCTACAAATCCCCATCTATTCTTTAATATAGAAGTTTTAGTTATAGATGTCTCTTTTTTAGTTCTCATCGGGCCAAGGCTAAAGTCAGAACCATGGCTCAAGACAGAGACTTTTTCATCTTCACTTATCTTTTGTTCATATAGCATTACTGGAAGTAGTCCCTCTGTAAAGCCACACTCACCAACCTCATCATATTCTACTGGAACAATCTCTTTACCATCTCTATCAAGGACTCCCCACTTCTTATTTAGCACTACATAAACTACCCCATCTGAAAAGTCTCCCCTGCCAATAGCATCATATTTAGGAGGAATAACCTCTTTGCCGCTTTTATCTACAAAGCCTAACCTATTATTTAAGCTTACTTTAACCAACCCATCTACAAAACCTTTGTCAGAGATAGCATCATACTTTGGTGGGACAATTTCACTACCATCTTTATCAACATATCCCCATTTACCATTTAATTTTACATAGGCTGTTTCTTCTATAAAACCTAACTTACTTACACCATCATATTTAGGCGGGACAATCTCACGCCCTGTTTCATCTATAAAGCCCCACTTGTTATTTAGGTTTACAGCAGCTACTCCATCTTTAAAGTCACCTATATAATGGTAGAGCTTACTGGCAGCTAACTTTACATCATCAGGTTTAAGAATAACATCTTCACCACTCTTATTTATATAACTCCATTCATTATTTAGCATTACATTGGCAAGAGCTACTCTATTTACAATAACAAAATTTTTTACAGCATCATATTTAGGGCTAATAATCTCACGCCCTTTTTTATCTATAAATCCCCATTTGTTATCTAGCATTACAGCTACCAACCCATTTACAAAGCCGCTCTCATCAATAGCATCATATTTAAGCGGGACAATCTCCCTCCCTATTCTATCTATCATTCCCCATTTATCATCTAATTCTACAAAAGCCAATCCATTAACAAACTTTCCTTTATAGTCATACTCTTTAGAAAATAGAGACATGCTTGATAATATAAAAATAATAAGTACAAAAGTAATCAATTTCTTCATTTTTTTCTCTTAAAATATATCTGAAAAATTATAATAATCTAGAAAACTACTTAATAAATACATTAGCATTGTAACAAGAATGGAAAACTAGATAAGACATATTTAAATGTTATATCTATAATAATAGCTTTTTTTAAATTTTTGTCAACGGCTTTTTTGATTTTTTTATGTCTATTCTTTGTTGAACTTATGTTAATTTTAGATCCCTATCATAGCTGGATATTTTGAATCTCATTTTCATTACATAAAGTAGGGTAGGTAGGATTAAAGAGAAGCTCTAATAAAAAAATGTTGGATTATCGAGCCAATCCTCAAACTCTTTTATTGTACTGAATAGTCCATAATATATATGTTCAATTTTTGTAAGTCTGCCTTTATTGTCATATTGTGGTACATCTATTAGAAGAGAGTAGCCCTTCTCTGTCTTATTATAATCTATGTAGCCAGCACGTACAACAATATCCTCTGTCCAAAATGGATAGTTCATCACTATCAGCGGGACATTTTTATAGTATAGACAGCGCATGCTCTCATATATATCAATGTAACACATCTCTGTTATATCTCGTGGGAGCTCTTTTTTCTTTATTGTCATTACTTCTTTTTTATCTCCTCAAAACCTGTAAATGGTACCAATGCTTTAGGGATTTTTACAGTGCCATCTTTTTGCTGGAAATTTTCCAATATTGATATAATTGCACGCGGTATTGCTATTGCTGTACCATTTAACATATGAACAAATTGATTTTTTCCATCTTTATCTTTGTAACGAATATTTAATCTTCTTGATTGATAGTCTGTACAGTTGGAAGTAGAGGTGATCTCACCATAGCTGCCGCGTCCTGGCATCCATGCCTCCAAGTCATATTTTTTATATGCAGGATTTCCCAAATCTCCAGCAGCGATATTCAAAACTCTATATGGAATTTCAAGCTCTTTAAAGATTTCTTCTTCTATTTCACGCAATTTTTCCAAGAGATCTTTAGACTCACTAGGACGGCATATTATAAACATCTCAACTTTAGAGAATTGATGAACACGATATAGGCCTTTAGTTGAAAGCCCAGCTGCCCCAGCCTCTGTTCTAAAGCAGTGGCTAAATCCAGCCATCTTTAATGGAAGCTCACTATCGTTTAATATTTTATTGTGATTCAATCCACCAATTGTAATCTCTGCTGTACCTATAAGGCATAAATCAGTACCATTTATCGAATAGATATTTGTTTCATCACCTCTTGGATTAAACCCAAGCCCCTCTAATATATTGCTTCTTGCCAAATCAGGGGTTAGATATGGTGTAAAACCCTTTTCATAAAGCTTTTTTATTGCGAAGTTTACAAGTGCCAGCTCAAGCATAACACCCTCATTTTTTAGATAGTAGAATTTTTGACCAGTAACAGCAGCAGCAGATTCAAAATCTAATATATCAAGGTCAATTCCAAGCTCATAATGATCTTTAGCTTTAAAATCGAATTCTTTAATAGTACCAACCTTGTATAGTTCAATACTATCAGCCTCGCCTCCAGCAGGAACAGTCTCGTCTATAAGGTTTGGCAACTTCATTGCCTCACTTTTATATTGAGTATCAAGCTCTCTCTCTTCAATTTCCAAAACAGCTATTTTACTCTTAAGCTCCTTGCCCTCTTCTATAAGAGCGTCTCTCTCCTCTTTTGAGAGTTGTCCCTTCATCTTATTTGCATTCTCGTTTTTCTTATTTCTTATATCATCAAGCCTCTGTTGAAGCGCATTTCTATTATCATATAATTCAATTACAAGCTTTGGATCTGCTTTTACCTTTCTTTTTGTTACACTGTCTAATACAGAATTAATGTTCTCTTTTACAAATTTAATATCTAACAATTTGAATCTCCGCTTTTTGTGTATTAATATTATTTTAGAATACCATTATAATAATAGAAAAATGAAAAATAGACAATGGTTTTTTAGTTTTATTTTGTAAATGAGTGTTTCTTATAATTTATCTTGCCTCTAATTATAAAAAATAGAACAAATCTTTGACAAAATCCATCAGTTTTAGTATAGTAACTCTGTTTCACTGGCAAATTTTTTAGAGGTTTTAATGAAATTAAAGTTTGTTATTTTGTTTTCAGTTTGTTCTACATTGCTTTTTTCTGAGAATATATATCTATTTACAAGATCGACATTTTCTGTTTCTCAATTTTGGGCAGGCTATTTAGATGATTCTAGCAGTTTTAACTGGTGGGATATAGATGCTTTTAATAATACAACTCCAGTAACCAGAAAGTTTTTTTCAAATTTTCTGACTGGCTCTGTTGGGACAGGTATGGAGATGGTTATTTGGGATAATGGCAGAGAGAGAGGATCGAGAATCTATTTTAAGGGCGGTCTCGATTTAGCTTTTGCTGGGCCCACATATATTGGATATTTTAACTATGATGCAAATCAGGTTATAAATGATGAGCCTATGACTGATATTGATATAAAGGATAGTGTCTTTTATATGGGGCTCTCTATGGATATTTTCATAGGTGGCACATTTCCAAAGACAGATCTCTTTTGGGGATTGGGTGCAATATTCAACTTCATGTTTCCAACAGGCTCAACTTCATTCAATATAATGAGCTGGGATAGCTATGATAGGTTTGCTTTCTATGTAACACCTGCTTTGGTTCTTGGGTATGATATATTTATTCCATATACAAATTTTAAGATAACACCTCAAATAAGGGCAGGTTTTACCTGTATGCCAATTATTCCTCGTGGAATGTTGGGGGGTGCCGCTGATGGCTACTATATGAAAGAGCTATATAGTGGTTTTTATGTAGATGTCTCTGTTGCATTCAGCTTCAAGTCATTTCAATGGAAAAAATAGTCTTTTTTACTTTTTTTTCTAATCCCCCTGTCCCCTTTACATAAAGGGGGCAACATTCAAATTAAGAGTGGAGTTATGTTCCAATGCCAAAAAGCTTTTGTTTTTAACATCGGAACATAACTCTCTATTAGAAAAATATCTAACATTTCTTCAAGTTGACTAAAGTTTTATAAGATATTTAACAAAAAGATTATTCTTAGACAAAATCTCTTTTTGACAAAAACTCAATAATTGTGTTATATTTTTATTACAAATAAAATATATGGCAAGGATGATTTAAAATTGCCAATGGAGGTATTTTTATGAAAATAGTTACTTTTTTGGCTAATGGTTTTGAAGAGAGTGAAGCAATAATTGTTGTTGATATCCTAAGAAGAGCAGGTATTACTGTAGAGATGGCTTCTATTACTGATAATCTTGAAGTTGTAAGTGCTCGCCAAATAAGAGTTATTGCGGATAAAAAATTCAGCGATATAAAGGCAGAAGATTTTGATGCTGTTTTTTTGCCGGGTGGCGGAGCTGGTGTAAAGAATTTTATAGCAAGCAGTGATCTTTCCAATTTTATGAAAAGCTTTTATAACTCTGATAAAATTATTATTGCTATTTGTGCTGCACCAACTTTTTTGGATAAGCTTGGGATTATAAAAGGAAAAAATGTAACAGTTTTTCCTGATATGATTAAGGAGATTGCCTCTGCTAAGTATGTTGATGAGAAAGTTGTTGTTGATGGGAAATTAATAACAAGCAAAGGTTTTGGTACTGCAATTGATTTGGGATTAAAGCTTGTTGAGAAGTTTGTCTCTTTAGATGCCTCATTGGAACTTAAGAAAAAGATAGTCTATAATCCATAGTAGAGAGCTATCTAGTCCCATGGAAGCTCCATCTGTTTGCTATCTATGGCAGGTGTTAATAGCTCCTCTTTCTGATTAAGTCTCTCTCTCATTGGCTTAATATAGGCTGTTGAGAGATTATGTTTTTCTTTTAAGCTATTGTACATAAGATAGAACTTATCTTTATACTCTTTATCAACTCCGCCTGCTCTATATAAGTATTGCAGCTTGTTATAAAGCTGAGGCAACTCTCTTTTTATAAAATCAAAAAAAACATATCTGGTTTTTCCTCTTAAATACATCACTCCTGACAGAATATAGTCAACCTTGCAATCTGATGCATTATATAAAAGTGAATCTATATTTTCATAATCATCTGTTATGTATGGAATGGTTGGCATAGTATGAAGACCAACAGAGGCGTTTGTCTTCTTGAACTCTTTTAACATTTTAAATCGATTAATTGATTCTACTCCATTGGGTTCAATAAGTTTTCGTATATCTTCATTCATAGATGTTATAGTTGATGCAATATTTACATAGGTTATGGAGGCAAGCTCTGCAATTAGATCAAAATCCCTTAAAATTAGATCTGATTTTGTTGATATGATGATTGGTGTCCTATATTTTATCATCAATTTCAAAATATCAGGCATTAGTTTATATTTGCTCTCTACTGGCTGATAGCTGTCTGTTACTCCGCCAATATTTACAACCTCTCTTTTCCAGCTCTTGCTCTTGAGCTGTTTTTCCAACTGTTCCACAATATTGGTTTTTACATATATATCATCAAAATAGTTTTCTGACTCTAAATATCTATGAGAGTAGATGGCATAACAATATTTGCAGCCATGCCCACACCCTCTATATATATTTAGATCCCATTTGAATGGAAGGCGACTACTATTTATTCTATTGCATGCTGTTGAACAGCTTATCTCTTTGTACCCCATATAATTGTTGCTCTTTTTTCTAATTATAAATATCAGCTATTTTTTTACTAAAATAAGAGATAAACTATGATACTAGCCTATCTCTTATTTATCATCAAGCTTCTAATCAAATTGATCTAAAAATCTACATCTACTCCATAGTAGATAGCGTGAAGTAGTTTTTCCATCTCTGCTATTGTTATTTTTCTTGGATTAGAGCCTGTACAAGCATCTTCTATAGCCAATTTTGATATCGTAGAAATTTTTTCTTTAAACTCAGACTCTTTGATACCAAACTCTTTTAGAGTTTTTGGAATCTCAAGCTCCAAATTGTAGGCATTAATTTTATCAATTAATTGTTTAGTTAACTCTGCATTAGTATGTCCTGTTAATCCAACATGTCTTGCAATCTCTGCATATCTTATTTCAGCATCTCTCTGATTAAACTTTATTACATATGGAAGATACATTGCATTTGCACATCCATGAGGGATATGCCCACCAGAAAAAGCAGCACCAGTTTTGTGTGCCATTGAGTGAACAATTCCTAAAAGTGCATTTGTAAATGCCATTCCTGCCAAACATTGTGCATAGTGCATCTGCTCTCTTGCATTTTTATCCTCTTTTTTATAGGAAGGTATTAAGTAATCAAATACCATCTGAATTGCTTTTAAAGCCAATGGGTCAGTAAAAGGGGAGTTAGCAGTTGATACATATGCCTCAATAGCATGAGTTAATGCGTCCATGCCAGTATGTGCTACCAAAGTTTTTGGCATGGTTTCTGCTATCTCTGGAGCCAATATTGCAATATCAGGTGTGATATTATAGTCTGCCAAAGGGTATTTTACACCGCTAGAATAGTCAGTTATAACTGAAAAGGCAGTAACCTCTGTTGCAGTTCCTGAAGTTGAAGGTATTGCAACAAATCTCGCTTTTTGACGAAGTTCTGGAAAACTGAATGGTGTTATCAACTGCTCAAATGTTGTTTCAGGATACTCATAAAATGTCCACATAGCCTTAGCGGCATCAATAGGAGAGCCTCCTCCAATTGAAACTATCCAGTCAGGATTAAAAGCGCGCATAGCTTCAGCACCTTTCATCACAGTTTCAACAGAAGGATCAGGTTCTACATTTTCAAAAATCTTTGTTTCCATGCCAGCTTTTTTTAGATACAAATCAACTTTGTCTAAAAAGCCGAAGCGCTTCATCGAGCCCCCACCCACAACTATGAATGCTTTTTTGCCCTTTAATGTTTGCAAAACCTCTAATGAGCCTTTTCCATAGTATAGATCTCTTGGGATTGTAAATCTTCTCATTTTTTAATCCTTTAATTAAATTTGTCTATTATAAACTTTTTATAGTTTAATAATAGATACCATAGTTATACATTTAGATTATTATTCTGTCAAACCGAAAAAATGTAGTCTTGAATTCTCTTAACTTAGATATAAGTTTTTTGTATTTTTTATTTTGATAAAAAACAGTTATAAATTAGGTTGATTTTTTTTATTTTAATTAGTAAAAAGATCTTAGGCATTAATGATTTGATCAAATTTAATAATTTAGTAGGTGCTATATGGATAATAATTTGAAGAGTTACACGTTTTTTGAATTGTTTAGAGATTCTCACTCTCTCTTATTTAAAAATATAGGACACACTATAAGATTAATGCTTATTATTTTCCTCTCTTTTTTTGTTTATGCTATAGTTTTATCACTGCTATTTGCAGCTCTCTTTCCAGTACAGGACTCTTTAGATTTTTTTAAGGATCAAAGCAATTTGCAAAATCCTTATGCAATACTTCAATTTTTTTCTAGTTATGGCAGTTCAATTATCATATTTTTTGCTGTTTTTTTTATAGCATCTCTTGTTATATCTATATTTAACAATTTTCTTTCTATTATTATAATGAATGATATTTTTATATCATACTATAATAATTCAAATTGGACTTTTTTCTCATCTATTAAAAAAAATATAAAATATCTATTTAAGTTTATAGGACTCTCTATTGTCTACTCCGTTTTTATTTTTGGAATCTATATAGTAATGGCTCTATTTAATCTTTTTAAAACAGACTCTTTTCTATTTTTTTTGGTCAGTGTTGTTTTTGCTTTTTGTACATACTTTGTCCTTATACTTTTCTATTTGTCTTCCATATCTATACAAAGTGAAGGGACAGGGGTTTTTCAATCTATAACTAGATCTATTGAGCTTATTAAATACTCCTTTTTTAGAGTGATGGCATACTCTTTTCTCTTCTTTTCATTTTTCACTTTTTTTATATTTATGGCTCTTCTTATAATGGTTGCTCTGTCTACTTTTGTTTCAAACTTTTTTCTTTTCCCTCTCTTTATTCTGTTTTTAATTATCTTTTTTTACCTATATCCAATTATCGCATCATTTTTTGTTACAATATTTTTTAAACAAAAGAGTATGTTTGAAGATAACAATAGATCAGAAGGGGAAAATATACAAACATTTGATGATATTACTCATAGTTAAATTTAGAAAATAGGCAATTTTTACTCTATTTTATATATATTGTGTCGATTTCTACTAAATATAGAGCTTTAGAACGTTTGATTTTATACAACTAATTATGTTAGAAAGTAATATTAAAATAAAAATCGATTTTTTATCTTTTAAAATTTGACTAATTTAATTGTTATTGGTATAATATGATGGTAGATAGGCATATTTTGTTATGAGAAAAAGTAAATTACATTTACACACATTATTAATTTTAATCCTCACCTTTCTAATTGCATGTTCATCTGTTGCTGATGATAACTCTCCTATAGTAATAAAAGATATAAATGTTTCTGAAGTATCAAGTTCAATAGCACCAAAAGATGCACCAACTCAAACCAATATTGAACTTAAAGCTGTTATGGATAATCTCTCTTCAAAACAAGATTTAAGATATGAGTGGCGTGTTGAGTATCTTGATTTAGACCTTGATTTTAACGCAAAATATTTGAATGATACACAAGAGGATGCCACATCGGATTCAGAATATAATACTAACTCTTCATATTTTTTTGTGAATACTAATGAGGCTGATCAGACCTCTCTTATTATTTTTGTATACAAAGATGGCTATTATAAGGTTACTCTTGATGTTACAAACCTAGTAGAGAAAAAGACAAAAACAGCAATAATAAAGGTGGGAGAGCCAGAGCTTCCAAAACTTAATTTGAGTTTTAATATTCCATATTCAAAGAAAATAGATAAAAGCGATTTTGTTGGTCGTTTTATCCTCTCTTATGTTGAAAAATCCAAAAAAGAGGTAGTAGATCTAAAAGTTAATGCTTCTGATCTAAATAATAGATGGTTTCCAACAGATGTAGTAGTAGATCCTTTTAAATCATTTGAGTTATCAATAGGCTCTTTTATTGTTAGAGATGAGACAAATCCTTTAAAACCAACAACAAGTATAGAGTCAAAAGATATAAATAATGTATACTATTCCATTAGTTCTAGTCCTAATGACATAAAAAAGGATAAACTTCTCTCAAGAGAGATTACATTTGACTTGGATTCAAAAAAAAGCTCTCTTTTCCAGATTTTTAAAGATGAAAACTATGTTTGGGAAGATGGAGAGCTCTTTTTCAGCATTCTTACATGGGGATATGATAAGGAGGGGAGAGATCTCTTTGAAGTTTTTAATGGTTCAATTACAGAAAAATCTCCGCTGTACAAGGTTAATTTATCAAATAAATATTTCGTTAAAGTATTTTTCGGAAGTTTTGGTCATAAATCTACCACAAGTGACTACTATGTCTATTTTGGTCCTGATGGTTTAAAAACTGATGAATTTGATCCTAGCAGACAGAGAAGCTTAATAGGTGTACCATATGGCTATATCCTTGGTAAACTAGGTGATAATGGTAAGGTTTTCCCTATTGGCTATAATTATAGTTATCTATATTTGGAGTCAATACCAGTTCATTATGTAAAACGTGAGCATGTTGTTGATAGTAATGAAAGTAAAAATAGTGATAATAGTATAGATAATGATAATAGTATAGATGTTGAAAAAGAGAGCGATTCAACAGGTGACATATCATAATAGAGCCTCTTTTTTAAAAGCCCTTAATTAATCCAACTGAGATTTTAATATTATTTTTTATGTAGAGTTTTTTTAGCTTATCACTTTTATAGTTAAAATACTTTTAGTTTTTATTTCTTCTATTTTTACTTCCACCAAATTTGTTTAAAATAGTTGAGTCAAAACTTTCTATCTGGCTCTTTTTATCTTCAGAACTTTTTATCGCCTCTTTTATTAACATATTAATAAGTTCACTGAATTTTATTCCACTATGTTCCCATAGATAGAAGCTTAATGAGCCGGGTATTGTATTTATTTCATTAACAAAAACCTCACTCTTTGAGTGATTAACAAGGTAATCAATTCTTACAACACCCTTGCAATGCATAGTTTTATATATCTCTCTGCTATAATCCTCTATTTTCTTTGTCATTTCGGCTGGCAATTCTGCTGGTATCTTTCTTTGCATTCCAACCATTCCATTTTTTGAAGATATGTCGTTTATATATTTATCATCAAAACTTAAGAAGGTCTCCCATTTCAGTGGCTCTTCTAATAGAGATACTAAAATTTCACCATTTTTTGATAGAGCTGATTCATTTATATCTATTGAATTTTCCAATCCTTTTTCAACAATAATTCTGTTATCATATCTAATTGCTATCTCTATTGCTCTTATAAGTTCATCTTCATTTTTTGCTATTGATATTCCAATTGATGAGCCTAAGTTTGCAGGTTTTACAAATAGGGGATACTCAAGTGTCCATTTAACTTTTTTTATTATCTCTGACATATTGTTTTGCCACTCATATTTATAGAACCAAAGGTATGGCAATATTGGAAGTGAGAGTCCCTCAAATATCTTTTTCATAACAATTTTGTCCATTCCAGCTGCAGAACCAACAACTCCACTGCTGGTATATGGAATATTTAAGAGCTCTAAAAACCCCTGCAGCTTTCCATCTTCGCCATAATTTCCATGCATAGCCATAACTATGGCATCAACTCTATTTAATATGTTTTTTCTATCTTTTTTATCTAGGCTTGGAAAAAATTGTTTAATTTTTTTCTTATTTTTTTCCCAGTTTTTAAAAACTGATATATCCTTCAATTTTTCTCCATAGTACCAATCACCATTTTTATCAACATATATTGCTATTATCTCATAATTTGATTTATCAATATTTTCTATAACCTGTAGTCCTGTTATTATAGAGACCTCATGCTCAACTGTTTTACCACCAAATATAATACCAATGTTTTGTTTCATATCTACCTCAAGATTTTAAACTTTTTAGCAATTTAGTTATCTTATTTTTTAATAAAAAAATCAATATTTTTATTAGGGTTTGTTTATTTAATAATTTTTATTTAAAGCTTAATGAATGATCCTATGTTACAAATAGAGTAGTTTTCTTAGTATACAAATAGATTAAAATATTATGCTCTATTTTAATTAAAATCCTATTTTTTTTTGTTGTTATATCCATCACCAGCTATAACAAGTTTCTTGCCATCTGAAGATAGAGAGTGTGACTATATTTATTTTACAGAATCAGAATCACCAGCATATATAATTTCAACTGCTATATTTTTTACAAAAGAGTTTGCGGCTACTATTTTTACAGAGTAGTTATTAACATTATGAACAACTTTTCTAATTGAGTCATCATTCTCAATTATGATAGTATCATCTAATCTAACAATATAGCTAGCTAACTAGCATTTATATCTTCCCAATATGCAAACAAGGCCAAGTTCTGCCCCAGCTGTTATATAGTTTACTATCATAATGGTAAATATTATTAGACAAATTTGTCTAATAATATTTTTTTCATCTTTAACATCTAAATGAACAATGTTTAATTTGTTATATTATAATACAATTTTTTATTAAAATATATTTATTAAAAAAGATGTTTAAATATTTTTTTTTATAAAAATAAAAAAGGTATGAAAGTTATTGGAAAAACTCTCATACCTTTTAAAAGTTATTAAGATAAACCTTAAAAAAAATTATTTCTTAGAGTATTCTCCATCAAACAAGAGGCTATCAGAAATGATTAATGTTTTTCCATCTGTAGATAGATAATATGTACTAATAATTTGATTATTCATGTTATCCATTTTGACAGTTATTGTTTTTGCAGCAGAGTCTGCAATAGTTACTTTACCTGAATAGGATGTAGGTCCAACTTCAACACTCACAGAATCATCGTTTTTAAGCTCTAGAGTTGTTGTTAATAGTGAATTATTTCTTTCCCACTTACCAACCAAACCAATCTCTGCTCCAGCTGGTGTACAGCTTGCCAATATAGCAAGAAGAGCAATTAAACCTAATAAAAAAGATATTTTTTTCATAAATTAACTCCTTTAAATAAAACGTACTTAAGTTAAAAGTACAATTAAGTTAAAAATAGCTATTAATAACTATTTTTTATCATAGGTTACACCACCAAATGTCAACACCTTTCCATCAAGAGATAGAGAGTATTTTGTTATTGACTTATTCTTGAGGTTATCCCATTCAATAGTAAGGGTATTTGCTGTTGCATCTCCAGCTGTTATTTTGCCAGAAGTAGTAACTCCCGCAACAGTTTCGCTAATTGAATCATCATTTCCAATCTTTAATGTTGTTGCTCCACTCTTACTTTCCCACTCACCAACTAAACCAATCTCTGCTCCAGCTGGCGTACAGCTTGCCAATATAGCAAGAAGGGCAATTAGACCTAATAAAAAAGATATTTTTTTCATAAATTTTCTCCTTTAAATAAAACGTACTTAAGTTAAAAGTACAATTAAGTTAAAAATAGCTATCAATAACTATTTTTTATTATAAGTAGTACCGCCAAATGCAAGTTCCTTTCCATCAAGAGATAGAGAATAAACTACTATATCTTGATCATCAATTCCATCCCATTTAACAACAACATATTTTGCCCCAGTATTTGCAGCTTTTATCTTTCCTTCAGTAGTTCCACGTTTTATAGTGTCATCATTTTTGATCTCCAGTGTTATTAAGCCACTTCTGCTTTCCCACTCACCAACTATACCAAGTTCTGCACCCGCTGGTGTACAGCCAACTGCTATTGCAAGAAGAGCAATTAGACCTAATAAAAAAGACATTTTTCTCATTTTTCACTCCTAAATATAAAAAAAATGGTTAATCTGTTATTATATAGTAATAATAAGATTTTGTTGTCAAGGTTTATTTTGATAAATTCTAAAAAGGTACAAAAAAGAGCTATATTTAGATTTATATAGAATATTTTAGCTAAAAACATATTTTTACACATTTTTTCAATAAAATATTACTTTAGTTGATTGTTAAGTTAAAAATAGTTATCTAAAAAATTTGATTTTTTTTGAAATTACATTTATAATTTCTAACATAAATAGTAGGATTAAAATATAGATGGACTCTGAATTTATTAGATTAGAACTTTTTCCTCCTCTGAAGTCAGATGTAGATAGTGGTGAGTGTAATGAGAGCAGCAGTAACCTTGTTCCAAAGATTCCAGACTCTTTTTTTAATGAGCCTATTGTTGATAATGATTTGACAAAAAAATTAAAAAATATAATGTAAATGTAGTAAAACTTTAAGTATAGACAAAGTAAAATAGATGAAAAAAATAGCCTTAATTTGCCATAGAAAAAAATCTAAAATCCCTTTTTTTGAAAAACAGTTGAATGATCTTAAATTCTATGAGAAAAAATATTCGTTTGAACTAAAAGTCTTTATTTATGATGATGAAAACCCCTATGATAGATTATCATCAAAGACAGAGACAATTTTTGATAATACTTTTATTGCTGCGATTTCTCTAGGTGGAGATGGAACTTTTCTATACACAGCTAGAATTATGGCAGGGTTTGATATCCCAATATTTGGTATAAATATGGGAAAACTTGGTTTTAATACAACAATCGAAATGTTTGAGATTGGAAAGTATATAACTATGTTTTTTGAAGGAACTTTGGAGTTTGAGTATAAGACGCTTCTCTCTGTAGCAATAGATGGTGAAGAAGAAGAATTTTTGGCACTTAATGATGGGGTAATATCCCATGCTGGTATTTCTAGAGTTATTAGAGTAAGTGTTGATATTGATGATATATCAATATGTGACTTTGTTGGAGATGGTTTGATAGTCTCTTCACCAACAGGTTCAACAGCCTACAACTTGAGTGCTGGAGGGCCAATACTCCATCCAAAAGTAGAGGCTTTTGTTATCTCTCCCATATGTCCCCATACTTTAGCAATACGTCCATTTTTAGTTCCTTTTAAAGAGGTAATAAAAATTACTGTGAAAGAGTCCAAGGTTAAGCCGCAGATTACCCTTGATGGGCAGAAGGCTATACTCTTGAATATTGGTCAAAAAATATTTTTTAGAAAATCTAGTAAAGAGATAAAAGTTGTAAAGAGTGGAAAGAGTTTTTCTGAAATTTTAAAAACGAAATTAAACTGGACAATTTAACGAGGTATTCATGCTCTCATTTTTGAGTATAAAAAATTTTGCTCTTGTTGAAAATTGTGAAATAAATTTCACCAATGGTTTAAATATTATTTCAGGTGAAACAGGGGCAGGAAAATCTATAATTATACAGGCACTCTCGACATTACTTGGTGGAAGAGCCTCTACCGAACAGATAAGAACGGGCACAGAAGAGGCAACCCTTAATGGTATTATAGAGATAGAGAGTGAAAAACTAATAGAATACTTCAAAAAAACTGGTATAGAACTTGAAAATAATGAAATTATCCTAAAAAGAGTAATAACAGCCTCAGGAAAATCTAGATCTTATATAAATGGAAACCCTGTAACAAGTCGTGAGGTTGAAGAGCTTACCTCAAATTTGTTTGATTTTCATGGACAGCATGATGGTATATCACTTCTGAAATCTCAAACGCACATAGATTACCTTGATAACTATTTAAAGATAGATGAACTTTTATTTAGCGTATCAGGACTCTATAAAAGTATTAGAGAGACAGAAAAATCTATTGCTATTATAGAGAATAATGATAAGGATAGAGAGAGAAAGATTGAGCTCTTGAAACATGAGATAGAGGAGATTGAGAGTGCCGCTATAAAGGTAAATGAAGATAATCTTTTAAAAAGAGAGATAAAAGTATTAGAAAATGGCGAAAAGCTTGTTCAAAAACTTGGAGACCTAAAAGAGTTATTTGGTTCAGAGAGTGGGATTGTATCAAATCTGAAGAAGAGCAGGGCTATATTTAATAATATATCTGAACTTGATAGCTCTTTTTCAAAATATCTCTCCGATGTAGATGACTCATACTATAAACTTGAGGATATATATGAAAATATATCAAGCAAGTTTGAGTCGTATCAGTTTAATCCAGATAGACTTGATAAACTTATTGAAAGATATGAGCTTATTGAGAAGCTTAAGAGAAAGTATGGCAATACAATAGACGAAATTAATGTCTATAAAGATAATGCTAAAAAAGAGCTTACAATAGTAACATCTTCAAAAGATATGCTTGATAAGTTATCAATAGAGTTAAGTAACTTAAAGAGAGACTATATAAAGCATGCTCTTCTACTCTCAAACAAAAGAAGAGAGGGGGCTCTTATATTGGAAAAAAAAGTAAAAGAGGAGCTCTTAAATCTTGGTATGGATAGTGTTCAATTTAAAATCAATATACATTTTGAAGATGTGGATAATAGTACTATCATAGTAGATAATAAAAAAATCAAAATGAAAGAAAATGGTGTGGATTTTGTTGAGTTCTTGATTAGTCCCAATCAGGGAGAGCCATTAAAACCAATAAGCAAAATTGCCTCTGGCGGAGAGCTAAGCCGCCTTATACTTGCATTAAAAACAGTGCTTGCTGAAAGCGACTTGATAGAGACTATGATATTTGATGAAATTGATGTTGGTATAGGCGGAAAAGTTGCTATCAATGTCTCAAAGATGATAGGAAGACTCTCTAACAGAAAACAGATAATATGTATAACACACCTCCCACAAATTGCAGCCAATGGCAAGACCAATATTCTTATAAAAAAGAGTGAGAAAGAGGGGAGAGCTGTAACAATTCTTGAAAAACTTGATGAAAATGGCAAGATAAGTGAGATTGCAAGAATGCTATCTGGCAATATCACAGAGACAAGCACCACACATGCAAGAGAGCTTATAGAGTCGCTTAAGAGTGTAAATGAGTAGTCCTCCAAACTATTTTTGAACTCTATTAAAAAATAGATTTTTTAAAATTATAAACTTATAGACATACCAATGCTAATTTTTCTATTGAACTCATTAGTTAATGAGTTTTTTGTTGTAACAAATCCTGCATTAAAGTGGGCTCTATTCCAAAATGAGAGTTTTTCCCCTGTCTCTTTTTTATGAAGCTTTGCAGTTGCATAGGCAAAACAGAAGAATATTATAGAGAGTGGAAATATCATAACTCCCAGTGGAAGCAGTATCTCTCCAACCATTAGACCATCTAGAAAATATAGGGTATATGCGTATCTAGCTCTTGCATCATATACTTTATAGTTCATCAAAACTGACATTGATATAATTCCACCAAGAAGCAGTGTGCTACTTATAGCAGCTAGTGTGATTCCTGCAGTAAGAAACTGACTAAATCTTTTTATGTCATTA
The DNA here is from genome assembly GCA_031549085.1 of Spirochaetota bacterium. Lineage (GTDB taxonomy): Bacteria > Spirochaetota > GWE2-31-10 > GWE2-31-10 > MWDO01 > JAVBQL01. Next base: position 210,940 of record JAVBQL010000007.1, read on the forward strand.
ACTCTATTATTATTGCGGCTTCGCTCAATTTTATATGCAAACCAGAATGGGATAGCAGAGAGAGAGGCTATAGCTGTTGCTAATATTGTTATTATCGGTCCACCAATCATAGAGAAGGGACCACTATTAAGCACATAAGAGTTGGATAGCTGCATAAATATAGTTGCTGTTAGGGCTCCTGCTCCACCAATAGCTGCTAAGAGAGCACCTCCAGCAACATAGCTATTAATTAGCTTCTTTTTGTTTTCATCTGTTAAATTATCAATATTGCGAAATGTAGAGTTATTATTTTTGCCCTCTTTTTCACTAATATTTTTAAGAGGTGGGCTTATCAATTTATTAACAGCTAATATCAACTCTCTACTATTCGAAGCTTTACCTGTTTTTATAAATAGCTCTCTACCACTATTGGTATCGATACCCTTTATAGAGATATAAAATTCACTATTAAAAAGTACAATTGAATTAATTATAACAACTTGTGCTTTAACAATTTCTCCAATTGTTATTGCCTCTTTGATATCAAGCCTACTATTTTTTTGAATATTTAAGCTGTTTAAAGCTGTTTCAAGTAGACTCTTATTAATAGCTATAGTCTCTCTATTTTCATTTATAGTCTCTGTAAAGTTGTCATACAATAAATCAGTTAGGGTATTATCCGAATTACCTTCTATATAGAAAGGAAGAATCAATATTTTTACCTTATTACCAGCATCATTTGCAAAAATGGTGGTAGAGGTTAAAAGTAGTATAAATAGAGATAGAAAACACTTTTTCACAAATAGATTCCTTAAAATATATTTATAAACTTAAAGAGACTCCAAAGCTAATTATTTTTTCATATTCATTAGTTAATGAGTTTTTTGTTGTAACAATTTCTGCAGTAAAATTGACTCTATCTATAAAGGAGAGCTCTTTTCCCGCTCTTCTCTCATAAATTTGTGAGATTCTCTTTGCAAAGTAGAACGGTATAGAACAAAGTGAACAAATAATTAGTCCCAATGATATGGTTGTACTTCCAACAATTGCAGCAAATGGCCACATATAGGGATAATTTGGATCTGTGTTACCAGTTGGAGGATCGGAGATGGGAGCACGATACATTAAAAGAGCTATTGTTGCAATCATACCAGCAAGTGAAACTATAGCTCCTGTTGAAATTAGAGCACCTGCAGCGCCAAGAAACTGATTATATTTACTTCTACTTTTATAGTAATTATCTGGAGCAAAGCCCCATAGGTACTCATAGTACATATTAATAAACATCTCATCTTTTGAATCATTATAGAAATTACTTTTTATATACTCATTATCATTCAAAGTTTTGAAAGCGTAATCTGCTAGTTTATTAGGGAGTTTTGATAAGTTCTTCTCATTTGAGACCTGAAATGTTTTTATAAATAGTTCATCACCATTATTAACATTAATG
>JAVBQL010000023.1:0-25787 GCA_031549085.1 Spirochaetota bacterium
TAAACCAAAAAGATTTTAATATCTGTGAGGTTGAAGTGGTGGTAACAGACAACAATATTGAAACTGGCCATGCTATAGGTATGTAAGCCTATAACAAAAAATAGTGCAAAAAAACAAAAAGGATATTTAGCTTTTCTCTCTACCTTCGTTGCTTCTGGATAGAGTATTTTTTATGGAAATAAAAAATCAAAAACCTATAGAGTTCCACCTGTAGAGGTCTTTTTATTAAAATTTGGCTATACTTTTCAAAAGCAAATAAAAAAGTATGCCCGCAAAGGTAAAGTTCACTCGCTAAACACCCTAGGATCATTAACGAAAGGAATGCCCAGCACTAAACCAGTGCAGGCATACTCATATCCGCGTCAATTCAATAGGCATATCATTTGGATACACCTATCTCCTCTAGCGGACATGTTGTTTTTGATCCTAATATTTAGTCTAAAAAGGAGGTGAAGCCTTTTTACTGATTCAACAGTGTTAAACTAAACATCTCGCAAACAAGATGCAAGTCTATTATACACTATTATTTGTGATTATCAATTGTTTTTTTTTACTATTGTTTTATTTTCTTTTTTTATCCTATATAATGGTTAGTTTGACTTACTTTTCACAAACGTCCTATCAGCATCTAACAATCGTTAAATTGCCATTTCTGATTTCCGTGTCATTACGATAATATCAAACGAGCAAACGCTACTTAAAAGAGAAAGAGAGAGAATAATTTTATATAGATTGGGGGTTTTACCCCCAATCTATATAAAATTATTCTCTCTCTTTCTCTTTTTTTGAATGCTGTTTGTCCATTAAGTGCAACTTGCTAATAAGTAATAAACCAAAAAGTTTTAAATATCTGTGAAGTTGAAGTGGCTATAATTAATAATAGTATTGAAACTGACCATTGGATAGGGATGCCAGTCTATAAATATAAAAATGCGAAAAATAGAGTCAATTCAACTGCTTTTCCAAAACACGGTGCTCTTTAAGTCTATTCTCCAATGTCTTTAGCCCCTTCGCATGATCTTTTGTTGGATCATCATCCAACGATAATTTACAATACTTATACGCACTATCCAAATCACCAATTACCTCATAAAGCATCGATATATTAAAATAGTATATAGACCTAGTCTTTCTATTTTCAATACCATTTATATCATCTATATTCTTCAAAAGCAGATCCAATGCCTTTCCATAAAGCTCGTTTTTTATTAATCCTGTCATCTCCCTATTGAGTTCAAGTGGATCATTTGGAATTGTCTCAAACTTTATAAGCATGTTGTCTGTATATGGTGCAACAGATTTAATAAACTCATCAATACTCGAAATTGCATTGCCTCTTACCAAATCAGAGATGGTCGGAAACGATGAGACAAGCTCTGCATTGGTACTAGAAATAGATACAAAATTAACAGGACGCTCATACATCTCAAAGCGATAGGCATACTTTGTCACCTTGCTATATAAAAGTGAAGAGTTCGTTAGATCATAAAACTTGATATCAACATCGAAGCTGTATGTTCTTATATAAGATGGAACATTTACAATATCATTAACATAAGTTACATGCCTGCCACCATAGTAGGGAGAGTAGGTTACAATCCTTCTCTGAACATTAGCAGCAATAAAACCAGGGTCTGTCCGCTCTTTGGCATTGGAAACCGCCGCAACAACAAGCCCCTCAACACCAGTGGTACTCCTTATAAGCGCCCTCTCATGCTCTGATATATCAATAATTTTATAGAGCGCACTTCTTGATAGGACATTACCTATATCAGCATTGCTGATCTTATATCTATTTAAAAAATCACTCTCCTTTATAGACTTAGCAAAGAGAAGTGAGAGATCATCCATATATTCACCAGCATAGAGAAGATAGATCTTCTCTACATTATGAGGAACACTAATTTTTGAAGGTCGTAGGAAGTCAATCTCCTTTTTTATTGTCATAGAACAGCTTGAAAGAACAAGCAGAAGCATAAAAAAAATTATTACCTTATTTCCCATAGTATCCTCTCTAATAGTTATTATATCACTTAAAATAATAACTTTCAATTTTTTTAAAATAAATATTACTATTTACATACAATTGAGAATATAATTTTGCTTCTGCTTTTTTTATATAACTTAAAAATAGTTTATATAACAGCTAATAGGTAATAATTAAACAAAATAGGTTGAATATTTTTATGAATAGATTTAATATTGAATTATGAAAAAAAGCTCTATCTATAAAATATTTTTTATAACACTAACCCTCCTTGTTGTACTCTCATCATGCACAACCACTCAAAAGAGAGAGCGAAAAATCTTCTCAAAAGATGTTATCGAAAATGAGGGAATCTACTGGTTAACCATTGGCGATAAAGTTGAAATGCTAATCTCTATATTGGGTGCGCCAAACTATGTCTTTCATAATGAGTTCTATCTAAAAAATGTTTCAAAAAAAGATGGTGAAAAAGAGATAAAAGAGGAGCTATTCAAAAGGTTTATTGATAAATATCTAATAGAGGAAAAAAATATTTTCCCAATCAGCACTTTAGGGTTTGCCTCTCTATACAGAGATGATGAAAATTTTATCATCTTTGATGAACCCTTTTTTCGCTCTGCATTGGCTTTTTATGATCTGGGACTATTTGTCTTTCTTGATAGCAATGAGAGAATTATGAGGGTGATAGCCCTTACAGATAATTTTAATCTAGTTAACCCCTCTCTTATAAAGGAGGCTTTTCCTATAGCTGACCGTATAATCACAAATGTTGGTATTTACAGGGGCGAGTTTCTTATTGGAGGTTTCTCTACTGATGACAGTTTTCAATTTGCGCAAGAGAAATACCTATCAAAAAAAACCAAAGAGACAAAAAAAGCAAAAAATAGTTTTACAATTTCCATTTTTGAGAGGGAAAATGTTATAGATCTTGATAATGAAAAAGATCAAAAAGAGTATAGTTCTCTAATATTTCTCTCATCAAAAACAAATAGCACCTATATAGATTTTTATAATGATAAGATTAGGCTCATCTCGATTGGGAAACAAAATATAGTTGAGAAAGATTTTGAAACATTCAGAAAATATATAGATAGGGAATATAACAATAGTAGATAAAAAAACTCACAGGCTATTAACCTGTGAGTTCATTATTTTTTTTAATATTATTTAGCTTATCAAATCAATTATCTTTTTTGTATCAAGTCTTACAGATGTAAGCATATCTGTCATATCAAGATTGCCTATCAACTCAAGACTGTTGTCTGCCTCATTGTTAACAAAGCTTAAAATGTTCTGTTCAGCAATTGCTATCTTGTTGAACTCTTTTTCCAAACCTTGCAGTTCGCTCTCAACAAGCTGTTCAGCATCGGTTAGAGCTTCTACATCAATGGTCTCTTCGAAGTAGATTTTTAGAGCAATCTCATTATTGAACTTTGCACTCTCTATGATCTCTTCTGCTTTTGCAAGATCGTTTCCCTCAAGTGCCTTTCTGACATCTTTAAGTCTCTCCTGTACAAACTGTGTTCTTGTTAGATCATCTTCATAAACAGTCAATGCCCTGTTGTTGTTGATGAGTCTCATTCTTAGATCTGTATCGGAGTGTTTAATTTCAGCAAAGTCATTAAGTATTCTCTCCTTCACTGAAAGATTTACATCAACCGTCTCCTCTACTTTTTCATTTTTTTTGAGCTCTTTAGTTAAGAACTCAGATTCGGACACTAAATTCCTTGTGTCAATAGTCATATTACCCTCCTTGAGTTCCGCCCCCCAATATTATCCTAATAATATTATAACAGCAGAATTATAAAAAATCAATAAATATCTGTAAAATTCTTTTTTACACATTAATTTTTATCGACATAAGTGCCGAGAGGGGTTAGGTTTTTAACTAAAAAAGTTTTTTAATATAAAAAACCGTTCTTATTTAAGAATAAAATATAATTTCATCAATTATTACTTAAAAAGAGCTCTTTAAGTATAAAAAAAGTCCCCCCATAAACCTAAACTAAATCATTTAGGTGATTTAATTTAAATTTAAATTACCTTACCATAATAAGATAATTTAATGCAACACTTTTTTTAATATAAGTTTATATAAAAAACAAAAAGATCTTCCTTCTATTAAGATAGTTATCCGAAAAAATGTGTGAAAAAAAACATAAAAGAATCTTCATTCGTTCAAATAACCACTTTCTTTTTGACAAATCAAATTTGGTTTAGTATAAATATGGTTAAAAGTATTTAATGAGAGTATTGAGGTAATTTTTATATGCAAAAAATAGCGGTTTTGGGTGCTGGTTCATGGGGAAATACCCTTGCGATACTGTTATGTAAAAGATTTGATGTTGCTATGTGGGAGTTCAATCCTGAGGCAGCAAAGACTTTAAACAGCGACAGAGAGAATAAGATATTTTTAAAAGGGATAAAGTTTCCCAACAATCTCTTTGTAACAAACAATCTTAAAGAGGCAATTGACGGCAGTTTTATGGTTGTCTTTGCCGTCCCTTCATTTGCAATCCGCTCTCTTTCGGAAGAGGCAAAAGACCTAATCAATGAGGATCAAATATTGGTCTCTGTCATAAAGGGGCTTGAAGATAATACATTTCTTAGAATGTCAGAAATTATCGATACAATTATTCCAAAAAAAAGGGGCGTCGTTGCCCTCTCAGGTCCAACCCATGCAGAAGAGGTTGCAAGAGGAATCCCTACAACGATTGTTGCTGCATGTAAGGATCTTAATATCGCAGCTGAAGTTCAGAGAACCTTTATGGCAGATAATTTTAGAGTATATACAAATGATGATATAATTGGTGTTGAGATCAGTGCCGCTGCGAAAAATGTTATCGCTATTGTTGCAGGTATCTCTGATGGTATTGGCTTTGGTGACAACACAAAGGCCGCTATAATCACCAGAGGACTTGCTGAGATTATAAGGCTTGGCAAGAAGATTGGTGCAAAGGAGAAGACCTTCTCTGGACTTGCAGGTATTGGAGACCTTATTGTTACATGTCAATCTCACCACTCAAGAAACAGGCATGTTGGTGAGGAGCTTGGCAGGGGCAAGAGCATTGACGAGATACTATCTGGTATGACAATGGTTGCTGAGGGAGTAAAAAACTGTAAGTCTCTCTACCACTATGCTGGGAAGCTTGATGTTGAGATGCCATTTACAGAGTCGACATATAATATAATATATGAGAAGGCATCTGTGAAAGATGAGATAAAAAATCTTTTGGGAAGAAAAGAGAAATATGAGCATTGGGAGTAGTGATATAGAGCTATATACCATAAGGGAAGTCTCTGAAATAACAGGTATAAAATCAAATATTTTGAGAATCTGGGAAAAAGAGTTTGATTTTATCTCTCCTATGAAGAACAAAGAGGGGTATAGAGTCTATCTTGAGAGTGATATAGATAAGATTCTCTTTTTAAAAAAGCTCTACTCTGAAGATAATTTAACAATTGATGATATAAGAGAGCTTATATCAAATTATAACAGAGATGATAGTTGCCAACGGGAGAGCAGCAAGGATAATATAGAGTTACTTGAAAAAATTAAAGATAGGCTTTATGAATTAAAAAAGAGTATAAAGAACCGTCAAGATGAGATAAAACATTAATTAATATTTAGTTGTTATACTATTTATTAATATCAAACCTATCCAAGCTTGAGTGGGTTGTTAAAATTTACTATCTGACTTACCTATCAGTAAGAAAATATATAATGAGTGAATGCTACTTAAGAAAAAAAGAAAAAGTAATTTTATATAGGCTTAAGGTAGAACCCCACCTATATAAAATTATTCTCTCTCTTTCTCTTTTTTTGAGTAGCGTTTTCTCGTTACATTTCTACTTAATGATAAGTAATCCGGGTAAAATATTTCAATAATAGTTAGGTATTAACAGGCTGCTTGCTTTTAAGAAAGTTACAATTCACTTTTGGAGATCGTTTATGAGTTATTATGGAAGAGATGAATTCGAAGCAAAACTTTTAAAGAAGGTCATAAAAAGTGGAAACAAACATATCCTTCACTTTTGGAACGAACTAACTGACGCCGAAAAAGATTTTTTTATTGATGAGATCGAAAGGCTTGATTTTAAGACAGTAAATAGATATTTTTCTATATACGAGAATAGTAAAAAAATTGCAGAGAGATTCTCCCCTCCAAAATATAGATCTCTCTCCTCTATAAAGGGAGACAAGCAGATCTACAAAATAGGAGAAAAAGCCTTTAGAGAGGGGGAGGTTGCATTTCTTACCGTTGCTGGCGGACAAGGGAGTAGACTTGGTTCTGATATGCCAAAGGGCTGCTTTCCAATAAGTCCAATAAAGAAAAAGTCATTATTTCAGCTCTTTGCAGAGAAGGTTGCTTTCTACTCTGCTTATTATGAAAATGATTTAAAATGGTATATAATGACCTCTGAAGAGAACTATCATCCTACAAAAATATTTTTTGAGGATAATAACTATTTTAATTTGAAAAGAAGAAATGTGATATTTTTTAATCAGGGGATGCTTCCAACTCTTACACTTGATGGAAAGATGATTTTACGGGATAAAAATAAGATTCTTTTAAACCCTGATGGACATGGCGGGATTTTGAAGGCTCTTCTTAAGATGGGACTTTTAGATGATATGAAAAAAAATAGTATTAAATATCTCTCATACTGTCAAGTTGATAATCCTCTGGCAAGGCTTGCTGACCCCTACTTTCTTGGAGCGCATATAAAAGAGAATAGTTATGTAAGTACAAAGGTTGTAAAGACACTCTACCCAGAGGAGAAGATGGGAAGAGCTGTTGAAGCTGGCGGCGTAAACAAGATTGTTGAGTATTCTGACCTAACAAAAGAGGAGCTTAATGAGAGAGACAGCAATGGAGAGTCCGCATATGGGCTTGGTTCAATTGCAGTTCATATTTTTAATGTGCCATTTTTACTGCGCTGTACAAAAAAACTTGAACTCCACTTTGCAAAAAAGAGGAGTATTGGTTATAAATGTGATGAGAACAAGAACTATATAAAAGAGGAGATGGATACAATAAAGTTTGAGACATTTGTTTTTGATACTATTCCTTTGGCAAAGAGATCGATCTTTTTTGAAACAAGAAGAGAGGATGAGTTTGCCCCCCTAAAAAACAGAGAGGGTGTTGATTCCATTGAAACATCAACTTTAGCTCAAATAGATTTTTTTGCTGAGTGGCTTATAAAAACCAATCTTGTTTCAAGAGAGGCTATCAAGGGCAAAAAGATAGAAATAAGTCCAACTTATGCTCCTAATTTTGAAATTTTTCTTGAAAATGAGGCAAAAGAATCCGATAAACTAAAGAGTTTAATATATTCTTTTGATGGAAGTGTTAGAGATGAGATCTATATTGAGTAGAATCCCAATTTTTTTTAATAGGTTTTCTTTTTTACTATTTTTAATTTTTATTTTTTCAAACTCTTTTATCAAAATTGAGGCTGAACCTGTAGGAGCAGCTTCAAATGGAACAACTGTTTTTCAAGACAGTGTCAACTTTAGAAAATCTTTTTTCCTAAAGGCAACTGACTGGGACTCTTTTGTTGACACAAAGAGAGTTGACTACTATAATAAAGATATAGCCCTCATTGTAACAAAGCTTCCTCCAAAATATTTTTCTGAAACTATGTTCGAAAATGAGATCCTCAAAAAAAATAACAATAACAAAATATTGAGAGATAACTATACATTAGATGATAATAAATACTATATATTAAGAGATGATATTGATATAAAAGTTAAGGTTGATATCAAAGATCTGTTGGAAAAGAGTGGTTTTACCAATTTTGACTACTATATGATATTCTATCAGGTAGATCCTACAACAAAAAATGGTGATAACAATATATTAAAAGAGACCTACTCTTATGGAAGGATAACATATCTTTTTAACTATAAAAGAGAGATGGTTGAGGCAAAGGTCTACATTCATAAAAATAGCAACTCATATCTATATTTCAGTTCAAAAAACCTCAACAAGTTTGATGTCTATATGTTTGATAGAGTCTACCAAAGAGGGCTCTTCTATTATTATCCATTTGAGTCTCTAAAATTTCTTCCTGTGGACTCTATGATATCACTTCTTTATGACAATAGAATAGATCGATACTCTGTTATAGATTTTGATGATTACAAACTGAAAAGTGATTTGGTAAATAGGATAATTAAACCAATAATTGATAATAATCTTCCATATACAACTGATGGTGGCAGAGACAATCTTGGAAATTTTGTCTATATTGCCACTGGTGCTTTGCAGGATAACAAAAAGCCGGGCTTCAACTGCAGCGGGTTTGTTAAAGAGGTCTTTGATAACTATATAAGACTTAAGGATAGAAACTTTAAGTGGATGAGCATAGATGAGTTAAAGAGAGGCCGGGGATATGAGAGGACCGTCTCAAACTACACAAAGTATTATGAGCTTTATGACTCTTTCTTTGGTCTTGACTGGTCAAGAAATATTGCTGATACGGTTAATGAATATTATGGATATCAATATATAAAGGCAGAGACAGTTGACAATGACCAATTTGCTATCTATAATCCTATGCAGGGCTATAAATTTTCTGAATTGCGGGATGTAATATTTCGGGATCAAAAGCAGGATAATAACTACTTCTATATTTTAGTATTTTCGGAGTTACGAAAGGGAGTGCCTGTTATACCGATCTTCTCTCATATAGCCGTTGCTGTTCCCTATTTTAAGGACAAACATTTTTCTATAAGGGTCTTTGAGAGTGGAGCTGAGACATCATATTCAGCGTTATCAAAGGTAAGAAAAAATAGTGATGTCTATATTATAAAAGTACCTATCCCTGTTGGCGAGATATACATGTAGTTTTATTTATCTATTGATCCACCATTATATTCAATGGTCAGTTTCAATATGTTGTCTATTACCACCACCTCAACCTCACAGATATTAAAATCTTTTTTGAGTAGCATTAGCTCGTTAAATATCATCATGCTGACACGGAAATCAGAAATAACAATTTAACGATTGTTAGATGTTAATAGTACATTTGTGACAAGCGAGTGAAACTAACCATTTGAGATATTATTCATATCTAGTCAATAGATATAAGTTATAGCTTGATGTACTCTTCCCCTTAGCAGACAACTTAACGTAGTATGTCGAAGCCTTAAGATCATTAAGAAGTACAACCTCCCCATAATCAAAGCCATTGTCATTGACCTGTTTTATAAGATTATGTTTGCTGTCAAATATTTCTATTGTGGAATCGATACCTTTTATTGATGAAAGTGATATATTTACACTTATTGCATTTTTGTAGAGCTCAAACTTATAAAAATCAACATCATTTTCGGGATAAAAATAGCCAACCATCTCAGAATTGTTAATAAGCTCTGTCGCCAGTGAAAAAGTATCATTAAACTCTCTCTCATAGTAGATATTTTGACTCTTTTTTGACTCTTTTATAGAGATAAAATAGATTGGTTCAAGTTTTATGTTACTATTCTGTTCTCCAGTAACCCTTACATAGTAGTCACCCTTGCTTGAATCAAGATAGTTAAAAATCTCCGTTCCACCAAAGGAGTAGTTGTTAATATTTTTTGTGATGCCATTCTTTTTGTCAATAACTGTAAAACTTATATCAAGGTTTGAAAAGCTCTCAGCCTCTATATTAAAGTCGTAGACCCTCTCCCCATCAAAAACAATCTTATAGTAGTCAATGTCGCCCCTAGGAGTTATATATCCCTTCTTTGTCTCATCTATTCGTATGGTGTTGGCTGTCTCTTCACTGTTGTTTGGCTCTCTCTCCTCGCTGTCGTTTCCCTCTTTCTGCAGTATATTTATTATATATGGAATATTTTCATTAAAACCATCAATTGCTTCAACTCTCAAAAAGATATACTCATCGGGAGAATTAAAGTTCCAAAGCCTCTCTCCCTCACCCTTTCCATTCTCATTTATAGAAAAGATTCTCACATTTTTTTTATTAAGTATTGTGATTCGATAGTCAACACCCGGAACACCTGTTCCAATAAGTTCATATGAGGCACTGCTCTTAAGAAATATTTTATAACAGTCAATATCTTTTTTTCCGCTCTCTTTCTTATTAAAAAAACCAACTATTGGGGAGATTATTGAAGCCTCATTCGCTTCACCTATGGTATCATTAGGTTCAACATCTGTTATAGAATCAAATATCTTATATAAATCTTTGTCTTTATCCATCTTTGAACATGAAAAGAGTATAAATATAGAGAGTAGTATAGTTGATACTATTTTAATGTTTTTTACCATAGATCCTGTCCTATAACATCATCTTCCGGGTGGATATAGCATTTTGCTGGAACTGTACTCTCTATATAGAAATAGAACTCCTGCCTGTTTGGGCATTTGTTTGTTGAGAGCATACCGGAATCTTTGCAAATAGATTTTAATATCATATCACTTGGGATTGGAATCTTTCTTCCATCTCTAACCATCGACTCTTTCATATATCTGCACCAAATGAGAGCTGCATTTGATTCACTTGGTAATAAAATTGTCTTGTTGTCATCTTTTCCAACCCAAACAGTAACAACCTCTCTCTCATTAAAGCCAGCAAACCACCCATCTCGATAGTCCTGCGTTGTGCCTGACTTTCCATAGTCATTGCCAGCATAGTTCGCCCTCTGTGCCGCCCAATATGCTGTTCCATCTCTCTGAAAGACTCCGCCAAGCATCTCTATCATCTCATAGGTTATCTGAGGAGAGAGATATTTTTTATCAGGATTAAACCTTTTAGGTTTTATAAAATTAAAATTGGAGTTGTTCTCTCTCGCAGAGTCATAGTAAACATTGCCATATATGTCACTTATCTTCTTTATCATTTCAGGGTATATAGGTGTCCCCTCCCTAGGGAACATTGTATACGCAGCAGCAAGCTCAAGTGCAGATAGCTCTGCAGTGCCAAGAGAGAGCGACAAAACCTCAGGAATTCTTTTGCTGTTCTCATCTTGAAAAGTTATGTCTCTCAAAAAGTGGACAAAATTTTTGATATCCATTTGGTTAAAAACCTGCACAGCAATAGTGTTTAGAGACCTTTTCAAGGCATCTCCTAATGTAACCATATCTCCATACTGGTGAGAGGCAGAGTAATTTTTTGGAGCATAATTTTTTCCGTTTACCTTATAGGTAACAACCTCATCTTTGAATTTTGTAAATGGGTTTATCTCTTTGCCATTAAGTCCGTCCATCAAAGCGATGCTGTATATAAAAGGCTTCATAGCTGAACCAATCTGTCTATATGAGTAGGCTGCTCTATTAAGCTGGTTGCCAAAGGAGTAGCCCTTTCCTCCAACAAGTGCAAGCACATCTCCATTCTCAAAATCGACACTGACAAGAGTCGCCTCAAGGTCAGATAGGTCGCTTTCACTATAACCACTAATCTTATTTTTTTCTACATAAGATATAATATTATCAGCTATCTCCTTGACACCATTTTTTATGATATTTTCAGCAAGGAGCTGTTTTTCCAAGTCGATAGAGGTTTGAACAATCAATCCCCCCTGAGTTACTTTGGAGTATTCAAACTCTTTATTTAGGATCTGTCTTATGTACTCTGTTATGTAGGCTGATTTATTTATATCTGTTTTCCAGAATGATTGGTTGCCTGTTACTCCATTTTGAGAAAACCTTATCCAAAACCTGTTGCTTTCAAACTCCGTATCCTCTTTTGTTATAAAGCCCTCGCTTGCAAACTTGTTTAGAATAACTTCCTGTATATATTTTGCTCTTTTTTTATCTTTTATTGGTGAATAATATTCAGGTGAACGATTCATACCAATAAATAGTGCCGCTTCAGCAATTGTAAGCTGTGAAGCACTCTTGCCAAAGTAGAAGTTGCTTGCATCTTCAACACCATATGTACCATGTCCCATATATATTGAGTTTAGATATATTTGCAAAAGCTCATTTTTTGTAAACTTGCTCTCAAGCTCAAGTGTACAAAAAAGCTCGTAGACCTTCCTGCTAAGCTTTCTCTCATGTTTTGTAAAGAGGATCTTTGCAAGCTGCTGCGATATTGTTGATGCTCCACCACTCTTCCCCATAGTAACTATATTTCTAAAAAAAGCCAAAATTAGCCTCTCATAGTTGAAGCCATTGTGATGATAGAACTTGTGATCTTCAGCCAAGAGAAATCCCTTTGGAAGATAGTATGGAAGCTCTTTTAATGGGACAAGTTTATGTTTATTTGAAGTATATTGGGCAATGACCTTTCCGCTTCGGTCAAGAAACTTTGATGGATATTTTCTTATAATTTCCTCATCGTCCAAGCCCAATGTAATATCAGTCTCTGTATATTTTCCTAGGGATTTGGAGAAATCTTCTATTTTATTGAATATAAGTTCTCTATTTGCTCGGTAGTCGGAATAAATTTTTAGAATGTATATTGTAACAGCTATAACAGCAAGAATGAAAATTACAATTGCAATTTTAAGTATAAGAAATAGTGTCTTTTTTACCATATATATTATCTGTTTTATACTAAAAATAAAACTGAAAGTCAATCTTTTGGTTGTCTCTAGAGTCTATATTGCGATTCAGATTTAATATTTGATGGTGGCTTCACTTACTTCTAACAAATGTCCTATTAATATTTCACTAATTATCAAAACCATATTTCTGGTTTCCATGTCATTAAGTAGATATATAACGAGCGAATGCTACTTAAAAGAAGAAAGAAAAGAAAAAATAGATTTGTATAGGCTGGGGTAAAACCCCGCCTATACAAATCTACTCTCTCTTTTTTTTATTTTTTTAAGTGACGTTTGCCTATTAAGTGCAACTTGCTGATAAGTAAAATATCAAAAAGATTTTAATATCTGTGAGGTTGAAGTGGCGGGAATAGACAATAGTATCGAAACTGACCATGTTATAGGCATGTCAACCTATAACAAAAAATAGTGCAAAAAACAAAAAGGATATTTAGCTTTCCTCTCTACCTTCGTTGCTTCTGGATAGAGTATTTTTTATAGAAATAAAAAATCAAAAACCTATAGAATTCCACCTGTATAGATTTCTTTTATTAAAATTTGGCTATACTTTTCAAAAGCAAATAAAAAAAGTATGCCCGCAAAGGTAAAGTTTTACCCGCTAAACATCCTCGGATTGTTAAACGAAAGAATGCCCAGCACTTATCCAATGCAGGCATACTCATATCCGCATCAATTCAATAGGTGTACAATTAGGATACACCTATCTCCTCTAGCGGACATGCTGTTTATCAACCCAATACTCAATCCAAAAGAGGGGGTAAAACCTCTCTGCCGATTCAACGACATAAGACCGAATATCTCGCAAACAATATGCAAGTTTATTATACACTATTATTTGTGATTATCAATTATTTTTTTTTACTATTGTTTTATTTTTTTATTTATATACTTCTCTTCATATGCAATGGTTAGCTTCACTTACTTGTCACAAATGTACTATTAATATATAACAATCATTACAACCTTGTCTTTAGTTTACTTGTCATTAAGTAGATATATAACGAGCAAACGCTACTTAAAAGAAAAGAAAAAAAGAAAAAGTAATTTTATATAGATTGGGGGTAAAACCCCCATCTATATAAAATTATTCTCTCTCTTTCTCTTTTTTTAAGTGACATTTGCCTATTAAGTGCGACTTGCTGATAAGTAATAAACCAAAAAGATTTTAATATCTGTAAAGTTGAAGTGGTGGTAACAAACAACATATTGAAACTAACTATTATATACTAAGGATGGATAAATAATAATAAAAGTCTAATTATGATGAGAAGAGATCACTATGCGTAATGGTTCTATTTTTACCCATTCTCTTAGCTTTTGCAAGAGCATTGATTGAATCAAATATTAAATTCCTAAAGATCATCTCTTTCTTTTCAGTAGAAAAATTAGTTCCATCTTTCTTTACATGACTCTCAACTGATGAGATGCCAATACTCACAGTTATAGTAATCTCTCTATTCTCATAATAGAACTTATTATCCTCAATCATTTTCCTGCATCTTTCAAGAGCAGAAAAAGCCTCTTTCTCATTGGTATTAACCAAAAGTACACAGATCTCATCTTCAGCAAACCTGCCTGTTATATCAAATATCCTAAAGTTGGTAGAAAATATAGAGGAGACAGTACGCAAAATCATGTTGGCAAACTCATAACCAAACTCCTCATTAACCTCTGTAAAATTATCAATATCAGCCGTTGCCAGAGAAACCCTTCCACCATACCTTGTCATCCTCTCAATCTCCCTCTTTAAAAGGTTATAAAAATGATCTTTATTTCGTAAGCCTGTGGTAGAGTCTGTATTTTTTATATTTTCATAATTTTTAGAGAGGAGAGATAGCTTTGTTTGAAGCTGTATAATCATAAAAACTAGAAAAAGAACTATAAAAAAACTGAAAATTGTTATGATGGCAAATATTACTCTTCTCTCTTTAAAGAGTTGGTTCTTTAAAGATGAGAGATTGTAGGTTATCTCATAATATCCAAGAATTTTTTCGTCTTTTACAAGTGTGGATACAACCTGATATACTTTTATCCTGTTTTTTTTGTCAGCTGTTTTTGTGAGGTTGTATAATTCGACCTTATTGGTCAAATCCGCCACAGTGATTGTTTTTAGAAGATCAGGCACAGTTCCAAGTGTATATATAGGATCCTTCTTATTTGAATAGACATTTATAGATATAAAATGTTCAAAGTTCTGGATTCTTCTTATTATATTTACAGATTTTGAGATGCTTTTTTCAAGTTTGAAGTTTTTTTCTGAAAAATCGATTGAGTCGAGAAGTATATTTTCAACAATAGTTGCCTCTCTGATAAATACCATAATGGAGGCATTGTCAAACATACGCATCGAGATGTTATAGACAATAAATAACATTGAGGAGAAAAAGAAAAAAGAGAGAAAAGTAAATATAAGAACCTTTCGTTTGTTAAACTCTCCAGCCACCTCTATAAAGTCCTTTTCTTTTTGTTAAAAATGGTCTAATCTATTTTAACAGATTATTATAGACATTTTTTTTAATAACTACCAATTTTTAACTATTGTCTCATCTACTATTTTTTGTCATAAAACTTGTTTTTTTTAAAAAAAATATTTTTATGATTCTATTTTTAATGAAAAATCCAACGCCTTAACACTATGGGTCAATTCGCCAAGGGATACATGAGTAATTCCATCAAGCTCCGACAAAATGCTTATCTTCTCAATATTCATATTGCCTGACACCTCAACCTCTACTTTTTTATCAATAATTTTTAGAGCCTCTTTCATTGTGTCAAGCCCCATATTGTCAAGCATGATCCTATCAATATCGCAAGAGAGTGCCTCTTTTACCTCATCAATTGTTCTTGTTTCGACCTCAATTTTATACTCTCTTCCCCACATCTCTTTAATCATCTTTACAGCATTTGTTATGCTTCCAGCCCCATCAATATGATTATCCTTTATCAGTACCATATCATGAAGTCCATATCGGTGATTCACACCGCCGCCGCATCTAACAGCATATTTTTGAAGGACTCGAAGTCCTGGTATCGTTTTTCTTGTATCTGTTATCTTTATCTTTCCACCAGTTTCTGCAACACATTTTGCAGTCTTGGTTGCAATACCTGATAGGTGAGATATAAAATTAAGTCCAACCCTCTCGCCCCTAAGGATATTTCTCATATCTCCCCTAACACGGCCAACCATATCGCCCTTCATTATCTTATCAGAGTCATTAAAATAGAACTCAACAACAGAGTCTGGGTCAACAGTTTTGAAGACATCTGTAAATATTTCACTTCCGCACAATATTCCATCCTCTTTCACCATAAGCTTAAAAGAGCGAATATCTTTTTTCATAAAGATGGCTTGTGTAGTGATATCCCCCTTAAAAAGAGAATCTTCCATAATTGCACTTTTCATAACATCATAATAGTACTCTCTCTTCATAACTCCTCTCCTAAAACAATCTATTTTTTGTTTTTCATCATCTCTTCATGGGCTCTGTCAGCCTGCAGCATAAATGTCTCAAGTCTTGCTTCAAGAATTTGAGAAAAAGGGTTCCCATCACATTCTACACTAAGGAAGGGCAGTATGTCCATATTTTCTTTAAATTTTTCTGCATTAAAACTTTCTTTAGCTTTTTTTGCAGCCTCCTCCTTGCCCTCAATGTTCATATAGGCGGTTGTTACCCCCTCAGTCATACGGCTATTCATACAGCCAAATGGTCCAACATTGATAACGCCACAATATTTATCCAAGAGGTGATACATTGAAGCACCAGTAGACAAGCCCGGTTCGCCAGTCAAGGTCCAAGGGAATATGTGAGTAGAGTGCTCCATATATTTCTTTATGTCAAGCATCTCTCTCTCATAGAGCCCGCTCTTCTCAAAAATCTTCTTTGTCCTCTTCTCGATAGTGTCCATTACAACAGTTGTCAAAGCCGCCTCAATCTTACCAACAAAGTTGGTCTTTGTCTCAAACATATTTATCTCTTGAAGGAACTCAACATATCGAAGCCACTCTGTCACATGTGCATCAAGCATAACAAAGCCATTTTTTGCAAGCTTTTCTGGTATTCCCATAAGTGAGAAGTGGTCACGCCTAACAAATATCTCCCCAACAACACCAACATACTTTGAGTCCTTAAGCGGTCTTGCTAATTTTATTTCATCTTTAAGACGCTTTGCAGTGAGTTTAAGCTGTTTGTAGAAGTTGCCTTTTTTTTCCATAACATCACAGATTTTTAGCCACTCCTCTTTGAAGATAACCAAATCTCTGCCCTTGTTTGTGCTCATAGCCTTTATAACAGAGCGGATATCATCTAATATATCTCCAGCAAATATTATTCGCCCAGCATTGATTCTAAAGTCCATTCCAAGTCCTGCATAACCGCTGTCATTCTCCAATGTGATTAGAGCAACATCATTAAGCTGAAGCTTGTCAATAACTGTATTTGTTAGAATCTCATACTGCCCAACACGGCAGCAGCCACCCGCAGAGACCAAGAACATAACAAGTTTCTCATCTTTGTTCTCGCGATATTTTAGATATTTTAAAAGCTCACCAATTATATTGATAATAGGAAGACACTCTTTACTTGTCGTTACCGATCGTCCTAGATCAAGCGCCTCTCTGTCGCAGACAGGTAGAGCCTCAGCATTCCACCCTTGACGGCGAAGAACTGCAGCAGCCCCCTCAGCAAAGAGGTCGCCCATTGAAGGAACAACAACCTTAACACTCTTCTTATCTTTAAATGAGAACTTTTTTCCCTCAGAATCGATATAGACTGTTCCGCCGCTGTTGTCAATCTCTGTCTTTGCACGGACATATGTAGTTTTCTTATCTTGAATTTTATCTCTAATTTTCACATAGTTGTTGATAACATCCATAAATGCTTCAATTCTTGTGTTGACCCCTGCATCGGCTGTATGCCCATCAACCTCAATTGTTAGAGATGGCTTTGTACCCATTAGGTCTCTAAAGTGCGGAATCATCATAGAGTCAAGCGCACAGAGAAAGTTTGTCAAGTAACATGCAAATAGCTGCGGATGTCTCTTAACTATGCGGGCAGCCTTGATAATACGCTGTCCCATCTCCCAGTAGGTCTTCTTATAGTTCTCCTCATCTTCATATAGCAAGAAGTCATAAGGGATAATCTCAACACCACGAGAGGCAAACTTAAATGGAACACCCTTGTTTGTCTCATTTGCAAATGCGTTGTATGGTCGTCCAAATAGCACGATGGCACGTTTGTTTGGGTCCCTCTCAAGCTCAGCAAGGATTCTTTTTCCTTCAGCTTTCATTTTCTTGAAGAAGTTAAGCTGTGCCTCAACTGCTTTTCTGTGTGCCTCTTTTCCTTCAGCAGCTGTGAAACCAAGGTCTGTTGCAACCTTTATAAATGTCTTCTCCTCTGAATCAAACCCACTCATAAGATTTAGGGCTGGTGTTATCATCTTTGGAACTTTCTTTCCATCACGCTCAAGGTCTTTAAAGAAGCTTGCCTGCTGGTAGAATGGCTCGCCCTGTACAAACATACATACAGTTTGATACTCCTTTCTATACTCCTCCTGCTCTGATACGTGAATCTCCATTATTTGAGGCATAAATATATAGTCTGGTTCAAGTTTTAGAAGTGTATCAAACATACCAAGCGATATCTGTCCAGAGAGACAGAAGCTTGTAAGCCCCTTGTCGATGCCCTCTTGTGTTGCGTGGTCAGGCATAACCACCTTACAGCCAAGCTCATTGAAGAATGTATAGAACATTGGGTAGAGTGTATTGATTTGGAATGATCTATTTATTCCAATGACAATATCTTTTTTTGCTGGTTTGACTATCTTGTTGTCTTCAAATAGAAGGTCAACCCTCTTTTCGATATGGTTTAAGTTTTTGATATCATAATTTTTATTATTTTTTAGGTTGTAATATTTATTACATGCGCCGCCGAATGGAATCTTTTTGTTGTTGATATGAATCATAGCAACTTCACAACCGATATCACAGTTCTCAAGATGACCATGACACTTGAATGGCTTTCCATATTCAACTTTACGCTCTGCAAGTTCTGGAAGTGAAAACTCTTTTTTATCAAGGTTACCTATATTGAATAGGTTTTTTAACTCAAGAGCAACACCATATGCACCCATCAACCCCGGATGTGGTGGAACAATTATCTCTCTCCCTGTCAACGCCGCCATAGCGATTGGCACTGCCTTATTGTAGCAGACACCACCCTGCATAAAGACCTTCTTTCCAACCTGACGAGAGCCCTTTACTCTATTAACATAGTTGATACAGATTGAATATACAAGCCCAGCGATGATATCCTCTTTTGAGACGCCCTCTTGAAAAGCGGTATTTATATCTGATGATATAAAGGCAGCACACTGGTCAGAGAAGTTTGGAGGGGTTGCTGCATTAAGCGCAATCCCTGCGATATCTTCCATCTTTACACCAAGCTGCTCATAGGCAGACTCTTCAAGGAAGCTTCCCGTTCCAGCAGAGCAAGCCTCATTCATCGCATAGTCTGAAGCGACACCATTTGTCAAAAATGTATACTTTGCGTCCTGCCCACCGATTTCAAAAATTGTATCAACATCTTTATCAAAGTATGATGAAGCTGTTGCGTGGGCGATAATCTCATTTATTACACCGTCAGTGTCAGCATGAAGCCCAGCAATATAGCGTCCGCTTCCAGTTACACCAACACCTGTGATTTTAACATTTGCACCATTCAAAGAATCTAGCAGTGCCTTATAGCACTGACGAGATGCCTCGATTGGATTTCCATTGGTTCTAAGATAGATTGAACCAACAATCGAATTATCTTTCAAATCCATCAAAACCGCTTTTGTTGTGGTTGACCCAACATCAAGACCAACAACAAGTTCATCACCATCTTTCGCTTTCTTAAATGGAAGATCCTTAAAGGTAACCATCTTCTCATAGTTTTTAATCGATTTTAAAAACTCAAATGATGACTGATGATCTTTATATAGTTTATTTTTATCATTTATAGCTGGTGAGCTAGATTTAAAAGCCCAGATTGCAGCACCAAGTGCCTCAAAGTATGGAGCCTCAGCTGGGACATTAACCAATGGGAAGTTCTCTTTCACATAGTTTACAACGACCTCATTCTGTGAAGTTCCACCTACAATAAGCACATTTTTTGGGCTTAGGCGGACAAGAAGCTCGCTTATCTTCTTTGCGATCATCTTTGCCAAGCCTGCCGCAACATCAGCAATCGACTCGCCCTTGTTTAGAGCATGTGTACAGTCTGACTTGCAGAAAACAGAGCAGCGTCCAGATAGGTGGTGCGGATTTGTTGCAGTTTTTGATAGCTCAATCGCCTCATCAATAGAGACGTTCATACGTCTAATCTGCTGCATAAAAAACTCACCTGTACCTGATGCACACTTGTTGCCCGATACCACCTGCGAAATTCTATCTTTCTTGTCAAGCTCATAGACAATAAAAGTTTCGCCGCCGGCACTGACAATTACATCATAATCGATATTACCCTTTGGCTTTATATATTGATATGCAATCTCTGTTGCCTCTGGCTCAGTGATTGAGGGAAGATTGATAAGCTCCCTGAACTTTCGTCCTGTCACAGCAATCGCTCTTCCATCTGTCTCCCACTTGCCTAAAATTTTTGATAGGACACCCTTAGGGTCTCCCTGATGCTCTTCAACTAAACTCTTAACTATGTTGTAAGAGTTATCTTTCTTTTCAATCTCCACAATTGAGAGACTTGTCGCTCCAAGGCATACGCCTAATGCTTTTTTTAAATCTGACATATAATAAACCTCAAAAAAATTATGTACAAAAATATGTTAAAAATTAAAATTATAGAGATTGTGTTGAATGAGTTGTGTTATGAAAAACTTTTTCATAAAAAATATATTAAAAAAATCTATTATTTTAATTATAAACTATCTAGTGGAAATAGTTGCTTAAATAAACTCCATATATATTAGTAGTAACTTAAACTTAAGTCTAAAAAAAAAAAGAATAAAAGTCAATTTTTTTTGAGTACCACAGCTTATATTACGACCCATATTTGCTATTAATGGTTAATTTAACTGATTTTTAACAAACGTACTATCAATATCAAACTAGCCATTAAAACTAATTTTCTAGTTTACTTGAAAGTCACGAACATAGATAACGAACGAACGCTATTAAAAAAGAAAGAAAAAGTAGTGAAGCGTGTTTGGCTGATAAAAACAATAATATTTCACTAACCATCTAATATTTAAGTAGGTTATTCACTATAAAATGGTTAGTTGAACTAACTTGCAATAAATATACTTTTTCTTCTTTACTTACTTTTTTTATCTTGCAAACCACTCACTGTTGCTGCCAAGTGCCCTAGAGACACTAAACTCAAAATAGAAGAATGAACTAAAACTCTTTTGAATCATATAGTTTAAAGGAGTCAGGTTAATTTCAAGATTTATCATCATAGGCATAAATCTTGTATAGACTCTAACTGCAGCACCAACAGTAAAAATTGGTATTATAGAGAGATTGTTGATATTTATTGTATAGGATCCAAGTGCAAATGTCCTTCCATCTCTTGGATGATCTCTCATATCACTTAATATAGCCCCAACATCTGTGTAGAGAACTAAAAACATATCCCAATTTAGATCTTGATCAATCTTAAACCCACCAATTTTTGGTGTGTCAAAATTTAATAGATGTATCCAATAATCGATATTTTCAACCAAACCAAACCAGCCGCCTAAATATTTATAGCCATTACCTCTAACCAAACTCTTCATACCTGAGTCATTGAAATCTTCTATAATATTATTGTATGTACTAAAAAGTGATGAACGAAGCTTAAATGCACTCTCTTTGTAGGTTGGAAGATAGAGACTGTGAGAAAACTCTGCTAAAAATTTAAAATTATCCATTCTAACCGCTGGGATATCATGATCTATATATATCTTATCTTGCGGTGGGATATTGGGATCGTTATACTCATCCTGCTTCACATATTGATACTGCAATAGTGGGTCCATCGTAAACTTAACCCTAGCCTTTATCTTCTGTCCTGCAACAGACCTCAGATAGTCAGAGACCTTTTGCTGATCTAGATAGTATTTCTCGAGGGCAAATCTTTTACTAAAAACAAACTCCAATCTTGATATCCCAAATGAGTCTTCATAAATATCATCTTTAATAAAATACTCTTGATTTGGAATGTTTGAGTTATATTTTTTGTAATAGTAGAAAGAGAGATAGGAGTCAAAATTTGCATCAATAAATGGAATAGCATATTCCATACCAATTGTTTGTGTAAGTGTTATTCTATCTTCTATATCTACAATATTTCCTTTGCTATCGGGCTGCCAAAACTTTTTGTTGTCGAAAGAGAAGCCAACAAGTCCAACAAGTCCAGTGTTGTATATAGGAAATCTGAAGTTAATTGTTGGATTTAATGCAAGTACATCAGAGCGAACAAAGTTACCAGATTTTATCAATATACTCAAAATTCTAGTAGCATCTGTTTCACTTATGTTTTTATCAAGAAATCTTTTTGTATCTTTATTATCTTCAGGAACCCTATACCACTCTTTTAAAAAATCTTTGTCAGATTGCTCCGTAACAGAGTCCAATAATTTATTAAATTCTGACTCTGTATACTCTTGAGGTATCAAAACTTTGCTAGAAAGATTTCCATCTCCTCTAATATTTTTCTGATATGCAACGTTCATTGCAGTATGAAAACTACCATTTATACCAGGTATAGGAAGATTAAGTCTAAAGTAGGCAGGATCGCTTATAACATTGGGAGTTTCACTTGGATTATTATTGGTTACTGTTGAGAGTGCAAAAGAGTACTCTGTCTTCTGCTTTATCTGGTCAGCAGATGCATCTTGATAGTTAGGATTTTCATAGTAGGTGTTCCTAAAATCAAGACCAGCTCTTGCCTCAATAGATGCTCCGGGTATAGATTTAAATGGATAGATAAATTCCAGTTGGGGATCTACTATCGTAATATCTTTTCTATATACATTCGGAGCAGCAAGATCGCCAGGGTGATCTTTTACAAGCTCATTTCCATACCCAAAACCGATCCTTGGTATAAATGTCATCTCTATATATGGAATTTTATATCGAAACTTTAGCGTTGCATCTTCTATACCACTCTTAAGCTCATTGTTTTGATAGTCATTTCTGCTTGAATCCCAAATTAGATAGTGAACAGCTGTTGTATAGGCTTTAAAATCAAAATCCATATGGAGTCTTTCGGTAAGCTTTAGATAATCATTTGACTTAACAGAGAGCTGAAGATTTTTGTCATTATCATCATCATACTGCTTGGTCTCAACTTCAGCCTCTATGGGAAAAGGATAGCCATTTGAGTAGAAATTCCAAAACTTAAACTTTGCCTTAAAACCATTTGTAGTAGAGTAGAATGGCAGAACAAATGGGAAAAATGGTAGCTGTTCTGATATATCTACATGAAGTTTTATACGATTCTCTTTTACAGACTCCTCTGATATACTGTATCTTCTTGAGATAATATTTTCTCTATTGAGTTGAGCCAAAAAAGAGAGTACCTTGTTTTTTGTATCTTCATTCCAAACATCACCTTCAGACACAGGGAACTCAGAGAGCACTCTGGGAGATGCAGAGTTCAATCCAACGAACTCTATTTTATCTACTATTTTTTCTGCAGTAGTGGATGCCATCTCCTCTCCTCTGCTGATATCTATGGAGAGGTCTCTAGCAAAATCCTTAGCCTGCTGCTCTTTTTGTTGCTCTTCATTATACCAATAGTCAGTATCTTGAGCTGTTAATTGAAATGAGATTGAGAGAAAACATAAGAAAAGCAGAATATATCTTAATTTCATAAATACTCAAAAATAGATTATCTATTATCTTGAAAAATAGGAGTCAACTATAACAGAACAACTAATATTTGTCAAAAAAATAATTCTTTTTTTGAGTATGTTTGCCTATTTTATAATTTTCTTCTGGTTTTACAATCAAAATATAGAGACTAAATGGGTAAATGTAATATTATTATAATAAAGCTGCCAATTAAACTTAATAGATAAAAAAACTTATATATATGTTGCTTATCAGAAGATTGCACCAAGAAAGACAAATATCACTTAAAAAAAAGAGAAAGGGAGAGAATAGATTTGTATAGGTGGGGATAAAATCTCACTCTCTACAGATTTGCCCTTTTTCTTTCTTCTTTTTTTAAGTACCACTCGCTCGTTTGATATTTTTGTACTGACAAGTAAATTAGAGCTATATTTTAATAGCTTGTTTTATGTTTAATAGTCTATTTGGAAATAAAATAGCTATACTAATCATTTGAGATGTGTAGAAATTGATAAATAGTATATTAAAAAGCGATCCGCTTTACCTTTTTTTTGCCAGACCTCAATATTATTCCGCTCTCGGTGATAAAAGAGCTATCAACAATCAAATTTTCGTTAGATATTTTATCTTCATTAATCTTTATAGCATTCTGTTTTATCAATCTTCGAACTTCGCTTTTTGATTCAACCAGACCGCTCTCCACAAATAGATCAAGAATAGAGATCCCAGCCTCTATACGAGACCTATCTATTGAAAATGTTGGAATCAGATCGATATTGTCGCCTGATCCAAATGCTGCATTTGCTGCCTCTCTAGCCTCTATGGCATCACTCTCGCTGTGTACAATCTTTGTAACCTCAAAAGCCAGCACTCTCTTTGCCTCGATAAGCTCCTCACCCTTTAGCTGTGAGAGTTTTTCAATTTCACTATCATCGATAAATGTGTAGAGCTTTAAAAATCTTATAACATCGCTGTCTGTTACGTTTATCCAATATTGATAGAAGTCATAGACACTTGTAATCTCTTTTGATAGAAAGAGAGCCCCATTTTGTGTCTTTCCCATCTTTTTACCATCAGAGGTTAGAATCAGAGGGAGTGTCAAACACTCAACATTACTGTTTGAACCAGTTATACGGCGAATAAGCTCCACTCCAGAGACCATATTTGCCCACTGGTCATCTCCACCAACTTGAAGTGTACAATTGTGTTCTTTATATAATCTTAAAAAATCATATGATTGAAGCAGGACATAGTTAAACTCCAAGAATGAGAGTCCATGATTTTTGTATTTTTCTTTGTATGTCTCAAAGGAGAGCATTCTGTTTACACTAAAATGTTTTCCAATATCACGCAGAAACTCGATATAGTTTATGTTTCTAAGCCAGTCACCATTATTTATAAAGAGCCCCTTCTCTCCATCAAGTGTGATGAAGCGTTCAAGCTGCTCTTTTATCAACATAGAGTTACTGTCGATCTCATCAACTGTAAGTATTGGGCGTGCACTTGTTCTGCCGCTTGGGTCTCCAATCATAGCTGTGCCGCCGCCAACAAGAGCGATTGGTTTATGTCCCATTCTTTGTAAAAAAGCTGAAGCCATTATTGGAACAAGGTGTCCAAGATGGAGGCTGACGTTTGTTGGGTCATATCCAACATAGAAGGTTACATTTTCATTGTCAAGTTTTCTAGCAAGAGCCTCTTCATCTGTTGATTGCTGAAAAAAGCCTCTATTTTTTAGGAATTTAAAACAATCTTTCATAGTAGTTTACCTTATGTTAAATTAAAAAATATGGCAGGATTTTTGTTTGGCAGATTAAACTAAAAAAAATGGGACAGATGGGACTCGAACCCACACAAGCATACGCTCTCTAGCACCTCAAGCTAGCGTGTCTACCAATTCCACCACCATCCCGAATTTTATGGAGAATATTACTAAAAAAAATATTGAGTGTCAATCTTTTCTTTTTTTTATTTTTGGACACATATACATTTTATTATTTTTTGTATTGAAACACCTATCCAATGGTTAGTTTCAATATGTTGTCTGTTACCGTCGCTTCAACTTTACAGATATTAAAATCTTTTTGGTTTATTACTTATTAGCAAGTCGCACTTAATGGACAAACAGCACTCAAAAAAAAGAGAAAGAGAGAGAACAATTTTATATAGATGGGGGTTTTGCCCCCAATCTATATAAAATTACTTTTTCTTTTCTTTTAAGTAGCGTTTGCTCGTTTAATATCTTCGTGCTGATATGGAAACCAGAAATAACAATTTAACGATTGTTAAATATTAATAGTACATTTGTGAGAAGTAAGTCAAACTAACCATTATATAGGATAAAAAAAGAAAATAAAACAATGGTAAAAAAACAATTGATAATCACAAATAATAGTGTATAATAGACTTGCATCTTGTTTAGAGATGTTTGGTCTAAGGCT